>NZ_JAWLKY010000004.1:0-430965 GCF_039655965.1 Chitinophaga sp. YIM B06452 | reverse complement strand
CAGGATCGGAGTCGTTGCCCAGGAGACCTGGTGATGGTACATTCAACGCGACATCTTCATTTACCGCATATGCGTCATCCGCAGCCACTGGTTTGTCATTGATCGCGGTTACTGTAAAGTACAAAGTAGCTGTATCACAAAGCGACGGCACCCCGTTATCACAAACCTGGTAGATCAGTGAATCCAGGCCATTGTAATTTGTGTTCGGCGTATACGTGAAGGAACCGTCGGCATTGAGCGCCACCGTTCCGTTCACCGGCGCCGTTACCAGACTTGAAGTAAGTGCATTACCTTCCTTATCCGTGTCGTTGGCAAGCACACTACCCGTAGCCAGTGTATTTTCGTCTGTCGTAACCGAATCTTCCACCGCAACCGGCGGGTCATTCACGGAAACGATAGTGAATACTACCATAGCCGTATCTATCAGGCCACCCGGATCGGTGATCGTATAATAAGCGGTATCGTTGCCGGAGAAGTCCGGGGCAGGAACATATGTAAAGGAGCTGTCCGGCGCAAGCGTCAGCACGCCATTTAACGCCGGTACCAGGATGGCAACCGCCAGCGTATCCCCGTCAGGATCGGGATCGGCATCATTACCCAACAGGCCCGGCGGCGGCACATTCAATGCAATGTCCTCATTCACCGTATAGGCATCATCCCCTGCCAGGGGTTTGTCATTCACATTAACCGTCGTAAAGTACAAGGTGGCAGTATCGCAAAGCCGCGGCGTGCCATTGTCGCAAACCTGGCATATCAGCGAATCCCTGCCAAGGTGATTTGCGGCCGGCGTATACGTGAAGGAACCATCCGCATTCAATACCACCGTTCCATTCACTGGCGCTACTACAAGGCTGGCGGAAAGCTGGTCGCCATCCGGGTCGCTGTCATTGGTAAGAATATTCCCGCTTGCCGGCGTCTCTTCATTCACCGTGACGGAATCAGGAACCGCCACGGGCTCATCGTTCACCGGCGTCACTGTAAACACGATCTGCGCTGTATCCTTCAGGCCTCCCGGCTCGGTAATGATATATACCACGGTGTCGTTCCCAAAGAAATTGAGCCCAGGCTTGTAGCCGAACGAATTATCGGGTTGCAGGGCAAGCACGCCATGAGCAGGCTGCTGATCAATCTGCACGGTCAGCACCCCTCCTTCCGGATCGCTGTCGTTCGCCAGCATACCGGGTTCAGCTACCGCCAGGGAATCGTCTTCCAGCAGGGTATAAGCATCATCCACCGCCACCGGCACTGAACCGGCTGACACGATAAAGGTCACCCTGGCAGTATCGCACAAAGCAGGTGTGCCGTTATCGCAGAGCGCATACAAGGCAAAGTCTGTTCCGGTGAAACCGGTGTTCGGCGTGTAAGTGAACGAACCGTCCGGGTTCAGGGTTATGCTGCCGTTGGCGGTTGGCTGTGCAACGCTCACCAAAAGCGTATCATTATCCAGGTCGGCATCGTTCGTCAACAGGTTATTAGCAACGCTTGCGCCTTCTTTTACAAAGTAAGCGTCGTCAAGGGCTACGGGCGCATCGTTCAGCGGACTGACGGTAATGGTCGCCACAGCGGTATCTCTCAGCCCGCCCTGGTCGGCAATAATATACATGAAGGAATCGGCGCCGGAGAAATCGGGCGAGGGCTGGTAGGTGAACGAGTTGTCGCGGTTCACTACCAGGGAGCCATGATCCGGGCCTGACAATACGGAAGCGTTCAGCACATCGGTGGTATCTACGTCGCTGTCGTTCACCAGCGTGCCGGAGGCCGGTACTGAAAGCGCCTGGTCCTCGTTTGCAGTATATGCATCGTCCACGGCCAGCGGCTTATCGTTCACCGGCAGTATGGTGAGATGTATCACGGCTGTATCGCACAGGCCCGAAGGGTCGCATAGGCGATAGGCAATGCTGTCCACACCGTAAAAATTGCGCAGCGGCGTATAGGTGTAAGTTCCGTTCGGGTTCCGTACAAAAGTGCCTTTGGTAAGGAAGCCTATGGGTTCTCCCGTCAGCACGTCCCCGTCGGGATCGGTATCGTTTATTAATGCCACAGACGGCGGGAAGGTAAGCACGGTATCTTCATTTCTTGCGAAATAGTCATCCACACCTACGGGCTTATCGTTTACCGCCGCAATATTGAAGTAGATCTTCGCATCGCTGCAATTGTTTGCCGCATTGCAGATGCGGTAAACCGCGCTGTCCGCCCCATTTGCATCGAGGTTCGGCCGGTACTGGACAATGCCGCTGCCGTTCACTGTCAGCTGGCCTTTCGCGGGCGGCGTTACTACGGTTATGCTCAGGGGGTCTGCGTCTGTGTTCAAGTCGTTGTCCATCATGCTGATGGCGGAAACAAACAGGCTGTCTTCGGTAATGGCCAGGGTGTCGTTTACGGCTACCGGTGCATCTGTAACCGGCAGCACGTCTATGAACACCATCGCTTCATCACAATATTCGCCGTCGCAGGCGCGGTAAATAAACTGATCCTGCCCGTTGAAGTTGCTGTTAGGCTCGTAGCTGAAGCTGCCGTCAGGATTCAGCGTCACCGTACCGTTGGCCGGCGGGGCCACAAGCGTGGCGGTAAGCGCGTCTCCGTCCGGATCGGTATCGTTCAGCAATGCGCCGGGCGCCGGGCTGTTCAGTACTGCGTCCTCGTTCATCACGAGATTAAGGCCAACGGCTACAGGCGGGTCGTTTACCGCCGCCACATTGATGTAGATCACACTTTCGTCGCATGCGCCGGAGAGGTCGCATACTCTGTAAGTAAGACTATCCAGCCCCGCAAAGTCCTTGTCCGGCGTGTAGTTCAGGCTGCCGTCCGGCCTGAGTATGGCGGTACCCTTCGTTGTGGTGGTTATAAGGGTCACTGACATATCATCGCCATCCAGGTCGCTGTCGTTGGCCAGGATGCCCGGTGCGGCCAGCACCAGCGGCTGGTCTTCCTGTGTGGCGTATGTGGCTGGATTCGCCTGGGGCGCATCATTCCTCGGCAGGATGGTGAGGCGGATAATGGCGGTATCGCAAAGCCCTTGCGGATCGCATACCTGGTATTCTATACTGTCCACACCGTTGAAGTCCGGGGCGGGACTGTAAGTATACGTACCGTTGGGATTTGCTGTGAAGGAACCTTTCGTAAGGCTGCCAATGGGCCGGCCGGAGAGCGCATCGCCGTCTGGGTCGCTGTCATTGATCAATACTACGATGGGCGGGAAGGTGATCACGGTATCTTCCGCCCTGGCGAATTCGTCGTTCACGCCTACCGGCGGGTCGTTCACCGGTGCAATGATTATCCTGGCCACGGCGGTGGAACATAAACCCGCGGCATCGCAGGCCCGGTAGGTGAAGGAATCGCGGCCGTTGAAATTACGGTTCGGGATATATTCGAAAGAGCCGTCTGAACTAAGTGCCAGCCTGCCATTGGCAGGCGTTTGCAGGGTAGACACGATGGCTTCGCCATCCGGATCGGCATCATTTGCCAGCACACCGGTAGCGGCGTGCACTATCAGCGGTACGTCCTCATCGATCGCGAAGCTGTCCGCACGCGCCACCGGCGGATCGTTCAGGTTCCTGAGGTTAATGGTAATGAAGCCGGTATCGCAGAGGCCGCGGTTGTCGCAAACCTGGTAATAGATAAAATCTGAGCCGCTGTAATTAGCTTCAGGCACGTAGGTATATGTGCCGTTGGGATTGAGCGTAAGCGTGCCGTGAGCCAGTTGCCCGATAGGCGTGGCTGTGAGCGGGTCGCCGTCCGGATCGTAATCATTCACCAGGATAAATGCGGGATGATTCGGATCAAGTATCACGGTCTGTTCCTCGTTCAGGTTAATGGTATCATCCACAGCCACAGGCGCATCATTCACTTCATTGACCGTAAGGTAGGCCTTGGCGGCAGTGCACAGGCCGGCGGCATCGCAGACGTTGTATGTAAAGCTGTCCACACCGCTGGAATGCAGGTTCGGCCGGTAACGGAACGTTCCATTCAGATTAAGCTCCAGCGTTCCTTTCGTCGGGGCGGTAACCAAAGTGGCTGCTATGCTGCCGTCCACATCCCGGTCGTTGGCCAGTACACCCTGCCCGGTAATCTGCAGTACCGCGTCTTCATCGAGCGTGTATGATTCGTTATTTACTTCCGGGGCGTCGTTCGTTTCAGTAATGGTGATCGTTACGGTACCGGTATCGCACAACGAAGGCGTGCCGTTGTCGCAAACCTGGTAAATGAATACGTCGGTGCCGTTGAAGTCCGCCCTGGGCGTATAGGTGAAAGTGCCATCCGCGTTCAGTACAAGGCTGCCGAAACCAGGCGCTGCCACAAGCGAGGATGTAAGCAGGTTGCCGTCGGTATCACTGTCATTGGTCGCCAGGCTGCCGTTCACCGCGGTTTCCTCCGGGGTGGTAAATACATCGTTCACCGCTTCCGGCTTGTCATTCACCGCGTTGACGGTAATGGTCACCGTGGCGTTCACACAGGCGCCGCTGCCATCGCAGGCGCTGTAGGTGAACTGGTCAGTGCCGTTGAAATCCAGGTTGGGCTGGTATTCAAACGATCCGTCCGCCCGCAGCGTCAGCGTGCCGCTCGCCGGGGCGGTCACCAGTTGAGCGGAGAGCACGGCATCATCCGCGTCCGTATCATTCTGCAATACGCCGGACGCGGCAATGATCAGGCGTTGGTCCTCATTCACGGCGTAGGTATCATTTCCGGGAACCGGCGCATCGTTGGTCGCGTCGATGCGTACGTAGATCTTCGCCGTATCGCAAAGCCCGCCGGGCTCGCAGATGCGGTAGTAGAACGAATCGAGGGTAAGCACATCCTGGCCGGGCGTATAATTGAAACCAGCTGCGTTTACCGCGCTGATGGAGCCTGTTTGCGGGCCCATTGCCGTGATCAGCTCTATCGTAAGCGGCTCGTTTTCCGGGTCGGCGTCGTTCACCATCAATTGGCTGTACAGGATGGTAATCGGCACGTCTTCAGCGGTTTTAAACTCATCATCCCTGGTAGTGATGGAATCGTTCACGGAAGTGATGGTAAGCGTTACCACCGCTGTAACACAGCTCCCCTGCGGATCGCAGGCGTTGTAGGTGAACTGGTCGGCGCCGTTGAAGTTAAGATTGGGAACATAAGTAAACGTGCCGTTCCCGTTATCCGTCAGCCTGCCGTTAGCGGGCAGAACGGTGACAGATACCTGCAGCTGGTCGCCGTCAGGGTCAGTATCGTTTGTGAGTAGCTGGGCCGCGGTCACGGTAAGCGGCTCATCCTCATTCAGGGTGAATGCATCAGCAACTGGTACCGGGTTGTCATTTGCCGGTGTTACTACTATCCTCACCAGGGCTGTGTCGCATAAACCGCCGGGATCGCAGGCGGAATAGGTCAGGCTGTCTATACCGTTGAAGTTAACGGCAGGTGTATACGAGAGCGAGCCGTCCGCATTTACAACGGCGGTGCCATGAAGCGGCGCGGCGGCCAGCGCGGCTGTCATCGCCTGCCCGTCCGGTTCCGCATCATTCAGCAGCAGGCCGGTGGCGGGGATGGTCAGCGTCCTTTCTTCTTCCACGGAATAGTTGTCGTCCAGGGCTCTTGGCGCATCATTCACGGCATTCACGGTAATATTCACCCTGCCTGTATCGCACAGGGAGGGCACTGCATTGTCGCAAGCCTGGTAAATGAAATAATCCGGCCCGTTGTAATCCGCATCCGGCGTATAAGTGAAACTGCCATTGGCATTCAGCGTGAGCCTGCCATGCTCGGGCTGCCTGTAAACAGTGGCCGTAAGCTGATCGCCGTCCGCATCCGTATCGTTGCTGAGCAGGCCCGGCGCTGTAACGGTCAGGGGCTGGTCTTCATTTACGGTGTAAGTATCATTAAGGGCATTCGGCGCATCGGAAGCCGGCGCAATATTCAGGATAATAGTCGCGGTATCGCATACGCCGGAGCCATCGCAAACCTGGTAAATAATGCTGTCCACGCCATTGAAATTGGCAGATGGCGTATAGGTGAAGCTGCCGTCAGAGTTAAACAACGCAGTACCATTCACAGGCGCTGTCACCAATGAGGCGGAGAGCTGTCCGCCGTCAACATCTGCATCGTTGAAGATCGCGCCTGGTGCGGCTATGGTAAGCGGCTGGTCTTCCGTGAGATTATATGCGTCGTTCGCGGCTACCGGCCGGTCATTCACAGCGTTCACGGTAATATTCACGGTGCCTGTATCGCAACCGCCCTGGTTATCGCATACACGGTATGTAAATGCATCCGGGCCGTTATAATTGTTTACAGGAACGTAAATGAAATTACCCTGCGGGCCAACGGTGAGCGTGCCATGCTGCGGCTGTGTAAGCAGCGAGGCGGAAAGCGGATCGCTGTCCAGGTCTGTATCATTCGCCAGCAGGCCGGGCGCTGCAATCTGCAGCGTTTCATCTTCCGGCGTGGTATAAGCATCATTCGCCGCTACCGGCGCATCATTCGCATTTTCAATATTGAGGATCGTTGTAGCTGTATCGCAGGCCCCTGAAGGATCACAGGCCTGGTAGTTAAAGCTGAGCTGGCCGTTGAAGTTGGGCGCGGGCGTGAAGGTGAATGACCCGTTCGCGTTCATCACCAGCGTACCGCTTGCCGGTGGCGTCACCACGGTGGCGGTAAGCGCCTGGCCGTCAGGGTCAACGTCGTTGAACAATACACCGGGCGCAGCAATGGTAAGCGGAACATCCTCTCTGCCGGAGAAACTGCCGGAACCGGCTACGGGCGCATCATTCACCGCGGTAATGGTAAGCGTTACGGTAGCCGTGTCGCAGGCCCCGCTGATATCGCACACACGGTAGGTATACGTATCGGTACCGTTGTAATCATGATTCGGCGTATATACGAAGCTTCCGTCGGCATTCAGCTGCAGGGTGCCGTTCAGCGGGCCGGTCACCAGGCTGGCGTTGAGGCCGTCGTTATCGATATCGGTATCGTTGGTAAGCACACCACGGGCCGGTACGGTGAGCCGCGCATCTTCCGCCAGGGTGTATGCATCATTCCCCGCGGCGGGCCCGTCGTTTACAGGAGTGACGGTGATGGTGATGAATGCGGTATCGCAAAGCGAAGGGGTCCCGTTGTCGCAGGTGCGGTAGGTGAAAATATCCGTGCCGGTGTAATTCGCGTTGGGCGTGTAGCTGAAGCTGCCATTGGCATTAATGGCAAGCGTTCCGTTTGCAGGCTGCGTTACAACCGTAGCGCTCAGCGGATCCCCGTCAGGATCGCGGTCGTTGATGAGCAGCCCGGGCGCGGCGATATTCAGCGCGCCGTCTTCCGCGACTGTATAGGTGGCATCCAGCGAAACCGGCCGGTCGTTCACCGCCGTAACGGTAATGTTCACCGTTGCCGTATCACATCCGCCGGATGCATCGCAAATGCGGTAGCTATAGCTGTCTGTTCCGTTGAACTGTGCATTGGGCGTGTATACGAAGCTGCCGTTGGCATTCAGCCCAATCTTCCCATTGGCGGGATTGGTGATAAGGCTCACGGTAAATCCGTCGCTGTCTATATCCGTATCGTTGGCCAGCACACCCGGCGCCGTTACGCTGAGGGCAACGTCTTCCGACGTGGTATAGGTATTGTCTCCTGCCACAGGCCGGTCGTTTACGGGACTAACGGTGATGCTGAGCGTAGCGGTATCGCAGAGGGACGGGGCACCGTTGTCGCATACACGATAGGTGATCTGTTCCACACCGTTAAAATTGCTGTTCGGCGTATAGGTGAATGAGCCGTTTGTATTGAGCGTCAGTGTGCCGTTGGCCGGCGGTGTTATCACGGTCGCGGTCAGTGTATTGCCGTCTATGTCCGTGTCGTTAAAAAGGATGCCGGGCAAGGCCACTGTCAGCGGCTGATCTTCGTTCGTGTTATAGAAGTCGTTGGTGGCAAGCGGGAAGTCGTTCGCGGCCGTCACATTGATGGTAACGGTAGCGGATGAACAACTGCCGCTTGCATCGCAGGCGTTGTAGGTAAAGCTGTCCGGCCCGTTATAATCCGCTTTAGGCTGATACCTGAAAGAGCCGTTGGGTTGCAGCACGAGTGTGCCTTGAGCCGGGCTGGTCAGCAGGTTGGCGGTCAGCGCATCGCCGTCCGGATCGGTATCGTTGGCCAGTAAGCCGGGTCCTGCAATGTTCAGCACGCCATCCTCCCCGATGGAGTAAGTGTCGTTTACGCCTGCGGGCGCGTCATTCACATTCCCGACATTGAAGGTTACGGTAGCGGTATCGCAAAGGCCGGTGGCATCGCATACGCGGTAAGTGAACTGGTCCGTACCGGTAAAGTTCAGGCGGGAAGTGTATTGCAGTGATCCGTTGGAATTCAGTGTAAGGCTGCCGTTGCTCGTGCCGGAGATCACGCTGGCTGCCAGCTGGCCGCCGTCCGCATCGCGGTCGTTATCCAGGATGCCCGGCGCGGAAAGGTTCACCGGGGTATCTTCCGCAACGTTGATATTATCGTTGCCGGCATCGGGCACATCATTCACCGGCTGCACGGTAATGGTCACCGTCGCTGTGTTGGACACGGTGTTGAGATTATCCCTGATCAGGTAAGTGAATGCGTCTGTCCCGGAGAAATCCGGCCGCGGCGTGTAGGTCACGGTATTGTTGGCATTCAGTACCAGCGTGCCATTAGCCGGGGCGCCTGCCAGCTCGGCGCTGATGACAGTGCCATCTGCGTCAGCGTCATTTGCAAGTATGGTGATGGTGACCGCATTGTCTTCCTGGGTAGTGGCATTGTCGTTCCCGGCCACCGGCGGCGCGTTGATGATGATGCTTACATTATCGAAGGTAGCGGGGCAAGGCGCATTACTGATGGTCCAGCGGTACACATAAGTACCAGGCGTCAGGAGGCCGGCAACGGCGGTGTTTGGTTGGGTGGTGTTCACAATGTTACCGGCAGAAGGCCCGCTCACCTGCGTCCACACACCGGCGCCTGTTCCCGAAGCATTCCCCGCCAGCGTTACCGCGTTGGCATTCAGCGGGCCCTGGTCCGGGCCGGCGTTGGCAGCAGGCGCGGCAGCGGTCACGGATACCTGCACGATGTTGCTGTTCAGGTTCACACATCCGTCGGAAGTGACCCTCCTGCGGTAAATGGTGGATTGAGTTAATGCAGGTGGTGTGTAAGTCGCAGTATTGTTCACTCCTGCCGCCGGAGCAAAGCCGCCGGTGCCGGTGGTGCTGCTTTCCCAGAGATAGGCATATATCCCGTTGCCGCCGGTGGGTGCAGTACCGATAAGCGCAGCCGGCGTGCCGCCTGCGCAAATGGATTGGTCGGCGGATATCGTGTTGTTGGCAAGGGCGGGGTTCACGTTCACATTCACGACATTGGAAATGGCCTCAGCGCAATTTTCGGAACGGACGATCCTCCTGAACCAGGTGGATTGCGAAACAACCGGCGCATCGTACGTTACGCCGGTAGCATTGGCAATATCGGTAAACCCGGCGCTGGCGGACGTTACAGAACTCTGCCACTGGTAGCCGTAAGTGCCGCTGCCACCCGTTGGCGCGGTCAGCTGGGTGAACGGTGCGGGGTCGCCGCTGGCGCAGAAGGTCTGTGCCGCGCCAATAGTACCCGCCGAAAGTGTAGGAAATACGGCAACGGTCAGCACATTGCTGAGCGCGTCCGTACAGGTGCCCGAACGCGTAATGCGGCGGTAATAAGTGGTTTGTGTAAGCAAGGGTGCATCGTAAGTGGCCCCGGCGGCTCCTGTTATATCTGTAAACCCGCTGCTGACGCTCGTCGTAGAGCTTTGCCATTGATAGGTGTAAGTACCAGTGCCGCCCGTTGGAGCGGTGCTGACGGTAAAGGCATCAGGATTGCCGCTGATGCAGAACGTTTGGCTGGAAGCCACCACACCCGGCGTTATGGCAGGGTTCACCGTGATGGTCACTACGTTGCTTGCCGAAGGCGTGGCGCAGGCGCCGGAGCTCACCAGCCTGCGGTAATAAACGGTGGTGGCTACACGCACGGGATCGTATGTGGCCGCCGTAGAGCCCGCCAGATCCGTCCAGTTTGCATTGTCCAGGCTGCTTTGCCATTGGTAGCTGAAAGTGCTGCCTGTGCCTCCTGCCGGCGTGGAGCCGGCAATCACATCCGCATCGCTCACTTCGCAGAAAGTAGTAGTGGCGGGTGCTGTGATGGTATTGTTGGCAATGGCGGGTTGTATGGTGATGGTTACTACATTGCTGACAGACGCAGCGGCGCAGGCGCCTGAAGTGACCAGCCGCCTGTAATAGGTGGTGACCGCCGCTGCTGGCGGATCATAGGTTGCCGCGGTTGCCGAGGCGATATTCGTGAATGTGGTGTTGTCGGTGGAGCTTTGCCATTGATAGGCATAAGTACCTGTTCCGCCGGTTGGCGTGCTGCCGTTTATGAGCGTGGCATCGCCGCTGCCGCAGAAAGTAGCGGCGGCGGGAGCGGTGATCGTATTACCCGCCAGCGCAGGTAGCACGGTAATGGTCACATCGCTGGTGCTGGGCGTGCAGGTGCCGTTGCTGATGGTCCAGCGGAAAATATAAGTGCCGGTGCTGAGACCGGTTACAGTAGTGCCGGGGTTGGAAGGCGTGGTGATCACTTGTGTGCCGGGGCCGCTTACTTTCGTCCATGCGCCGGTGCCGACGGTGGGCGCATTTCCGGCCAGTGTTACACTTGTAGCCGCGCAAAGCGATTGCGCCGGGCCTGCCGCTGCGGTGGTGGGCAGGGGGCTTACCACTGGCGCCAGCGTTTTGATATTGTTACAGCCCGCGCCGGACGGAGCCGCGTCGCACTCTGCCTGCGGGTCCACGGGAGGGCTGGCATCAGCATTGGTCGCATCGGGATCGGTGAAGTCTATCGTGCGCAGCATGCTGGCGGTTACCGGCAAGGTGCCGCCGGAAGGCACCGTGGAAATGGTACCGGTCACCGTAAAGGTCACCACCGCCGCATTGGCCATGGCAACCCGCGCATTGTACTGCCCGGCGGTAACCGAGCCGCCGGATACCGTGCTGCTGCCGGTAGTGGCTGCGCTGCTCACCGAAACGCCGGTCAGCTCAGCAGGAAAGGTAAAGCGGAACTTCGCGGAGTCTACTGCGGATGGGCCGTTATTGCGTACTGTTACGGTAAAAGTGGCCTGCTGCCCGATACAATAAGCGGCCTGTCCGGGCGTGATGCTTACGGTTTCGAGATCGGCCTGCCGCAGGATGACAGAAGTGGCCTGCGTTTGCGGGGCACTGTTTACATACGACCAGGTATCCAGCAGCACCTCATCCCCGAAATCGGTGGAATTATATGCGGTGGAGCCCCACTTATGGCCGTTGGTAGTGCTGGAAAGGCCGGGGTCTGTCGTTTTGCGGGGATTGGAGGGCGTACCGGAAACAGTGATGGGCGTATCATCCCAGTTCACCAGGTCGTTGGCGCCGCTCCCGGTGATGCGTGTGATGATAATGCCGTTCACATTATTTTCCACGTCGATAAAAGGGAAATGCACCTCACCGCCGAAAAGCTGGCCCCTGACGCTGATGGAGATCGCGGCAGCGCCTGCCGGCACACTTGTGCCGTCTCCGTATTTGCCATCCCAGTACACACGGTTGGCCCCCGCCACAGCGGAACCGGTCAGCCTGCGGTCTACTGCGTCCGTGTACACGCCGTTGTTGTTCAGATCAAGGTCTATCGCGAAGTTGGCAGCTACACCCGCATCAAAAGTAATATAGCCGCCCAGCGGATAGGTACCTGTCTGTGCGCTGCCTTCAGCGGAAACAAACCCGATATTGGTAATATTGATGGCAGGCGGGGAGGTAAGCAACCACTCCTGCCCTCTTGCGGACGGGGCGCTCACGGGCAGATCCGTGTCGGGAGCGTTGAAAAAAAGTTTATGCGTAATATCCGTTCCCGCATCCACCGCGCGCGGATCGTGCACGTTAACCGCGGAAAGATCGTTCACGCTCTGGTATAAAGGGTCGCCGGCCGGCGTGCGGGACCCTTTGTTGTTCGCGAAGAAAGAAAAACCGAAACCCGTTTGCCCGTTATTGTTTACTGTATATTGATAGCCGTCCTTCGTAAGCACATAAAAAAGACCGTTAAACCCATACTGGTAATTTCCCAAATTGCCGCTGAAGATATTGGTAAACACACGGCCTGTCTGGAACCCGGACGAAGTATTATATACGGAAATATCGAAAGCGGCGATAAAGCTGGTGCTGGGCTGCGTCCATGAAGAGTTGGCAAGCACCGGTGTAGGGTTCGTCGTGTTGCTTGCATTCGGAGGGATGAATTCCACCTGCCATACGCCCGCTTCATCCGCCCCAACAGTACGCTGGTACGCATTAAAGCCTGAACCACTCCCTGTATTTACATTCGGGCCATGCGTTTCCTGATGGCGGGTCACGATCCTGCCAATCGTTGTGCTGGAGCCCGTGGTAAACGTAGTGCCATTGGGCAGCGTTACCCTTATGGTGCCACTGCCAATGCCCTGCGCACTGGAGCCGAGGTACAGGCGTTCACCTACATTCACATATACTTTCATCGTGCCGAGCGTCGGGAAAAGGTTGACCGTTCCTACGGTGGAAGTGCTGTTCATATACGCACGGTATCCTCCCCTCGCAGCAAGCTCCTTGCTGCCCTCAGCATAGATGCGCAACGGGCATAATAAGACGGTGCAAATAATGATAAGGGCATACGATATCAGGTCAATATGCCGGGTAACATACTGGTAGATAGCTGTCATATAGGTGCGTCGGTCTAAAAAACTACCTGGTCGTTCGCTGAGGCCGGTATCAAAGTGACTACCATTTGCCTGGCTGAAAAGCAAATGGCCACATCGGGGTACACACGGCTACACGTTTTTCTAACAGTGATGTTTGCGAAATGGTTTAATAATTAACAAAAAATATTCCGTTGCTAAAACAACGGCGGTAAGGGTTTCAAAACAACAGTAGACATTTTTAGAAAAATGTTTAAACATCTATCCTTTCCGGAAAAGGGATAACAATTTATTAGTCTACAATTTTTGTAGGATAATTGAATTTATATATTATCTTTGTTCCGCGTGACCGGTATATGCATACATTGACCGAATCGAGAAACGATAGTTCCAACCAACCACCACTATCCTGAAGGGCGCTGCACCGGTCTTCAATTCACTAAAAATTGAAGGATATGCCAACCAACCACTTTACACACCACCGATGTCGGGTCTGAATAACCTGCGCATGACAGGCCGCTTCCGGCTGCCTGCTTTCTATTATTGAAAATGACGAACGATCCGCTGAAATTAGCTACGGCATTGCCTTAGCAGGGAACCTCTTGCGTGTCCGTCGTTGCCTTGTTTTCCCGCCTTACGGCGGGACCGGGTCTTTATTGTCCATACAAAAACCAACAACCGATATGCAATCTCCATCCAACGAACTGCGCCGCCACCGCGTAAAAAAGCGGGCATGGGTACAATACGCCGTTCTCCTTTCATTCATTTCTTTTCCTCTTCAGCTGCTGGCGCAGGAGACGGTGCCGCTCATCAACTCCAGGCTGTCTGGCCGCGTAGTGGATGCGGTTACCCGCGAAGCCTTGCCCGGAGCGGTAGTACAGATCAAAGGCACCACCCATGGTGTGAGCACAGATGAGCAGGGAAAATTCGCCTTTGTAACAGGACAAAAATTTCCTTACACGCTCATCATTAGTTTTATCGGGTATAAAAAACAGGAAGTGATCGCGGAGGCCGGCCAGGTGGAAGTGCGGCTGGAACCTGTGCAGAACCAGCTGAACGATGTGGTGGTGGTGGGTTACGGCACGCAAAAGAAAAGCGACCTTACCGGTTCCATTTCTTCTGTTTCAGGAAATTTGCTGAAACAGCCGGTCAGCTCGCTGGACCAGGCGCTGAAAGGTTCCGTGCCCGGCATACAGGTTACGCAGACCTCCGGCCAGCCCGGGGGCGGCGTGAGCATCCGCATCCGCGGCGGGAGTTCCATACAGGGCGGCAATGAGCCCTTGTATGTGATAGACGGCTTTCCCGTATACAACAACCCCGTAAGCGCCGGCATCCTTAGCGGTACGCCGGTGAACCCGCTGGCGAATATCAACCCTTCAGACATCGAAAGCATCGATGTATTGAAAGACGCTTCCGCCACGGCCATCTATGGTTCCCGCGGCGCTAACGGCGTAGTGATCATTACCACCAAAAAAGGAAAGGCGGATAAAAGCTCGCTCTCTTACGACGTGCTGTATGGCGTGCAATCCCTCCGCAAAAAGATCGATGTGCTGGATGCGCAGCAATTTGCCGTGCTGCGCAACGAAGTGCTGTATGATGTAAATCCTTCGCGAGGTAAATTCCAGTATCTCACCCAGGCACAGATAGACCAGCTGGGCAAAGGGACCGACTGGCAGGATGAAGCTTTCCGGTCTGCCCCGCAACAGAGCCACCAGCTTACCATCAGCGGCGGCAGCGCCAAAACGCGTTACCTGCTTTCCGGCAATTATTTTAAACAGGAAGGCATCATCCGCAACACCGGCTTCTCGCGTTTCAGCGTTCGTGCGAATGTAGACGCTAATCCATTCGACCGCCTGAAAGTAAGCGCCGCGCTCACCGCCAGCAAGAGCGACGCAAACGTAGCGCCTGCGGGCATTGTAACATCTTTGCTCATTATGCCGCCCACCGCCACCGTGTATGAGCCTGATGGCAGTTACACTTTACGCAATCCTTTCGAGAACATTTTCGCGAACCCGGTTGCCACTATCAAAGAGCAAAGCAATAAATCCATCACCAACCGCTTCTTTGGCACCGCCTTCGCGGAATACCGCATACTGGAAGGCTTGCAGGTGAAAGTGCTTTTCGGGGCAGACGTGAATACGACGAATGAAAAAAGTTATATCCCTTCTTACATCTACGAAGGCGCGCAAACAAAGGGCTCTGCCGGGCAGGGCACTTTCAGCTCCTACTCCTGGCTGAACGAAAACACCATCTCGTATGCAAAGTCTTTCGGCAGGCACAACTTCGACGTGCTCGGCGGCTTCACCCAGCAGGAATACACCAGCGACGTGAGCCGCAGCGGCTCGCAGGGTTTCGTGACAGACGACCTTGCCTACAACAACCTGCAAAGCGGCGCAACGATCGTGCGGCCTTATTCAGACGCTACCGCATGGGTGCTGCATTCGTGGCTGGCGCGCCTGAATTATAATTTCAGCAACCGTTATTATTTTACCGCCGGTATCAGAACAGACGGGTCGTCGCGCTTCGGGAAAGGCAACAAATGGGGCTACTTCCCTTCCGCCGCCGCTTCCTGGCGCATCAGCAACGAGCCTTTTTTCAGGGCGCTCAGCAAAACCATCAGCGACCTCAAACTCAGGGCCAGTTTTGGCACCACAGGCAACCTGGAGATCGGGGAATACCAGTCGCTGGCCGCGCTGTATAGCCTGACTTACCTCTTTGGCGGCAAAACGGCCACCGGCTTCGCACCTTCGCGCATTCCCAACGACAAGCTGGGTTGGGAAACGACCTATCAATACAACGCCGGCATCGATCTGGGCTTATTCAATAACCGGCTGCAGATCTCGCTGGACGGCTATTACAAGAAAACACAGGACCTGCTGCTGAGCGTTGAGATACCCTGGACCACCGGGCAGAATGCTTCACTGCAAAATTTTGGGTCCGTGCAGAACAAGGGATTTGAAATAGGCGTCAACAGCCGCAACCTGGCAGGCGCGCTCGGCTGGAACACCAACCTCAGCTTTTCCCTCAACCGCAACAAAGTACTCACACTCGGCAACGGCGCGCCGTCTTACATCACCGGCAATTACATCATCCGCGTTGGCGAGCCGCTGGGCAGTTTCTATGGCACGGTGATAGACGGCATCCTTCAGCCCGGCGAAGAAGCAGCCAAAGGACAATACACCGGCAGCGCCGCGCCCAAGCCCGGCGACAGATTGTACAAAGACATCAGCGGCGATAAGCTCTTCACCACCGCGGCAGACCGTACCATTATCGGCAACGCGCAGCCCGATTTCATCTTTGGACTGAATAATACTTTCGAATGGAAAGGCCTTTCACTGTCAATATTTCTCCAGGGCTCCTACGGCAACAAGATCCTCAACTCCAACCGGCAAACGCTGGAGCTGTTCACCGGCCAGCAAAACGCCGCCACCTCCGCGCTGGACCGCTGGACGCCAGAGCATACCAACACCCTCATTCCCCGCGCCAAGCTCGATCCCGCGCCCGTGTTCTCAGACCGGTTCATTGAAGACGGTTCTTTCGTGCGCGTGAAGAACATTTCACTTGGCTATTCCATTCCCCGCTCAGTGATCAGGAATATCGCCTCCATTGAAGTGTATCTATCCGCGCAAAACCTGCTCACCTGGACCGACTACACCGGCTTCGACCCGGAAGTCACATCCGGCAGCAACGTTTCGCCCGGTACCGACGTTGGCATCTACCCCGTATCGAGGTCGGTGAGCGCCGGCGCTAAAATTTCCTTCTGACCTTAAAATTGATGCAGTGTATGAAACATACATCCACCATATTGCTTTCTTTCGCGCTCCTGTCGCTGGGCGCCTGCTCCAGTCTTGACGAAGAACCGGCCTCGCAGCTGGTGACGGAGCAGTTCTACCAGAACGAGCAGCAGGCTACCGCAGCGGTAACCGCCAGTTACCGGAAATTATACGAAACCGGCCAATCGCTTTACAACAGCCTGTTCCAGATAGGCGTGGAAATGGCCACCGACGATTACGAAGCAGGCCCGAGGGCGCGAAATGCCCACGTACGCGCTATTTCAGGTCTCACGCACGATGCGTCGAATGACCGCATGGAACAGCTCTGGAAACAAAGCTACGATGCCATCAATGCTTCCAACATCGCGATAGACCGCATCCCGCTCATCCAAGCGGATAAGATTTCCGGAACCATCCGCACCCGGCTGATCAACGAAGCGAAGTTCCTCCGCGCGCTGCATTACTTCAACCTCGTGCGCTGGTTCGGCGACGTGCCCATCGTCCTCCACGAAACCACTTCCTTCACGCCGGAAGCGCTGTACGTTGCTAAATCCCCTGCCGCGGATGTATACCAGCAGATCATCAACGATCTTAAAGACGCGGAAAACCTGCCCGCGCCCAATGAATACGGCAGCGCAGATATTGGCCGCGCCACTGCGGGCGCCGCGAAAAGCCTGCTGGCAAAGGTTTACCTCACCCGCCAGGATTGGCCGAATGCCGCCGCAAAAAGCAAAGAAGTGATCGACAAACACTGGTATGCGCTTTTCGAAAATTTCGCGGATGTATTTGAAGTCCTGAAGAAGAACGGGAAGGAACATATTTTCTCCGCTCAGTTCCAGGGCAACGCGGGTTACCAGGGCAACAGTCTTGCCAGCCGCTCCGCCCCCAACGAAGTGCCGGGCATCAATGGCGATTATGCCGATGCGATCCACAAACAGGGAAGGCTATACGAAAGTTTCAGCGAAACGGATACCCGCAGGGCCGTAACCTTCGTGACGCAAATGGTCAGCCCGGTGGATGGGAAGCTGTACACCTTTGAGCCGCACCTGCATAAATATTACGACCCTGCTGTAGAGGGCAACCCCGGCCAGTCTTCGCGCAACCTGCCTATTATCCGCTACGCGGAAGTGCTGCTGATCTATGCGGAAGCGCTGAACGAGCAGCACCAGGGGCCCACTGCGGCCGCATACAGTGCCTTGGATGAAGTAAGACAACGCGCGGGCATCCCGCTGCTGAAAGACATTGCGCCTTCGCTGAGCGTAAACGATTTCCGCGACAGCGTGTTCCAGGAAAGAAGAAAAGAGCTGGTGTTCGAATACCAGCGCTGGTTCGACCTGGTGCGCCGCGGCCCTGATTATTACGTAAAAACACTCAAGGCCGCCGGCAAAACACTCGCAGCGCCCAAACACATCCGCTTCCCCACACCGCAGCGCGAGCTGAACCTGAACCCCAAACTCAAACAGGACCCATTGTGGGCCAATTAAACGGACAAACCCTTTCAACATGAGAATATGCATATTGCTGGCCCTGCTCGGCATTTTTAACCAAAGCAAGGCCCAACAACAAAAGAAACCCAACATCATCCTCATCATGGTTGATGACATGGGTTTCTCAGACATCGGCCCATACGGCTCAGAGATCCACACGCCCAACCTGGACAAGCTGGCCGGCGAAGGCCTCCGCCTGCGCGAGTTCTACAACAATTCCATCTGCGCCCCTACCCGCGCGTCGCTTATGACCGGCCAGTTTGCACACAAGGCAGGTATCGGTTTTTTTAACGTCAACCTTGGCCTGCCCGCATACCAGGGCTACCTGAACCGCGAATCGCTTACGCTCGCAGAAGTACTGAAACAATCCGGTTACAGCACGCTGATGTCCGGCAAATGGCATGTGGGCGACGATAGCCTCAGCTGGCCCAACCAGCGCGGGTTCGACCGGTTCTTCGGGTTCATCGGCGGCGCCAGTAATTATTTCGACATCAGTCCGTACAAAGAAAAAGCACCGCCCGTGCAGCTTGTAGAAGACAACAAACAGGTCACCCTCCGGCCCGGCCAATATCTCACCGATGAAATTGCCGGCCACGCCGAAAAATTCCTCGACGAGCAGGACAAAACAGGCAAGCCGTTTTTTCTCTACGTTGCCTACAATGCGCCACACTGGCCACTCCAGGCGCAGCCGGAAGACATCGCCAGATACCGCGGCAAATATTCCATCGGCTGGGATTCCCTGCGCACGCAGCGCATCGCCAGGCTGAAGAAGCTGGGGCTTATCAATGCCAACACCACCATTTCCCACGACGAAGAAGTGCCGGCCTGGGCCAGCCTTACCTACGACGAGCAGAAACTCTGGGAAAAGAAAATGGAAGTGTACGCCGCCATGATAGACCGCATGGACCAGGGCATCGGCCGCATACTGGCTAAGCTGAAGGCATTAAAAAAAGATGATAATACGCTGATCGTTTTTATTTCAGACAACGGCGCGCAGGGCGGGTTCATTCCTTTCGGCAGGAAACGCCAGCGCAATTCAGGGCCTATCGGCAGTGCGGGTTCTTACGATTACCAGGAACAAAGCTGGGCGCATGTTTCCAACTCCCCTTTCCGTTCCTACAAAGCCAGCGCTTACGAAGGCGGCATCAGCTCGCCGCTCATCGCATGGTTTCCGGGGAAGATCAAAGCCGGTACTGTAGCGCGCGGCACGGCGCACCTCATAGACCTCGCGCCTACTTTTTACGATGTGGCCGGGACCAGCTACCCGCTCGTTTTCAACAAGGTGAACACCCATCCCCTGCCGGGTATCAGTCTTGCCCAACTCTTTTTCACCCAGCAGGAGCCTGCACGCAAAACGCCACTGTTCTGGGAACGCGCAGGCAACCGCGCGGTGAGGAACGGCAAGTGGAAACTTGTTTCCTCCTACTCCCGCAACCAGTGGGAACTCTACGACATCGAGGCCGACCGCGCCGAAACGAAGGACCTTGCCACGCAATACCCGCAGGTGGTGAACGAGCTATCCGCTGCTTACGACAACTGGGCCAAACACAACGACGTGGTGGAATATGACAAGATCAAACCGGCGGGGCCATCCGGGTTTGCAGGGCCATTCAACAGCAATGCCGCGGGCAATACCAATCATACCAACAATGCTGCTGCAACTTCCGGCGGGCAGCGCACTGCTCAACGTAATCCGTAAACAATCGACATGAAAAAGATATTCACCGTTTCCGCTGCCGTACTGGCCTTATTGCTTTCCGGCAAAGCACAGGCGCAAAACAAAAGGCCCAACATCATCCTCATCGTGGTGGATGATATGGGTTATGCAGACCTGGGCGCGTACGGCTCCGAGATCCGCACGCCCAACCTGGACAGGCTGGCCACCGAAGGCCTCCGGCTGAAAGAATTTTACAACAACTCCATCTGCGCGCCCACCCGGGCGTCGCTGCTCACGGGGCAATACCAGCATAAAGCCGGCATCGGGTATTTTGATGTGAACCTCGGCCTGCCTGCCTACCAGGGATTTCTCAACCGCGAATCGCTTACACTGGCCGAAGTGTTGAAGAACGCAGGATACAGCACATTGCTGTCCGGCAAATGGCATGTAGGTAACGACAGTCTCAGCTGGCCCAACCAGCGCGGCTTTGAGCAATCGTACGGCGTAGTAGGCGGCGGCGCCAATTATTTTGACGCCAAACCTATGCCCATCAGGGGTAACGAATACCCGGTGGTATTGCTGAAAAACAACCAGCGCCAGCATCCCGCAGATAACAGCTATTATTTCACCGATGAAATAGCCGGCAATGCCGTGGCATTCCTCGAAGAACAAAACAAGACCAGCAAACCCTTCTTCCTGTACCTCGCCTTCAACGCCCCGCATTGGCCGTTGCAGGCATTGCCGGAAGACATTGCCCGGTACAAAGGCCGTTACGACATCGGCTGGGACTCCCTTCGTAGCGAACGCCTCGCCCGCCAAACCAGGCTGGGCCTGCTCGCACCCGGGCAAACCGTTGCCCCCCGGGATGAGACCGTGCCGGACTGGGACAATCTCACCTACGACGAAAAACAGCTCTGGGCCGCGAAAATGGAAGTGTTCGCCGCCATGGTGGACCGTATGGACCAGGGCGTAGGCAAAGTGCTGGCCAAGCTGAAAGAGCTGAAGAAAGATGAGAATACGCTCATCGTATTTATTTCCGACAACGGCGCACCGGCTGAAGACGTGGCCCATGGCGGAAAGAGGGCGGGCCGCAACTCCGGTCCCGTGGGCACCGCAGGCTCTTTCGAAGCGCAGGGCAGGAACTGGTCTTTCGTATCCAACGCCCCTTTCCGTTCCTTCAAGAACTCCATGTACGAAGGCGGCATCAGTTCGCCGCTCATCGCATGGTTTCCCGGGAAGATAAAGAAAGGCGGGATCGAGACGGGTACTGCCCACCTGATAGACCTTGCGCCTACTTTTTATGAGATAGCCGGCGCGAAATATCCCGCAAAGTTCCATGGCGTAAACACCCACCAGCTGCCCGGCAAAAGCCTCGCCCCGCTTTTCTTTTCCAATACCGGGCTGAACCGCGAAGAACCTATCTTCTGGGAACGCGCAGGCAACAGGGCGGTGCGGAAAGGCAAATGGAAACTCGTTTCAACCTACCCGCAATACCGCTGGGAACTGTACGACATCGAAAAAGACCGCGGGGAAACAACAGACCTGGCGCAGCAGAACCGGCAGATCGTCAACGAGCTGTCTGCCTCGTATTTCGACTGGGCGAAGAAGACCGGCGTAGTAGAATATGACCTCATCAAACCCAAATCTATATTCGACCGCAAGTAAACGTGTGAATCTTCCGGAACCGGGCCGGCCAATGGATTGGCTGGCCCTTTTTTTCAGGCGCTTACTATACCGGAGCTGGTTTTTACAGGTTGAATTTTTGTGTTAACTTCAAGCAAGCCTGTGACCATTAAACGCTCCAATTATGCCTGGCAGGATCTATCTCATTAAGGGAGACATCACCAAACAAAACGCGGACGCTATCGTGAATGCCGCCAATTCGTCGCTGCTGGGCGGCGGCGGGGTTGACGGGGCGATCCACCGCGCAGGAGGGCCGGAGATACTGAATGAGTGCATCGAGATACGCAACAGGCAGGGCGGCTGCAAGACCGGGGAGGCAGTGATCACCACCGGCGGCCGGCTGAAGGCGAAACATGTGATCCATACCGTAGGCCCTGTTTGGAACGGCGGAGACAAAGGAGAGCCGCAACTGCTGGCCAACGCTTACCGCAATTCCCTGAAACTGGCCGTGGAGAATAATATCAGGACCATTTCCTTTCCGAATATCAGCACCGGCATATACCATTACCCAAAAGATCTTGCGGCGCAGATAGCCATAGACACCGTGAAAACATTCCTGCACCAGCAGGCAGCCCCGCTTTCCGTCACCTTCGTATGCTTCGACGATGAAAACTACGCCCTCTATGAATCCCTGCTGAAGGAAAAATAATTTCTCCCTATTTTAGCCGAATGATCCGGGGCTTTTTTAATTTCCTGCTGTTTAGCTCAATTTATATCGCTGTATGCGCGCTGGCCATGGCATGGCAATCCGAAGAAATATTACAGCTGAAGCTGGACGGGTTCAATTTTGGCGGATTCGTTTTTTTCTCTACCATCTGCAGCTATAATTTTCACTGGTATCTTACGCCCGGCTCTATCCGCAATTCCGAACGCATCCTCTGGGGGCAGCGCAGGCGCTCCTTACAGTTGCTGGGCTGCGCTACCGGCTTGCTGGGCTCCCTGTGGTTCTTCACGAAACTGTATCATCACTGGCTGCCCATAGGCGGGGCCGTGGTGCTTACTTTCCTGTATTCCGCGCCCAAGGTGCCGCACCCGGCTTTCAGGTGGCTGGCGAAGATCGCGATCGGGAAAACCATTTTCCTTGCTTTCGTATGGATGTATGTGACCACGCTGCTGCCCGCTTTTATGGCGGACATCATGCTGGCGGACGTGCGCGACCTGGTGTTGCTGGCCGTGTACCGCTTCTTCCTCATCTATGCCATCTGCATCCTTTTTGATTACCGCGACCGTGAAGAAGACCGCCAGCAGGGCATCCGCAGCCTTATAACCTTTCTGCCGGAGCATCAGCTGGACCGGTTGTATTACATTTCATTGCTCCTGGCGGCCGGTACTGCTATTGCGCTGGCGCCGGCCGTGCCGTTGTATGTACTGTTCAGCCTGCTGGCGCCGGTGGCCGTTACAGCGCTGGTGAAAGGGTATGCGCAAAAACATACATCCGACTACGTATACTACTTTTTCCTGGACGGGCTCATGATGTTGTCCGCTCTTATCCACTTTGCATGGATGGCTTTAGGTGGAATCTGACTGCCGAATGCATGGAATCCGTATTTTTGCCGGATACAAGTACCATAACCTGAACAAAAGATGTCTAAGAAACAGAAATCAATACTGACAAAGGAATCGCTGACCTTCCTGAAAAATTACCTCAACAATCCCGCCCCTACAGGGTTCGAGAAAGAGGGGCAGAAATTATGGCTGGAATACCTGAAACCATATATCGACGATACTATCGTGGACGCTTACGGTTCCGCGGTAGGCATCATCAACCCCGAAGCCGCTTTTAAAGTGGTGATAGAGGCGCATGCGGACGAGATCTCCTGGTTCGTGAACTACGTTTCCCCCGAGGGCCTGATATACGTGATCCGCAACGGTGGCTCAGACCAGGCTATCGCCCCTTCCAAAAGAGTAAACATCCATACAGAGAAAGGCCCGGTAAAGGCCGTATTCGGCTGGCCTGCCATTCACACCCGGCTGCGCAGCGGCGACGGCAAGGAGCCACAACCGAAGGTGGACAACATTTTCCTGGACTGCGGCGCCCGTTCCCGTAAAGAGGTGGAAGACCTGGGCATTCACGTAGGCTGCGTGGTGACGTTTGAAGACGGTTTCGAGGAATTGAATTACGATTATTACATCTGCCGCGCGATAGATAACCGTATTGGCGGGTTCATGATCGCCGAAGTGGCCCGCCTGCTTACCGAAAACAAGCAGCGCCTGCCTTTCGGGCTGTATATTGTGAATGCCGTACAGGAAGAAGTGGGCCTGCGCGGCGCCGAGATGATCGCTAAACGCATCAAACCGAATGTGGCCATCATCACCGACGTTACCCACGATACCACCACCCCGATGATCAACAAGAACATCGAAGGGGAGATCAAATGCGGGAGCGGCCCCAGCATTACCTATGGCCCGGCCGTGCACAACATCCTCCGCGACCTGATCATTTCCACGGCGAAGAAGGAGAAGATCCCTCACCAGCTGCATGCAGTAAGCCGCAGCACGGGTACAGACACGGATGCTTTCGCCTATTCCAACGACGGCACACCCTCGGCCCTGATCAGCCTCCCGCTGCGGTATATGCATACCACCGTGGAAATGGTGAAGAAAGACGATATCGAGCAGACCATCCAGCTCATTTACCATACCTTATTGAATATCACGCCAAAAACTAACTTTCACTACCTGTAGCCATTAAGGCTTTATCAATTAAACAATAATATAATTCGTTATTCGTAATTGATAATTCGTAATAGTTTTATAGGTTTGCCGCTAAATCCGAAGTTTATGATCCGTCACGACTGGACACTCGAAGAAATAAAGGATATCTATAACACGCCGTTGCTGGAGCTGATGTACCGTGCTGCCACCCTGCACCGTGAATACCAGGATACTGCGGAGGTACAGGTTTGTACCCTGCTGTCTATCAAAACCGGCGGTTGTTCCGAAGACTGTGCTTACTGCCCCCAGGCAGCCCGCTATAATACCGGCATCGACGTACAGGCCCTGATGAAGAAGGACGAAGTACTGGAATACGCCCGGAAAGCCAAAGAAGCCGGTTCCACCCGCTTCTGCATGGGCGCTGCATGGCGGGAAGTACGCGATAACCGCGACTTTGACCGTGTGATCGACATGGTGAAAGGGGTGAACGAGATCGGCATGGAAGTATGCTGCACCCTGGGCATGCTCACCGAGTCGCAGGCACAAAAGCTCGCGGACGCCGGCCTCTACTCTTACAACCACAACCTGGACACCTCAGACGAATATTACAGCGAGATCATCACCACCCGCACTTACGACGACCGCCTCAAAACCATCGACAACGTGCGCAAAGCAGGCGTAACCGTTTGCTGCGGCGGTATCATCGGCCTGGGTGAAAGTCATGAAGACCGTATCAACATGCTCCTCACCCTTTCCACCATGCCTGAGCACCCGGATTCAGTGCCCATCAACGCGCTGACCCGCGTGAAAGGCACCCCGCTGGAGCATTTGCCCAAAGTGGAATTCTGGGATATGGTGCGTATGATCGCCACCACCCGCATCCTGATGCCGAAAGCCATGGTGCGCCTGAGCGCCGGCCGTGCCGAAATGAGCCTTTCCGAGCAGGCTATGTGTTTTATGGCAGGAGCTAACTCCATTTTCACCGGCGAAAAGCTGCTGACCACCAAGAACCCTTCCTTCGAAGAAGACCATATGATGTTTGAACTGCTGGGCCTGAAGCCGCGCGAGGCCTTCAAGGAAGAGCATGTGCATGCACATTAAAAGAATAAAATCACTGAATTAGGGCTGTTCCTGCAGGAGCAGCCCTTTTCTTATGATACCCATCCTGCTCAGGCAGAGCCGGCCGGTTTAATATCCCGGGGCCAGCGGTAATTCTTCATGCGCTCTTTCCCAATGGCCGCCTGTATCTGCTCCATATCTTCCTTCATCATGGATAAGATCTCTTTGAAGATCTCCTCAATTTCCTGGGGTGTTTTACCCGCGGGTATTTCAATGGTAATTTTGTCGAGTTTCATGTTTTGGTGGTTTTATATTTGATTGGACAGAGGAGGGCAAGCACCCTCAGAAAACTCTGGAGGGAAAGCTCAAAAAAAAGCTGAAGATCGTCAGGCAGGAGGAATAAATACGGCCTCAATCCCTTCCGGCCATACAGAATTTCTTAAATGTGCCTCCGCTTTAGCGATTCGTTCACGGGGTATACTCTTTCCAAATGAATTTGCCACATCTCTCAATATCTGCCGCACCTCTTCATCAGTTTTACCCGTAGGTATTTCAATAATAATTTTTTCCGTTTTCATGTTCTGGTTATTTAGGTTTCTTATAAACTAGTATAACATCATACAGTTTACCAATCGTATAATATTCCCAATTGGTACGAAGAGAAACATTATTGTCAATACCACCGAAAAGCTCATAATCAATCATCAATTGATGATAATACTTATTCACAAAACTGCGGTAGACAGACATCCTCCGGCCCTCCTTCCTGCACTTTACAATACATGCTCTTCTACAATTCATGATACACCGGTCAAAATAACTCTCACAACTATCGCTGCCTCTGACATGAATAGCCGCGCCCGGATGATGCTCAAAAAAAAGAGGTATAGTACTCAATACGGTATTAAATACCTTATACACATCTCCGTTATTACTGACAGTCGTATCCATTATCCCAATTTGCTCATTATCACCGAATCCAATATTATAAACCGGCTTACCGGCCAACCACATGGGTAATCGTTCAAATTCTATTGCTTTAAGCAATTCCTTCTGCCCAAGACTGCGAAAGTTGAATTTCAATTTATCTTTGCGGCTGTCAACTCTTGTTATTTCATAATGACTACTTATACTCATCCCTCAAATTTACCCAAACCCCGCATCCACCGGCAATTTCAACCCCTGAGAAATTCTCCGTTCCAGTATCAAATATCTCTGGTTTCCGGAGGTTATACAAAAAAAGAAAGGCAGCCTGTCAGACTGCCTTCCGTACACTCAAAAAAATGAAATCACTTCTCCAGGAAAAAACGAACACCCAGCGCATACCCCTTCATCCCCAGCCCGCAGATCACTCCCACCGCCTTCGCCGCCGTCAGCGACGTATGCCGGAACTCCTCCCGCGCATAAATATTGCTGATATGCACTTCCACCACCGGCGTTTTGATACCGGCCACCGCATCGCGGATAGCCACCGACGTATGCGTGTAGGCGCCCGCGTTCATCAGGATGCCGTCGTGGTCAAAACCCACATGATGCAGGTGATTCACGATCTCCCCTTCCACATTGCTCTGGTAATAGGCAAACTCCACCTGCGGGAATTGCGCCTTCAATGTTTCCAGGTATTGCTCAAATGTCTGGCTGCCGTAAACTTCCGGCTCCCGTTTGCCCAAAAGGTTCAGGTTGGGGCCGTTGATGATCGCTATTTTCATATTCGGGTTTGTAGTAATAATGTTTATTCCCCCCAACGGAAGGTATCCTGCTGAAGGCCCGCCAGGTCAATCACCCGGTCCGTCACCGTAGCCGCTACTTCTTCTATGCTGCGGGGCAGGCTGTAAAAAGACGGCGTAGCCGGGCAAATGATCCCGCCAGCCTCCGTTACCGTCTGCATATTCCGGATATGCACCAGGTTGTAAGGCGTATCCCGCAGCACGCAGATCAGCCTCCGCCGCTCCTTCAGCACCACGTCCGCCGCCCGCGTGATAAGGTCGTTGGAAATACCGCCGGCTATCCGCCCCAGCGTGCCCATGGAGCACGGGCAGACGATCATGGTATTGTAACGCCCGCTGCCGGATGCAAAGGGCGCGTGAAAATCATGCTGCGAAAACACGGGGAACGGCAGGTTGTTGAACCCCTCGTCTTCCAGCTCGGTCCTCCACACGGTCCGCGCGTTTTCTGTCATAATAACGGCCACCTGCTCCACCTGGTCTTTCAGTGCTGCCAGCTTACCTAGCAGCTGGCGCGCGTAAATGGAACCGCTCGCCCCTGTAACCGCTACTACTATACGATGCTTGAACATACCCGCAAAGCTACAAAAAAACAAAGCCCTGTTGAGAAGTAAAATACTTTTCAACAGGGCTCCGGATCAGTTTAAATGTCTTTATCAGCTTATCTCCGCAAGTTCCTCCATCCGAATTGCCATATGACTCTCGTCGTACACACACTTCCCGTCGCGTATCAGCAGCACCTGCGGCGACTCATGCTCCACGCCGAACATCTCCGCCACGCGGTTGCTTACAGAACGGTACCTGATCAGGTCGAGGTAATAAAACGCGATACCCTCAGGGGCATCGCTGCGCTCCAGCCGGCTCTTGATCATGCTGCTGGTGGAACAACGGGTGCTGTGCTTGAATATAACTACCGGTTGCTCGAAAGATTGCGACTGTACCGCCGTCAATTGCTCTTCACTTTCCAATGCGATCCACATAATAATAATCCTAACAGTTTTTGTCTTTTACATGTTGTACCTTGGTGATCTTCATAGGGCAACCCAGCTTCTGGGAGGCGCAGGAAGAAAACATGGCAGCACATACCGCCATCAAACATACAATACCGAAAATACGGCGTCCTGATTTCATAGTCTGCTTTTTAGTAAATAAACGAAATTTCATAGGCTTGGATTGTAGAACTTTGTGATTCGTGTTTTGTGACGTTATTTTGCAAATATATACTTTATATTAAAAAAAACAATCCTATGTGCTGTTAACGACCCGTTATCACACCCGAAGATAGCACAGAAGGACCTGATAAGCATGGCAAAAGTACATTTTATTGCGATAGGAGGCAGCGTAATGCACCAGCTCGCCATCGCCCTGCGGAATAAAGGCTACCAGGTAACCGGCAGCGACGACGAAATATTCGAGCCCTCCCGCACCAACCTGGCCCAGGCCGGCATCCTCCCCGCCACGCTGGGCTGGGATGCGGACCGCATCACGCCCGGCCTGGACGCGGTGATCCTGGGCATGCACGCCCGCGCCGATAACCCGGAGCTGCTCCGCGCCCGCGAACTGAACCTGAAGATCTACTCCTTCCCGGAATATATTTACCAGGAAAGCCGGGATAAGACCCGCGTAGCCATAGGGGGAAGCCATGGCAAAACCACCATCACCTCCATGATCATGCACGTGCTGCAGCAATGCAGCCTCCGGTTCGACTACCTCGTGGGCGCCCGGCTGGAAGGTTTCGCCCAGTCCGTGAACATTACGGACGCCCCGCTGATCGTATGCGAGGCAGACGAATACCCTGCCTCCGTGCTGGAAAAAAGGCCCAAATTCCATTTCCTGCACCCCCATATCGCCGTGCTGAGCGGCATCGCATGGGATCATATCAACGTATTCCCCACTTTCGATAACTACCTCGAACAGTTCGCCATCTTCATCCGCACCATGGAGCCGGGCGGCAGGCTGATCTATAACCAGACCGACGAAACACTGCGCCAGCTGGTGGAGAAAGAAGCGGGACACCTGGAATGCATTCCCTACGGCGTTCCGGAACATACCATCATCAACGGCCATACCCGCGTCCGCTTCGGCAATGCCTCTACAGACCTGCTGGTGTTCGGCGAGCATAACCTGCTGAACATCCATGCCGCCCTGCTGGTATGCCGCGCCCTGGGCGTAGGGGACATCGACTTCCTGGCGGCCATAGCCACCTTCAAAGGCGCGGCCAAAAGGATGGAGCTGGTGGTGAAAAATGAGAATACCGCCATTTACCGCGATTTCGCGCATGCCCCCTCCAAAGTGAAAGCCACTATCCAGGCGCTGCGCAACCAGTACCCGCAGCGAAAACTGGTAGCCGTGCTGGAACTGCATACCTACAGCAGCCTGAACGCCGCGTTCATGACCGAATACAAAGGCGCGCTGGACCCGGCGGACGTTGCGGCTGTTTTTTATAGCGGCCACGCCCTGGAGATCAAACGCATGCCCTACCTGGAGCCTGAAGTGGTGCGCAACGGCTTTGCACGCGAAGACCTCACCGTGCTCACAGACCGCCAGGCGCTGGAACGCTTCCTCGACAAACAGGACTTTGACAATACCAACCTCCTGCTCATGAGCTCCGGCGACTATGAAGGGCTGAACCTCACAGAACTGAAAAAATATTTAACGGTACAGAAACCACAATAAACCATAATGTCTGCTTTACAACTTACCCGCCCTCTTGCTGTGATAGACCTGGAAACAACAGGAACCAACGTCGCCACAGACCGGATCATCGAGATCGCTGTTATAAAAGTGATGCCGGACCGGTCCGTGCAAAACAAAGTAAAGCGGATCAACCCCGGCATGCCTATCCCCGCCGGAAGCACTGCCATACACGGCATTTCCGACGATGATGTGAAAGACGCACCCACCTTTAAACAGGTAGCCAACGAATTCAGGCAGTTCCTCGAACATTGCGATATCGCCGGCTATAATTCCAACCGGTTCGACATTCCCATGCTGGTAGAAGAATTCCTGCGCGCCGGCCTCACCTTCGACGTGGACCACCGCCGTTTCATTGACGTGCAGAAGATATTCCACCTCATGGAAAAACGCACCCTCAGCGCCGCGTATAAATTCTACTGCGATAAAGACCTCACCAACGCCCACAGCGCCGAAGCGGACGCCCTGGCCACCTTCGAGATACTCGAAGCCCAGCTGGTACGCTACGAATCACAGCTCAAAGCGGATGTGGACGCCCTCGCCGCCTTCACAAAGGAAGATGAGTACGTGGACTTCGCCCGCCGCATCGTGATGCAGAACGGCGTGGAAATGTTTAACTTTGGAAAATACAAAGGCAGGGCTGTGAGAGACGTACTAAAGGCTGAACCCCAATATTATGACTGGATGATGAAAGCCGATTTCCCTCTCAACACCAAACAAAAACTGACAGAGATCTACACCAGTATGGTGCTAAAAAAACATTAATGTTTTACCAAAACGTGCTAATTTGCGCGCGACATTATCTATTTTTGCCATCCTTATAAAAACCATGCTAATTGGAAAAATTAGTCATCATACCTACGTACAATGAGAAAGATAATATCCGCCAGATCATTGCGGCGGTGATCTCATTGCAGCAGGATTTCCATATCCTGATCGTAGACGACGGCTCCCCGGATGGCACCGGCGCGATCGTAAAATCTTTACAGGCACAGCATCCCGGCCAGCTCTTCATTGAAGAAAGAAGCGGCAAACAGGGGCTGGGCACCGCGTATATACATGGTTTTAAATGGGCGCTGGCAAGAGGGTACAAATTCATTTTTGAAATGGATGCGGACTTTTCCCATAACCCCAAAGATCTCGTACGCCTCTACCAGGCATGCGCACACGAAGGCGCCGATGTGGCGGTAGGCTCCCGCTACGTGAGCGGCGGCAAAACCGAGAACTGGCCCTGGAACCGCGCCGTGCTCAGCTATGGCGCATCCATTTATGTGCGCTGCGTAACCTGGATACCGGTGAAAGACGCTACCGCCGGTTTTGTTTGTTACAAACGCGAAGTACTGGAAAAAATAAACCTCGACAAGATCCAGTTCGTAGGCTACGCATTCCAGATCGAAATGAAATTTACCGCGTGGAAGCTCGGTTTTAAGATCAAAGAAGTTCCCATCACTTTTATAGACCGCAAGGAAGGCTATTCCAAAATGAGCAAAGGCATTGTGAAGGAAGGCATTTTAGGGGTATTGAAGATACAATGGCAAAGCTTATTCGGATAATCCTTAACAGTGAAAAAAGCATTTTTACAGCTACACCTCTCCGTATTTCTCGCAGGGTTCACCGGTATTCTCGGTAAACTCATCACCATGAACGAAGGACTGCTCGTATGGTACAGGCTGCTGTTCACCGCCGTTACCATGTACGTATTGTTCCGCATACAGGGTAAGCTGAAAAGGCTGCCCCTGCCCGCGATTCTCCGCATCGGCGGAACGGGCTGCGTGGTCATGCTGCATTGGTTATTCTTTTACGGCAGCGTTAAATACGCGAACGTGTCCATCGCCGTGGTCTGCTTTTCCCTCACCAGCCTCTTCACCGCCATCTTCGACCCGCTCATCAACCGCCGCCGGTTCGACAAAACAGAGATGCTCCTCAGCATGCTCACCCTCGCCGGCATATTGCTGATATTCCATTTCGACACGCAATACCGCACCGGCATCATTCTCGGCATCTTCTCCTCCATGTTCTGCGCCCTGTTCACCGTGTTCAACAAAAGACTGGTCGTGAAATACGACACTGCCAGCATCACTTTTTACGAACTGGGTGTGGGCTTCGTCGGGCTGAGCCTGCTGATGCCCTTCTACCTGCGCGCCTTCCCCGTGGAATCGTTCCTTCCCTCCGCCATGGACCTGGTGTACCTGCTCATTCTCGCCTGGTTCTGCACCGTGCTGATGTACAACCTTTCCATGAACGCACTCAAAAAGATCTCCGCTTTCACCGTGAACCTGTGCTTCAACCTGGAACCCCTGTACAGCATCATCCTCGCATTCATCCTCTTCCAGGAGAACAAATTGCTGCAGGGCGGTTTTTATGCCGGGCTGGGCCTCATCCTGCTGTCTGTGGTCCTGCAAATGCTGCGCGTGATGCGGCAACACCGCCGCAGTGTGCCTTCCGCCTGAAACCGTTCATCACCTTAACGCCGCCCGGTACGTCGGAAAATATTATTTTACGCGTTATCTGAACCAAATCTAAATTTTACCGGCTATGAGACGAACAGCCAGATGGTGCCTGTGCCTGACCATTTTAATCCAGACCACCGCTTTCTCCCAATCCAAAAAACCGCTGGACCATAGCGTGTACGACGGCTGGCAGAGCATTGGCGTAAAGACCGTCAGCAACAACGGCCAATGGGCCGCCTATACTGTTACACCGCAGGAAGGAGACGCCACGCTCGTAGTGCGCAACCTGCGCAACGGCCAGGAAGTGACCATCCCACGCGGTTCCGCGCCGGTGATCACCGAAGATTCCCGCTATGTGATCTTTTACATCAAACCGCTTTTCCAGGACACCCGGCAGGCGCGTATCAAAAAGAAACTGCCCGCCGACATGCCCAAAGATTCACTGGGCATACTGGAGCTGGGGCAAACCGCCATCACAAAGATCGCCTCGGTGAGATCATTCAAAACGCCTGAAAAGGGAAGCGGCCTGCTCGCTTACCTGAAAGATAAACCGAAAGATACCTCAGCCCGCGCGGCGCTGGCAAAACCCACGCCGCTGAAAGACGCTGCCGATGCGGATGACGATACGCCCGGCAAACCCGGCGGCGCCGAAGCTGGCGACCTCGTGATCATGTACCTGGGCAAACAGCAGGCCGATACTGTCAAAAGCGTAACATCCTACACCATCAGCAAACCCGGCAACCGCATCGTGCTCGTCACCAATCCTCCCAAAAAGGATTCCCTGGCCAAACCGGCGGTACTGCTCTGGGACGTGGCTTCCCGCAAATCCGGCATACTCAGCAACGGCCACGGCACATTCGCACAGTTCGCTTTCGACGAAAAGGGCCTACAGGTGGCCTACCTCGGCAGCCGCGACAGTGCTAAGGCCCTGCAGAAATTCTATTCGCTGTATTACTTCAAACCCGGGCAAGACAGTGCGGAGATCACAGTGACGAGATCCACGCCGGGCATTCCCGCCAAATGGAGCGTTTCCGAAGACGGCACCCTCACGTTCTCCCGCAACGGCGAACGCCTCTTTTTCGGCACAGCCCCCATACCCAAGCCGAAAGACACGACCATCGTGGATTTTGAAGTGGCCAAAGTAGATATCTGGCATTACCAGGACGATTACCTGCAAACCATGCAGCTGAAGAACCTGGACAGGGAGCTGAAAAGGAATTATGCCGCTGTGTACTTCCCCGCGCAGCAACGCATGGTGCAGTTAGGTGATCTTAACATGGAGAACTTCATCCCCGGCGACGAAGGCAATGCCCCTTACGGTCTCGGCTATACGGATGCGAACAACCGCGTAGCCCTGCAATGGACGGGCAGCACGCTCAAAACCGCGTATGCAGTCAACATAAATACCGGCGAGCGCAAGCCCGTTAAAGCTGACGTAGATGGCAATTTTTCCATTTCCCCCGAAGGGCGTTTCATCCTTTGGTTCGACCAGCCCGGGGGCCAGTGGCATGTTTATGAAACCGCCACCGGCAGCAGCCGCGTGATCAGCGCCAACATTCCCGCGCGCATCACCGACGAAGAAATGGACATGCCCGATCATCCGCGCCCCTATGGCACCAACGGCTGGCAGGAGCACGACAGGTACGTGTACATCAACGACCGGTACGACATCTGGCAGGTAGACCCGCTGGGCAAAGAAGTGCCTGTGAACCTCACCGGGGGCGAAGGCCGCAGGCTGCGCACCGCTTTCCGCATCCTGAAACTGGACCGGGAAGAACGTTTCATGCTGCCCAAACAGCAGCTGCTGCTGGCCGCGCAAAACGATTCCAGCAAATACGGCGGCCTGTGGAGCCTCAGGCTGCAGCACAAAAAAGGATTGCAGCAGCTCGTAATGGGCCCCTGGTCGTACTCCGCGGTAGACAAGGCGAAAAACGCCAACATGTTCCTCTTCCAGCGCAGCAATTTCCAGGAATCGCCCGATGTGTTTGCCGGCGCGGACGTTGCCAAAGCAACGCGCATCAGCGCACTGAACCCGCAGCAGCAGCAATACAACTGGGGCACGGCGGAGCTTTTCAAATGGAATACCTACAATGGCAAAACCACCGAAGGCATCCTTTACAAACCCGAAGACTTCGACCCAAATAAAAAATATCCCGTGCTGATCTATTTCTATGAGAAGCTGACAGACGGGTTATACACCTACCAGGCGCCCGCGCCAACGCCTTCCAGGCTGAACATCACTTTCTTCGTAAGCCGCGGCTACGTGGTGCTTGCGCCGGACATCCGGTACGAAACAGGGCATCCCGGCAAAAGCGCATACGATTACATCGTGAGCGGCGCCGAAGCGCTGGCGAAAAACGCCTGGATAGACAGGGCCAATATGGGCATACAGGGCCAGAGCTGGGGCGGTTACCAGGTTTGTTACCTCATTACCGCCACGCCCCTGTTCAAAGCAGCATGGGCCGGCGCTCCCGTAGCCAATATGACAAGCGCTTACGGCGGCATCCGCTGGGAAAGCGGCATGAACCGGCAGTTCCAGTACGAGCATTCCCAAAGCCGCATTGGCGCTACATTGTGGGAAAAACCGGAGTTATACATCGAGAACTCCCCGCTGTTCCACATCCCCAAGGTGACCACGCCGCTGGCCATTATGCACAACGATGCGGACGGGGCCGTGCCCTGGTACCAGGGTATCGAGATGTTCACCGCCATGCGCCGCCTGGGCAAACCCGTGTGGATGCTTAATTATAATGGAGAGGCCCATAACCTGGTGCAGCGGCAGAACCGGAAAGACATCCAGGTGCGCGAACAGCAGTTCTTCGACCATTTCCTGAAAGGCGCGCCCGCTCCCAAATGGCTGAGCAAAGGGGTGCCCGCTACAGAGAAGGGCAAGGATTGGGGATTTGACGACTGATATTCAACCACTTAATATGCAAAAGTCCCGGCCATGGCCGGGACTTTTGTTATTCTGTCGTTAACTGGAAGATTTTCAACAGCTTCCATGTATCGTAGAAATTTTTCTAATTAAAATGATCTTGCATATAGTAATTTCACTATATTTACATCAGTTTTAGAGCGGAAGGTTCACCGATAAAACCGCAATAAGTCCTATGAATACCTATATCCTTAGTCCTAAAGATACTTTGCATCCTTTTGTGCAACAGTATATTGTCCTGCAGAACATCACATCCGCTGCGGACATTGCAAAAAAGAAACTCTTTACTGCAGGCAGGCAATACCTGGTTTTCATTCAACAAGGTGGGCTGGCATTCAAACCGATGGATCATGCGGCTTTCGAGCTGCCTGAAGCATCCGTGACCGGTCCTTTTACCTGCGCTGTAGACGCTCGTGTGAGCGGGCCTTTGAACGCAGTGATCGTGCAGTTGAACGCTTACGCCAGCCACAGGCTGATGGGCATCAGCATGGAATCCGTGACCAATTACTTCCGCGACCTCACCAAGGTGAGCGGCCGCTGGAAGAACATTGCAGGGGAGCTGCAACAAACTACCGACATCCATTCAATTCGTCATATCCTGGATCTGGCCCTGGAAAGCCTGTTACCGCATCAGCAACCTGCCCTTCGCCAGGTGGATGAAATGGTGGATTACCTAACTGAACAAAAAGGGCAGGTGGCCATGCTGGAGCTTGCCCTGCGTTTCAAAACCAGCCGCCATACACTGGAGCGCCAGTTTATGGAAGTGACCGGGCTTACACCGCAACTGTATACCCGCCTCCTGCGCAGGCAGCGATACGCATAGCTCTTCAAACAAGCGTACGGAATATTCAAAGCGCCGGTTCAGTGCATCCGGCGTTTTTGTTATTTTTAGGGCCTTAATCAATGAACCATGCAAAGACCAGTTGAAGCCCGGAAAGACGAATTCCTCATTTCCACAGACAAGGCATTGTTACAGGTAGACGTAATACACCAGTACCTTTCACAGGAATCCTACTGGGCGGAAGGCATTCCCCGTTCCATCGTGGAAAGAAGCATTGAAGGCTCGCTTTGTTTCGGGCTGTATACCAACGGGCAGCAGATCGGGTTTGCGCGCGTGATCTCGGACATGGCCACCTTCGGTTACCTGGCGGACGTGTTTGTGCTCACAGAATGGCGCAAACGCGGGCTGAGCAAGTGGTTGATGGAAGTGATACTCTCCCACCCCGGCCTGCAGGACCTCCGGCGCATGATGCTCATCACGCAGGATGCGCAGGGATTGTACAAACAGTTTGGCTTCTCCGTTTGGGAATTCCCGGAGCGGAGCATGAGCAAAAGGATCGGTAAAACCTATCCTGAAATGAACGCAGCACACTCATAAAATATTCGCATGAAGAAGATCATTCAATGGGCGGTCATTATTTTGTTTATCATCGGCATATTCATGCTGGGCCGCTGTTCCGGCTCAAAGAACGTGAACCAGCAGGTGCTTTCCAACAGCCTGATCGTAAAGGAAATAGCGGAACTGGCCAGCCTTGAAGTGCAGGGCAATGCCTCCATCAAACGCAGCAATGTGGCCAACAGCGGGGAGTGGACCGACAACCTGAAAAAGGTTTTTGCCGAAAACACTATTTGGGTAACCGTGCCTTACACCGCCAAATACGGCGTGGATGTGAATGATCAGAACTTCTCCGTTTCGCAGCAGGACAAAGTGATCACGGTAAACCTGCCGGCCCCGTCGCTGCTGAGTTACGAGCTGCGCCTCAGCCAGATGGAAACAGCCAACAAAAAAGGCTGGCTCATGTTTTCGGACGATGAAACCTACACCGACGTACAGAAAAAACTGTATGAAACTTCCCGTTCGCAGTTGCAGAACAACGGCCAGTACATTGAGCAGAGCAAAGAAAAGATAAGGAAGATCATTGCCACTTATTATTCGCCTTTGCAGTATGAAGTGCAGGTGAAATTTGGCAACGAAGCGCCGAAGCGCCTCCAGCTGAAATAAGCCACCCTGGGCAGTTTGAGATATTTTCCACCCGGTTGCAGCCATGCGCCGGGTGTTTTGTTTTACGTTCCGCTTACCGTGATGTATTTCACCAGGCAGCGTTTCGCCACCGGCAGCAGGGTTTCCTCAACAGGGAATACCAGGTCCGTTTCCACCGTGTACACGGCGGGGTTAGGAAGGTCTTTCCGGTGGCGGATCAGGTCGCGCTTGATGCCGGGGTAGGTTTGCGTAAGACTGCGCGTGTAAGTGCTGATGTAATCTGTGTGAATGCCACGGTATTTTTCATCATGCCTTTCAAAGATTGTGAGGCGGTAACGGTATACGCGCGTGTCGCTGAAACGCCCGTCAGACAACAGCATGTAGCCTTCCTGGCTGTCCAGCGGGATAAGCCCTACCGGCGTGATGTTCAGCTTGTCTTCCACGAATTCGTATATCTCCGTTCCTTCCTTGATGGTGCCGTTCATTTTCTGCAGGGCGTACTGGAGGATGGATTCCAGCTCTTCCATCAGCTCATCGTCTGCGATCATTTGTTCGTAAAGCAGCTGGAGACGCTCCATGTTCACGGCGGTAAGGCGTTTGGGAAAATGCTGCTGGAGGAATTGTTTGTTGTCCCTGAAAGCCACCAGGTTGTTGTAGTGAAAGATCACATCGCCCAGCTGCGGGTACAGTTTGTTCTCATTGAAATAACGGTTGATTTCCTGGAGGTACGCGAGAAGGGTGTATTTTTTCAGTTCAAAATCTATGAACCCTTCCGCGAACCACATGTCGCTCAATGCTTTCATAGTTGGCGGGCCATTTAATCCGGCCTTTACTGAATTTACGAAATTTTTTAATACATAACGCTAACATCCCCGATTTTCACATTTTTTTACCCTGCATATAATCCTTGGAAACCGGCTATGATATTGAATTTAACCGTCATTTAACATATATGGCAAATAGGCGGTATCCTTGAAAAATACGGGGAGTTCTTTTTTTATTCAGTTAATTCCTTAACTTCAATATTATTTTTCATTTTTTAATTTTTTTATCATGAACATCTACGTAGCCAACCTGCATTACAGGTTGAACGATGAGGACCTTCACCAAATCTTCAGCGAATTCGGGCAAGTTACCTCCGCAAAAATCATTAAAGATCACGAAACCGGTCGTTCACGTGGTTTTGGATTCGTTGAAATGCCTAACCAAGAAGAGGGTACAAAGGCGATGGAGAGTCTGAACGGTAGTGAAGTGGAAGGCAAACAGCTGATGGTCAACGAAGCACGTCCGAAAGCACCGAACCCCGGTGGCGGCAACAGAGGTGGCAGGCCCGGTGGCGGTGGATATGGTGGCGGTGGCCGCGATCGTCGTTATTAATTGGCTTAACATCTTATCGACACTATAAAAGGCTTCCACCCGGAAGCCTTTTTTTATGCCCCTGCAGGCTCAATGCCGCGGGTAATTTCACTGGTTGGCCTTTCCCTCATTTGCCCGCACCGGCGTCATTATTGCCTTAAAACCGGCCTTGCCGGACAAACAAAAGGCCGCCCGGTAAGGACAGCCTTCGTTCCAATATTATTTCCGGGAAGACTAGTACTCCTTCGCCGGGTCAAAATTCTCCAGTTCGGTAGCTACCGCGCTCAGGAAGGTGGATCCCAGGGAACCGTCCACGATGCGGTGGTCGTAAGACATGGACAGGTACATCATATGCCGGATGGCAATGGAATCGCCCTGCTCGGTTTCCACCACTACCGGGCGTTTTTTGATGGCGCCTACCGCCAGGATGGCCACCTGCGGCTGGTTGATGATCGGCGTGCCGGTGAGGCTGCCGAAAGTGCCCACGTTGGTGATGGTGAAGGTGCCGTTCTGCGTGTCTTCCGGTTTCAGGCGGTTCTGGCGGGCAGCGTTGGCCAGGCTGTTCACCTGCTTGGTAAGGCCTACCAGGTTCAGCGTGTCCGCATTCCGGATCACGGGCACGATCAGGTTGCCGCTGGGCAACGCGGTGGCCATGCCTATGTTGATGTCTTTTTTCAGGATGATCTTATCCCCGTCCAGCGAACAGTTCACCAGCGGGAAACGTTTGATGCATTTCACCACGGCTTCCACGAAAAGCGGCATGAAGGTGATCTTTTCGCCTTCGCGTTTTTCAAAATCCTTCTTCACACTGTCGCGCCAGCGCACCATGTTGGTCACGTCCGCTTCGGCGAAGCTGGTCACGTGCGGGCTGGTAGCCTTGCTGCGCACCATATGCTCGGCGATCAGCTTGCGCATGCGGTCCATTTCAATGATCTCCACGTTGTTGCCATAGCTGTTGGAAGCGGCCACGGTGGTCACTTCGCGGGACACCCTCGCTTCCTCGCGGGCGGGCGCCGCTTTCGGCTCTTCGCGGATCACTTCGGGCTCCTGCACCTGCTGGCCGCGGTTGGCGATATAATCGAGGATATCTCTTTTAGACACGCGGCCATCGGCGCCGCTGCCTGGGATTTTTTCGAGCTCTGCAAAGCTGATGCCCTCCTGCTGCGCGATAGTAAGCACTAGCGGGGAATAAAAACGCGGTTCGCCGGAAGGCTGAACGGCGGGCGTTTCCGCTTTGGCGGGCGCGGGGGCCGGCACAGACTGGAACTGCGTTTCAGCAGGCGCAGGCTTCGCGGGCGCTGCGGGCGCGGTAGCGGGAGACGCTGCCACGGCGGCGCCGGCTTCAGTTTGCACTCTTGCAATGACAGTACCTACAGGCACCACGTCGTTTTCATTAAAAAGGATCTCGGTGATCTCTCCTTCCGCAATGGAAGGCACTTCGCTGTCCACCTTGTCCGTAGCGATCTCCAGCACCGTTTCGTCCACCTTCACCTTATCGCCGGGCTTCTTGTGCCAGCGCAGGATGGTAGCTTCCATAATGCTTTCCCCCATTTTGGGCATCACCAGTTCGACTGTTGCCATATAAGTGCTTTTTTTAGATAGATGACAAAAATAAGATAAATTAAAGTTCCAGCCATTTCCGCAGTTCGTTCATCGCCGCCACCACCGTCATGTCTGTATTCCGCGCGCGGTCGTACCGGAAACGGTGCAAAGTAGTGCGGATGCTGTTCTTCCCTCCCACTGCGATCCACGCGGTGCCTACGGGCTTTTCATCGCTGCCGCCGTCAGGCCCCATGATGCCGGATACGGCCATCACGCAATCTACATTGAGCGCTTTCAGTGCGCCTTCGGCCATTTCGCGAACGGTTTGTTCGCTTACCGCGCCATGTTCCTCCAGTGTAGCGGCCTGCACGCCCAGCAGGTTCATTTTGGTTTCGTTCGCATAGCTGACCACGCTGCCTTTGAAGTAGCGCGAACTGCCCGCCACGGCTGTGATCTGGCTCGCGATCTTCCCGCCGGTGCAACTTTCGGCAGTGCCGGCTGTGAGGCCTTTTTCCAGTAATATTTTCCCGAGTATCACGCCCATGGGCTGGTCTTCTTCCGCCACGATAATGTCTGCCAGCTGCGTTTTGAGCTGGTTGAAAGCGGTCCTTATTTCCGCGGCCGCGGTGGCTTTTTCGGGAGAAACGGAAGTGAGGCGGAGCTTCAGCAGCCCGTAATTGGGCAGGTAAGCCAGCTTGATATGCGCGGGAAGCGCGGCTTCGAAATCCCTGATCCGCTCGGCCACAAAGGATTCGCCCATGCCGGCGGTAATGAGGGTATGGTGCAGCAGCGTAGGCGTGGTGAAACGTTTTTGTAACCGGGGTATCACTTCGTTTTCCATCAGCCCTTTCATTTCGTGTGGCACGCCGGGCATGGACACATAAATTTTCCCATCCTTCTCGAACCACATACCGGGCGCGGTGCCCCGCATGTTGGGCAATACGGTACTGGTGTCCGGCACCAGGGCCTGCGCCACGTTCCGCTCCAGCACAGGCAGGCCGCGGCTTTCGAAGAGGGCCATGAGCCGGGTGAGCGTAGGCTCGTCCTGCACGAGCTTGCCGCCGAAATAATCACACAGCACGGGTTTGGTAATATCGTCTGCCGTAGGGCCGAGGCCTCCGGTAATGAGTATGATATGCGAAAGGCGCCCTTCTTCATCGAGCGCGCGGATGATAGCCTCCCGGTCGTCGCCCACGGCTACGCGGCGTTGCACCCAGATGCCTGCATCATTGAGGCGCTGGCCCATCCAGGCTGAATTGGTGTCTACCGTCTGGCCGATCAGCAATTCATCGCCGATGGTGATAATGCTCGCTAGTATCTTTTCCATGATCTGTCCGTTGGAAATCTTTTGCGTCGTTGCCGCGCCGCTGCTGCTCAGGCTTTCCCGCTTTCGAAATACGGGGCCAGTTTTTCCCGCAGGGCTTCGGGCATATTCATACGTGTTTTTGTTTTGGCGTCCACAAAGGCAAGCGTAACGTTGCCCACATTGAGCAGCTCGCCTTTCTGGTTGTATAATTCAGAGTGGAACTGGATCTTATGGTTGGCAGGCAGTTCCTTCAGTATAGTCTTCACCGTTATAACATCGTCGTAGTAAGCAGGCCGCAGGTACTTCACCTGCAATTCCGCCACCGGCATGATCACACCCTGCTCCTCCAGCTCGCGGTAGGTGAAACCCAGCTGGCGGATCGCATCTGTTCTGCCCACTTCGTAGTACAACGCATAATTCCCGTAATAGAGATAGCCCATCTGGTCGGTTTCACCGTATCGCACGCGTATGTCAATCGTCGTTGTATACATGGTCAGTCTTTAAATGGATTGTCAAATGTAGGGGATTTGACAGGTATAAAAAAAGGGTTCCGTACAGATAATGTACGGAACCCTGTCTCAGTCTATGTTTGATGACTTATTTCCCGATGGCGGCATCCAGCGAATATTTGCCGGGGCCGGTGAGCAGGATGGACACCCACATGCCCAGGAACATGATGGCCGTTTCTTTTTCCATCACAGGGTCTTTTGCATGGATCATGAAAATTATCACGCAGAAGCAGATGATCAGGGGAACGGTGGCCAGCCTGGTGAGCAGGCCCATCAGCAGCAGCGCTCCGCAGAAAAATTCGGCGAAGATCACGAGGATGAGCGAAGGCGTTTTACCGATGCCGAAAGGGTCGGCAAAATTCTGCGCTTTTGCGGCGAAGTTCATCAGCTTGGGCCAGCCATGCATCATGATAAGCGCGCCGAAGATCACACGCTGGAGCAACAGCGCGAAATTCAATGCCCCGCTGTTGATCTTGGAAGAGAGAAGTTTCATAGATGATAATTGGTTTGATTCTTGTTAAGTACTCCCGAGGGAATTTGCTGCTCAAATTTTAATATTCTTAATGCATATCAGCATAAAACTCAAATTTAGCGATGCGGTTCTCCAAAACCAAGGGAGCATCGCGATAGTTATCCACATCCATTAGTTTATCCACATTACGTAGATAACCTGCGAAAGGCAAAACAGGTGGAAACGGTTATATTTGCCCGGTTTACAACCCCTTTCTTATTGCCAATTTAGATACGGCACCGGAATTATAAACGCCGCGCAGCGCGGTATTTGAAATATTTCGGGGCCGGAACCGTTTTAAAAAATATTGTGAGAAATAACATAAAAAGCATGAAGCTATTCACCAGAAAGAACCGCGCGCTTCCACGATTGCACGTACTCTTGTTCCTGGCGGGCATTACAGGGGCCACTGCCGCATCGGCGCAGCAATCCCGCATCTATACGGAGCCCGACAAGACCTTCAAAGAAGCGCAGCAACTCTACAAAGAAGGCAAATACGCCATATCCCAGCAACTCTTCAAACAAACCATCGACGGGATCGGGTATTTTTCAGAAACTAACCGCTCCCTGGTGAATACCGACGCTCATTACTACTACGCCATGTGCGCCCTCAAGCTGGGCAACGATGATGCGGAGAAAAAAGCGCTGGAATTCCTCAAATATTTCAACAACAGCGCCCGCGAACAAATGGTGAGCTTCCAGCTCGCGCGTTTCTACTTCAACGCCAATAAGCTCCAGGAAGCCATCCCCTATTACGAAAAAGCAAGTATCGACAATCTCTCCAACGAAGAGATCGCCGATATGAAATTCGAGCTGGCCTACTGCTACTTCAACGTGAAGGACTTCCAGAAAGCCCAGCCGCTGTTTGCTTCCATTAAAGATATCCAGAACAAATACTACATCCCCGCGAACTATTACCATGGCTTTATTTCCTACTACAACAAACAGTACGCAGCCGCACTCAGCAGCTTCGAACGCGTGAAGAACGAGCCGAAATACAGCACCGTAGTACCTTACTACATCGCGGAGATCTACTACTTCCAGGGCAAACGCGACCAGCTGATCGCCTATGCGGAACCGCTCGTGCGCAAAGGGAACGTTTATTACGACGCCGAACTGAAACAGCTCCTCGGCCAGGCTTATTTCGAAAAGAAAGATTATCCCAAAGCCCTGCCCTACCTCGAAGAATATAACGACAACGCGGATGAAGTGCGCCGGGAAGACGTTTATCAGCTCTCCTACGCCTACTACCAGACCGCCAATCTCGATAAAGCGATCGCCGGCTTTAAACAGTTGAGCAGTGAAAAGGATTCGCTGGGGCAGAACTCCATGTACCTGCTGGGCGACTGCTACCTGCGCACCGGCCAGAAAGCCAATGCGCGCAACGCTTTCGCCTTCAGCGCCAGGAACAGTTCCAATGCCAGGCAACAGGAAATTTCCCGTTTCAACTACGGCAAACTTTCCTTCGAGCTTGGCTACCAGGACGCTGCCATCGCAGAACTCACCAATTTCATGAACACTTACCCGCGCTCGGAATACACCCGCGAAGCGCGTGAGATACTGGTGCAGCTGTTCGCCAACACCAACAATTACAAAGAAGCCATTGCCATACTGGAACAATTGCCGGAGAAAAGTCCTGCCGTGCTGAAAGCCTACCAGAAAGTGGCTTACGGCCGCGCCACACAGCTGGTGAACGACCAGCAGTTAGCCGAAGCAGACCGCCTGCTGGACATTTCGCTGGCCAATCCTTACGACAAGAACCTCGTGCAGCTGGCGCAGTTCTGGAAAGCGGAAATAGCGCTCCGCCAGAATAATACAGACAAGGCGATCAGCAGCCTCCAGGCTTATTTCAATACCGGCTCCGCCCCCGTTTCCGGCGAAGCCAACCTGCAAACGGCCAGCTACAACATGGGTTACAGCCTGCTGAAAAAAGAGCAGTACGCCAACGCGCTGCCTTACTTCGAAGCCGCCCAGCGCGCCAGCGGCCCCAATGCAGGCCGCATCAACACAGATGCATTGCTCCGCGCGGCAGACTGCCATTACATGCTACGCAACTTCCCCGCCGCCACTTCGCTGTACGACCGCATCATTGCCAACAACGACGCCGGCGCAGATTACGCCACTTACCAGAAAAGTATTATCCTCGGCATACAGGGCAAACACAGCGAGAAGCTGAACCTCCTGAAACAGCTCGCCGTGAAATATCCCACGTCCGGTTTTAACAACGACGCGGAGATGGAGATCGCAGACACTTACCTCAGCGACGAACGTTTCAGCGACGCCATCCCGCATCTCAAGAACATCCTTCAAAAACAGCCTGAAGGTCCCAATGCGCCGAAAGCGCTCCTGAAGCTGGGACTGGCTTATTTTAATACAGACCAGGACAATACCGCGGTAGGTTATTTCCGGCAGGTGGTGGAGAAATTCCCTGCTTCCAACGAAGCCAACACCGCTTTGCAGAACATCCGCACCATTTACGTGGACCAGGGCAAAACGGACGATTACCTTGCCCTCCTGAAATCCACCGGCCGCTCAGTATCTGCCACGGCGGAAGATTCCCTCAGCTATGCGGCCGCCGAAACGCGCTTCAGCAGCGGGGATTACACGGGCGCGGTTACCGCTTTCAACACCTACCTGCAAAAATTCCCCAACGGGCAGTTCGCCTTGCAGGCCAACTTCTACAAAGCTGAATGCCTGTATAACAAAAAAGATTACGAGAACGCCCTGCCCGCCTACGAGTTCGTGCTCACCAAAGGCGCCAGCCCGTTTGCCGAAAGAAGCGCCTTACAGGCCGCTTACCTGAATTATTACCAGGTGAAGAATTATGAAAAAGCGCTCGGGTACTACCAGCAGCTGCAGAGCATGTCTACCACCAAAGACAATACCCTGGCGGCTAACCGTGGCCTGCTGCGCAGTCATTACCAGCTGAAACACTGGGAAGAAGTGAGCCAGTTTGCAGAGCAGCTGCTGAGTGCCACCAATATCAGCACAGACGATCAGATCATCGGGCACTTCTACCTGGGCAAGGCCCTGCAGGAAAAGCAGCAGTACGATGAAGCGATCGAAGAGTACAAGATCGTGACGGGCCTTACCAAATCCGAGATCGGCGCAGAAGCGCGTTACAACGTTGCCAAATGCTACCTGGACAAAAACGACCTCGCCGCCGCGGAGAAAGCCGGTTTCGACGTGATCAAGAACACCTCCTCATACGAAGCATGGACGGCCCGCGCATACATCCTGCTGGGCGATGTGTATCACCGCCAGAAAGATTACTTCAATGCAAAAGCCACCTTCCAGAGTATCGCGGAAAACTGCCCGATACCTGAGCTGAAAGCCGAAGCCAAAGAAAAGCTCGCGAAAGTGGAAGCAGAAGAAAAAGCAGGTTCTAAAATTAAATGATGACAAACATGAAGATCAGATATATCCTTGGTTTACTCGCTGCCCTGCCCCTCGGCGCTTTCGCGCAGAAAGACTCCCTGAAGCAGGAAACGATAGACATCATCAGTAAATACCAGCCCAAGCTGCGCGATGCGGCCAAGCTGAACCTGACCGCCTCGCTGCCCGCGCTGGACACCGCGCGCCCGCGGCTCGGGTACCAGGTGCCCGCGCTGAACCTTTACTTCATGTACCAGCCCGTGCCCATCAAGCCATTGGCACTCGGGCGGGACACTTCCGCGCTTTACCTCCAGAATAATTTCGTAAAGCTCGGCTACGGCAACTACTCCACCCCGCTCATCCAGGCAGGGTTTGGCAGCGGCCGGGCAGACAAATACAATTTCGGCCTGTTCTTCAATTACATCTCATCCAAAGGAGATATTGAAAACCAGGACTATGCCAACGTGAACGTACTGGCCTCCGGCACCTACTTCTCCCCGCTGTTCGAGATCAACGGCAGCCTGGGTTACAACCGCAACCAGGTGCATTATTACGGGTACGATCATTCCCGCTACGAATTCTCAAAATCGGATGTGAAGCAGGCCTTCAACGAAGTGACCGCCAAAGTGGGCCTGAAGAACAGGCCGCAGAACGACTGGGCCTTCCAGTACAATCCCCAGGCAGAGTTCACCATCTTCGGCGACAGCTACAAAAGGATGGAAAACACGTTTGTGCTGAAAGCGCCTGTCCGCAAACAGATATTCGAGGATATCTGGCTGAAAGTGGAAGGGCTGGCCGATCTCAGCACTTTTAAAGAAGACGACAACGACCAGATCAATAACAACGTGGCGGCCATCCACCCCGCGGTGGAGATCACCAAGCCCGGGTTCATGCTGCATGCCGGCGCCAATCCCACCTGGAGCAACGGCAAGTTCTACCTCCTGCCAGATATCGTGAACGAGTCGCACCTGATCCGTAAAAAACTCATCCTCAGCAGCGGCTGGATCTCTTATATCAACAAGAACAACTTCCGCAACCTGGCGAATGAAAATCCTTTCATCAACACCTACCCTGACGGCATCCTGAACACAAGGGTGGAAGAAAAGTACACCGGCATCAAAGGTACGCTGGGCAACCACTTCACCTACAACACCAAGTTCGGCGCCATTACCTGGCACAACCTGCCGCTGTTCGTAAACGACACCGTAGACGGCAAGAAGTTCGATATCAGGAACGAAGAGGAGCTGAAAGCTTTCCAGCTGCATGCGGAAGTGGGGTATATCCAGGAAGAGAAGTTCCAGGCCCGCGTGAGCGTGGACTGGTATAACTGGAACGACCAGCAGACCGAGCTGAAGCCCTGGCACATGCTGCCTTTCAAGGCCAGCCTGTATGCCCAGTATTCCTTCGGCAAAAAATTCCACCTGAACGCCAACCTGTACACCCTCAGCGGCAGCTATTACGTGCTGCCTAACGGCGATTTCGGGAAAGTGAAACCGGCGCAGGACCTGAATGCAGGGGCTGTGTACAATATCAGCAAGAACTTCAACCTCTGGCTGAACGCCAATAACATACTCAGCTACAAGTACCAGCGCTGGTACGGATACCAGAGTTATGGGTTCAATATCCTGGGGGGTATCATGGTTAAGTTTTAATTGCGTAAACTTGCATTCAAAATTGACCAGGCCGTAATGCTACAGCAATATATCACAGAAGTGCTCTTCAAACAGCAGACCTGCTCTCTGCCGCAGGTGGGCACGTTTGCCATCCAGCACATCCCGGCGCATTTTTCCGTGGTGGAGCAGGTGCTTACGCCGCCGCGCCAGCAGGTGAGCTTCGAAACCCGCTGGGAAGACGATGGCTCCTGCCTTCACTGGATCTCCCAGAAAGAGAACCTCATTGAATCTGTAGCCAGCCTCAAGCTGGAAAAATATCTCCAGGAGTTCCGGGAACAGCTGCAATCCGGCCAGCCTATCGACCTGCCGGGCATCGGCTCCCTCCGCCTGGACCCGCTCGGGCAGGTGCGCTTTACCGCCCAGGAGCTGCCCGATGCGTGGCAGCCGCTGGAACTGGCGCCCGTTCTGCGTGCGGACGCGGCTCCCAAAGTATTGCAGGGCACCACCGAAGTGGTGAACCAGGAAGTGGTGGAACACACCGAAGCCGTACTGGAAGACGAGCCCCGCGGCCGCTTCAGGTGGTGGTGGGTAGCGCTGCCGCTGCTGGTGATCGGCGCAGGCCTTGCCGCATGGATATTCAAAGACGAGATCATGCCGCCCGCACCGGCCGGCAAAGCGCCGGAGCAGACCGTTACGCCTCCCGTACAGGATTCCATTCCCGCGGTAGCCGAAACGGCCCCGCCGGTGAGCGACAGCATCAGTTATTACGTAGTATTCGAAAAATTCCCTTCCAAAGAAAAAGCGGAGAAAAAACTCGCCCAAAGGATTTCCTGGGGCCACTCGGAAGTAGTACTCTTCACTTCCGGCGATTCCTCCATTTACCACCTGGCCGTGCCTTTCCGCAGCCTGCCGGCGGACACTGCCGCTGCGAAAGATTCCGTGGCGGACAAGTTCAAAATGCCCGTATATATCGCTTATTGATCGTCAGACGATATAAAAAAATGAAAGGCCGTCTCCCAGAGACGGCCTTTCATTTTTTATGATAATGTTCTTATTTGTTACCGGTAAGCTGTTCCACCACGATCTTCAGTCCTTCTTCAAAGCTATGGGGCGCATAGCCTAATGCCTGCTCCGCCTTGTCTATCACGAAGCCGGTTTTTGCCGGCCGCTGCGCCGGCTGCCGGAAGCTGGAAGCATCTACCTTTTCGAAGAGCCGCTTATCCAGCTCCAGGTAATCCGCCACCCTTTCGGCCATATCGTACGGAGTTAACATGTCTTTGCCGGAAAGATGGAACACGCCTTCCGCTTTTTTATCGATGATGAGCCTGCAGCCTTCGGCCAGGTCCTGCACGAGCGTGGGTGTACGCCACTGGTCTACCACCACTTTGATCTTTTTCTTTTGCTCCAGGTTGGTTTTCACCCAGCTGATGATATTGCTGCGCCGCGGATCGTCTGCCACGCCGTATACCAATACCGTGCGCGCAATGGCCCAGGGTATCTTTGCCTGCTTCACGATGCGCTCTGCGGCTGCTTTGCTGGCGCCGTAATAATTGATGGGATTTACCGGGTCCTCTTCGCTGTAGGGCCCGGCAAGGCCGTCGAACACGAAGTCTGTACTGAGGAACAGGAAAAACGAACCCGCTTTTTCGGCAGCATGCAGCAGGAAGCGGGTGGCGCTGACGTTGGCCATCCAGCAGGCGTCTTTATTGCGTTCGCAGTCGTCAGCCTGTGTCATAGCGCCGGCATGGATAATGGCGTTTGGCTGATGGCGGTCCACCAGGCCTTTTACGGCGGCTTCATCAGCCAGGTTCACAGATTCATAGGCATACCCTTGCTTCATCCGCAGGCGGTTGGGCCCCCTGCCGGTTGCAATCACTTCATAATCCGGATTTCCGGCCAGCTTCTGAACCAGGTATTGCCCGAGGAGACCATTACTCCCTGTGATTAGAACTTTCATCATGTTAATATACTAAAACGCCGCGTAACATCCTGTATTACGCGGCGTTTATCGGTAAAGTTTATCACTACATTTTTTTGCCCAGGCTTACCTTGTTGAAATTCATGCCCAGGTTGTACATGGTGAACGACCAGATGTCTGCCGCCTCGTCTATCAGCTTGGACGTGGGTTTGCCCGCGCCATGCCCTGCCTGCGTTTCAACGCGGATCAGCACGGGGTTAGGTCCTTCATGCGCTTCCTGCAGGGCAGAAGCAAACTTAAAGGAGTGCGCCGGCACCACGCGGTCGTCGTGGTCTGCCGTGGTAACCATCGTGGCCGGGTAGTGGGTGCCTTTTTTCAGGTTGTGCAGCGGGGAGTATTTGACCAGGTAATCAAACTGTTCCGGCTTGTCGCTGCTGCCGTATTCCGTTACCCAGGCCCAGCCGATGGTGAACTTCTGGAAGCGGAGCATATCCATCACGCCTACCGCGGGCAGCGCTACTTTGAACAGCTCGGGCCGCTGCGTCATGGCCGCACCCACCAGCAAACCTCCGTTGGAACCGCCGCGGATGGCGAGTTTCGAAGGATTGGTATATTTTTCCTTCACCAGGTATTCCGCCGCGCCAATGAAATCGTCGAACACGTTCTGTTTCTTTTCCATCATACCGGCCTTGTGCCAGGCTTCGCCGTATTCGCTGCCGCCGCGCAGGTTCACCACCGCGTAAATGCCGCCCTGCTCCATGAAGAAGAGGTTAGACACGGAGAAACCCGGCGTCATCGGGATGTTGAAACCACCGTAACCGTAGAGCAGCACAGGGTTCTGGCCGTTCATCTTAATGCCCTTTTTGTAAGACAGGAAGATGGGCACTTTTGTGCCGTCTTTGCTGGTGAAGAACACCTGTTTGGTTTCGTAATCAGCCGGGTTGAATTTCACCTCGGTCTTACGGAACACTTCAGACTTGCCGGAAGCAATATCGTATTTATAAATGGTGGGAGGCGCTACAAAAGACGTGAAGGTATAGAACAGGGTCTTGTCTTCCTTCTTGCCGCCAAAACCGCCGGCCGTGCCGATGCCGGGCAGGGTGATATTCTTTTCCAGCTTACCGTCCACGCTGTATTGCACAATGCGGGTAGAAGCGTCTTTCAGGTAGTTGGCAAACAGCTTGCCGCCCGCGGTGCCTACGCCCTGGAGCACTTCTTTCTGCTCGGGGATGATCACTTTCCAGTTCTCCTGCGCGGGGTTCTTCGGGTCTACCAGCACCAGCTTGTAATTGGGCGCGTCGTGGTTGGTGAGCAGCAGCAGCTTGTCGCCTACGTTCTCCACCACGGAAGGCTCATAGGCAAAACCTTTTACGAGCAGCTTGAAGTCGGTCTGCGAAGGGTCCTGCAGGTCGCGGTAATACAGTTCGTTGCCGCTGGTGCCTTCGGTAGTGCTGAGGATGAGGAAACGCTCGTCTTCCGTAAGCCCCACACCGGCGTTGCGGAGGGGATGTTCTTTGTCTACATAAATAAGCTGGTCCTGCTCCTGCGGGGTGCCTACTTTGTGGAAGTATACTTTATGGAATTCATTCTTTTTGGAGAGCTTGCTTTTTTCGTCCGGCGCGTCGTAACGGCTGTAATAGAAGCCGTCGCCTTTCCAGGAGAGGCCGGAGAACTTGATCCAGTCCAGCTTATCGCTCAACAGTTGTTTGGTAGCTACGTCCATCACGAAGCCTTCCTGCCAGTCGGAACCGGCTTTGGCCACCAGGTAGGCGCAGTATTTACTGTCTTTGGAAAAGCTTAGGGAGCCGAGGGCGGCCGTTCCTTTGTCTGACAGCTTATTCGGGTCTATGAACACTTCGGGAGTGCCGTTCAGCCCTTCCTGGCGGTAGAGCACGGCCTGGTTCTGGAGGCCGTCGTTCTTATAGAAGTAATAATATTTTCCTTCGCGGAAGGGGGTGCCGTAGCGGGGGTAGTTCCAAAGCTCTTCCAGCCGCTGTTTCACCTGCGGGCGGAAGGGGATGGAAGCGAGATAGTTCTCGGTAACGCCGTTCTGCGCGTCCACCCAGCTTTTGGTATCCGCGGCATTATCATCTTCCAGCCAGCGGTAGGGATCGGCAATCTTTTTTCCGTGGTAATCATCCACTGTATCCACTTTGCGGGTGTGGGGATAAGTGATCGGGGCCTGTTGTGCTGCCAGGGTTCCTGCGGTTAACGACATCAATACTCCCATGACAACATGCTTATGGTTTAAATTTGTCATACATATATTTTTTAAAAAAAGTTGGCGGTTTATTTGATTAAAATTAAAAATTTAGGTTAATTCATCGAATAATGATAGGAAACTATTTAAAAATGTTAATTTTGTGCGCCTTTTACCAGTCGGCTATTTAGGCAATATTACTATGAAATGACCATTCCATGTGGCCATTGATGGAAAAATATTAAGACGCTATTGAAGAATTCTTAAGATAACACATGAAATAACATTCCATGAGGCCTTAAGAGAAATTTTTAAACTACTCATGAAAAAAGTGAACAACATCGCAGTTCTTACCTCCGGCGGCGATGCCCCGGGGATGAACGCAGCCATCAGGGCGGTAGTAAGAACGGGAATTTATCATCATCTGAATGTGTTCGGCGTGATGTATGGCTACAAGGGGATGTTGACCGGCGAGATCTTTCCTATGGAATCCAAATCCGTTGCCAACATTATACAACGCGGCGGCACGGTTTTGAAAACAGCGCGTTGTAAGGAATTTTACGAAGCGGACGGCAGGAAAAAAGCTTATGAGAACCTGAAGAAATTCGGGATAGACGGGCTGGTGGTGATCGGCGGCGACGGCTCCTTCAAAGGGGCGCAGAAGTTCAGCCAGGAATTCGATATTCCCTGCATAGGCCTGCCCGGCACCATCGATAAAGACATTGCCGGCACCGACTTCACCATCGGGTTCGACACCGCGGTGAACACTGCCGTGGAAGCGATCGACAAGATCCGCGACACTGCGGATGCACACGACCGCCTTTTCATCATCGAAGTAATGGGGCGCGACGCCGGGTATATCGGCCTGCACAGCGGTATTGCCACCGGTGCGGAGCACATCCTCATCCCCGAGCGCAAAACCAATATCGATGATGTGATAGACGACCTCCAGGCCAACGAGCGCCGCCAGAAAATGGTGAACCTCATTGTAGTGGCCGAAGGCGACGAATTCGGCGGCGCCAACGAAGTAGCCCGCCACGTACAGGAAAGAATGCCCCAGCTGGACACGCGCGTGTGCATCCTCGGCCACATCCAGCGCGGAGGCTCTCCCACCACCATGGACCGCCTGCTGGCCAGCCGCATGGGCTACGCCGCAGTAGACGCGCTCATTGGCGGCACTTCCAACGTAATGATCGGTATCGTTAATAACAAAATACAGTATACTCCGCTCGACAAGGCCGTTAAAGCCAAACAAAAGATCGATCCGGAATGGTTTAAGATTGTCAAAATTCTTGCGAGTTAAATAAACGTCTATGAGTACAAAAGATCTGTCCAAATACTTTCACAAGGAAATGGATAACGATGCCGGTGCGGCGCATGCTAAGCAGAAGACCAAGATCGTAGCCACGGTTGGTCCTGCTTCTGATACCTATGAGAAGTTATTGGAACTCGTACGGGCCGGGGTGAACGTATTCCGCCTGAACTTTTCCCATGGCAGCCATGAAGACAAACTGCGGATCATCAACTATATCCGCCAGATCAATAAAACGGAACCTTACAACATCGCCATCCTGGCCGATCTGCAAGGCCCGAAACTGCGTGTAGGCGAGATCGAGAACAACGCCCTGCCGCTGAAAGCAGGAGATATCCTCACCTTTACCACCGAAAAATGCGTGGGCAACATGGAAAAGATCTATGTGTCTTACCATGACCTGCATAAAGACGTGCGCCCCGGCCAGAAGATCCTGCTTGACGACGGCAAGATCGAGACCGTGGTGAAAGAAGTGACGCCCGATCATCTCATCAAAGCAGAAGTGCTGCTCGGCGGCGTGCTTTCCTCCAAAAAAGGTTTCAACCTGCCTGATACCAAGGTTTCCCTGCCTGCACTCACCGTGAAGGACGAAGAGGACCTGGAATTCATTATTGACCAGGAGTGCGACTGGGTGGCGCTTTCCTTCGTGCGCAACGTAAAAGACCTCGGCCTGCTGCGTAAACGCCTGAAAGAGCGCAATTCCAAAATGAAGATCATTTCCAAGATCGAAAAACCGGAAGCGATCCAGAACCTGAAAGAGATCATCTGGGAAAGCGACGGCGTGATGATCGCCCGTGGCGACCTCGGCGTGGAGCTGCCGGTTGAGCAGGTGCCGATGATCCAGAAAGACATTATCCGCAAATGTATCCACCGCGCGAAGCCTGTGATTGTGGCTACGCAGATGATGGAATCCATGATAGACCGCACCCGCCCGAACCGCAGCGAGATCACTGACGTGGCCAACGCAGTGCTGGAAGGCGCTGACGCAGTGATGCTGAGCGGCGAAACCGCCACCGGCAACCATCCTGTACTGGTGATCCAGACCATGCGCAAGATCATCGGCGAAGTGGAAAAAGAAAGCATCATCTACAACCGCAACCTGATCCCTCACCGCCACTCCCCCACCTTCCTGAGCGACGCGCTTTGTTACAATGCGTGCAAGATCGCGGAAGACCTGGAGTCTGACGCGCTGATCGGGATGACGCAGAGCGGCTACACCGGCTTCATGCTGTCCAGCTACCGTCCTAAATCACCGCTGTTCATCTTCACCAAGGAAAAAACGCTGGTAAACCAGCTGAGCCTGAGTTGGGGCGTACGCGCCTTCTACTATGGCGAAGAAGAAAGCCTGGACGATATCATCTCCGACCAGATCAACATCCTCAAAGAGAGGGGCTTCCTGAAAGCAAACGATGTGGTGGTGAATACCGGCAGCACGCCTGTTAAGGAGCACCTGCCGACGAATATGCTGAAGATCACCAGGGTTCCGGAATAAGGAATGGATCATATTTTGCAAAAGCCGGCACCACATTGGCGCCGGCTTTTGTATTTTTAAATTCCGCAAATTTGTAGTGTGAATAAGGCAATTAATATACAATCCGTCTTCCCAAAGCATCTATTCTGGGGCGTTAAACTGGAGCAGTTAGACGCTGATAAAGATCAGGGTCTGATTATTCCGCGCGCCTTATATATGACTAACGAGAAATCCTTCGATGATGATATCGCCAGGTTAGAGATAATCTACAGCAGTGATGAAATCATAAAAAACCTCAAATCCACCAAAGAAAGGATCAGCAATCGTGTGCGAAATGGTGGCACTCCGGCATCACATTCCCCTCTTCCACCGATATTCCCGCAGATAAGGATGTCAGAAAACGACAATATTGATATAATGCCTCATAGCAAAAGCTGGATATCTGCCCGGATAAGCTGGAAAATGAAAGTGAAAGAATTGATGCGCAAAAGAGGCATCATCCCGCCATCGGCAAAACCTATAAACTAACCTTACTCAATCTATTGTTTCTTATACGTCCCCCCATACACCAATATCGCGATCAACGTAATCCCCAATCCTGCCAGGCAAACGCCTGTCCACCTCCCGATATCCCATACCCAGAGCCCGATGCCGGAACCAAGTGAAGTACCGATGAAACTAACGGTCATGAATACGGTGTTCATCCGGTTGCGCGCTTCGGGCAGCAGTGCATAGATGCGGGTTTGGTTGGACACGTGCACGCCCTGCAAGCCCAGGTCCAGCAGCACGATGCCAGCGATGATGCCGATGAGCGAATTGCGGAAGATCCAGAATATGATATAACCCGCCAGTATAAACGCAAGGCCATAACCAATCGCAATACGGGGATTCTTTTTATCCGCAATGCGCCCGACGAGCGGGGCGCCCAAAGCGCCTGCAGCCGCTGCAAGCCCCATTAAGCCGATTATATCGCTTCCGAAGTTATAAGGAGGGTTGGACAGCAGGAACACAGAAGTGGTCCAGAACAGCCCGAAAACGGCGAACCCGCAGGCATTGATCGCCGACGCCTCCCGCAGCAGAGGCTGTTCCTTTACCAGCGTGAGCAGCGAACGCATCAAAGCCCCGTAGCTGCCGGTGAATGCCGGTTTGCTTTTCGGGAAAGTAAGCAGCATGATGATCATCATCAGGAAAGACAATCCGCCCGCGATCCAGAACATGGCGCGCCAGCCAAGATGCTCTCCCACAAAGCCGCTCACCGTTCTTGACAATAAAATGCCGATCAGCAGCCCGCTCATGATCACACCTATCACCTTTCCCCTTTTCGATGGTTCCGTTAAAGCCGCGCTCAGCGGCAATATCAGTTGCGGAACAATGGAGGTGAACCCGATGATAAAACCCATCACCTTCAGCATGCCGATGTTTACAGACAAAGCCGCCGCTACCAGCGCCGATACCGCGAGGCCCGTCATCACCAGTATCTGTCCGCGCCGCTCCAGCTTATCGCCCAGCGGCACGCAAAACAGCAGTCCCAGCGCATAACCGATCTGCGTAAAAAAAGTAACCTGGCCCGCGTTGGATTCCGATACGTTGAATTCACGGCTGATGAGCACCAGCAAAGGCTGCGAGTAGTAGATATTGGCAACGATGAGACCCGTGCATAAGGCCATCACCGCGATGTTCAGCTTGCTTAAAGACATGTTCCCCTCCTGTTAAGGCTGCAAAGTTAACGGTTTTACGACAAGCATCCTCACGCTCAAAATTCCTTAACTTTATAACATGACGTTCAAAAGCATATACCCCTACACACAGGAAACCATTGCTGAATACCCGGCGCACACACAGGCGGAGATAGAGAAGAAAATGCAGTCCGGCTGGAAAGCTTTCGCCTCGCTCAGGCAGGAAAACCCGCAGCGCCGCTGTGAATGGATGCTGCAGGCCGCAGCGTTGCTGAAGAACAATGTGACGGAACATGCCACTATCATTTCGAAAGAAATGGGCAAAACACTGAAGGAAGCAAAGGCGGAAGTGCTGAAATGCGCCGCCACCGCAGAATATTACGCTGCCAATATAGAGCCGCTGCTGCAACCAAGGCTGATAGAATCCGATGGTAAAAAAAGCTACGCCGCGTTTGAGCCCAAAGGCATCGTGCTGGCCATTATGCCCTGGAACTTCCCGTACTGGCAGGTATTCCGGTTCGCCATCCCAAACCTGCTGGCCGGCAACGCCGCCATGCTGAAACATGCCAGCAATGTGAGCGGCTGCGGGCTGGCGATTGAAAAGCTGTTCCTGGAGGCAGGTTTCCCTGAAGGCGCTTTTCAAACCGTACTGGTATCGTCCAAAGAAATGGAACCGCTCATTGCAGACCAGCGCGTGCAGGGCGTAACCCTCACCGGCAGTACGCCCGCGGGCATGAGCGTAGCCGCACTGGCAGGCAAATACGTCAAAAAGACCGTGCTGGAACTGGGCGGCAGCGACCCGTTCATTGTGCTGAAAGATGCGAACCTGGCCGAAGCCGCGAAGGTGGCCGTAAAAGCCCGCATGCAGAATGCAGGTCAAAGCTGCATCGCCGCCAAACGCTGGATCGTGGAGCAAAGCATCGCGGAAGATTTCACGCAGCAGGTACAGTCCATCATCACCTCCCTCCGGCAGGGCGACCCTTTCCATCCCGATACAGATACCGGTCCCATGGCCCGGCCGGACCTTGCGGAAGAGCTTGCCCGGCAGATGGACCGCTCCGTAGAACAAGGCGCGCAGCTGCTGGCAGGCGGCGACCGGGACGGATGCAATTTCACACCCGCGCTGCTCACCGGCGTGAAGCCCGGCATGGCCGCCTTTGATGAAGAGACCTTCGGGCCACTGGCTGCCGTCATCACCGCGAACGACGAAGCATCCGCCATCCGCCTTGCGAACCAGACGCCCTTCGGCCTCGGCGCCGCCCTCTGGACGAAAGACACGGAAAAGGCCGCCCGCCTGGCTTCGCTCATAGAAAGCGGCAACGTGTTCATCAACGCCATGGTGCGCTCCGATGCAAGGCTTCCCTTCGGCGGCATCAAACAATCCGGCTACGGACGCGAACTGAGCGTGGAAGGCGTGCACGAATTCATGAACATCAAAACAGTGTATATCCAGTAGCTTCGGTCAACATAGTTGTCCATAACGGCGCTGCGTAGTTGTATTTCCGTTGATTTCCGTACACCCCCTATGTGATAATAGGGGTAATGCCTATCTTTGAACGTCTTATAAGAAGACAGAACCTGACTATATGCAATCCTGAAGTAACGGCTGACCATGGCGCAGAGAAACTGTGTTTCCACCACCTTATATTCCGGCTTGCGTTGACCTTAAGGAGCATAACCGCGCCTTGAGGAATTTTATTACTATACCGTTCCCCTTGCTGAGCGCATCTGAGAAGAGCCTGTGTAAATAAAGATCCTGAAATGTTCGAACCTACGACGTTATCCGTTATGGACAACCTGACTATCGCTGAAACAAGCGTGGATATAAGGGTAACAAAAAAACTGGACCTGGTGGTCCCTTGCTGCAACCCGCCTGAAGGCTGGGTAATGCAAATGGCAACAGATTACCGCGAGTTGCAGGAGCTGATGCCGGATACAGAGATCCGGCTCATCCTTGTAAACGACGGATCCGTGCGCAATGTAACGCCGCAGCACCTGCAGCAGCTGCAGGCATGCATACCTGCCGTGCGGATCATAGACCATCCCGTGAACCGCGGGAAAGGATATGCGGTACGTTTAGGCGTTGCCGTTGCAGACGCTCCTTATCTCGTCTGCACCGATTTCGACTTTCCTTTTGGCGTGGAAGCCGTGAAGCTCGCATACGAGCAACTGCTCTGCGGCTCCGATGTGGTGGCGGGCATCCGCGGCGACCAGTATGTAAAATTGCTGCCGCCTACGCGCAAGATCATTACTCGGGTGAACCGGCTCATGAACCGTTACCTGCTGCAACTGCCGGTAGACGATACCCAGGCAGGCCTGAAAGCTTTCAACAGCCGCGGCCGCTGCGAGTTCCTCGCCACGCATATCAACGGCTTTTTATACGACAGCGAATTCGTGCGCCGCGCCTGCCGCAACAAAGCGCTGAACGTGCGCACCATTCCCATCGTTTGCCGGCCCGGTATCTGTTTTTCCGAATTCAGGTCCGCCACGTTGTTGCGCGAATTTTTTAATTTCATGGGCATCCTGATCAAACGATGAGCAACAAAAAGATACTGATCAGCGTGGATGTGGAAGAGTTCGACATCCCGCAGGAATACGGGCAGGCCGTGCCTTTCGAGGAAAAGCTGGAAGTGAGCCGCCAGGGCGTGCTGAAAACCCTCGCGCTGTTCGATGAGCTGCAGGTAAGGGCAACGTTCTTCATCACCGCGCTGTGGGCAAGATATTATCCTGAACTCGTTCAGCGCATCGCTGAAAAACATGAGATCGCTTCACATGCTTTTTATCACGACCGTTTCTCAGAACACGACCTCTTGCATTCCCGCACAGAGCTGGAGCGCATCAGCCGCATGCCGGTGAAAGGCTTCCGCATGCCCAGGCTGCAACCCGTGTCTATGGATGCGCTGGCGCAGGCCGGTTACACTTACGACGCATCTCTGAACCCCACCTGGCTGCCCGGGCGTTACAACAACCGCCACCGCCCGCGCCATGTACATTTGCAGGAGAAGATGTGGATCATGCCGACCTCTGTTACACCCGGCTGGCGTATTCCCATATTCTGGCTGAGCCTGAAGAACATGCCGCTGTGGTTCACGCAGCATTGCACCGCGCGCATACTGAAAAAAGAGGATTATTTTTCGTTCTACTTCCACCCCTGGGAGCTTGAAGACATCGGCCAATACAAGCTGCCGCTGTATGTGAAAGGCGTTCGCGGCAAACGTTTATATGGCAAGATGCGCGCCTTCCTCAGCTGGCTGAAGGAACGCGGAACGTTTGTTTCCCATTCGGATTATTTGGCTGCTCAAACTCCGGAAGCCCGTTAAGGAGAAAGTTCATTGCGAGGAATCCCGTCATTGCGAGGAGCAGCAAGGGATTTGTGCGGGAGGGACGACGAAGCAATCTCTTTCATTGAATTTAATATATTCCAATACATTGAGGAGATTGCTTCGTCGCGTTTTCTGCAGCGCTGAATCTCTTGCTGCTCCTCGCAATGACGGGGCTTTCGCCATATTAACGCTTTTCAATTTTAATTTCCGGCGGATGCGCATAATCGCTCCAATATGCTTCGGCCTGTTCAGCCGTGAGGTCGCCGTCGAAAGTGATCACGCGGTATTGCTGATGGTATTGATTGCCGGGCTCCAGTTTCCAGGACTTGTCTTTGGTAGGGCTGAACTCGGCAAATACCTGACCCTGCTGGTCCTTCTCCGGCCAGATGCGCAGCGGCTGCGGCGCGTTGAAATTTTCCGGGGATGATAACACGAGGATGCCGCCTTTACCGCCCTTCAATTCACCGGCTACCTTGAACCAGCGGGCATGCGTCATGTCGCCGTCTTTGCGGGTCTTTCCTTCAGAGGTCAGTACCGCGCTGTTCTCATTATTCCATTCCTCCGCGCCTCTTATCGCAAAACCACCCCCATAGCGGTATTCCTTCAACACAATGGGCGATGCGGTGCCGCAGCTGAGCGTGGATTTGTAATCCCATATCTGCACATCCTGTGTGCCGCTGTATACGCTCACCTCCAGGTCTTCATTGATAGCTGTTTTATCGGGCACGCCTTTTCCCAGCACCACATGATCCTGCACCTGCAAAAAGCCGCCCCAGACCGGGCCGGATACGCTGTAGTTGCGGTTGCTTTCGAAATTGACCCGCACGGTGCCGGATAGTTTTTTCAGGTTCCAGAAATCAACGGTCTGGCCTTCAAACTCCGTATCGGTCCAGGGGTTCCAGATGCCGTAGTGGTGATAATGATCTTTGGGCTGGATATTGGTGAGCACTTTTCCACCCGGTGTATATGCGGGATGAATGAAACCGCCTCTTCTGAACGCAGTGTCCACACCGGGCAGCACGTCTTTTACCGCCGCCTGGTAGAACAGTACAGGCTTCCGGCCGCGCTTCACGGTAAAACCATCCGCCGAATTATCGACCGTCACTGCGTCGTCTGCGTTCACCGGGGCGGCGTCTTTACCGTTCTTAAACAGCTCAAACACGCGTCGTTGTCCTGCCGGCAGATCACTGCCCAGCGGCCATACGAACCGGCCGTTGCTGACCTGCAGGGCCACCGGAGTTTTCGTTTTTCCTTCTACCTGGTACAACTGGTAAACAGCGCCCTTTTCAGCTTCGGCAGTAATCGAAATAATGGTATTATGTCGGGTGTATTTGCCGGCTTTCACCGTGTAACGGGCCAGCAGCTGGGCATTGGCGGTCATCGCGAAAAATATAAGCATGATAAGACAGGCACAACGTGGGTATTGCATATGGATTGATTGTAATGAAGGATTAAAATAGTCATTCCCCGGCATTTATGCAATAAGCGCGGAAATAGCTTAAATTCGTAACAGTTACGCCACCCCAAAAACACCCCAGACATGAAAACGGACAAACTGATCGTTTCCAACCGCGCCGCATTGGAAGAAAAATACGGCAGCAAACACACTTCCATCTTAAAAGACCTGGCAGCCATCAAAGCGGCGGATAAAAAACGCGGGCTGCACAGCGAAGTGATCTTCCTCGACGACGACGCTGCCATGAAAAAATACAAAGCTCCCGCAGTGAAAAGCCCCGGCAACGCAAAGCAGAACAAAGCCGCGATAGACGGGCTGTTCAGGCATTTCCAGCCGGATTATTTAATGATAGCGGGGGCACAGGACGTAGTGCCTTTCCTGCCGCTACAGAACCTCCTTTTCGGGGAAGATGATGAGGATAAGCTGATCCCCAGCGACCTGCCTTATGCCTGCGAAACCGCTTACAGCGCCAATCCCGGCAAGTTCATTTCGCCCACCCGCGTGGTGGGCCGCCTGCCGGATGTGCCCGGCGGCAAAGACCCAGCTTATTTTCATTCCCTCGTGCAAGACGTCACCGGCAACAAACCCGGCCGGCAGCGGGACTACCGGAAATATTTCAGCATCAGTGTGTTCGACTGGCGGCTGTCTACCGGCGAAAGCCTGCACAATATCTTTGGCGACAATGCCGCGCTGCAGCTCTCACCCGTTCTCGGCCCCGAATGGACCAATGCCCAGCTGAAAGCCAAAACGCATTTCATCAACTGCCATGGCGCACTGGAAGACCCGAGTTATTACGGCCAGAAGGGCAAAAAATTCCCCGAAGCCCTGCGTTCCTCCCTTATCGCCAAAAAGATCAGCAAAGGGGCTATTGTGGCCGCCGAGTGCTGTTACGGCGCCCAGCTCTACAATCCGTCGCTGACGGAGGCCGGGCACCTGAGCATTGCGAATAATTACCTGCTGAACCATGCCATTGCTTTTGCCGGCAGCTCCACCATTGCCTATGGTCCGGCTAAAGGCCAGGGCCTGGCGGACCTTTTAACACAGTATTTCCTGATCAACACCATCAAAGGCGCATCCACCGGCCGCGCTTTCCTGGAGGCCCGCCAGCGTTTCCTGGACGAGATGGGGCCCTCGCTGGACCCGTTTGAGCTGAAAACCCTGGCGCAGTTTTACCTGCTCGGCGATCCGTCGCTGGTGGCTGTTTCGATGCCCCCGCGCGACCTCCGCCGGAACCGCCGGGATGGTATGATAGCCAAAGGCGTAGCGCTTTCCGCTTTTATCTCTGTGCCCAAACCGGTGAAAGAAAAGAAGGAGGATACAGCTGTAGCGGCCTTCCTGAAAAGCCGGAAAATGCCGCCCAGGCTCCATAAGCAGGTGTTCGTCAACGAAGCAAAACCTTCGCCGCTCACCCGCGGCATGAAATCGTTTACCGCGCCGGTGAAATTTCATGTATATTCGGCCAGCACCGTTCACGGGAAGTTCAAAAGCACCAAAGTGCTCGTGGTAAAGGAAAGGAACGGCGAAATACTCGGACACCGCGAATATGTCAGGCGATAGGAAAAATAAAACACTCACCATAAAGGGCCGGCTGGTCCTGAAAACCTTTGCAAGAACCACCAAAAGCGAGAGCCTGGGCGTGTATATTGAAACAGAAGACGGAAGTTTCCTGATCCGCCCTGCCGGCGGCAATCCCTTTGCAGATAACCCTTTGGCGAAACTGGCCGGAAAATACATAGAAGCCACGGGCCGCAAGAGCGATTATGTGTTCTTCGCGCGCAGCTGGCATGAGGTTCCCGAGCCCGGGAACTGATTGTTAACACCCAACTAATCCTGTTATTTCCACCCGTAACATTGGCCACCACTGCGGCTTGGAAGCGTCGTAACTTTAAGACAACTAATCTGTCGCGCTATGATCCGCCATTCTATCATCCGGCAGGCTGTTGTTGCTTTAGCAGTATTACTGCTATGTATTCCCCTGCAATCCAGCAGCCAGCACGTGAACAAAATCATGCAGCAGAAAACCGCTGCCCTCCTCGGAACTTATTACGTTTCCTTCAAGCAAGAAAATGCCGTGCTACGCTATATCCTGCATATAGACAGCACGCGCGGCATGTTCTTTTACGGGAGGCTGGAGAACGACCAGCGTTATCATCCCAAATGGAAGGACTTTTGCCACATCAAAGGCATGCTGGCGCCGGGTAAAAATCACGACTTCATCATGAAGCCCGACCTGCGCAGCAACATGCCGTACAACATCGTATGCCGCCCGCATGAATGGGTGCTCAACAACAAAGTGTATTTCAGGTTCAGGGAAGAGAATATCATCAGCGGTTACATGGTGGTGACCAACGACTTCAATGCGCCGCCATTCAGTTTTTCAGGCATGAAACAGGAACCTGAGAACCTGACGGCCAGCGCTGATGCGGGTATCCCGAAACTGAAGTAAAGCAGGTCTGCTTTTCCAGATGTATTCCCGGCAACGGGAAGCGGGGAAACTATGATCTGTATGAAAAAAGTATGGGTCCGGCCTGGCGGCTGAACCCATACTTTCATTCTCTGTGAAAAAGTTCTAAAAAGCCCGGTGCAGTTCTGCGCCGGTACCATTCCTATCCGCATAAATGATCTCGCCATTACGGATCTTAACGCCGTCTGCAACGTCTTCAGCCAGCAGCAGCGGACCATCCATGTCCGTATAATCGAGGTAAGGAAGAAGATGCGCTACTGCGGAAGTGCCAACGGTGCTTTCGTTCATGCTGCCCGTCATCACTTTCATGCCCAGTTTTTTCGCCTCCATGATCATCCGGCGCGCAGGCGTGATGCCGCCGCATTTGGTGAGCTTGATGTTGATGCCGTGGAAATGGCCATAGCATTGCTGTACATCGCTTTCCACGATGCAGCTTTCATCTGCAATAATTGGCAGTGCTGCATCAGCGTATACTTTGCGCATGCCTTCCCAGTCTGCCGCGGGCATTGGCTGCTCAATGAATTCAACGCCCAGCTCACGGAAGGCTTTGGCGTTATGCAACGTTTCGTCGACGCCCCATGCGCAGTTGGCATCCACGCGAAACACCGCGCTGGTATGCTTCCGCAGCTCCGTGATGATGGTAATATCTTCTTTCGTTCCCAGTTTGATCTTGTAGATCGGCCAGGGAAATTCCTGTAATTTCTTCACCATGTTCTCCACCGTGTCTATGCCGATGGTGTAGTCCGTCATCGGGTTATGCGACGGATCAAGGTTCCAGACCTCGTATAATTTTTTACCCTGTTGTTTGGCATACAGGTCGTGTGCGGCGAGGTCCAGCGCGCAAAGCGCGAACATGTTGCCGGCGAGGCGCGGGTTCATCGCCTCCCAGAAAGCTTCAGGCGTGTCCAGATGATATGCTTCAATAAAAGGCCGGTGTTCGTTGATGGCGGCCACCAGGCCGGGAACGGTGATGTTGTAATATGCATTATCCGCCGTTTCGCCCAGGCCGCTGAGCCCGTCCTGCTTCAACTCTGCTACCAGCAGCGGTTGCACGTCCTTGCTTTTTCTCGATATCGTAAAAGTATGCCTGAATCTCAGCTCGAAGGGATACAGTGTTAGCTCCATAGAATAAATATACTGCGGGTTTATGGCATTTCCTACCGGCGCAAAGGCAGGAGCAAATGCGGGAATATCTTTGCATATGTACAGGTGTGGAATACAATGAACGCTATGCGCTACGCCTGTTTCTTTACCGGCCGCTTTCTTTCACCATGGCCAGTATCTTGCCGTTCAGAAGCCGCGCGCCGCAAAGCGCTTCAAGGGTAACGGGCATGCGGTAACGCCAGTACCAGGGCGTAATAGCAGGTACATTGATGCGCTCTTCGGCGGGAGAACGATGTGGCAGCGAGCCATCCAGCGACAGCCAGTCCTGCAATTGCAGGATGCACCACATGGCGGGCGCCTGGAGGTGCAGGCGCACGATCTCTTCTTCCCTGCCCGGCGCATATTCGCGCAGCGTACTCATATCGTGCGTGGAAGGTGTTACGACGGAAAGGTAAGGCGCCTGGGCCGGCGTTTGGCCGGGTTGTTTGGGCATAGGCAATACTTCGAGGCTAAGGATGCCCAGCCGCTGCATTACGCCGGGCACGCAGTGGGGCACCATGCCCAGGTCTTCGCCGCACACGAGCATATCTGTGGCGGATTGCAGCACGGGCAGTTTGCGCAGCGCTTCTTTTTCCCACAGTTCGTCGTGGCGGTGATAAAAGAAATGTGTGTACAGTTCCTGCAATGCTTCCTGCACGGGCTGTTCCAGCGCGAGAAATGAATCCGTTCCCTGCAGGCCGAAGCGCGGATGGAATTCCCCCGGCGTGGGTTCCAAAAAAATAACGTTGGCAATGAGGTCGTACAGGCCCTGGCGGATAACAGGGTCTTCTTCCGCAATGCCTGCCTGGTGGCGGTATGCGTTTGTCAGGCGGTAATAGCCGTGGCAGGCGGGTTCCAGGTAAATGGATTTTATTTTAACGGCCTCATCGCTGAAAATGCGGTACAGCACAGCGTCTGTGATATACGGTTCACAGAAACGTTCGCGCGCGAAAGGAACGCCCCAGTCGAACAATTCCTGTTCGGAAAAGGGTTTCGCGGGATGGAAATAGCCGAGTATGCCTTCCCTGGTATGGTACGGGATCTGCCAGAGCCGGAAAAATCCCAGCACGTGATCGATCCTGAAAGCGGAAAAATATTGCGCCATATGCCGCAGCCGCCGTTTCCACCAGGCATAACCGGTTGCTTCCATTTCGGGCCAGTTGTAGGCCGGGAAGCCCCAGTTCTGGCCTTTCGCCGCAAATTCATCCGGCGGCGCGCCAGCCTGTACGCTGGTATCGAACAGCTTGGGCATGGCGGATACATCAGCGCTGTGCAAATACATCCCCACCGGCAGATCACCTTTGACCGCGACGCCTTTGCCGTGCGCATAAGCCACGGCCTCGCTGAGCTGGAGATGCAGATGGTATTGCACGAAATAATAAAATCCCGCATCGCTGCTTCCATCGCGCTTGCAGCAAAAGCTGGCGTAAGATTCAAGCCAGTAAAGATTTTCCTTCACCCAATCTTCGTATGCACCGCCTGGCCGGAAACTACGATAGAACGTTTGCAACGCCTGCATCTTGAACGTGACCGTTGCCATGTAATCCATATCAGGCAAGGCATTGAGCGTTGCCTGCATGGCTGTGTAACCTTCTGCGATGCCGAGCGACGGCAGGTGTATGTACATGGGGTGAAGCGCAAATGCTGAGATGGCGGCGTAGGGATAGGAATCTTTCCAGCTGTGCTGCGCCATGGTATCGTTCACCGGCAGCAGCTGGATCATGCTTTGTCCTGTAGAAGCCGCCCAATCCGCCAGCAGCCGCAGGTCTGCAAATTCACCGCAACCTAATCCTTTTTCCGAACGAAGCGAAAATACAGGAACCGCAACGCCTGCGCCTTTCCAGAGCGGGTGACTGAACCGCGCATAACCATCATCCACCACGCAAGGCCCTGATGAAAGGAAAGAGCGGTTCTCCCCTGCTTCATATTCAACACCGTCCAGCAGGTATTTGTATTCCAGGGAAACACCCGGCGGGATGTTCACATTCGCGGCAAAGCGGCCGTCTTCCCGCGCCTGCATCTTCACCGCTGAGGCGACATTCCAGTTGCCCAACACATCAATATTCCCCGTCAGCAACAGCTCCCGTCCCGCTTCCAGCTGCGGCGCGCTCACCTGGAAATAATGCGATGCCCCGCGCGGAACCGGCGAAGCCGGGTGATGAAAATACACATCGCGGAAAGGCGCTTTCATGAGGCAGTCCGCCACGCGCCCCGGTTGCCGCCACTCATCGCGGATGGTCAGTTCCTGTTCATCTATATGAAAAGTAATGCAGCGCATGGATTGTTCCACCACTTGCCAGCCATGCGTGAGAATGTAGCGGTAGCGCAGCTCCGGGAGATCCCATTCCAGCTCCGCCGTCCAGTGATCATGATCGTGCCAGGCCATGGGCAGCACGCTGCCATTGTCGAGGGCGAGAGAAAGTTGTTGGCCCCAGGAAGTAGAATACCGGACGAAAAAGCGCAGCGTCATAAACCGGAAATTACGAAAAAACAGGCCAACTCTTTTTACCCGCTTCCTTCACCCCGTTAACATCCCCGCAACACCGCAAGCGCCTGCAATACATTAAATTTAAAGTGCACCAGCACTTTCCGTTATGAGAAACGCATTCGCAGCAATCTTTGCTGCCGCCGTTATGTTGGCCGCCTGCAACGGCAACCGCAACAATCTCGAAGCCCGTGTACTGGCCCTGCAAAAGAAAGTGGATTCCCTGGAAGCAGCTGAAAAGCTCACCGCAGAAAGGCTGCTGCGCTTCGATTCACTGGATTTCCAGTTTTACAGCGGCCAGCTATGGGATTCTCTCTCCATCAGCCATGCAAACGATATTAAAGTGCATTACCCGGATGGAAGCAGCACCGAGGGCCTCAGCCCCCAGCATATCGACAGGCTGAAACCTCTCTTCGTATTCGCGCCCGATACAAAGATCACCCGCCACCCCATCCGCTTCGGCACGGGCAACTGGACCTGCGTAACCGGCATCATGGAAGGCACCTTCTCACAACCCATGCCCCTGGGCAATGGAAGATCCATTCCTCCTACCGGTAAAAAATTCAGTCTTACCATGGCCACCATCGGCCACTGGCAAGGCGGCAGGATGACCGAGGAATATCTTTTCTGGGACAACCAGGCATTTATGCAGCAGATCGGGCTGGGAAAATAATTTCCTGCTGAAAAAGCAGGATAATCCGTTTTACTTTCTTACTTTATGGTAATACCAATCATTGCCGTAATGAAGAAACTACTCACCCTATGGCTGGCCTGCCTGGCTACATCCATCCAGGCGCAGGACCAGCAGGCACAGATCGCTGCAAAGGCCAACGCTATTTCGGCCAAACTCATTGAATGGAGACGATACCTGCATGAACACCCGGAGCTTTCCAACCGGGAAGTGAACACCGCAGCCTATGTGGCCGCGCATCTTAAAAAACTCGGCATAGAAGTACAGACCGGCGTTGCAAAGACCGGCGTGGTAGGACTGTTGAAAGGCGGCAAACCCGGTCCTGTAGTGGCGCTTCGCGCAGATATGGACGCTTTGCCCGTGAAAGAAAGAGCGGATCTGCCGTTCAAATCGCAGGTAACGGCGGATTACCTCGGGCAAACAGTGCCCGTGATGCACGCCTGCGGGCACGACAGCCATGTGGCTATCCTGATGGCCACCGCGGAAGTACTGGCTTCCATGAAAAAAGATATACCCGGCACCGTGAAATTCATTTTCCAGCCCGCTGAAGAAGGTCCGCCGGGTGATGAAGAAGGCGGCGCGCCGCTGATGGTGAAAGAAGGCGTAATGGACAATCCCAAAGTGGACGCCATCTTCGGCCTGCACATCGGCTCCGGCATCGAAGCCGGGAAGATCCGGTATAAGCCGGGCGCTATGATGGCTTCATCCGACTGGTTTACCATCGCCATCAAAGGCAAGCAGGCACATGGTTCCGCGCCCTGGAACAGTATAGACCCGATCGTGACCGGCACGCAGATCATCGAAGGGTTGCAGACCATCGTGAGCCGGCAGTCGAATATCGTGGAAGCGCCGGTAGTGATCACTGTCGGCAAATTCCACAGTGGCGTGCGAAACAACATCATTCCCGAAGAGGCTTTGCTGGAAGGCACCATCCGCACGCTGGACACGAAGATGCAGAAAGACGTCCACGAGCGCATCCGAAAAACGGCGGTGAAGATTGCCGAGTCGGCCGGCGCCGTTGCCACTGTAACGATAGATACCAAAACCCTCGTTACGTTCAACGATTCAGCGCTGGTGGCAAAGATGTTGCCCTCGTTGCAAAAGGCCGCCGGCACAGGGAATGTCAGCACTATGAACTGGGTGACTGGCGCAGAGGATTTTTCTTATTACGGCACCAAAGCACCCGCGTTTTTCTTCTACCTCGGCGGCATGCCGAAGGGCAACGACCCGCTGAAAGCGCCGGGCCATCATACGCCGGATTTTTATATAGACGACAGTGAGCTGCATGTTGGCGTGAAAGCCTTTTGCAATCTTGTATTTGACTATGCGAAGGCTGCCGCGAGGTAAAAGCACGTCATTGCAATGGTAGATATTCCCGATGGTAAGAAGCTCTATCAAAAAAGAGCCCGGATCGTTTACACGCTCCGGGCTCTTTAACTTATTGTTTCGCAGAATTATTTCACTTCTTCAAACTCGGCATCTGTAACGGCGTCGCCTGCATTGCCCTGCTGGCCGCCTTGCTGCTGGCCTCCGGCTTGCGCGCCACCGTCTGCACCGGGCTGGCCCTGTGCCTGGGATGCTTTGTACAGTTCTTCTGAAGCCGCGGTCCACGCAGCATTCAGTTCCGCTACCGCCACGTCGATCTGCGCAATGTCCTGTGTTTTCTGCGCATTACGCAGTTTTTCCAGGGCCGCTTCTATCGGCGCTTTTTTATCGGCAGGGATCTTTTCACCGTATTCTTTGAGTTGTTTTTCTGTCTGGAACACGAGGCTGTCTGCCTGGTTGATCTTTTCCACCTTTTCACGGGCGGCTTTGTCTTCCGCTTCGTTAGCTTTCGCCTCGGCCTTCATTTTTTCGATCTCGTCCTTATTCAGGCCGCTGCCGGCTTCGATGCGGATGTTCTGGGATTTACCGGTGCCCTGGTCCTTCGCGGTTACGTGGAGGATACCGTTGGCATCGATGTCGAACACTACTTCGATCTTAGGCACGCCGCGCTGTGCAGGCGGGATGTCGTTCAGGATGAAGCGGCCCAGCGTCCTGTTCTGGCTGGCCATGGGCCTTTCGCCTTGCAGCACGTGGATCTCCACGCTCGGCTGGTTGTCTGCCGCGGTAGAGAATACTTCGCTCTTCTTGGTCGGAATGGTGGTGTTGGATTCGATCAGCTTGGTAAACACGCCGCCCATGGTTTCGATACCGAGGGAAAGCGGGGTTACGTCCAGCAGCAGCACATCCTTCACTTCACCGGTGAGCACGCCACCCTGGATCGCAGCGCCTACGGCTACCACTTCGTCGGGATTCACGCCCTTGTTCGGTTTCTTGCCGAAGAATTTCTCCACTACTTCCTGGATGCGGGGGATACGGGTAGAGCCACCCACCAGGATCACTTCATCGATCTTGTTGATATCAACACCTGCGTCAGCGATTGCCCTGCGGCAAGGTTCCAGAGTTCTTTCCACCAGGCTGTCGCTCAGCTGCTCGAATTTGGCGCGGGTGAGCTTTTTCACCAGGTGCTTGGGCACGCCGTCTACCGCCGTGATATAAGGCAGGTTGATCTCGGTTTCCTGTGAGGAAGACAGCTCGATCTTCGCCTTTTCAGCAGCTTCTTTCAAACGCTGCCATGCCATCGGGTCCTTATGCAGGTCTACGGCTTCGTCTTTTTTAAACTCATCTGCCAGCCAGTCCATGATCACTTTATCGAAGTCGTCGCCACCGAGGTGCGTGTCGCCATTGGTGGATTTCACTTCGAATACGCCGTCGCCCAGTTCCAGGATGGATACGTCGAACGTACCACCGCCGAGGTCGAACACGGCAATCATGCTGTCTGCATGTTTTTTATCCATACCATAAGCCAGCGCCGCGGCGGTAGGCTCGTTGATGATACGGCGAACGGTGAGGCCTGCAATTTCACCGGCTTCTTTGGTAGCCTGGCGCTGGGCGTCGTTAAAGTAAGCCGGAACGGTGATCACCGCTTCGGTCACTTCCTGGCCCAGGTAGTCTTCCGCTGTTTTTTTCATCTTCTGCAGGATCATCGCAGAAATTTCCTGCGGTGTGTAAGGCCTGCCGTCTATATCGATACGCGTTGTATTATTGTCGCCTTTTACTACTTTATAACTTACGTGGCTGAGCTCATTGGACACTTCATCGAAATGACGGCCCATGAAACGCTTTACCGACATAATGGTGTTAACGGGGTTCGTGATGGCCTGGCGCTTGGCCGGGTCACCTACTTTCCTTTCGCCGTTCTTTAAAAACGCAACTACGGAAGGCGTGGTACGGCGGCCTTCATCGTTTGCGATCACTACCGGTTCGTTACCTTCCATTACGGCAACGCAAGAGTTGGTAGTCCCTAAGTCAATACCTATGATTTTTCCCATAATAATTAATGTTCTCCTTTGTGAAACAGTGTGTCCCGGGAAGGCTTCCCGGACCTGTGGTAAGTTTGTCAATGATTATGCCAAGGCAGGCTGGTATGAAAATATGTCAGTTTCAGGTAACAGCCGTGTATGTCCTTTAAAAAGAAGTCTGAACATATAGAACACAGTGGCGCAAATTTTGTTTCACAATAAGTACACTAACCGTAATCATATGAAAAATTCCATGCTCAGATGGGCCTTTCTTCTTATGGCCGCATCGCCCCTCACACTTGTTGCCCAAACCCCGGAACCAGCAACTACCGAACCCACCCCTAAAGGCGGCCTTTTTGGCGGCAGCCGGCAATTCAGGACCGTTTCCATCGGGGTAAACGGCGGGGTACTGATACCAGCCGTGGCCACCGGGGGCAGCAACGATTTCACCAAATGGCAGCTGAACTATGGTTATGGCGCCTACGTAAAATGGCAACTGCTCCACTTCCTGGCCCTGCGGGGAGATTTTGTGGGCGGTAAATTAAAAGGAGACAACAGCGAAGCGCTGGGGAACGGCGAAAACCCGAACAGGGCCGTTCAAAGCTTCGAAACTTCCCTCAACTGGTCGGGCAGCCTTAACGCCGTATTCAACCTCGCCACCATCAACTGGCTGCACCGTCAAAATGCCGCACAGCTGTACGTATCTGTGGGCGGCGGCCTGGCAGGCTATAAACCCACGATCACCACGGCCGGCGGCGTTACCCGCGATTATAAAACTTCCGGCAGCATCAACGAGTTCTTTGTGCCCGTGGGAGCCGGCGTGAAGTTCAAACTGTCAGACGTCATCAACCTGGACCTCGGCTACACCATGCATTACCTCGATGGCGATAACCTGGACGGGTTCAATTACGCGACTTCCAAAGACAAATACGCCTACGGCTACGCAGGCCTTGAGTTTGCGCTGGGCGACCGCACCAAACCGCAACTGGCATGGCACAACGCCCCTGCCGTGATGTACGACGACCTGGTAGCGCAGAAAGACCAGCTGAAACTGGAGCTGGATGCCGAGAAAGAAAACAACGCCAAACTGGCCGCCACCGTGGCTAAGCTCCAGGCAGACAGCGATGGGGACGGCGTGTCTGACCTCTTCGACAAATGCCCGAACACCCCGGCTGCAGACAAAGTGGATGGTTCCGGATGCCCGCTGCCCAAGCCCGACACCACCAAACCCGCTCCTGTTAAGGTTATTATTACCGAAGACGACCGCCGCCTGGTGCGCGACGCCATCGCCAACCTTGAATTCCAGACCGGGAAATCAGACATCAAACCCAAATCCTTCCCGTCGCTGGACAGGGTGGCCGATCTCATGATCCGCAAGAACCTGAGCCTCAAACTGGCCGGCCATACGGATAACGTAGGCACAGAAGCCAATAACATGCGGCTGTCTAAAGACAGGGCCGAATCCGTGAAAGCATACCTCGCTTCCAAAGGCGTGAACCCGAGCCGCATTGAAGCCACCGGCTATGGCGAAACACAGCCTATCGCGACCAATAAAACAGCCGCAGGCAGGCAGAAGAACCGCCGTGTGGAATTCACGATATTCTAGATCACTGCGATCATATGACAACATGACAAAAGCCCCGGCGCATGCCGGGGCTTTTTCCCGGCATACTATTTGCAAAAGGGGGATGCTATAACTTTAACATATTATGAAAAATCTAACTTTTTTGCTGCTTTTCGTGTGTTCCGCACTCGCAGCCGGCGCGCAGGAAGTAAGTTTCGGCGCCAAGGGCGGCCTGAACATTGCGAAGGTAACCGGTACGGACAACGGTAAAACGCGGGCTTCCATCCACCTCGGCGCTTTTGCGCGCATCGGGCTCACCGAAGAATGGAGCGTGCAGCCTGAGCTGGTATATTCAGGCCAGGGTTACAAATGGGATCCGCCCGTGCTGGACGATGTGAACTTCGCCGTGAATTATATCAACCTGCCCGTTATGGTACAATACCACATTATTCCTGAATTCCACCTGGAGGCAGGCCCGCAGATCGGTTTCCGCGTAGCGGCCAAAGCCAAGAACGACGGCGATGCGCTGGACATAAAAGATGAAACGAAAGGGATCGATTTTGGCCTGGGTTTCGGCCTGGGATATACGTTTGATATGGGGCTTGGAGTAGGTGCAAGATATAACTTCGGCCTTACCAATATCTGGGACGGCAACCGCGATTCCGGCGCCAACAGTGTTGCGCAGATCGGCGTATTTTATGTTTTCGGCAAAAAGAAATTCTAAATAACTCTACCTGTAAAACCCATGGCAGTGCATCTGAAGGTGCACTGCCCTTTTTTATGCCAGTCCCAGTACAGGCATAAAACTGCGTTCGTCCACGATATGATCCGCCGCTTCATTTACCCGTTCGTGCGTGGCGTTGAAGGCGATGCCTGTGCCTGCCTGGCGGATCATGCAGATGTCGTTCACCCCATCCCCGATGGCCAGCGTGTTTTCCAGGCTGATGGCATAATGTGAGCGCATGTGGTGCATCATGTTGCATTTGCAGTAATCGTGCATGCAGCCGCTATCATCTACCCGCAGGAAGTGGGAAGGGATGCTGACAACGCCGGTGGCTTTGCCGTTTTCAAAGCTGAGCACGTTGGCGCAGGAGAAATGCATACCCAGCTTGTCTTTTACGTAATTGGTAATACAGGTGTAGCTGTCGCTGATAATGCCGCAGACATACCCTTTTCCAATCAAAGTAGCCACCACGGCGGCCGCGTCTTCCACTACCGGTATCGACTGTACGACGGCGACCAGTTCCTCCTGGGTCCTGCCTTTCAGCAGCTGCGCGATCAGCTGCGTGCGCACCACGTCAGGATGGCATTCGCCGATGATCTGCTGTAATTCCCGCGTGAAGCCGAATTGCGCGGCGGCGGTGTGGATGAAGCTGCGGTGGAGCAGGGTATTATCCATGTCAAAAATGGCCATTTTTACGAAAGAAGCCGGGTTAGCGGTGGTATGCATAACATTGCGTTCAGTGAAACAATCGGGCGGGATAACAGGATAACGTGATGTAAAGTTACGGAATTACACCCGGCGCCGCGCATGAACGTTGTGTTAAAACCACCCTATGGGGTTAATAGCCAGCTATTCACAGGCAAAAAAAAGGCAATTTTGCGGCCCGTTATACTGCAACCAGCGCATGCAAAACCGGGGGATGTTGGGCAATCCCCCAACATCTGTTACCTTTGCCCTCTATAAGTTTCAACTGAATGAGCGTAGTTTCTTCCATAAAACAGGCAGCAGCCGAGGCCGTACAGGCATTATACCAACAGCCCTTCACCGTGGCGGACGTGGCCGTAAATACCACCAAACCCGAATTTGAAGGAGAATATACCATCGTCGTTTTCCCCTTCACCAAATTCAGCCGGCAGAAGCCCGAAGAAACCGGGCAGGCGCTGGGAACGTATCTCGTGGCCCATTATCCTGACCTGGTGGCGGGATTCAACGTGGTGAAAGGTTTCCTTAACCTCAGCGTGCACCAGCACTACTGGCTCGGCTACATCCAGCAGGCCCACCAGCATGCGGAGCCCGGCAGGAAGCCTTCCAACGGCAAAAAAGTAATGGTGGAATATTCATCCCCCAATACCAATAAACCGCTGCACCTGGGCCACCTCAGGAATAATTTCCTGGGCTTTTCCGTTTCGGAGATCCTCAAGGCCAACGGGTTTGAAGTGATCAAAGCCAACCTGGTGAACGACCGCGGCATCCACATCTGCAAGTCCATGCTGGCCTGGCAGCTGTTTGCCCATGGCGATACCCCGCAAACCACCGGCATCAAAGGCGATCACCTCGTCGGCGATTATTACGTGAAATTTGAGACCATCCTCCGCGAACAGTCCGAGCCCATTATCTCCGATGTGCTGGAAGGTAATTTCAAGGATTTTGAAGGAGCGGAAAAAGAAAGGATCATCAAGCTGCACACCGCGCTGCATAAGCCTGAAGTACAGGCCGATGAAGAGAAAGCGGGGAAAATAAAAGACGAGATCAAAGAGCTGAGCCGCAACAGGACCGAGATCATGCAGCAGGCCAAGATCATGCTCCAGCAATGGGAAGCCGGCAACCCCGAGGTGCGGGCGCTGTGGCAGACCATGAACAGCTGGGTGTATGAAGGGTTTGAGCAGACCTACAAACGCCTGGGCATAGACTTCGACAAAGTATATTATGAAAGCGATACCTACCTGCTGGGGAAAGACGTGGTGGAAGCGGGTTTGCAGAAAGGCGTGTTTTTCCGCAAGGCGGACAACTCAGTGTGGATAGACCTCACGGCAGACGGCCTCGATGAAAAGCTGGTACTGCGCGGCGACGGCACCTCCGTGTACATCACGCAGGACCTTGGCACGGCGCGCCTCAAGTACGCGGACTTCCATATGGATCAAAGCCTCTACGTGGTGGCCGATGAGCAGAACTATCACTTCAAGGTACTAAAACTCATTCTTCAAAAACTCGGCGACCCCTCCGCCGATGGTATTGAACATCTTTCCTACGGCATGGTGGAATTGCCGCATGGCCGCATGAAAAGCCGTGAAGGCACTGTGGTGGATGCAGACGACATGGTGGAAGAAATGATCGCCACCGCGGCCACGCATACCGAAGAGCTGGGCAAGGTGAAAGGTTTTTCGGAAGAAGAACTACGTGAACTGCACGAGACTATCGGCCTGGGCGCCATGAAGTTCTTCCTGCTCAAGGTAGACCCGAAAAAGCGGATGATCTTCAACCCCGAAGAATCCATCGACCTGCACGGCTTCACCGGTCCCTTCATCCAGTATAGCTACGCGCGCATCAGGTCCATCCTGCGCGAATTCTCTACGGCAGACCTGGCCGCCCTGGCAGATTACCGCCACAGCGCGCCCCTGCTGCCCATGGAAAAAGAACTGATCATGATCAACGAACAGTTCGGCAGCGTGCTGGAAGACGCGCAAAAGGAATGGAGCCCCTCCGTGATCGCGAATTACGCGTTCCTGCTGGCCCAAACCTTCAACTCCTTTTACGCTAAAAAAGAAAATGGCAAATACATCTATTCTGTGAGAGACGCGGAGAATGACGACAAACGCAAGCTGCGCCTGCAAATCGCCATACTTACCGCCAACACTATCAAACAAAGCATGAAATTGCTGGGCATACAGGTGCCTGAAAGGATGTAAAAAAGAGCGTCATTGCGAGGAGCAGCAAGGAATTCTGTGCAGCAGAAANTACTTACCGCCAACACTATCAAACAAAGCATGAAATTGCTGGGCATACAGGTGCCTGAAAGGATGTAAAAAAGAGCGTCATTGCGAGGAGCAGCAAGGAATTCTGTGCAGCAGAAAACGCGACGAAGCAATCTCCTCAATGTATTGGAGTATATCAAATTCAATGAAAGAGATTGCTTCGTCACCCCACCCGCTTAGGCCCCGCTGCTCCTCGCAATGACGAGCTTTGCTAACATAAAAAGCCGCCCAGGTGTGTGACCTGGGCGGCTTTTATGTTACAGCGTTTGATCACAAAGTATGCGCGCGCCTATTGTAGCAGCAGCGCCTGGTCGCAGATGCCCTGGCCTTTGGCCACCTCACCCGAACAGATATACGATTTGCCGAGCATGAACATCGCAAAAGCGTTCATAGGCTGCTGCATCAGGATGTTGTTCCATTGCACAACGGCCTTTGCATAATCTTGTTTTTTGTAGTAGGCGTTAGCCAGGTTCTGCATGATCTGGATGTCTTTCGGTCTTAAGCTGAGGGCAGCATGCAGGTTGCGGATGGCGTCGTCATAGGAGGACTGCTTCAGTTGAGCCAGCCCGAGGTTTACATAAAGATCTGCATTGCCGGGGTGCCCCATCCTGGCAGCCTGTTCAAAAGCTCCGGCAGCGTTTTTGTAGTTTTTCATGTTAAAATGCATCATTCCTGATTCGTAATATACACTTGCGGCAGTACTGTCTGCATGCAGTGCTTTTTCGTAATAAATAAGCGCGACTTCATAATGCTCCGCCTGCGCATGCAGCCGCGCAATGCGGCAAAGCAGCACGGGCTGGTCCGGTTCCTCCAGCAGCGCCAATTCCAGCGCTTTCACGGCTTCTTCCGGGTGGTCCAGGAAGGAATAGCTAAGGCCGATGACGCTGTTCATATGCGGCGCACCCTGCTCACGCGCCCTGAAGGCATAGGCCAGGGCATCTTCATAACTCTTCTGTTCGAAGAAGATCTCCGCGAGGGCCGCCAGGGCTTCGCTGTGGCCGGCATGCTGTTCCAGTAAAAGAAGCAGCTGCTGCTTGGCATTTTCGGGTTGTTGCTGAAGGCGGTAAAGATTGGCCAGCTCGATGTAAGGAGCGGCATAGCTGCGGCTGGCTTTGATGGCGGCGGTGAAACGTTCTTCCGCCTCCTGGAGGCGGCCGCTGAGCTTCAGGCGGAGCCCCTGCCCGTACAGCTGCCGCGCACGGTGACCGGCGCCGGGATTATCCGCATGTGCCGGCAGCGCAAGGCATAGCGGCAGCAGGATGCATAGGTACAGTAGGATACGGTATAGGAACATAATTCAAAGCGCATGCGCGCCTGAGTCAAATATACATAAATTTTTTAATTTATAACATATCGCTCGAAGAAAATGATAAAGGCATCAGGCTGCCACCGCTTTTGATGATAAAGACCGGCCCGGTAAGGCCTGCCATGATGATGCGGATAGGCGCGCCAAACCGCTGCTCGTATTCGCAGATGGTCTGCCGGCAGATGCCGCAGGGAGAAATGGGTTTAACACTGCTTCCCAGCTCGTTGCGGTAGCTGACGGCCAGCGTTTGGACTGCTATGCCGGGATAAAGGGAAGAGGCCGTGGAAAGGGCTGTTCTTTCCGCGCAGATGCCTACGGGATAAGATGCGTTTTCCTGGTTGGTGCCCAGCACACGCTGCCCGTTGGCCAGTTGCAGTGCCGCCCCCACCCTGAAGCGGGAATATGGAGCATAAGCATCATCAGTCGCTTTGCGGGCCACTTCCAGCAGCGCCCGGTCTTCCGGGGTCAGTTCGGATGCGTCTTTATATTCTTCGTATTCAATCTGTTGAATCTTCTTTTCCATATTGCTCGGCGAGGTTTTGGGTAAAAAAAGGAGCCGTTCCTGTTGCGGTTCCGAAGTTACTTCTTTTCGGATTTGCAAGCTGAACGGCTCCCCGTTATGCTGTGAGCTGGTTTATTTGATGGTGCTGAACAGGCGGCTCCAGCGGATGCCGTTGCTGCCGTAGCTCATCCAGATGAGCCATGCCTTGCCGACCACGTGATCTTCCGGAACAAAGCCCCAGTAGCGGCTGTCCAGCGATTTGTGACGGTTATCGCCCATCATCCAGTAGTAGTTCATTTTGAAAGTATAGCTGTTGGTAACCTGCCCGTTGATCACGAACTGGCTGCCCCGGGTTTCCAGGGTATTTTTCTCGTACACGGCAATAATGCGGCGGTACAGTTCGATGTTGGAGCTGTCCAGCTGCACGGTGGCGCCCTTTTTTGGGATGTATATGGGACCGAGATTATCCACCGTCCATTTGTGGTGCGCGGTATCCTGCGGCCATACGCCGTCTACGATCGGGCTGACATAAGGGTATACCTTGCCGCCCACGAAATCCATGGCCTTTACGGCTTTTTCCTCGGAGGGGGTGAGGTTATAGAACAGCTTGCCTACTTCCAGCACTTCGTAGGGACTGGTAATGTCCAGTTCCTCCAAACGCATGGGGCTGAGCGGTTCGCCGGTATTGGTGTTCACATTATACTGGCGCTGGCCGTGCGGGGGCGGCGTTTCAGGCACGCCGTTCACCACCACGACGCCGTTGCGCACTTCCAGGGAATCCCCGGCAATACCCACACAACGTTTGATGTAATTCTCCCTTTTATCTACCGGGCGGGAAATAACGCGGTACTGGCTCCAAACCTCGTCCCTGCCCATGCGGCGCACCAGGTCGTAATAACTTTCGTCAGACCGTTCCAGGGCCACAGTATCGCCTTCCGGGAAGTTGAACACCACCACGTCGTTGCGGTGAATATCCCCGAAACCCGGCATGCGGCGGTATTTCCACTGCACGGCCTCGGAATAGGCCTTGGTGTATTTGGTAAGGGGAAGGGTATGATGGGTGAATGGCACCGCAAGGGGTGTCATAGGTACGCGGGGGCCGTAACTAACTTTGCTCACAAACAGGAAATCGTTCACCAGTAAGGTTTTTTCCATAGAAGGAGTAGGGATCGTATACGCCTCGAAAATGAAGGTGCGGATCAGCGTAGCAGCAATGATCGCGAAAACGGCCGCATCGATCCACTCGCGGACCGCGGATTTCTTTTTCTTCGGCTGCCCGTCCTTCTTTCTCCAAAATGCCAGATTCATGCTTGGTTGTTTAGTTAGTAAAGAACAAATATAATATTCTGTTAATTGTATGCCAGTTTTAGCCCGCAAAAGTTTTCTTAAAAATCCCACTTAAGTTCAGGAAATAGACGGGGCGGGATGCCAGTTTATTTCTATTTTTGTTTAACTCTATATCCGGAACATTGAACAGTTTTACCATAAAAGATATCGAAAGCCTTACAGGTATTAAGGCGCATACCATCAGGATATGGGAGCAACGTTATAATGTACTGCGGCCCAAGCGGAAAGACACCAACCACCGCGTGTACGATAATGGGGACCTGAAGCACATCATGCGTATCGCCTACCTCTACCGTCATGGTTACAAGATCTCCAGGATCGCGAATATGAGCGAGGAGGAGATCAAACAGCTGTCGCTGGAGGAAACCGGCCATAAAGGCGCGCATCTTTACCAGGTGTATATCAACCAGCTGGTGGAGGCGATGATCGACTTCGACCAGGTGAAGTTTGAGAAGATCTTCCACAATATTTTGCTCCGCATGGGCTTTGAGCAGTGCATGCTGAAAGTGATCTACCCTTACCTGGAGCGCATCGGGCTGCTGTGGCTGGTAGATTGCGTGATACCGGCCCAGGAACATTTCGCGTCCAACATCATCCGCAAAAAGCTCATGGTAGCCATAGACGGGCTGGATACGCCTGCCCAGGACCATGAACGTTTTATGATCTTCCTCCCGGAAGGCGAGTTCCATGAGATCCCCCTTCTTTTCATCCACTACATGCTTAAAAAACACGGTTGCATGGTGGTCAACTTCGGCGCCAACGTCCCCCTGGAAGACCTCCACTTTTACACCGAGCGCAAGCCGGTGGACCACATCTACACTCATGTGATCACCAACTTCCCGCAAAGGTCGCTGGATAAATTCGTCAAAGATCTCGGCAGGCTGTTCCCCAACATCCCCGTGGCTATTTCGGGCCCGCAGGTGGCGCGCATCACCGTAACGGCGCCTGAAAATATCACGTACCTGGTGAGTATGGAAGAAGTGCTGCAATATGCCCGGCGGAAAAACCCGGAAAAACCTTAAGCCAGTTCCCTTTCAATAATACGGCTGATCTCTAAAGCACGGTTCATGACCATAAAATGCCCGCCTTTTATGATGGTATGCGTCGGTTTTACGTAGCGGCGCGGGAAAGGCCTGTCTGCACTGCCATGGATATGCACCATGGCGGGCGGTACCCATTCGTTCTCCCAGCTTAGCACGGCTCCCAGCGCCCAGCGCATGTAGCGGAAATCTTTTTTCTGCATGTAATCTTTCAGCAGCTTTTTTTCTTCCTCGCTCCTGCTTTGCATGAACATTTTCACGATGTACTGCCGGTTGCCGAACAGCACGCTGTCTGGCAGGTTGCGCAGCAGCATGCGGGCCATGCCGTTGTAATACGGCGGCAGTTCATGTTTATGTTTTACGCTGGAAACAATGATCACTTTTTCCACCGGCAGCTGTTTCGCAATCTCGATGCTCATCATACCGCCGAATGAAAGGCCCAGCAGCACAGGGTTTGGATGAAGAATGCGGCGCGCGAGCCTTGCAGCATATTCCTGGATAGGTTCATCCGGCCCCAGCGGATTGATCCAGGGCAGGTAATGAACCTCGCAGTTGTCCGGGAAACTGAGCCGGTGGAAAACGCGCTCGTCCGCGCCCAGCCCGCTGATCAGGTATATGTGCTTTTTACTCATCTTCGGCGGATTTACGGATGCCGTACCGTTCCATTTTGTTATAGAGATGGCTTCGCTGGATATCAAGCTCCTGGGCCGTGCGGGATACATTGCGGCCGTTCTTGTTCAGCATGAACTCGATAAATATCTTCTCCACCTCGTCCCGGAAATCGTGCAGGCGCGTCAGCACCAGCAGTTCGTCATTCAGGTAGTGGCTTTTTTTTTCTCGTGATTGGGAACCACGTAGTTCTCCACATCGTCTGCCGTGATGGTTTTGCCGCTCAATATCACCAGCCTCTCCACCACGTTGCGCAGCTCACGGATGTTGCCCGTCCAGTGATGGTTCTGCAGGGCTTTCATCGCGTCTTTGTCCGCCGTTTTACGGGCAGTGCCATATTCGGCGCAAACGGCGTCCAGGAAATGATCTACCAGCAGGGGCACATCTTCCCGCCTGTCGTTCAGCGAAGGCACATGGATGAGGATCACGCTGAGGCGGTGGTAAAGGTCGAGGCGGAAATTCTTGTCTTCCACTTCCTTGAGCAGGTCTTTGTTCGTAGCCGCCACCACGCGCACGTCTACGCTGATCTCCTTATCGCCGCCCACCCGGGTGATCTTTCCTTCCTGCAGGGCGCGCAGCACTTTTGCCTGCGCGCTGAGGCTCATATCGCCGATCTCGTCCAGGAACAGCGTGCCGCCGTTGGCCTGTTCGAATTTACCGATGCGTTGTTTGATCGCGGAGGTGAAGGAACCTTTTTCGTGGCCGAACAGTTCGCTTTCGATCAGCTCGCTGGGAATGGCCGCGCAGTTCACTTCCACCATCGGGCCATTGGCGCGGTTGCTGTAGGCATGTATCCAGCGGGCCACCAGTTCTTTACCGGCGCCGTTCTCACCGGTTACCAGCACGCGTGCGTCCGTAGGCGCCACTTTATGGATCGTGTCCTTGATCTTCACGATAGGCCCCGATTCACCGATCATTTCGGGCGTTTTGCTCACTTTTTTACGCAACACTTTCGCTTCCGCCACGAGGGTGGTTTTGTCCAGCGCATTACGGAGGGTGATGAGCAAACGGTTGAGATCGGGCGGTTTGGAGATGTAATCGTAAGCGCCTTTTTTTACCGCATCCACGGCGGTGTCTATATTTCCGTGGCCGCTCACCATGATGATGGGCACGTCAGGATTGATCTCTTTTGCTTTTTCCAGGAATTCGAGGCCGTCCATTTTCGGCATCTTGATGTCGCACAGCACAGCGTCGTAGGCTTTCGCCTGGAACATCTTGTAACCTTCCGCCCCGTCTGCCGCCTCTTCTATCTTGTACCCCTCGTAGGTCAGTATCTCGGAAAGCGTTTTCCGGATGCTTTTCTCGTCGTCAATTATCAGGATATTGGCCATATAGGTTGTCTACTATTTTAAACAGTGCCAAAAATAAAGGAAAAGACGGAACCTACCACAAAATACTCTCACGGCATAGCAGTGGTAAAAATAAATCTTGATGGATGGCGGCTTTACATATATAAAAGTCTACTGATCTTGTCGGTTTTTGTGTAATTTTAGCCCGTAGCAGGTAACTATCCGTTATGATGAAAAAATTACTGGAGCAATTAAAGGCGCGGCATGCAGCCGCAGGAGAATCGGCATATCCTTCTTCAGAAGAAGTATGGGCGTTTTGCAGCGACCTGGTGAACTGGCTTTTCCCCGAGCATAACGGCAAGGTGCTGGATGAAGCGGCGCTGGAACAGAATGCCGTGAAACTGGAAACACAGCTCACGCTGCTGCTGGCCAATATGGCGCCGCAGTTGAAAGATAAGCCTGAGGCGATCGCGCGGGATTTTATGGAACAGGTGCCCGGCATTTATGCGGACCTCACCAAAGATGCGGAGGCCATTTTGCAGGGCGACCCCGCCGCCACCTGCCTGTACGAGGTGATCCGCGCCTATCCCGGCTTTTACGCCATCGCGGCATACCGTGTGGCGCATGGCCTGCACCTGCTGAAAGTGCCGCTGCTGCCGCGGGTGATCACCGAATTTGCGCATGCGCGCACAGGGATAGACATCCATCCTGCCGCGGAGATCGCGCCCTGGTTCTGCATAGACCACGGCACGGGCGTCGTGATCGGCGAAACCACCGTGATAGGCCCGCATGTCAAAATATACCAGGGTGTAACCCTGGGCGCGCTCAGCATCGACAAGCAGATGGCGCGCGCAAAGCGCCACCCCACCATCGAAGAGCATGTGGTGATCTACGCGGGCGCCACCATACTGGGCGGCGACACGGTGATCGGCCACCACAGCATCATCGGGGGTAATGTGTGGCTCATCAAAACAGTAGAACCGTATTCCCGGATTTATTATAAAGCAGACGGCAGTATAAAAGTGATTTAAACATGAGATCAGTTCTGGATTTAGTGGGCAACACCCCCATGGTGGCCCTGCAACGCATTCCCGAAAACCCAAACGTAACCATCTATGCCAAGCTGGAAGGCACCAATCCCGGCGGCAGCGTGAAAGACAGGGCGGCATACGGTATGATCAAAGGCGCGCTGGACCGTGGGGAGATCCATCCCGGCGTGAAGCTCATAGAGGCCACCAGCGGCAATACCGGCATAGCGCTGGCCATGATAGCCAATCTTTTTAACGTGGAGATCGAGATCGTGATGCCTGAAGACGCCACGCGCGAAAGAGTGCTCACCATGGAAGCCTTCGGCGCGAAGGTGATACTTACCCCTAAAGAGCAAAGCATGGAAGGTGCCATCGATTACGCGCATGCGCAGGTGCAGAAAGGCGGTTATCTTATGCTGAACCAGTTCGCCAACCCGGACAACTATGGCATGCATTACCGCACTACCGGTCCCGAGATCTGGCGGGATTCGCAGCAGGCCATTACGCACTTCGTGTCCGCGATGGGCACCACCGGCACCATTATGGGCGTGAGCCGCTTCCTGAAAGAAGTGAATCCCGGCATACAGATCGTGGGCTGCCAGCCTACGGAAGGCTCAAAGATCCCCGGCATCCGCAAATGGCCGGAGGCTTACCTGCCGAAGATATTCGAGCGCCAGCGGGTAGACCGCATCATGGATATTTCCGAAGAAGAGGCCCGCAGAATGACGAACCGCCTGGCCCGCGAAGAAGCGATCTTCTGCGGCATGAGCAGCGGCGGGGCCGTAGCTGCGGCCGTGCGCCTGGCGCGCGAGCTGAGCAGCGGCGTGATCGTTTGCATCATCTGCGACCGTGGCGACCGCTATCTTAGTTCCGATCTTTTCGGTTGATCTTCAGTTCATTATAACTGCCAGCCATAGCTGGTTTCATGGCAATCCTTCTGATATCTTCCTGCCACCCTCCTGCCGTCCTCCTACGGTGTTCAATGGCCGCAAGGGTTTGAAGGTGTTTGGTAGGAGGATGACAGGAGGATGATAAGAGGATGGACGTAGGAAAAAAGATAAAAAAACCCGTTCCAGCCGGAACGGGTTTTTTCGAATATTGTGGAAGAAGATTATTTCTTCATATACATCACTTCTTTCACCAGCTTCACTGTCCGCTCAATATCAGGCAGGTACAGCTTCACCAGGTTGGGCGCGTAGTGCATAGGCGCGTCAGCAGCGGTGATGCGGCGGATGGGAGCGTCCAGGTAATCGAAACCTTCTTTCTGGATGCGGTAAGAAATCTCGGAGGAGATGCTGGAGAACGGCCATTGTTCTTCCACGATCACCAGGCGGTTGGTTTTCTTAACGGATTCCAGGATGGTGAACCAGTCCAGCGGGCGGATGGTACGGAGGTCGATCACTTCAGCCTCGATGCCTTCCTTGGCCAGCTCTTCAGCGGCGCCCAGGGCTACTTTCATCATTTTATTGAAAGACACGATGGTAACGTCTTTACCGGCGCGTTTGATATCAGCTTTACCGATGGGGATGATGTATTCCTCTTCAGGAACTTCGCCCATATCGCCGTACATCTGTTCAGATTCCATGAAAACAACCGGGTCCTCGTCGCGGATGGCAGCTTTCAGGAGGCCTTTTGCGTCGTATGGGTTGGAAACGGAGATCACTTTCAGGCCGGGAATGTTGGCATAATAGCTTTCAAAGGCAGTGGAGTGCTGCGCGCCCAGCTGACCGGCGGAACCGTTGGGGCCGCGGAAAACGATGGGGCAACCTACCTGCCCGCCGCTCATGGCCAGCATTTTGGAAGCGGTATTCAGTATCTGGTCCAGCGCCAGTACGGCAAAGTTCCAGGTCATGAACTCCAGTACGGGGCGTAACCCGTTCTGGGCGGCACCCACACCGATGGCCGTAAAGCCCAGCTCGGCGATAGGGGTATCAATTACACGACGGGGACCGAATTCATCCAGCATACCCTGGCTAACTTTGTACGCTCCGTTGTATTCTGCCACTTCCTCTCCCATCAGGAACACCCGCTCATCACGGCGCATTTCTTCCTGCATGGCTTCTCTTAAGGCTTGTCTGAAGGCTATCTGACGCATTTGGTTCTATAAAAGTTATTTGAAATATATACCTGCCTTTTTTCAAAAGGCAGGGCAAATTTATCGTTTGTTTGCCAAAAAGCAAAGCATTTACATTTTCTCTATCACCATGGCGCTTGCCCCGCCGCCGCCATTGCAGATCCCGGCCACGCCATAACGCCCGCCGAGCCTTTGCAGGATGGAAGAAAGCGTTACTACGATGCGCGCGCCGCTACAGCCGATGGGGTGCCCCAGGGCTACGGCCCCGCCCCAAACGTTGAGGGTGCCGGGTTTCACGCCGAGGTCTCGCTCGTTGGCCAGCGCTACGCAGCTGAATGCTTCGTTGATCTCCGTATAATCCATATCCGCCATGGTAAGCCCGGCTTTCGCCAGTGCTTTGCCCACCGCTTTTACCGGCGTGGTGGTGAACCATTCCGGCGCCTGGGAAGCATCCGCGAAGCTCACGATACGTGCAACGGGCTTCAGGCCCAGTTCCTTCATTTTTTCGCCGCTCACCAGCACTACAGCCGCGGCGCCATCGTTGATCTTTGAAGCGTTGGCGGCGGTAATGGTACCGTCTTTCTGAAAAGCAGGCTTGAGGGCTGCCATTTTTTCGAAGTTCACTTTAGTGTATTCTTCGTCGGAATTCACGACCACGGGCGTTTTTCCTCCCACTCCCACCGGTACGATCTCCCCCTCGAAATAACCGTTCTTATACGCTGCTGCTGCGCGCTCATAGCTCTGCCGGGCAAAAGCATCCTGGTCTTCGCGGGTGATGCCATATTCTTTCGCGCAGATTTCCCCGGCATTGCCCATGTGGAAATCGGAATACGGGTCCCAGAGGCCGTCGCGCAGGATGCCGTCTATCACCGAACCATGACCGAGGCGGTAGCCGCTGCGGGCCTTATCGAGGTAATACGGGATATTGCTCATGCTTTCCATGCCGCCGGCCACCACCAGGTCGTTGTCTCCCAGCAGGATGCTCTGCGCGCCCAGCATAATGGCTTTCATGCCTGATGCGCATACTTTGTTCACCGTGGTGGCGGGCACGGTATTGGGCAGCCCGGCATACAGGCTGGCCTGCGTAGCCGGCGCCTGGCCGATGTTGGCGCTGATCACGTTGCCCATATATACTTCCTGCACCTGGTCTACCTCCACGCCGGCCCTTTCGAGCGACGCCCTGATAACCGTGGAGCCCAACGTAGTGGCGGGCACAGAGGCCAGTGAGCCGCCCAGGCTGCCAATGGCAGTGCGGGCTACAGAAACGATAAATACTTCTTTCATCTGGATAATATTTTTCTCTTTTGTTTTGGTGAATCTCCCGTGGAGAATTTTCAAATTTAGGTAATTGCCGGCCCGGCGCCAAAAATGGTATTCCCAGGCAATACAGAAGTGGCAGACAACGATATCCGGCAGAATAACTGGCGCCCTCTTACCGTTTTTTCGCTAAGTTTGCAGATGGTAAACATATTTACCAAATGGCAAATACATTTGCTGTTTTCTGAGCAAACCCGATAATGATTTGATCTCCCAGAACACCATACAACAGATACTCAACCGGATAGACATTGTGGAAATCGTCGGTTCCTTCGTGAAACTGAAGAAACGCGGCGCCAACTACATGGGGCTCTGCCCTTTCCACAACGAAAAGTCCCCCTCCTTCACCGTTTCCGGCAGCAAGGAGATCTACAAGTGTTTCGGGTGCGGCAAAAGCGGCAATACGATCAACTTCCTCATGGAGCATGAAAAATACTCCTATGTGGAAGCACTGCGCTGGCTGGCCGCCAAATACAATGTGGAGATCGAGGAGAAGGAGGTAAGTCCCGAAGTGAAGGCCCGGCAGCAGCTGGCAGACAGCCTTTTCATCATCAACAACTTCGCGCGGGACTATTTCGTAAAAACCCTTCACGAAACCGAGGAAGGGCAGAACGTGGGCCTCAGCTATTTTGAAGAAAGGGGTTTCACGGAAGAGACCGTCAAAAAATTCCAGCTCGGCTACTGCCTCAACCTGCGCGACGCCTTCGTGCGCGAAGCGCAGCATAAAGGCTACAACATGGAGCTGCTGCAAAAAACAGGGCTCGTTACCATCCGCAACGACCAGCCGGCAGACAACTACCGCGGCCGCGTCATCTTTCCCATTCACAACCAGAGCGGGAAAGTGCTCGGCTTCGGCGCGCGCATCCTTGTAAAAAGCGACCGCGCACCCAAATACATCAACTCCCCGGAGAACGACATCTACGTAAAAAGCAAAGTGCTCTACGGCACCTATTTCGCCCGGCATGCTATCGATAAGCAAGATGAGTGCCTGCTCGTGGAAGGTTATACAGACGTGGTATCGCTACACCAGGCCGGCGTGGAGAACGTAGTGGCGTCCAGCGGCACCTCGCTCACCACCGACCAGCTGCGGCTGATCAAAAAATATACGCGCAACCTCACCATTCTTTACGATGGCGACAACGCCGGCGTGAAAGCCGCGCTGCGCGGGCTCGACATGGCGATCGAAGAAGGGCTCAATGTAAAGCTCGCCCTTATTCCCGACAACGAAGACCCCGACAGCTACGTGCGGAAGATCGGCGCGGAAGGTTTCCGGCAGTTCATTGCAGACAACAAGCAGGACTTCATCCTCTTCAAGCTACAGGTTTCCCTGAAAGAAGCCGGCAACGACACCACGAAGAAGAGCCAGCTGGTGAACGAGATCGCCGAAACCATCGCCCGGATAGACAAGGTGGAGGATTTCACCAAACAACAGGACTATATCCGCCAGTGCAGCCAGCTCCTCAAAATAGACGAGGAAGGCATGGTGACGCTGGTGAACAAATACATCCGCGACCGTCTTACCAAACAGGCCACACAAGAGCAGAACCGCTTCAAAAACCGCGGGCAGGATGCGCCAGCCGGCGAAGAAGGCGGCCCTTCCCTCGCCGAAATGTACCCCGAGTACTTCGACGAAGGCACCCAGCCGGATGCCGTCCCGGAAAATCTTTTCAACAAAGACGAAAAGCAGGAACGCGAGCTGGTAAAAGTACTGCTGCGCTTCGGTGATATGATGTTCGACGAAGAACAGAAGATCACGGTGGCGGATTACATCTTCCATCTCCCCTACGACTTCGAATCACTGGCAGACAGCGAAGTGGTAAAAAAGATCCTGCACGAATACAAAGCCCAATACGACCAGGGAGCACCTCTCGATAAAAAATGGTTCCTCTATCACCAGGATCCCGATATCTCCAAAAACGTCGCCCTTATTCTTGAAGACAAAGAAGCCGAGCTCAGCGCCAACTGGCGCGACCGTTTCGAGATCAAGACCATTTACGGCGACGATGCTTTCGTGAAAGACACCGTAAGTGCCACCCACTACCTGATCCTGCGGAAGATCCGCAAACTTATCGAAGAAAACCAGCAGGAACTGAAAGACGCCACAGACTTCGACGTGGCCAGGAAATGCATTGAAATGGATATCCAGCTCAAACAAATGGCGAAGGAGCTGACGGATAAGGTGGGGACGGTGATCATTAAATAAGGGGCGCTGAGTAAAGACTTTAAAAAAAATAAAAAAGTAAACTGGGCTTTGGCTGTAAGTAGCAATGGGCTCAGAACTTTTTTATTTTTTTTAAAGTCTTTACCGCTATTTCAGGCAAAGGAAACCGGTTTATTCTTACCAGGCGTGCAGGCTTGATTGAATAGGTAACAGAGAAGAAAGGAAAAGTATCAGGGATATTAATGCGCCTCGTCAAACTTCCACAATCAATAAAATTAATACCCAGCCACAAAAAAACAGGTTATTACAGCAAAGCCGTTAACACCCATGTCCAATAACCAACAACAAAATCCAGCCACAAAAAAACCAGGTTATTACAGCAAAGCCGTTAACATGCGTGTCAAATAGCCAACAACAAAATCCAGCCACAAAAAAACCAGGTTATTACAGCAAAGCCGTTAACATGCGTGTCAAATAAAAAGTAGCTGTACCCGCTGCGAATAAAAACGCAGCAAAGTTTTACTTTTTATTTGACACGCATGTTAACGGCGCTCCCAGGTCTGGAAGGTAAAGGCGTAGGCATGTTTTTCATCCGCAGCATGATCCTCTGCATGCGTCAGTTCCCATTCATCGGGATTGATCGCCGGGAAGAAGGCATCGCCCTGTATGGTGGCATGTACCCGCGTTATGTATATTTTATCTACCTGCGAAAAGGCCTGGAGAAAGATTTCGGTTCCGCCGGTGATAAAGATCTCGTCTACATCAAAATCTTCCGCTATGGTGATGGCAGCATCGATGGAAGATACGACGGTGGCGCCTTCGGGCGCGTAGTCCTTTTGGCGGGTGATCACGATGTTCTGGCGGCCTTTGAGGGGCTTTCCTCCCATGGATTCGAAAGTTTTCCGGCCCATGATCACCGGGTTGCCCCAGGTTGTGTTCTTGAAAAACTGGAGATCCGCCGGAAGGTTCCACGGCAGGCGGTTCTCGATGCCGATCACGTTGTTGTCAGACGCCGCAACTATAATGGATATCATACTGCTACCGGGGCTTTGATATGAGGATGGAATTCATAGTTCTCGAGGGTGAAATCTTCATATTCAAAAGCGAAGATGTCCTTCACCTCCGGGTTCAGCTTCATCACCGGCAACGCGTAAGGTTTGCGGGTGAGCTGCAGCTGTGCCTGCTCGAAGTGATTATTGTATAAATGCACATCGCCGAAGCTGTGCACGAATTCTCCCGGTTCAAGGCCGCAAACCTGCGCGATCATGAGCGTGAGCAACGCGTAGGATGCAATGTTGAAGGGCACGCCCAGGAACACGTCTGCACTGCGCTGGTAAAGCTGGCAGCTAAGTTTGCCATCCGCCACGTAGAACTGGAATAAACAATGGCAGGGGCTGAGCGCCATATCCGGCAATTCGGCCACGTTCCAGGCGCTGATGATCAGGCGGCGGCTGTCAGGATTTTTTTTGATCTGGCTGATGAGGTCCGTCACCTGGTCGATCGTTTTACCGTTGGCCCCTTCCCAGCTGCGCCATTGTTTGCCGTAAACGGGCCCGAGGTTGCCGTCTTTATCCGCCCATTCGTCCCAGATCTTCACGCCATGATCCTGTAGGTAGCGCACATTGGTGTCTCCTTTCAGGAACCAGAGAAGTTCGTAGATGATGGATTTGAGGTGAAGTTTTTTAGTGGTCACCAGCGGAAAACCCTTTTGCAGGTTAAAACGCATCTGGTAGCCGAACACGCTCCGGGTGCCAGTTCCTGTACGGTCGGTTTTATTATTCCCCTGAGCGATAATATGTTGTAGTAAATCCAGGTATTGTTGCATGACCCCGCAAGTTAAATGTAAATTGGGAAATAGCCTATCACAGCTATCAGATTACAGTCAGAAATAATATAAACAAAAGGGGGTAAATAAACAAATCTACTTTCCGGCAAATTTCGTTAATCTGCGATATTATATAAGACCATATCAACAAAATCACGGCACTAACTATAAATCTAAACGCTTATAAAGAAAAAAGGCACTACTCGTTTATTATCAACCCTAAATTATCCGTTGCAGGGTCAGACCATGCAGCAGAACGAACACGTGAGAATATAGAAACCCGGAGCCTGAAGAGCTGACACAACAATGCAGAACTTTCCCATCTGGCCTTGCAGTTGATAATGAATTTATCAACCTCTAAACTCTTTTATCATGCAACAAAATGTACCACATTAAAGCATGGCTCGGCATTGTATTGCCTTACCCGAAGCCATGCTCTTAAGATTTTTTTTATCAACCTGTAATCATTCTTAAACCTCTAAATCGCCAGAACATGTATCTGACCAAACAATTCACATTGCTGGTATTGCTGCTGTGCATTTCCATTGCGGCAGCGGCCCAGCTTAGAGTGACCGGGAAAGTTTCTGACGCTTCCGGTAACCCCGTGCCCGGAGTTACCGTCAGGCTTCAGCAGACGAACCGGGGCACCGTTACGGATGCCCAGGGCCGGTATTCCATCGAAGCGCCCGGCGGCAGCACACTTATTTTCTCTTACACCGGGTACAAAACACAGAACCTGGTAGCCAGCGGTTCAACGCTGGATGTTACCCTCACGGAAGACTACGCCAACCTCGATGAAGTAGTGATCACCGGCCTGGCCACTTCTGTAAAAAGAAGCAATCTTGCCAATGCCGTGGCCACCATTTCAGCCAAACAACTTTACGGCGTAGCGCCGGCGCCCACCTTCGACGCGGCGTTGAGCGGCAAGATACCCGGGGCAATGATCACCGCCAGTTCAGGCGCGCCCGGCGGCGGCATTTCAGTAAAAATGCGCGGCGTGACCTCCATCTTCAGCAACTCGCAACCGCTGTACGTGGTAGATGGTGTGTTCATTTCCAATATCAGCGTGCCCGCCGGTCTCAACCTCATCACCGGCGCGGCTACCGCGGGCAACCCGCAGAACCAGGACAACCCGTCCAGCCGCGTGGCAGACATCAACCCGGACGATATCGAGAACATTGAAATACTCAAAGGCGCTTCCGCAGCCGCCATTTACGGCTCCAAAGCAGCGGCAGGCGTAATTCTCATCACTACCAAAAAAGGCACCAGCCTGGGGCGCACCATCGTGCGCGCACGCCAGGACATTGGTTTTGCCAAAGCCCGCAAGCTGCTGGGCGTACGCCGTTTCACCGAGCAGACCGCGTTCGAAAGAGGCGGTGCTACCGAAAGGGATATGTTTATCGCAGCCCGCAACGCAGGCAAACTCTACGACTACGAAGAAGAGATGTACGGCGAAACCGGCCTCGTTTCCAACACGAACGTGAGCGTGAACGGCGGCACAGAACGCACCGGCATGTACTTCTCCGCTAACCGCAAAAGCGAAGAAGGCATCGTCAAAAACAGCGGATACCTGAACAACTCTGTGCGCATGAATATAGACCACCAGCTGAACGACCGCATCAGCCTGGCTTTGCGCGCAACCTATATGAATACTTCCGCAGACCGCGGGCTCACCAACAACGACAACAACAGCGTTACCTACGGCGTGTCGCTGGCTACTATCCCGGAATACCTCGACCTGCACCCCGATGCGCTCGGCAACTATCCCGTGAACCCCGCAGCAGCCAACCCGCTTGAAACGAGGGACAAGATGCGGAACAACGAGACCACCAACCGCGTGATCACCGGCGGCGAAGTAAAGGCCACCCTGCATTCCAACGACCGCACCAACACCAGGCTGATCGTGCGCGGCGGCATAGACTTCTTCAACCTCAAGACCGAAGCCATTTTCCCCCGTACGCTGCAGTTCATGAAAGGCCAGCTCAACGGCGCTTCCATCCAGGGAAATACCAACAACCTCAACACTAACCTGGCAGGCATACTGGTGAATAGTTTCGCGCCGAACCCGAACCTGAACTTCACCACATCCTTAGGCGCCACGCTGGAAACCAATTACCTGGACCACATCCTGTCTATCGCCACCAACCTGATACCGGACCAGAACAACGTGGACCAGGCCGCCAGCTCTCAGCTGCAGCAATTCCGCCAGAAGTACCGCGACAACGGCATCTTCATCCAGGAAGAAGTGCTGCTCATGGACGCGATCACCCTGAGCGCCGGCGTGCGTTTCGACCGCAGTACCAACAATGGCGATTATAAAAAATACTACGTGCTGCCCAAAGCAGCCGCTTCGTGGAACCTTGCCAAGATGGATTTCTGGAACATCCAGTCCATCAACAGCTTCAAGGTGCGCGCGGCTTACGGCCAGGCGGGCAACGTAGCGCCTTACGGCGCGAAATTCCTGGCGCTTACCGCCAGCAACATCGGCGGGCAGCCAGGCTCTTTTGTAGATAACCAGTTTGGCAACCCTGACATCGAGCAGGAACGCCAGACAGAACTGGAAGCAGGGCTCGACGTGAGCTTCTTCAACGGCCGCCTTTCACTGGAAGCCACCTACTACAACAAAAAGATCTACGACCTGCTGCTGCGCAGGAACGTACCATCGTCCAGCGGCTTTACCCAGCAATGGGTGAACGGCGGCGACCTGCAGAACAAAGGCGTGGAGATCGGCATCGGCGCCATTCCTGTGAACAGTAAAAATTTCCGCTGGAATACGCAGTTGAATTTCTGGAAGAACACTTCAGAAGTGACCAAGCTTACTATTCCTGCTTTCCCCTTGGGCGCGTTCGGCAATACTCTGGGCAACTTCTTCATTGAAGAAGGCAAATCGGCCACGCAGATCATCGGCACACTGGGCGGCAACAAAGGCGTGGGCGTGCTGGGCAATTCAGAGCCGGATTTCCAGCTGAGCTTTTACAACGACGTCACGTTCCTCACCAATTTCAGCCTTCGCGTAATGCTGCACTGGAAAAAAGGCGGTGACAACATCAACCTGACCCAGTACCTGTCCGACATATTCCAGACTTCGTTTGATTACGATGATGACAAGAACGGCAACGGCGTGAAAGACGGGGTGGACAGGATGAATGCCGCCGGCAACAGGGATGCCAGCGTAAGGGTGCAGGATGCTTCGTATGTACGTATCCGTGAGATAGGCCTGTATTACAACATTCCCATCCCGAAGAACAATGTCATTTCCGCTGTGAACGTGGGCATATCCGCGAACAACTGGTTCACCTGGACGGACTATGTAAGTTACGATCCCGAGTCATCCAACTTCGGCAGCAACACCATTTCCACGGCCACGGCGCGTGGCAGCAACGGCATCAGCACCGGGGTGGAAGTAACGCCGTTCCCGGCTTCCAAGCGGGCAATGTTTCACCTGGGCGTTACTTTCTGATCCGTTCAACCTAAAAAAGAATCATTATGAAACAACATAGCATATTACTGTTTAGCGCAATGATGCTCGGCCTGGGGGCCTGCCAGAAGGGCGAGATACCTAACCTGAACACACCGGTGGCAGACCAGATCATCGCCAACGGCAGCAAGGAGCAGATCGATAACCTGGCGGTAGCCATGGAATCGGGCATGCGCTTTACCCTGAATACGTATTTCGACGCTATCGGTCTGCAAGGCCGCGAGATATACCGTTTCTCCGGCTCCGAACCAAGATACACCCAGGAACTGATGGGCGGCACCGGGCTGGACAACAATACTTTTTACACCACCAACCCCTGGGCATCGCGCTACCGGGTGGTAAGGCAGGCCAATACGCTGATAGACGCGGTGAACGCTTCCACCAGGCTTTCCGCCAACGAGAAAAAAGGATACCTGGGTTACGCCAAAACGATCATGGCCTACCAGTTGCTGATCACGCTCAACATGCAGTATACCAACGGCATCCGTACAGACGTAAAAGACCCGAACAACCTCGGGCCGATCAAAGGTTACCCTGAAAGCCTTGCAGATATTGCCGCACTGCTGGACGAGGGGAAAACAGAACTGACAGGGAGCGAGATCACTTTCCCGGTGTCTATCGTGGCAGACGTGACGCCTCTTAAGCTCCTGCGCTTCAACCGCGCGCTGGCCGCGCGTGTGGCGGTATACCGCCAGCAATGGGCTGCCGCGCTCACTGCGCTGAACGAATCTTTCTTTGACCTGAACGGCCCGTTATACAATGGGTATGTACACATCTTCAGCGCTAATTCCGGCGACATACTGAACCCGGTGTTCCTGCCGCAGAACAACGCCGGCGAACAACGCCTGGCCCATCCTTCGTATGCCGCACAGATAGCCGCGGGAGACGACCGCCTTGCCAAAGCCTCGCTCAGGTCCGCCGCTGCCTCACTGGACGGGCTGGTGTCTAACCGCGATGTGTGGATCCATACCAGCAACACCGCGCCTATCTATATCATCCGGAACGAAGAACTGGTCCTGATCTACGCGGAAGCGAAGATCCAGCTGAACCAGATCCCGGACGCCATTGTGGCGCTGAATGTGATCAGGACGAAGCACAACCTGCCCGTATATGCAGGCGTTATCACCCCGGCCGCCCTCATCACTGAAATGCTGAACCAGCGCCGGTATTCATTGTTTGCAGAAGGCCACCGCTGGATAGATATGCGGCGTTACAACCGCCTGAACCAGCTGCCCAACGACCGGCCGCAGGATAAAGTGTGGGATAAATTCCCCATCCCGCTGCCGGAAACAAACCAATAACAGCCAATCTGACGGGAATAAAAAAGCCGCCCCTGGTAAGGAGCGGCTTTTTTCTTTGCATAGCAGTATTTGGTTCCCGGTTATAATGCGTTGGTAATTTGCGTTGTTGAACCCGTATAACGGGCACAACCGGCAAAATGTTACATTATCCCGGCGGGCTAAATACCCCTGCGTTTCATTTCTTTCCGTATCAGGCTCAACTCCCGGCCCATGGAGCCGGCAATGGAGGTGTTTTCCTGCGCCCGGCGGATCAGGTAAGGCACCACGTCCTTCACGGGGCCGTAGGGCAGGTATTTGGATACGCGGTAACCCGCATGCGCCAGGTTGAAGGTAATATTGTCACTCATGCCATAAAGCTGTGAAAAGCTTACCCGGGGATGGTTGTGCGGGATATTTTTCTCGTCCAGCAGGCGGGCCGCCAGCATGCAGCTGTCCTCATTGTGTGTGCCGATGAAAACGGCCAGGTGCTCCAGGTTATCAAGACAAAAGCGCACTGCCGCGTCATAATCTTCGTCCGCCGCGTCCTTATTAGGCTGGATGGGCGATGGATAAGCATTTTCTTCTGCGCGTTTCCTTTCTTTTTCCATATACGCCCCGCGCACCAGCTTGGCGCCCAGCAGGTAACCCGCGGTTTTGGCCTTTGCAAGGCTCTGGTGCAGGAAGTCCAGCCGGTCGTGGCGGTACATCTGGAAAGTATTGAACACGATCACCATTTCTTTGTTGAACAGGCTCATCATTTCATCGGCCAGGTCGTCTACCGGCTGCTGCACCCAGGATTCTTCCGCGTCTACCAGCACGCCCACTTTGCCTTTGGCCGCAGCGGCGCAAATGGCATGGATGCGTTTGCGCACCCTTTCGAACTCTTCTTTTTCTTCCTGCGTGAGCGTTTCGCCTTTATGCATCTTTTCCAGCAGCCCGAAGCGGGCGAAGCCGGTCACCTTGATAGGAATAAAAGGGATATGCGGTTTGCCTGCAGCATATTGAACGGCACGGAGGAATTCCGGCACGGCATTGTCGTAGTTATCTTCCCCTTCTACGGCCTCGACGCTATAATCCAGCGCCACGCCCACGCCGAAGCGGCCCAGCTCTTCCGCTGCCTTCACGGCTTCTTCGAGGGTTTCGCCGCCGCAGAACTGGTTGAAGATGGTGGATTTGATGATGCCTTTAACAGGCAGGCGCAGTTTGAAAGCAAGAGGGGTCGCAAATGCTCCGAGCTTCACCAGCCAGGGTTTGCCGATATTACTGAACAGGAAATTGGCCCGCTTCAATGCCTTATCCGACATATGCTCGAATGCGATGGCCGTGTTTTCGAATGTTAATGGTGGTTGCTGCTTTTCCATGGCGGGCAAAGTTAAGGGGCTGCTGCTGGTTTAACAAAAAAGTCCGTTCACTCATGATAGTTTTCTGACATACAAGCAGAAAGAGCTACTGTGATCTGGTGTTTTTTTTATTATATTTATCCCGGGACAGTGTTACACCAAAATCCGTATTCCCAACCATGAGCGCAGCACATACGCAATTCCGGCGGCCAAGGCTTCCACTGTATATGAAAAAACGGCGTAACTGGCAACCCGTTGCCCTTACGCTGATCGTCGTTATGCTCATAGCAGCCGGCACGCTGTATTATGTGGCAGGCCGCCACCAGCGCAGCTCCGTAATGCTGGAGCCCGGCAAGCGGTACATTACCTACCAGAGCGGCTACGGCCAGCGCAAAGAGGTGAAGCTGCCAGACAGCACGCTCGTGATCCTCAACTCCCGTTCAAAGCTCTATATGCCGGAAGGCTTCCCGCAAACCCGCACCCTGGTGCTGGATGGCGAAGCGTTCTTTTCCGTGCCGGCTGCCGGCGGGGAGATGGTCATTTTAACGGATAAGCTCAAAACCCGCACGCCCGGCGCCACTTTCCGCCTCCGTTCCCTGGAAAGCCAGAGCGGCGCGTATTGCCTGGTGCTCAGCGGGCAGGCCACCGTGGGCAAAAGCTACCATTCCCCGACAGACAATGCCATAGAAGAACTGACCAGCGGGCAAAGCGTGCTGGCCAACAAGGGTATAGACCTCATGGAAAAAGAGACCTTTGAACTGGCCGAGCAGGAAGATTGTCTGCAGGGAAAGCTGGTTTTCAACAACACACCGCTGCCCGCAGCGTTAAAGAAGATGGAAGACTGGTTTGGGGTTGAAATGGAAATGCGGGGAAGCAGCGGCCGCAGCAAACACATCACCGGTGTATTCAATAATGACTCGGTACAGGATTTGCTGGCTACATTGGGAGACAGCATCGGTTTCACCTACCGCATCACCCGCGATAAAGTGGTGATCAAATTCTGAACTTCAGGAATTTCCATATCCTAGATAGTTGCTGACCCGCAACAAAAAAAGAAATGCCGGTTGTGCGAAGCAGACAACCGGCATTTTATTTTTAAGCCCGGGCTTCAGAACTCGCGTTCTTCCACCGGCAGGTTCCTGATCAGGTTATCAAAAAGATCCCCTTCATAATCGTCGTAAGCGCCATAGGCATTGATGATGTAGCCGATGAAACCGTCTGCGTTCTCGAGCAGGTACAGCACCGCGGAATCGGAGGGATTGCTGTCGCCCTCGAAGCGGTAGCTGCGGATGATCTTCATGCCCTGCGGGTTGTATACCCGGCCTGAATCCTGGTCTTCCAGCTGCCCGTTTTCCAGCAGCCGCAGCTCATGATCCACACCGCGTTCTTTCAGTACTTCCATCACGCCGCTCAGCGTGGTCATTCCATTGGGAGATGTTTCCATATACGATCATTTACGGGATTTGCCCTGTTTAGCTTAGCTCCTGGCCTACTCTTTTCAGCAGCTCCAGGGTTTTGCGCACGCCAACTTCTTCACTGTCTTTACTGCCCTCATATTCTATGCCGATAAATCCTTTGTAGTTGGCGGCCTTCACAATTTCCAACATTTTCCGGAAATCGGTGTGCGTTTCGTTGCCTTGTGCATCAAAATCGTGGCTTTTGGCACTTACGCCTTTGGCGAAGGGCATCAACTCGGTAACGCCTTTGTATCGGTCGTACTCTTCAGCGCAGGGCGTGCTGTAATCGCCGTCTTTCTGGCGCCTTACGCAGAAGTTCCCGAAGTCCGGCAGGGTGCCGCAGCCGGGTTTGTTCACGCCTTTCATCACATCGCTCAGCCAGATGCCGTTGGAGGAATAACCGCCATGGTTTTCCACGATCACGCCGATGTTGAAATCTTTCGCGAAGTCTGTGAGGCGGCTGAGGCCATCGATGGCGGCCTTTTTCACATCTTCTTCGGTGCCCGCGCCCGCAGCGTTTACGCGGATAGAATGGCAACCGAGGAACTGCGCGGCTTCCACCCATTTGTAATGGTTCTCTACAGCCTGTGTGCGCTTCTTGATATCGCGGTCGCCCAGCTCGCCTTCGCCGTCGCACATAATGAGCACGCTGGTAACGCCATTGTCGTCCGCGCGTTTTTTCAGCTCGGTGAGGTATGTTTTATCTTTCGCTTTGTCTTTAAAGAACTGGTTCACGTACTCCACGCCGGTGATGCCATAATCTTTTTTGGCTTTCTCCGCAAAATCCAGGTTGGTCATTTTACCGGAAAACAGGGCGTTATGGAAGGACCATTCAGCGAGGGAGATCTTGAAGAACAGGTCTTTCGCGGTACCGCCGCCACCTGTGCCGGTAGTATCGGTCTTGCTGGTATCAGTTCCCCCGTTGGTGCCGCCGCTGTTGCAGGCTGCGAGAAATGCGGGGCCGAATGCTGCGCCTGCGGTTACCAGGCCCAGCTGGCGCAGGAAATGTCTGCGGTTCGTGGATGATGACATTGTGTTAAGAGTTTGAGATTTGTAATGAGTTCATAACTGTAAAGAATATACGCTTAACGTATGAAACGTGGAAGCATTGAACAAAGTACTGAAAAAAAGTTAAAATTATCATGCCTGCTCCTGCAACCAGTGATAATAATTCTGCACAGCCTTGATCTCGCCGTAGCCTACATCGTCTCCCAGCTTTTCTTTTACGGTGCCCAGGGAATACCCGCCTGTGTCTTCCACTGCTTTCAGGATGCGGGCCAGGCGGTTTTCGTCGGGTATCACATCGCGGATGTCCAGCTCGCCTTTGCGGATGAATTCGCTCAGGTGGCTTTCCACAGTGCTCACGGCCAGGCTGCGGCGTGCGGCAATTTCTTCGATGGCATTGCCTTCCAGGAAAAGCTGGAGGCTCTGCCGCTGGCTGCCGCCCGCATCGGGCCTTGCCGTTTTTTTCGGGCGCTGTTTGGCCGCTTTAAGATGTATCTGCGTGCTGAGGCCATTCCGCAGGCAATAGGTTTGCACCGCGTCGAGGAAGGGATCGCCGTACTTGGCCAGCTTCACATCGCCGAAGCCGGAGATGCGGGAAATGTCTGTTCTCGTAACGGGAAGGTAAGCCACCAGCTCGGCGAGCGTAGCGTCGGAGAACACGATGTAAGGCGGCACATTCTCGCGGTCCGCTATCTGCCGGCGCAATTGTTTCAGGTCGTTGAACAGTGCGGGGTGTGCGATCTCGGCGCTTTGTTTGGTAGGCGCAGGCCCGGCAGGCTGCTCTTTGCCTGCGGCGGCCACGGTGAATTCCACTTTATCTTCCCCGCGCAGCACCTGCCAGCTGGTATCGGTGAGCTGCAGCAGGGGATATTCGCCCGCTGCCTGCTGGAGATAGCCGAGTTGTATCAGCTCGCGGGCGTATTGTTTCCATTGTTCTTTTGAAATATCCTTCCCGATGCCGTAGGTCTTAAGTTCCTTATGCGCTTCGCGGACTGTCGTGCTGCCCCTCAGGAAGTCTACCACGTAATTGAGCCCAAAACGGCCCTGGAGGCGGTAGACGGCGCTCAGGAGCTTTTGCGCGGCAATGGTGCCGTCTGCCCGTTCATACTGGCCCAGGCAATTGTCGCAGTTGCCGCAATGTTCCGGCGCATCTTCCCCGAAATATTGCAGCAGGTACCGGCGGCGGCATTGCCGGGTTTCGGCGAGGCCGGCCATCTGTTCCAGCTTTTTGAGCATCACGGCGCTCTGCTCTTCGTTGCCTTCCACGCTGGCGAAGCGTTTCATTTTAAAAACATCGCCGGCGCCGTAATACAGGATGGCTTCGCTGGCCAGCCCGTCGCGGCCCGCGCGGCCTGTTTCCTGGTAATACCCTTCGATGTTCTTCGGAAGGTCCACATGCACCACGAAACGCACATTGCTTTTATTGATGCCCATGCCAAAGGCGATGGTGGCTACCATGATGCGCACTTCGTCGCGCAGGAATTTCTCCTGCCGTTCTTCGCGCACGTTCCGCTCCAGCCCCGCGTGGTATGCCGCGGCGGAGAAGCCTTCGGCCTGGAGGTCGGCCGCAAGGGATTCGGTGGAGGAGCGGGACAGGCAGTAGATGATCCCGCTGTCGTCCCGGTGCTCACCCAGGTAAGTGAGCAACTGGTCGTAGTGGTTGCGTTTGGGCCGGATGCCGTAAAATATATTCGGACGGTTGAAGGAATTTTCGAATACGGTGTACCCGCGGAGGTTGAGCTTTTCGAGGATGTCCTGCTTCGTAACGCCGTCTGCCGTAGCAGTAAGGGCGATCACGGGCGTGCGGGGGAAGCGGTCTTTCAGCTGGCCCAGCGCCAGGTATTCCTGCCTGAAATCGTGCCCCCAGTGGCTGATACAGTGTGCTTCGTCTATCGCAAAGAGCGCCACCTTCACTTCTGCCAGCAGGGCCATGAAGTTGCCTTCGCCTACAAGCCGCTCCGGCGCGAGATACAGGAGCTTCAGCTGCCCGGTGCGCAGCTGGTGGATAACGGTTTGCTGCTCCGCCATGGAAAGGGATGAATTGAGGAAGGCAGCGGCGATGCCGTTCTGCTTCAGCGCGTCCACCTGGTCTTTCATCAGCGCTATGAGGGGAGATACCACTACCGTCACCCCGTCCAGCGCGAGCGCTGGCAGCTGGTAACAGATGGATTTCCCGCCCCCGGTGGGCATCAGCACCATGGTGTCTTTCCCTGCGAGAACGTTTTCTATGATTGCCTGCTGGTTATGGCGGAAATGCGTGTAACCGAAATGATGCTTTAATAGTGTTAACAAAGATGATTGCTGCATAGCCCGAACTGAATTTGCCTCCGGGACAAATATAGGATAAAGCGATGTGCAGAAAAATTAATGGAACAGCAATTATGATGCAGAATAATTTATTACATTTATAAAGAGAGTCATTTTATTCAACTGTCATAACTGTCATATTACAACTGTTATTCACCTTTAACCCAAAACAATATTGCAAGTATGGAACTGCTGGCCGCAATCCCGACATTAACTACTCCTTTATTGCAGGAAACGATCGATTTTTATGTGAACGTGCTGGACTTCACCTGTAAAACGATGGACGAGCAATGGAAATTTGCTTCCATCAAAAAAGACCAGGTGACCATGCAACTGGTACACCCTCAGGCCAAATTCCCTTTTGGCAGCGAAGATCCTTTCGACCAGCCTGTGTTTACCGGCGCCATTTATATACATATGGAAGGCGTGGATGAACTATGGGAAAAAGTGAAAGACAAAGCCGAAGTATGTTTCCCCGTACAGAATTTCGACTACGGGATGCGCGAATTTGGTATCTACGACAACAACGGGTACCTGCTGCAATTCGGAGAGCAGATCAGGGCGAGCGCCTGATCTTTATTTCATCGTATTTCCTACATAAAAAAAGAGCTTCCTGCAAGCTCCGGGTACGGCTATGCAAAAAAAAAACCGCAGCGCGCACGCTGCGGATATTATCCATTTTTACTCACTTTCCTTCTGCGCCGGTAGGGTTTTCGAGGACAATGCGTTTATAAACGGAAATACGTTTTATATAAAATAGATGAGATCGGTGTTGGGAGATAGCAAGTCCAGATTTACAATAAATATAAGTAAATTAGCCAACATTCTAAGTCTTTTTTAAAAACCCCGTTGTTTCATGAAGCCAGCCTTATTGCTGTTACACGGCGCTCTTGGCGCATCCCGGCACTTTGATCCTATCGTTCCCGTCTTAAATGAGCAATACACTATTCACCGTTTCGACTTTCACGGTCACGGGGGTACGGCGTTACCGGCAGCACCGCTGAGCATTGAATTATATACTGCGCAATTGCTGGATTATATCCGCGCGAGAGAGCTCGGGCCGGTGGCGGTATTCGGTTACAGCATGGGCGGCTACGTAGCCCTGCGCGCAGCCCTGCAGGCGCCGGGCGCCGTAGGGCGGGTGCAAACACTGGCCACCAAGTTCAACTGGTCGCCCGAAACAGCCGCCAGAGAAGCCCGGCAGCTGGATGCCGCATTTTTACTGGAGAAAGCGCCGGCATTCGCGGAGCAGCTTGCGGCGCTGCATGGAGACGAAGGCTGGAAGAACCTGCTGACCGCCACGGCAGGACTCATGACCGCCCTGGGCACCCATCCCCTGCTCACCAAAGAAAACCTCGCGGGGATCAATATCCCCGTACGGCTGATGGTGGGCGACCGCGACGCCATGGTGGGCATCGAAGAAACGCTGGCCGCCTTCAAAAGCCTGCCACAGGCTTCCATGGCGGTGCTGCCGGATACCAAACATCCGCTGGACAAGGTGAATAACGCGTTGCTGTTGTGGGAGATACGGAGTTTTATGATGTTATGAGCATCCTGGAATGAAAAAAGGCCCCACGGTTGAGCCGGGGAGCCTTTCATGCACTGTAAACATATTTTATTTCACCACTACCACACCATCTGCCACGATCACGATGTCTTTCTTTGGCTGAGTGATCTTCGCAATTTCTTCTTTGCTTTTACCGGCATCTTCCGCGAAATGTTTCAGCCTCTCCACAGAGGTTTCATTTACTTTGGCCACGCCTTCCAGCACCACGGTCTTGCCCACGATGTTCTGGGGCATGAAGAAACCATAGTCTTTGAACTTCACCATCACCGGTTCGCCGGAAGCCCTTTCCAGCTTCATGAAGCAGCCTTTTTTCTTGCATACTTCCACCACTTTGCCTTCAATTTTACCGGTATAAGCCGTATCGGCCTGCAATTTCGCGCCCAGGTCGGCCATGCCGATCGCTGCTTCCGCGTTGATGGATTTTCCATAGGTTACGCCAGGCTGGGCAGGGGCGATCTCCTGCTGGGCGAACGTTGCAGTGCTGCATAACAGGCCGCCCAGTAACAATACATATAACTTTTTCATCTGGAGGTATTTGTCCAAATATAGATATTTCCACTGCATCCAACTATATTAATATTATTTTAATTTGCAAATAATTTTAATATATATTTGTACTTTGCTCAAAAGGTTTATAATTTGGATCCTATATAAGAAAGTGTTAAAACCGAGTACACTGACAGGACACGGGTGCTGCTTTTGCAGCGCCTGTTTTTTTCCCGGGGTATCACTCTTCTCCCGCGATCCTGTTCACCGCCTCGCCAAAAGCCGCGCCGATCGGGATCACGGCCTGCCGGATGTAAACGCAGCTCCGGTCTATCCTGTCCACTTTATCGTTTGCCACAATATAAGAACGGTGCACCCTCGTGAAACGGGCCGCAGGCATCAGGGCCAGCGCTTCCTGCATAGACAGGCGGGAGAGCAGCTTTTTATCCGGCAGCACGAAGTTCACGTAATTGCCCGCGCTTTCGATGTAAAGCACATCCTGCAACTGGATCTTCAGCTGCTCGTAACCGCTTTTGATAAAGATGTAATCTGCCTGCACGGGGTTTTGCGCACGCTCCTGCTTCAGCTGCATGAGGCTGTGGGCCTTATTGCAGGCTTTCAGGAAACGGGCCAGGGAAAAGGGTTTCAGCAGATAGTCTATCGCGTCCAGCTCAAAGCTCTGCACGGCATGCTCCGAATAGGCGGTGGTGAAGATGGTCATGGGCGGCTCATGTAGGCTGCTCAGGAAGTCCAGCCCGGAAATATCCGGCATTTTGATGTCCAGGAAAATGAGGTCCACTTTTTCTTTACGGAGAAAGTCCATGGCTTCGAAGGCATTGGTGAACAAGGCTTTCAGCTCCATAAATGGCACTTTGGCCGCGTGCGCCTGTATCACGCTCAGGGCAACGGGCTCGTCGTCTATCGCAATGGCAGTCATGGTCATGTTATACAAGATACGGCAAATTACATTTTATGAAGGAGCAGTAAACGGCGCGCGGCGGCCCATAGCCGCTGGAAGCTCCGCCCATCCGTCTGTTCCCAATCCTTTACCAGCCTCTCCGCCTCGCGGCGGCGCTGGCTTTCGGTGAGCTGGAACAGGTGGTCCATCACTTCCTTGTCTGCCGCCGCTGCTCCTTCGTGGTAGTGCTCCTGTAGTTCTTTTTGTTTTTCCTTCGCCAGTTCAGACGATTGAACACTGCCTTCCGTAAGCGCGGCCAGGCGGGCGTCGTATTCGCCTTTGGGCATCAGCAGCTTGGTGAGCAGGGGCATCACTTCAATAAGGGTGATGATGAATACGATGAGGCGGTACCGTTGTTTTAGCGGGGGATGCTCGTCTGTGAGCTTGTTCAGCGCCTCCACCTGCGACAGGAACCCGTCTGTGAGCGTGGCGTGGTAAGCTGCTTCTTTCACGCTGTCTTCCGTCCTGATCAGCGCCAGCTTTTCAGCCTGTTCCAGCTTCAGCGGCTCCAGTTCATTTTTCAGCTTGCGCAATTCTTCCTCGGCCTTCAGGTACTCGCTTTTTTTGACGCGGGCAACGGCCATTTCGCCGATCTTCCCGGAGCCGCCGGTACCGTCGGTTTCACGGATATAGCCGTCTTTATATTCTTTTACCTGCGTTTCTTTCTGCACCAGCTGCTTTTCGTAGTTGGCGAGGTGCTGGCGGATATCTTTTGTTTTGAGCGCGTTGAACTCGGTTTGCTCCTTCCGGAACTTGTCCATTTTCTCCTGGCGGTCCAGCACCATCTGCGCATGGATATCCTTTTTGAACAGCATGAGCACAACGGGCTGTGAGATGAACAAACCGATGGTAATGGCCAGCAGCAGGCGGAAGGCGACGGGCATGAATTGCGGTTTGCCGCCGTTGCGGTGCATGGCGGCGATCAGGCTCCTGTCTATAGACAAAATAGCGAAACCGAAAAAAAGCGCCAGGCCGATGATGGCAATATCGTCCTGCACTACAGTGGAAAAGAAGTACCCCCAGGCCAACGCGGCAAACAGCCCGGTAACCAGCACGGCGATGCCGATGATGCGGTACCGCTCGCGGTCTGCCTGGCATTGTTTAAGAATATCCGCATCGGCGGTGGCCAGCCACCAGAGGAAGCGGGTGAAGCCATCCGGCTCATAGGGTTTCTGCTCTGCGGTGACCGGTTGTTGCTGTTGGTTCATTGTGTCGGTTTAAGGAATAGAACGATCTGGATTTATTTGGTGGTGGTGATGGTCAGGTGCACAAAAAACTCGCTGGCCGTTTCGCGGATGCTCAGCTCGTGACGGCCGGGATACAGCAGTTGCAGGCGGTTGCGCACGTTGGCAAGACCGATGCCAAGGCTGTGTTTCTCCGGGTCGTTGTCGGGCTTCTGGTGCACGCTGTTGTACGCGTCGAAATAGATGTGGTTTTTATCGCAGGAAAGCGACACTACGATCCAGGAACGGTTGCGGAGGCTGATGCCGTGCTTGAAAGCATTTTCCACGAAAGGGATCAGCAGCATGGGCGCAATATCGTGCTCACAGTTAGCTTCGTTGATGTTCACTTCTATCTTGATGTCCGGCGAAGCCTGCGTGCGCAGCTTCTGCAGTGCGATGTAATTTTGCAGGTAGCCCACTTCCTTGTCCAGCTCGATCTTCTCCTGGTTGTTCTCATGCAGCATGAACCGCATCATATCCCCCAGCTTCTGCACGCCTTCGCTGGTGCGGGGCGCGTTTTCCTGGAGAGCGGTTCCATAAAGGGTATTGAGCGCGTTAAACAAGAAATGAGGGTTGATCTGGGAACGCAGGAAGTCCAGATTGGCGGAAGAACGACCCAATGCCTTCTCCAGGTTCAACACCTCATTCTTTCTCGATAAACGGGTATATGACACTCCCCAGGCAAGGGGTATCACGAACATCACGTTGCAAAAAACGATCAGCAGGTAAATGGAAGTCATGCCACCGATCCGCGTACCCATATCTATCGTAATACAGGCGAACAAGGAAGATACCACCAGTATTAGCAGCAGGACGGGCAACAGTCTTTTGAAAGGCTGCTCCTTCCTGAGCAGCGGCTGGAAAACGTAACGGCAATAAGCCAGGTACGCCATGATGTATGCGGCGCCGCCCCAGCCAACAACCTGCACACGCGCCGGCCGGTTGTCTGCCACCATAATAAACAGGGTGAAAACCCAGAGGAACAGCAGCAGCACAAGGTCGAGCGGTGCTTTTTTCCAGACCTTCTTTTCCACCAGTATATTGTGCAGGTATGCGAAATACAGCAGCTTTACCAGGTGGTATACCACGTAACACAGTACAGCGGTAAATGTCACGATAAAAGCGCGCCAGCCGCAAAGATTATAAAAACTGCCCAGGCCGCGGTATCCCAGCATATACCCGAAGCGCCAGGTGAAGGCGATCGTCAGCATTCCCCAGTAAAACAGCAGTACGGCCGCGCTAAGGATAATACCCCATGCCAGCCCATCTTTCTTTTCAAAGAAAAAAGGGACCAGCCAGTTGTTGAGCGCGGCGAAAGTGAGGTAACTCACCGTGGCGATCAGCATTTTGGGCATCAGGAAATGCATGAAGCCGTCGAACTCCATGTTGTTCACCAAAAAACGTTCTTCCAGCCAGCCTGAATAAGCGGCCCCATCGGTATAGAGGGAAGGGAATATCATGGTGAATATCACCAGCAGGTAAATACCGGTAACCAGCCAGAATTCCGTTTTCCTGATTCTTTCCATTTAATATTTCTTTCATGCAATATTAGTGAACAGTTCTCCGGTTTTTACCGAAATGGGATGAAACAGGGGGAATATGGTATGAAACCCTGCGTTTTTTATACCTTTGCATCCATGGCAAAAGTAAAAGTCGGATACGTACAGATGAGCTGTTCTGCAGACAAGGCGCAGAACCTTTCCAAAGCCATCACCAAAGTGAGAGAAGCCGCAGCCAAGGGTGCGCAGGTGATCTGCCTCCAGGAGCTGTTCACTTCCCTGTACTTCTGTGATGTGGAAGATTATGAGAACTTCAAACTGGCGGAACCCATCCCCGGCCCTTCCACGGAATCGCTGGGCGCAGTGGCCAAAGAGCTGGGCGTGGTGATCATCGCTTCCCTCTTCGAAAAAAGGACGGAAGGATTGTATCACAACACCACCGCCGTGCTGGATGCGGATGGCGCTTACCTCGGCAAATACCGCAAGATGCACATCCCGGACGACCCGGCTTATTATGAGAAATTCTACTTCACCCCGGGCGACCTGGGTTATAAAGTATTTAAAACAAAATTCGCCACCATTGGCGTGCTGATCTGCTGGGACCAGTGGTATCCCGAAGCCGCGCGCATCACTTCGCTGATGGGAGCGCAGATCCTTTTCTACCCCACCGCTATCGGCTGGGCTACGAGCCAGGACGAGGCTACGAACGTGGAACAATACAATGCCTGGCAAACTATGCAGCGCAGCCATGCCGTGGCCAACGGCGTGCACGTGGTGAGTGTGAACAGGGTGGGCTTTGAACAGGACGGCGCCATGAAGTTCTGGGGCGGTTCCTTTATTGCCAACCCCTTCGGCTCCATCCTCCACCAGGGCTCCCACGAAGCGGAAGAAGTGACCGTGCTGGAACTGGACCTTGATAAAACGGACCGTTACCGCACCCACTGGCCTTTCCTGCGCGACAGGAGGATCGATTCCTACCAACCTATTACCAAAAGATATATTGACGACGAAGCATGACGCAGCCAACTCCCAAGCAACTAGGGTATTATTTTCCGGCAGAATTCCATCCTCATACCGCTACCTGGCTGAGCTGGCCGCATAAAGAAGCCAGCTGGCCCGGGAAGATCCATGCCATTTTCCCGCACTACGCCCGGTTTGTAAAATACCTGGCAGACAGTGAAAAAGTGCGCATCAACGTGGCGGACGAAGCCATGAAAACCTTCGCCACAGGGCATCTCCTGCAAGCGGGCGTGAACCTGCAAAACGTGGAATTCTTTTTCCACGCCACCAACGACGCCTGGTGCCGCGACCATGGCCCCGCATTCCTGATCAACCCAAACGCAGAACAGAAAAAGGCCGTGGTGGACTGGAATTACAACGCCTGGGGCGGCAAATACCCGCCGTTCGACCAGGATGATATCATTCCCACCCTGATTGCCAACCATTATCAACTGCCGCTGTTCAATCCCGGCATTATCATGGAAGGCGGATCGGTGGAATTTAACGGTAAAGGCACCATTCTCACCTCTACCTGTTGCCTGCTGAACGAGAACCGCAACCCGCATCTCAACCGCGGCCAGGTGGAAGAATACCTGTACCAGTACTACGGCGCAGAACAAGTGCTGTGGGTGGAAGAAGGCATTATAGGCGACGATACGGACGGGCACATCGACGATACGATCCGTTTCGTGAACGAAGACACGGTGCTCACCGTGATAGAGACCGACAAACAGGACGAGAATTATGAGCTGCTGCGGCAAAACCTCAAACAGCTGCAACAGATGCGCCTGCTCAACGGCAAACAACTGAACATTGTAACGCTGCCCATGCCCGACCCTGTTGTGTTTGAAGACCAGCGCCTGCCCGCGTCCTATGCCAATTTTTACATCAGCAACAAATACGTGATCGTACCTACTTTTCAATGCAAAAAAGACGATGAAGCGTTGGGCGTGATCGCGGAATGTTTTAAAGACCGTGAAGTGGTGGGTATAGACAGCACCGATATTATCTGGGGCCTTGGCAGCTTCCACTGCCTGAGCCAGCAGGAGCCGGAGATATAGTTCCTACCGGTACATTGAAAAAGGCAGCTTCGCGAAGCTGCCTTTTTATTTGGTTTCTTTCAGAGAATGATCACTTCCGGCGCATTGCTCCTCGGGCCTAATTCGTTTGTTGTGAGCAGGTTGAACCTGGGATTGGTACTGCCCAGTTCTCCACAGGGCTTGCTGAACACGACCCTGCCGATACGGTGGTGCCTGATCACGTAAGTGCATAGCAGGCAGGGTTCCACATTGGAATAAAGCGTGGCGCCTGCAAGCTGGTAGCCTTTGAAGGTCGCGTCCAGCACAGCCATTACTTCCGCATGGCGCGTAACGTCCTTCAGCTGCCTGCTTTGTTCGATCCCTTCGCCGATGATCTGCCCGTCTTTTACGATAACGCTTCCTACCGCGCTTTCGCCTGCCGCTTTGGCTGCTTCGGCCAATTCCAGGCATCGGTCCAGGTAGAATTGATGCTCGTTGTTCATAGCTCAAAAATAACACCCATCCCTCGAAAATACCGGTGGAATTTATTACCTTAATCATCTCCCCCACCCCTAAATGCTATTGTATGACGCGCCCTGAAGCACTCAGCAAAAACGAACCGCTCGTATGGTCTTATGGCACAGGCACCGACGTATGGAACATGTTCCAGGCGGCCGCTGCCGGCGACCTGCCTGCCCTTCAGTCCCTCCTTGTCCGCGATCCGAAGCTGGTTTCCTGTGATTATGATTACCGCGGCCCGATGTATTTTGCCGTGAAAGAAAACCGTGTGGAAGCCGTAAAGTTCCTGCTGGAAAAGGGCGCCAATCCTGTGAATTCCGGGACATCGGATACGCTGTGGCAAATGGCAAAAGACCGCGGTTTCACTGAAATTCAGGCCCTGCTGGAGAAAGCAATGGGGCAGCACATCCATCCCGAAGGGCAAAAAATTGCGGCAGCAATCAAAGAAAGAGACCTGGTAAAAGTTAAAGCAATGCTGGATGCAAACCCGCAGCTGCTGCATGCGCCCGATGAACATACGAACCAGCCCATCCACTGGGCCGTCATGACACGCCAGCCTGAAATGATCGAATTATTGCTGGAACGCGGGGCCGATATTCATGCCCGGCGTTTCGACGGCGCACGCCCGATCCAGCTGTGCAACGGCGATTACGGCTTTCGGGGATGGCGCGATGTGCCCGCCGATAATCCAGCTACCCCCAAAGATATCTACCAGCTGCTGGTGAGCAAAGGTGCGAACGTGGACATCTATATGGCCAGCCTCACCGGCGACATCAACCGCGTGCGCCAGCTGCTCGATGAAGATCCTTCCCTCGTAAACCGCCTCTCCGATTACGTGACCTATTACCAGGGTTCCGGCTCCGCCATCAACAACGCTGCTTCAGGCGGGCACCGCGAGATCGTAAAGCTGCTGCTGGAGCGCGGGGCAGACCCGAACCTCCCCGAGCCAGGCATAGCCCCGAAAGGCCATGCCCTGCATTCCGCCGTGATCAACGGGGATATGGAAACCGTTAAACTGTTGCTGCAATACGGCGCGCATCCCAACGTGGAAATCGAAAGCTCGGCAGACACCCTTTCAGCCGCCATCCACCGCGACAACAAGCCGATGATAGCGTTGCTCTGCTCCTACGGCGCATACCGCAACGTGCATTTGCTGGCTTATTACAACGACCTGCTAACCGCCGCCGCCATGTTCGCCGCCAAACCCTCGCTGGCCGACAATGTAAATGCACTGGAAAATGCAGCCAGTGAAGGGCATGAATTATTCGTAAAGCTCATGCTCCGCTATCAGCCCAACCTTGCAAAACGTATTGCCGTTGGCGTTAGCAGCCGCGGGCCGCAGGAAGCGGTGCAGAGCAAAGAACTGAGAGATTACCTCTTCAGCCAGGGTATGGATGCCAACCACCGCAGCTGGCTGGGCATTACACCGCTGCACAAGTTCGCAGGCAACAACGATCTTGAAAATGCGGCCAGTTTCATAGAGCACGGCGCGGATGTGAATGCTTTGGATGAAGAAAATTCCACTACGCCCTTAGGTTACGCCGCGAAGCACGGCCATAAAGAGATGGTGGAATTCCTGCTGGGGAAGGGGGCAAACCCCGGCCTGCCGCAAGAGCATGCCTGGGCGCGCCCGCTGGCATGGGCAGAACGAAGAGGGCATACTGAAGTGGCAGCGCAGCTTGCCGGTCATAACAAGGGGGTATAACACAGCGGCTTTTTTTGTTACATTTATCCCTATGAATCTTTTAGGTAACATCATCTGGCTGATCTTCGGCGGCTTCTTCACATTTGTCGGGTATATGATCGGCGGGCTCGCGCTTTGCCTTACCATTATCGGCATCCCGTTTGGACTGCAATTATTCAAGATCGGGATACTTACGCTGATGCCGTTCGGCACGCAGGTGCGTGAAATACCCGGCTCTTCCGGCTGCCTGGCGACAGTGATGAATATCCTCTGGATATTCTGCGGCGGCATCTGGATCGCGCTGGGACATTTGCTCTTCGGCCTGTTGCTGGCCATCACGATCATCGGCATACCCCTTGCCCGACAGCATTTCAAGCTGCTTACGCTTACTTTCACCCCTTTCGGAAAAGAACTCTACAGCGCCTGAGATTTACACGTATAGCCGTTAAGGTTACTTATCACGCTTACCACTATTCCTTCCGGGAAAGTACCTGGAAACACCCACCGTATAGCCGTTAAGGTTATATTGAAATAAAAAACAGGCAGGTAGCTATTCCTTTTCCCCCTCTGCCAATTTCGGCCTGAACGCAGTCACCCTCTGCTCTGCGGGTTCTATTGACCTGAGGAAATAATACAATGCTTTCAGATCGTTGTCCGTCATTTCCTGGAAAGCCTTCCAGGGCATGGGACTTTCGGGATATGCCGCACCTGCCCGGAAACGCTGCACAAAATCGCCCGCGCTCCATTTCGCAAGCACACCTGTTGCCGGATGCGGCGTGAGGTTGGCCGAAGTGAATGTGCCGCTTTTGGTGGGCATTTCGTAGCCGCCGGCAAAAGGCGTTCCAATGAACTGGCCACTGCTCTTGTCGCGGTTGGTATGGCAACCGTGGCAATTCGCGACGTTTATGGCCAGGTATTTCCCATACTCCGCGGAAGTATCCGGCCGCAAAGCCGCAGGCGGCGGGGTTGCATGCTCATAACTTTTCATCAGGAAACGCATCACGCCTTTACCCAACACATTAAGATCGTGCTGCGGCACTTCGTGCACCACCGGTTTGGTGCTGCGCAGGTACGAGATCACGGCGGTAAGGTCCTCGTCGCTCATACCGTTGTAGGTCATAAAAGGGACCAGCGCAGTGCGGTCGTGTTTTACGTTAAAGCGGATGGCGCGGGCCAGCATTTCATCTGTATACGTGCCGATGCCCGTGGCTGCGTCGTTGGTGATGTTGGGCGCGTAGAGCGTGCCGAAGGGAAGTTTTATTTCAAGACCGCCAGACATGCCGCCGGAAGGGGCTTCCTGCAGGTTCTCGTGAGCGCCGGGCGTATGGCAGGCCCAGCAATGCGCCGGGCCCATCACAAGATATTCTCCGCGGGCTATCACCGCGGAATCTGTACTGGCCTTGATGCCAGTGGGCAAAGCGTCAAATTTCCGCTTGTAGGTAAGCTGGATGTACAGGATCAATAGAAGAATAAGGGTCGCTATGCCCAGGAATACCCTGAGCACCCATTTAAAAAATCGCTTCATCATGCAGGATTTTTGGGGTTTCGGAGGCGTTTTTACTCAATTCGGCCACCGGGAACAAAAGTAGATGGTTTACGGGCGGGCAAATGATGTATTTTGCGACAAATTCAATGCTTTTGACGCCATGGAATTCCAGCTTTCCATTATCAGGGACCTCATTTACGGCGCCGCTTCTCATGGCGCCAATTTCCACCAGCTCTGCCGGAAGGCGGGCGTTACACCCCAGGAACTCAGCGATGCGGAAAGAATGGTGCACTGGGAATATTCACCTTACCTCTGGGATCATATTGTGGAAATGACGGGAGACGAGCTGATCGGCCTGCATATCGGCCAGGAATCCCGCCCCACGGGCTACGGCATGATCGGCTACCTGCTGCAGTCATGCAGCAATTTCGGCGAGGTCATGCAGGCCGTATGCAGCTTCAACGACACCTTCTCCACCGTCTTACGTTATTCCCTGGAATATGAAGGCGACCTGGTGTATCTTTTCATGGAACCCATGCCGCTCTGGTGGAGCAAATACCCCAGCAGCGCACAGCAGGCGGCAGACATAGGCAAATCATCGGCCCTGCGCACTTTTCAGATACTCACCGGCAAACCCGCGCCGGTGGTAAAAGCATTGTTTACCTGCGGCAAAAAGCACGTCACGGAATACCAGCGTGTACTGCAGTGCGAGCTGGTATTCAACGCCCCCCGCGACGGCATTGCCTTTCACCGGTCCGTACTCGATGTGCCGGTAACCAGCCACGATCAATCGCTCTTCGCGCTTTTTAACAGCATGCTTACTGAAAAGCAGAAAAAATTGTCCGCGCGCAAAACATTTTCTGAAGAGCTGCGCCTGGCACTGTTGACGGATTTCAAAGGCCAAACCCCGCCGGTAGACGTAGCCGCCTCGCACCTGGGCATGAACACGCGCACCTTCCAGCGGAGGCTGGCGGAAGAAAACAGCAGTTACCGCGCCATTTGCAGCAGCCTGCGCAAGGAACTCGCGCTGGCCCTCATGGAAAGCGATAATAAAAATGTAAACGAAATAGCCGTGCTGCTGGGATATGCGGACCACACCAGCTTCCGCCGCGCTTTCAAAAATTGGACGGGGCTGCTGCCCAAAGCGGCCAAGGAAAAAATAAAATAGATCTTATGCCGGCACCTTCCCCATCTTTTCTCTTTCCCAGAAACGGTGCTGCTTCATGCCTTCCATAAAACTTTCCGCCAGCTTGCCGATGGCGTTGCCGGTGAAAACGCCCGGTGTTTCGCCTTCTCCAAACCAGGTAGATCGTCTTACATCAAGCGCATCCGCGTCTATAGCGATGGGTTTGCAGTGACGGTATGCTTCATTCAGGAAATGCAGCGCGTCTCCATTTCCCGCCAGTGCAGCCGTTCCGCCGGGCAGGTATACTGCGTCGTACAACACGGATGCAGCGGTGAGAAAGCTGTTCTTTACCGGCAACTCTTTACCTGTGTCGCCTTCCACCGTACCCAGCTTGGGTGCAATGATCTCTCCAACGGCGCCGGCTGCAAGCAATGCGCTGCGCATGGCTTCCACATTCGCTGCGTTCACGCCGTCTGCTGCCAGTATGGCCACCTTGCGGCTCCTGATCGTGTCTTTCAGCGTATTGGCCATGCTCAGTGCCGTGGAAGCGGTAATGGAACTTTTGACTTTTACAGGTTGGAAGTCCTGCGGGTTGCCATCCGCCGGGATACTGTGATTGACAGGATGTTCGGGCCGTGCCGGCACCTGCAGGCCCAGTGCATCTGCCACTTTCGTGGCCAGCCCTACATCGATCTGTGTAAGAATTCCTACCATCCTTTGCCTTACTTCCACGGTTTGCACTTTGCCCAGTTCAAAGCTCAGTGCATCTTCGAGATGGGCCTTCTCCGCCCCGGACTGGCTGTTGTAAAAAAGCGTGGCCTGGCTGAAATGATCGAAGAAGCTCTTGCTGCGGCCGCGCACTTTATGTGCGTCTACCCTTTCCGAAAAAGAATTATAACCGCCTTCCACCATCTTGGCCTGGAACGGGCAACCGCCGCCCAGCGAGTTGGGCTGGTAGCTGGTCCTGCCGCGGTTGATCTCCTGGCGCATGAAGCCGTCGCGCTGGTTGTTGTGCATCGGCGCCACGGTGCGGTTAATGGGTATTTCGTGGAAATTGGGGCCGCCAAGGCGTATCAGCTGCGTATCTGTATAGGAAAACAGCCTTCCCTGCAACAGCGGGTCGTTCGTAAAATCGATGCCCGGCACAATGTGGCCGGGGTGAAACGCGGCTTGCTCCGTTTCCGCAAAGAAGTTGTCGGGATTACGGTTCAGCGTCATCTTGCCTATTCTCTGCACCGGCACCAGCTCCTCCGGTATGATCTTCGTCGGGTCCAGCAGGTCGAATTCAAATTTATGTTCGTCTTCTTCGGGCACTAACTGCACGCCCAGCTCATACTCAGGGAAATGACCACTTTCGATTGCCTCCCAAAGATCGCGGCGGTGAAAGTCCGGGTCTTTCCCGGATATTTTCTGTGCTTCGTCCCACGCTACAGCATGCACGCCCAGCAATGGCTTCCAGTGGAATTTCACGAAGGTGGAAACGCCTTTCGCATTCACCAGCCTGAAGGTATGCACGCCGAAACCTTCCATCATGCGGTAGCTGCGGGGAATGGCGCGGTCGCTCATCAGCCACATGATCATGTGGGCAGATTCGGGCATCAGGGAAATGAAGTCCCAGAAGGTATCATGCGCGCTGGCAGCCTGGGGCATTTCATTATTCGGTTCAGGTTTCACGGCGTGTACGAGGTCCGGGAACTTAATAGCGTCCTGTATGAAAAACACGGGCATGTTGTTGCCCACCAGGTCGAAGTTGCCTTCGTCCGTATAAAACTTCACGGCAAAACCGCGCACGTCCCTGGCAAGGTCTGTTGACCCGCGCGAGCCTGCAACGGTGGAAAAGCGCACGAACACAGGCGTTTCCAGCGATGAATTGGTAAGAAATGCAGCGCGTGTATATTTGCTCATCTTATTATCATACACTTTAAACACGCCATGCGCGGCGGAGTCTCTTGCATGCACAATGCGCTCGGGTATGCGCTCATGGTCGAAATGCGTGATCTTTTCGCGCATGATAAAATCTTCCAGGAGCGAAGGCCCCCTGTCTCCTGCTTTCAGCGTGTTCTGATCATCGTTTACCTTAACTCCCTGGTTCGTGGTGAGAAACTGGCCGGTAGATTCTTCGGTATATTCTTCCAACTGTTGTTTTTTAGGGTCTTTGCTGTTCCCATTTTGCTGATTTGCCATAACCGTGATTTGTAATTATTTAGAAGGATAGTATATCACGGGAAATAGGCGCAATCAGTGCGCCAAAGCCTTACTGCTGTTGCATTCCGCGAGGGGAAAGGTTTTAGCCGGACAGTCGGGAACAAAAGGTGTGGAATTATCTACCCAGCGCATTTTTTTCAGAATATGGCGCTCAATTTGGCACGCGCATTGTTTGTTATTTCACGTACTAAATCATCATAGTCATGAGAAAGATAATCATTGCAGCATCCGTATTAGGCACAGCCGCAGCAGGCGTTTTCTGGTATATGAAGAACCGCCACCGTGCCGACCAGGCGTTGAATGATGTAAAAGACGCAGCAAGGAACGCTTATCACAAAATGAATCACAAAGCAAAAAAGATGAGCGGCAAAGCCCAGGAGTCTCTTGCCTAAACGTTTTACATCTCAACTCCTACATATATGCTAAACGGCTCCATGTTACCGCAATAACAGGAGCCGTTTTCAGTTTATAAGAAATGTAAAATCCAATGAAAAGACCGCTGCCGGTTTTGTATACCCGTTGCCGTTATAGGCTATGCCCTGGCGCACGGTCCGCCGGATACACCATACGTTAAAGCAATGTTAAATCTATATATCTTATCTATATTAACATTGATATAAATCATTGGTCTTTTTAAAAACGTCCATTACTTTTGGGCAATGAATACTACCCTTAAACCGAACAAAGGAATTAACTGGCTGCATGAGCTGGATTTCATCGGGATACACCTGGTTCCTTTCCTCGCATTTTTTACGCACGTGAGGCTGTTTGACTGGATCGTTTGCGCAGTGCTTTATTTTGTAAGGATGTTTTTCGTAACCGGCGGTTATCATCGTTATTTTTCGCACCGTTCGTTCAAGACCTCGCGCTTTTTCCAGTTCATACTGGCCTGCGGCGCGCAGAGCAGTTTCCAGAAAGGCGTGCTGTGGTGGGCTGCCAATCACCGCGTGCATCACAAGCACAGCGATACCGAAGAAGACCCGCATTCGGCTAAAATATATGGTTTCTGGCATGCGCACATCGGCTGGATCATGGACCAGGAGCATAAAGAAACGCGTTACGACCTTATCAAGGACATGAAACACAAAGAGCTGTTCTGGCTCAATAAATATCATTTCGTGCCGCCGCTGGTGCTGGCCGTGATAGTATATTTCATCGGCAACAAAGTGAACGGAACGGGATGGTTCGACTGGTCTGCAGGGCTTTCCACCCTGTTCATCGGTTTTTTCCTGAGCACCATCCTGCTGTTTCACGGCACTTTCACCATCAATTCGCTGATGCACAAATGGGGCCGCCCGCGTTATAAAACCGGCGACGAATCCAAGAACAGCCTGGTGCTGGCGCTGGTTACCCTCGGCGAAGGCTGGCACAACAATCACCATTACTACCAAAGCGCCGCCCGGCAGGGATTCTACTGGTGGGAAATAGACATCACCTATTACATCATCCGCATGCTCGGCTGGATGGGCATTGTATGGGACATCAGGGGTGTACCGGTGAAAGTGAAAGAAAGCAATAAGCTCGGGTAATCCCCAGGCACGATATTTACAGGAAGCGCGGAACGGCATATGCTGTTCCGCGCTTCCTTTTTTATTAATTTAGACCTATGCAACGAATCTTCCTCCCCCTATTCCTGCTGCTGGCAGCTGCCGGGTTTGCGCAGCAGACACAGAAACCGCCGCTGCACGGCAAACACTGGATGGCCGTTACCGGCAAACCGCTGGCCGCTACCGCCGGCGCCATGATATTCCAGAAAGGCGGCAACGCCGTAGACGCTGCCTGCGCCATGCTTGCAGCGACCTGCACCATGTGGGACGTACTCAGCTGGGGAGGGGAAACACAGGCGCTGATCTACAATCCAAAAACAGGTAAAGTGATCGCCATCAATGCCCTGGGCGTTGCGCCTACCGGCGCCACACCGGCTTTTTTCAAAGGCAAAGGCTATAACTTCCCGCCGGAATATGGTCCGCTGGCCGCGGTAACGCCCGGCACGCCCGGCGGCATCTGCCACATGCTGGCTGAATACGGCACCATGAGCCTCAAAGAAGTGCTCGCGCCCGCCATGGAAATGGCCGCCGGCTACCCGATAGAAGCGCAGACCGCCAACGCCATTGAGCGCGGCAAAGATCACATCAAACAGTGGCCGTACAGCAAAAACGTTTTTCTCACACATCCCGGGGAAAAAAGAGAAGCGCCGGAGGCCGGTGAAATATTCGTGCAGAAAGACCTGCTGGCCACCCTCAGCAAAATGGTGGAAGCCGAACAGCAGGCACTGAAAAATAAAAAGACCCGGAAAGAAGCCATCATGGCTGCTTATAACCGGTTCTACAAAGGAGATATTGCGAAAGAATTCGTGCGGGGCTGCCAGGAACAGGGCGGGCTCATTACCCTGGAAGATCTTGCAAGGTGGAAACCCATCGAAGAAGAGCCCCTGCATGTGAACTACAAAGGCATAGAAGTATACAAGCTCCAGGAATGGACGCAAGGGCCCATGCTGCTCCAGGGCCTCAACATCCTGGAGAATTTTGACCTGAAAAAGATGGGCTTCAACTCCCCCGAATACATTCACACGCTGTACCAGGTGCTGAACCTCACTTTTGCCGACCGTGATTTTTATTATGGCGATCCTTATTTCTCCCGCACGCCCATCAAAGGTTTGCTGAGCAAGGAATACGCAAAACAGCGCGCTGCGCAGATCAACCGCAAGCACAACGATGCAGGCGCAGGGCCGGGCGACCCCTACCCTTTTGAAGGAAAGAAGAATCCCTTGCTGCGGCTGCTGGAACAAAGAAGAGCATACGCCGACACCACCCTCGAAAAAAAGAACGAGATCTTCGTGCCCAGGCACGACGCCGTGGCGTATATGCGCCAGGCAGACAGCGCTTATACAGATCGTCTCTGGCGCGGCACTACCAGCGTGGAAGCCGCTGATAAAGAAGGCTGGGTGGTATCTATCACACCCAGCGGCGGATGGCTGCCCGCCTGCATTGCAGGCCGCACAGGCGTAGGCATGAGCCAGCGGCTCCAGAGCTTTGTGCTCGATTCTGCGCTCAGCCCCTTCAACGTAGTAGCTCCCGGCAAGCGGCCACGCGTTACGCTCACGCCTTCCATGGCACTGAAAAATGGCAAGCCTTACATTTCTTTCGCAGTACAGGGTGGAGACACACAGGACCAGAACCTGCTGCAATTTTTCCTCAACATGGTGGAATTCGGGATGACGGTGCAACAGGCCACCGAAGCCCCGAATATCAACAGCAACCAGCTGTGGCTGAGCCTTGGCGGCACTTCGCTGAAAGACCGCATGCCCAAGCCCGGCAGCCTGCTGCTGAACAGCAATACGCCCGAAAGTACCCGCGCCGCTCTTCAGAAGATGGGTTATACCCTCAGCTTCACGCCGCGCAGCAGCGGGCCCATCAACGCCATTTTCCTGGACAGGCTGCATGGCAGCATCTGGGGCGGCAGCAGCAATCACGGGGAAGATTACGGTATCGGGTGGTGATGTACAACGTATCCTGGTTGTTAATACAATGCCGCCGGACGGCGCGCACGGTTTTTGCTCGTACATTTACAGTATTCGAAAAACCTCATTGCAGCATTAAAATCTTGTGGCATGTTACCGATCGGAAGCGCAGCGCCGGATTTCCGGCTTCACTCCACCCCAGACCAGCAGTATTCATTACAGGACTTTTCCGGGAAGAATCTCATACTGGCATTTTACCCGGCAGACTGGAGCCCGGTTTGCGGCGACCAGATGACGCTTTACAACGAAATGCTGCAATTGTTCCGCAAGCAGAACGCGGCTATCGTGGGTATTTCGGTAGACAGCAAATGGTGCCACCAGGCCTATATGCAAAGCCGCAACCTGCACTTCCCGCTGCTGGCCGATTTTGAGCCGAAAGGCGCCATCGCAAAGGCCTATGAATCTTACGACGACCAGGAAGGCCAGAGCCTCCGTTCACTATACGTGCTGGATGCAGACGGTATCGTCCGCTGGAATTACCTCTCGCCGGTATCTGTGAACCCCGGAGCAGATGGTATCCTGGATGCGCTCGGGAAGATCAACGCCAAAAAATAAACCCGATGTCTAAACTCAAGCCCCCTATCGGCAAGCAGGATCATATAAGAGGCCATGCCAACGCTCCCGTATCTCTCGTGGAATACGGCGATTTCCAGTGCCCGCATTGCGGCGAGGCATATCCTATCATAGAAGATATCGTGCGCGAGCTGGGCCATGACCTGCGTTTCGTTTACAGGCACTTCCCACTGGCCACCGCCCATCCACTGGCCCTTTCCGCCGCCATTGCCTCCGAGGCCGCAGCCAGGCAAAGGAAATTCTGGCCCATGCATCATAAGATATTCGAAAACCAGGCTTTGCTCAGCGTGGAAGCCCTGTGGGAATTCGGCACAATCATTGGGCTGGATATGGAGCAGTTTGAAAAAGACATCAACGACCGCGCGCTGGAAGAAAAAGTGGAAGAAGACTTTGAGAGCGGCGTGCGCAGCGGGGTGAACGGTACGCCCACGTTTTTTATCAACGAAATACGATACAACGGCAGCCACGACCGGGATTCCATCATGGCCGCCCTTCAAAAATAATAAGAGCCATGGGAGCATTCAACGACCTTATTCAATCCGACCAGCCGGTGCTGGTGGACTTCTACGCAGACTGGTGCCAGCCCTGCCACGCCATGACGCCCGTGATCAAAGAAGTAGCCAAAGCGGTAGAAGGCAAAGCCCGCGTGGTGAAAGTGAACATAGACAAGAACCAGGCGGCAGCCCAGCAGTTCAACGTAAGCGCCGTGCCGACGTTCATCATTTTCCGGAAAGGGCAGATCGTATGGCGGCACGCGGGCACTACCGACAAAAACAGCCTGTTGCGGCAGCTGCAATCCGTATAGCTATGCTTTGCATGCTTTTTTTACTATCTTGAACGGAAACAGAGATTCCACATGAAAATAGCTGCCTTAATGCTGCTTTCGCTTTCCGTGCAGGCACAGTCCGATTCACTGCAATCCCTGGTTGCAGACAATGCGCAGGTAACCCTTGTATCCAGCCAGTTCAGCTTCACCGAAGGACCTGCCCGGGATAAAAAAGGCAATGTTTATTTCACCGACCAGCCCAACGACCGCATCTGGATCTATCATACCAGCGGCAAGCTCACCGAATTCGCCTCCCAAAGCGGCCGTTCCAACGGCCTGTACGTCGATAAAAAAGGGCGCATCATTGCCTGTGCGGATGAGCAGAACGAGCTATGGTCCTTTAACCGCAAAGGCAGGCCCACCGTATTGATGACGAACTTCAAGGGGCAGAAGCTCAATGGCCCGAACGACCTCTGGATCCACCCCAATGGCAATATTTATTTCACAGACCCTTACTACCAGCGCAAATACTGGGAAAGGCAAAAGCCGGATATTGAAGCCATGCGCGTATATTGCCTCGCGCCAGGGGAAAAAGAACCGGTAGCAGTGGCGGACGATATCGTGAAACCCAATGGCATAGTGGGCTCTGCGGATGGGAAATATCTTTTCGTGGCGGATATCGGGGATAACAAAACCTACCGTTACGAGATACAACCCAATGGCTCCCTCGCCAACCGCATCCTCTTCACCAGCAAAGGCGGCGACGGCATTACGCTGGACGAGCGCGGCAACCTCTACATCTGCGGCAACGGCATCTCCGTATTCGATCCCGGGGGCAAACAGATCGCGCAGATACCCGTACCTGAAAAATGGACAGCCAATGCGTGTTTCGGCGGAGAGAACAGGGACGTGCTCTTCATTACAGCCGGTGTGGCCGTATACACGCTTAAAATGAAAGTAAGAGGAATTGAATAACTAGACCTTCATCAGCAGCTCCGCGGCTTTTTCCAGCGTTTCATCCTTCTTCGCAAAACAAAAGCGGATCACTTTGTGATCGGTGCCATTTTGGTAGAATGCCGACACGGGCACCGGCGTTACGCCAAAATCCTTCGTGAGCCGCACGGCAAACTCGTGATCACTTTCTTCGCTGATGCGGTGATATTGGTAACATTGGAAATAGCTGCCGTAGCTGGGCATTGGCGTAAAACGCGTGCCCGCCATCAGGCTGTGGAAGCGGTCGCGCTTTGCCTGCATGAAACTGCTGAGCTGCAGGTACGAATCCCTGTTTTGCAGGAACTCCGCCAGCGCCACCTGCGAAGGGCTGTGGCAGGAGAAGCAGTTGTATTGGTGCACTTTCCTGAATTCCTTCATCAGCGCGGGCGAGCTGATGCAATAGCCCAGCTTCCAGCCGGTGCAGTGATACAGCTTTCCGAATGAAAAAGACACGAAGCTTCTTTCCAGCAGGTCAGGATAGCGCAGGATGCTTTGGTGGGGAATGTTGTCGTAGATAAGATGCTCATACACTTCATCGCTCAGGATGAAGATGCCGGTGCCTTCCACCGTTCTTCTCAACTCAACGATATCGTTTTCACTTAATACCGAACCCGTGGGATTGTGCGGCGTGTTGAGCATGATCATGCGGGTGCGCGGGGTGATCTTTGCCCGCACTTCTTCCCAGTTGATCCTGTATTCAGGGAATTGCAGGTCTATCAGCACAGGCACCGCACCGTTTACCAGCACATTGGGCACGTAGCTGTCGTACGCCGGTTCAAAAATGATCACTTCATCGCCGGGCTGCAGCACCGTAGTGAGCGAAGTATAAATGCCATAAGTGCCGCCGGGCGTGATGGTGATCTGGCTGTCTGGATCAATGGCGGTGCCGTAGAGGAACTGCACTTTCTGTGCCAGCACTTCGCGCAGCGGCAGGTAGCCCTGCATGGGGGCGTATTGATTGAACCCCTGGTACATGGCTTCGTTCACTTTCGCGATCAGCTCCTGGTTCATCGGGTAATCGGGAAAACCCTGGCCGAGGTTCACCGATTTATGTTCCGCCGCCAGCGCGCTCATCACGCTGAAAATAGTGGTGCCTGAGCTCGGCAGCTTCGAGGTAAGGTTCAAGATGTTGAAATTTGAAGATCAAAATAAACAAAAGCGCCGTTATTCCGCAACCGGCATGTACCAGATGCCTTTAGACGGCAGCGAAACAAACACCGCGTCCCCGCTTTTATAGTTGCCGGCGGTGGTTCTCACGCGGATGATATTGCCCGGCACTTCCACCTCCACATCGTTGTAGCTGCCGCCGAAATACACGGCCTTCACGCGGCCTTTGAGCGCATCGCCGCCTTCGCGCACGAGGCGGAACTGTTCGGGCCTTACGAAAAGACTTTTACCATTCGCGGTAATGCCCGGCATAAGGGAAAAGACCTTTGCTTTTTCCGGCGTGAAAAGATGGTAGGCGCCCAACAGCCCGGCCACGTATTCGTTCTGCGGCTGGCGGTATACCTGCGCGGGCGGCCCCTGCTGCACGATGGCGCCGTCTTTCATGATCAGCACTTCATCTGCCCAGGGCAGGATGTCGTCTGGATCGTGGGAAACGAGCAGGCAGGTGATATTGAGTTCCTGCCCGAGGTCCTGTATCACATCTTTAAGGATGCGGGTATGAATGAGGTCGAGGTTGGAAAAGGGCTCGTCCAGCAGCAACAGGCTGGGCATGGTGAGCAGCAGCCTGGCGAGGGAAATGCGTTGTTTTTCTCCGCCGGAAAGCTGGTCAGTTTTACGTTTCACGAGGTGGCCGATCCTGCATATCTCGAAAAGGCGGCCCGCCTGTTCCTGCGTGAGTTTATTGGCGTAGGAAAGCAGCTCTTCCACGCGGTAATTATTCCGCAGCTCGTAGTGCTGTGAGAGGTAGGCGATCTGCGGGTGGCCGGCGATGAGCTGTTCTGCCGGGCCTTTCACTTTTTTCCCTTCAAACAGCACTGTTCCCCCATCCGGTTGTATCCATCCCGCGATGATGCGCAGCAACGTGCTTTTGCCTGAGCCGGAAGCCCCTGCTATGGCTAGTTTCTGGAACTTTTGCTGCGTAAAGGAAATGGGTTTCAGTTCAAATCCCAGCTGATCCTTCCTGTATATATCGGAAACCTGTAATAAATGCATATTGATATCATTGGCGGGGGCGCTACTGCAAAGTGCGTTCCATTTACCAGGTATCAAAGAAAATACATTTGCGGGGAAGCAGGAAGGGTTTATTGAAATTCTGCATATGGCGGGAAAGCCTTATGCAAATTCAGCGTGCCTGTACCGCCAGGATGGCTGTATCCATTGTTTTGTAATGCTCAATGCCGATGGCACCGGGCCGGGCCATGGGATGGTCCAGCAGCGCCTGGAAGAATTGCGGGAAGTTCTGCATCTGCGGGCCGAAGGGTTGTATTTTCATGAAGAGGTATTTGCCGGCGGGGATGTGGCATACGGGAAGGTCGATCTCCCCGGCTTCGTCCGGGGAAAACAAGGCTGCGCAGGCTTTGTAGGTCAGTTCGCCATCTACCATTTCGGTAACGCCGTATGATGCCCGTTCATGCGCATCTTCGAGGCTCGTGTGAAGGCTGCTGAACGCGCCCCAGATGGCGGCCATGGATTGAGCTTTCACGTAGAAAACGGGAATGTCTTTTTCGATCTGCATTTCGCGGATTTCCATATGGCAGGATTTTAAACAAATTTCAGGACAAAAAAGGAAAAAAGCCGGGCCGGGCGTGTCAAATAAGGGGGCAAAATGCGACAAATCCGCGTTTAAAATTTATTTTCATCAAACTGCAACATTATCCACCCATACCCGTCAAATAGGTCAATGTACACAGATCCCGATAAACTGGCTGACAAGCAACTGGTTCACAAAGCGCTGAGCGGCGACGCCCAGGCTTTCGGGATTATTATCCGTGATACTGAAAAGCTGGTGGGACAGATCGTTTGCCGGATGGTGAGCAATGTGGAAGACCGGAAGGACCTGGCGCAGGAGATCTACCTGAAGGCATACCGGAACCTGGCAGTGTTCAAACATGCTTCGAAACTGTCTACCTGGATCGCGCAGATCAGTTACAATACCTGCATGGATTACCTGCGGAAGAAGAAGTTGCTGTACCCTGGGGAGCTGGTAGACAGGCCAGGCAACGGTTTGGCGGACGATGTGGTGCACCGCAAAGAGCTGGCGGGCATTTTACAGTCAGGAATGGATAAGCTGCAACCAATATACCGCACCATGATCACTTTGTATCACCAGGAGGAATTGAGTTATGAAGAGATCGGCGAGATCACCGGCATGCCGCCGGGCACGGTGAAGAGTTACCTGTTTAGGGCGAGAAAAGCCCTGAAAGAGCAGCTGGCGGAGTATTACGGGGAAAAGGATACGAAGCGGGAGGAGAAATGATTATCCGAAACTATTCTGATCAATTAAAGCAACATTATGCGTAGTGTTCATTTAACCGAAGAAATTATCCAGGCGTATGCGCTCAACGGAACGCATGAAGATCCACTCGTGGTGGCGCATATTCATGAATGTGAAACATGCAGGGCGATGGCGGAATCGTATGCGCGGATGTTTTCAGCCCTGGAAGAAATGCCCGTGGCCACGTTTGATTTTGAGGTGAAAGAACTGGTGCTGCCGCAACTGCCGGCGCGGGCAAAAGCACGGCCAGTACTGGTCCCGGTATTAGTGGTCATCGCCGGCAGCTTGCTGGCGCTTGGGGGCGCGGGCTGGTATTTCAGGGAATATCTCAGCGGGATAGCTGACCCGTCCGTCCCCTACCTGCTGTACTGCCTCGGTCCTGCTGCGCTCACACTGCTGGTAGTGCTGGCAGCGGATCTGTTCAGTTCGCACCGGCAGAAAATGACGCGGCTGGAATATTATTGACCAGGCACTGAAGGAATAACAACAAGCACAAAATAAAAGGATCATAAACCCTCACCCAATGAAGAAGTTTTTTGTAATGACGATAGCCATACTGGCTCCTGTAGCGCTTTTTGCGCAGGAGTATTACCACCTGCCGGACAACCGGCGGATCAGCAGCCAGTTCATTTCCATTCCCGCCACCATCCTGGCGATGTACCTTGTGGGCGCTTTCATATTGCATATTATCAGGACCGCGCTGGATCACCGTTTGCGGTCGAAGCTGGTAGACAAGGGCGTGACGGACAAAGTAGCTGAGCAATTTCTTCAGCCCGTCAACCGCGACCTCCGCGCCCAGGCGCTTAAATGGTGTTTGATGCTTGCCGGCACAGGCATAGGGCTTACTGCCGTGTATTATACGCTGCCGCTGGATATACATTCGCTGGCCATCATGGCATTCAGCACCGCATTGAGTTATCTCGCCTATTTCCTGTACCTCAAATACAACGGGCAACCTTAATATTCACGCTTAATTCTTAATACATGCAACTCCGATCTTTATTGCCTTCCGGGGCCTGGCATTGCTTTGCCATCTGTTTCGTGACCGGCGCTTTTGCCATTGGCAATACGTCTGCCCGGCCTGCAACCATTCAATCCGCCACCATTGCGACGCACCGCGACAGCCTGCCGGAGCAGCCCGCGCAGCCGGATTCCCTAAGAATGCTGGCGGCATACACCGGCACTTACCTGATACCGGACGACCCAGACCTGGATATCATCCTGGAAGAAGGAAAGCTATATGGCATACCCAAAAGCGGCAACAAACACCTGATGGTGCGCACCGGGCAGCACCAGTTCTATGTGCCTGATAAAGAGATCCTCGCCCAGTTTGAAATGGACAGCTACGGACAGGTGATCTTCCTTCAGCTTACAAAAGGAGGGCAATCTACCACCGCGACAAAGAAAAAATGATCATTTTTCCACGTATGCAGCCTCTTTCTTCAACGCCTCCAGGGCATTGGCAAGGTACGCGAGCGGCGCATTCCAATTGATGGCGATCTCATTGGAAGCATAGGAACAAGCAGTGTCTGAATAGGCGGTTTCAGGTTCGGTATGTTCATAATGGCAGCTATCCTGCATCCCCGGGTTCGGCCCCCCTGAAAGCAGGCCTGGTATAGGTTCCGCAACACCGTCCGCAATGGACGGGCGGTGATGTGGATGCATCGTATGCCTGCTGCCGAAACCGGTGAGGAAGGAATAACCGGTAGCATTGCGGCCCAGCAGGTAATCCATATTACTGAGCGCGGCATCAAGGTAGGTTTTATCTTTTGTAAGGCGGTAAGCATATACTAACAATATACCCTGGTTGGCCGCTACAGAACTTCCACCCCAGCTGAAGTCGCGGCGCGACTGGCCCATGACCGTACGGAAAGCACTCTGCGGCTGTTTGCGGATGTATTCGCCGGCCATGCGCAGCACCCGCTCTTTGATGATGTTTATATCCGGCTGCACGGCACCGGGCAACCCGGCCGATGTGCGGAGGATCGTGTAATACCCCTGCATGGCTACATTCCGCCAGGCCGGCAGATACACACTGTCCTGCAGGCTTCGGCGGAATACTGCGTAATATTTTTCATCCCTGGTAGTGGCGAACATTTCAGCGGCGGCCCAGCTCCATTCATCACGCACGTCATTATCACCGTAGGTACCAGTGGAGATTGCGGGCTGGTATTGTTTGTTCATGGCAGGCTGATCGTACAGCACGGCAGGATGTTTTTCGGCCCATTGCCAGGCCATCTGTGCAGCTTTCAGGCAGCTGTCTGCCAGGGGTTTACTGAATGGCCCCATGATGCGCGCAGCCTGCGCGGTGACGGCCGCAAAATCCAGCGCAGCGGCGGTACTTTTCTGCACCACGTAGCGCGGCAGCTTTGTTACACCGGGCATCACCATTCCATCGAACGCGACGTTGGTGCATTTATGATATACGCCGCCGTCGTTAGGATCTTGCATGGTGAGCATCCAGCGGAGATTATACATGGCTTCGTTGAGGATGTCGGGGATCGCATCCGCGCTTTCGGGAATATTGGTCCGGAGCGTTGCGAAATACTCCGGGAAGTCTTCGTATGCGGAAAGCAGCGAACTCATGGTAATGCCGGAGTTCACGATGTACTTATTGTAATCGCCCGCATCGTACCATCCGCCCGGCGAAGCGATCACGGTGCCGGCAGGGCGCTTGCTGTCGGCCGCGGAAGCATGGATCAGCACGGTATTGTCAGGATGTCCGGCGGCGCGGCGCCATTTGCCGGCGTATTTTTCTTCCAGCGGGAGATCAGAGCGCTGGTAATAAAACCCTTTCAGGCTGCCGATCCCCACGGGTTTAAGCGCATCCGCCGACACCTGGAAAGGATACGAAGTGCCAGCACCGGGAACATGCAATACGTATTCGCCTTTTTTGGCAAGGGCAGAAAAATCCGCGATGCGGGTAAGGGTGGATGAATGGGCGGAATGCTGTTGCGGGCCCAGCACGCCGCTGAGCACGGTGTCTTTACCATTTCGGGTGAGTACAAAAAATTCCTTTGCGGAAACCTTCCCGGTAACAACGGCAATTTTGGGCGCCAGCGGGTAAAAGCCTGACTGGTTCAGCTGTATCTGTTGTTGCGCCGCGGCAGGTAAAGCCAGGAGCATTAGCGCGATTGATCTCATGGTGTCCATCCTGTTTATGAAATATAGAAAAAATGAGGCCGTCTTAAAAGTAATTTTCACCCAATTTTTCCGGGTACCTGGTGGAGAAAAGTTTGCTTACGCAGTTCTCAAGCCCTTCAAATTACTTTTAAAACGGCCCCATATGGTTAATTCCAGCTGTTGGCTACGTCGTTGGCCACGTTCGGGTTCGTGTCTTTTTCCTGCTGCGGGATCGGCAGCAATACATTCCGGTCCTGGAAAGTGGCCGCGCCGTACTGCGCCTGCAATTCAGGGTTCAGCACCTGCTTTAGCAAGCCCCAGCGCAGCAGGTCGAAGTAGCGGGATTGCTCGCCGGCCAGCTCGATCTGCCGTTCACGCATGAGTATCTGCATAGCTGCGGCCTGGCTGCCCAGCGTGGCGTACTGGAAAGCGCCCACGCGCTGGCGCACACGGTTGATGTATGGCCGGGCAGATTCGGGCGCGTTGGTTTGAATGTATGTTTCCGCGATCATCAGCAGCACGTCCGCAAAACGGATCACCTGCGAATTGATGCTGCTTTGAGGGCCGCCGTAGCTGGCTACTTCTTCGTAATACTCGTATTTCCGCCAGCGGTAACCGCCCTGGCTTTGTGCGAAGGGATAAGCCACCGCGCCGCCGGGACATTTATCGCAGTACGTGGTTTTGCCGCCGCTGGCAGCATCGCCGTACATGATCATCGCGGCCCGCGGGTCTGTGTAAGGAGCGCCCTGCGGTGTGGTATATTTAAAGGCTTTCACCAATGCGTCAGACACATACACGTTGCGCCAGTCGTTGAAACCATATTCCTGCGCACGGTCGCTGTGGGTGGCTTTACCGCCCCAGGTTTCCTGGCCGCCGAATACGTAGTACTGGTTGCCGATGCCCCAGTCTGTCCACTTGGCATGCATCACCTGGAAAATGGTTTCCACGTTCACCTGGTTGCTGGTGCTGAACAGGTTGTCGTACGCCGGTGCAAGGTCGTAAGTGTAAGGCGCCTGTGTGAGCGGCAGCAGCGTGGTTTGCGCCTGGGCCCATTTCTTTTGATAGAGATATGCCCGGCCCAGCAGCGCAATGGCGGCCCCTTTGTTCACCCGCCCGAGGTCGGCAGCAGCCTGGGCCGAAGGCAGCGGCAGGTCTGTGATAGCGGCGGTGAGATCGGCTTCCACAGCGGCCCAGAGGGCGGAAACATCCGCGCGTTTGGGATAGAGGTCCGTGGTGGATTCTGAATAGCTGCTGCGCAGCGGCGCCCTTCCCCACAACGTTACCAGCTGCATATTCGCATAAGCCCGCAGGAAGCGCGCTTCGGCAGTATATTGTTTTTTCAGCGCCTGGTCTGCCGCGGCGGTGGGATTCCATACGCCGGCGCGGTCTATCACCACGTTAGAACGCAGCACCAGCCTGTACAACGAAGCCCATAGGTTGGTGAGGATGCTGTTGGCAGGCGTGAAAGTATAATCTGAAATAGGCCGGATGTCGCCCTGCAGGGGAGCGTCGCGCTCGGCATCGTTCCCCATCAGGTCGAGGATAAAATAATATTCGCGGCTCCAGAGGCCAGGGTGCAGCAGCGTTGCGTACGATGCTACCAGTGCTTCATTGATCTGCGGCGCGCTGGTGAAGTAGTTGTCGTATCCGTAAGCGCCGGGGTTCACCACGTCCAGGCGGGATTTTTTGCAGCTGCTGCCTGTCAGCAAAGCAGCGGCGAATATGATGGAAAGTATCTTTTTCATACGTTCGTTTTTAAAACTGAAAGAATCAAAGGCCAAGCTGAACACCTACTAAAAAAGTTTTAGGCTGCGGCAGCTGGCCCCTGTCTATGCCTCTCGCAAAAATGAAGCTGGAGCCGGACGGCGTGCTTATTTCCGGGTCGTACCCGCTATAGCCTGTAAGCGTAATAAGGTTTTCGGCGGATATGTACAGGCGCACGCTGCTGAGCACCCCTTTCGTGGCGGTATTCAGCATGGAACGCGGGAAGGTATACCCCAGCGTGATCATCCGCACACGCAGGTATGAACCGTCTTCTATATAAAAATCAGAAGGCTGGAGATTGGCTGTCTGGTTCTGCCCCGCTCTCGGCAATGGCGCGCGGTCGCCGGGTTTCCGCCAACGGTTCAGCATATCAGTACTTACGTTATGCAAAGCTGAAGTGCCAAGCAGTACGGAGTTTTGTTCTTTGTAAAGTTTTAATCCTGAAACACCCGCGGCCGCAAGGTTGAAATCAAAGTTGCGGTAGCTCAGGTTGATGGTGCCGCCGAATACGAACTTGGGAATAGGGTTGCCCAGCACGGTCATGTCCTGGTCGTCTATGAAGCCGTTGCCGTTGATGTCCCGGAAAATAAAATCACCGGGCTTCAGGTTGGCCTGGTACACGGCATTGGGATCGTTCGTTGCTTTGCGGGCAATTTCGTTGTAGGTATCAATATCGCCCTGGTCGATGGCAACATGATCTACCAGCCTGCCGTAAAACGAACCGATCGGGAAACCTTTGGCAGTGTAGGTTGCAGCGCTGTTCTGACTAAATGCACCATCGCGGATGGGCGCGGAAAATTCGTTACCGAGGGATATCACTTCATTTTTGTTATATCCACCGTTCACGCCGATGCTATAACCAAAACCGCCCGCGGTCTGCGCACGGTATGTTACCGCGAATTCAACGCCGGTGTTTTTCGCAGAAGCGGCATTGCTGGCAATAGTAGGACTGCCTGACACACCGCCCGCCCCGGTGGAATTGGGCACAGGCACCTGCACCAGCAGGTCGTTGTTCTTGCGGTTATACCAATCGAAGCTCAGGTTCAGTTTATTGTCAAACATGCCGAGATCGAACCCTGCGTTGGTCTGCACGGTTTCTTCCCACTTCAGCCCGGGATTGGGAATAGAATTGACTGTTGTGCCTGAAACAAATGTTTCACCCGGGCCGAAGCTGTACACCAGGTTGCCGGTCGGGCTGCCGCTGTAAGTGGTCGGCGTGGTCTGGAATGCGGCGATATTGTTATTCCCGGTTTTGCCCCAGCTCACCCGCAGTTTCAGGTCGGTGATCAATGCAACTTTATGCATGAATTCTTCATTGGACACATTCCATGCAAGCCCCACGCCGGGAAAATTACCAAATTTGTTTTCAGGGCCGAACACGGAGGACCCATCGCGGCGGAGGCTGGCGGTCAGGATGTAACGGTCGTTGAAGTTGTACATCACACGGCCGAAGTAGGAGATACCAACATTGTTGTTGCCATAGCCCACATTCGCGCCGGTAACGGTGTTGGTAAGCGCCACGGAAATGTTCTGCACCTGGTCGTTGGCAATGCCCGTTCCCTGCGCGCGCACAAAGGAACTACGGCCTTTGTCCTTGTAGGTATTGCCTACGGTCAGTTCCAGATTGTGTTTGCCGAAGGATTGGTTCCACGTGGCGTAGTTTTCCAGCAGGTACCAGTTGTAGCTGCTCTGCGCTTCGGTGGCGGAGCGGCCGGTAGCCAGGTCGTTCCCGTCGATATAAGGTTGCTGATATTCGGAAAGGTTATTCCCGCCGATAGACAATGCGATCTGCGAGCGCACTTTCAGCGACTTCAATATGTTCACTTCCCCGAAGAACTGCGGATACAGGATGTAGTTCCTGTTCACCGTGTTGGTGTTGCCTATTTTCACGAGCGGGTTACCGGCATTGCTGAGGTCCAGCACGTTGGTGGCCGCCGTGTAGCCGCCCAGTCGGGAGGGATCGTAGATACTGAAGTAAGGAGGCATGTACAGCGCGGACGTAACATCCGCGAGGTTGCCTTTATTGTTGAGGAATTGTGCATTCAGTGCCTGCCCAAAACGGAATATGCCCAGCTTTTCTTCAAGGGAGATCCTGAAGTTCATGGCGCGGTAGCGATAATCCTGCACGATGGCCTGCTGGTCGATATAACCGAAGGAAGCGTTGTAAAGCACATGATCGGTGCCGCCGCTTACGCTCACGGCATTGTTGGAAAGCGCGCCGGTACGGAAGATGGCATCCTGCCAGTCGGTGCGGGTAACAAGTATGTCAGGTGAATTGAATTTATCAGGAAGCGTGGAGCCCTGTGCTGCTGCGTAATCTTTCGCCAGTTCGGCGTATTGCGCGGCATCCAGCACATCCAGCTTTTTGGAGCGTTTGGCCCAGCCCCACTGGCTGGTAACGGATACTTTAGGTGCGCCCGTTTTCGCTCTTTTAGTGGTGATCAGCACCACGCCGTTGGCCGCAGCCGCACCATAAATAGCGGTGGATGCAGCGTCTTTCAGGATGGTGATGCTTTCAATATCCTGCGGGTTGATGGCGTTGAAAAGGCCGGCATCGCTCTGTATGCCGTCTATCACATACAGCGGGCTTACGTTCGTGAAAGAACCTACCCCGCGGATGATGATATTGGCGCCACTACCTGGCACGCCGCTGGTGTTGAGCACCTGCACGCCGGGCGTTTTACCCTGCAGCAACTGGCTGGGCGTGGTGGCGGAGTTGTTCCCGAAATCTTTCGTGGTAACGGTATTGATGGCGCCCGTCACATCACGCCTGCGCGCAGTACCGTAACCGATCACCACCACTTCGTTGAGACTGGCGTCTGCATCGGGGCGGAGAGTGATATTGATGGTGGTCTTCCCATCCACCGTTATAGTTTGGGTTGCAAAACCTATGTAAGAAACAAGGAGGCGGGCACCGGGTTTTACGGTGATGGAATAATTGCCGTTCCCGTCAGATAATACGCCGTTACCCGTACCTTCCTCTCCAATGGAAGCGCCGGGCAGCGCCACTCCTTTATCGTCAGTTATTTTGCCGGTCACTTTAGTGTTTTGCGCCATCACGGTTGCCGACCAGCATAGCAGCAACAGCACCGGGATGGCCCGGATGGCGCGTGCGGACAGCTGCCGCAGCACCGGGAGTAATTTTAAGAACATTTTGCTTCGATTTAGATGGTTAATTGAAATGGTAACGTGAAACTGTAGATTCAGGAAGCCGGGGGCTTCCCTTTCGTGGAATGAACTGCCATAAACATCTCGTTTTTTTGATTTTGGATATTAAATAAATAGTCAGGTTATTGTGCTTCCCGAACTTTTACGGGCGCGCCGTTATACTGCACGGTCACATCGGCCGCTGCATCCGGAAGCCAGGCCCTTGGGGCGTTGCGGCTTACCCAGATGATGCGGAAAACGCGGTTGTGCAGCATACCCAGAAAACTGCCCTGCCTCTCCCCGATCAATAAGCTCCGGTCTGATGCTGAATATGTCAGCGGTATATTGCTGAAAGCGCCTTTTTCATAATTGTAATTGGTATCCTCGTCTTCATACAAGGTGAAAGACCCGTCTTTCCCGGTATAGACATACAATGTAAGCGTATCCGTTTTTTTCTGCGCGGTGTATTGCAATGCCGGCCCCGAAGGCAAAATGGAACCTTCTTTCACGAATACCGGCATGGTTTCGTACGGCGCTTTGGCGGTGATATGTTTCCCGCCTTCATGATAGGCGCCGGTGTAGAGGTCGTACCAGCCCTGGCCCGCCGGCAGGTATACGTCGCGCTCACGCGCTTTGTAGGTGTATACCGGGTTCACGAGCAATGCGGACCCGAACATGAATTGATCGCCGGTTTCCTTCACCGCATCATCTCCCGGGAAATCCATGACCAGCGCGCGCATGATGGTGTAATCGCGGTGATAGGCCATTCCTGCCAGTGTATAGATGTAAGGCATCAGCCGGTAACGCAGCTGGCTGTAATAACGCATGCTGTTGTAAGCAGGATGACCTTCAGGCGAGATGTTATAGATCTCCCTGAACGGAAGCTGCCCATGGGAGCGAAACAGCGGCACCATCGCGCCAAACTGGAACCACCGCGCCTGCAATTCCCGCCATTCTTCAAGGTCTTTGGCGGATGGTTTTTCAAACCTCGGCTCCACCGCAAACCCGCCAATATCCATCGTCCAGAAAGGTATGCCGGACAGGGAGAAGTTCAGGCCCGCGGAGATCTGCGTCCGCATATCTTCCCACCTGGCCCCTATATCGCCGCTCCAGATGGCCGCCGCATAATGCTGCGAACCTGCAAACCCGGAACGCGTCAGCAGGAACACCCGCTTGCCGGGATCAGCGCTGCGCTGGCCGTTGTAAATGCCCTTCGCGTTTTCAAGCGGGTAGGCATTCAGGTATTCGGCAGCGGTGCCGTTTGCGGTGGGCGACATCTGCTCTTTGCGCTTTTCAGGACTCACATTGCTCAATACATCCGGCTCGCTGGCATCCATCCACCAGGCGTCTACTCCTTTGCTATACAGCTTCCGGTTCAGTAATTCCCAGAATCCTTTTTTCGCTTCGTCATTGAACGCATCATAGAAAGTGGACACGTACCCCTTTCCTATCCAGTCGCGCTGCCGGTCCGCAATATTCCGCTTGTACAGCCAGCCCTGCTTGTCAAAATCGCGGTAGGCCGGAATGCCTTCGTAGAACTTGGGCCATACCGAGATCATAAAATGCGTGTGGTAGCGGTTGTGCAGCGCCTGTATCATGCTGTCCGGCGAAGGGAAACGCTGCGGGTCAAATTCCTGGCTGCCCCAGGCGTCTTCTTTCCAATAACTCCAGTCCAGCACGATATTGTCCAGCGGGAGTTTTCTTTTCCGGTATTCGGCCACTGCCTGCAATAATTCATGCTGCGTTTTATACCTTTCCCGGCTCTGCCAAAAGCCCATGGCCCATTTCGGCACAATGGGCGCTTTGCCGGTGAGCTGCCGGTAGCCGCTTATCACCTCGTCCATATTATCGCCGTGAATGAAATAATAATCGAGCATACGGCCGGCTTCGGATTGAAAAGTAAAGGTGTTGCGGTCTTCTTCCGCAACAGGATTGATCCACCGGGCGCTGATGTACGAGGCATCGCCATCGGGCACCCAGGATATTTTGATGGGATATTTTTTGTCTTTCTGCAAATGGATCTCCATCAACGCAGTACCCGGGTTCCAGGCCTGCCGCCATTTATCGGCGAGCAACTTACCATCTACCCACACTTTCAGGTAACCGCCGTAGGTCATGCGCAGGGTATGCAGCCCTTCGAAGTCTGAAGCAATGCTTCCTTCCCAGGTGAGCATGCCGGTTTTCATCGTGAATTCCGCAGGCAGGTGTTTTTTGGTATCGTCCAGGTAAGCATAGTCGATGTTGGATTCCGCGCGGGTGAAAGCCACTTTCCCGGGTTGAAGATGGTTATTGCTGTAGGAAGCGGTCAGCCATCCTGCCTCGCCTTTGGCGGAAAAGAGTTTCAGCCTGTTCAGCGGCAGGTACTCCCTCGTGTCGCCCACTTTGGTAAGCGAGTAATTATCCCAGAGGATACCGTAGTTTTTCCTGCTCACCAGGAATGGCACGGCTACTTCGGTATTGTTCTGGAAAAGAAATACCTGGCGGCCCTGGTAGTTGAACACATCATCCTGGTGCTGGCCGAGGCCGTAATATGTATCGCCTTCGGTGGTTTCGAAGGTCTGCGTAACGCCGTATGCGGGCTGGCCTTCGAACACTGCGGGTTGCAGGGCCCGGCCATTGTGCGATCTTTCAGCCAGCAGCGGCCGGCCGTTTTTATCGGTGAAAGCGACCGCCCCGGTGGCCAGCGTCATAGTAGCGGTGAGGGCGGAAGTTTGCAGTACGATCTTGTCCGGGCTCTCGGTGAGGGTGAATTCCGGGGAGGGCGCGCTGTAAACGGTAATGAGGCTTTTGCGAGGGGAAATTTCTTTTTCCGGCGAAGCCGTGACGCGGATGATGCGGTCTGTGATCACCTGCAATTTAACGGCGCGCGCGTTGCCCGACAGGTACGCTTCCGGGTATACGGTCACCCCGTCCTTTTCGCGGATAAACCTTACCGGGTCGCCCGCAAAAACGTGAATGGATAACAAAAATGAAATTGAAAATAATGCTGTGCGAAGAATCTGTCTGGATATCATAACGTTCGTTTCTCAATAAATTTGCTGTGGATGATCTCAAGCTGATCATGCCCGAAATTAACTGAACGCATCATGAACGGGGGTAGGCATATGTTGATAATTAGGTATTGAAATGTATACCTTTTATCACATTCGATTGATTATCAATAATAAATTTTAGCGCTTAACATTTCATCACGGATAAGGACGCAGATTGTTAATCTCCGCTGTTTGTTTTATGCGCAAGATCAAATTCAGTAAATTGACAGCAGAGCCGTTTAAACTATCTATATGCCCGACCCTGCCATCACAGATACCATTTTCATGAAAGCGGCGGACGCCGTCAGTTCCGGCGACCTGCCTGAACTGGAACACCTGCTTGCCTGGCATCCGCAGCTTGCATCTTACCGTCATCATACACCGGAAGACGGGTATTTCAGGCATCCATATCTCCTTTGGTTCATTGCAGACAATCCCGTAGAAAAGGGCCAGCTGCCTGAAAACATCACTGCTATCGCCGCCGCCATCATAAAGGCTATCCGGCAGCACGCTCCCGAAACCCTGCAGGAACAGCTGGATTATGCGCTCGGCCTGGTAGCCACCGGCAGGGTACCGAGGGAATATGGTGTGCAATTGACACTTATTGACCTGTTGATCGACAACGGCGCAAGGCCGGGCAGTGGGATCGGCGCGCTGGCGCATAATAATATAGATGCCGCGCAAAGATTGATAGACCGGGGAGGCGATCTCACGCTGGCCGCGGCGGTTTGCCTGCGGCGTACGGATTGGCTGCCCGCGCTGCTGGAACGGTCCAGCGCTGCCGAGCGGCAGGTGGCGTTTGTTGCCGCGGCGTTCTACGGGTACGCCGATATGCTGCGCCTGCTGCTGGAGCATGGTGTAGACATCAATGCCCTGCCTGAAAAAGACCACGGTTTTCACCATCATGCCACCGCCCTGCACCAGGCAGTGTTCTCTGGTTCACTCGATGCCGTGAAAGTATTGATGGAAGCCGGCGCAGACCCAGCCATTCCCGACCGGGTATATCACGGCACGCCGCTGGGCTGGGCCGTGTATATGCAAAGCACAGATGAAAGCACACCGGAGAAAAAGGAAAATTACGCCGTGATCGAAGCTTACCTCAAAGAAAAATGATCTATGCCCGAAAATCCGCTTGACCTCCGCGGGATGGCGCCGCTCATCCCCGTGGCCGACATGGCCACTTCGCTCCGCTTTTACCGGGACGTGCTCGGCCTGCAGCTCACGCAAACCTCCGTGCCACCCGTAAAGCCGGAGAACTACCACTGGGTGCTGCTGGAACTGGGCGGCATCCAATTGATGCTGGAATCTATTTACGAAGAAGATGCGCAACCCGCGGAACGCGGGCCGGCGACGCAGAAGAAAGACATGGTACTGTATTTCGGATGCCCGGACCTGGATACCGCGCATGCGCGGCTAACGGCCAACGGCGTGGAAGTGGAAGGCCCGGTGAATACCGGTTACGGCTTCAAAGCACTTTATTTCCGCGACCCGGACGGGTTCCTGGTGGTATTCCACTGGCCGCAGGAAGGAAACTAAATGCCATGCCCGAAACGGATATAATGCCCGTCAGGATCCTGCACGAGCATTTCCCGCACGTGCCAATCTTTATTTTCCGGGAGGGAAACGATCTTTGCTCCTTTCGCTTTGATGCTTTCGTAATACTCATCCACATTCTCCACGAAAATGGACAACCAGGTGCCTGGCTGCCCCTGCCCGCCTTCACAAAAGAAAACAGACACCTCTCCTTTGGAGACGCCGCCGAAATCAGGAGGGTCGCCCCCTCCCCAGTGCTCTTCAAACCCCAGCACTTCTGTGTAATAACGGAGGCTCGCCGGTACATTGGCCGAATACAATATGGGGATAACGCAATTGAATTTCATACCGTGAATTTAAGAAAATCACACGTTGATAGCGTTTACAGCTAATATTCCATCAGAACCCGCCCCACTGCCCATCATTTCGCTTTCGCAGCCTGTTTATTAAAATAGCGCATAGCCAGCAGCAGCAATACCAGCTCGCTCAGCGGCAGTATCACTTTATAGAACGGGTCGCCGCTGAAGTAGTGCGCGATGGAAGCGGATACCAGGCAGATGGAAAAACCCACGAACACATATTCCTTATAACGCTGCGGCACGCCCGGCAGCAGGATCACGATGGCGCCGATGATCTTGGCCACCGTCAGCTCTATCCTGAAATAATCCGGGAAACCCAGCAGACCCATGGCCACTTTGTTGGTAAGCGTAAAATAAGCGCTGAAAAGCATGAACGCGCTGATAAACGCGGTGATGGCAAAATGATTCCTTTTTGTCTTTTCCATGTTGAAGCAAATGAAAGGTTAATTGAATTTGAATACACTCAGGCAAAATACCACGAGGAACAAGGTCAGCTGCAGCAGGTGAAAGCGGCTGATATTGCCTTTCACCTTCAGCAGGCTGCTTTCTCCCGCGCCTTCCTTCAACAGTTTGCCCAGCCTGCCCGCCTGCAACCTGCCCAGCAGGATGCCGTTGATGATGAGGAGGATCACCAGCCCGAACTTGATCCGGAACCACACTTGCTCACCAAACACACCATTGGTGAGAAACATCATGGTAACGCCGGAAACAATCAGGCAGGCCGCGCCGATGCCGAAAAACAAAGGCGACCGGGCACGCGCTTCACGGATAGCCAGCCCGCGCGACCGGTCGGCGGCGAAATGTTTCCAGAATTGCTGTGTGATGGAAAAATCCTGTATGGTGGCGCCCGCCATTATGGCCAGCCCCGCGAGATGCGTAATGAGCGCAATGTTGTAAATAGTCATGGTCGTCATGGTAAATACTTTTATTTCGTTTTCGAATAAATTTATATCAAATATAAGACGATAACGTAGCAAAAACCAAATAACCGAAGCATATTTTTTATATTTGCTCCGAAATCGAACTAACTATTTATGAATAAGACTGTTGCACTGGTCAATGCCTGGGGAAAATTTGAGGAGAACCACCCGGACGGGGATATTGAAGATTTTTGCCGGCACTATCTTGCCCGGCGGCGGCCGCAGGCCAAAGAGACCAAAGACCCGCTCGTAGGCGGCGTGGTACCGCCTGTGGCCGATGGGTTATTATTAAAGATCATCGGCCGCATACATAAGCTGAACTTCTCCTACGCCAACATGGCGCTGAAAGGCACGGAGCTGAACCAGATCGAAGAATTCGGGATATTGCTCACTATCAAGCAGGAAAAGAATCCGCGGAAAACGGAAGTGATCTATGCCAACCTTTTCGAGCTGAGCAGCGGCACGGATATGCTGGGCCGCATGATCAAAAGAGGGCTTATCAAAGAATACGACGACGTGGAAGACAAGCGCTCCAAACGCATTGAGCTCACCGCCAAAGGCGAAAAGGTGATCGCCATGAGTTTTCCCAGGGTGCGGAAAATGGCGGAAATGATGCTGAACGACCTGACGGAAGACGATAAACAACTGTGCATCCAGTTGCTGAAGAACGTCGAGATAAAATTTTCTGCCCTCTGGCCCAAACACCGCGGGCGGCCGTTTGAAGAAGTATACGGGGAAGTGATCAGTGAAGGCGCATAAAAAAGGCTTTCCCGTACGGGAAAGCCCTTTCCTGTTCAACATAAAAATTTACACGGCCACCTTTTCGATCGCTTTCGCGAGGGCGGTTTCTTTCACATCTGGAAGCCCCACCCCTTCTACACGATAAGCGGTAACGTCCGTAAGGCCAATGAAGCCCAGCGCGCTTTTCATGTAAGGTTCCGTGAAGTCGAACGATTTCATGGCGCCTTCGCTGTAAATCCCCCCGGTTGAAATGGCGAGATACACTTTTTTGTCTTTCACCAACCCTTCTATCCCCTGTTCACCATATTTAAATGTGCGCCCCACGCGGAAAATATGATCTATCCACGCTTTGAGGCCGGAGTGAATACCGAAGTTGTACATAGGCACGCCTATCACCACCACGTCTGCCTCCATCAGCTCATCGATCGCTTCATCCGAATGCTTCAGCGCCTCCACCTGCTCCAGTGAACGCGCCTCCACCGGCGTGTGAAATGAAGTGATATGTACCTCTTCCAGGTGCGGGAAAGGCGCGGCGGTCAGGTCGCGGGTTTTGACCGTGCTGCCGGGATATTTGGATTGCAGCTGCGCTACAATGGCTCTGCCGAGTTGAATGCTGAATGAGCCCTCTTGCCTCGGGCTCGAAATGAGATGTAAAATGTTCATTCTTTTTGCTTTTTGGTAAGGCAAAATTATTTTCACTAGCTTTACAAAAGCCGCGACTATCCAGTGGGATAGCGGTATACAAAAGGATAGTGACACCAAAAATTCTCCTTAAAAATGAACGAACTTACCCATAACGTGGAAAGATGCAAGTCGCACATTGGCGGGGTCCAGGACGCACTTTACGCCATTGGCGGAAAGTGGAAGCTGCTTGTGATCTCCGCATTGCTCAACAATGCAAAGCGGTTCAATGAAATTGAGCGGTCTATAGACGGCATCACGCCGAAGGTGCTTTCAAAAGAGCTGAAAGACCTGGAGCTGAACGGTTTTGTGAAACGGATCGAAGTAAACGGCAACCCCGGCCAGGTATCTTACGAGCTTACGCCATACAGCGAATCGCTTAAGGAAATCGTTAATTTACTGAGCGCCTGGGGCAGGCAGCACCGGAAACATGTGCTGTATATGAGCAAACTGCAGTTGCTGGAAAAAGAACTTCAAAAATGATCGGCCGCTGAGCTACCATGGCAGTTCGGCCTGCTTCGTTCCCCGCTTTACCCCTTCCATAGCCAGCAGTGCCGCTTTTGTTTCGATGCCGCCGGCAAAGCCCGTCAGTTCCCCTGAAGTGCCTAATACGCGGTGGCAGGGCACAATGATGGAAATAGGATTTCTCCCGTTCGCAGCGCCTACTGCGCGCACGGCTTTAATGTTGCCCATCTGCCGGGCAATGTCCAGGTAAGTTCTTGTTTCTCCATAGGGAATGGTGGAGAGTATGCGCCAGACCTCTTTCTGGAAGGCTGTTCCATCCGGGTCCAATGTAACGGAAAAGGTTCTGCGTTTGCCTGCAAAATATTCTTCCAGCTGGCGTTCTGTTTCCAGCAACACCGGGTGCTGTGGTTCTTCCACATACTTCCGCACACGCGTGCGGTTGGGCTTATCGTTCTCCCATAAAATAGCGGCCAGGCCTTCGCTGCTGGCTACTATCCTCAGTTTCCCCACCGGGGAATCCACCTCTTTATAAGCATATTCCATTATTTAATATTAGGCAATTTTGATGAATTGCAGCAAGAAAAACATGACCTGCCTTATTGCGTATCCCAGCGCGTCATTGCGAGGAGCAGTAGAGCCAACGCGGTGGCGCGACGAAGCAATCTCCTGCATCGGATTGTCACACCCAGCGTTGGGAGATTGCTTCGTCGCCCCTTCCACAAATCCCCCGCAGCTCCTCGCAATGACGCGAATACGTTGGTATAAATAAACGGACAATCATTTAACGCCAAAAAGTGTTAAATTGACAATTTACTGCTTCGTTATTACGAAGCAACAAAATCTAAACGAAGGTGCTCTGCCAGTTTTTATAGAAATTAAAATTGCCATATGAGTGTGAGGAGAATTAGAGCATGGCTACTATTCCCGCTGATCATTACAGCCAACTCCCTTTTAGCTGCCAGCAACCCGGTAAGATACCTGGGAATAGAGAACGGCCTGTCCAACAACGCCGTGGTGAACATTTACCAGGACAGCAAAGGGTTCATGTGGTTTGGCACCTACGACGGACTCAACCGCTACGACGGTTATAAATTCAGGATATACAGGAACAAGACCGGCGACAGCACATCCCTGGCGGATAACGGTGTATGGACGCTGGAGCAGGATGGCGCAGAGCGGCTCTGGATCGGCGGCCGAAAGGGCGTCAGCATTTTTGATCCTTTCCATGAAAAGTTCTCACCGGCTATGTACCTGCCCGCTGGTTCAGCCAGGGCTGAAAAACTGGCTGGGAATGTCCATGTGATAAGATCCGACAAAAAGAAGATAGTACTTGTAGGCACCGAGAATAATGGCCTGCTCCTGTTCGGCGCCGGTGGGGGAACAGGGCGGCAGATACCTTTGCTGCAAGGCTCCGGCAGGATCGTGGATTACGAAGTAATGGCGATCGATTTTGATGCGGACGCGCGGTATGCCTGGGTGTTCGTACAAAACAAAGGCCTATGCCTCTACGATGCCGGCAACAACACGCTCGCTGTTGTGAACAACCAGGTGCAGGGAGGCAACTGCCTGAGAACCGACCGCAAGGGCGGCTTATGGCTGGCCGCCAATACCGGGCTTTTCAGGTACGACCAGCGGACGGGCACTTTTTCAGGCAATTACCTGGAAGACAACTGCAAAGCGGTGAACCTTTGCATAGACAAACATGGAGATATCTGGATAGGCACAGACGGGGAAGGCATATTTATTCTCCGCCCCGGTGAAACGAAAGCAAGCGCCCTGAGCTTCCCAGGCAACAAACACCTGCTCAGCAGCAACGCTGTCTTTTCCATTTGTGAAGACAGGGAAGGCCGCAAATGGATCGGCACCCTGCGCGGCGGTATTAATATCATCGAGCCCAGGCCCGGGCCGTTTGAGCTGCATTCCTTCAACAACAACCATGCGCTTAGCCCGACCAATAATTTCATCTTTTCATTTTGTGAAGACAAGGACGGGTACATCTGGATAGGAACCGATGGCGGCGGCCTGAAATACTGGAACCGCGCGAATAACACGTGGAAGGATTACACCTGGGATCCGGGGAACAGGAAAGGCATCAGCAGCAACTTCATTACCAACATCATAAAAGACGGCCGCGGCGATACCTGGTTTTCCACCTGGTTTGGCGGCGTAAACCGCTACCATGCGGCCAGCGGTACCTTCGAGCGGTTTACCTGCGTGAATCCCTATACCAAAGCAGAAGAAAATAATGTATGGCTGGTATATGAAGACGCCCAGAAAACGCTCTGGGCAAGCACTACCAACAACGGCACATTGTATACCTTCAACCGTGCTGCCAACCGCTTCGATATTTTTGATAAACGTATCACGAACATCCAATGCCTGGCGGAAGACAGCCGGGGCAACCTCTGGGGCGGCAATTATTCTTCCCTCGTAAAGATCGACCGGGCCCATAAAAAACATAAAGTATATAACACCGGCCATACCGTGCGGGCCATTCACGAAGACAAACGGGGCCTGTACTGGCTGGGAACGGACGGCGGCGGGCTTTTGCTTTTTAATGCGGCCACCGGCGGTTTCACCCGGTTCACCGATGCGGACGGCCTGCCCAGCAATTCCATCCTCCGCATTATGGAAGACGATACCGGCAACCTCTGGCTTTGCACTTACAACGGGCTGTCGCGCTTCGACCCTGTAACAAGGACATGCCGGAATTTTTCACAATCAGACGGCCTGCAAAGCAACCAGTTCGCCTACAATGCCGCACTGAAGCTGCGTTCCGGTGAGCTGATGGTAGGCGGCATCAAAGGGTTCAATATCTTTTATCCTGACAGTGTGTATGAACAGAAGGACATACCCTCCGTGCTGCTCACGGGCGTAAAAATAAACAATGTCCCGGTTGAGCAGGATACCGCTTACATTGCCGGCAACAGCGGGGATATACCCGCGCTGCGCGTGCCTTACGGGAAGGCGTCCATTTCGCTGGATTTTGTTGCGCTGGAATATACTTCGCCCGACAAGATCAGCTATGCCTATTACCTCGAAGGCTGGGACAAAGACTGGAATTACGCAGGCGATGCCCGCACCGCGAATTACACGCGTTTACAGGAAGGGGAATATACTTTCAAAATAAAAGCAACAAATACAGACGGGAAATGGGGCCGGGAGCTGCGCGCCGTGAAGATCACCGTGCTGCCGCCCTGGTACAGGGCCTGGTGGGCCTATCTTTTATATGTCACCTGCCTGGCGGCCGCCATCTATTTTTATATACAGTACCGCGCCCGGCAGGAGCGCCTGAAATATGAAATAAAACTCGCGCACCTCGAACGTGAAAAAGAAAAGGAGCATAACGAAAGAAAATTCACCTTCTTCACCCACGTATCGCATGAGTTCAGAACGCCCCTCACCCTGATCATCAATCCCCTGAAAGAGCTGATCCACAAAAAAGAAGAGCAGATCAGCCATGCAGACCTCGGCGTGGTATACCGCAACTCCCGCCGGTTGCTGAGCCTGGTGGATCAATTGCTGCTTTTCCGGAAAGCCGATGCAGGAGGGGACCAGCTGAAGATCGCGCGGACGGACATTGCAGAGCTTTGCAATGAAGTGTACCTCTGCTTCACCCAGCAGGCAAAGGCCAAACATATTCAATATGAGTTCATCCAAAAAGGGATCACATCCGGCATATATGCCGATTATGAAAAAATTGAAATAGCTCTTTTCAATATTTTATCCAACGCATTTAAGTTCACCCCCGAAGGAGGCACCATCACCTTCGAATTGCAGGAGCAGGAAAACGAAGTGCTGATCAGCATCAGCGATAGCGGCTGCGGGATAGACGGGCAGGCCGGCGACCTTATCTTCGAACAGTTCAGGCAGGCCAGGAACCGCCCCGAGCGCCTGCAGACCGGCTTCGGCATTGGGTTGTACCTCGTAAAACATTTCATTGAAGCCCATGGGGGCGCCGTTTCCTACGAAAGCCGCGTACAGGAAGGCACCACATTTTTTATCCGCCTGAAAAAAGGCGCCGGGCACCTGCCTGCGGCATGGTTTGTCGGGGATGCCGCCACGAAATCCGTCCTGCTGGAAGAACTCACCGCGGAAACCAGTCCTCCGCCCGCGCCCGAAGAGCCGGCCTGGATAAACCGGGAACCGGCAGCGGAAGACCTTGTGACGGGGAAGTGGTCCATCCTCCTCATCGACGATAATGCGGAGATCAGGAAATACCTCCAGCAGCTTTTCGCCGATAAGTATATTATTTATGAGGCAGACAACGGCGATACCGGTTTCGCCATGGTCAACAAATGCATGCCCGACCTGGTGATCAGCGATGTGCATATGGAAGGAATGGACGGCATGGAGCTGTGCGGGAAGATCCGGAAAACCGAACACCTCAGCCATATACCGGTGATCCTGCTCACCTCCGCCTCTTCCCCGGACGTGCAGCTGATGGGCATTGAAGGCGGGGCGGACGACTATATTACCAAACCCTTCGAAAAAGACCTGCTGCTGGCCAAAGTGGAGCATATCCTCAAAACGAGGAACCTGCTCAGGCAATATTTCCTGGACCAGATCACTTTAAAGAGCAGCAGCATACGCGTGCCCGCCGAATACCAGGATTTCCTGCGCAGGTGCATGGCGATCGTCGAAGAAAACCTGGACAACGACGATTTTTCCATCAAAGCATTCACCCAGGCCGTCGGCATGAGTCATTCCAGCCTGTATAAAAAAGTGAAAGCAGTGTCCGGCCAAACGATCAATTCCTTTATCCGCTCCATCCGTTTAAGAAAAGCGGCGGTATTAATGTTAAAAGAAAATTATACGATCAACCAGGCAGCCCTCGAAGTGGGCATCGGCGATATCCGGTACTTCCGCGAGCAGTTTGTGAAACTGTTCGGCATGAACCCTTCCGACTATATCAAAAAATACCGCCATTCGTTTAATGGTGATTATAATATCATCCGTTCAGACGCCTTAAAATAGCCGCTTAAAAGGGGGTAAAATATGATTCTACCCCCTTTTTTAAACGATTTACCCCCTCTCCCCCTGCTTAACCACGGCTTAATTTGCATGCATTGACCGCAAGCCACGAGGCTGTATAATTACTCATTCCAAATTCTAGTTATGAAAAGATCTCGACCAACGTCCGGACGCATTGGAGCATTTCTTTCCTTCCTTCTTCTGCTCTCCACCCTTACCGTCCAGGCACAGCGCGCCAGCATTACAGGGAAAGTAACCTCCGGGGCAGACCGGGTGCCGGGCGTAAGCGTAAGGATAAAGCACAGCAACCAGGGGACGCTTACAGACCAGAACGGGCAATTTACCCTGCAGGCCGCCGTTGGCGACACGCTGGTGTTCAATCATATTTCCTACGCCGCCCTGGAAATGCCCGTTAAAAACCATTCCCCGCTGGAAATATCGCTGGTGGCCAACAGCCAGAATGTGAGCGAGGTAGTGGTGGTAGGGTATGGCACGCAAAAAAAAGCCACCCTCACCGGTTCCATTTCAACGGTGAAAGGGGCAGATATTGTGAAGAGCCCGCAGCCTAACCTGTCCAACTCCCTGGCAGGGCGGTTTTCAGGCCTCATTGCCAATAACAGGTCCGGCGAGCCCGGGTACGACGGTTCCAATATGTATATCCGCGGGCTGGCCACTACCGGCAACAACGACGTGCTGGTGGTGGTAGACGGCGTGCCGGGGCAGATCGGCGGGCTGCAAAGGCTGGACCCGAATGATATCGAAAGCGTAACAGTGCTGAAAGACGCATCCGCCGCCGTGTATGGCAGCAGGGCCGCCAACGGGGTGATACTGATCACCACTAAAAAAGGCAAGACCGGGAAACCCTCCATCAGCTATAGTTTCAACCAGGGGTTCTCCTCGCCTACCCGCCTGCCCAAAATGGCAGACGCAGCCACTTACGGCGCCATCATGAATGAAATACAATATTATAACAACCCGGCCGGGGGGCTCAACCAGTTCTATACAGACGAAGAACTGCAAAAATTCAGGGACGGCTCCGACCCGCTCAATTACCCGAACACAGACTGGCAGAACGCTACCTTAAAAAAGACCGCCCGGCAGCACCAGCACAGCCTTTCCGTGAACGGCGGCAGCGACAACGTGAAATATTTCATTTCGCTGGGCATCATCGGGCAGGATGGATTGTACCGCAACGGTGTTACCCAGTATGACCAATATAATTTCAGGTCCAACATCGACGCGGATGTGACCAAACGCCTAAAGGTGAGCCTCTATCTTTCTGGCCGGCAGGAAGACAGGATATTCCCGCAGACCGGCGCGGGAGATGTGTTCCGGTCTATCTACCGCGCCTACCCTACCGTGGCCGCCATTTATCCTAACGGTCTGCCCACCACCGGCATAGAGAACAATAACCCGGTGATGCAGGTAACAGACATAGCCGGCACCAACCGCAATCCCACACAGGTTTTCAACGGCATCCTGAAAGGCAGCTATGCCATACCCGGCATTGAAGGACTGTCGCTGGACGGGTTCTTTTCCATGGACAAATCCTGGAATTTCAGCAAGTCATTCGCCAAACCTTATATCCTGTATAATTATAACGCAGGCACCAACACGTATGATAAAGTAGTGACAGGCGGCTCCGCCGGTGCGGCAACGCTCACCGAGCTGCAGCAGAACCAGGAGATGCGCGTGTCCAACATCAAGCTCAATTTTACCCGGCAGTTCGGCCATCACAATATAGACGCATTTGTAGCGTATGAGCAGAGCAAAACCGTGATGGACAGTCTCAGTGCCTCCCGCCTGAACTTCCCGTCCACGCAAACGCCAGAGCTTTCCCAGGGCGGGCCCGCCGCCGCGGATAAGAACAACGCTGGCAAGAGCTACCTTTTCACCCGTAAAAGTTATATCGGCAGGGTGGCCTACAACTACCTCGAAAAATACCTGGTGGAAGTGCAGGCCCGTGTAGACGGCTCCTCCACATTTGCACCCGGCAATCAATACGGTTTCTTCCCCTCCGTATCCGCGGGATGGCGGATATCAAAAGAAGAATGGTTCCAGCCGGTGACCTTCATCAACGACCTGAAGCTGCGCGCGTCTTACGGTACGCTGGGCAACGACAACGTCGGGCTGTTCCAGTACTTCGACAACTACTCCTTCAATAACCTTTATGTACTGGGCAGCAGCGGCACCATCCGCCCGGGGATAGACCTCACCAAACTGCGCAACCCTGACATTACCTGGGAAAGGTCCAAAAAACTGGACGTGGGCATCAATGCCATTTTCCTGAAAAATTTCAACCTGGAATTCATCTATTTCCAGCAGAAACGGGCAGACATCCTTACACAACGTAACGCGTCCATCCCACAGACCTCCGGTATCGTGAACCCTCATGCCAGCGATCCGCTGGTGCCTGCGGAAAATATCGGCAAGGTGAACAGCAACGGCATAGAAGCCTCGCTGGGATATAACAACACCACTCCCGGCGGGCTGGGCTACCGCATCAGCGGCAACTTCACCTATGCAAAAAGCAAGATCGTATTCATCGACGAAGCAGCAGGCGCGCTGGACTACCAGCGGCAGACAGGAAGGCCCCTGAACACCTACCTGCTGTATGACGTGACCGGCATTTACAGGACCCAGGACGACCTTAACAAATACCCCCACCTGAACGGCAACCAGCCAGGGGACCTCATCTACAGGGACTACAATGGCGACGGCCAGATCACTGCAGACGACCAGGTGAGAACAAAATACGGCAACATCCCTGAGATTACTTACGGCGTGGTGCTGGGCGCGGATTACAAAGGCTTCGACCTCTCTGCCGTGCTCGCTGGCCAGGCGCATGTGAGCCAATACGTGCTGCCGGAATCCGGTACAGTGGGCAATTTTTACAGCAGCTGGGCAGACAACCGCTGGAGCCCCAACAATACCGCCGGCACTTATCCCCGGGCAGACGACCGCGCATCAGCCTCCATCAACGGCGGTCTTTACCAGAACAATTTCTGGCTGAACAATGCCTCCTTCCTGCGTTTAAAAAATGTGGAACTGGGTTATACCATCAAGGCAGACCTGCTTTCCCGGATCAGGATCACAGGGCTGCGCGTGTACGCAAGCGCGTTCAACCTCTTCACCATTACCCCCGTGAAAGACTACGACCCGGAAGGCGCCAGCGCCAGCGGGCAGTTCTACCCGCAGCAGCGCATCGTGAATGTTGGCGTAAATGTTAAGTTCTAAACCGAAAAGATCAAAGCAATGAAGACTATAAACATCTTAATTATATCGGCGCTCATATTATCCGGGATATTTACTTCCTGTAAAAAAGACTACCTGGATATCGTGCCCACGGACCGTATCCCGGAAGTAACGCTGCTGGCGGATTCCGCGCTTTTTGAAATATATGTGATAAACCGCTACATGAGCATCAGGCTGCAGGACAAAGAGGGCGAAGGCACTTTGCCCGGCTTTGGCCGCGGCTTCGAATACGCTATGTGGAGCTCGCTTTCAGACGAATCCATCTACAACAACGACGATAATACCTGGCTCGTGCAGCGCGGGCAGCTGGCCCCCGAAAACACCGGCATCACCGGCACCATCTGGGGAAGAAGCTACCGCAGCATCAGGGAATGCAACTACGCGCTGGGCAAAATAGACAGCGTGCAGATGAGCGATGGTAAAAGGAACACGCTGAGGGCCGAGCTGCGCTTTATCCGCGCTTTCCGCTACCACGACCTCATCCGCAACTACGGCGGCGTGGTGCTGATGGGCGACAAAGTGTACAACCTGGAAGAAGACCTGGCAACAAGCGGTTTGTTTACCCGCTCCAGCATAAAAGAATGCCTTGATTACGCCATAGCCGAGCTGGATGCAGCCGCACAGGCCTTACCTGCGCAGAATGCAGACAAGACCTGGGACCTGGGCCGGGCCACCAAAGGCGCTGCGCTGGCTTTAAAAGCGCGGCTGATGTTATATGCCGCCAGCCCGTTGTACAATGCAGGTACCTGGCAGGCCGCCGCTGCCGCCGCAAAAGCAGTTATGGACCTGAACCAGTACGCGCTGGCGGCCGATTATGGCAAACTGTTCCTTACCTCCGGCAGCAACGAGATCATTTTTGCAAGGTACTTTGCGGTAGGCGCGCGCCACGTTTGCATGGAAATAGCAAATGGTCCCAATGGTTATGGCGGCTGGGCGGGCAACACGCCGCTGCAAAACCTCGTAGATGCTTACCAGATGAAGAACGGCAAAGACATCACCGATCCCACTTCAGGATACAACCCGCAGCAGCCCTATGCCAACAGGGACAACAGGCTGGCTGCTACCATACTCTACAACGGCGCTTCCTACAGGGGCAGTACCGTGGATATTTACACGCCAGGCGGGAAAGACAGCAAAGACGGCCCTTCCAACTGGAATACTACCAAAACAGGGTATTACCTTCGTAAGTTCATGGACGACAACAACCCGATAGACAATCCCTGGAACGTAGCCGGGCTGCAACCCTGGATCTACCTGCGTTACGCGGAAGTGCTGCTGAATTATGCGGAAGCGCAGAATGAAGCCGCCGGTCCCGATGCCACAGTGTATAACGCCGTTAACCAGGTGCGCCAACGGGCGAGCACCGCGCAACCGCCACTGCCCGCCGGTCTTACGCAGGCGGCCATGAGGGAAGCTATCCGGAAAGAAAGGCAGGTCGAGCTTGCATTCGAAGAACACCGCTTTTATGACGTGCGCCGCTGGCAGATCGCGAATGTGACCGAGAATGTGCCGGCATATGGCATAGATGTGACCAGGAGCAACGGGGTGCCCAGCTACACGCGTAAAGTGGCGCTGAGCAACCGCTCCTTCGCCAACAAACATTACTGGCTGCCGATCCCGAGATCGGAAATACAATCATCTAACAATAAGCTGACACAGAACACAGGCTATTGATCATGAAGAACATACTACTATCGCTGTGCGCCGCACTGGCGCTACAGCAAGCCGCAGCACAGCCTGCGCCGCGAAAACCCGTTGCCATTCATATAGATCCGGCAGTTACGTACCAGGCCATTCACAACTTTGCCGCGTCCGATGCATGGGCATGCCAGTTCGCCGGCAACTGGCCTGATGAAAAACGTAACCAGATGGCAGACTGGCTGTTCAGCACAGACACCACCGCCACAGGCGCTCCCCGTGGCATAGGCCTTTCCATGTGGCGTTTCAACATCGGCGCAGGAAGCGCAAAGCAGGGAGATTCCAGCGGCATCAAAGATGAATGGCGCCGCGCCGCATCTTTCCTGGATGAAGATGCCATCAGCCGGGAACGGCAGGCAGGGCAGCTGTGGTTCCTGGAGGCTGCAAAGAAAAGAGGAGTTCCATACTTCCTCGCTTTCCTCAACAGTCCGCCGGTGCAACTCACTGTCAATGGGAAAGCATTTGCCACGAAAGGGAACTGCAACCTCAGCCCGGGTAAATACGCAGCCTTGTCTGATTATGTGGCAGAAGTGATCCCCGTGATCCAAAGCAGGTCTGGCGTAATGTTCGATCATTTCAGCCCCGCCAACGAACCGCAATGGGACTGGAGCGACGGCGGCCAGGAAGGCTGCCCGTATAACAACGACGAGATCAGCGGCCTTGTCAAAAAACTCAGTGAAACATTCACTGCTAAAAAACTGGATGCAAAGATCCTGGTCGCGGAAGCAGGCAAGATCAATTACCTGTATGAAACGCACGACAAACCCGGTAAAGGCGAACAGATCAAAGCCTTTTTCAGCAAAGGTTCTCCCAATTACCTGGGAGGCCTGCCAAACGTCAGGCATAGCATTGCAGGCCACAGTTATTTCACCACCTCTCCCGCGTCCCCGGCGGTGGCGATGAGGCGGCAACTGGCGGCCAGCGTGGCTTCCGTACCGGGCCTTGATTTCTGGCAATCGGAATATTGCATCCTGGGCGACAATGGCGGCGAGATCAATGGCGAAGGGAAAGACCTGGGAATGAAAGCAGCCCTGTACCTCGCGCGGGTGATCCATCATGATCTTACCATCGCCAATGCCACTGCCTGGCAATACTGGCTGGCTGTTTCGCCGTACAATTACAAAGACGGCCTCGTCTATATCGATAAAAATAAAACAGACGGGCAGGTGCAGGATAGCAAAATGTTGTGGGTGTTGGGCAACTACAGCCGCTTTATCAGGCCGGGCGCAAAAAGGATACAGGCAAGCGCAGACAGTGCGCAGGGACTGCTGGTATCAGCTTACAGGAACACTGATAATTCCATCAACATTGTGATCGTCAACAATGATCCCGCTGCTGTTGATATAACGCTGAATTTCAGTCATGCAAAGCCGGAACAGCTGCGCAGTTATACGACTGCGGAAGACAGCAGCCTGCAACCGGGCCGCCCGCATAGCAATAGAAAGGCAGTCATTCCCGGCAGATCGGTAGTGACGTTGGTAGGAAAAATGTAGTTTAATAAAACAATAACAGGCAGCTTCATAAGAGCCGCCTGTTATCTTTTAACAAAAGCGCTATACACGCCCGGAAATTTTATATCCCTTCGTTAGAATCCTGCACCGGGGTGCTTTTCCAGGATATTCTCCCCTACTTTGATGCCTTGCTGCAGGCCCGCCTCTACAGACGGCAGATAGTGAATACCCGCGTAAAACCTTGACAGTCCTGCTTCCTGCGCGATAGCCGCAAAAGAAGGGTAAGACCTTGGAGAAAATCCCATATAATCATAAGTATGATCCGTAAAAACATGCAGCTCCCCGAACAACTCCTGCAGCACAGTAGCTGCGCCTGCTGAAAGCGAGGAATGTGCTGAAGGATATTCAGGATGGGCGGGCGTACCGAGGTATGGCGCCCAGATCATATCGCCGGTTATCTCCTGTATGTAAGTAACCGGGCGTACAAGGTTGTATTTATACTTATCCTTGAAACACGCGATCAGCGCGTCGTTCACTGCCGCTCCGCTCAGGGCGTACGCCAGCGCTCCCTTTGCCAGGGAAGGTTTGGCGATGCCAAGCGCCTGGTGCAGGATGCTTACCCAATGCCCCGGGGAAGATACGCCGGGAACATCCCTCCAGAACTGCGCCATTTGTTTCTGGCCGTCCGTCAGTACCTTCGAAGAGTCGCATACCTTTAGCACCATCTTATAAAAAGGCGAGCCGGCTGCTGCGGAGTAAGCCATGGGCGCGGGGCATTGCGCGCCGGCGATGCTGCCGGCCACCACCGGGCGGTTCTTGCCCCAGTACGGCGTTGCGGCAGGCGCAAATGCAGGCGGGGTGGGCTTCCATAAGCCTTCTCCTTCGGGCCGGGTATAAGGGCTGCTTGCATCTTTCGCCCCGTCGGTCTGCGCCCAGGCAAACACAGCTTCGGCGGTTTGCCGGCCAAACTGGATGGAATTGGTCATCGTCTGCTCGTCCGTTTTTTGGCGGAACTCTTCATTGAATGCGTTCTCCAGGGAATCCACCGCGCTCTTGTCTGCAGCGCTGGCGTTGGGGAACATGGCCCTGTTGATGGATGCGAGTGCGGCGTTGGCATTGGCGGGCCAGTAATATTTACGGTGGTGTGCCTTGCCGGCCAGGCTGTTGAGGCCGTTCCATTTTTGAGTTACCCATTCGTGCCCGCGAACGCCGGGCGCAATGGATTCCCAGGCTGCGATGCCAGCATACGCGTAATGCCGGGAAAATGCGTGGTTAGGGATCCCGGTCGCATTTTTCATCAGCCTGAGCTGCATGGCCGTCCATTTTTCAATTACATCCGCTTTGAAACCGGCGGGTGACTCGTCTTTGCGGGGATGGTCCCATTTTGCGCAGGAATTAAATGCCAATAGAAATGTAAAAACGAGTGCAATCAGCACTGGCATTGGGGTTGACAGTTTGTGTGTTGAGGTCATGAGAAACAATTTTTCTTTTTGGTTTTAATTAAAGCTGCAATATTCCGTCAATTCCCAGAGGGTGGCTGGCCTCAGGAGGCCAAAAATTGTACTGGGAAGTCCAGGGGTGTTAGGCCGGGATTTGTATAAGTCTTACCCTGAAATGTATAAGCCGGGCCTGGCGGTTCGCAGGACCTTTGCATGGAACAATTCATACAGATCAAAATGAAACAGACAGTATTGATAACGGGCGCCTCCTCAGGTTTCGGGAAAGCCGCCGTTGAGTTATTCCATTAAAAAGGCTGGAACGTAGTGGCTACCGTGCGTTCTCCTGGTACCACCACCCTGTTCTCTGCCTTAAGCGGCGTGCTGGTCACCCGGCTGGACGTAACAGATAAAGAGAGCATCAAAGCGGCTGTGGCTGCTGCCATAGAGCAATTCGGCCAGATCGACGTGCTGGTCAACAATGCGGGCTTTGGCACATTGGGTGCGCTGGAAGCGGCGCCGGATGAAGCGGTCAGGCAGCAGTTCGAGGTCAACGTCTTCGGCCTCATCGACGTAACAAAGGCCGTATTGCCGGTGATGCGCACACGGGGAACGGGGGTTATTATCAATGTATCTTCTATGGGCGGAAGACTTACCTTCCCGTTCTCCACGCTCTACCATGCCACCAAGTTTGCCGTAGAGGGCCTGACAGAATCGCTGCAGTATGAGCTCAACCCGCTGGGCATCCGGTTGAAGCTGGTAGAACCGGGTGGTTATAAAACCGATTTTGCCGGCCGTTCTATGAATTACTATGGAGCCGGCGGCATAAGCGATTACCAGGGTCGGTTTGATGAGTTTGCCGGCAAGCTGGCACAGTGGCCTATGTCTGAAAACATCGGCGAGGTTGCCGAAGCCATTTACCACGCTGCTACAGACGGTACGGCGGAGCTGCGCTATCCCGTCGGGCAGGATGCGGTGGAATTGCTAAAGGTACGGTTGCAGACGGATGATGTTGCTTTCAAAGCCATGATGGCCGCGCAGACTGGCGTTTAGGCAGCCTGCCCTGCATGGAATACAAACCCGCAGGGCAGCTTTTCCAATTTCGTAACTTTACCGCATCCATGAAAAGAGTAACGCCGTCTTATACAGACCTCGAATCCATCAGCGACCTGCACGACCTGGTACAATATCCACGGCCGCGGCACCCGCTGATCAGCGTAATCGACCACACCGATTTTTACGCACGGCGGCCCAAGGATGACGCCCTTTACCGGTTTGGTTTTTATACGATCTCGTGCAAGCAGTTTGAAGGATTGCTGCATTACGGCAAAGGCCTGTATGACTTCAGGGAAGGCTCCCTTATGTTCACCGCTCCCTGGCAGGTGATCGGCCCCGGCCCGGATGTGAAGGTAGACGAGGGATGGGCGTTATTCATTCACCCCGATCTGCTGCATGGCTCCGGCCTGGGCGCTAAGATGCATGAATATACTTTCTTCCAGTATGAGACCAACGAAGCCTTACATGTATCGGAAGAAGAGAAACAGATATTAAAAGACTGCGTCCACAAGATCGAAAGGGAATACAGCCAGCACATCGACAAGCATACACAAAGCGTGATCGTCAGCAACGTGGAGCTGCTATTAAACTATTGCAACCGCTTTTACGACCGGCAATTCTATACCCGCGCCAAGGTCAATGCAGACGTTGTGCAGCGGTTTGAACGGCTGGTGAAAGAATATTTCAATCAACCTGCCCTGATCGAAGCAGGGTTGCCCCCGGTTTCCTATTTCGCTTCGCGGCTAAACCTGTCCACCGGCTATCTATCCGATCTTTTACAAAAATTCACCGGCAAAACAACGCAGGAACATATTCATCTCGAACTGGTGGAAAAAGCAAAATCATTATTATGGAGCACCGAGAAGTCTATCAGTGAAATAGCCTATGAGCTGGGGTTTGAGCATCCTTCACATTTCGCGAAGCTTTTCAAGGCGAAAACGGGGAAGTCGCCGAGCGGGTTCAGGGAGTTGAATTAGGAGGAACAATGCATTGAATAAAATAGTATAAAAACAAACATCAAATTTCTATTTTTGGCCGGTTAAATAAAATCCCGGATGAAAGAGCAACTGGTCACTTTGATCAAAAACCTGAAGGACAATTCCCTCCCGTTCAAAGAGGTGATTGAATTTATAGAATTGTACTATCAACATCAGCCTAGCGCTTTTAAAAACGGCGAGGCGTATAACGAAGCAACGCAAAACCAGGGCAGCGCCAAGGTTTTTGCTTTCGCACAGTTAAATAACCTGGACGAAGTAGAAACTCTTTACTTATTTGCAGAGCACTATCAATCGGTATTAAATAACCCGGATGGAACGGATCATCAGAACATCCGGCAATTTATGAAGCATGGCTGGCCGGGGATAGTGTTTGAAGGGCAGGCGCTGCTGGAAAAATAGCAGGGAAAAACCGCAGTAAAAATGCAGGAGGTTCTGATATCGCAGGCGGTTTAAATCACTCCGCGGAACTGGCGAAACTTAACTCGAAGGTCGTGCCTTCCCCCGGTTTGCTGTCAAACCGGATTGTGCCCTCCAGCAGTTCTGTATAACGTTTTACGATGTTCAGTCCCAGCCCGGTGCCTTGTATTTTATGCGCATTCGCGGCGCGGAAGAAATTGCTGAAGATCTTCTGCTGGTCTTCATAAGGGATACCAATGCCATAGTCTCTTACGCAGATGCTGACCTGGTTTTCGGAGACCTTAATGTGCAGGTCTATCGGCTGGTGCTCGCCGGAATATTTGCTGGCATTGGAAAGAAGGTTGAGCAGGATGTGCCGTAATATTTTCCTGTCCTGCGTGATCAGCATATTCCCCTCATATGTGGATCTTACCACCTGCCCTCTTCTGAAAGTGCCGGCAATCTCGTCCACAATATCTTCTGTAAAACTGCGCAGGTCAAACTGTTCGCTGTACATCTGGGCTCTGCCCTGTTCCAGTTTATCTACAGTGAGGAAGTCGTTCAGCATGGCGGTCAGGTTGTCCACGCAGGACTTGATCCGTCCGAAATGCTTCGTTTTCTTACCTTCAGCATCTTCTCCCATTTGCTTTTCCAGTAGAAAAGCGCTGGAAAGTATGGCGCTCAGCGGCGTTTTGAATTCATGGGATGCCATAGATACCATGCGGCTCTTCACGGCGTTCATCTGCTTTTCCCGTTCCAGGGAATCGATCAGCTCTTGTGTGCGTTCCTTAACCCGTTGTTCAAGCTCACTGTAAACCTGTACATTCTCCATGTTGACGGCCGTGATATCGGCAAGGGATTGCAGTAACTCCACTTCTTCATCGGTAGGGAAATGCTTGCTGGCCCAGTAGTTGCCGATCGCCGCAATGGGGTCGATGCTTCTTACGGGCACCATCACGAGGCTCTTGACGAAGGTGGGGCGGTAGGCATCGATGGGGATCCTCTTGTCTTTGTAAATATCTTCGATCACTGCCGGCTTTTTGTTGAGCATGGCCCATCCGCTAACGCAGATATCCATAGGAAAACGCTGTCCTTTCCACAGCGGCGCAATAGCATCTTCATCAGCATAATAGCACATGCCCTGGTCGCGCAATACAAAGGAGGCTCCATCAGCTCCTGTGAGCTGCCGCGCGGCGGTGCGAACGATGCGCATAACGCTTTCCAGGTTGCGTGCCAGCGACATTTCCTGTACGGCGCTGACGAGAACTTTCGTGGCCTGCTGCTGATCAGACCGGACATCAAACGTAGACATACCGTAATTTACGAAGTTCTTTTTGTTAAGGGCCGGGTAGATTTGTTAATGATTCCTGCTGGAGATAATGGCGGCACTTTTGCTTTAGAAAGGTATACCTTCTACATCTATCAATAACTGCCAGGTAAGCCCGCAAGGCATTGATACTATCCTTTCACGATTCTATCACTTTCACCGGTGAATTTACCTGCGCCTGCGCATTGCAAACGAAGAAAGCAAAAACAACAAAAAATAGCCTTTTTATAAATTAATATTATCGAAGTAATTCATTCAATTTTTTATCCAGTTCTTCGCCGTGCAGGTCCTGGGCTATGATCTTTCCCGATGGATCAACCAGGTAGTTCTGTGGAATAGCATGTACTCCGTATAGTTTTGCAGCTGCATTTTTCCAGAATGCCAGATCCGATACATTCGTCCAGGCCAACCCATCATCATGGATGGCCTTCAGCCATTTTTCCCTGTCGTTGGGGCGGTCGAGCGATACGCCCAGCACAGTGAAATTTCTGTCTTTGTACTTGTTGAAGCTCTTCACAAGATAGGGGTTATCGGCCCGGCAGGGATGGCACCAGCTTGCCCAGAAATCGACCAGCACATATTTGCCCCTGAACGAAGACAATTTTACCGGTACGCCGCTGGTATCATTTTGTTCGAAGTCGGGCGCAAGCGAACCGACACCGATTGTTTTCAGTTTGATTATCTGGCCGGCCATTTTTTTACCGGCGGCCGTATTCCTTACAGCAGGCGCCAAAGTATAGAACAAAGGTTCCAGCTCTTCCAGCTTGTACGGTACTGAAAGCACCATGGGAAGCATCTCCAAACTCAGATACGACCCCGGGTTGTCAGCAATAAATTGCCTCACCACTGCTTTTTTCTTGTTGGCCACCGCTGCCCACCGTTCCTTCATTCCGGGCATTACCGCTTCTTTATCGCTTTTTTCTGCGGCGTATCTGGCATTGGCTTCACTTAATGCCGCAAACTGCTTGTTAAACGGCTTTAAAGCTGCCTGCAGACCGGTGTACTTCCCATTCAGTCCGGACCCCTTGACGATGGCGTTCTTTACAGAATCCTTACTGGTCACTTTAACAGGCTCGCTATCGAGATATACCGTTAAGATATCCGGTTGCCCATTTGCAGAACGCCCGCCCTGGTGATACAGTTCCAGCGAAGCCCTGGTAGGATACGCTACATGGCCTGAGAATTCAAACCTGCCGTTCCTGAGAATAGCCGAATCCGTTATTATATTCTCGCTGCTGTCTACATAACTCAACACTATTTTAGCCGGCGCATTCAAAGTTCCTATCTTACCTGTGAGTTGGAATGGTACCTGTGCCTGCATATATTGAGGCGCACTGTATAACAACACCGCTACCGCTATTAGTTTTCTCATATATCTTTCGATTTGTAATCAATACGTATTCTGCTGAATGGCCCCATTGCTGGAGATTATTTCCGTTCTTGGCAGCGGCGCTGCAAAACGGCGCGAGTGCTTAGGCAGCGAGTAGGTCTTTACAGGCTGGGTAGACAATACCGATGATAACGTATACGGGTAAAAGGTTTTCGACATCTCCACATCATCATTTGGGTCATCGTTATTGTTATAGCGGCGTACATCATACCAGCGATGTACGAACGGCATTTCCCTTCTTCTTTCTTCCAGCACTTTTTTGACCGCATCGTCTTTACCGGTAGCCGTCAGGTTCACCCAGGGGCCAGGCGTCATACGCTTTGCACGCAGGCTGTTCAGCGTCGTCATTGCGCCACCGAAGTCGCCGGTGCGCGCCTGCGCTTCGGCCTTTATCAGCAACATTTCCGCGGTGGTGGGACCAGATGGGATCCTGTCTTTATAGAAGAAGACGTAACCCGGATAATTGTAAGCCGGGTTGATGATACCACGGTCGTATGAGTAGCCTTCCACGTAATGATACTGGTAACGCAGGTCATGCGCCTGGTCGTACAGGTTCATCAACCCGGCGCTGGGCATGTACCACCACGTACCGTAGTTCAGCATTCTGAAATACAGGAACTCAGGCCAGCCGATCATATCGGTAAAGTCTTCCTGGTTGTCGTGCGTGTAGGGATATTTCAGCGTAACGGCTTGCGCGTTCGGGCCGGGATTGATGGTCAGCACCTGGTCGCGGCCATAACGCATTTGCGTGTTGTAATCAACCAGCGTACTGTACTCCTGCAGGGCCTGATTGGCATACTTCAATGCGTCAATATATTTGTTCACCGCTAGGTAGTAGCGGGCGGCAAAACCATTTACTGCGGCCGTGTTGGCGCGCCAATGACGAGCCCTGCCGTTTTGCATCAGCGGCATTTTGACCTTCATTGCTTCTGCCAGGTCTGCCTCTATCTGCTCGTATACTTTCGACAAAGGCGCCCGTGCAACGGGCTCGTCGAAGGCAATGGTCAGTTTAAGCGGTAAGCCCAACTCTTCCCCTTTACCGCCCGAATAAGGCAGGGTGAAGGTATTGGCCAATTGAAAATAACTGTAGGCCCTTATAAAGTGCGCATCGGCTTTCAGATTGGCTTTGTCCTCATCGGAACCGGTCACCCGGTCGGCATACTGCAACACCATGTTGGCAGTAAAGATCTTGCGGTATTCGCTGCTCCAAAAGGATTGTCCGGGGTCATCCATGAGGTACGCCGTATCCCACGTGTTATACTGAACGGTAATGGGTGAAAATATGCCCGGCCTGGCATTATAGATGGAAGTCGTCAGGCCGTAATCGTCTGTACTGAGCGTGGCAGTATTATTATTCTCGGCGTAAAACTGTTCATAGTCGTTGAGCAACGCATTCAACTGGCTGGTGGTAGTCACCACCAGGGATGACGTTTTGGACGGCCGCTCGTCCAGGAACTTGTCGCAACCCTGTAGCAGGCCGGCGGTGAGCGCTAATGCAATACAGTTTTTTATGATAGTCTTCATTCAATAGTTCGTTAAAAGATTAGAAATCGAGCCGGAGCCCCAGTGTTAGTTTAGGCATTGGTTTCAGCGTACCCAGGGGGTATTCCGGATCTTCTTTGGCATCGTTCTTATACCAGGTATACAGATCGTTGGCCTGCGCATAGAATTGCAGGTTATTGAGCTGCATTTTTTTCAGCAATGGCTGCGGGATGGTATACGCCAGGCTCACTTCCTGCAGGCGTACGTGCGAGGCACTCTCCGTCAGGTAACTAACGTACTGGTGAAAGCTGGGCCAGAAGTAATAAAGCGGCTCAATGGGGGTCAGCGGCAACGGTACTATTTTGCCGGGATCACCGTTTACTACTTCGCTGAGCTTATTATTGGGCAGTACCCTGCGCGTCCTGTTTGGCGGGTAGTTAAACCCTTTACGCCGGAATACATGACCGAATTTTCCGGTAATGATAAAGGAGAAGTCAAAATCATATACTTTAAACGAGTTGATGAAACCCAGTGTGTAAGGAGCAACGGTAGTACCCATGTTCAACAAATAAGTACGCGCGTCACCCGGTACACCGGAGGAGAAAGTTACCGGCGTCTTGCCGGGTCCTAACACGGTCGGTTGTCCGTTCTGCACACCGGAATATTCAAAACGCCATAAGGTATTGGCATCGAGGCCCACCACATAGGCGCCGAAGCCGCCATTCAACAGATCAGGTGATGCATAGTTGGCCAGGAAGAGGTCGGTGATGCGGTTCCTGTTATAAGAGAAACTCAAATTGCCACGCCATACAATGTCATCGTTTCGGATAGGCAATACCGTTCCCAGTTCCAGCTCGATGCCTTTGTTGGTCATTTTGGCGTTGTTCAGCTTTTGCGAAGTGGTCCCATTTACGGCGGGAATCGACAACTGCGCAATCAGGTCCCGTCCTGCTTTATTGTACACATCGATCTTACCGGACAGGCGGCCATTGAACAGGCTGTAGTCGAGGCCCAGGTTCCAGGTGCCTGTTTTTTCCCAACGCAATGTGGGATTGCCATAACTGCTGATGGTAGCGGTATAGTCGTTGGTCCAGGTATTGGGAGTAGCAGCAGTGGCGATCAATGGCATAAAGGCTGTAAATTTATCCACGTTGCCGTTGTAGCCATAGGTAGCGCGCAACCTCAGGTGATTGAGCCAGGTAGTGCCGTTCAGGAATTTTTCGCGGGAGAGGTCCCACAGGCCGCCGATACTCCAGAAGGGCGCATAGCGGTATTTCGGATCGTCGGTAATAAGGTTGGATGCATCTGTCCGATAGCTTCCCGAAATGGTATAGCGCCTGTCGTAGGTATAGGCCAGGTTGACATAAGAAGAGTAGTAACGTTCAGCGGCATAATTGAATGAGCCGGTGTATGAGAAGGTCTGGTTGTTGCCCAGCCAATCTGTTATAGGCGAAAAAATACCGCCCGGTCCGTTCGGGAAAGTACCCACAGTAAGGGTTTCATCGTTGTAACCATAGGTAGTGGGATACCCGTACAGTTCTGCTACCGTGCTGTTCACCTCGGCGCCCGCAGCCAGGTTTATTTCGTGTTTGCTTCCAAACTCGCGGCTGTAGTTCAACTGGTTCCGGAAGTTCCATGATTCTACTTTGTTCCTCCACTGGTTGAGTATACTTCCTTTAGGCAGGTTGGGTGTAAGTGTATTGGTACCCTGGTCCCAGCTAGTTGCTTCATTCACTGTCTTTCTTACATAAAAACTATTTTCATCGCGCAGGTAGCGGTTGTTGCTGTTGAAGGTCTCGTATTGTATGCGGCTATTGATGGTAAGCCCTTTGATCAATTTGAAAGTAAGCCCGGCCTGGAGCCTTGCATTGATCTGCGAAACGATGCTGTCCCGGCTGTGGATTTCCTGTATGGGATTGTAGCCCCAATCGCTATACGGGAATTTATCCATTGGTACAAACCGCTGCAGGATGGGCGTATAATACTGGCTGATGTTGGTGTAGGACCCATCGGGATTCAACAGCATTTCATAAGGGGAAAAACTGTTAATGTCCGTTAATGTAACACCATCGTAGCGGTTGCGTGTGTGTTGTAGCATCGCACTCAGGTTCACATCCAGCCATTTGGCAATAGCGGCCGTGGTGCGGTAATTAAGCATATAGCGCTCGTTGCCGGTTTCCCTGAAGTCAGATTGGTTCTTTTCAAACAGCAACGACAAGGCATTGCTCATTTTACCGGAAGAGCTATACAACGTAAGATTGTATTGCTGGTTTACAGGATTGGCCAGCAGGTTGTCTTTGATCTGCTGCCTGTTATCCTGTGCTCTTAACCGGTTCAGGATAGAGTCTCTTTGCGCCGGCGTGATATAACCCAGGAACTGTTCGCTCAGGGCTACGGTAGCCGGCGACCACACCTTGTATACATTACTGTTCAATGCGCCGGAATTAAGCAGGGCACTCCAGTTGTTGAAAGCCTTCATTTCATAATCCACTGTTTCGGCCGATGAGGCCAGGGGACGCACATAATCCAGGTCCATCTTCTTCCCTACCCTGGCAAAGGCAGAGAATTCCACTTTCAGCGGCGTGCCCTTTTTGGCACTTTTGGTGGTAATGACAATAACGCCATTGGCAGCACGGGCGCCCCAGATAGACGCGGCGGCGGCATCTTTCAACACAGTGATACTTTCCACATCGTTCGGGTTGATACTGTTGAAATCACCCTGTACGGCAAATCCGTCCACTACCACGAGCGGCCTGGCGTTGCCGTACAGGCTGGTCTGCCCGCGTATTTCGAACGAAGGTGTGCCATCCGCATCCATGGAGCGGGCCTGCACCCCGGCTACCGCGCCGATAAGGCGTTGCGATATATTGATGGAAGGTTTGTTTAACTGTGCTTTACTGATGGTACCGAAAGAACCGGTAGCGCGTTCTGCCGGTATTTTTTGATACCCGGTAGTAACTACTGCAACCTCATCCAGGTTTTGAACATCTATGCTCATTACTGCAAGGATACTTTTACCAAGGAAAGGCATTTCCCTGGTTTGATAGCCGACAAAACTGATCAGTAACATTTCATTGCCACCTTGCTTCGGAAGTATAAAATTCCCTTCCGCATCCGTAGTCACTCCAATATTGGAATTCTTCAGCTTAACTGTTGCGCCGGGTATAGGTGTACCGTCTGCAGCAACTACCTTTCCGGTGATCGTGGTATCTTTTGCGGAAGAAGGCATCACCGGTTCGAACACAGCGGCTGGTTTGGCAGATAAAGCGATGGACTTCCCGGTGATCTTGTAAATTATTGGTTGATTTTTCATCACCTGGTCCAGGAACTTCGTCAACGCCATGTTCCTGGCTGTGATCGTTACCGGCCTGCCGCTTTCCAGCAGCTCCTGCTTGCCAAAGACCAGGTAACCGGTCTGCTCTTTGATGGCGGAAAAGATTTCTTTCAAGGTAAGGTCCTTGCCGGTAAGGGTAACCGTCTGGGCCGAGGTAGAAGCCCGGACCTGTAGCAATGCGAAAGTCAGTAAAAGTGCAGTTAATCTCATGATCCTTCCGATTTTGGTCCGGGATGCGGTGATGGACAGGATGATCCGGTCATCCCGCCTGGCGCGGGATAAACAGTTTTTTTGCATAAATTGCAGTCGTTTGCTTGTTAATAAATTGGTTGATACGCCTTTTTGAAGACAACAAATACTTACCGGTGGTGGTCTCAACACTACCGGTTTTTTGCCCCCTATTTATAATGATTACTCATGTCATTTCATTAGCACCAATTTTCTACCCGCTTCCAGGCGGTAGTGGAACCCGGCGTTGCCCAGGATTTCCAACACGTCTCCCAGGGCCAGATTTCGGTCGATCTCCCCGAATACTTTCACGTTCTGCACGCCTTCTTCATACGTCACATCTATATCATACCAACGCTCCAATTCTGCCATCGCCTGCCTTACTTCCATCCCGTCAAAATTAAACACACCATTTTTCCATGCCATGACGGCAGCAAGATCGATATTACCGGCGACCTGTAATTTCCCGGTACCGCTGGCCTGCGCTTGCTGGCCGAGGCGGATGGCGATACCGTTATCAACTTGTCCTTGCCGGGCTACTTTTACGCGACCTTCCAGGAGTGTGACATTCGTTTGCTGCTCATAGGCATGGACATTAAAATGCGTGCCCAATACAACGGTATTTACACCGTTTGCCGCCACTATAAATTGCCGGGCCGCATCTTTGGTCACTTCGAAATATCCCTCTCCTTTCAACTCCACTTTCCGCTCATCGCCCACAAAGGCTACAGGGTAAGTAATCGAGGAACCGGCATTGAGCCATATATGCGAGCCATCGGAGAGTTGTATGTCCACTACCTTACTGCCACGCGGGTTGGTAAGGGTGTTGTACTGCATTTCATGAAAGGTTTCCCCCTTAGCCGCCTGGTAAGCGATCCGACCGCCGGCCAGCTTCATGAGCCTGGTACTTCCCTGTTGGGCCAACAAGCCACTGGAGAGGCTGTCCAGGGCCACGACCTGCCCACCGGCCAACGTCACCCTGGCCTTCGATACCTGCGGCGCAGTTATATCGCTGGCGGCCCGGGCTGTCGTGGCGGGATTATGAGTGCGGTTGCGCAGCATGGTAAGTACGGTCGTTGCCCCGATCAGCAAGACCGCAGCAGCCGCGGCCCAGATCCACCTGCGTAACAGGGATACTTTTCCTGCGCCTGTTTCCTGGCCCGCATGTGCCAATATCTGCCCCTTGATCCGGGTATCGGCCTGTGCAGATAATGTCAGCCCGGAAGCTTGCGCCTGCCGGACCGATAATTCCTGTATTGCCGGATCATCCAGCATTTCTTTATATACATCCGGATACTGCCGGATGAATGACAACAACGCTTCGGCCTGCTCAGCGGTGAGTTCATCCCGGATAAAACCGGCCAGTAAATCCTTGTAATATGACGTTGGATGATCCATATTCTATATACAGACTGTGAGAGGCAGGAAAAAGACTAATGGAATCCGGACTTTTTAATAAAAATCCGGGCCGAGCAACAGGAGCAGGACTGCCAGCTTGCCATATTGCTGCAAATAGCTGCGCAGCAGCGCGATCGCCTGGACCATGTGATTGCGGACAGTATTGATGGAGAGGCCGAGCTCGCCGGCCACTTCCTCGTAGCTTTTGCCTTCCCGCTTGCACATTTCATAGATGCGGCGGCGCTGGGGCGACAGCGTGGCCAGGGCCTGTTCCATGAGCTGGATGTAAGGGGAGTCCTGCTCCGCAAACGGGTCCACCGGGGCGGCGGTCACCTGGTAATGATGCAGCAGCCGGTCTTTAAGCTTTTCATCCCTGGCCATTTCCAGGTGCACATCGTAGGCCCGGTTATGGCATACCCGAAACAGGTAAGGACGAAAATCTTTTTTGATCGCGATTTTATGCCGGGCGTCCCAAATGCGCACGAACACATCCTGCAACAGGTCTTCTGCCACATCAGGTAATTTCACCAGGGACATGGCGTAGGCATATACTTCATGGCGATACCGGCTGTATAACTCGGCAAAGGCCAGGGTGTCGTCCTGCTGCAGGCGTGCCAGCAACTGAATGTCCATGTATGTTGCGTATCTATGGATAACGGATGGGTTGGTTTTTCCAAAATTACGCTTTTCGCGAAAACTCCATGCGGAGCTCCTGTAATAAAACAAAGCAGTATAAAGCAAAAAGCCGCTGAAAATTCAGCGGCTTACAAAAACTTAAAATGCGGGAAATGAACCCGTATCGTAAAAGTGGAGCTGGCGGGAGTCGAACCCGCGTCCAAACATATCCTCCAAAAGCTTTCTACATGCTTATTTCCGCATTGGTTTGTCGGAACTCGGCAGGGGCGGAACAAACCAACCTCGTTCTTATCCGTTTAGATTTTCATTACACACTCACAGAAACCATGTGTACCTATCCCAATGTGGTTTTGATTCGGCGGCAAGAGTCGCATAGGGCGACAAGCTCAAGCGGCTATAATGGGTACCTAATTCAATTAGGCAGCCATGGCGTAGTTAGATTCGCCATTTGAAGTTTGGGTATTCAGATTTACGTGCTAATTATCCAACGCACGGCATGCTTACACTTTCAAAGACCTATGCTGTCAAAACCGGTCAGCCCCGGTTATTTTGCCCCGCAAAGATACGGAATTTTCACTAGAATTTGGAAGAGATCCATCTCCACACATCCAGGCCGTTCGCATACAGCAGTAAGCCGAACAGTATCACCATCCCCACGATCTGCGCGTATTCCATGAACTTCTCGCTGGGCTTGCGGCCGGTGATGATCTCGTAGATCAGGAACAGCACATGCCCCCCGTCCAGCGCGGGGATCGGCAAAATGTTCATGAATGCCAGGATGATGCTCAGCAAGGCTGTCAGCGTCCAGAAGCTCTGCCAGTCCCAAACAGAGGGGAACAGGCTGCCGATGGTCATGAAGCCGCCCAACGATTCGCTGGCTTTTACTTCAGGGGAAACGAATATTAATCTTAACTGCTGTACGTATTTCACCAGCGTGCTCATCGCTTTTTTGAAACCTGCGGGGATCGCTTCCCCGAAGCTATAGCTCAAATGCACAAATTCCAGCTGCTTATCTGCAATATAAGATGCCCCGATGCCTTCCTTCGGCACTACAGGATTAAACGTCAGCGTATCCGCACCGCGCAGTACCCTGATCTTTACTGCCTTGCCGGTATCCCTGCGGATCATCTTCGCCATATCCATAAAGTAGGTAACGGCGGTATCATTCACGCTGAGCACACGGTCTCCATCTCTCATGCCGGCTTTAAAACCAACCCCTTCGCGGGACAGTGTATCCAGCACGGATAGCATCCTGGGCACGGCAATCGGTGCTTTTTTGTTGATCGTTTTATTGACGAAGCCTTTCGGTATAACAATACTCATCTCTTTCCCATCGCGCTCCACCTGGATGGTTTTAGCCTCGTTCAGTATCACGTCTCCCGTAATGTCTTCAAACTTTTCCTTTTTCACACTATCTATTGCAATGATATGGTCGCCATCACGGAGACCGATGCTGCGGGCCAGTGAATCCGCGTAGATGCCATATTTGGCATTGCGGATAGGCAGGTAATCGTCGCCCCAGTGCCAGAGTATCATAGTGTAGATCAGGAAACCAAGGATAAGATTCACCGTCACCCCGCCGATCATAATGATCAGGCGCTGCCAGGCCGGCTTGGAACGGAATTCCCAGGGCTGGGGAGGTTTGTTCATCTGCTCCTTGTCCATGCTCTCGTCTATCATCCCGGAGATCTTCACGTAACCGCCCAACGGCAGCCAGCCAACACCATACTCGGTATCGCCCTTCTTGAACTTAAAAAGGGAAAACCAGGGATCGAAGAAAAGATAGAACTTCTCCACTTTGGTCTTAAACAATTTGGCCGGGATAAAATGCCCCATTTCATGCAGGACCACCAGGATCGACAGCGACAAAATCAACTGGCCTGCTTTGACTAATATTTCCGATGTTTCCATGTATTGCTTGGATGATAATCTGATTTGCGAAGGTAATAAATCAGGTGAGACTGTGGATTAATTCTGCGGCATGTTCGCGGGCAGCGTTATCTGCCTGGTAATAATGCTGTAAAGTCGGCTTTTCCACGAAAGGTATCTTCACCAGGGTTTCCTCGATCACTTCCGTCATTTGCAGGAACCCAATCCTGTTCTTCAGGAAGGCCAGCACCACTTCTTCGTTGGCTGCATTCATGACGCAGGCTGCGTTTCCGCCCTTCTTCAACACCTCTGTTGCGATGGCAAGGTTACGGAAAGTTTTGGTATCCGGCTGCTCAAATGTAAGGGAGGGGTAATTCTTGAAAGAAAAACGCGGAAAATCGTTGGACAAACGGTCCGGGTACCCCATCGCATACTGGATGGGCAGCTTCATGTCCGGCAGGCCCATCTGCGCTTTCAGGGAGCCGTCTGTAAACTGCACCATGGAATGGATGATGGACTGCGGATGTATCACCACGTCTATCTGCTCCGCCTCAAGCCCAAAGAGCCATTTGGCTTCGATCATCTCAAGCCCTTTGTTCATCAGGGTGGCGGAATCTATGCTGATCTTGGCGCCCATGCTCCAGTTCGGGTGCTGCAGGGCGTGATCTTTTTTTACATTGATCAGGAAGTTTGTTTTTTTACCCAGGAAAGGCCCGCCGGAAGCGGTCAGGATCACTTTGTCCACCCTGGCCATGGGTTCCCCGAGCAGGCATTGGAAAATGGCGGAATGTTCTGAATCCACGGGGATGATGGGCACATTCTTGCGCCGGGCGGTCGCCATCACGATGTCTCCCGCCACTACCAGCGTTTCTTTATTCGCCAGGGCAACGGGTGTGCCCTGCTCCAGCGCGCTGAGCGTGGGCGCCAGGCCGGCAAAGCCTACAATGGCGGCCAGCATCAGGTCTATGGAATCCCAGGCAGCCACTTCCACCATGGCGGAAGCGCCGGCAAACACCTTGATGCCTTTATCGAACAGCACGTCTTTTACTTCTGTATACTTCGATTCGTCCCCGATCACCACGGCATTGGGCTTGAACAGCAGCGCCTGCTCTATCAGCAGCGCGGCGTTCTGCTGCGCGGTCAGCACTTCCACTTCAAATCTTTCAGGATGCGCGGCAATTACTTCCAACGCCTGGCGGCCAATGGACCCGGTGGATCCGAAAATTCCTATACGTTTCTTACTCATGATCAAACAGGAATGTCTCCTGTGCTTAAATTTAAAGGTTTTTTCTATTATGCGTGCGGAAACCTGCTTCGCTGCGCAGCAGGAAGCGATGACAACTGCAAGGCCGCATCAGCGCGCCTGCAGGTACTTTTCCATTTCTTCCGCGATCTTGCGGTCATTGCTCAGGCGAGGCACCTTGTTCTGGCCGCCCAGTTTGCCGATGGACTTCATATAGTCGATAAAGCCGTTCTTGCGCACGGGCCTTATCTTGAGAGGCTGTAATATATTACCGGTTAACAGGTCATCATAATAAATGTTCTTTTTCCGCAGCACATGGTCCACTTCCAGGGCAAAACCTTCCAGGTTGCCCGGTATCTCTTCAAACTCCACGAACCATTCATGGTAGGGCAGTTCCCCGTTCACCTGTATGCGCGGGGCCACGGTGAATTCCGTGATGCGGATGTTGCCGGCCGCCGCCACACCCATCAGGCTCTGCTCCACTTCCTCGCCGATCACGTGCTCGCCGAAGGCGGAAATGAAGTGTTTCGTACGCCCCGTCACCACGATGCGGTATGGGTTGGTGCTCACAAACTTCACGGTGTCGCCTATGTTATAAGCCCACAGACCCGCGTTGGTACTCACTATCAGCGCATAATTCACGCCCACTTCCACGTCTTTAAGGGTAATGCGGGTGGGATTTTCGGAGAATATCTCGGTGGCGGGCACGAATTCAAAGAAGATGCCGGCATTGGTGTTCAGCAGCAGGCCTTCGTGCTGCTGGCTGTCCTGGTAGGCGAAAAAACCTTCCGAAGCCGGGAAAGTCTCTATCGCAGCCACTTTCCGGCCAATGGAATCGAACAGTTTGGCTTTATAGGGCTCAAAGTTCACCCCGCCGTGCACCAGCAGGTTGAAGTTGGGGAACAGCTCCCCTACCGGCTTGCCGCTGCGCGCGATCAGCTGGTCGAAGTACATCTGCATCCATGGCGGAATGCCGCTGATGAGACGCATGTCCTGGCTGATGGTCTCGTCCACGATCTTACCCAGCTTGGTTTCCCAATCTTCGATGCAGTTGGTTTCGTAGCTGGGCAGTTGGTTAGTACGCAGGTAGCGCGGTATCTGGTGGTTGGCAATGCCGCTGAGACGCCCGGTGGGTATGCCTCCCACCCTTTCCAGTTCCGGCGAGCCGGAAAGGAAAATGAGCTTGCCGTCAAACGCGGTGGCATCGCCCAGTTCGGTCACGTTGCAGAACACCGCGTTGCGGGAGGTGTTGAAGTGATGGTCCACCGATTCCTTGGTGATGGGAATATATTTCACTCCGCTGGTAGTGCCGGAGGTTTTGGCAAAGTAGATGGGCTGGCCTTTCCAGAGGATGTTGTGTTTTCCTTCTTTTATTTTCTCGATATACGGCTTAAACTGCTCGTAATCGCGGATGGGCACTGCCTGTTTATAGTTTTCATAGGTGGTGATGCTTTCGAATTTATGGTCTTTCCCGAATTCTGTCTTTTTGCCTGTCTTCAGCAGATCCTGAAGGATCGACTCCTGATCTTCCACCGCCCTCAGCATTTCCTTCTTGACCTTTCCGGCAATGATGGAAGCAAATGGTTTGGCCAGCAGTGATTTAAACTTCATGCCCCGATATTTTTAATGATCAACGTAAAAAACAAATGTATAAAAATTGTGTACAACTATATGCGTTTTTAGAAACAGCCACAGGCGGGCATTGCAGGGCAAAAAACGGGCATAAGGGGTAAAATACCGGTACCGGAGGGGTGCTAAACAATTGTTAAAAAAAACTAAAATTGTAAAAACTCCGTATCTTTGATATGTAAAAAGCTATTTTTCAATACAGTGCCCTGTATGCGGGGTACGAGTTCCTGTAAAAAAGTATTAAATTCTTTGTTGATTAAAAAACAAAGTAATACCTTTGCAGGAAATTATTTTTGGAATACTATGTTCGCAGTTGTAAAAATCGCAGGTCAGCAATTCAAGGTACAGAAAGATCAGGAGATCTTCGTACACCAATTGGCTGGTAATGTTGGAGATAAAGTAGAATTTGCAGAAGTTTTGCTGACCGACAACGACGGTAAAATTACCGTAGGTACTGATGTAAAATCAGTGATTAAAGCCGAGATCCTGAGCCATGTGCAGGGTGATAAGGTGATTGCTTTCAAGATGAAGCGCAGAAAAGGCTTCAGGAAGAAAGTAGGTCACCGTACCCATTTCACCAAGATCAAGATCAACGAAATTGCTTAAATTCATATTGACTAAAGTTATAAAGTAACAATACAATGGCACATAAAAAAGGTGAAGGTAGTGTTAAGAACGGCCGCGACTCACAAAGCAAAAGGCTTGGAGTAAAGATCTTCGGCGGTCAGGTGGCAGTGGCTGGTAATATCATTATCCGCCAGAGAGGCACCGTATATCACGCAGGTTCTAACGTAGGTATTGGTAAAGATTTTACCATCTACGCTCTTACAGATGGTGTTGTGGAATTCAGAAAAGGTCGTGAGAACAGAACTTTCGTTTCCGTTAAATCATTTGACACCACTGCCCAGGCGGAAGCTTAAGGTAGTGTTTGCCATAAAGTTTTTTTAATACCCAATTTTAATTACTAACCCAAAATTCAAAAAACAATGGCAACAATTAAGAAAGCTGCTGCAAAAAAAGCCGCTCCTAAGAAAAAAGCTGCTGCTAAGAAAGCCGCTCCTAAAAAGAAAGCTGCTGCTAAGAAAGCCGCTCCTAAAAAAGCTGCTGCTAAGAAAGCTGCTCCTAAAAAGAAAGCCGCTGCTAAGAAAGCCGCTCCTAAAAAGAAAGCCGCTGCTAAGAAAGCTGCTCCTAAAAAGAAAGCCGCTGCTAAGAAAGCTGCTCCTAAGAAAAAAGCTGCTGCTCCTAAAAAGAAAGCCGCTGCTAAAAAAGCTGCTCCTAAGAAGAAAGCCGCTCCCAAGAAAAAAGCTGCTCCTTCTGCACCTGCAGCTCCGGCCATGTAAGATCGGAATTACAAACTGTAGCATAAAGAACCTCGATGCAAATCGAGGTTCTTTTTTTTTGCCTAACTTAGGGCCTCTATGGACAACTACATCATCTCCGATAACCTCTCCCTGCTGGCCAAACTGATGGATATCCACGGCGATAATCCCTTCAAAGCCAAATCATTCGCCAATGCCGCTTTCCAGATAGAAAAACTCACCGTGCCTCTCCAGGATACCCCGCGCGACGCGATATTCCGCATCAAAGGCATCGGGGAATCCACCGGCAAATGCGTGATCGAAATGCTGGAAACAGGCCACTTCCTCCTCCTGGAAGATTACCTGCGCAAAACGCCCCCCGGCATCCTCGACATGATGCGCATCAAAGGCATCGGCCCCAAAAAGATCGCCACCATCTGGAAAGAACTGGAGATCGAAACCCTCGGCGAACTGCTCTACGCCTGCAACGAAAACCGTCTCACCCTGCTCAAGGGCTTCGGGCAAAAAACGCAGGAAAGCATCCGCCAGAGCATAGAATTTTTCCTGTCCAACCGCGAAAGGTTCCTTTACGCAGAAGTGGAAAGCTTCGCCACGGAACTGGATGCGCTCTTCTCCCGCCTGTTCAGCTCCGCCAAAGTAGCCGTTACCGGCGCTTTCAGGCGCCAGCAGCCGATCATAGACGAGCTGGAATTCGTGATCGGGATGGCGATAGATGAAGTGGCGGAGAAATTTAAGTCCATAGCGGATTTCAACCGGCTGGACAATACAGACGACGCCATCCTCCTGCAATACAAAGAGCATATCAAAATAAAGATCTACGGCGTGGAAGAGGAAAACTTCGCAACCAAGCTGTTCACCACCACCGGCACAGAAGCCTTCCTGGACGCGTTCTTCAGTCATACAGGCAAAAGTTCCGGCGGACAGGAAACCACGGAAAAAGCGATCTTCAGCACCGCCGGCCTTCCCTTCATACCGCCCGCGCTGCGGGAAACAGCCGCTATCGTGCAATCCGCGGCAAACGGCGCGTTGCCAGCGCTGATACAATCAACGGACATCAAAGGCATTATCCACTCCCACAGCCAGTGGAGCGATGGCGTGGCCAGCCTGGAAGACATGGCCAAAGCTGCCAGGGACCAGGGTTTTGAATACCTCGTGATCAGCGACCACTCCCGTTCTGCCTTCTATGCCAACGGCCTGCACGTGGAGCGCATTGTGGCGCAGCATGAACAGATCGAACAGCTGAATAAACAACTGGCACCCTTCCGCATCTTCAAAAGCATTGAAGCGGATATTCTCAACGACGGCAGTCTTGATTACCCAGATGAAGTACTGAAAACCTTTGACCTGGTAATTGCTTCCGTGCACACCAACCTGAAAATGCCGGAAGAAAAAGCCATGGCGCGCCTGCTGAAAGCGATCTCCAATCCGTACACCACCATCCTCGGGCATATGACCGGCAGACTGCTGCTGAGCCGCAACGGCTACCCCGTAGATCATAAAGCAGTGGTGGAAGCCTGCGTGGCAAACGATGTGGTGATAGAACTGAATGCGCATCCGCGCCGGCTGGACATAGACTGGGAATGGATCCCCTACGCGCTGGAAAAAGGCGCGCTGCTTTCCATAGACCCGGATGCGCATGCCATTGAAGGATATAAGGACATTCACTACGGCACGCTGGCCGCGCAAAAAGGCGGTCTTACCAGGGAAAAGAACCTGAGCAGCTTCAGCCGCGCCGAACTGGAGGCTTTCCTGGAAGCCCGTAAACTCAAAAAAGGATTATAATGTTCCTCCACGCACTGGCCATCGCCGTAGCTCCGGGCATTGCCATCTCGCTGCTGATCTATATGCTGGATGCGCGGGACCGTGAGCCGGTGCGCCTGCTCATCCGCTGCTTCCTGCTGGGCGTGCTCAGCGTGATATTCCCGCTTACCATACAAACGCTGGCCGCGTCTTACGGCTGGAATGCCGGTGTACCGGGACTCCTGAACAAAGCCATTTTTGCATTCGGCGTGGTGGGGCTGAGCGAAGAGCTGGGAAAATTTCTCGTACTGCGTTACTACGCTTTCCGCAAACCTTCCTTCGATGAGCCTTTCGACGGTATCGTATATTCCGTGATGATCGGGATGGGCTTTGCCACGGCGGAAAATATCAGCTATGTCATGCAGTTCGGCATCGGCACCGGCTGGGTGCGGATGTTTATTTCAGTGCCCGCCCATGCGGCATTTGCGGTACTGATGGGATATTATGCGGGTCTCGCGAAATTCATCCCGCAGCATAGGGGCACTTTGCTGTTCACCGGCCTCTTCTGGGCCACAGCTTTCCACGGCGCCTTCGATTTTTTCCTCTTCATTGGCAGCAGCCTGTTCCTCGTGGGGGCATCGCTGTTTTGTTTATTTATAGGCATACGGCTGTCTGTCAAGGCGATCCGCCAGCACCGGGAGCTTTCTTCAAGATGGTATGATGATCAGCGGGAAGAAGAGGAATAATTGCGGGTGAGCCACAGGTACAGGGCATACCCTACGAAAGGAAAGAAAAACACGAGCACGAGCCACTTCAGGTGATACGGGCGGGGCCGGCGGTTGCTGTTCTGTTTAAAAGTATGCTGCACCACAAACCTCACTACAATCCAGATGTGCAGCATAAACAGCAATGTGAGCCATATTTCCTGGTCGAACATGATCGTTAAACACTTACGTTGCTTAAATCTACAAATTTTAGGGGAAAAGCAGGTGCGGGATCAGGGAGAAAAAAAGAGCCCGACTTGACAATCAGGCCCATCCTCCAAATTAACTAGTAATGCAAAGTGGATAAAAGATGTATATCAGGATGATAATTATCGATCGGATATTCGCACAAAGCCCTCGTCTTCGGTTTCAAAGCTACAAAAAAAATATTATTATGTTAGGAATACTAATTTCCTGGCAGGCGATCCGGCTAATAGAAAAGCCCGGATACCTCCGGGCAGCAATGAGTTAGGTGAGAACAGGCTGAGTTTCAAAAGAAAGAGCCCGATAAGACAATCAGGCTCGTTTTTCTCCAATTTAGCTTAAGACAAAAATCCCTTATTCCCTAATAAATAGACTCTTTAAAATGCGTTCAGCAAGGAGACAAACAAAGTAAAAAAAAGAGAGCCCGACACGACCATCAGGCTCGATTTTTTCTCCAATTTAGCTTAAGACAAAATCTTTAGCCAGGTTTGTCACCTGCAAATATCTTATGGTGAAAAAGTAAGGATCTGTTTTAAAAGAACTTTGATGATGGCACGATTTGCGTATCACATCGTTTAATCAAATCTATATGAAAAAAATGAACAAACAAATATTTCACGTTAGGATAACTAACAATTAACTAAATTTCTCATGCTTGTAAAATGGCGGAATTGAAAGGGAAGAAATTTCAGCGTGTATCCTACTACGGGAGTACATACGTATAAAAATAAAATCCGGATTCATGAACCCGGATTTTTATTTTTATAATGTGTAATATGCTATTTGTTACAGAAATCTGGGCGTCAGCGTTTTACCTTTTACCAGGGAAAAACGGTAGTTGAGCATCAGTTCATGGCTGCCGGATTGCATGCCTTTCAAATGGGTGGCCGACGCAAAATCGTAGGAATAACCCAGGGAAAAATTCTTCGTTGCCTGCACCTGCACCATGGCGCTGGCAGACTTCTCAGTTCTCCACGTGGCGCCTGCCCACAGTATGTCCTTCAAGATGAATGTTGCATTGAGATCCATCTGCACCCCCGCTCCTGCCACCTGGCGTAAAACCATCCCTGGCCTGAATTTGAGTATCTTGTTCACATTCGCCAGGTATGCGCCGTGGAGGTACATATGCCGTTTGAACTCCACCTTATTCAGGGTGCCGCCGATGTCAAAATTATGGAATGAAGGTGCGGAAAAGCCAACAAAGAATTTCTCATTATACAGCACGAAACCAAAACCGATATCGGTTTTCCAGTAGCTCTGGTTTCCCGCAAAAACGGGATCGTCCGTCCCCAGGTGGTCGTTGTTCTCCTTGAACTGCTCCATCCCGCCCTTCAGGCCCATGGCCAGGTACAGCTTATCGTCCAGCTTCACTTTCTGTGAAATGTTGAAATAATAACCGGTCTGGGAATAAATGGTGATCTCATCTTTCATCGCCATGAAACCAACGCTGGTGCTGGTTGCCCTGATCGGCGAATAAAAGGAGAACGTAGCCGTTTTCGGCGCGCCCTCCATACCCACCCATTGGTTGCGGACCACCACGGTCATACTGCTGAACTCGTCCATAGACGGGTAACCGGGGTTGATCACCATCCCGTTATACAGGTATTGCGCGTACATCGGATGCTGCTGTGCTGCGGCTTCCCGGGCCATACAGCTGATGAGGGCGACTGCGAACAGCTTTCTGAGGCTCTTTTGCATAATAATATTTTTAATTATTGGGCAGATTTTAATACGATATAACCGGTGTGCCGCGTCATGTTACCATCAGCATCCCAAACGTGCAGCACGTAGAAGTACGAGCCGTCAGGCAGCAACTTGCCCGCGCCGCTGCCCTTGTTGGACTGGCCGTTGAAGTTGTTGGACTGGTTATGGTAATTGCTGGTGGAATAGATCGTTCCGCCCCAGCGGTTTACGATCACGATCTCGTTCCGGCTGTATTTTTCAATATTTTCAATGATCAGCACATCGTTTTTGCCATCCCCATTGGGCGACAGGCCTTTATGCACCCTGATCTCGAAGTCAGGTTTCTGGTCGTCGTTCAGGATGGCGCCAACGGCAGTGCGCGCAGTGCCCAGTACAGGCGGCTGCTGGCCGGAAGCCACGGTGGCGGCTTTCAGCTTCACAACAAAGTATTCGTCGGATTCATGCACGATGTCGCCGATCACGGGCACTTCAATTTCCGCTTCTGTGGCCAGGGCCGGGATGATGATTTGTTTGACATGATCCTGGAAATCCTCCCCTGCCCTTGCGCGCTGCGGATCCTTGTCTGCTCCCGCGCCTTCGAAGGCGTCGGCAAACTCGTATTCCAGCACGATGATCCTTGTGCTCTGGCGGCTCAGCGTTACTTTGAACGGCATGATCTCTACGCTGGTATTCCCTTCCTGCACCCTCGCGGTGTCTTCACTGAAACTGATCTCCAGCGCGTCATTATCAGCGATGGCCGTGGCGGTATTACTGCTGGAGCCTTTACCATATGCTTGCCCCGGGCCGCTATGCGGCTGGATGGCAAGATTCACAAAGCCGTCATCGTCGTTGGTATCATTGTCTGCCAGGTTAAGCGTGAAGCTGACTTCGGTCTGGCCGGCAGGAATGGTAACAGTCAGGTTCGCGCCTGTTTGCGGTACGGTGGTGGTTACGCTGCGCAAAGCGTCGTGCTGCAGGCTTACGGTTACCGGCATGTTGGCAGACGGCGCCTGCGATGCCTTAAGCGTTACGTTGAGGCCCGTGCCTTCATTCACCTGTGCGGTGGTGAATATTTCTACGGTGATCACGTCGTTATCGTAAAGGTTCACACCCGCAGTATGCTGTGTGGCGCTCACCGGCCATGTGGTGGCGGGCAGCGACGAGCTGGCAGCAGTGAGGCGGATGTTCACGGTTTCCGTGCCTTCCAGCAGGATGTCGTCTTTCGGCGTGATGTTGATCAGCGCTTCTTTTGCGCTGGCCGGGATGGTGACGGTGCCGGGCAGGGCGTTGTAATCCGTTCCTGCTGTGGCTGTGCCGCTCATAGTGTAGGTAACGGTTACCGGCACTGCCGCGGTGAGCGATGTATTAGCGAAACGAACCCGCACGCGGCCTGCCGAGGAGGGCTCAGTGGCGTCGGCGATCTTTTCGATAAGAATGCTGCGGTCTGCGGTGGCCTCGTCGTCGATGATATTTATTGTGGCAGATTTCACGGCGTCCAGCGTGGTGCTCACGGTGTTGCCGAAGTATACGAAGCTGCCGGAAGTAAGCTGTATCTGTATGGTTTCAGTGGTCTCTACTACATGGTCGTCTATTACAATTACCGGTATGGCTGTGGATGACGTGCCTGCTTTGATCACGGCAATGCCGGAAAGCGGGGCGAAATCCTGTCCCGGAGCTGCTGCTCCGCTAACGGTGTAATTCACGGTCACATCATACGGCGCAATAACCCCTCCGGTCAATTGGATGCTGAAGAGTCCGCTGGCAGCAGGTTCTGCGGCATCAGTCATTTTTACCACTGTTACATTCAGCGACGGTGCAGGATCGCCGGGAATGTTTACCTGAGCGGATGGCGTCAGGGTAAAGCCGGTCGCGATGCCGGTGAGGCGGAGGATTTCGTTTGCTTCAGTGAGATTATCCTGTACGGCAGTGAGGATGATCGTTACCTTCTGCTGATCTTTAGCGATCACGGCAGCTGGCGCTACGGCGAAGTCTGCATTGACCGCGCTGAACGCCGCGTCTGCCGCCAGGTTGATGGCAATCGGCAGCGCCGTGGTGATACCTGCCGGCAGTGACAATATTACTTTGCTGGTGTTGCCTTCATGCAGCGTTGTTGAGTCGATGGTAATGGAGATCTGCCTGTTGGCGGGATTGAGGCCGGTCAGGTCGGTTACCTGGATGTTGGCGCCGGAGAAAGTAAATCCCGCGGCAGTGCCGTCTACCCGTATGGTTTCTATGGGCTCAATGATGCCGTCTTTCACCGCGGAGATGTCGAAATCTGCGCTGCTGTTGGCCATCGCCGGGATAGTGATGCTCACTGGTATCTGGGTATGATCGGTATCCGCGGCAGTGGAAGCGGCGGCGGTCTTGGACATTGTTACGGTGATGGGCATGCCGGACACGATGCCATCCGGAAGTTTCACCCTGAGCTTGCCGGTAGCATCCTCTGCGATACTGCTGCCATCAGGCACCAGGGAGATCACGGTGTTGAGCGGATCGAGGCTGGTGGCATCTTCAATGGAAATGGTGGTTCCATTTACGCTGAACCCGGGTGCGCTGCCGCTCAATTGCAGGGTTTCCAGCAGTTCCAGGATATTATCCGTTGGCGCCGTGATGTTGAATGTAGCGCTGTGCTGCCCGCCTGCGATGGTCACGGATGCGGGCAGGGCGATGTGGTCTGAATTGGCAGCGGTGGAAAGCGCATCTTTGATAATATCCACCTGGATGTCCGCAGTGGCGGTCAGTACGCCGGGCAGGCTCACAGTGATGGTGGCTGTTCCGCTTCCTTCGCGGATGGTAGCATTGCTGCTGGTGAAGGAGATGACGCCGCCGAAGTTTGCGTCCTGCACGTCCAGTAAAACAGCGCCGCTGAAGGTATAGCCTGTTAAGGACGCATTAAGGACGAGTTTTTCAACCGGCTCTATCACCACGTCTGTACTGATATTGAGCGTCAGTGTGCCGGAAGAGCTGCCCGCGGGGATAGTTGCCGTGACGGGTATTCCTCCCGCAATGTCTGCCGCGTTCACAGCGGGCGTTGCTGCGCCCTGCGCCAGCTGGATCACGAGGTCGCCGGCGGCGGTTACACCGGTTGGTAACGCGAACGTATATACGGCCAGGTTGCCTTCGGTTACGGTAGCCGGACCGCTGATAGTGATCGTTTTATTGGATACATCCGTGATGCTCACATCTGCAGTGGCGGCAGAGGCATGACCAGATACCGTTGCGCTGGCAGCCAGTTTCAGTAACTCAGTAGGTTCAATCACATTATCTGCAGCGGCGGTCACGTCAAATTCTATTTCCGTTGCACCGGCCGGGATTGTAACAGACGCAGGGAAATTTACTTCAATAACGCCAAGCGTAGCGGATGAACCGCTGCCTTTGCTGAGTGCAACGGTGATAGCCTCGGTGGATGTGATACCGGCGGGCAGACTGGCTTTCAGTTTTATGGTTCCACCTTCCGCAACAGTAGCGGTGGCGGGCGTTAAGGCAATGTCTGCCGGGCCGGTGCCATCAGTAATAGTTACCGTTGTGCCGGTAACAGCGATGCCTTGTGCATTGGCGCCGTCTATGACGATGGTTTCATCAGCTTCAAGCAGTTGATCTGCATTGGTGGAAAGCGTGAAGGTGCCGGTTGCCTGGCCTGCGTTGATAGTGATGGTCCCCAGTGCGCCATGTTCACTATTCCCGGCGGTCGAGCTGATATTCCTGCTAAGAGTGATGGTGAGGTTGTTCACAGAAGTGATGCCTCCGTTCAGCGTAGCAGTGATCACAGTAGCCGTGCCTTCGGTTACGCTGGCCGGTGCGGCAGACAAGGTGATCGTTGCGCCTGCAAGGTCCTGGTCGATGATATCGAAACTGGCAGGCTGGCTGAAGGTAAAGCCTGTTGCGGCAGGTGTCAGTACCAGTTTTTCCAGTGCTTCCAGCAGGTGGTCATTTTTAGGTTTAAGATCAACATCCACAAATGTGGTTCCGGCCGGGATTACCACGGCAGGCAGACTTTCCAGGTCGGCCAGGTCAGCTGTTGAAGCGGCGTCACGGGTGAGGGTGATGTTGATGGCTGAAGCGGATGTTACGCCTGTGGACAGGCTGAACCGGAACGTGCCGGTAGCTCCTTCTGCAATCGTAGCCGGACCGGTAACGGTGATCGTTTTATTGGATACATCCGTGACCGTGATATCAGTTTCATCTGTTGAAGTATAGCCGAATACGGTGGCGCTGGAAGCCAGTTTCAGCAGCTCAGACGGTTCTACCAGGTTATCCGTCCCGGCAGTTACATCAAATTCAATTTCGCTTGCTCCAACCGGGATCGTTACGGTTGCCGGGAAAGTCGCGTCTGTTGCAGCAGCAGAAGAACCCGCCGCTCTGGCAAGAGTAACGATGACAGGCTGGCTGCTGCTGATACCAGCGGGCAGGCTGGCTTTCACCTTCACTGCGCCGCCTTCAGCCACAGTAGCAGTGGCTGGCGTGAGCGTAATTGTTTTAGCAGCATTGGTGCCGGTCGCATCTGTGATGGTGACGGTAGTTCCTGCCACGGCAATACCTTGGGCGTTAGCGCCATCGATCACTACAGTTTCATTGGCCTCTAATACCTGGTCGGCGTTAGTTGTCAGGGTGAAAGTTCCGGTGGTTTGACCGGCGGTGATCGTGATAACACCCAATGTTCCATGATCAGCAGAGCCGGCAGTGGAGCTGGCGTTTTTGCTTAAAGTGATTGTCAGGTTGGTGGCTGATGTTATGCCGCCATTCAGGGTAGCGGTGATCACAGCGCTGCTGCCTTCTGCTACACTGGCCGGTGCGGCAGATAATGTGATCGTAGCGCCTGCCAGGTCCTGGTCGGTAATGTTAAAATCTACCGGCTGGTTGAATGTAAAGCCAGTAGCAATTGGCGTCAGGATCAGTTTTTCTGTTGCTTCAATCACATTATCATCTGCCGGAACAAAGTTTGCATCTACAAATCCACTACCCGCAGGTATCGCCACAGCCGGCAGGCTTTGCAGATCAGCCAGGGCCGCCGTTGAAGCAGCATCACGGGTGAGTGTGATGGTAATAGCTGAGGTAGATGTCACCCCTGCGGGCAGACTGAAGCGATAGGTGCCTGTAGCTCCTTCTGCAATCGCAGCCGGCCCGGTAACTGTGATGGTTTTATTGGTGGCATCAGTAATAGTCACATCAGCCTCATCTGTTGAAGCGTAACCAAACACTGTAGCGATGGAAGCCAGTTTCAGCAATTCGGACGGTTCTATCAGGTTGTCCGTTCCCGCTGTTACATCAAATTCTATTTCTCCCGCGCCAACCGGGATCGTTACGGTTGATGGGAAGGTTGCATCCGTTGCATCGAGTGTAGATGAAGAACCCGCCGCTTTGTTGAGATTTATAATAATTGCCTGGCTGGTGGTGATACCAGCAGGCAGGCTGGCTTTTATTTTTACTATGCCGCCTTCCGCTATGGTAGCGGTGGCGGGTGTAAGCGTAATTGTTTTATTGGCGTTGGAGCCGGTTGCATCTGTAATGGTGACGGTAGTTCCTGCTACTGCAATGCCTTGGGCGTTAGCGCCATCGATCACTATAGTTTCATTAGCTTCCAATACCTGGTCTGTGTTAGTTGTCAATGTGAAAGCGCCGGTAGTTTGGCCCGAATTGATCGTGATAACACCCAATGTTCCATGATCGGCAGAGCCGGCAGTGGAGCTGGCGTTTTTACTTAAAGTCACCGTCAGGTTAGTGGCTGATGTTACGCCGCCATTCAGGGTAGCAGTGATCACAGCGCTGGCGCCTTCTGCTACACTGGCCGGTGCGGCAGATAATGTGATCGTAGCGCCTGCCAGGTCCTGGTCGGTGATGTTAAAATCCACTGGCTGGTTGAATGTAAAGCCTGTAGCGGTTGGTGTCAGGATCAGCTTCTCCGTTGCTTCAATTACATTATCATCAGCCGGGATAAAGTTCACATCAACAAATCCGTCTCCGGCTGGAATTATCACAACCGGTAAACTTTGCAGGTCAGCCAGGGCCGCTGTTGAAGCAGCATCACGGGCGAGCGTGATGGTGATGGCCGAAGTGGACGTTACACCTGTGGGCAGGCTAAACCGATAAGTGCCTGTAGCGCCTTCTGCAATCGCAGCCGGGCCGGTAACAGTGATCATTTTGTTTGATACATCGGTGATCGTGATATCCGCTTCATCTGTTGAACTATAACCAAATACAGTAGCGCTGGAAGCCAGTTTCAGCAATTCAGACGGTTCTATCAGGTTGTCTGTTCCCGCGGTTACATCAAATTCAATTTCCCCTGCTCCAACCGGGATTGTTACAGTTGATGGGAAGGTCACATCCGTTACATCCAGTGTTGCAGAAGAACCTGCAGCCTTGCTGAGATTTACGGTAATAGCCTGGCTGGATGAAACGCCGGCAGGCAGGCTTGCTTTGACTTTTATCAAACCGCCTTCCGCTATAGTGGCGGTAACCGGAGACAACGTGATATCCGCGGGACCAGAAGCATCAGTAATAGTAACAGTAGCACTGGATACAGGGATACTCAAAACATTTGTTCCATTAACCACCACCGTTTCACTTGTTTCCAATAATTGATCTGCAGCAGTGGTTAGTGTGAAAGTGCCGGTTGTCTGGCCGGCAGTAATTGTAATTACACCCAATGCTCCGTGCTCAGCACCGCCCGCAGTGGAACTGGCATCTTTGCTTAAGTTGATGGTGATGTTACTGGCCGATGTTACACCGCCATTCAACGTAGCGGTGATCACAGTGCTGGCGCCCTCTGCTACGCTGGCCGGCGAATTGGATAGCGCAATCGTTGCTCCTGCCAGGTCCTGGTCGGAAATATTAAAATCTACCGGCTGATTGAATGTAAAGCCAGTGGCGGATGGTATCAGGATCAGTTTTTCGGTCGTTTCAATTACATTATCATCTGCCGGTACAAAATTCACATCCACAAAACCGTCACCTGCAGGGATTACCACAGCAGGCAGACTTTGAAGATCAGCTAAAACTACGGTTGAAGCAGCATCGCGTGTGAGCGTGACGGTGATGGCTGAAGTGGACGTCACCCCTGCAGGCAGGCTAAAGCGGTAGGTGCCGGTAGCACCCTCCGCAATCGTAGCCGGACCGGTAACGGTGATCGTTTTATTTGATATATCCGTGATCGTGATATCTGCGTCATCTGTTGAAGTGTAACCGAATACGGTGGCATTGGAGGACAGTTTCAATAACTCGGACGATTCTATGAGATTATCCGTTCCTGCAGTTACGTCAAATTCAATTTCTCCTGCACCAACCGGAATTGTTACGGTTGCCGGGAAGCTCACTTCCGATACATCAAGTGTGGCAGAGGACCCTGCGGCTTTGCTGAGGTTTACGGTAATAGCCTGGCTGGATGTAACACCAACAGGCAGGCTGGCTTTTATCTTCACTATGCCCCCTTCCGCTACAGTAGCCGCAGCCGGAGATAATGTAATATCCGCAGGACCGGAAGCATCTGTAATGGTAACGGTAGTGCCGGATACAGGAATGCTCAAGGGGTTCGCTCCATTTATAACCACCGTTTCACCCGCTTCCAATAATTGGTCAGTATTGGTGGTCAGCGTGAAGGTACCGGTCGTTTGGCCTGCAGTGATAGTGATGGTTCCTAACGCGCCATGCTCGGTAGCGCCGGCAGTGGAACCCGCATCTTTGCTTAAGGTAATGGTGATGTTGCCGGCTGAGGTTACACCGCCATTCAGGGTAGCAGTGATCACAGCGCTGGCGCCTTCTGCTACACTGGCCGGTGCGGCAGATAATGTGATCGTTGCTCCTGCCAGGTCCTGGTCAGTAATATTAAAATCTACCGGCTGGTTGAATGTAAAGCCAGTAGCGGATGGTGCCAGGATCAGTTTCTCAGTTGCTTCAATTACATTATCATCAGCCGGAACAAAGTTCACATCTACAAACCCGTCTCCGGCCGGTATCACTACAGCAGGCAGGCTTTGCAGATCAGCCAGAGCCGCTGTTGAAGCAGCATCACGGGTGAGCGTGATGGCGATGGCTGAAGTGGACGTTACGCCTGTGGGCAGGCTAAACCGATAAATGCCGGTAGCGCCTTCTGCAATCGTAGCCGGGCCGGCAACAGTGATCGTTTTGTTTGATACATCGGTGATCGTGATATCTGCTTCATCTGTTGAAGTATAACCAAATACGGTAGCGCTGGAAGCCAGCTTCAGCAACTCAGACGGTTCTATCAGGTTGTCCGTTCCTGCTGTTACATCAAATTCTATTTCCCCTGCACCAACCGGGATTGTTACGGTGGATGGGAAGGTTACGTCCGTTACATCAAGCGTAGCAGAAGAACCGGCGGCTTTGCTGAGATTTACGGTAATGGCCTGGCTGGCCGTGATGCCTGAAGGCAGGCTCACCTTTATCTTCACTATGCCGCCTTCCGCCACGGTAGCAGCAGCCGGTGTGAGAATAATCGTTTTATTGGCGTTGGTACCGGTGGCATCCGTAATGGTAATATCCGTTCCCTGCACTGTATAGCCAGTAGCGCTGCCACGCAGTTCCAGCAATTCATTCGCCTCTAAAATATTGTCGGTCGCAGCAAGGATATTCACCTTCGCAGAAGACTGACCGGCAGCAATATGGATCGTACCCAAAGCGCCATGATCGCTGGCGCCCGCAGTGGAAGTACCTCCGCTGCTCAGCACCACATCAATATCTGAAGTGGAAGTGAAACCCTGCAAAGACGCAGTGATCTCCGTAGCAACCCCTTCCGTTACCGACAACGGATTAGCATTCAGCTGAATCAACAAACCAGCAGGGTTGGTATTCACCACATCCAGCGAAATTTCCTGCGAGAAAGTGAAATCCGTTGCCTGCAGCAACATCTGCACATGCTCCTGCCCTTCCACGACCGCATCCGCCTTCGCATCAAAGGTCACATCCACGGAAGTCGCCCCGGGATTGATCACCGCCGACAAAGGATGACCGCCGTTAAAATCTCCGTCGAGCGTAGTGGTGCCGGTTGTTACAGACAATGATATATTAACCGGTATGTCAGTAGTAACGCCTGATGGCAAAGCAATCCGCCATTTCACGCTGGCTCCTTCGGCCACGCTGGCAGGGCCGGTAACCAATAACGCAGTATTAGCAGGCGTTTTCGACTGGTCAATAATATTTACCGTCCCGGTAGTTGTTACCGGATCATCAAATACCGTAGCGCTGGCGGATATTTCAAGTTTCTCGGTCGGCTCCAGCACATTGTCCGTTTTAGCCTGGAGCATAAAATCTATCTCGCTTACGCCCACCGGGATCTTCACCGGTAAAGCATATTCATAATCCGAAGCCTGCACGCCTGCATCGCTGCCGCCGCCCTGGCCAAGGGTAATAGTAATTTCTTCTGAAGTTTTGATTCCCGCAGGAAGGCGCACCCATACTCTCAGGCTGCTTCCCTCGTTCACGCTCGTTGCATCCGGCACTACGCTGATCTGTTTGTTGGCCGGGATGGTGCCGGTCACATCATTGATAGTAAATGTAAGCCCATCTACCGTATAGCCGGTAGCGTTACCTTCCAGGATGAGGGTTTCTGTTCTTTCCAGCAAACCGTCGTCTGTTGCAGCGATCGTAAAGGTAACGGAAGGCGTGCCGTTCAGTATGGTAACAGAAGACGGGGTTACCACGTAATCATCATCTCCCGCGGTGGAACCGCTTCCTGTCTGCAACGCAATGTTAATATCCGCCGTGGCATTGCCTGATTCCAGCGTGGCGGTTACGGTTCTCGCAGGCTGGCCTTCCAGCATCACCAGGTCGCCTACTGTAAATATTATTTTGGTGCTGGCCGCGTCAGCAATGTTCACCACCTGGGCCGGCGTGGTATACGCGGTGCCGAGAATGTTGGAAGAAGCTGTGATCTCCAGTGTTTCGGAGGGTTCAGTAAGGGCATCCGTCACTGCCTCCACATCAAAGAGCACACCGTTCTGCCCGGCGGGGATGGTGACCGTTGCCGGCAGGATGTAATCACCGGTAGTGGCGCTTGAACCTCCACCCGCAGCGAGTGTTACCACTATGGGTTCCTGGGTACGGAGGGCGGTAGTCCTCAGCCTCACCCGCATCTGCGTGGTTTGTCCTTCTGTAATGTTGGCCGACGTTGGCGGTTCCAGCACAACCTGTTTATTGGATGCCGTCTTGGATGTAAAATCATTAATAATAATACTTCCGTTCACAAAAGTGAAGCCGCTCACATTGCCGGTCAGCACCAGCGTTTCGTTGGTTTCCAATATCACGCCATCTCCTTTCAGCTGAATGGAGAACGGAACGGAATTAGCGCCCGCCGGGAATGTAACCGACAGCGGCAGGATAGTATTGAAATCATTCTGATCCGCGGTAGAACTTGCATCCAGCACAAGGTTCAGCGTAAAGTCGGAACTGAAGCTAAGACCCGATGGCAGCGAGATCGTACCGTCTATCGGTTTGGCGCCGGTAGCCTCATCGATGGCGGGAACCGAGAATGTGATGGTAAATTCCCTTCCTGCCGGGTTGTCAAGAATATCCAGGTTGGACGGTACCACGGTCAATGCGCCATAGCTGTCGGAAACGGTTGCATCGAAGTACCAGTATTCCTGGTCTTCGAGCAGGCCATCATCCCAGAGATCGATATCGTAAGTTATATCATGACCGTTGGCAGGGATAGTGAGCGAAACGGGGAACAAGGTAGCCAGGTCATCCTGGGTCGCAGTATTGGCGGGGTTCACCTCGTTGATGCTGATCAGCAAAGGTTCTTCCGTGGTCACACCGGCGGGCAGGCTGGCAGTCATGGTGACCATAGCGCCTTCCGTGCCCTGCGGTACGGTGAAGGTAATGATCCGGTTATCGGGGTTCAGGTTGGTTGTATCAGTAATCGTAATGCCGGCGGTATGTGCTTTCGGATCGCCGCCGATATTGGCAGTGGCTTCTATTTCAAGCAGCTCGTTCGTTTCCAGCACCAGGTCGCCTGTAGCGGTAAGCTCAAATTCTGTTTCCAGCTGGTTGGCAGGAATGGTCACCTGCGCGGGCATGCCGGAATAATCGGTGGTTTCAGCGGTGGAAGTGCCCAGCCTGCTAAGATTTACGGTGAGCGGGGAAGTCAGCGCCACGCCGGTCATCCTCACTTTCACTTTTGTTTTCTCCCCTTCTTTGATAGTGGTTTTCTCCGGTTCTATAAATATTTTATTCTCGTCATCGTCCACGATCGTGTATTCCAGGGAAGTATTACTGGCAGCCAGCTGCAGGTGCGGCGCGCAGGCGGGCGCTACCAGCGTAACGGTAAATGTTTTGTCGAAGGTCGATTGCGTGGTGTTGCCGATAATTTCGATCGGCAGGGGCACCTGGTCATTTATGTAGGTGCCGGGCTGGATAATGAGCTTGTTGTATAACACCCTGTAATCCACGTTCGGCACCGCGGGATGCGTGCCTGAGGGCGTTACCTGTATTTCCAGCACCTGCGGCAGGTTGAAGGAAGCGTTGGCCACATTGAGGGAAAGGCCGGTGATGGGATGTGCCGCGTTGCCTTCCAGCCCCTGGGGGGTCGGGGCGGGCGTGAGGCTGAGGTCGGCTATTTCCATCGGCATGATGGGCCAGGTCACTTCGAGGTTGGGATCCATCAGGAACAGGCTCTTCACTTCTGTTGTATCATAACCCACCGCGATCTGCCGGGTGGCATGTTTCAGCTCGCCCGGGTTATTGGTGGAAAACATTTCCAGTGCAGTATGCACAGCAACCCCGCTGTTATCAGGCACTGTTTTGATCGTATTGGAAAAACGGTAACCATTGCCGGTTTTCAGGTCACGGTCTGCCACAGGCCCGGCGAAATAAGAAATGAACCCGCCGTCTGTTGTTTTGAAGACGTGCGCGCCGCTCTGCCCGTCAGGACAATCGGCCCCGCTTTTGGTAATACCTACCATCCTTGGCGTATAGCCGGTAACGTTATTCTCTTCCAGGTAAGCATTGGTCACATTGTCTACCTCCAGGCTTTTAAACCCTTTTCCGCAGGTTGCCCCGTTCATCCATCCGGCTTCGGAAAGATAAAAATGCACCCAGTAAGGCCCGCCCGCGGAGCCGCTGGGCAATCCTTCATTGGAGCTTAAATAATAATTGACCAGGTAATAAGATTTCCCGGCCGTGTACACGTATTCGGTAGAAAGATGGTAATCTGCGTTATTGGCGTTCCTGAATTTTGTCTGCGTCACTACCCTCCAGGGATTGCCTGTGCTGCCGTCTCCCATCACCTCGGAAATATTACAGGCCTGCAGGTATTTGGGCACCTGGTTTTCGAGGGTGCCTCCCAGCTTCCTTTCAAACACGACGTAGGTACGGAGCCCTCCTTTATCGTATTGGGGCTGGCTGGGGTCCAGGCTGAACTGGTCCACGCCGTTGCGGCGCACCATTACGCTGGAATCCGTGATCGTGATCTTGAGGTCTCCCCCCGATTCGCCCCCTGTAGGGTTAATGACCTGGGAAGGCGCCTGGGCGCTGACCATACCGCTCAAAAGGATGAGAACCAGCAACATACCCATGGCAGGGAAGCGGAATTTTCTCATGCCGGCAAACAGGGCGCTGTCTTTCTTAGGATAGGATAGGACTAACATAGTAACATTAAAATTTCTTTACATACACACTAGATATCGGGATAGTGACGTTATACTTCGGATTTTCCGGGGTGAGGAAGGCCCTGGCTTTGTTATGATGCACGGGCGTGGAATGCCTTTTTCTCTCTCAAAAGCCCGCCAGGGGCGCTATTACATTACCAATGACTCCAAAAAGTAATACGTAATAAACTGGTAATATACCTCACCAATTAGCAAATGTATATTATTTATAATATTAAAGCAAAAAATAATTGTATTTATTTCTCTATATATAATTTAAGGCAGAGTTTGGGGAGGCGTTCAGAATGATGGGGATACGTTCCCTAATTAGCATTATGTGGAAAGTTAAAATAAAGGTAGATTTGCAAAAATTTATTCGGAATGTCAACAATTGCTAAGTCCAAAATTGATTTGAACCTCAAGTACAAAGTAAAAGACATGTCTTTGGCTGAATGGGGTCGCAAGGAAATTCAGCTGGCGGAAGCCGAAATGCCGGGCCTTATGGCACTGCGCGAGGAATACGGTAAATCCCAGCCCCTGAAAGGTGCCCGCATTGCCGGCTGCCTGCACATGACCATCCAGACTGCCGTACTGATAGAAACCCTGGTTGCCCTCGGCGCCGAAGTACAATGGAGCTCCTGCAACATCTTCTCCACGCAGGACCATGCCGCTGCCGCTATCGCTGCTGCCGGCATCCCGGTATATGCCTGGAAAGGCCTGAACGAGGAAGAATTCAACTGGTGCATCGAACAGACGCTTTTCTTTGGCAGCACAGACCGCCCGCTGAACATGATCCTGGACGACGGTGGCGACCTCACCAACATGGTGTTTGACGTATACCCTGAGCTGATCCAGCATATCAAAGGCCTCAGCGAAGAAACCACTACCGGTGTTCACCGCCTGTACGAAAGAATGAAGAACGGCACCCTCCCGATGCCCGCCATCAATATCAACGACTCCGTTACCAAATCCAAATTCGATAACAAATACGGCTGCCGCGAATCCTGTGTGGACGCTATCCGCCGCGCAACCGACGTAATGATCGCCGGTAAAGTAGCGGTAGTAGCTGGTTTTGGCGATGTGGGCAAAGGTTCCGCTGAGTCTCTCGCCGGCGCAGGCGCCCGCGTGATCGTTACCGAGATCGACCCGATCTGCGCCCTGCAGGCTGCTATGGAAGGTTACGAAGTGAAAAAGATGGCCGATGCCGTAAAAGAAGCGGACATCATCGTGACCACCACCGGTTGCCGCGACATCATCACCGGCGAACACTTCAAGACCATGAAAGACAAAGCGATCGTGTGCAACATCGGTCACTTTGATATCGAGATCGACGTGGCCTGGCTGAACACCAACTACGGTCATAGCAAAGTGGAGATCAAACCCCAGGTGGACAAATACACCATCGACGGGAAAGATATCATCCTGCTGGCTGAAGGCCGCCTCGTGAACCTGGGCTGCGCTACCGGCCACCCTTCATTTGTAATGAGTAACTCTTTCACCAACCAGACCCTTGCCCAGCTTGAACTGTGGACCAACTCCGCCAGCTACGAGAACAAGGTATATGTGCTGCCCAAGCACCTGGACGAAAAAGTTGCCCGCCTGCACCTGAAGAAGATCGGCGTGGAGCTGGATACACTCACTCCTGCACAGTCTTCCTACCTCGGTATTCCCGTGGAAGGTCCCTTCAAACCCGAATACTACCGTTACTAATCCGGCGGTAAATCATACCGGAAGGCAGCGCCCGCTATGGTCGCTGCCTTTTTTTGTTTTATAAGGCTACAGCCTTATATTGGGTCATTATAAGTCTACAGGCTTATAATTAGGTATTATAAGGCTATAGCCTTATATTTGCAGTACGTACATCATGAAAACGAATGCAGCCGTCATAACCGGGGATGTTATCCAGTCCTCCCAGCTCGCCCCCCAGGCGCGCGTGCGCCTACAAAAGGCGTTGGATAACGCGTTTGCGGCTGTCAGGAAAAAAGAGAAGAGCTTCAGGGCGGAGCAATACCGGGGAGACAGCTTCCAGGCCGTTATCGCCAAACACCCCGAAACGGCCCTGCACAGCAGCCTGGTACTGCTGGCCATGTTGTGGAAGGAAGATTTTAAGGTACGGCTGGCCATCGGCACCGGTGAGATTTCCTTTAATGCGAAAAAAATAGTTATTTCAGACGGGGAGGCCTTCCGCAATTCAGGTCCGTACCTGGATGAACTGAAGAAAAAGAACGGGCTCATTTCCGTGGTCACTCCCTCCGCAGACGTCAACCAGGAATGGGAGATCCACTGCCAGACGCTTTCCTTCATCATCGAACGGTGGAGCGCCCTCCAGGCGGAAGCAGTGCTGGAACAGCTGAACGGCCTCACCCAGGTGCAGACCGCCGAAAAACTGAACATCCGCCAGCCCGCCGTTCAGCAACGGCTGCAGGGCGCCGGGTGGCAAACCATCAGCCTGATACTCCGGCGGTTCGAACAGCAGGCGTTGTCGCTATTATAACTATGCCGTTAACCAAAACAACAGGCGCAATGCCTGTTTAAACCATATCTTATGTTATTGCTCATCAAATGGCTGTGCGCCCATCTCCTGGGAGATTTTGCATTGCAGACCAACCGCATCGTCCAGCACAAACGCCGCCGCAAAGCCGGTTCCGGGTATCTTTACCTGCATTGCCTCATCCATGGCCTGCTCATCTATCTTTTTACCGCCGCATGGACGCAGTGGCTGGCGCCGGTAGCCATTGCCGTTACCCACTTTTTCATTGATCTCTGGAAACTGTACAGGAAAGACAATGCGAAGAATTTTCTTATAGACCAGGGCCTGCACCTGCTCGTATTGCTCCTGCTCTGGCTGCAGGTAACCCATGGCTGGAACGACGTAACTCCCTGGCTGCGCGGCCTCTGGCAGAATACGACCTTCTGGGCCGTAGCCCTCGGTTATGCCGCCGTAATATGGCCCGCCGCTTTCCTGCTCGGCTTCGCCACCAAACGCTGGCGCGACCAGGTGACGGATGCACGCCTGAGCAATGGCAAAGGCTCCCTCAGCGAAGCCGGCAAATGGATCGGGATATTCGAAAGGGCGCTGGTGCTTACTTTCATCATTACCAACCATTACGAAGGCATCGGTTTCCTGATCGCGGCCAAATCCATCCTCCGCTTCAACGACCTCAAGGAAAGCGACAACCGGCGCGAAACGGAATATGTGCTCATCGGCACGCTCATGAGCTTCTCCACCTCTATTTTTATCGGCTCCGTTGTGATGTTCCTGCTGCAATAATTGTAATTTTGCGGCATGACCAAGCTGAGTGTAAATATCAACAAGTTTGCCACGCTGAGGAATGCCCGCGGCGGCAACCTGCCAGACATCATACAGGTAGCGAAAGACTGTGAACGCTTCGGGGCAGACGGCATTACGGTACACCCCCGGCCAGACGAACGGCATATCCGTTACCAGGACGTGCGGGACCTGAAACCGGTCGTTACCACGGAGTTCAACATCGAAGGTTATCCTTCCAAAGATTTTATGGACCTGGTATTGGACGTGAAACCCCACCAGGCCACCCTGGTACCTGATCCCCCGGGCGTGCTCACGTCCAACAACGGCTGGGATACCGTGCATTACCAGTCTTTCCTGAAAGATATCATCTCCACCCTTAAAGCCGCCGGCATCCGCGTGTCTATCTTCCTCAACCCTGAAGTAGATAAAGTGGCAGGCGCAAAATCAGCCGGTGCAGACCGCATTGAGCTTTACACCGGCCCTTACGCTGAAGAATATACGAAAGCGCGCACCCAGCCGCAGAACTTCAGGCTGTTCAACGATTATAAGAACACCGCCAAAGAAGCCTCCGCCATTGGCCTGGAACTGAACGCAGGGCATGACCTGAACCTGGATAATCTCCGGTTCTTCAAGCTGCACATCCCCCAGCTCAAAGAAGTATCCATCGGCCACGCCCTCGTGTGCGACGCTATCTATTTCGGGCTGGAAAATACCATCCAGCTGTATAAAAGGCAGTTGCAGGATTAGAAAACGTCTTTGCGGGAAAAGACCCGTCATCGCGAGAAAAACCCGTCATTGCGAGAAGCAGTGGGGGGCTGTGCAGGAGCCGCGACGAAGCAATCTCTTCCTTAGCTTGAAGTACGCCAATTCAACGTTTGAGATTGCTTCGTCGCCCCTCCCACATTGGCTCTGCTGCTTCTCGCAATGACGGGTTTTTCACGAAACTTCCAGCTTCTCCCAGGCCGTTTCTTTATACCGCATATACATCAGGTACAGCACTGCCGAAGAGATCAATCCGAAAATGATCACCATCACTAAATAAGCCCAGCTGATATCCTTCCCTACAAACCGGAGACCGTAATGCGCAAACCCGATCAGGCCGGGAATGGCCAGGATCAGCAGGCCTCTCAGGAAAGTGCCCGCTCCCTGTTTTATATTCAGCTCGGAAGAAAAAGGCAGCTTGCGCAGGAAGATCGACGCAAACAGGAGATTGATCAGCACCACGTTCACAAAACCCAGCAACAGGTCTGGCAGTATCCTCAATCCCCACACACCCAGCGAAAACAAAGCGATGAAAATATAGAACGGCAGGAAAAACTTGACCAGCGTGGCTTTGAAAGCGCCCATCAGCAGTTCTCCCGGCCTTTCCACCGGCGCGGCGTAATACACCCATGCGGCTTTGAATTTATCCGAGTACACGATATTGCTGATGGCGGTGATGAATACGAAGCTGCTGATATAGATCAGTAAAATGAACATATTCGTTTCCGGGAGGCTGGCCCACGCCTGTCCGGGTGTTCCCTGCTTGCCGCTGAAAAGGAAATACACGAAATACACGATCACATAAGCGAGGGAAGGATATACCTTCAATTTGAACTCCCGGCTGCGGCCGGTGATCATCCATACCAGCTCGAAAGAAAGGCGCTCCAGCCGGTTTTTGCTTGCCAGGCGGGCGAGCGTTTTATACAGCGGTCTTTTGCCAGTGCTCACCTTCACTTCTTTTTTAACCGGCTCAGGCTCGCTTCCGCTGAGCATAGCCAGCTTGCGGTTGAAGCTCGGGGCAAATACCTTCACCACCAGCCAGAGGCTCAGGAAAGGCACTAAAATGGCCAATGCGGTGTATAACAGGTTCCACCCGCTGAAGTCCAGGCCGGAAACGCCCAGGTGCGCGCGGGCAAACCAGTATGTAGGCACAATGTTCACCCAGGGATAATCCGCCAGGTTCAGCTGCGCCAGGTCTGTGCTTTTCACCAGCCGCGGCGCCAGGTAATAAGTAGCAAATACGATGATGGAAAACGCGATCTGCAGGTAATTGAGCATTTCCTTGAAACGCTGCGGGGTGGTTAGTTTCAGCGCCACCAGGTATACCGCGTTGATCAGGAAGATGCAGAAAACGCTCAGCAGCAATACCAGCACGCCAAACCAGCAACCTGCACCGATGCCGTAACGGATCGTTACATACACGAAAGCCGGCGCGGCCAGCGGGCCCACGATCTTCGAAATATGGATCATGATGTGCAGCAGCCTGCTTACCACCACAGTCTTATCATTCACAGGCCGGGGCAGTATCACGTAATTATCTTTTACGTCTATCAGCACGCTGGTAAAATCCGAGATCAGCGTGATGCTCATCATCACCATAAAAATGCTGAACCACAAAAAGAACTGCAGCAACAGGTTGGTGCCAAGCATAAAAATAAAAAGGTAGAAGAACCCCATCAGCAGCGATACCAGCACAATGGCCCAGGAACCGTTCTTGCGGGGCTTGTTCTGCTGCTGCTGGCGCATACCGGTGTAGGCATTGGGCCGGCGGTCGTCCATCTTCAGCTTTACGTCCAATATGGCGCGCAGCTGCGCAACGTTTACGCCTATCCTTTTCCAAAGCGGGTTGAAAAGGGAAATGATGGCGAGGAAAAATTTGTTCATCGTCGTGTCTGTTTATTGGCCAAGGGCGTTGATGAAAGCGTCGGCATTGGTGCTAAGCTGCTGCTTGCCGGTGAGGCGCGCAAAGATCCGCTCCAGCGTTTCGTCGTCAGACGATTTGAGGGAGCTGAAAGTCCCGTCAGCCACAATGCTGCCTTCGTCTATCAGCACGATCCTATCCGATACTTTTTCCACCACGTCCATCATATGCGAGCAGTAAAAAATGGTCTTGTTCTCTTTTTTCAGCAGGGTCATGATCTCTTTCACGATGATCACCGCGTTGGCGTCCAGGCCAGACAGCGGCTCGTCCAGGATCACGATCTGCGGGTTGTGCAGCAGGCCGGAAGTAATGAGCACTTTCTGGCGCATGCCTTTGGAAAAAGTGTCCATCCGCTGGTCTTTGTTTTCCAGCAGGCCAAAGGCCTGGAGCATGCGCGCAGCGCGCTCTTCGATCACTTCATCTTCCAGCCCGTAGAGTTTGCCCACGAAAGAAAGGTACTCCATCGGCGTGAGCACTTCGTAGATCTCTGCATTCTCAGGCACGTAGCCGATGAGACTTTTGATACTCATGGTATCCTGCCGGAGGTCTTTGCCCAGGATGCTCACATCTCCTTCAAAATCGCTGAGGAGGCCGATGAGCACTTTCACCGTGGTGGATTTGCCGGCGCCGTTGGGGCCGATGTACCCGATGATCTGGCCGGGAAATATCTCGAGATTGATGCCTTTCAGCACTTCTTTTTCGCCGTAGTGTTTCCTGAGATTCCTGATTGAAATAATAGGCTGCATATCTGATGTTTTCCGTTGTTATAAAGTATAGGCCTCACCGGGCTTCCAGCCGATGCGATCCCCGAATTTACCGAATCCCGTCCATTGATTGAGCGGTATGCTGAGGCCGATGTGATTAAATGCGATGGAACGCTGGTACCAGCTGCGGGCGTACCGCAGCTGTATTTTCTGCACGATCACGCCGAGGCCGAAGGAAAAACCGCTCAACCCGCCCTGGTTGGGCAATGCAAGCTCCCGCCTGCGCAGGTGGTTGTAGCCGGCCGTTACTTCCACGTACTTCCCGATCTCGAACTGCGCGGCCAGCACAAAATGCCGGAAGATGTTGTCCATTGTGCCGCCGTTCCTGCGAATGGTATCGCCGTTTTCGATGATGATGTTCTCTTCATCAGCCGGGTCGGCATACCGCACGTCGAACTGGTAAATGTGGTGAAGGGTGGCGGACAGTTGCAGCGGCACATGTTTCAGTCGTTTGCTCACACCCGCCTGCAGGTCGAAGGGAAGACCTTCGCGTTCGCCTGTGGTATACTTCGTAAACTGCGTGCCCATATTCTTCGCCAGCAGCCCGGCCTGCCAGCCGCTGACCGTGTCCCTGAAGGCAATGCCCACGTCGGTGCCGATGCCGGTGGCCCTGAAATCCAGGTAGCGGGAACGGATGTATTTGATGCTGATGCCGTAATACCATTTTTCCAGGTACCTGCGGGATGCGCTCAGTTGCCAGTAGAAATCCACCGGCCTGAAACTGCCGAGCACATTCCCGGCCGCGTCCGTATGCGTTATTTCACCATAACCGGTATACTGGATGCTGGTGGCGAAAGTAGTGGCAATGGAAGGCACATGGTACGCAAACGCAAAATTGGAATATTTCACCCCGCCCACGTAACCTGAATAATCCGCCTGCAGTTGCGTATGTGTGGCGGGGCGCAGCAGCGCGGGGTTCATCAGCCCAAGGCTCAGGTCTTTTCCCTGCTGGCTGACGGTCATGCCACCCAGCGCCGTGATCTGCGGAGACGGCGGCAGGTCCAGGAAAGCGAAGGTTTTCCTCCCTCCCAGCACCTGGGCCCTGGCATAGGCGGATAATAACAGCAGTATGAAAACGTAGCGGTACCTCAAGGTTCTGTTTTGCGAACGGTAAGGTACGACAAATGCATGCTATTTTATCGGATATGCGAAGCATAATGATGGCCTGAGGCTAATGGGTAAAAAGGGCGGTGAAAACAGTATCAAAAAGAATAAAGCCGCCCGGATGGACGGCTTTATTCAAACCCTTAAACAATCAACATGCGCTCACTTTGCACTGAAAGTGAACTTTTGGGTTGCATGGCAGGCCAGGAGTGGCCGTGCCCTGCTTCCTATCTCTTTAATAACGCAGTTTCCAGCACTTGGTTCATTTCTTTCACATAATGGAACTTCAGCCCTTTGATGTAATCGGGATTGATGTCCTGTATGTCTTTTTCATTCTGCCAGCACAGCACCACTTCCTTGATACCGGCGCGTTTGGCGGCCAGTATCTTTTCTTTGATGCCGCCCACGGGCAGCACCTGCCCGCGCAGGGTGATCTCCCCGGTCATGGCCAGGTAAGGTTTCACGCGGCGGCCGGTGTAGGCTGAAGTGAGCGCCGTGAGCATGGTAACGCCCGCGCTGGGACCGTCTTTCGGCACAGCGCCTTCCGGCACGTGCACGTGGATGGTCTTGTCGCGGAACATTTTCGGATCGATCTTATACGCAGCCGCATTCGCCTGTAAATAGCTGAGCGCGGTCACGGCTGATTCTTTCATCACATTGCCCAGGTTGCCGGTGAGCTTCAGCTCTCCCTTGCCTTCGCTGAGGCTGGATTCGATGAAGAGGATGTCGCCCCCTACGTACGTCCATGCGAGGCCCACGGCTACGCCGCTGGGGTTGCCGGTCTTGTATATTTCGTTGCTGTATTTCTGTTTGCCCAGCGCTTTGATCACCCTTTCTTCGGAAATGGCGTCTTTCAGTTTAGTGCCCAGCGCTACGTCTTTGGCCAGGGAACGCATGATGGCGGCGAATTGCCTGTCCAGCTCCCGCACGCCGCTTTCGCGCGTGTAATCAGCGATCACTTTTTCGATCACTTTGTTAGCAAAAGTGAATTTGTATTCTTCCAGCCCGTGCGCGCTTTTTTGTTTGGGTATCAGGTGCCTTTTGGCGATCTCCACTTTTTCTTCGATGGAATAACCGCTCAGGTCGATGATCTCCAGCCTGTCGCGCAGCGCGATGGGAATAGCGTTGATATTGTTAGCCGTGGCAATGAACAGCACTTTGCTGAGGTCATATTCCAGCTCCAGGTAGTTGTCGTAGAAGGTGCTGTTCTGTTCAGGATCCAGCACTTCCAGCAGGGCGCTGGCGGGGTCTCCGCGGAAGTCGTTGCCGATCTTGTCTATCTCGTCCAGGATCATCACGGGGTTGCCGGATTTCACCTTGCGGATGGTTTGCAGGATGCGGCCGGCCATGGCGCCGATGTATGTTTTACGGTGACCGCGGATCTCGCTTTCGTCGTGCAGCCCGCCGAGGCTCAGCCTGGCGTATTTCCTGCCGATCGCGTTGGCGATGGAGCGGCCCAGCGAGGTTTTACCGATACCCGGGGGACCAACAAAACACAGGATAGGCGATTTCATATCGCCTTTCAGCTTCAGCACGGCCAGGTATTCGAGGATGCGCTCTTTGATGCGGTCCATGCCGTAATGGTCATTGTCCAGCACTTTCTTAGCCTTTTTCAGGTCGTAGCTGTCTTTGGTGAATTCGTTCCAGGGCAGGTCCAGCATCAGGTCCAGGTGGTTGTATACCACGGAATAATCCGGGGTGCTGGGATGCATGCGCTCCAGCTTTTCGATGCCTTTGTTGAAAAGCTCTTTCGCCGCATCGGGCCATTGTTTCAGCTCGGCCTTGCGCTGCATTTCCTTCACCTCGCGGTCGTTGGAGTCGCCGCCCAGCTCTTCCTTGATGCTTTTCATCTGCTGCTGCAGGAAGTATTCCCGTTGCTGTTTATCGAGGTCGGCCTTGGTCTTGTTGTTGATCTTGTTCTTTAGTTCCGCGAGCTGTAATTCCACCTGCAACAGCTTCATCAGCAATTCCGCGCGCACACGCAGGTTATTGATCTCCAGCAATTGCTGTTTGTCCTTCACATCGCTGTTCAGGTTGCTGCTCACGAAGTGGATCAGGAAAGGCGCGTTCTCAATGTTCTTGAGAATAATGCTGGCTTCCGAAGGAATGTTGGGCGACAGCTGTATGATCTGCGCCGCAAGGTCTTTGATGGAAGACACATACGCATCGAATTCGGAATCGTTTTCCTCTACTTCGTCGGGCATCAGCTCGTAGCTGGCTTTGAAATAGGGGTCTTCGGTGAGGATGCTTTTTATTTTAAAGCGCTTGCGCCCCTGGATGATGATGGTAGTGCCGCCGTCCGGCATTTTGATCAGCTTCACGATCTTGGCCACGGTACCCACGTCGGAAAGATCGGTAATGCCGGGTTCTTCGATATTACTGTCTTTTTGCGCTACCACGCCAATCATTTTGTCAGTCTTGTACGCATCATTTACCGCCTTGATGCTCTTGTCTCTCCCCACGGTAATGGGCAGCACCACGCCCGGGAACAGCACGGTATTGCGCAGGGGCAGCAGCGCCAGTTCTTCCGGGATCCTGTCCTCCTCCTGCCCTTCGCCGTCTTCATTCAAAGGAATAATGGGCATAAACTCCATTTCCTCTTCTGTATTGCCTAAAAAGAATGTGTTCATCTGTCAGTTTTAAGTACCGGGACATATTGTCAGTCTAACTCCCCAAAATGCCCCCAATTAAAGAGTATACCTATATAGTCAACTTTGGTGCCATGATGAAGATAACAAAAAAGACCGCCCCTTGCGGGTGCGGTCTTTATCAGTTGTAGGTATACTTTTTATAATGTAATACCTACGCCCAATTGAATAGATTGGTTCCTCCATTTTTCGGGGGAAGTGGTGTTTTCGAAAGTAACGTCGTTCACGTCGGAAATACCGATCACGTAACGGGCGCTGATGTTCACTATCGGCAATTGCAGCCACAGGCCGCCTACCGCGGAAAACTCACCGGATTTGAAGGCGGATTTCCCTTCTTCGAACACGCTCGTCTTTTTGCTGGTCATAATGCCGAACTGCGGGCCCACCTGTAATTTGAAACGGGGAGAGCCCAGGTCTATATTCGCGAGAACGGGAATGCTGAGGTAGTTGAGTTTCGGTTTGTCTTCCTTCAGCTGGTCGATGTCATAAACATCATCAAAATCGGAGGTCACTTCTGTTTTGGTAGATGAAAAGATCAATTCAGGTTGTATGCCGAAACCTTTCATCAGGTTGATCTGGGCAAATGCGCCTAAGTGATAGCCCAGTTTAAATGCATCGTCATAACCGGTCCCGTCTATTTTACCAAGGTTGGCGCCACCTTTAATACCGAAACGTAATAATTTTTGCTGTGCGTTGGCAGTGGATACGGTTACACATGTGATGACTGCTAAGGCGAAAAACAGTTTTTTCATACATTGATTTGTTTAGTGTTAAGCTCTATTTATCTTGATAATGAGTACATTGCCATTCATAAGACGCAGGAAAAAACATGGACCCCTACTGTTAACACAAAAGTCATGCTAAATACTTATCCCGGGAATAACGCGGATGCAAAGCGGTTAGTTCATGGAGCGTCAAAAATGTTTTACAAGGAAACTAAAGCGTAACGCTTATGCTGGCGGTGAAGTAGCCGGTGATGGAAGTGTCTTCTCCCTGGAGCAGTTTAAACACGGTATAGGAAGGCGATATGGCCACTCTGCCGATGATGTATGAAGCTCTCAGGCCAAAATCCACCGCGCGCGGTTTGAAGGCGCTGCCATCGCTGAGCACGGTCTCATAATGTTCTTCCGTATCCGTGCCCGGCACCGGGTTCTGGCCTCTCCCTCTTCCACGTCCATTTCCTTTTTTCTCCTGCTTTTCGACGATGCTGGAGCGGCTTACATACCGGAAACTTTTGAGGTTGCTGAAATATTTGGCGGTGCCGGTGGTGAGGGAAGCTACCGGCATGAGCAATACGGCGTCATCTTTTTTGAGCACGTCCAGGAAAAGGAAAGGATGGCGCACATCCAGGATGATGTTGAAATCGTTGCCTTTTACGGAAAGACTGTTGCCGCCGTCGGACTCTTTATAACGCCCCCAGCCGAAATCGAAGCTGACGCCCGGTTCCAGCCACCATTTGCGCCAGAAGAAATAAGCGAATAATTCGTTGGTGATAGGCGTAGGCGGCACATCGGTAGAATCGCGGTAAAAATATTTGGTGTAAGAGGCGCCGGCTAAAAAGTCACGGTTCTTCGTGTAGTCGTAACCGGCAGAAAGGTCCAGCTCGAACCACGGCCTCTGCGAAGCGCCCAGCAGGTAATACGCGTATGTAGATGCGTAAAGCCCGCTTTTATGATTGTAGGAAACGTTGGGCGACAAAAAGGATTTCATATTCACCGGCCTGAAAGCATCGGTGGTCTTTCCGCCGTAGGCGGGATTATTCCCGAATCCCAACCCGACCACGACTTCGCTCTTGGGCTGCCTGCTGAGCAGGGAATCCAGCTGCCTTTCCAGGTCTGCCAGCGATTGCATGTCCGCGGCGTTTTGCCCCGCCGCTTTCAGGGCAGAGATGAATATGGCCATGGTAATGAGAAAAGGGCTCTTCATCACCTGCAATATAGCTAAAATTAGACCAGTTCTATCACCGTGATCTCCGGCAGGATGCCCACCCTGCCCGGGTAACCGAGGAAACCGAAACCACGGTTCACGTACAGGCGCTGTTTGCCGTCCTGGTAAAGGCCGGCCCATTGTTTATAAATGTATTGTGCAGGGCTCCATTTGAAGAAGGGTATCTCCACTCCAAACTGCATGCCATGGGTATGGCCGGCCAGCATCAGGTCGATGTCGCGGTATTCGGTGCGCACCTGGCTGTCCCAGTGGGTGGGGTCGTGCGAGAGGAGTATCTTGAAGGGAACGCTTTCGCTGCCGGCATATGCGGCGGCCAGGTCGCCCTTGCGGGGGAAACGCGGGTTCGCGCTCCAGTTCTCCACGCCCAGCAGGGCTATTTTGTCGCCGCCCTTTTCCAGCACGGTATGTTCGTTCATCAGCAGCCTCCAGCCCATTTCGCCGTGCATGGCCTTGAGGCGTTCCAGGTTGGCCACTTTCATCTTGCTCTGGCGGTCCGCATCGTAATCCGGCCAGGGGTAATAGTCGCCGTAATCGTGGTTCCCCAGCGTGGAATAAACGCCCATCGGGGCCTGCAGCTGGTTGAACACGGTGAGGTAGTCGTTCATTTCATCGGCCTTGTCGTTCACCAGGTCGCCGGTAAACAGGATCAGGTCCGGTTTTTGAGACTTTATGAGATCGATTCCTTTCTGCACGGCGGCTTTATCAGTAAAGCTGCCCGAGTGAACGTCCGATATCTGAACGATCCTGAATCCTTTGAAAGCAGCGGGCAGGTTATTGAAAGTGAGGCGGATCTTGCGGACGTGGTAATTGTATTTATTGCTCAGCCCGTACAGCAGCGTGCCCAGCATAGTGCCGCCGATGAGGAAGCCGGTTTTCATGAGGAACTGGGAGCGGCTGATGCCTTCCGTTTCGCGGTTGCCGTCTACGGCCGCGGCTACTGCCGGGGCGGAGCGGAACTTTTCATAGACCCACACCACGGCCCGGCGGCCATCGTCTGCCAGTAGGAACAACACAATGAGCGCCTTGGCAAAGAACAGCCCGAAGGCGAAGGTGAGGTAATACGACCGGGCTTCCATGAACTTTTCCCAGGGAATGCGGGAATAAAAGACGATGGAAAATATCACGATGGAGGAAGCCAGCCAGTATAAAGTGAATATCAGCGCTTTCCATTTAGGGGAAAGATTCATGAGCAGGGTACGCATGGCCATGAACACGTATGTGTCTATAGATACCATGATCAGCACCAGGATGATCGAAGACATTAAATTGGGTCCGGCTCTCATAAATAGCTATCAGTCAAAGGTTTTAAAAAATCGAACAGCGAATTTACCACAAAGCGCCCGGTTCGGGGCTTCATTATGGTTAGGTAGACGATCATGTGACTGAAAAATTGCAAAACGGGGCAAAAAAAGGCTACTTTTCCCCACTATGGCGGTGTGAATAAATAAATCAGGGGCATGGCCCGTATTTAGGAGATTGGTTGTATTTTTGTCCGATTAGGTTATTATAATATATAATTACAATATGAAATTCACCTATTACGGCCATTCCAGCTTTGCGGTGGAAGTCAAGGGCAAAAAGATCGTATTCGACCCCTTTATCACGCACAACGAGCTGGCCCGTTCAATAGATGTAAATCGTATTGAAGCGGATTACATTTTTGTATCGCACGGGCATGCGGATCATGTGGCGGACCTGATGGACCTGGCAAAACGTACCGGCGCTACCGTGGTGGCGGCTTTCGAGGTTACCGAATGGGTAAAGGGCCAGGGGCACGAGAAGGTTCACCCTATGAACACGGGCGGCAAATGGAACTTCGATTTCGGAACGGTGAAATGCACCGTGGCGCATCACAGCAGCGGCCTGCCTGACGGCAGTTACGGCGGCAACCCGATGGGCTTCATTTTCATTACCGACGAAGGCAATTTCCATTACAGCGGCGATACCGCGCTCACGTTCGATATGGAGCTGGTCCCCCGCTGGGCGAAATTAAACTATGCGATCCTGCCGATCGGCGATAACTTCACCATGGGCGTGGAAGATGCGATTATAGCAGCAGAGTTCATTGAATGCACCAGGATCATCGGCGTACATTATGACACCTTTGGTTACATTAAAATAGACAAAGCGGATGCGGTACGCCAGTTTGAGGCGGCGGGGCTTACCCTGTTGCTGCCGGCGATCGGAGAAACTATTGACGTTTAATTATTCCTATTATCCTATTCAACCTTAGAATTTTAAGACAGAACAATGGCAAGAATCATCGCAATCGCCAATCAGAAAGGAGGCGTGGGTAAAACCACCAGCGCCATCAACCTCGCCAGCAGCCTGGCCGTACTGGAGTACAAAACTTTGCTTGTAGACGCGGATCCGCAGGCCAACAGCACTACGGGGCTGGGCTTCGACCTGCGCAACATCCAGCAGAGCCTGTACGACTGCATGGTAAACGACGTGCAGGCGCGCGACGTGGTACTGGAATCAGACACCCCCAACCTGAAAGTGCTTCCCTCCCATATCGACCTGGTAGGCGCGGAACTGGAGCTCATCAACCACCCCAACCGGGAAAGGGTGATGAAGCAGGTGATCGATCCTATCAAGGACGAGTACGATTTCATTATCGTGGATTGCTCTCCTTCCCTGGGCCTGATCACCGTGAACGCCCTTGTGGCCTCCCATTCCGTGATCATCCCCGTGCAATGCGAATTCTTCGCCCTTGAAGGTCTGGGCAAACTGCTCAACACCATCAAGATCGTGCAGAGCAGGCTGAATACGGACCTGGAAATTGAAGGCATCCTGATGACCATGTACGACGGGCGCCTGCGCCTGAGTAACCAGGTGGTAGACGAAGTGAAACAGCATTTCGAAGAAAGCGTGTTCAACACCATCATTCACCGCAATACCAAGCTGGGCGAAGCGCCGAGCTTCGGCAAATCCGTGATCATGTACGATGCCATGAGCACCGGCGCGATCAACTACCTGAACCTGGCAAAGGAAATACTGCAAAAGCATAACTTTACCAAGATCAAAACAGAAGATAAAATCCTTGCAATAAACGATGACCAATCCGAGTAAGAAAGAGGCGTTGGGGAAAGGCATCCGCTCGCTGTTACAGAACATAGACACAGACCTGAAGCAAACCACCAGCGCCCTGGGCGAACAGGTGGTGGCGCAGGCTACCGGCATTGAGCGGATACCGCTGGACCAGATTGAGATCAATCCCAAGCAGCCGCGCCGGGATTTTGACGAGCAGGCTTTACAGGAGCTGAGCCAGTCCATCAAGCTGCACGACATTATCCAGCCGGTGACGGTATCCCGCATCGGCAAAAAATACCAGCTCATCGCGGGCGAACGCCGCTTCCGCGCCAGTAAGATGGCGGGGTTGAAAGACATCCCGGCATACGTTCGCCAGGCCAACGACCAGGAGCTCCTGGAACTGGCCCTGCTGGAAAACCTCCAGCGCGAAAATCTCAACGCGATCGAGATCGGCCTCAGCTACAAACGCCTCATGGAAGAGATCAGCCTCACCCAGGAACAGGTAGCCGAGCGCATGGGCAAAGAACGCAGCACCGTTACCAACTACATCCGCCTGCTCAAGCTGCCGCCGGACATCCAGGTGGCCGTGCGCAACAACAAGCTGAGCATGGGCCATGCCCGTACCCTTATCGGCGTGGAGAACGTGGAAAAACAACTCTACATTTTCGGCGAGATCATGAAGAACGGCCTTTCCGTACGCCAGACTGAAGAACTGGTGCGGAAAGTGAACCATATAGACAAAGGGAACACCAAAAAACCCGTCAAAAGCAGCCTGCCGCCCGCTTACCAGAAGATCCAAGACAACCTGGCCACCCACTTCTCCACCAAGGTAAACCTGGACCGGAGCAAGAACGGTAAGGGCAGCATCAACATCGAATTTTATTCAGACGAGGAGTTGGACGCAATCCTGGAAAAATTATCATTATACGGTGAAAAATAGATCAGGGTACCTGGTATTGATCCTTTTGTGCCTGTTCCTCCTGCCCGCGATCAACAGCCAGGCGCAGAAGGACACGCTCATCACCCGGCAGCTGAAGGATTCGGCCGCAAGCCTCCGCGCCTCGGGAAAGGACACCCTGAGCCCGGTTTCAGCCACCGATACCCTGCTGGCTAACTACAAAGCCCTGCACAGTCCCCGTAAAGCCGCTTTCTATTCAGCCGTACTGCCCGGCCTGGGCCAGATCTACAACCGCCAATACTGGAAAGTACCCCTCGTATACGCCGCCCTGGGCGTCAGCACCGGGGTGTTCATCTGGAACATGGACAAATACAAGGAATTCAGGGATGCTTACCGCGTACGCGTCGCCAACCAGGACAACCCGGATTTCGACGATAAATACGCAGGCATTTATTCAGACAGTGACCTGCGCTACCTCCGCGACGCATACCGCCAGTACGTGGATTATTCCGTGCTGGTGTTCGTGGCAGCCTATGCGCTCAACATCGTGGACGCCACCGTGTTTGCGCACCTGCGGCAGTTCGACATCAGCGAGGACCTTAGCATGCGCGTCGGCCCCCGCCTGATCAACAACCGCACCATCGGCATAGGGATCAATATTTCCCTCAGCCCCCGCAAGAACAAGCTGAAGGGCCTTGCACTCAGATAAAATCACACCTTATTTACACAGATATGAAAATAGCATTGATCGGATACGGTAAAATGGGCAAAGCCATCGAAGCCATCGCCCAGAGCCGCGGGCACGAGATAGTTCACCGCATAGACATCAGTAGCCCGCAACTGCTGGAAAAAGAACATCTTTCCCAGGCAGACGTGGCCATTGAGTTCACCACCCCTGAAACCGCCTACCACAACATCCTCAAATGCTTCGACGCCAACGTGCCCGTGGTATGCGGCACCACCGGCTGGCTGGACAAGCTGCCCCAGGTAAAGGCCCAATGCCTTGAGAAACACCAGGCATTCCTGTACGCCAGCAATTTCAGCATCGGCGTAAATATCTTCTTTGAGCTGAACCGCCGCCTGGCTGAGCTGATGGCTACCCAGCCCCAGTACAACGTGCACATGGAGGAGATCCACCACACCCAGAAGAAAGACGCGCCCAGCGGCACCGCCATCACCCTGGCGGAGCAGATCGTGGAGCTGGTGCCCGGTAAAAAGGCCTGGGTGAACGAGCATACCAGCAATCCCGAAGAGCTGTACATCGAATCCCGCAGGGTAGACCCGGCGCCGGGCACACACATCATCAACTACCACTCCCCGATCGACGATATCACCATCATCCACACCGCCCATTCCCGCGAAGGCTTTGCTGCAGGCGCGGTTACAGCCGCCGAATGGCTGAAGGGCAAGAAGGGCATTTTTACCATGAAAGACGTGCTGAGCCTGTAGGTGTTCGTATAGCGGTTGCCGGGCCCGCCATAAAAACGGCAGCTTTTTGTTATATTTGTGTTTTGGGAGTGCAAAAAATAAGGAGCATCAACGACTATGTTGTCTAAAAAAACACAATATGCGTTCCACGCATTAATTTACCTGGCGGAAAATGTTGACAAAGGCCCTATCCTGATCTCTGAGATCGCGGCTGAGAAGAGTATTTCCATTAAATTCCTGGAAAACATCCTGTTGGAGTTGAAGAACGCCGGTATTTTAGGAAGCAAAAAAGGCAAAGGAGGCGGTTATTACCTCATGCGCACGCCGAAGGAAATACCGCTGGCGCGCATTATCCGCCTGCTCGATGGCCCTATCGCCCTGCTGCCGTGTGTGAGCCTCAATTACTACGAACGCTGCGAAAACTGCAAGGACGAAGCCGTTTGCGGCCTTCACGAAGTAATGAGCAAAGTAAGGGACGCCACCCTTAAACTACTGGAAAACAAATCCCTCAAAGACATTCTGACCAGGGATTAAAATCGTTATATGGGTTTATAAGCAGGGAAAGGCCGTGGGTCTTTCCCTTTTTTTTGTTAATGACGCAATGAAGCGCCGGTCAAATGTTAATGAAGCCTGTTTTAAAAATACTTATAACTAGGTATTGCAAAGCGTTTTCAACTCCCATAACTTTGTGTCTACCAATGAACTAGGTACTGATACACCTGGAAAATTCACCTTACCAGGTATACCTGTTGCACAGGAAATAGCGGCTCCGGCTCCTACCCTTGTTAACGCGTATATCTTTTTAAAAATCGCATTTCAGAGAGTTTGATGATAACGTTCCCCAGGAAAGTTGCAAGAGCCCCGGATCCGGGGCTCTTCTTTTTTCGCACCTTCTCTAATACACTGATTTTCAGCTATTTCAGCGCCCATTTCTTCGCTTCTTCAATAATTTTCCCCAGACATCCATTTTAGTCCATCTTTTTTATAGGTTTTATGTATTTTTGTTGTCAGGCAACGAGAGGAAGTTTTATGAAAGATTTAGCAGGGCTGGTGGCCCAACAAAAGGATATTGCAGCAGGAATACGCATACTAACAGAAGAATTCCCCGGCGCAGTCGCTTTTTCCACTTCATTTGGTCAGGAAGACCAGGTGCTGGCAGATATCATCTGGCGCAACCAGCTGCCCGTCCGCGTATTTACGCTGGACACAGGCCGCCTCTTCCAGGAAACCTACGACCTGATGGACCTCACCCTCGCCCGCTACAAACAGCATTTCGAAGTGTACTTCCCTGAAACCGCAGCTGTAGAAGCCCTGGTAAAAGAAAAAGGCCCTAACAGCTTTTACGAATCAGTGGAGAACCGCAAAGAATGCTGCCACATCCGTAAAGTAGTACCCCTCAACCGCGCCCTGCAAGGCACCAAGGTCTGGATAACAGGCCTGCGCGCCGAACAGAGCGAGAACCGCCAGGATATGCCCGTGTTGGAATGGGATGAGAGCAGGCAGTTGTGGAAATACAACCCGCTCATCCACTGGACCTTCGATGAAATGATGGCATACCTGAAAGAACATAACGTGCCGTACAACAAGCTGCACGACAAAGGTTTTATCAGCATCGGCTGCGCTCCCTGCACCCGTGCCATAGAACCGGGGGAACATCCACGCGCCGGCCGCTGGTGGTGGGAAACATCGAAAAAAGAATGCGGTTTACACAGTAGTTGATCAAGTATAATAGCAAGATAATGAGTAGTATTCAATGGCAATTCCCGCGGGCCCTGGAAGATGAGGCCATCTACATCCTCCGCGAAACCGCGGCGCAGTTTGAAAAGCCCGCCATCCTTTTTTCCGGCGGCAAAGACTCTATCACCCTCGTACGCCTGGCCCAGAAAGCCTTTCACCCGGGAAAGATCCCCTTTCCCCTGCTGCATGTAGACACCGGCCACAACTTCCCCGAAACCATCCAGTTCCGCGACTGGCTCGTGGAATCCCTCGGTCTTGAACTGATCGTGCGGAATGTGCAGGACAGCATCGACCAGGGAAAAGTGAAAGAAGAGACCGGCAAATACGCCTCCCGCAACGCACTTCAAACCGTTACCCTGCTGGATGCTATTGAAGAACTGAAGTTCGACGCCTGCATCGGCGGCGCAAGGCGCGATGAAGAAAAAGCCCGCGCCAAGGAAAGGATCTTTTCCGTGCGCGACGAATTCGGCCAGTGGAATGCCAAAATACAACGCCCCGAACTGTTCGACCACCTGAACGGGAAGATCAATATCGGCGAAAACGTGCGCGTGTTTCCCATCTCCAACTGGACCGAGCTGGACGTGTGGAATTATATCCGCGAAGAAAACCTCGCCATTCCCTCCATCTATTTCTCCCACGAACGCGAGATCATTGAGCGCGACGGGATGTACTGGCCTTATTCCGAATTCCTGAACACGACCGAAGAAGAAGTGCCCTTCCGCAGCAAAGTGCGCTTCCGTACGGTGGGCGACATGACCTGTACCGCCGCCGTATTGTCTGAAGCAGACAAGCTGGAAGACATTATCACGGAAATACTCGCCGCCAAGATATCCGAAAGGGGCGCGAGGATAGACGACAAACGTTCCGAAGCCGCGATGGAAAAACGCAAGCAGGCCGGATACTTTTAATCACAACGAATTTTTTGACAACATGGACGTTTTACGTATAACCACCTCCGGTAGTGTGGATGATGGAAAAAGCACCCTCATCGGGCGCCTCCTGTTCGACACCAAATCCATCACCCAGGATAAAATGGAAGCGCTCACCGCGGCCAGCAAACGCAAGGGGCTCGACTTCACCGACCTCTCCCTGCTTACCGACGGCCTGATCGCCGAGCGCGAGCAGGGCATCACCATCGACGTGGCGCATATCTATTTTTCCACGCCCAACCGCAAATACATCATTGCCGATACGCCCGGCCACTTTGAATATACCCGCAACATGGTGACCGGCGCTTCCACCGCCCAGGTGTCGCTCATCCTCATCGATGCGCGCAAAGGCATCGTGGAGCAAACCTACCGCCACTTCTTCATTGCCTGCATGCTGCGCATCCCGCACCTGGTGGTGTGCATCAACAAAATGGACCTGGTGGATTACGACGAAACGCGTTACAACCAGATCACCGAAGATTTTCAGCAGCTGCTGAAAGGTTCCTTCTACGAGGGAAAAGAAGTGAAGATCATCCCCATGAGCAGCCTGTACGGCGAAAACGTGGTGACCAGCACTGAAAAGATCAGCTGGTATCAAGGCCAGCCCCTGCTGGATTACCTGGAAAACATCACGTTCGATGAAGACGACCGCCAGCATCCCGCCCGCTTCCCCGTGCAATACGTGATACGCCCGAAAACCGAGCAGTACCACGACTTCCGTGGCTTTGCAGGCAAAGTTGCGAGCGGCAGCTTCCACGTAGGCGAAGAGATCGTTTCCCTGCACAACGGCCAGCGCAGCAAAATAAAAAGCATCGAAAAGTTTGAGCAGCAGCTGCCTGCGGCGCATGCCGGAGACAGCGTGGTGATCACGCTGGAAGATGAGATCGATATCAGCCGCGGTAACCTGCTGGCCACGCCGGACAACGTTCCCGAAGGCCGCAAGGATTTTGTTGCGCAGATCTGCTGGATGGACCAGCATAAGCTGACGCCCGGCAAAACCTACCTGCTGCAGCATGGGGCCAACCGCATCAAAGCGAAAGTGCAGCAGATACTGGGCGTAACCGAGGTAACCACTAACCGCACGGAAGAAAAAACAGACATGGGCCTGAACGACATCGGGCGCATTTCGCTGAAGACCGCCCAGCCCGTGTTTGCTGACCCATACGCAATAAACCCGGCCAACGGCACGTTCATCCTGGTGGACGAATTCAGCAACGCCACTGTGGCTGTTGGGTTTATAGACTAAGCACCATCTGTCAACTAAAATAAAAAGCCCCGGCGCTAATTGCCGGGGCTTTACTTTTTCATATCGTTTAATGCGCTAATTTCCTTTAGCCATGCGGGTTTCCGGCTTCCCGGGCTCCGCTACATCCATCCATACAAGTTTCACATCCTTCCTGCTTTCCGGTATGCGCTTCAGCGTTACCAGCCTGCGTTTCCCCGCGTCGTAATCGGCGATGGAAAACAGGGCCACCTGCCTGTCGTCCGGCGCAAATACCAGGTTGCGCCCCGGGATGGTCTCTTCTCCTTCCAGCTGGTAAAAATACCCGTGGCAGTTGCTGAGATCCCTGATGGCAGGCTGTTTGCCGCGTTCAAGCTGCTTGTGCTTCTCGTCCAGGTCGTTGATGAGGATGTAGCCGGGAATGTAGGTGAAGAATTTATACTGATCATCCCAGTTCAGCTTCTCCTGCACGTTCTCGCGGTTCTTCACGTAAAAAGGTCTCATGATCACGCCCTGGTTGATCTGCCGCTTGGGGATCATCCAGCTGTTCAGCTCCTTGCCTTCCGCGCTGAAATCTACCACAGCCACATTGGCCAGCACCGTGCTTATCACGGTGGGCGTGTTGTTCATCATGCGCACGTGATTGTCCAGCTCCTCGAACACGATGGCGTAAGAACCATCTTGTTTGATGAAAATATTCTGCGGCACGCCCGCATATTCTTCTTTCGGGCCGAATACTTCCAGGCTTTTGCGGTTCACTTTGTCGAGATAAATTTCTTTTGAATAAGAAATATGCATGCTGTGCAGTTTTACGGTAGCCAGGAAAGTGATGGTTCTGGCGGTTTTCCTCTCGTCGTCTTTCACCGCCTGCATCAGCAAAAGCTGGTCTGTATACGGGTTGTATTTGATAAATCCGCCTACCGTGTTCACGCCTTTCGGGAATTTCAGGTCGTGGAAAGCAAAGAATATCTTGCCTTTTTCGAGGGTGGCCAGCTTCATCACCATACTGTCCTTATCCGCGGCCTTATGTTCTTCCATGCCCAGGATGCAAAGCTGCTCCTCGCCTATCACGGCCATATCCCAATATTGGAAAGGCACTTCATGATCAAAGTTCCGGAACCGCGCGCGGCTGATCTCCCGGTGCCCCGCCCCGAAATGCACGATCTGGTAACCGCCGTCTGTTTCTTCATCTGTATTGAAATACATCCATACGGCATAGCTCTCGCTCCACGGGTCTTTGATGACGAGAAAATCAGAAGCTGTGCTCACTTTCTTTTTGCGGAGATTGATCTTGTCCAGGTCCGCGATCACGGAATCTTCCTGCAGCTGCCCGGTATGCCCGTTGATCGTGAGCCGCCGCATCACGGGATGTTTCTGCGTACGGTCGCTGATAAACAGCGCTGCGTTTCCACCGGCTTCAAAAGCGGCGTCGAGGTTGCCGTTTTTGTAGGAGGCCAGATTGGCGAGGGAAGGCAAAGTATCTATGCGACGGTGCGCCGGGTCGAATAACTGTATGGCAAGGCCCTGGCGGGCAGTGTAATGCAGGAAAAGCGTATTGCCGTTCTTCAGCTGAAGGATGCGGGCGGCGCCGTCTTCCGGCTCCTGGAACGCCGGGCTTTCGGCTACGGTGGTAAACTGGGCATGCGCGGGAATGGCGAACCATGCCAGGAGGGACAGGATAATGGTTTTTCTCATCGGTTTCATAGGGATATACTATGTAAACATACTAAATAATTATCATATATCTGGTATCAAAAAAGCCTTCCCAGTTGGGAAGGCCTTGTTTATAGGAGAGGTTGAAATTACATTCCTTTCTGCGCTTTCAGGTTTTTGAGCATATCTGCTGTCATTTTTGGGAGATCGAACTCGGGTTTCCAGCCCCAGTCCTGCCCTGCAAGCTCATCGTCAATGCTTTGCGGCCATCCGTCGGCGATCTGCTGGCGATAATCGGGCTCGTAGCTGATAGTGAAAGTAGGGATGTGCTCTTTGATGGCAGCAGCGATCTCTTTCGGGGAGAAGCTCATGCTGGAAAGGTTGTAGGCAGACCGGACCTTGATGCGCGCACTGTCTGCCTCCATCAGTTCGATGGTGGCGCGGATGGCGTCTGGCATGTACATCATGGGCAGGTAGGTGTCTTCTTTCAGGAAACATTTGTAGGAGCCTTCTTCCAGCGCATCGTGGTAAATTTCCACCGCATAGTCTGTAGTACCGCCGCCCGGGGCTGATTTGTAGCTGATGAGGCCGGGGTAACGCAGGCTGCGCACGTCTATGCCGTAGCGGGTGTTGTAATATTCGCACCAGCGTTCGCCGGCGAACTTGCTGATACCGTAAATGGTAGTGGGCTCAATGATCGTGTGCTGGGGCGTTTCCTGCCGGGGGCTGTTGGGACCGAATACGGCGATGGAGCTGGGCCAGTAGATCTTATCCAATCCTTCTTCTTTCGCAATATCCAGCACATTCAGCAAACTGGCCATGTTGATATGCCAGGCCAGCAGCGGGTTCTTTTCGCCGGTGGCGCTCAGGATGGCGGCCAGGAGGTAGACCTGGGTAATGTTGTGACGGATCACGAGCACATGCAGCATTTCCTTGTTCATCACGTCCAGCGACACGTAAGGGCCGGTGCCCTTCAGCAGCTCGTGCTCTTCGCGGAGGTCTGATGCAATTACATTGTTGTCGCCGTACATTTTACGCAGGGCGAGTGTCAGCTCCACGCCTATCTGTCCGCATGCGCCAATTACCAGGATCTTATCTTTCTTCATATGGTAGGTTGTATAGATTTGTGCCCAAATTTAATTTCAAGTGGCAATATTACCGGAATTGCCCTTCCAAACAATGACAATACAATAACAATTTGAACCCATTGCTGTTGTGATTCGTAACCTGCCCATCAGCCTTAACGGGAAATAAGCTAATTTTGCGCCATCAGACAAACAATAAAGTAAACAGACTAATGGCAAATACATTAAAAGCACTGTTCAAAGAACAATACAATCCTGCAAACTTCTTTCTTATCGCGGGCCCCTGTGTGATCGAAGATGAAGACCTGGTGATGGGCGTAGCGGAAAAAGTATCCGCGATCTGCAAAAGGCTCAATATTCCTTACGTATTCAAGGCCTCGTACCGCAAGGCCAACCGCACCAGCGTTAATTCCTTCACCGGCATCGGCGACGTGGAAGGGCTGGACCTCCTGCAAAAGGTAGGTCAAACCTTCAACCTTCCTGTCACTTCCGATATCCACTCCGCCGCAGAAGCCGCTATGGCCGCGGCTTACGTGGATGTGCTGCAGATCCCCGCGTTCCTCTGCCGTCAAACGGACATCCTGCTGGCCGCCGCAGATACCGGCAAATTCGTGAACGTGAAAAAGGGGCAGTTCCTGAGCGGTGAATCCATGAAGTTTGCCGTTGAAAAAATAGAGCAGGCGGGCAACAAACACGTGCTGCTCACCGAAAGAGGCACTACTTTCGGTTACCAGGACCTGGTGGTGGATTACCGCAACATCCCCATCATGAAAGGCCACAACGTACCCGTGGTGATGGACTGTACGCATTCGCTGCAGCAGCCCAACCAGCCCGGAGGCGTTACCGGCGGCAATCCCAAAATGATCGGCACCATCGCCAAGGCGGCCATTGCCACCGGCGCAGATGGTTTGTTCATAGAAACCCACCCGGATCCTTCCTGCGCAAAGTCCGACGGCGCCAACATGCTGCAGCTGGACCTGCTGGAACCCTTGCTGGAACAGCTGGTGCGCATCCGCGAAGTGGTGGTGAAACAATAAATAAAAAGGTACTCGTAACAAGGCAGAGCCCGCAATGGTTCTGCCTTTTTTGCTTTTTAAATTCGCGGATTTTCCAGTAAATTCATGGTACACTAAAAATAGCACCATGATTAATTTGCACCAATTAAAAGCAGGTGATATAGTGCTGGCGAAGTTTGAAGAACAGTTGTCTGAAGGCAAAGTGCTGGAGCTGGACCTTCCGGCGGGCCAGGCATGCGTATTGAACCAGGCAGACCAGGAAAACTGGTACGTACCTGAAGATCTTTTCCCCATCCCTCTCACGGAAGAACAGCTCGTGAAACTGAAATTCAAAAAAACGGAAGAACCGCCCATCAACGGCAGCGGCCAGGCATGGGTACGCGGCCCCTTCACCGTGCTGCTGCAGGACGGGGAGCAGCCTCATACCATCCTCCATTACCGGGACGAGACGCGCAACATCGCGGGCAGCTTAATGGTGCATGAACTGCAGAATCACTACCAGGGCATGACGCTCTTTCATCTCGAATAAAACGCATAAAAAAAGCCGCCCCGGAAAATTCCGGGGCGGCTTTTTTTTAACCGGTAATCAATCACTTCTGCAACCTAACCGTGTCTACAGTGGTCACCTGGCCAAGAGATACGGTCACTCCGTCTTTCACGAACTTTTTGAACAGTGTATCAGTAGGAATATAATGCAGGGAGTAAGTACCTGCCTCCAGTCCGCGGATAGAGTAACCGCCCGCGGAAGTGTAGGTGCTGGCGATGGTATCAGGCCCCTGGATGGCAATCACAGCCGTCTGCACCGAATCAGGCAGCACAAATCCTTTGATGTTGCCGCCTACAGCCGTCAATACGGCGCGGATCACGGGTTTCAGGATGTACTTCCCGCTGTTCCCTGCTTCCACGATGGATTTGGCTACGTCAAAATCGAGCGTCAGTTTGTTGATGATACCGCCAACAACGGGCTGGTGGATGTTCAGCTTCAGGCCGGATTGCTGTGCGCTGGGAGTGGTCAGCATCAGTTTTTCGCCGCGATTGGTAATAATGTAATTGTTGTCTCCCAACACCAGGCGGATCTGGCTCAGTTTGCCGGAGGGTATTTCCGCATCGGCCAGCACGGTGTCTTTGTCATTCACCAGGTCCAGCAGGTTGTACATGCCGGATTTCACACCTGCCAGGGGCACCCAGTTCTGGTCATCGGCATCTGAAGTGTTGAAGCGGATCTCTTTCACATCGATCCATACTTCTTTGTAGTCTCCCGGGTCGTCGGTCAATGCAATTTGCAGCCGGGCTGTTTGTGAACCGTTGCCATCGTTCTTGTTGCAGGATGAAAAGCTCGCAAGGCTCCCAAGCAATACTGCGCCCAGGGCCAGGTTTTTCAATGTAATTGTCATCATATACTTGTTTATGGTTTGCATTTTCGTGCACGCACTTACAAGTTAGATGGGCAGTTTTCCGTAAAGTTTAATGGAAAGATTATTTTTTTTAGAAATGTGTATAAGTAATTGGCACAGTTAGAGATAGCGCAGGGGGTTGCGGCGCGCGTTCATGATATAATTTTTGATGTTCATCCAGAAGGCAAGGATCATATATACGATGAGGGGGGAACCCATCGCGAGAAAAGTGGCATAAATGAAAAATATCCGGATCCGGGAGGTAGCGATACCCAGTTTATTCCCCAGGGCGGTACAAACGCCGAAAGCCTTCCATTCCACAAAGTCTTTGATCTTGTTCATCGTTCGTTATTTCGGAAAAACCGGTGGCATATGTCCGGTTCTTATATATCAAATTTATTCCAAATCTGGCTAAATAACAAAACAATTCTACGCTTTGTGCCTCACGCTTAACTTTAAAAACTTTACGAAAATGATTAACTTCGCCGTGCAATTTTTAACGTAATAGCTCTTAAATTATTTATTTCCATGGTGTTTGATATTGACATGATTAAAAAATTGTATGCGGCACTACCGGGTAAAGTGGAAGCTACCCGTAAACTGTTAGGTCGCCCGCTTACACTGGCTGAAAAGATCTTATATGCTCACCTGTACGCTCCTACCGCTACACCGTTCGAAAGAGGTAAATCCTATGTGGAATTCGCCCCGGACCGTGTTGCCATGCAGGACGCGACGGCGCAGATGGCCCTTTTACAATTCATGACCTGCGGCCGCGCATCTGTGGCGGTTCCCTCCACTGTTCACTGCGATCACCTGATCCAGGCGAAAACGGGCGCTGCGCAAGACCTTGCCACCGCTATCGACACCAACAAGGAAGTTTACGATTTTCTCGCTTCGATCTCAGATAAATACGGCATCGGTTTCTGGAAACCGGGCGCCGGTATCATTCACCAGGTGGTACTGGAGAACTATGCGTTCCCCGGCGGCCTGATGATCGGTACAGACTCCCATACCCCCAACGCGGGCGGTCTCGGCATGCTCGCCATTGGCGTAGGCGGTGCAGACGCGGTGGATGTTATGGCCGGCCTGGCATGGGAACTGAAAATGCCCAAGCTGATCGGTGTGAAACTGACCGGCAAGCTCAGTGGATGGGCTTCTCCCAAAGACGTGATCCTCCGCGTGGCAGGCATCCTCACCGTTAAAGGCGGTACGGGCTGCATCGTGGAATACTTTGGCGAAGGGGCAGACAGCCTGAGCGCCACCGGTAAAGGCACCATCTGTAACATGGGTGCTGAGATCGGCGCTACCTGCTCTGTATTTGCGTACGACACCAAAATGAGCGATTACCTGAAGATCACCAGCCGCGCGGAAGTTGCCGCCCTGGCAGATGGCGTAAGGGAACACCTCCGTCCTGACGAAGCCGTATACGCAGACCCCTCCAAATTCTACGACCAGGTGATCGAGATCAACCTGGACGAGCTGGAGCCTTATGTGAACGGTCCTTTTACGCCGGACCTGGCATGGCCGCTCTCCAAATTCGCACAGGCCGTAAAGGAAAACAACTGGCCCGAAAAACTGGAAGTAGCCCTGATCGGTTCCTGCACCAACTCCTCTTACGAAGACATCAGCCGTTCAGCCTCCCTGGCCAAACAGGCGATCGATAAACAACTGAAAGTTCAGTCAGAATTCACCATCACTCCCGGTTCCGAGCTGGTACGTTATACCATCGAAAGAGACGGATTGCTGGATACGTTCGACCAGATCGGCGGCGTGGTGCTGGCAAACGCCTGCGGCCCCTGTATCGGTCAATGGGCCCGTCATATCGACGATCCCAACCGCAAGAACTCCATCATCACTTCCTTCAACCGCAACTTCGCCAAACGTAACGACGGCCTCGCCTCTACCCACGCGTTTGTTGCATCTCCCGAGATCGTGACCGCACTGGCTATCGCTGGCAGCCTGTCCTTCAACCCGATGACAGACACGCTGAAGAACGTGAAAGGCGAAGACGTGAAGCTGGATGAGCCCACCGGTTTTGAACTTCCTCCCAAAGGCTTCGACGTGAAAGACGCCGGTTACCAGGCCCCTGCAGAAGACGGCAGCGGCGTACAGGTGATCGTATCCCCCACGTCAGACCGCCTGCAGCTGCTGGAAGCTTTCAAGGCATGGGAAGGCGTTGACCTGAAAGGCCTGAAACTGCTCATCAAAGCAAAAGGCAAGTGCACCACCGACCACATCTCCATGGCAGGCCCCTGGCTGAAATACCGCGGCCACCTGGATAATATCTCCAACAACATGCTCATTGGCGCGGTGAACGCGTTCAACGACAAAACAGATACCGTTAAGAACGAACTGACCGGCGAATACGGCGCCGTTCCCGCCACACAGCGCGCTTACAAAGCCGCAGGCATCGGTTCTGTAGTAGTGGGCGATGAGAACTACGGTGAAGGTTCCAGCCGTGAACACGCAGCCATGGAGCCCCGCCACCTGGGCGTCCGCGCGATACTGGTGAAATCTTTCGCCCGTATCCACGAAACCAACCTGAAAAAACAGGGTATGCTGGCACTTACTTTCAACGACAAGGACGATTACGAAAAGATCCAGGAAGATGACAGCATCGACATCCTGGGCCTCACCGAATTCGCTCCCGGCAAGCCGCTCACCGTGGTGCTGAACCACAAGAACGGTACGCAGGATGCTATCACTGTGAACCACACCTACAATGAACAACAGATCGAATGGTTCAAAGCAGGCGGTGCGCTTAACGTGATCCGCGCGCAGTTTGCCGCTGCAAAACAGAATTAAGCATATTAATTCCGATATTGAAAACAGGCTGTCCCTTCCGGGACAGCCTGTTTTCGTTTATACAATGCCGTTATTTCCTGTATTTGGCGATTGACTGGTAATTGCAGATAATGGAAGACGCTATTGTTGAAAGCGGGATGTAAGGAGTGAATTTCCTTAGCATAATGTTAAAATATGCCGCCAGGGTAGCTAAAACTGGCAACAGTTACCCATCCCTGGCCCATTATTTGCGAAATTAAACATGTTCACCCACCCTTCATTCCATTGTACCGGCCATGCATATTGATGAGATCAAAAAATACTGGGCGCTGCTCTCCCACCGCACCACGGCAAACTCCGCTGCCGCCAGGCCTGCTATTGAGAGGATCATCCGCCAATACAGCGCCAATGGACGTTATTACCATAATATCGATCATCTCAGCGACCTCATCTGCTTTCAGCAACAATATGCACCCCTTATCATGGACAACGACAGTATCATCTATGCCATTTATTTTCACGATATTATCTACAGGGTCACGCGGAAAGACAATGAGCTGAGAAGCGCCGAAGAAGCCGCCGCTTATTTAACCAAAGCCGGTTACCCTGAAGACAAAACCCAGAAGGTATACCGCTTCATTCTCGCCACCGCGGGCCACCAGAACCCATTGGCAGACCCCGACCTGGATTTCCTGCTGGACTTCGACCTGCACATCCTTGGCGCGCTGCCCGACCGCTACGACGCGTATACGAAACAGATCAGGAAAGAATTCGACATATACCCCGGCTTCATGTACCGCAGGGGGCGCAAAAGAGTGCTGCAGCATTTCCTGGCGCAGCCGGGCATTTACCGCACTGCTATTTTCCGTGAAAAGTATGAATTGAAGGCAAGGGAGAACCTTGAACGGGAGCTGGAATCGCTTTGACGGTCATTTGAAGATCGCCGGAAGAATGGTCTTCTTCAGCTTAAAGCGCTTTACTATGCTGAGACGCAGGTTACCCGTCCCGAAAGTCTGGCTGGTGCGGGGCACGGGTGTTCCGCCGCGTGTAGACATGTCTGTATAATGCACGCCGAAATAATAATAGCTGGAATTGTAGCCTGCAGCGAATCTCACGGTGCGGTTGAGCTGCCAGTTAAAACCGCTTTCGCGGGGGCGCCCGTCGCCGAAGCGGAAAACAGTGCGGTTGGCGCCTACGCTGCCGGCCAGGGAAGCGGTCACAAAGAAATGTTTCGCTATCACCAGCGTATAAGCGTAACCGGCGTTAACGGCCAGGCTGAGCTGGGATGTCCGGGTGAAGGGAAGGCCGTCGTAAAAACCGTCTTCCTGCGCCGCAACGGGCGCCAGGGCTGAATCGCCGCGCATCTCCCATACGAAGACTTCAGCGCCGGCCAGGAAGGAGCCCGCGCTTTTCTTCTGGTATTCATTCTGCAGGAAAGCAGCGCGGTAGGAAAAACGCTCGTCGTTGAAGATATACTGCACATTCAACCCCAGGTCCCGGTTGATGATATCCGGCCGGAAAGAAATCGCCGGTATCACTACGGCGCTTTTGGCATCGGCAGCCTCATAAAAACCTTTGTAGTACTGCGCGTAGAAATCTACAGCCAGCTTACGCAGGTAAAGATGCGATTGCAGATCGAGAAACTTCGTTTTGCCATATTTGTCATCATCGTTGTTAATAAAAGGAAGATCGAACGCAAAGTTGAGGCCCAGCCATTTGTAATTGAAGCCAAAGCCCACGTTGTTGCTGGCATTGGGACGATAACGCACTTCCTCGTCGATCCGGTTGTCGCGCATGTCCCAGTAGGTGTATTTGCGGGTGCCCAGCAACCTGACGGTAAGGTCGTTCGTATGATCTTCCACGTAATTGCTGTCATTAGCAGTACGCAGCCATTTAAGTATGGAATTCTCCTGGGCCTTCGCAGCGCCTGAACAGAGCAACAGGATCAGTATCCACGCAAGAACGGGTAATTTCATAAACAGTCTGTAGGTCCTTTAAATATACAATCAGTCCGGCAATTCGATCACTTCAAGGTTTTTGATCTCACCATTCAGCAGGTCGAACCGCACGAGTGTTTTTACTTTATGCCAGCCCTGCTTCCCGCAGGCGCCGGGATTAATGTGTAACAATTGTAATGCCGGATCGGGAATTACTTTAAGGATGTGGGAATGCCCGGTAATAAATAGTTTCGGGCGCTTTTGCTGAATGTATGGTTTTATTTCCGGGGTGTACCTGGGCGGATAACCCCCAATATGCGTCATCCACACTTTCACGCCTTCGCAAATGAACAGGGCATGTTCGGGGTAGCGTGCCCTCAGTTCATGCCCGTCGATATTGCCATACACTGCCCTGAAAGGCTTAAAGGCTTCCATCTGGTCCGCCAGTTCAACGCTGCCGATATCGCCGGCATGCCATACCTGGTCTACATTCTCAAAATAATGGAACACTTTCGGATGGAGGTACCCATGCGTGTCAGACATCAAACCGATCTTCATCCTGCGAATGTAGAAAACTATCTTGTAAAATAATTCATCACCACTTCAAACACCAGCGACGCCGCCAGTTTGGCCGTGCGCTGGTCCTGGTCCAGGGAAGGGTTTAGCTCCGCGATGTCTGTGCCGGCCAGCTTGCCGCTCCGCAGCACGGTCCTGAAACAATCGAGGAAGAGCGCATCCGGCACGAGGCCGTTGTAGGCGGTGGCGCTCACGCCGGGCGCGTAGGGCGCGGCAAATACGTCGAGGCAGGTGGTGAGGTAGATGCGGTCCGTGCGCTGGATAAACGCCTGGATGGCACCGATCAGCTGGTCGTGGTACTTTTGCTGGAACAGGGATGCCGGGAGGTGATCTGCGCCGGAATTTTCCGCGGCCTGGAACAGCTTCGGCGTGTTGCTGTTCTGCTGTATGCCCAGCGCCAGGTAATGAAAGGGGACCTTCGCCGCATGCCGTTCCTGCGCTATCTGCCAGAAGCCGGTGCCGGAGCTGGGACCGTTCTCATCAGGTTCCCTGATGTCGAAATGCGCGTCGAAGTTGATGATGCCGGTTTGCCGGCCGTTGAAAAAATGACGGATGCCTTTTTCATGCCCGTATGCTACTTCGTGCCCGCCGCCGAAAACAACAGGCAGGTAACCTGCTTCCAGTATGTGGCCTACCGTTGCAGCCAATGCATCCTGCGCCATTTCGAGCTGGCGGTCTTCGCAGGTAATGGTTCCCGCATCGGCCAGCACATGCCCGCTGAAATGCACCGGAAAATTGGAGCAGGCCTTTCTTAAAGCGGCAGGTCCTTCCGCAGCGCCAGTCCTGCCTTTGTTCCTGCGCACGCCTTCATCTGAAGCAAAGCCCAGGAACGCAATTCCTTTCCGGCCTGCAGTGAGCAATGGTAACGGATCACGGCTGAGGTCAACAGGCTGGACCAACTGGTGCCAGCGGAGCAGGCCCGGCTCTTCTCCATCCACCCTTCCCTGCCAGCTGCCTGGCATTGGTGGCTGATAACATACCAATGTCATAGGTGCTTGTTTTGATGTTAATTATTCACACATCGCCCCGTTCTTCCACACGAAAGCGGGTTTCATCCTTCCCTGGTAATACAGGATGTCGCGGTAATCGCGGCAGGGATAGGCCTGCAGGTCCGCGCCGCCGCGGGTTATGCCCAGCGCTTTATCTGCGCGGGAAGTGAGCGCCGCCAATACTTCAGCGGTGGATAATTTCTCCGCTGCGCTCATCACGGCAGCCTGCATCAGCAGATCGCCCATGGGCGCGGAACCGGGGTTCCAATCGCTGGCAATGGCCAGGCAGGCGCCCGCATCCAGCAGCTTGCGCGCAGGCGCATAATGCATGCCCAGGCCCAGCGACGCGCCGGGCAGCACAACAGCTACCGTATCTGAAGCAGCCAGCCTGCGTAAATCCTGCTCCGTAGATGCTTCAAGATGATCTGCGGACAAAGCGCCCGCTTCCACTGCAACGCCTGACCCGCCGCTGCTGAACTGGTCTGCATGCACTGTGAGCCGGAAGCCTTTGGCAGCGGCTTCTTTCAGGAACGACAATGAAGCGGCAACAGGAAAGGCTGTTTCTTCAATAAAAATATCCACTCTTTCACATAAATGCTCTTCCTGCAAGGCAGGCAGCAGTTCGCGCAGGATCCATTGCAGGTATGCTTTTTCGTCGCCGTCAAAATCACGGGGACGGATATGCGCAGCCAGGCAGGTGCTCACCAGCGAAGCTTTTGTATACAACCCGGCCTGGCGGATGGCGCGCAGCATGTTCAGTTCGGTTTCGAGGTTGAGGCCGTAACCGCTTTTGATCTCAATGGTGGTCACGCCGTCTTTGAGGTGGCGGTTGGTCCGTGCCACGGTATTTTCGGTAAGCTCGGTGATGTCCGCTTCGCGGGTTTTGGTAACCGAATCCCAGATACCGCCGCCTGCGCGCGCAATGTCCAGGTACGATTTGCCGGCGATGCGCATAGCGTAATCCCGGCTCCTGTTGCCGGCAAAACAAATATGCGTATGGCAGTCCGTAAACCCGGGCAGCAGTACCAGCGGCTCGTCCATGAACTCAAGATCCGCGCCGGGATGCTGTTTGCGCAGTTCGTTGAAGTTGCCGTAAGCATGCAGCTTCCCGTCCTGCACCAGCACGCCCGCATCTGCGATCACTTCCAGCATTTCATCGCGCAGGGGGCCTTTGAGCGGCAGGCCTGCTAACGGCAACGCCTGTATGAATGGGCCTATGAGCTTCATATGCTTGTTGTTTCAGGTTGATGTTATAACCCCAGCCCGAACTGGTCCCGCACTTCCAGGGCCTTTTCGTAACCGGCGTCTGCATGGCGGAAAATTCCCATCGCAGGATCGTTGTATAGCACGCGTTTCAGGCAGGCAGCCGCACGGTCTGTACCATCGGCCAGCACCACCATGCCCGCATGCTGCGAATAACCCATGCCCACGCCGCCGCCGTGATGGAAAGACACCCAGGTGGCGCCGCCGGCGGTGTTGCTCATGAGGTTCAGCAGCGTCCAGTCGGAAACCGCGTCTGACCCGTCTTTCATGGCTTCCGTTTCGCGGTTGGGCGATGCCACGGAGCCGCAGTCCAGGTGATCGCGGCCGATCACGATAGGCGCTTTTACTTTGCCGCTGCGCACCAGCTCATTGAAAATGAGCCCGGCCTTTTCCCTTTCGCCCATGCCCAGCCAGCAGATGCGCGCGGGCAATCCCTGGAAGGCCACACGCTCCTGCGCTTTTTGCAGCCAGTTGTGCAGCGGCTTGTTATCAGGAAATGCGTCTATCAGCGCACGGTCTGTCGTATAAATATCTTCGGGATCGCCGGAAAGGGCCACCCATCTGAACGGGCCTTTGCCTTCGCAGAACAGCGGGCGGATGTAAGCGGGCGTAAAACCGGGGAAATCAAATGCATGGCTTTCCCCGCCTTCCTTCGCGAACTCGCGCAGGTTGTTGCCGTAGTCGAATGTAACGGATCCGCGCTTTTGCAGTTCCAGCATGAATCCTACGTGGCGGGCCATGCTTTTGAGCGATAGTTCCTTGTACTGCGCCGGGTCGCTTTTGCGGAGCGATGCAGCTTCGGCAAGACTTAATCCATTCGGCACATAACCGTTCACGGGGTCATGCGCGGAGGTTTGATCGGTAAGGATGTCCGGTATGATATTATCTGCCAGCAGCTTTTCCAGCATATCACCGGCATCGCTTACCAGGCCTATTGAAACCGCTTCACCTTTCGCCTGTGCGTCGTTGATCCATTGCACGGCTTCTTCGTAGGAATGCGTCATCCGGTCCAGGTACTTCGTGTCTATGCGTTTTTGCAAACGTGCCGGGTCTACATCAGCGCCGAGGAACGTTGCCCCGGCCATGGTGGCTGCCAGCGGCTGTGCGCCGCCCATCCCGCCGATGCCCGCGGTAACGAGCAGTTTGCCCTTCAGATCACCGCCGAAGTGCTGGCGGCCGCATTCCACAAAGGTTTCGTAGGTGCCCTGCAAAATGCCCTGTGTGCCGATGTAGATCCAGCTGCCCGCGGTCATTTGCCCGTACATCATCAGGCCTTTCGCGCGCAGTTCGTTGAAATGCTCCCAGGTGGCCCATTTGGGCACGAGGTTGCTGTTGGCCAACAGCACGCGCGGCGCTTGCGGATGCGTGCGCACAATGCCTACCGGCTTGCCGGATTGTACCAAAAGAGAATGTTCTTCGTCCAGCGTGAGCAGGCTTTGAATGATCTGCTGCAGTGCTTCGCGATTGCGCGCCGCCTGGCCGATGCCGCCGTAAACGACCAGCTCGTCCGGGTTTTCGGCTACTTCGTGGTCCAGGTTATTGAGCAGCATGCGCAGGGGCGCTTCGGTCTGCCAGCTGCGCGCATGCAGCTCTGTGCCGCGCGGGGCTTTATAATGCGGATGCGCCGCATACGTGTTAAGAAAGTCTGAATTGTTCTTCATACGAACCGTTTAAATTGATCTGGTGAGCCGCAGCCGCTTCGTTGGCCGCGCGTACAAAAGACTGGTCTGCAATGACCTTATGTAAAATATTGATATCGTTGGCGAAGATGCGGTCTTTCCGCGCAAAGCTTACCCTGCTGCGCACGAACTGCTGGCAGGCTTCCAGTACCGGCGCGGATTTCAGCGGCCTTCTGAAATCTATTGCCTGCGTCGCATACAGCAATTCGATAGCGAGGACGTATTCAAGATTGCCGATGATCTGCACCAGCTTGCGCCCGCTGATGGAACCCATAGACACATGATCTTCCTGCCCGAGCGAAGTGGGCACACTGTCTGCGCTGGCGGGGAAGCAGAGCGTTTTATTCTCCGTTACCAGCGCCGCGGTGGTGTATTGCGGGATCATAAAACCGGAGTTCAGGCCCGCATCTTCGATCAGTAATTTCGGTAATCCAAAGCGCCCTTCGATCATCATATAACAGCGGCGGTCCGAAATATTGCCCAGCTCCGCAGCCGCTACTGCAGCATAATCCAGCGGGAGCGCCAGGGGCTGGCCGTGGAAGTTGCCGCCGCTGATGGTGTCTGTTTCGGAGAAGATGATGGGATTATCTGTGACTGCATTCAGTTCTATGGTTGTAAGGTCCAGCAGATGCTTCCAGGCGGTGCGGGAAGCGCCGTGCACCTGCGGGATGCAGCGCAGGGAATACGGGTCCTGCACGCGGCCGCAGTCCGCATGCGAGGCCATGATCTCGGAACCTTTCAATAACGTATCCAGGCGCTGGGCTACCAGTTGATTGCCGGCGTAGGGCCGTATGGCGTGCAGCCGCGGGTCGAAGGGTTTGGCAGTGCCCATGAGCCCTTCCAGTGAAAGCGCGCCGATGATGTCCGCGGCTTCCAGCGCGTTGTACAGCTTAGCCACGGCGGTAACGGCAAAGGAAAGAATGAACTGCGTGCCGTTGATCAGCGCCAGCCCTTCCTTGGGGCCCAGCACTACCGGCTGCTTCTGTTCCAGCTGCAATACCTCAGCCATGGGCAATACGCGGCCTTTGTAATACACATCCCCCAGGCCAATGAGCGGCAGGAAGAGATGCGATAATGGAGCGAGGTCGCCCGAAGCGCCTACGCTTCCTTTCTCCGGCACCAGCGGTGTAATGCGCTCATCGATGTGCCAGATGATGCGTTCTACCGTGGCGGGGTTCACGCCGGAGTAGCCCTGCGCAAGGGCCTGCACTTTGGTAATGAGCATCAGCCGCGCCACCTCTTCAGGGATGGGCGCGCCCACGCCTACGCTGTGGCTTTGAAGAATGTTGTATTGCAGCGCCCGCGTGTCTTCTTCGGAGATCTTCGTGTCGCATAAAGGCCCGAAGCCCGTGTTGACGCCATAAACCGTTCTGTGCTCCTGCACAATGGCCTGCACGTGTGCGTGACTGGTGTTGATGCGCTGCATCACGGCTGGTGAGATGACCCCGCGGATGCGCCCTGCTGCAATATCCAGGGCTGTAGTTACCGTCAGGCGGTCTTCGCCGTATTTGAATACCTGGCTCATGAATGGATTGTTTTGGTGTGGATGGGCATGGCACGCATGATGCGCCCGGCCAGCGGATCGTTTTCCACCGCCCGTTCCAGCGCGCCGATGGCTTCCAGTATTTTGCTGCTTTGTTTGTTTTCCGATACAAGCTCTTCCATGGCCGCTTCTATTCCTTTCCATACAGGCAGCACTTCCTGCAGCAGCTCTGTCCCTTTTTTGGTGAGCATCACCCACTGGCGGCGGCCGTCTTCCTCGCAGCGGCTCGTTTTTACCAGCCCTTTCTTTTTGAGGTTGGTGATCAGCTGGCTGACGGCGGAGTGGGATACTTCCAGCTCATTGGAAATATCCATCAGGGTAAGCTGGCTTTTGCTTTGCAGGAGGTAGAACAGCGGGAACCAGCTGGCATCGAAGGCAATACCGGCCTGTGCGTATACTTTGTTGACCTCTGCGAGGAAGTATTCGCTTAGGCGCCTGAGCCGGCTGCCGAATATCAGGTAACCGAGTTTTGGATAGAAGCTCATGTAAATTATATAAGTGCTTATATAATTACAATATTAAGAAATCCGGCACATACTGCCCGGATTTTTCAGGGTTTATTTTTTCTTAACATCGAACCAAACTTCGGATTTGTCTTCTACGTCTCCATTGTAGTTAATGGAAAGCTCCTCGCCTTTTTTGATAGCGCGGCGTGTTTTGATGGCCATGGTCTCGGCGTCAAAATCCATTTCATACTCGCAATTGGGCTCGTAAGCGTGGTTGTAGATGGAGCAAAAGCCAAGAGCAATACAGGAGCGGGTTTCCCTTACACCCCAGAGGAAGATGTAATTGTGCAGCTTTGTTTTATCCACGATGCCGGTATCCGAGTTGGATAAAACGAGCACGGGAGAAACTTCGATGACGGTGCCAGCAGGGATGGGTTCGTTGGTGAAAACACCACGGCCTTTTTCTTTTGTCTTTTGAATGTACAAGTACGGCTTGATCATAAAAACTCACTAAATAATAAGAAGGCGTAAAATAACACTAATACCGCCAGTTATCAAAATAACGATGAATGATATTATTTTTGCAGGTATGATCAACTATAACCCGCGCGACTGGTTCACCTTTATTTTTCGCATCCATCAGGCAGACACGGTAAAAAAGCTGTTCCCCATGTTCATTGCCATGGCGGTGTACTCTACTGCCATTGCCTGGCTGGAACTGGAAGTATTTAAACTTTCAGAGAAGGACCATATCAAAAATATCACCAGCATGCATGGGCTGCTGGGCTTCGTGATCTCGCTGCTGCTCGTGTTCCGCACCAATACGGCCTACGACCGCTGGTGGGAGGGCCGCAGGCAGTGGGGCGCCCTGGTGAACAACAGCCGTAACCTGGCCATTAAGATACAGGCGATGTTGCCTCACGGCCACCCCGCTGTGGCTTTTTTCCGCAACATGATCCCCAATTACGCCTATGCCCTGAAAGACCACCTGAGGGGCGAACATCATCCCGGTAAAATGGAAGGTCTCAGCGAAGAAGACAAAACAAAACTGGCTACGGGCATTCATATCCCAAATTATATTGCCACGCTAATATTAAAGAAAGCCAATGAACTGTACCGCCAGCAGGTCATTTCCGGCGAGCAGCTGATCACCATCAGCGCGCAGCTGGAATCGTTTACGGACATTTGCGGCGCCTGCGAACGGATCAAGAATACGCCGATCCCTTTCTCCTACAGCGTGTTCCTGAAAAAGTTCATCTTTTTTTACGTGATGACGCTGCCCATGGGATATGTATTCGGCCTGGGTTACCTCGTGGTGCCCATGGTGGTGTTCATCTTCTACGTACTGGCCAGCCTTGAGCTGATCGCGGAAGAGATCGAAGACCCTTTCGGCAAGGACGCCAACGACCTGCCTACGGAAACGATCAGCGCCAATATCCGCAAGCACGTACAGGAGATATTGTAATTGCCTATTTTCGCCCAAGAGTCAGGAGATTATGGAAAACACCGCATTACTGGAAAGGTTTGAACAATTGATCAAAGAGCAGGACCACCGGGAGCTGAAAGCTTTCCTGGACGACCAGCTCATTACAGACATTGCAGAGCTGATCTACGAACTGCCCGACGATGCGATAGAGATCATCAATCACCTTACCCTTGGCCGCGCGGCCGCGGCTTTCAGGATCCTGGAATTCCCCACGCAGGAAGACATTATCCGCGCCCTGCCCGCACATAAAACAGCCGAGCTGCTCAACGAGCTGCCCCCTGACGACCGCACTGCCTTCCTCCAGGAACTGCCCAGCCAGGCCGTACAGGAGCTCATCAAACTGCTGGACCCCGAAGAAAGGAAAGTGACCCTTTCCCTGCTGGGTTACAAGGAAAACAGCGTAGGCCGCATCATGACGCCGGACTACATTGCCGCAAAAGCTCACTGGACCGTATCGCAGGTGCTGAGCCACATCCGCATGTACGGCCGCGATTCAGAAACCATCGACGTGATCTATATTATCGACGACGAAGGTAAGCTGCTGGACGATTTCCGGATCCGGGAATTCCTGCTCGTACAGCCGGACACCGTGGTGGAAACGCTCATGGACGACCGCTTTGTGGCGCTGCAGGTAAACGACGACCAGGAAGAAGCCATCCAGGTGTTCAGGCTCGAAAACCGTGTAGCCCTGCCCGTAACCGACGACAACGGCGTGATGCTGGGCATCGTAACGATAGACGACATCCTCTGGATCGCGAATGAAGAACATACCGAAGACATCCAGAAGATCGGCGGTACCGAAGCGCTGGACGAACCTTACCTGGACATGCCCCTGCTGCGTCTAATCAAAAAGCGCGTGGGCTGGCTCGTGATATTATTCATCGGGGAAATGCTCACCGCTTCCGTGATGACCTATTTCGAGGACGAGATCGCCAAAGCCGTGGTGCTGGCGCTGTTCATCCCGCTTATTATTTCCAGCGGCGGCAACAGCGGCTCACAGGCTTCCACGCTCATTATACAGGCCATGGCCCTCGGGGAGCTTACCATCAGCGACTGGTGGCGGGTGATGCGGCGGGAAATCCTATCCGGCATTATGCTGGGCAGCGTGCTGGGGCTGATCGGTTTTATCCGCATCCTGGTCTGGAATTCTTTCTTTCATACCTATGGCGACCATACCATCCTCATCGGGCTTACGCTGGGCGTTTCCCTTATCGGCGTAGTACTGTGGGGCACACTATCGGGCTCCATGCTGCCTTTGATACTGAAACGCGCAGGTGCCGACCCGGCCAGCTCTTCCGCGCCTTTTGTAGCCACGCTGGTAGACGTTACCGGTTTGCTGATCTATTTCACGGTGGCATATGTTTTCCTGAAAGGGATTTTGTTGTAACGATAAGCCAACGTTGACCCGGAAAGACCGTCATTGCGAGAAGCAGCGGAGCCAAAGCGGGTGGGGCGACGAAGCAATCTCCGGTATTGAATGGGACGGCCCAATATCGGAGGAGATTGCTTCGCCGCACTTTCTGTTGCATAGTATTCTCTGCTGCTCCTCGCAATGACGTTTTTTGGGGCAATGACGTTCTAATACCGTTTTTCTATCAACTCCGCTTTTTTCAGCCCTTTATGAATAATGAAGAGGTTGCCATAATCCTTGTCTGCAATGGAATCCATTGCAGGCTTTGTATTGAAGCTTTTGAGCAGCGGGATGAGGGTGTTGCTGTGGCCGATCACGAGGATGCGTTTGCCCCAGTCCCCGCGGCGGCTGATCTCGTATAACAAGGATTCTCCCGTGGAATCAGGCTGGTAAAAAGCAGTGTCTACCCCGCCCAGGATGCGCAGCGAATCGCCCGTTTGCACCGTGCGTTTGAACGGCGTGGAATAAATACGGCTGACCGCTGAATCTTTCAGCAAACGGTACAGCTTCCCCGCCCGCAGCCTTCCTTCTTCCGTAAGGGTGGAATCACGCCCCGGATTTTTTTCCGCATGCCGCACCAGGAAGAAAGTGCCCGTCAGGAATGTGCTGTCTTCCGCCACCGGCGTCACTGCGCGCTCCGGCTTTTTCGGCTGGCCGCATGCAGCCATTATTCCCGCCAGCATCATACCGGCCATCATAATACGCATCATCGTGCTAGGGTTTGTTATTATCTTGTGGCAACAAATTAAAAAATTATTCACTATCAACCAATATGAACCCAGGTTAAATTGAACGGATGAAAAGAATATCACTCCTGGCCGCGGTTATCCTGCTTTCCGCCGCCACCTATGCCCAAACGCTGACCATTGAAAAGATCATGCGCGACCCGAAGTGGATCGGCACATCGCCGGACAATCTCTTCTGGGGCGCAGACGGTAAAACGGTATATTTTTCCTGGAACCCGGAAAAAGCCGCAGCAGACTCACTCTACAGCATCAGCGTTGCACAGCATCAGCCCCGCAAAACATTGCCCGCGGAGCGCCAGCACATCCAGGTAATGGCCAATGCCAGCTACAACGTTCCCCGCACGCAAATGGTGTACACCTGGCAGGGCGATGTGTTCCTCCGCGACATTGCCTCCGGCAAAGAAACGCGCATCACCCGCACGGCCGAGCTGGAAAGCGGCGCTGAATTCGGGTTTCATGACAGCCGCATTCTTTTCCGCCGCAACCGCAATATTTTCAGCTGGGAAATACAGACCGGCCTGATAGAACAGCTTACCGATTTCGTGAACGGCGCCAAACCCGCCGAACGTTCAGAGCGGCTGAACGCGCAGGATCAATTCCTGAAAGACCAGCAGCAGGAACTGTTCCAATCCATCAAAGAAAAAAAAGCGAAGTCCGACGCTGCGACCGCTTTCAACAAAAGCCTGCCCAAAAATGAGCAACTGCGCAGCCTTTACCTGGACGACCGCTCCCTCTCCGACGCCCGCGTAAGCCCGGACGGCCGCTTCATCGTATACCGTGTATTCCGCGAAGCGGCTGCCAGCAAAGGCGCCATGGTACCCAATTTCGTAACAGAAAGCGGTTTCACCGGCGAGCTGCGCACCAATGCCAAAGTAGGCACCCCGCAGCCTTCCTTCGAGTCCTTTGTATTCGACCGGCTGAACGATACCGTGATCGCCATCAAAACATCGGCGATCCCCGGCATCAACGATAAACCCGATTACCTCAAAGATTACCCGGGCAAAGACACGGTGAAAAGGGCTACGCGCGGCGTGATCATCAACGGGCCGTACTGGTCCGAAAAAGGCACGCACGGCATCGTGAACATCCGTTCGCAGGACAATAAAGACCGCTGGATCATGCTGCTGGACGCGGCTACCGGCACATTGAAGCCCCTGGACCGCCAGCGCGACGAAGCCTGGGTGGGCGGGCCCGGCATCAGCTGGGGAAGCCTGGGATGGATAGACGAGAACACCTGCTGGTTCCAGAGCGAAGCCACCGGCTATTCGCACCTGTATACCTTCAACGTTGCCACAGGACAGAAGAAGGCGCTTACGCAGGGCAACTACGAAGTACAGGAGACCGAGCTTTCCCATAACAAACAACATTTTTATATCACCACCAACGAAGTGCATCCCGGCGAAAAACAATTCTACCGCCTGCCTGTAACCGGCGGCAAGGCCGAACGCATCACTTCCATGACCGGCGCGCATACCGTGAGCATTTCACCCGATGAAAAATGGATCGCTTACCGTTATTCCGCTTCCAACAAACCCTGGGAACTGTATCTCCAGGAAAACAAAGCCGGCGCAAAACCGGTCCAGGTCACCAACCTCGCCATGACGGACGAGTTCAAGGCATATCCCTGGCGCGAGGCGAACGTGGTCACCTTCAAAGCCCGCGACAACCAAACCGTGCACGCACGTCTCTACACGCCCGATGCGGCCAAACGCAACGGCGCGGCCGTCGTCTTCGTACATGGTGCAGGCTACCTGCAAAACGCGCATAAATGGTGGAGCCAGTATTACCGCGAATACATGTTCCACAACCTGCTCACAGACCTGGGCTACACCGTGCTGGACATAGACTACCGCGGCAGCGCCGGTTACGGCAGGGATTGGCGCACCGGCATTTACCGGCACATGGGCGGCAAAGACCTTACCGACCAGGTGGACGGCGCGCGTTTCCTCGCTCAGCAGCATGGCGTGGACCCCAAGCGTATCGGCATTTACGGCGGCAGCTACGGCGGTTTCATTACCCTCATGGCCCTGTTCACCGCGCCAGACGATTTCGCGGCGGGCGCAGCGCTGCGGTCCGTTACAGACTGGGCGCATTACAACCACGGGTATACCTCCAACATCCTCAACGAGCCGTATACAGACAGCATCGCGTTCCGCCGCTCCTCTCCCATCTACTTCGCGGAAGGGCTCAAAGGCCACCTGCTGATGTGCCACGGAATGGTGGATACCAACGTTCATTTCCAGGATATCGTGCGCCTCTCGCAGCGCCTGATAGAGCTGGGGAAAAACAACTGGGAACTGGCCGTTTATCCCGTGGAAGACCACGGCTTCACCGAGCCCGCCAGCTGGACCGACGAATACAAACGCATCCTCCGCCTCTTCAACGGGGTGCTTTTACAAAAATAAACCGGGGCCTCAGCCCCTCAAAATACCAGTATTGCAGTGCCTTTCAGGGCACTGCAATCTTTTTTTCAGTATATTTGAAAGCATCATCATCCCCGGGGATCCTATCATGAAATACTTGCAAAGAAGCGTACTGGTGTGCCTGCTCCTGGCCATGTGCAGCGCAGCGTTTGCGCAAAGCGGCCAGAAATACCAGGGCCTTCTCTGGGAAATAACCGGCAACAACCTGGCGAAGCCCTCTTACCTTTTCGGCACCATGCATGTGAGTAACAAGCTCGCGTTCCATCTCAGCGATTCCTTTTACCACTGCATCCGCAATGCAGACGTGGTTTCCCTCGAAACAGACCCGCAGCAGTTACAGGAAGATTTTTCCAAAAGCAAGATGCTCAAGCTCAGCAGCAGCTACATGACCACCATGAGCCGCCGCTCGCTGATGCCTAAAGACGCTTTCACCATCAGCTCCTATGGAGACCTCGTGCGGAATGGCCTCACTTACCGGCCTGAAATGATCAACCACCTGCTGTACCGCTCCTTCAGCTCGCAGGAAGATTTTGAAGAAGATACTTTCCTCGACATGTACATCTACCAGGTAGGCAGCAAGCTCGGCAAAAGGGCTACCGGCGTGGAAAGTTTTGAAGAATCGGAAAGGCTGATGCTGGAAGCCTACCGCGATGCGGCGAAAGAAGCAAAGACCCGGAAGAACAACACTTCCACCTACGATATCAGCCCGGCGGAAACACGCAACCTCCTCAACGACGCCTACCGCCGCGGCGACCTGGACCTGCTGGATTCCCTTTCCAACAAACAGAACAGCTCTCCCGCTTTCCTGGAAAAATTCCTTTACAAGCGCAATGAGAACATGTTCATAGCCATCGATTCCATTATCCGGAGATCGAGCCTGTTTGCAGGCGTGGGCGCCGCGCACCTGCCCGGGGAAAGAGGGCTGATACATATGCTCCGCAAAGCCGGTTATACCGTGAGGCCCATCAGTATTACGAACCGGGACAGCGAGCAGAAAGACCAGCTGGAAAAGATGAAAGCGCCCGTCGTGTTCCGGCCTTATGTTTCAGATGATGGCTGGATACAAGCCGAGCTGCCCGGCAAGCTGTATAATTTCAGCAATCTCACCATGCTGCAGCAACTGCAATATGCAGACCTTGCGAACGGCGCGTATTACCTCGTGAGCCGCATCAAGACCAACGCACTCAGCCTGGGGCAGTCCGAGCAGGACGTGCTGCAGAAGATAGACAGCCTGCTGTACGAGAACATTCCCGGCAAGATCATTTCACGGCAGCAGATCAAAAACAGCGGCTACACCGGTTTCGACATCCGCAACCGCACCCGCCGCGGCGATCTCCAGCGTTACCATATTTTCGCCACACCCTTCGAGATATTCATTTTCAAGATCAGCGGCAACGGGGAATACGCCGCGGGCGAAGAGGCAGACCGCTTCTTTGCATCCATCCGGCTGAAACCAATGCCCATGCCAGACTGGAGCATTTACCACCCCGCGGAAGGCAGCTTCTCCGTGAAGCTCCCCCATCAACCCGTTCATTCCAACAACGTGGCCCTCCGCTCCATGAGTAAAAGACAGGAGTACGAAGCGCTCGACAAAAAAACAGGCAACAGCTATCTCATCATCCGCAAGAACATACAGGATTACAGCATGCTTGAAGAAGATACCGTGGAGCTGAGCTTCGCGGAAGAAAGCTTCCAGCAGTCGCAGTTCATCAAACAGCAGAAAAGCAGGCGGCTGTTCACCTGGCTCGGCCACCCCTGCCTGGAGATCGTGAACCAGAATACAGACAATAGCTTCACCCAAACACGTTTCCTGCTGCAGGGCGCGAATTATTACGTGCTCTCTGCCCGCTACCAGCAAGATAAAAAGACCGCGCAGGAATTTTTCGACACCTTCACCCTCCGGAACCCGCAGTATAAAAATTTCCAGGCGCATAAGGACACTGCGTTATATTTCTCCGTACAAACCGCCGTGAAAGGCGAAGACAGGGACGTTGCCGAAGAATTCGCCGGGAATGGCAATGACGGGGATGAAGAAGAATATACAGACTACCTCTACAGTGTGAAAGAACAGAAATTCCAGTCAGACAGCACAGGGGAAACCGTTCATGTCAGCTTCCAGAAGATACACCGGTACTACAGCGTGAAAGACAGCGCCGAATACTGGAACAATAAAGAAAAAAGCCTTTCCAACAACGGCGACCTCGTTGTATACGCAAAAAAATACGAGAAGCTGCCTGGATGGGAAAGCTGTTTGTACCAAATGCGCGACACCAACAGCACAAAGAATTTCCTGTATAAAGTTTTCCTGCGCAAAGGCGCTGTATATACCCTGTCGTCCATCACAGACAATATCAGCGGTCCATCGGCCTTCATCACCACTTTTTACGACACCTTTACGCCGGAAGACACGCTGGCAGGCACTTCCATCTACCGCAGCAAAACGCCGCTTTTGCTGGAGGATTTTTACAGCAAAGACAGCGTTTTCCGCAAACAGGCCCGCCAGTCTATCGTCAACGTCAACTACCGGGATGAGGACGCGCCCGCGCTGATCAGGATGATCAAAGGCTGGAGCGCTTCCGAAAAGAATTATTTTGAAGTAAAGAACGACCTGGTAGAACAGCTCGGCACTATCAAACACCCGGACATACTGCCTTTCCTGCGCCAGGCTTACCAGGCGGCCAACGACACATCTTCCCTCCAGTTCAGCATCCTCACCGCTTTGCTTCACCAGCAAACCCGCGAAGCGCACGATGTGTTCAGGGAACTGGTATTGAAGGAAATACCTGTTTTCGGTGAAATGAACCAGCCCTCGGGCCTCTTCACGCCGCTCTACGACTCCCTCCGGCTCAGCGCCGCCCTGTTTCCCGACCTGATGCAATTCACCGCCCTCACCGACTACAAGAACCAGGTGTACACCCTGCTGTCTGAACTGGCGGATAGCGGCTACATCAGTCCTGGGGTCTACAAAGAACAGGTCAACCAGATCGCTTTCGACGCGCGTGTGCACCTGCAGAAACAATTATCGCGCGAGCAGGAGGCAAACGGACACGACGAAGAAACCGAATTGTCTATAGAAGCAGCCAATTACGAAAACTACCCGCTCCACAATTTCGCGGTGATGCTACTGCCCTACCGGAACACCAACAAGAATGCGGAACGTTTTTTCGCCCGCTATGAAACCATGAAGAACAGCGGCCAGCAGATACTGCGCGCACAGCTATACCTGCGCAACAAGCTCCCCGTGGCAGACAGCCTGCTGGAAGACATTGCCGGCCGTGAAAAATATCGCGTGAAGCTGTGGGAAGCGCTGGAAAAGATCGGCATGACAGGCAAATTCCCCGCAAAATACGCCAAACAGGAATCCATTGCCCGCAGCATATTGTACACCACGGAAAGCTACGACACCAGGATAGACACCCTCGTGCTGCTGGCCAAGCAGCAAACCATGCACCGCTTCCGCAAGGGGACCGTTTATATTTATAAATACCGCAAAAAAGAGAGCGACCGCTGGTTGCTGGCCGTGAGCGGCATGCAGCCGGAGAACGGGAAAGAGCTGAGCGCAGCGGATGCGCTTACCCAGCTTACGGAACTGCCTTTCCTGGCGGATAAGCCCTGGCAGGAGCAGTTCACCAAAGCGATCAGGCATGTAAAATACCGCAACCGGTACGGCTGGGGGCCCGGAAGCCAGTCATATGATATGGACTGATGAAAGAGGCTGCCAGCGCGGCCTCTTTTTTTATTTGCGGCAGAAGTCTTACTTTGAGCCCCTATTCTCAATTTTTAACCTTAAAAAACCTTATTGTATCCATGTGTGGAATAGTAGCCTATATCGGCCAGCGGGAAGCATATCCTGTCGTATTAAAAGGACTCAAACGCCTTGAATACCGCGGCTATGACAGTGCGGGCGTCGCTTTGCTGAATGGCGGGAATCTTAAAGTCTATAAGAAAAAAGGTAAGGTATCCGAGCTGGAGGACTATGTGCTGGGCAAAGACCTCAAAAGCCATATTGCTATCGGCCATACGCGCTGGGCAACGCACGGCGAGCCCAGCGACAGGAACGCGCATCCCCACCTGAGCGGAGACGGCAAGCTGGCCATGGTGCACAACGGCATCATCGAAAACTATGCGCAGCTGAAGCAGGAACTGCTCAACAAAGGGCATCACTTCACCAGCGACACCGATACAGAAGTATTGATCCATTTTATCCAGGAGATCAAACAATCCAACAGCTGCTCCACCGAAGAAGCCGTGCGCATTGCGCTGAAAAGAGTGGTAGGCGCTTACGTGATCGTGATCGTGGATGAGGACAAGCCGGATACGCTGATCGCCGCGCGCAAGGGCAGCCCCCTCGTGATAGGCGTGGGCAAAGGCGAGCACTTCCTCGCGTCAGACGCATCGCCCATCGTGGAATATACCAAGGAAGTGGTGTATGTGAACGACTATGAGATCGCGATACTCCGTGCCGACGAACTTATCCTGAAAAATATTTCCAACGAAATACAAACCCCTTACATACAAAAGCTGGACATAGAGCTGGCCGCCATCGAAAAAGGCGGTTACGACCACTTTATGCTCAAGGAAGTGTTCGAGCAGCCGCAGACCATATTTGACAGCTTAAGGGGAAGGCTGGACGCCAAAGCCGGAAAACTCACGCTGGGCGGCCTCCGCGAACACATGGACATGTTGAAGGAAGCGCGCCGCATCATCATCGTGGCCTGCGGCACCAGCTGGCATGCCGGCCTGGTGGCGGAATACATGATCGAAGAGCTGTGCCGCATACCGGTGGAAGTGGAATACGCTTCCGAGTTCCGGTACCGCAACCCGGTGGTGGGCAAGGGCGACGTGATCATTGCCGTATCACAGTCCGGCGAAACCGCGGATACGCTGGTAGCCATGGAGAGCGCCAAAGAAAAAGGCGCGATCATCCTCGGCGTGTGCAACGTGGTGGGTTCTTCCATCGCCCGCCTGTCTAACGGCGGCGTATACACGCATGCAGGCCCTGAAATAGGCGTAGCCAGCACAAAGGCATTTACCGCGCAGCTGGCCGTACTGAGCCTCATTGGCCTGAAGATCGCAGAAGCCAAAGGCACCATCACCCCGCAGCGCTTCCAGCACCTGCTGGACGAGCTGGAAGACGTTTCAGAAAAAGTGGCCACCGCCCTCAAGCTGAATGACCAGGTGAAAGCCATCGCCGAAAAATATAAAGACGCCCGCGATTTCCTTTACCTGGGCCGGGGCTACAACTTCCCCATCGCGCTGGAAGGAGCCCTCAAGCTGAAAGAGATCTCCTACATCCACGCGGAAGGCTACCCCGCCGCCGAGATGAAACACGGGCCCATTGCGCTGGTAGACGAGAACCTGCCTGTGGTGTTCGTGGCTACCAAAGACAGCTATTATGAAAAGATCGTGTCTAACATCCAGGAGATCAAGGCGCGGAAAGGCAAGGTGATCGCCATTACCACCGAAGGCGACCAGGTGATACCCGGCATGGCGGACGATGTGATCGTGGTGCCTGAAGCGGATGAGCTGGTGGCGCCGATCATTTCAGTGATCCCGCTGCAGTTGCTGGCTTATCATATCGGCGTGTCCAAAGGTTATGATGTGGACAAACCGCGTAACCTCGCCAAGTCTGTAACCGTAGAATAGTATCCGTATGAACCATATAGAAAAGAAACCGCTCAGCCAGCTGGGTTACCAGTTCGTTGACGAACGTTACCTTCCTGAAGGGAAGAACGAATACTACCTTCGCGACCAGCAGCGTGGCAAAGAAACCGTTCACCGCAAGCTGAAAGCCGGTGAAATTGAAACACTGGTGCGCAACGATAATACTTCAGACGACTGGAACAATATTTTCGTGGACAACGACTTCGATCCGAACCTCGTGCAGCACTGCCACTTTTTCGGCATGGTACGTATCGGCAAGCTGGAGCCGTATTTCCTCGAATTCCACAACCTGCGCCTGCCGGTAGGCCTGTACAACAGCACCATCGCCTCCTGCGACTTCGGGGACAATGTAGTGGTGCACAACGTCAATTTCCTCTCCCACTACATCATCGGCAATGAAGTGATGATCGCCAATGTGAACGAAATGGCTACCACCGATCATGCTAAATTCGGCAACGGCATTGTGAAAGAAGGCGAGCCCGACAGCGTGCGCATCTGGCTGGAACTCTGCAATGAGAACGGCGGCCGCAGCGTAATGCCGTTTGACGGCATGCTGCCCGGCGATGCCTGGCTCTGGACGCGCAACCGCAACGACCAGGCACTGATGGACCAGTTCAAAGCATTCACCGAAAAACAATTCGACAAAAAACGCGGGTATTACGGCATGGTGGGCGACCGCACCGTGATCAAACATTGCAACATCATCAAAGATGTGACCGTTGGGTCAGACGCATACATCAAAGGCGCCAACAAGCTCAAGAACCTCACCATCAACAGCGAAGCCGGCGCTCCTTCACAGATCGGCGAAGGCTGCGAGCTGGTGAACGGCATCGTAGGGCTGGGCTGCAGGGTGTTCTACGGCGTGAAGGCCGTGCGTTTCATCATGGCCTCCCATTCCCAGCTGAAATACGGCGCGCGCCTGATCAACTCCTATCTGGGCAACAACGCGACCATTTCCTGCTGCGAAGTGTTGAATTCACTCATATTTCCCGCGCACGAACAGCACCACAACAACTCATTCCTCTGCGCCGCGCTCATCATGGGGCAAAGCAATATGGCCGCCGGCGCCACCATCGGCAGCAACCACAATTCCCGCGGGGCAGACGGCGAGATCATTGCCGGGCGCGGCTTCTGGCCCGGCCTGAGCGTTACGCTGAAACACAATTCCAAATTCGCCAGCTTCACACTCATCGCCAAAGGCAACTATATGAGCGAGCTGCGCATACCGTTTCCGTTCAGCCTGGTAGTAAACGACGAGCACGACGACTGCCTGCGCATCATGCCAGGCTATTGGTTCCTGCACAACATGTATGCGCTTGCGCGCAACTCCTGGAAATACGTGGACCGCGATAAACGGACAGATAAAACGCAGCACATCGAATACGATTACCTGGCGCCGGATTCCGCCGAAGAGCTGCTGGAAGCGCTGGAGCTGATGGAACTGGCCGTGGGCAAGGCCTCTTTGCAGGAAAAAGAAAAAGATAAAGCAGGGAAAAAATCCATCCAGCAAGCCGGTAAAAAACTGCTGCTGGAAGAAAACGCCAAAGTGGCCCGCATGGAAATACTGGGCGAGCAGATAGAGAATTCTTCCCGCAAAGTGCAACTGCTGAAAGTGCATAAAGCGTATCCCCTCTTCCGTGAACTGATCGTGCTGTATGCCGTGAAGAATTTATTGCAGCAGGCAGCCGAACGCAATATTCAATCGTTCCCCGCTTTGCAGGCTTACCTGAAACAATGCAAAAGAGGCGCCTGGAGCAACGTTGGCGGGCAGCTTGTTAAAGCGGACGATCTTGAAGACGTGAAACAGCGCATCCGCAAAGGAAAGATCGGCAGCTGGCCCCAGCTGCATGAAGTATACCGCCAGCTGGGCGGGAAATATGATGAAGATAAACTGCAGCATGCCCTGGCCTGCCTGCTCCACCTGCATCAGCTCAGCCCGAAAGAACTCACTGCCGCACAGTTCAAAAAATTCCTCGATCAGTCCGTATACACTTATGGTATGATCACCGAAGGTATTTATCACTCCCGCGAAAAGGATTATCTCAATCCTTTCCGCCAGATGACCTACGAAAACACGGAGGAAATGGAAGCAGTGGTGGGCAAGCTGGAAGACAACAGCTTTATCCAGCAAACCATCGCCATGCTGAAAACCTATAAAAAGCAGGTAAAAGAGCTGATCAAAAAGTGGGAACTGTAATGGAAAAACAAAGATGCGGCTGGAGCACCAAAGACCAGCTGTACATGGATTACCACGACCATGAATGGGGCACTCCCTGCCACGATGATACAAAGCTCTTCGAAATGCTTTGCCTGGAAGGCGCGCAGGCCGGCCTCAGCTGGTATACCGTACTCACCAAAAGGGAAAATTACCGCAAAGCGTTCGACAACTGGGATGCGCAGAAGATCGCGAAATACACGGAAAAGAAAATAGAAAAGCTCCTGCAAGACCCTGGTATTATCCGCAACCAGCTGAAGATACGCGCCTGTATTTCCAATGCCAAAGCCTTCCTGGCCGTACAAAAGGAATTCGGCAGCTTTGACAGGTACATCTGGCAGTTTGTAGGCCACCAGCCTGTTCTCAACCGCTTTAAAAGCATGAGCCAGGTGCCGGCCAAAACAGCGGCGTCTGATGCGATGAGCAAAGACCTGCTGAAGAGGGGCTTCAAATTCGTGGGTTCCACTATCTGTTATGCATATATGCAGGCTACCGGCATGGTGAACGATCATGTGCAGGGCTGCTGGAAGTATCAGCCTTAATTAACAACAATACTTATAAAAATGGCCGGGATCCACCTTTTCAGGCAGATCACGGCCATTGACATTTTATTTGGACGTACTTAATTCAGTGCCATTTCCCAGAAAGGAAGGCTGTTTACAAATTCTTTGGTCACCACTTCCACTTTCACCTTCGTAAGGCCCCAGTGAATGAATCCAAGCTGCTTTGCCGCGGCCTGCGTAAGGTCCACGATCCTGCGGTTGGCGTGATGCAGGCGGTCTGTTACTTTCACCACTACCCAACGGTTGTTCCGTATATTGGTCACCTTGATCATGGTGCCGAGCGGAAGCGAATTATGCGCTGCCGTCATGGCGGTGTTATCAAATACTTCCCCGCTGGCGGTCTTCCTACCATGGAATTTCTGGGCATAATAGCTCGCAATCCCCGTGGTAGGCATGTTGGTCACTTTCTTCTGCGCCATTGCGGGAACTGCGCCGATGGAAAGGATCAACAGCGCTGCCGCTGCACACTTCACAATTTTATTTAATATTTTTTTTAACATGACACGGGGAATTGGCAAAATTCCTGCCAGAAATGGTTAAAGATATGTTCCTGTTTTGTTAAAATGAGTTTAATAAATTAATTATCAATCAGTTATCAATATTTCGCTTAAAGACTTACTGTTGATAAACCCTGGGTCTGTGAGCGTATTCAGGAAAAAGTAGAGTTCTCTTTGCTCCTGTGCGCTCAACGGGATCCGGTTCTTCACTAAAGGATCTATGGTGGGGGTTTGAACTATGCTGTCAGCATAATGCAAAAATACGTCAAACAGGTCATAATACCTGCCATCATGCATGTAGGGCGGGCTTTTGATCACATTGCGCAGCGACGGCACTTTAAACTTTAAATAATCGCCGGTACTGTTGGTAATGCGCATGCGGCCCGCATCGTGGAGGTAGGGGTTATAGGGAAGGCCGTTGTTGCGGAACGAGCCGTCTGTAAACAACGGTTCTTTGTGGCAAGATGCGCATTTGGCCTGGAAAGTGGCGTAACCGCCCGCTTCTTCGGCGGTGAATTGTACGCCGGGCGCTCCGCGCATCACGCTGTCGTATTTGGAGTTGAAAGAATTCATCGTGGCCATGAACTGTGCCAGCGCTTTGAATAATTTCTGTGAATTGATCTCTCCTTCACCGAATGCGTCCCTGAATAAGTTCCGGTACTTCTGATCCCCGTTCAGGCGGGTGATCAGGCGGGCAAGGTCCTCGCCCATTTCGTTGGGGTCCGTAATGGGCGTAAGCGGCTGCACTTCCAGGTGGTTCACGCCGCCATCCCACATAAAATCCTTTTGCCAGATGAGGTTAAACAAGCCGGGAACGGAACGCAGGCCGGTGCGGTTGTCTATGCCATGGCTCAGCGGATGGTCGAAGTGGGCGAAAGCGGCGAACTGCTGGTGGCAGAACCCGCAGGAGATAGTGCTGTCGCGGGAAAGGCGGGGATCATAGAACAAACGGCGGCCCAGGGCAATGCCTTCTTCCGTAAGCGGGTTACCACTCATGTCGTACACCGGCGCGGGAAAATTGGACGGGAGGTTGAGGGTATACGGCGTTGGGCCGGACCTCACGTCCTTGTTTTTCCTGCAGCTCCAGATGAGCAGGAACAGGCAGCATGTGTATATGAGATATTTTTTCAAAGGTCTGATACGTCGGTGATCTTAAACATCGAGCGGTAGTTGACAGAGATCTTCCAGGCCAGCTCTCCGGGCACGTGGATGGTGGCGTTGTCGCTGAATTTCACCAGGTTTACGCCGGTGAACCAGTTATACAAATCCGCCGTGATGGTCAATGAAGGTTTTCTTTCCGCGGCCACGCTCAGGCTGATCGGGCTGATCAGTTGTACGTCCTGCACGGCGTTATAGTTGCCTTTGAAGCCGCCGATATGATAGGTAAGCGCCTGGCCGGGGGCGGCAGACGAAGGACTGTTGCCTTCCATCTTCGCCATGATATAGCCGCTGTTCCAGCTCCAGAACATGCCGTTCACGGGGTCCAGCGCGCCCGTTTGCGCGCCGCTTACATTCCGCGCGCTATCTACTCCTATCTTAAAAGAAATGCCCCTGTATTCGCCCTTTGGCACCGGGAACGTGATCACTTTGGATGCTGGCACGCTTTCGTCGATCAAAAAATAGGTATCGCCGATGCGTTGCACGGTATTATCCAGTCTTACGAGGGAAATATTGGTGATGTAGTATTTGAAAGCGCTGACGGTAAAGACTTCCCCGTTGGCATTGGTGTAAGGGGCGGCGATACCGAGTGAAAGGGGCACGCCGTTTACGACGTTTTTGAAGGTTACCTGGATGTTGCCCTGCTCCTGTTTGTCCTTTTTACAGGCGATGCATAGCAAAAAGAGCATGGTCAGGAGAAAATATGGCTTCATGGTCCGGAGTTATGCTAATAAAGTTACATAAAAAACGCTGCAAAACCGGGTGGCGTTGCAGCGTTTTTTATGAAGATTTAAATCAGATTATGAAGCCCTATCGAGCTTATATCCTTTGACAGCGAACCACAACACGACTGCAAAACAAGCCAGTGGCACAAGATAAGCCATCTGGATATTCGAAGCATCAGAAACAAGGCCCATCAGGGGTGGGCAAATAGCACCGCCCGCAATGGACATTACCAGTAGGGACGAACCCAGTTTAGTATGCCCTACGCCTAATCCTTCCAGTCCAAGCGAAAATATTGTCGGAAACATGATCGACATAAAGAAAGGCACAGCCAGTACTGCCCAAATGGCCACATCTCCTTTGGTAGTCATCGCGATCAGGACCAATATTACGTTCAATAATGCATATAGCGCCAGCAACGTATGCGGTTTGATGTAACGCATCAGGAAAGTACCTACAAAACGGCCGATCATAAATCCAAGGCCGGCCACTGCTCCCAGCAGATAAGCCGCTTCCTTTTCCGGCATATTGCCTGCAAACCTCGCAAAACGGATGAAGAAAGCATTTACACCAACTTGGGCACCAACGTAAAAGAACTGAGTAATGATAGCCGCGATAAGATGACGATGCCTGAAAATACTTCCTTCATTTTCCGGTTTTGCGTCTTTAGCTTCATGTTGTTCTTTGATGTCCGGCAGCTTGGTAAAGATGAACAAAACTGCGATCAGAATCACCACGATGCCAATGATCGTGTAGGGCATCTTCACGGCAGCGGCTTCCGCAGACAGGTATGCCTGCAATTCGGCAGCCGGCATAGCATTCAGCTCCGCTTCGCTCATCTCTTTACCCGAGAGGATAAATTCTGCCCCGATCAATGGTCCTACGAAAGCACCTACACCGTTGAAACATTGTGCAAGGTTTAGCCTTAAAGTGGCGGTCTCCGGCTTCCCAAGAATCGTAACATATGGATTAGCGGCAGTTTCAAGAAATGTAAGACCTGAAGCGATCACAAAAAGTGCAAGCAGGAAAAATGAATATTCACCGCTATTTGCCGCAGGTATAAACAGCAGGGCGCCTGCTGCATAAATCAGCAACCCTAATACTATACCAGCCTTAAACCCAAACCGCTTCATAAAATAGCCCGCCGGCAAACCCAAAAGGAAATAGGCGATAAAAATAGCTGAGTCAATGAACGATGACTGTGTATCCGTTAATCTGCATGCTTTTTTAAGGTGTGGTATTAAAATAGGGCTGAGATTGTGAATCAGAGCCCACAAAAAAAACAAACTGGTAACCAGGATAAACGGGAATAAATAATTCGCGCTTTTTGAGCCCGGTGAAGCGGTAGTATAACTGGTTGTGGAAGCTGCGCCGCCTGCCATGTTATTGCGTTTTAGGTGAATGATTATAATGTGGAATTCGTCGTTGGTTGATATCTCTTTTATCAGCTGATGGAACGGTCCAGGTGCGTGTAACCGCCATCTACATACACGATCTGGCCGGTAGTGTGCGAGGAAAGCCCGCTCAGCAGGAACACCGTCATGGCCGCGATCTCTTCTGAAGTGGTCATCCTGTGCTCCAGCGGAATTTTCGATACGATGGATTTCAGTTTCTCCTGCGGGTTGGGCAGTGAATTGATCCAGGTTTCGTACAGCGGCGTCCATACTTCGGCGGGTATCACCGTGTTCACCCTCACGGAAAAAGGCAGCAGCTCCACAGCCCATTCGCGCGTGAGCGCGTTGATGGCGCCTTTGGAAGCGGCGTAGCCGGATGTATTGCCCTGCCCTGTGGCAGCCACTTTGGAACCGATGTTCACGATATTGCCTTTGGTAGCTTTCAGGTAAGGCAGCGCGTAATGCGCCAGGTTGTAATAATGACTGAGATTGTTTTGCAGGGAAGCCATGAACTTCTCAGGGCTGCCGCTTTCCAGTCCCACGCCGTCGTTGGCGCCTGCGTTGTTGATCAGGCCGTCTATTTTACCGAACTCTTTCACGGTAACGTCTATCACTTTTTTGCAGTCTTCCGTTCTGCCCAGCTCCGCTTCTATGCCAAACGCCCTGCCGCCCTGCCGGCGGATGGCGGCAACGGTTTTTTCATTGTCTTCCGCCTTGCGGCCCGCAATCACAACAATGCCGCCTTCGGCAGCAACGAGTTTTGCAATGGCTTCGCCAATGCCTTTGGCTCCGCCGGTAACGATCACTACTTTATCCTGTAACCCGAGATTCATGTTGATGTACGGTTTAATTGAGTTTATAAAATTCCACGGCGTTGCCGCCCATGATCTGCCGCTGTTCTGCGGCAGACAGTTTGCCCACGAAGTGCTGCACGATGCCCAGCACCTCTTCGTATTCCGCTGCGAGGAGGCACACCGGCCAGTCTGAGCCGAACATCAGCCTGTCCGGCCCGAAGGCTTCCAGCGCCACTTCGAGGAAAGGCGTGAAGTCTTCCTGTTTCCAGTTCTGCAGGTCCGCTTCGGTTACCATGCCGCTGAGCTTGCAATACACATTTTTATAACGGGCAATGTCGCGGATGTGCTGTTCCCATCCCTTCAGCTCCCCGGTTTCGAAATCGGGTTTGGCGAGATGGTCTAACACCAGCGGCTGGTCTTTGAATTTTTTTACAAATTCGGCCACAGCGGGCAGCTGGTGCGGATACACGAGGATGTCGTATGTGAAATCGTACTCCGCAAGCGCGGCAATGCCTTTGCAGAAGTCTTCGCGCAGCAGGAAATTTTTGTCGGGCTCGCCCTGTACGATATGGCGGAAACCTTTCAGCGCGGGGAACTGCGTGAAATGTTCAAGCCTGCTTTTGATATTGGCCGCCCTGAGATCAACCCAACCTACCACGCCTTTAACAAAACTGTTCTCGCGGGCCAGCTGCAGCAGGAATTCCGTTTCCGCTTCGCTCTGATCCGCCTGAACGGCCACGCAGCCCTCTACCCCGTTTGCTTTCAGCACGGGCGCAAGGTCTGCGGGTAAAAAATCCTTCCGGATCACTTGCATATCTTCAGTGATCCACGCGTCGCGTACGGGATCGAATTGCCAGAAATGCTGATGAGCGTCTATGATCATAACGTTGAATAAGGTCTTAAGAACTATAAAGAAAAGAACTGGTCCATGATCACCCACTTCTCGCCCGGTTTTGCGGCGGGAATGGCCTGCTGGAAGGTCCACATGAACGCCTCCCATTTCTGCACGATCGGGCTGGCCTCGTCCATGGCGTTTTTGCGCTCGAAGGTGAACGTATCGTCCACTTCAAGGATCATGATCATGCGGGTGCCGGCGCGGTACATGTCGCAGGCGGTAATGCCCGCATCGCGGATGCTTTCCAGTATTTCGGGCCACACGGCCTTGTGGATCGTTAAATATTCTTCTATCAGTTTGGGATCATCTTTCAGATCCAGCGCGAGAACGTGTCTTTTCATAACGTTTATTTTTTCCAGGCTACTGCTTCCTGCCTGGAAGTGCCCAATCCGTCAATTCCCAATTCTATCACATCGCCCGCTTTCAGGTAGATCTGCGGGTTGAAACCCAGGCCCACGCCCGCTGGCGTGCCGGTGGAGATCACATCGCCGGGCAGCAGGGTCATGAACTGGCTAAGGTATGATACTACGTAGGGAACGTTGAAAATGAAATTGGATGTATTGCCATCCTGCATCTTTTTACCATTCACAGTCAGCCACAGGCGCAGGTTGTGCACGTCTTTTATTTCGTCTTTGGTAACCATCCAGGGGCCCAGCGGCGCGAAAGTATCTGCGCTCTTCCCTTTTACCCACTGCCCGTTCCTTTCGAGCTGGAAGGCACGTTCGCTGTAGTCGTTGTGAAGGGCGTAGCCTGCCACGTAATCCATGGCCTCGTTCTGCTCTACATAGCTTGCTTTTTTGCCAATGATAACGGCCAGTTCCACTTCCCAGTCTGTTTTCTCGCTGTTGCGCGGGATTACCAGGTTGTCGTTCGGCCCTACGAGGGAAGAGGTTGATTTGAAGAACACGATCGGCTCCGTGGGAATGGCGGCGTTTGTTTCACGCGCGTGATCGGCGTAATTCAGGCCGATGCAGATGATCTTGGAAGGACGCTGTACGCAGGAGCCGAGCCTTGTGCCCTCCGGCACTTTCGGGCAATTGCCGCCATTGGCCGCCCACCATTTGGCGAGGCGCTCCAGCCCGTCTGTTTCAAAAAAACGCTCCCCGAAATCTTCCCCGAAGGCAGACACGTCAAACATCCCGGCTTCCGTTGCCACACCGGGTTTTTCTTCTCCCAACAATCCGAACCTGATAAGTTTCATTCGTTAATGTTTATTGTATTTGCAATTATTCTTTTAAATGCACTGAAAGGCTCATTGCACCAGCAAAATCTCGTCATTGCGAGGAGCTGAGCGTGGACTTTGTGCAGGAGCCGCGACGAAGCAATCTCCTCCATGGTCTGAAGTACGCCAATTCAATGAAAGAGATTGCTTCGTCGCCCCTCCCGCTTTGCCCCGCTGCTCCTCGCAATGACGGACTTTTTTAATCACTTAATGTTCAAAGCCGTTTGCACCTGTTTGTAACCGATGCGGCCGTTCACCACTTTTACTTCGTAATAATCTTCTTTCTCCCCATCGGGCGTCAGCAATCCCACCACGCAATGATCTTCCGACACCACCTGGATGTAAGGCTTCGCGCCTTGCGGAACGGGCATTTCCAGCTCCCGGCGGATGCCGCCGAATTCAAGGTATACGCCTTTCATGTTGGGCTCTTTCAACTCTTTCAGCCTGACGATGAAGTGCGCGATGATCTGGCCCGATTTGATCTCTTTATCATATTCCTGCACCATTTCCTGCTGGCGGATGGCGTCGCCCAGGCCTACGTATTTTTCCATGTACTGGTAAATGCGTTTCGGCGGCGAAGGCACCCAGAGTATCTTCAGCGAAGCTTTGTCCTGCGAGCCATGGTAATACCTGGTGTCCCTGTTGGGTTTGATGAAGCCCACCCAAACGCTGTTGGGCGCGTCCCAGAAAACTTTATAGACCGCTGAATCGGGATAGCCTTTGATCAGCGGCAGGTCGTTGTAAGTTCTTTCGTACTTCAGCGTATCTACGGTGAAGTTGAAACGGATGGAGGAAGTATCCTTGTCGCGGTCCAGGATGGTAACGGTGAAAGTGCCGCCTGGCTTGGCCGGAACTACCGGCGCATCTTCGCCCGTAGATTCTTCTCCTTTGTTTTTATTTTCAGTGGCGCTGTTGTTGCATGCGGTAAAAACGAGCAGCAGCGCGAATGGCAGTAAAAGTCGTCGCATTAGTTGTTGAGTTTAATGAAGCCGCCGTCTATGGGGTAGTCGCAGCCGGTGATAAAACCTGCTTCATCAGAGCAGAGGTACAGGGCCAGGTATCCCACTTCGTCGGGCTTTGCCATGCGGCCAATGGGCTGCGTTTTGGAAAGCTTTTCAAACATCTCCGCTTCTTTGCCGGGATAATTTTTCGCGATAAATCCGTCTACAAACGGCGTATGCACGCGCGCGGGCGATACGCAGTTCACACGGATCTTATCGGCAAGGTAATCTTTCGCGACTGATAACGTCATGGTGAGCACCGCGCCTTTGCTCATAGAATAAGCGAAACGGTCCGGTATACCCACGCTGGAAGCGATGGAAGCGATGTTGAGGATCACGCCGCCGCCTTGTTTTTTCATCTGCTCTATTACTGCGTACATGCAATTGTACGTTCCTTTTACGTTTACGGAAAACACCCTGTCGAAATCCTGTTCCGGGGTGGATTCCAGCTTGCCCACGTGGGCAATGCCGGCACAGTTCACGAGAATGTCCAGCCTGCCGGAAATGCCGGCCACATTTTTCATAACGGTGATAACAGCCGCCTGGTCTGCCACATTCACGGCATGCACCTGCGCTCTGCCGCCTGCGGCGGTGATTTCATCAACAGTGCCCAGTCCTGCTTCTTCATTCAGCTCCAGTACGTGAACGGTGGCGCCACTGGCGGCAAAACACCGCGCAATGGCCTGGCCGATACCGCTGCCGGCGCCGGTCACTACTGCCACTTTTCCATCTAGTCGGAAAAAACTCATCTTTTGCTTATTTTAAGGGTTCTAAAATACCTCAATATTATGCCTTATTGCAATTCTTTTTTACCCTGATTATGTACTTTCTTCACTAATTTTAAAGCCATCTAAATCGATATCAGTGAAAAATATATTCATCCTGAGCTTATTATTCGTTTCCATTCAAAGTTACTGCCAGCAAATACCGCTTAATAAATACGGGCTGCCCGTGGTGAACAGTCTTGCGCTGTACCAGGAGATCGTGCGCGCAGACCCGCAACAGGCGCTGGTTCGCGTGACGGATTTCGCGATGGACGTGCGTTATGCCACCATGGACAACTTCACCAAAACGGTGCTCTACCCTTTCCCGGCCGTGTTCCTCCGCCGGCCCGCTTACGAGGCCTTGCTGCGCCTGCAGGAATACCTGGAACCGCTCGGCCTGGGCATCAAGATCTATGACGGTTACCGCCCCTACCGGGTAACGGAAAAAATGTGGGAAATAGTGCCGGACGACCGTTACGCCGCCGATCCTAAAAAAGGCTCCGGCCATAACCGCGGCGTGGCGGTGGACCTTACGCTCATTTACCTGAAAACGGGCCGGGAAATGCCCATGCCTACGCCTTACGACGACTTCACCGAAAAAGCCCACCACGAGTACCAGGACCTGGGCGACGAAGTAAAAGAGAACCGCATGCTGCTGCGCACCCTCATGGAAGCGCACGGGTTCGTGGCGCTGGAAACCGAATGGTGGCATTATTATCTCAAAGACCCTCAAAAATATCCACTTATGGATATTGGGTTTGAGGAGCTTAAATAATTTTTATAGCTTAACGGTTCAAATTACTCACACGTCTATGCGGAATATCAAATTAATGATGACGTTGGGGCTGGCGCTTGTTTGCGGCGCATGCTCGGCGCAGAAAGCGAAGAACGGCTGGTTCAGCCTTTTTAACGGGAAAGACCTGAAGGACTGGGATATCAAGATCACCGGCCACCAGCTGAACGACAACAATGGCAACACTTTCAGGGTGCAGAACGGCAACCTGGCAGTGTCTTACGAGAACTACGACGAATTCAAGGAACAATACGGCCACATCTTCCATAAGCGGAAATTTTCCGCTTACCTGCTCGTGATGGAATACCGTTTCGTGGGCGAACAGGTGAAAGGCGGCCCGGGCTGGGCCACCCGCAACAGCGGCGCGATGATCCATTCACAGGCCGCCAAAACGATGGGCGTGAACCAGGACTTCCCGATCTCCATTGAAGTGCAGCTGCTGGGCGGGCTGGGCAAAGGCAACCGCACCACGGCCAACCTTTGCACACCAGGCACCAATGTGGTGATGAACAATAAGCTCATCACCGCGCATTGCATAAATTCCACCAGTAAGACCTACAACGGCGACCAGTGGGTGCACGCGGAAGTGCTGGTGCTGGGCGATTCCATCGTGAAGCACATCGTCGAAAAAGATACCGTACTGGTATACGAAAAACCGCAGATCGGCGGGGGCAACGTAAGCGGCAGCGATCCTGCGCTGATGCAGAACGGCAAGCTGCTGAGCGAAGGTTATATCGCTTTGCAGAGCGAAAGCCACCCGGTGGAATACAGGAAGGTAGAGCTGTTCGACCTGGCGCCGTATATGAAAGATAAAAAGAAGCTTGCGCAGAAGATAAAGGAATTGCAGCGGCGGAAATAGTTTGCCGCGCGAATATAAAAAAAAGCGTCCTGCTGTAACAGCAGGACGCTTTTTTTATGCGATTATAAATTTATTGCACGATGATGGTCAGGGTAGATTTCGGGCGGGTGATCTCCGTCACCGGCACATCTTCCCATTCACGGGAAACATCCTGCAGGATGTCGATCACTTTGTTGCGGGTCTCTTCATTTTCTTCCGCGAGGAAATATTCGAAATCGGTGATGGTAAGCAAATAATTCTCTTCCACACCGTGGAGGCCTGAAAGACAGTCATACAGCGCATCCAGGTTGCGTCCGAAATAATCCGGGAAGCGGAATGCGCGGGAGATCTCGTCATAGAATCCTTCTATTTCGATGCAGTTCTTTCCTTCGATGGTGGCGTTGTAAGTCGCTTTCATAATGATGGCAAGTTACGAAAGGAGGCGGAAAAGGGCAAATTGAAAGGCTCCTTTAATTGTTGTTCTATTCATCAAAAAAGGCCGTTCCAGTTCCCCGAAACAGCCCTTTATACAGACAAAAACTCTTCTTAATAGATCTTGTTCAGCGCATCCACATAGGCGTGCACGCTGGCGTTCACGATGTCTGTAGAGTAGCCGAAGCCGTAGTAGGACTTTCCGCCGTGATGCACGCGCATGTTCACTTTGCTCACATCTTCACTGCCGCCGCGCATCGCCTGGATGCTGAATTCGTCGATCGTGATATCGTCCTGGATGATGTTGTGAATGGCGTTGATAGTGGCGTTCACCGGACCGTTGCCTGCTGAGCTGGCTTCTTTTTCTTCGCCGTTGATGCGCAGCTTTACGGTGGCCATCGGGCGCAGGGGATCGCCGCAAACTACCTGTAGCAGCGTTACTTTGATGCCTTTATCGTCGTAGTGATTGGCATCTCCGTCTCCCATCAGCGTCAGCAGGTCGTGGTCCGCGATCTCTTTTTTGGTATCGGCCATTTCGAGGAAACGGGCGTATACTTCATCGAGATTGATCTTGTCGATCTTGTAACCAAGGCGCTCCAGGTGATGTCTGAGCGCGTGACGGCCGCTGCGCGCGGTGAGGATGATAGAATTGGATTGCAGGCCGATGTCTTCAGGATTGAGTATCTCGTAGTTCTCACGGTGCTTCAGCACACCGTCCTGGTGGATGCCGGAGCTGTGCGCGAATGCGTTGCGGCCCACGATCGCTTTGTTGGGCTGCACGGGCATGCGCATCATGTTAGACACGAGGTTGCTGATCTCGTATATTTTTTTGCTGTTGATGCCGGTGGTGTAACCCAATGCATGGTGCGTTTTCAGGATCATGGCCACTTCTTCGAGAGAAGTATTGCCCGCCCTTTCGCCGATGCCGTTGATGGTGCACTCCACCTGGCGCGCGCCGTTCACAACGCCGGCAATGGTGTTGGCAGTGGCCAGACCAAGGTCGTTGTGGCAATGCACGGAAATGATCGCTTTGTCGATGTTGGACACATGATCCACCAGGTATTTGATCTTCGCGCCGTATTGTTCGGGCAGGCAGTAGCCATTGGTATCCGGGATGTTCACCACGGTAGCGCCGGCAGCGATCACTGCTTCGATCATTTGGGCGAGATATTCGTTATCCGCACGGCCGGCGTCTTCTGCATAAAATTCAATATCGTCCACAAACTTGCGGGCATATTTCACTGCTTCCACAGCGCGTTCCAGGATGGCTTCGCGGGTGGAGTTGAACTTGTATTTGATATGCATGTCCGACGAACCAATACCGGTGTGGATGCGCTTGCGTTTGGCGTATTTCAGCGCGGCCGCGGCTGCATCGATGTCCGCCGTGTTCGCGCGGGTGAGGGCGCAGATTACCGGTTCGGATACGGCTTTGGAAATTTCCACCACGCTCTGGAAATCGCCGGGACTGGAAATGGGGAACCCTGCTTCGATCACGTCTACGCCAAGGGCTTCCAGCTCTTTGGCGACAATGATCTTTTCGACGGTGGTGAGCTGGCAGCCCGGCACTTGCTCCCCGTCGCGGAGGGTAGTATCGAAAACGTATACACGATTTTTATCCATGACAATCAGTTTGTAGGTTAGTTAAGGTTTTTCAGGACTTGTGTGCCCATGGCGTCGGTGCCGAGCACAAAATCGTTGGGTGTATGTTTGTTTGCAATGTCCATCGTACGGAAACCCTGGCGCAGCGTGGCGTCTACGGCACGGATCACGCGCTGGGATTCTTCCTTGAGGCCGAATGAAATGTCCAGCAGCAGCGCTGCGCTCAGGATGGAGGCCAGCGGGTTGGCAATGCCTTTGCCGGCAATGTCGTGGGCGGAACCGTGGATGGGTTCGTAGAAACCAACGGAATCGCCTACGGAAGCGGAGGCCAGCATGCCCATGGAACCTGCGATCTGGCTGGCTTCATCGGTGAGGATGTCTCCAAACAGGTTGCCGGTCACCACTACGTCAAAACGTTTCGGGTCTTTGATGAGCTGCATCGCGGCATTGTCTATGAACATATGCTCGGTTGTTACGTCCGGGTATTCTTTTTCCAGGCTTTGCACTACTTCGCGCCACAGCCGGGAAGCTTCCAGCACATTGGCCTTATCAACGGAACAAAGTTTCTTTTTGCGGGTGCGTGCGGCCTCGAAGGCTTTGCGGGCAATGCGCTCCACTTCGTATTTGTGGTAGATCATCAGGTCTGAAGCGGAAGTACGGTCTTCGCTCCTGTTCTTTTCCCCGAAATACACATCGCCGGTGAGCTCGCGGAAAAACAGGATGTCTGCGCCCTGGAGTATCTCCGGCTTGATGCTGGACGCCTGCAGCAGGTCGTCGAACAGCTTGATGGGGCGCAGGTTGGCATACAGGCCCAGCTCTTTGCGGATCTTGAGCAGGCCTTGCTCCGGGCGCACTTTCAGCGTGGGATCGTTGTCGTATTTGGCATGACCGATAGCGCCAAAAAGGATGGCGTCGCTCTGGCGCGCTTTTTCCAGCGTACTGTCTGGCAGCGGGTCGCCGGTGGCTTCGATGGCTACGTGACCCATAATGCCTTCATCAAAAGTAAAGGTGTGCTTGTAGTTGGCAGCGATCGTCTCCAGCACTTTCTTTCCCCACGCGGTCACTTCCTGCCCGATCCCGTCTCCGGGTATAACCAATATTTTCTTCGTAACTCCCATTAGATTGTATTAGAAATTAAAAGGTCTTGTAGCTTCGTATGCGTTGATCTCCTTGCTGAGGCTGAGCAGGTAGTCGATGTCGTCGTACCCGTTCAGCAGGCAGGTCTTTTTATATGGGTTGATGTCAAATTTTTCCTGTTCGCCGGTGGCGCTGATGCGGATGAACTGCTCTTCCAGGTTCACTTCCAGCTGCGCGGCAGGATCTTTCTCCACGGCTGTGAAGATATTTTGCAGGAACCCTTCGCTTACCTGCACGGGCAGGATGAAGTTGTTGAGCGCGTTGTTCGAAAAGATGTCCGCAAAGAAGCTGCTCACCACTACTTTAAATCCATAATCGGCCAGCGACCATGCAGCATGCTCGCGGGAGGAACCACAACCGAAGTTCTTACCGGCCACAAGAATACTGCCTTTGTAAAGCGGGTTGTTCAGCACAAAATCCCTCCTGGGCGCACCCTGCCCGTCGTACCGCCAATCACGGAACAGGTTTTCGCCGAACCCTTCGCGTGTGGTCGCTTTCAGGAATCGTGCGGGAATGATCTGGTCTGTGTCTATATTCTCTATCGGTAACGGTACCACTGAAGACGACAGGTTAGCAAATTTTTTGTCCATTGTCAATAATTATATCAGTTCTCTTACGTCGGTCACATTACCGGTGATGGCGGCCGCCGCCGCGGTGAGCGGGCTGGCCAGGAAGGTGCGGGCGTTGGGCCCCTGCCTGCCTTCGAAGTTACGGTTGCTCGTGGCAATGCAGTATTTGCCCGCGGGAATCTTATCCTCGTTCATGCCCAGGCAAGCTGAACAGCCCGGCTGGCGCAGCTGGAAGCCCGCTTCTTCAAATATCTTATCTATCCCTTCTGCAATGGCCTGCGCTTCCACCTGTTTGGAACCGGGCACGATCCAGACGGTCACGTCCTCCGCCTTTTTCTTTCCCTTTACAAATTCCGCCACCATCCGCAGGTCTTCGATCCTTGAATTGGTGCAGGAACCGATGAACACGTAGTCCACCTTTTTGCCCAGCAACCGGCTGCCCGGCTGAAGGTCCATGTACTGGAGGGATTTGGAGAAGGAAGGCCGTTCTGTTTCGTCTATCTCCGCCAGTGCAGGAATATTGCGGGTTACGCCCATGCCCATACCTGGGTTGGTGCCGTAGGTGATCTGCGGTTCAATGTCTGCCGCATCAAATTCCAATACTTTGTCGAACTGCGCGTCCGCATCGGTGTGCAGCGTTTGCCAGTAAGCCACTGCCTTGTCCCAGTCCTCGCCTTTAGGCGCAAACTCGCGGCCTTTGATATAGTCGAAGGTCACCTGGTCCGGCGCAATAAGCCCGCCCCTGGCGCCCATTTCGATGCTCATGTTGCAGACGGTCATGCGCGCTTCCATGCTGAGGTTGCGGATGGTTTCCCCTGCATATTCCACGAAATAACCCGTGGCGCCTGATGCGGAGATCTGCGAAATGATATATAAAATGATGTCTTTAGACACCACTCCTTTCTTCAATTGCCCCTTCACCTCGATCTTCATCCTTTTAGGCTTGTATTGCAGGATGCACTGGGTAGCGAGCACCTGCTCCACCTCCGATGTGCCGATGCCGAAGGCTACCGCCCCGAAAGCGCCGTGGGTGGAAGTATGGCTGTCGCCGCATACGATGGTCATACCCGGCAGGGTAATGCCCAGCTCCGGCCCGATCACGTGCACGATGCCCTGGTAAGGATGGCCGAGGCCGTAAAGCTCTACGCCGAATTCGGCTGTATTTTTCGTCAGCATCTCCACCTGCTTGCGGCTCAGGGCCTCTTTGATGGGAAGGTGCTGATCTATCGTCGGTACGTTATGGTCCGGTGTGGCACGGGTCTTTCCAGGCCTGAACACGGGAATGTTGCGCCTGCGGAGCCCGTCAAAAGCCTGCGGGCTGGTCACTTCGTGAATGAAATGGGTGTTGATGTACACCGCATCCGGGAAACCCGGCTTGCTGGCTACGATATGGCTGTCCCAGATCTTGTCAAATAATGTTTTCCCCATATTTCTCCTTAAATTTGCTTTCCTTCCTATTTACACCTTCAAATCTAATTGACACATTTAAACCTCAGATCGTTAAATTTGTCATTATTACGATTCGCAAAGGCGATATATGACCATTAACTTATTGAGGATCAATAATTTACAATTCTGTAACAACGATGTCCAACACGCAGAACGATGCTTTATTCATATTAATAAAAACGCTAACAAAAGCCGAAAAAAGGAATTTCCAGCTGGCATTCAACCGGGATAACACGAAGGAGGACGTGCTTTTCATTCAATTGTTCAACGCCCTGGACAAAATGAAGGAATACGACGAGGAGCAGGTATTGAAACGGGTCCCGGACATCAAAAAACAGCAGCTGAGCAACGTAAAGGCCCACCTGTACAAACATCTTCTCACCACCTTACGGCTGTTATATAAAACAAAAGACCCGCTGATAGATCTGCGGGAGCAGCTGGACTATGCGCGGGTGCTGTACAACAAAGGACTGTATAACCAAAGCCTCAAGATACTGGCCAAAGCTAAAACCAGCGCGCGGGAGCAGGAAGAAGTGATGCTGTATTTCGAGACCGTGGAATTTGAGAAGCTGATCGAAAGCAGGCACATCACCCGCAGCCTGGACAACCGGGCGGAAGAGCTGAGCGACGAAAGCCGGATCATCAACGAGCAGCTGAACAACGTGAGCAAGCTGAGCACCCTGGCCCTGCGGATGTACGGCATGTACCTCAAGCTGGGGCACGCGCGCGACGAGAAGGATTCCATGATGCTGCGGTCTTTCTTCGAAGCCAACCTGCCGGCAGTGCAGCAGGGCAGCATGAGCTTCTACGAACGCATTTACCTTTACCAGGCTTATTGCTGGTACTATTATATTTTGCAGGATTTCGTGATGTATTACCGGTATACCCAGAAGTGGGTGGACCTGTTCACCGAATATCCCAGCCTGCGCGATACTGATGTGGACCTGTACATCAAAGCGATGCACAACCTTCTGACCGCGCATTTCCACACGATGAACCACGATAAATTCACCGAGGTGCTTACCGAAATGGAGCAGTTCATTGTCGAAAAAGAAGAAAGCATGAATGAGAACACGCGCACCTCCGCGTTCGTGTATCTCTATACCGGCAAGATCAACCGGCACTTCCTTGACGGCACTTTTTCAGAAGGGCTGCAGCTCGTGAGCGAGGTGGAATGCAAGATATCGGAGCACCAGCTAACCGTGGACCAGCACCGCGTGCTTGTATTTTATTACAAGATCGCCTGCCTTTATTTCGGCAGCGGCGATAATAATAACGCGATCGTTTACCTGAACAAGATCATTCATTTGCGGATAGGCAACCTGCGGGCAGACATACAATGTTTCGCGCGCATCCTTCACCTGATCGCGCATTACGAGCTGGAGAACTACAGCCTGGTGGAATACCTGATCAAATCTGTGTACCACTTCATTGCGAAGAACAAGGACTTAAGCCTGGTCATGGAAGAGATCCTGAAATTCCTGCGCAAGAACATGTACGCCAATCCCAAGGCTTTGCGCACCGCTTTTCGCGAGCTGAAGGGAAAGCTGGAGATCATCGCGAAGAATCCTTACGAGCGCAGGAGCTATTTGTATCTCGATATTGTGAGCTGGCTGGAAAGCAAGATAGACGGGATACCTGTGCAGGAGGTGATCAGGAAGAAGTTTATCAACAAAGTGCCGCGGATTTAGTTAATGCACATTAACAAAAAGACAACGTACGTTTAATATTGAAACGCCGTGGAAAGGTTATCCCCGGCGTTTCTTCATATAAAGAAGGGATCTTCCAATCCTTTGTGTTTCAGGGTAATTTTCGCTACACATTTTGCTTGTGCTAATACGTGCCAGATTTCCAACACATTCTGTTTTTCTATCATACCAAATACCTGCTTTTAGATGTGAATAACGTGAATTGTACGCCCCTTCTGCGATCCCAAAAAGTTCACATTCTTTATCCACATATGGGGGAAACTTACCACCTTGACGGGATAGTTTGATCATTACATTTGCAACAGTTCTTGACTTCGTTGTGCTGGCTTCAAACGTTTCTTAAACGTGGAGAATTAATAGGGAATCGTGTGGAATTCACGAGCAGACGCGCTACTGTGATCCCCTATATGCCGGATGCTTTGCAAAATGCCACTGCCCCGACAGGCGTCGGGGTGGGAAGGCTCACCCGGCAAGGGAAAGCCAGGAGACCTGCCAGAACAACGTAATTGTCAAAACCTTCGCGAAATAAGGTTATGGCGAGCCCGACCCCAGGATGTACCTCCTCTACGGATAACGCGCTCCCGTCTCCCCACGCCGCGAACCCGCATTAACTTAACTAGGGATAGTGAACCGTATAAAAAATTACTAATGAGTAACGAGAATGAGATCTTATTGAAAGACAACAAGGACAGGTTCGTGCTGCTGCCGATCAATTACCCCGCCATCTGGGAACAATACAAACGCCATGAAGCCAGCTTCTGGACCGCCGAGGAGATCGACCTCAGCGGCGACCTGGCAGACTGGGCGAAGCTGAACGATGGCGAGCGCCACTTCATTTCGCATGTGCTGGCCTTTTTTGCGGCATCAGACGGGATCGTGAACGAGAACCTGGCGGTGAACTTCATGAGCGAAGTACAGATACCAGAAGCGCGTTGTTTCTACGGCTTCCAGATCATGATGGAAAACATCCACTCCGAAACTTATGCTTTGCTGATCGATACGTATGTGAAAGACCCGGTGGAGAAAGACCGCCTCTTCCACGCCATCGACACCGTGCCTGCGGTGAAAAAGAAAGCCGAATGGGCCCTCCGCTGGATCGAGAACGGCACCTTCGCGCAGCGCCTTGTGGCATTTGCAGCGGTGGAAGGCATCTTCTTCAGCGGCAGCTTCTGCTCCATTTTCTGGCTGAAAAAACGCGGCCTCATGCCCGGCCTTACCTTCTCCAACGAGCTCATCAGCCGCGACGAAGGGCTGCACTGCGAGTTCGCCTGCCTGCTGTACAGCATGCTCAACGGCAAGCTCAGCGAAAAAGAAGTGCATGAGATCATCGGCGACGCCGTGTCTATCGAAAAAGAATTTATTACAGACGCATTGCCCGCCGCCCTCATCGGCATGAATGCGGACCTGATGAAACAATACATCGAATTTGTGGCAGACCGCTGGCTGCAGGCGCTGGGTTGCAGCAAAATGTTCAACAGCAGCAACCCCTTCGATTTCATGGAAATGATCTCGCTGCAGGGCAAAACCAACTTCTTCGAAAAACGCGTGGGCGATTACCAGAAATCCGGCGTAATGGGAAATAAAGAGGCACAGACTTTCAGCCTGGACGAAGACTTTTAGACAAAACAAGAATACACCCGACATATATTTATTCACCCAGTTAAATTCATCACACTATGTTCGTTATAAAAAGAGACGGAAGAAAGGAATCTGTCAAATTTGACAAGATCACGGCAAGAGTAGAAAAACTGTGTTACGGATTGGCGCCGGAATATGTAGATTCAATCGACGTAGCGAAGAAAGTGATCCAGGGCCTGTACGATGGCGTTACCACCACCGAGCTGGACAACCTGGCTGCGGAAACCGCCGCTTCCCTGACAACCAAACACCCGGACTATGCGCAGCTCGCTTCCCGCATCGCGGTGAGCAACCTGCATAAAAATACGATCAAGTCGTTTTCCAAAACGATGAAGAAACTCTACGAATACATCGATCCGAAAACCGGCAAACCCGCCGGCCTGCTGAGCGATGAAGTGTGGGAAGTGATCCGTCAGCATGCTGACATACTCGATTCCACCATCATCTACGACCGCGACTTCGCTTTCGATTATTTCGGTTTCAAAACGCTGGAACGCTCTTACCTGCTGAAGATCGACGGCAAGATCGCCGAACGCCCGCAGCACATGTTCATGCGCGTGGCCGTTGGTATCCACAAAGAGGATATCGACTCCGCCATCAAAACATACAACCTGATGAGCGAGCGCTGGTTTACCCACGCCACGCCCACCCTCTTCAACGCCGGTACGCCCAAACCCCAGATGAGCAGCTGCTTTTTGCTGACCATGCAGGGAGACAGCATCGACGGCATCTACGACACCCTGAAACAGACCGCCAAGATCTCCCAGAGCGCAGGCGGCATCGGTCTCAGCATTCATAACATCCGCGCTACCGGTTCATATATCAGCGGCACCAACGGCACTTCCAACGGCATCATCCCCATGCTGCGCGTGTTCAACGACACTGCGCGGTACGTAGACCAGGGCGGCGGCAAACGCAAAGGCGCGTTCGCCATTTACCTGGAGCCCTGGCATGCAGACGTGTTCGAGTTCCTGGACCTGCGCAAGAACCACGGTAAAGAAGAGCTTCGCGCCCGCGACCTTTTCTATGCCCTCTGGATGCCGGACCTGTTCATGAAACGCGTGGAAGCCAATGGCAACTGGAGCCTGTTCTGCCCCCACGAAGCACCCGGGCTGGCAGATTGCTGGGGCGAGGAATTCGAGAAACTGTACGAACAATACGAAGCCGAAGGCCGCCAGCGCAAAACCGTAAAAGCGCAGGACCTCTGGTTCGCCATCCTGGACGCACAGATCGAAACCGGCACGCCGTACCTGCTGTATAAAGATTCCGCCAACCGCAAATCCAACCAGCAGAACCTGGGCACCATCAAAAGCTCCAACCTCTGCACCGAGATCATCGAATATACTTCTTCCGACGAAGTGGCCGTATGCAACCTCGCTTCACTGGCGCTGCCGCGCTTCGTGATCGACGGTAAGTTCGACCACCAGAAGCTCTTCGAAGTAACTTACCAGGCTACACTGAACCTGAACAAGATCATCGACGAGAACTATTACCCGGTTGAAGAAGCCCGCCGTTCCAACCTGCGCCACCGCCCCATCGGCCTCGGCGTACAGGGCCTGGCAGACGCGTTCTTCCTGCTGCGTTACCCCTTTGAAAGCGAACAGGCACAGCGGCTGAACAAAGAGATCTTCGAAACCATTTATTTCGCCTCCCTCACCGCCTCCAAAGACCTGGCGAAGAAAGACGGCGCATACGACAGCTACGAAGGTTCACCCGCCAGCAAAGGCATCCTGCAATATGATATGTGGGGCACCACGCCTTCCGACCGCTGGGACTGGACCGGCCTGAAAGCCGAGATCAAAACCTACGGTATCCGCAACTCTCTGCTGCTGGCGCCGATGCCCACCGCATCCACCTCGCAGATACTTGGCAACAACGAGTGCTTTGAGCCTTACACCTCCAACATCTACACCCGCCGCGTACTGAGCGGTGAGTTTGTGGTGGTGAACAAACACCTGCTGAAAGACCTCGTGGAACTGGGCCTGTGGGACAACGACATGAAGAACAAGATCATCGCTGCCAACGGCTCCATCCAGCAGATAGATGAGATCCCGGGCAATATCAAAGAACTGTACAAAACCGTTTGGGAGATCAAACAACGTACGATCATCGATATGGCTGCAGACCGTGGCGCATTCATCTGCCAGAGCCAGAGCCTGAACCTGTTCGTGGATACGCCTTCAGCTTCCAAGCTCACTTCCATGCACTTCTACGCCTGGAAAAAAGGCCTGAAGACCGGCATGTACTACCTGCGTACACAGGCCGCGGCACAAGCCGTTCAGTTCACCGTAGAAAAACAAGGCGGCCAGAACATGGTGCCCGTTATCGCCCCGGCCGAAAGCGCCGCGGACGAGCTGGGCGTGCCTGTAGGCGCGGTTTGCACGATGGAAGAAGGTTGCGTGACCTGCAGTGCTTGATAAAACTGTTATTGATTATAATAAAAAGGCCTGGGGTATTCCCCGGGCTTTTTTTTATGGGCTGTGCTTCCTGAAGCCGATTTCCACACGGGGTTCTTTCGGCGGGTCGATCAGGTGTTCCAGGTATTCAAAGATCACCTGGATGTCGGTTCCATGCGAGCTTACCTTTCCTTCCAGTTTTTCCAGTTGCAATAGCACATCCTTATGCACGGAAAGTGCTTCGCGCATTTTTACGAATATTTCAATGATCTGGATGCTGACTTGTATAGCACGTTCGCTGCGGAGCACATTGGCAAGCATTAGCACGCCATGCTCGGTGAAAGCGATCGGCAAATGCCCGCCCAGGTGCTGTTTGGAAGGTATCGCATTTTGCGATACCATTGAAAGTGCCTCCTGTTCTGATAACTGGAACATAAAATTCTCGGGAAACCGATCAATGTTGCGTTTCATCTGCTCCTTCAGCCGAAAAGGCTGTACACCGTACGATTTTCCGCAAGCCCGCTTTTTCCCTTAAATTTGCAGTCCGATATGGACATCAGCATCAACAAATACATCGCAGAAACCGGCTTCTGCAGCCGCAGGGAGGCAGATAATTACATTGAACAGGGCCGCGTGACCATCAATGACAACATTGCATCCAAAGGCAACCGCGTGGAAGAAGGCGACGTGGTGGAAATTGACGGCGAACCGCTGAAGAAAAAGAAAGCGCCCGTTTATATCGCACTGTATAAACCAAAAGGTATTACCTGTACCACCGACCTGAAAGACAAGACCAATATCATCGACTATGTTGGCTACAAATCCCGCATCTTCCCCATCGGCCGGCTGGACAAACTTTCCGAAGGCCTCATCTTCCTTACGAACGACGGCGATATCGTCAATAAGATATTGCGCGCGGGCAACCAGCACGAGAAAGAATATATCGTAACGGTAGACAAGCCTATCACCCTGGAATTCGTGAAGACCATGCGCAGCGGCGTGCGCATCCTGGGAGTATACACCAAAAAATGTTTTGTGCAGCAGGAAGGCCACACACGCTTCAGGATCATCCTCACGCAGGGCCTCAACCGACAGATACGCAGGATGTGCGAGGCTTTGGGGTACAAGGTCACCACGCTGAAACGCACCCGCATCATGGGCATTACGCTGAAAGACATCCCGCCCGGCAAATGGCGGTATTTCACCAAAGACGAAATTTCGCTGATGAACGAAATGGTGGCGAACAGCAGCAAAACGGCGGATAGATCCGACCTGGGCGGCATGGACGAATAACTACCAAAGCGGCTCCAGCTGCACTTCCACTTGCTCGTCGTGGCCATTCTCCAGCGAACGCATGCCTCTTTCCGTATGGCGCTGCGCTCTTACGATCACTTCCATTTCAAAATTCACTTTTTTCGTTTCGAAAGCCTGCTTACGCACACCTTCATGATCGAAGTCACCGCGGATGTCCGTAAAGCTGTTGATGATGGTGCCTACCGGTTTATCTTCCACGTTGCCGAGATACCTGCCCACGATACCGGCCACCTGGTTGATCACATCCAGCGCAACGCCTGCCGGGCTGGCATTGGAAACGAGGCCGGTAACGGTTCCCAGCAGCGACTTGTATTCTTCGTCGTTCTTCAGGTCTGCCATCACCTTGCCAGTTTCGCGCAGGGCCTTTTTGCTTTTGATCACGGCGCACATGGTGTGGATCTGCTTGGGCGGCAGTTTGTCCGTATCGTTCTGCTGCCAGTAAAAAATGGTTTTGTTGATAGGCAGATGCTCATTGTCACCGATCCTCGGGAAGCCCTGCAGGTCAATGCCGCCAAGCAACTGGTTGTTGATGTCGCTCACCACGATGGTAAGGCAATACAGCTTGGCAAAGCCGGGCAGCAGCAGGAAAGGCTCGGTATTGTTGTCTTTCACGAAAGGCGGCAGCAGGCGCAGCTCAATACCGGTGAGCTTGTCTGAAGTAGGAATGTCGCGGGTAATGTTCTTCAGCGCGTCGGCAAACTTACCGCCCTGCGGAAGGTCTTTCGGAGCGGAAAATACCACGCTGGTCTCGGGGTTTAAGAATTCAATTGACATAACATGATTTTGTAAGTACGGGTTCAAATAAATAATGGTAAAAAACCTGTCTGAGGTTACGAATGCAAATGCAGATGTATCTGGGATTAATCTTTGTTCAAATTAGAGATTAATTGCGAGACTACCAAACTATTGCTGGTTATCAACAGGTTAAAAAACTACCTCGCCCGGCTCAGCTCCCATTGCAGCTGTTCCTCCTCCATTACGCCTTCGATGAATTTGCGGTAAGCTTTAGCAGGGTTGATAATGATGGTGGACGGGATGCTTCCCTCCCAGCGCGGGTCTATGATGCGGGCGTATTTGTTGGCGTTCGTTTCTTCCATCCAGTATACTTTCCCGCTGATCTTCCGTTGGCGGATAAATTGTCTGATCTTTGAAGGATAAGCGTCGTCGAGGTCGAGGCTCAGGTATATAAATTTAACGGATGGGTTTAGCCGCGATTGTTTTTCGAAATGGGGCAGCTCTTTGATGCAGGGCACGCACCAGGTGGCCCAGAGGTTCACCACCATCACGGAATCGCCTTCCCGCATCAGCTGCTCCAGCTGCGAAGGATTCACGCGCTGTACCTGTTGCGCGCCGGCGGAAACCGTGAATAATAAAAGGATCAGCAGGATTCTCATAAGTCCTCTTGTTTAAATCCCCATTCCGTTAAAAGCGCGGCGCGCTGAACTTCCGGAAGGGAAGGCTGTGCGTAATGCCCTGCGTTCTTTTTCTGCCGCATGGCTTCATAAATGCTCACGGCGCAGGCCACGGAAATATTCAGGGAGCGGATGATGCCCATCATCGGGATGATGAAATTCCCGTCTGCCAGCGCCCGCAGTTCATCGCTCACGCCTTTCTGCTCGTTGCCGAACACCAGCGCTACCGAACCGTTAAAATCAATATCATATAAGCTCACCGCGCCTGATGCGAGGTGCGTTGTATAGATCCGGTCATATTTTTTTCTCAATTCAGCCACCAGTTCCTTCACATCGGTATATTGATGGACAGTGAGCCACTGGGCTGCGCTGGACGAGCTTTTGGCGCCCCATTTCTTAACCCGGGGGGCTTTGGTGGTAAGCACATATACATCCTGTATGCCAACGGCATCGCAGGTACGCAGCACGGCAGACACGTTGTGCGGGTCTTCCACATTTTCCAGCACCACGGTCAGGTTGCACTGGCGGTTGTGCAATACGGTCAAAAGCCTTTCTCTTCGCTCCGGCGTCATGCTGTTAATTTTATATGTAAAATTAACAGAAATTAGTTTCAGTAATACGATTTACTATCTTTAGCGTGTTTATAAAAAACGGATCCTATGAAGTTAAAAAAGGTACTGAAAGGTATCGGGATAGGGCTTATCGTATTGATCGCCCTGCTGATCGCGATTCCTTACCTGTTCAAAGGCCAGATCATGGCCAAGGTCAAATCGGAACTGAACAAGAGCCTGAATGCCAGGGTAGAGTTCAAAGATGTGGATATCAGTCTTTTCCGCAGGTTTCCAAGGCTGGCCGTAGCGCTGGAAGAACTGTCCATCACCGGGGTGGACCATTTCAACGGGGACACGCTGCTGGCCGTTAAGCGGCTGGACGTTGCCATGAACCTGATGAGCGCCATCAAAGGGGAAAGGATCGACGTGTACAACGTGGTATTGCAACAGCCACGCATATACGCTATCGTGGACGAAGAAGGCCGCGCCAACTGGGACATAGCCAAACCGGATACGGACACTGCCGCCGCTGCGCCGGGAGACACTTCCTCCGGCGAATTCGCCTTCAGCCTGCAGCAATACAGCATAGAAGACGCTACCATCAAGTACGACGACCACCAGGGCCATATGCACCTGAAGATCGACGAGCTGAACCATAAAGGCAAAGGCGATTTCACGCAGGATGAATTCGTGCTGCAAACCTCCACCACTACTGAATCCCTCAGCTTCGCCTACGGGTTCATCCCCTACCTGCTCAACACAAAGGCGGAAATCGCGGCTGATATCAAGATAGATAATAAGACCAGCACTTATGCCTTCAAAACGGACAAAATTTCCATCAACAACCTGAAACTGTCCACAGAAGGCTTTGTGCAGCTGCTGAACGACAGCACCTACAAAATGGATGTGCAGTTCGCATCGCCATCCACTGATTTCAAAGACATCCTGTCCCTCATCCCGGCGGTGTACTCGAAAGATTTCGCCAGCATCAAGACCAGCGGCAACGCCAATTTCTCCGGTTTCGTAAAAGGCACCTATTCGGACACGCAGATGCCCGCCTACCAGCTGCACCTGGGCGTGAAGAACGGCTTCTTCCAATACCCGGACCTGCCTAAACCGGTAAAGAACATACAACTGGCGGTGAACGTGAGCAATCCCGACGGCGTGCCGGACCATACGATCGTGGACGTGCCGCAGGCGCATCTTGAAATGGACGACAGTCCTGTGGATATGCGGCTGATGGTGAAAACGCCCGTATCCGACCTTTACATAGACGCCGCCGCCAAAGGCAAGCTGGACCTTGGCAAAGTAGGCCAGTTCGTAAAATTCGAAAAAGGCACCCAGCTGGCAGGCTTGCTGAATGCAGACCTCCAGGCACGCGGCTACATGAGCGCCATCGAAAAACAGCAATATGAAGCTTTCCACGCAGCCGGTAATCTTTCCGTGAACAACCTGCTGTACAAAAGCAGCGATTACCCTGACGGCGTGAAAGTCTCATCCCTGCATATGCTCTTCAACCCGAAGAACGTGACCATCTCCGACTTCAACGGCCAGTATCTCGGCACCAACTTCTCCGCCAACGGCGAAGTGAACAACCTGCTGGCCTACGCGCTGCGCAACGAAGCGCTCAACGGCAGGCTGGCGCTCAAAGCGGACCAGGTCAATCTTGATAAATGGATGGCCACCGGCAGCAGTGAATCAACACCCTCTAAACCCGCAGATACCGCCGCAGCTGTGCCATTCGCCGTGCCCAACAACCTGGACTTTACCGTGCAGGCACAGGTAGACAAAGTGCATTACGACAAAGTGGACCTGAACAATCTTTCCGGCTCATTGCTCATCAAAGATGAAACGGTGACGATGAAAGACATCAAAGCCAATACCCTGCAGGGCAGCATGAAGATCGACGGCACTTATTCCACCAAAAACGACAAGAACCATCCCGATATCAGCCTTGCCTACGACGTAAAAGAGCTGGACGTGCAGCAGACCTTCAAAGCCTTCAACACTGTACAGAAGCTCATGCCCATCGCGCAGTTCCTGAGCGGGAAGCTCAGCTCGCAGCTCACCGTAAAAGGCAAGCTGGGAAAGGATATGAGCCCCGAGATCAATACCCTCTCCGGCGACGGCAACCTGCTGCTCATACAGGGCTTCCTGAAAAAATTCGCACCGCTGGACCAGCTGGCCAACCAGCTGAATGTTGCCGCTTTACAGGACATTTCAGTGAGAGATATCAAAAACTATTTTGCCTTCCAGAACGGCCGGATGACCGTGAATCCTTTCCGCGTGAAGCTTCCCAACATGAACATGCTGATAGGCGGCAGCCATGGCTTTGACCAGAGCATGGACTACACCATGCAGCTGGCGCTTCCGCGCGCGCTGCTGGGGCAGAAAGGCAATGCGCTGGTGAACAACCTCGTGTCTCAGGCCACCAGCAAAGGCATTCCCGTGCAGGTGAGCGACACCGTTTACCTGAATGTATTGCTGGGCGGCAACATCATGAAACCCTCCGTGAAAACAGACCTGAAAGAAGCGGCGGGCAAAGCGGCGGAAAACCTGAAAGACCAGGCCACCGCCATGATCAAGAATAAAGTGGATACCGTAAAGCAGACGGTGAAAGATTCCCTCACACAAGTGAAGAACCAGGCCGTTTCCGCAGTGAAGGACGAGCTGAAGAACAAGCTGCTCGGCACTAAAGACAGCACCGGTTCCGGGAATATCAAAGACGCCGGCAAAGCGGCGGAAAAAACGCTGAACAACACGCTGAAAGGATTATTGAACAAGCGCAAAAACACCGCAGCAGATACAACAAAACACTGAGATCATTTGTAATATAAAGCGTGGTACTATTGTACCACGCTTTTTTTATGGACAGCATTATATACAGCCCCTTTTGTAATGCCAGTTTGTTAGCCGGACTGCTTTTCCTTTTTATGGGATTCATGATCCGGAAATACCCGCCACGCAGCATGAAAACATGGTACGGTTACCGCACTTTCTCTTCCACGATCAACAAAGACACCTGGCACGAAGCCAACCAGTATGCTGCTTATCTTTCACGTTGCATGGCGTACGTCCTGATCCCTTTCGGCTTGCTGATGGCATTGATCTTCAAGACGCAGACGGATGTTTTCCTGTATCTCACCATCACGCCCGTGATCTTCTGCGCGCTGTTGCTCACCGGTCTTACCGAATGGCATCTGCTGCAGGAGTTCGACGAAGACGGGAACAAACGCAGCAAACCCCGGAAAAAATCTACCCCTTCCGCCTGATCACCAGCACTGCGGGCACAGGCCGCTGCCCTGCCGCATCGGAAGGTTTGATGGTATTGAGATGGTTTACGTACAGTGCGGATGATCCGCCGCCGTCGAGGTTGAGGGCTTCCACGCATTGGAGGCTCGTGAATATCTCCGCCAGCTGCGTCAGGGTTGCGCCTTCAGCTACGCCTTTATTCCTTCCTTCCACCACCAGCAGGATCACTTTACCGTCTGTCCTGTAACCCACGGCAGACCTGGGATGGAAGTCTTTCACACTGCCCATGCGCTCTTCCTTCATCGTTACATGCACTTTGCCGTTCTGCACCAGTACAGGTCCGCCGCCAGCCGCTTCTTTCATTTTCCAGCGGTGCGCGCCCTGCGGGTATTTTTTCCCGGGCTGACGATATACTGTGTCTATTCCGTTGATCTCGGGAGTAACGGGCACTTCGTAAGCATAGGGGCGGTTCTTTTCGCCCACGTTGTATACCCAGGCAATATCCGGCCGGTTCTTTCTGCTGAGCCCGAAAGCGCCGCGGGTCGTGTAGATCACACGGTTGGGGTTTGGGATCGATTTGGGATTTACGTCGATGACCTTTCCCTCGTGTATCACGATATTGAGGCTCCTGTTGGTTTGAAAGGAGAAGAAGGTGGTATTGATAACTGCCAGCACGGAAGGGCCTTCTATGCTGTTGTATTGTGCCGGCGTGAGGCGCTTGCCGTTGCCGGTGCGGATCACGGCTTCCATCTGCGGGTCTGCAGGATCAAATTCCAGGTAAAAGGCGCGGAAGGGTTTGCCGTCCAGTGAATCTTCGGTTTCAAAAACCCGCATGCTGGCGGGAAGGCCTTCGTTGTGCGGCGCGGAAGGCTGCCAGCGGAGCTGCGCCTGCGCCGCGGCGGGCAGCATGGCCAATAGTATCAATAAGCGTTTCATGGGCAGAAAAATAGGAAATAGCGGGCAGAGTTACAGGTTATTATTGCGTAAAACATGGTATAAAAAAACCCCGGACTTGCGCCCGGGGCTGTATTTACTAAACAAGTTGTTCCTGGATCATTTCCTGCCGCTGAAGATATGTTTTTCAGCGTGGTAAGACGAGCGTACCAACGGGCCTGCTTCCACATAGTCCAGTCCCATGCCGTAGCCGATCTCGCGCAGCTCTGCAAACTCATCGGGATGCACAAAGCGGATAACGGGGAGATGTTTGGGAGTGGGTTGAAGATACTGGCCGAGGGTTACAACGTCGCAGCCATTGTCGCGGAGGTCCTGCATGGCCTGCACCACTTCTTCCTTGGTTTCGCCGAGGCCCAGCATGATACCGCTTTTGGTACGCATGCCGCCTTCTTTCAGCCGGCGGATCACTTCAAGGCTGCGGTGGTATTTGGCCTGGATGCGCACCTGCTTGGTCATTCTTTCCACGGTTTCCAGGTTGTGGCTCACCACTTCAGGCGCCGCTTCGATCACCCTGTCCAGGTTTTCCCAGATGCCCCTGAAATCGGGGATCAGGGTTTCCATGGTGGTCTCAGGATTGAGGGCGCGTACGGCTTTGATGGTGTTGGCCCAGATGATGGAGCCGCCGTCTTTCAGTTCATCCCTGTCTACAGAAGTAATGACCGCATGTTTCACCTTCATCAGGTAAATAGCTTCGGCCACGCGCTGGGGTTCATCCCAGTCCACGGCTTCGGGCCTTCCGGTGGCTACGGCGCAAAATCCGCAGCTGCGGGTACATATATTTCCAAGAATCATGAAAGTGGCCGTTCCGGCTCCCCAGCATTCGCCCATGTTGGGACAATTGCCGCTTTCACAGATGGTATGAAGTTTATGGGTATCTACCAGGTTCCTTACCTGTCTGTAATTCTCTCCGATCGGCAGTTTAACACGAAGCCAGTCGGGCTTTTTCACTCTCTGCGCAGCCGGTTCGGCCGCGATTACGGGTAGTTCTTGCATCGCAAATCCTTTCTTTAAGGTACAAAGTTACTTATTCCAGCGCTTTCCCAGCTGTATTCCTACATATGCATTGAAAAAGAACGACTTACCCTCCTGATCGACCATAATGGGTACCTTTTTGGTATAATATTCAGCGTTGATGCCTACTTCAAGGGCAGATATGACGTCGTTGAAACGGGCCCAGTCGAACCGGAAGCCTGTTTTGGCATGTACGCCCGGGGTGATGCTCATTTCGCCCCAGCCCCTGCCGAAACCGCCGGCGCCATAAATGTGGTCCCGGTTCAGGAAGTCGTCTCTCACTTCATCGGAGTATTTCACGATCTTCCGGCTGTTCGGGTCGCCGGAGTCGTTGGTGAGCTCCAGGTAATAAGGCTTGATGAGCCCGGCAGACAGGCCGCCGTAATACAGGAAGTTCACTTCCACCCCGTTCTTATTGCCTTTGCCGCCGATCAGCCTTTTCTGGCCGATGCCCAGCTTGGCCTGGTAGAAGTTGTTCATTTTACCGTACACGAAGGGCGTGCTGCTGATATAAAAGCCTCCACCGGCAGGGATCATCCTGGATGAACGGTCCTGCTTGGGGTCTCTTTTCTCGGAAAACTCTAATTGAAAATAATTGATCTTGCTGGCCGTCTTGCGGAATCCCATTTCCAGGAAACCTGTCCAGCCATCGGTATTGAGGCGTGCGCCGCCGGAGAATTCCCTGTTGAAGAGGTTATCCCCTTCCTCTATTTCCCTGAAAAGCGAAATCTTCCGCAGCCTTTTTTGTTCCCTTTCCTCTTTTTTGGAAGGTTTGGTATTCTGGGCATAGAGTGTCATGGAAGCCATCAAGAGCAGTAAGAGTACATTGATTTTTTTCACCGTGTTGCGCAATTATAAATTATTAAACGCCTGATTATGATTTATGTTTTATTTCTATACAAACATACAGAAATAAGTTGGTAGTTGGCTGCTTCCATCGCCCTGCCACGGGCAGGATGATTTATTAAAAATACGCTTATTTTACGTGCAAAATCAATCATCATGGAAACTGCATCGATCATTTATAACGGCGAGCTCAGAACAACGGCCACGCACGTCCGCTCAGGGACGGAAATCAATACGGATGCCCCGGTAGACAACAACGGCAAAGGCGAGCGGTTTTCCCCCACCGACCTGGTAGCCACGGCCCTTGGCTCCTGCATGCTCACCATCATGGGCATCAAAGCGCGGGATAAAGGCTGGAACATCGACGGCACCAAAGTAAGCGTTGAAAAGATCATGGGCACGGAACCCCGCCGCATCACCGGCGTCAATATCGTATTTGATTTCCCAGCCGGCCACGGACTGGAAGATAAAGACCGCAAGATCCTTGAAAATGCGGCATATACTTGTCCTGTAGCAGAAAGCGTTCACCCTGACATCAAGCAGAACGTTACTTTCAATTGGTGACGGCATCCGGCTACAAAAATTTTCTTAAAAAAAGAACTGGGCTGTGAGCTTTGGGGCTGTGGGCTCAGCTTTTTTTAAGAAAATTTTTGTAACCGGATTTTTTAGTAAAAACATGGCTTGTCAAAACCCTGGCTTTTACTCCCCACCCCGATTAACCCTGATTCTCCAACCAATATCTTCACTGAAACGCAGCAACAGCAAACATTGTTACTACTTATAAACACAAAATCGAAATCCTTCACTCTCTCATCGTTCCCTGAAATGCCGCCACAGGCAAACGTATTTCCTACAGCAAGGAAGCCCAATGAAAAAATTTTAAAAAAAGCTGTGCCCACACCCCCGGCATAACCCTGCCCCAGTTCCTTTTTTAAAATTTTTTCATTGGGCTTCCGCCCCCCCATAGCGAGTCTTCATCTTCCTCCTGACATTCGTTGAGGTCGTCTCCCAGCAGGTTTTTGCCTACCTGGCAGTCGAGGCATCTTTTGGCGTCGCAATAGTATTGTTTGAGCTGCAGCAGGCTTTGTGAGTCGGTGGCGGTGATGGATGGGACCTTTTCGTGGGCCCAGCCGCGGATGATGTGGTTATTTTCGGCGGGCAGGCTGTCCAGCAGGTCCAGGGCGCGCTGCTGATGCTGAGGGAGGCGCATGTGTTTGCCGTAGAGGTACAGCAGCGGGACAATGGCGTTGATCATCACATGGTGCAGGATGTGTTTGCCGGGGGCCGTGGTGCGAACGGAAGGGACGTCCAGCCGGTAGTGATATTGCCAGTATTCCGAAGGTTCCGCGTGCAACAGCTGTTCCAATTCCGGGGCGCCTTGTGTGTCCAGCAGGCGGGAGAAGAAATGCGGAGCGCTGTGCAAGACGGCGGCGAAATGAGCGATGCGGAGGCTGGGAAATGAAGCAGGGCGCATGCGGAGCCATTGCCAGCGGTGCGCGGGCATGGGCTGCAGGCCATACTTGTGTTGCAGGAAGCGGTATTCGGACTGGAGCTCTTTGGGGTATGCATCTTTGAAAGCGGTTCCCAGCATGCCGGCCTGGCCGAAGAGCAACGCTTCCAGGCGCGGGCGGTGCTGGCGGATGCGGGCCAGCAGCATGAAAGGAATGGATTGCACCAGTTCCAGGAATGCGCTGGTGTTTACCGGCATGCCGTAGCTCTGGGCCATGGCGCGCGTGCATACTTCTTCCCAGTTGAAACGGGTCTGCTCCAGCCAGTTGCGGTACACTTCCGTTTTGCGGGCGAGCCTTTCCTGGATGAGCCGGGGCGTCCATTTTTCCCAGACAGCCTCGGGCACACGGTGCAGCAGCGGCGCGCAGGGCACGAAGGCCGTGTGGGCCATCAGGTGGTGATAACGGCGGAGCAGGATCTTCGGGATGCGGTGCTGCAATTCCAGCACGGGGATGCGCGGCTCCGGTATCTGCCAGGGCAACGGCTTCCCGCCTGTGGGTTCAGGCTGGTCGTGCTCAAATACCACGTGGAGGATCACATTATGATACCTCGGATTGTGCTGGTGGCCATGGCGCCGCCAGTCTGAAGTGCGGTAGTGCAGCTCCACATTACCGGCCCATTCCATGCCGCCTATGCGCAGGCGGGCAGCCGTAAAATCAGGTCCGCCATCGCGGTTGAGGTGACCAGGACTAAGGATGGCAACGGGTTCACCGGTGACCGTCTGGAGGCGGAGACGGTCGAAGTGCCCGGACAGCCAGATATACTGGAGCAGCGCTTCCGAGCAGAGCGGGTTAACAGACAACATAAAAAAGTATTACTTTCGGTTAATAAATTACTACAAAAATTAGTAAAAATCGAAATTCCCGCAAGGTATTTGGAAAATTGGCCTTTCTGCCGTTACCTTTGCGCCAGTTCTTAAACATCACTTATCCAGAAAGGCAGAGGGTACTGGCCCTGCGAAGCCTTAGCAACCATCCCGGATCCATATTCGGGAAAAGGTGCTAATTCCGGCCCCGGAAGGGGAAAGATAAGTTGGCAGAGGTTTACATTTTGCAAGCATCAACATATTGCGAAGGCTCTTCCAACCCCGGAAGGGCTTTTTTTATTTCCCATCTGACATAAGCTGAGATTTTTGAATCACATTTGTTACAGTGAAACGCAGCGGCGTGCCCGTTCCGTAAATCATCGACCAGCCATTAAAGCGAAGCGTTACATCTGAAGTTGAAAAAAAGATAACATGAAACCATCTACACAACTGATCCACAGCATCCCGGTAGATGAGCTCACCGGAGCCATTTCCGTGCCTATCTACCAAACGTCCACGTTTGTGCAGGAAAGCCCGGGGATCAACAAAGGGTTTGAATTTTCGCGGGCCAACAACCCCACGCGGAAAGTGCTGGAAGACCTGATCTGCAGCCTCGAGGAAGGATATGCCGGTTTCGCCTTCGCCAGCGGCATGAGCGCCATAGACGCCGTGCTCAAGCTGCTCAAGACCGGGGATGAGATCATGGCGGTGGAAGACACCTACGGCGGCATCTTCTCCATTTTCAACAGCATGTTCGAACGCTTCGGCATCAAAGTGAACTTCGTGGATATGAGCGATACAGACAAAGTGCTGGAAAAGATCACGAACAAAACAAAGATCATCTGGCTGGAATCGCCCACCAATCCCACGCTGAAGATATCCGACATCAAATCCATCAGCAAGATCGCCAAACAACATAATATCCTGTTGGTGGTAGACAATACCTTCAGCACTCCCCTGCTGCAAAAGCCCATCCCGCTTGGCGCAGACATCGTTATACATTCCGCCTCCAAATACCTCGCCGGCCATACGGACGTGATCGCAGGCCTGGTGGTAGTGAATTCCAAAGCCCTGGCAGACCAGCTGAAGTTCAACCAGAACATCTCCGGCAGCATCCTCAGCCCGTTCGAGGCCTGGCTTACCATCCGCGGCATCGAAACGCTGAGCCTCCGGCTGGAAAAACAATGCAGCAACGCCATGGCCATCGCCACCTGGCTGGCGGACCATCCCGCCGTGGATAAAGTTTTTTACCCCGGCCTGGCCACGCATAAAAATCATCACATCGCACGCAAGCAGCAGAAAGCATATGGCGGCATGGTGAGCTTTTCGCTGAAGGAAGACCAGATCAAGAACGCCATCCGCATCGTGAACACCACCAAGCTGTTCAAGCTCGCGGAAAGCTTCGGCGGCGTGAAAAGCATGCTGGCCCACCCCGTGACCATGACGCACCGCAATATTCCCGAAGAGTTCCGCCGCAAGGCCGGCCTGCAGGAATCCTGCATCCGCCTGTCCGTGGGCATCGAAGATGCGGAAGACCTTATCAACGACCTGAAACAAGCATTGGATAAACTAAACCAGCCTATCGGCAAACAAATTACTGTACTGCAATAAACTATGGAAAAGAAGAACATCAATCTCGGCATTTTCGGTTTTGGCTGTGTGGGCCAGGGCCTTTATGAAGTGCTGAACCGTACAAAAGGTATCAACGCAAGGATCAAAAAAATCTGCATTAAAGACCCGAACAAGCCCCGTCCGATAGATATGAGCTATTTCACGACGGACCCGAACGATATCCTGAACGATCCCACCATAGACGTTGTGGTGGAACTGATCAACGACACGGAAGCCGCTTTCCGCATCGTTAGCACCGCGCTGAAGAACGGCAAAGCTGTAGTGAGTGCCAGCAAACGCATGATCGCCGAAAACCTGCCCGCGCTTTACCAGCTGCAGGTAGATAATAAAGTGCCCTTCCTCTACGAAGCATCCAGCTGCGCCAGCATTCCCATCATCCGCAACCTGGAAGAGTACTACGACAACGACCTGCTGAATGCCGTGGAAGGCATCTGCAACGGTTCTACCAACTACATCCTCACTAAAATATTCGAAGAGAACCTCAGCTTCGAAACCGCGCTGCGCCAGGCGCAGGACCTTGGCTTCGCCGAAACCGACCCCACGCTCGACGTGGAAGGCTTCGATCCGAAATTCAAGATCGTGATCCTGCTGCTGCATGCTTTTGGCACCTTCGTGAGGCCGGAAGAAGTGTTCAACTTCGGCATCAATCACCTGAACGATTTCGATATCAATTTCGCCCGCCAGCGCAATTGCACCATCAAGCTCATCGGCAACTGCCGCCGGCAAAACGGCTCGGTGAACGCCTACGTGCTGCCGCACCTTATCCGTGAGCACAACCTGCTGTACGACGTATACAACGAATACAACGGCGTGCTGCTGGAAAGCGCTTTCACGGACAAACAATTCTTCGTAGGCAAAGGTGCGGGCGGCACCGCCACGGGCAGCGCCGTGCTCAGTGATATTTCCGCGCTGCTGTACAACTACCGCTACGAATACAAAAAGATCAAACAATCCAACCAGCCCTCGTTCACCAACGACGTACAGCTGAAAGTATACGTACGTTATAAAACGCCGGACCAGGTAGACCTCGCGGAGTTCTACAACATCGTCGAGAAATACGAATCGCCCGACTGCCGCTACGTGGTAGGCACCATCAACCTGGAAAAGCTGAAAGACGCGGACTGGCTGAAGAATAAAGAAGTGAACCTGCTCGTACTGGAGCAATAACAAATAAAAAAGGTGGTCAAAATAATGACCACCTTTTTTTGTCTATTTGTTTAACCCATTATTGCTTGATGTATTTGAACACGATGTTTACCATGTAAGAACTTTTGAGCATAGTGCCTTCGAAAGCTTCATTATTATGACTCATGCCCGACAATTGGCCACGGTCGTTGTAAGTATACGTGCCGGTGCGTACTTTCCTGAATGTAGAACCATCTTCCGTCATTTCCACTTTGGTTACACTATTTTCACAGAGATAGTCCAGGGAAACGGCGTCTGTTTTCCAGAGATAATCATCCTTCAGTATCTTGCTGAAGAGGTTCGGCTTAGTATTGTCGACGGTATAAACCTCCGTTTCGCTCAGCTTAAAAATGCCGTTGTTGTTGCGCAGCATTTCTACTTTGGAAACATTGTTGCCATTCCAGGAAAGGATACGTTTTTTATTGTTGTACTCGGGCTGAACACTATAGATACCGTGCATTTCCACTACTTTACCGGCTGCATTGTAATACAGCGTATCATAGTAATCGATGGAGGTGGTGCCGCTTTGTGTTGAATAATGACTGATCTTCGCCAGTTTGCCGTCTTTATAAAAATAAGTCGTTTCTACTTCCTTCGGTTCGGCATTATTCCTCGTTTCAATTTTTACCAGTTTTCCGTCCAGGTAAGTGGCGTAGGTAAACGAAGTATCGTTGCCGCCTTTATCCCATTCTTTCGTTTCTTTCACAGTGCTGTCTGCATTATAGCTAACGCGGTAATAAGTGGTATCTCCGCCGTTGGAAAATTTCGCGTCCCATCCGAGGAGGGCATAAATGTCTTTGTTAGGCTCGGGATTGGGCATAGGATCGTCGCTGTCTGAGCAGGATACTGCAAAAAAAGCCAGGGCCAACAGGCTGGCGAGTGATTTTTTCATGGATATGTGTTGATTTTAGGTTGTCAATAGGATTTGTTGGAAGAAGTGGTTTGTATTTACGGCAGGGTAATATATTCCAGCTTCAAAGTCGTAGTCATAGTTTCATTACTCTGCTTATCATCTTTCACGATGACTACATCCTTCGGCAATCCCTGCTGGTCATAGGAAGGTGTATAGACTGTTGAATAGATCAGCACACCGCTGCCTGCGGCTTTCTGTTCGTCTTTGATGACGGCATGCACGCTCAGGTGGGAGAAATTGTGCCTTTCATACCGAAGCAGGAAATCGCCTTTGAACATATGCTGGTAGCCGGGCATGTCGTTATAGGTATAGGTGTTTACGCTCACGGGTATTTCCGTATTCCCGTTCACCAGGAAATATTCCGCCTTGCTCACATCATTGTACTGCCAGGTGAGTTTGTACACGCTGCTGCGCACACCGCCTGATATTTCATGGTATTCGGTAAGCCTGCCGTCTTTATACACGAGTGAATCTTTGTCTGTGATCACTGGTTCGCCATTGCTGCCCAGGTTGTAATAGTTCACCCCGGTCAGCACGATGCCGTCATACACGAATTTCCGGTCTATGCGTTTTTCGCTGAATGCGAAGAATTTGAATTCGGAAATGTACCTGCTTCCGCCCAAATAAGCCACTTCGAATGAGTCGGCTGTATTGCCCGTCCAGTCTGCAAAGCGGACCACACGCCCTTCATTGTCGTATTTCATGACCAGCGAGTCATTCCCTTCTGTTATACGGGCTACTACGATCTTTTCCGGTGGCAGTTCAGGTACGGTTTCCACTTTGTCCTTTTTGGAACAGGCGAACAATAAGTTCAGGAGCGCAATGCCCAGGAGCGCTTTTTTCATAGTCTGCGGGATTGAAGTTTCCGTTAATCTTGAAATGGCAACGTTCCGTTTCTCCAGGTAACAGGTATGGGTATACGGTCAACAATATTGCATTACATACGCAAATATAAACAAAAAATGTGTAATGTATAATAATTTATAACAAGGAAAGTCTTTCCGCCACCTGGCTCACCGGAAGCCCCATCACATTGTAAAAGCAGCCGTTGATCCGGTCTATCCCCACTGCGCCGATCCATTCCTGGATAGCGTAGGCACCGGCCTTGTCGTAAGGCTGGTAATGATCCACGTAATACGCGATCTGCTCTGCCGCCAGGGGTTTGAAATGCACCTCGGTGGTCTGGCTGAAAGCCTGCTCCGAGCCATTATAAACTATCACCACGCCCGTGATCACTTCATGGATGCGGCCGCTGAGGGCGGTGAGAATGCGGATAGCGTCTTCCCGGTCCGCAGGTTTGCCGATGATCTTACCGTCCAGCACCACGATGGTGTCTGCGGCTACGATCACTTCATTTTCAGTATATAAAGCCTTCACAGCCAGCGCCTTTTGCCGCGCAATGTGAACGGGCACTTCATCGATGGGCATGCCTTCGGGAAAAGTCTCTTCTGCCTCGCTCACCTTCACCTGGAACGGGATGCCTGCCTGCTCCAGCAATTGCCGCCTGCGCGGGCTCTGGGACGCCAGTATAACGGGTTTGCCTGTATACATTTATAACATGATTTTGAAAAAGATCATGGAAAGGATGCCGGTAAGCATCACGATCTTGATCCAGGTGCTGATCTGGTGGTATTGTTCCGGCTGGAAGGCCCCGGTCAATGGCTTTTGTACTTTGAGCGTTAACGGCAGCAGCACGAAAATGGCGATATACGCCACGGCTGCATACCAGCCTTTGATGGCGGTCGCGATCATGATCACCGCCAGCACGGCCTGCAGCCCTATGATGAGCATCATGGTGAAACGTTTGGCCCGCTTCACGCCCCATACGATCGGGATGGTGCGGCAGCCGTCTTTGGCGTCGCCGATCATGTCTTCCATATCTTTCACGATCTCCCGGATCATAGACAGCAAAAACGCGAAGAGCGCATAAATGCCGATGATCTGGATCAGCCTGCGGCCCGCGTAAGACAGGATGGCGGCAAAACTCTCATAGATCTGTTTTTCGTAAAAGCCCACCACCACTACGCTCAGCGCGGTCAGCAAAGAGATCACAACGTTGCCGATCAGCACCTGCCGCTTGAACGAAGTGGAATAGAACCACAACAGCAGGGTGCAGAACACCTGTACGAACCCAAGATAGAACTGCCCGATCTGGAAGGCGACCAGGAACCCGAGGGACACCCCGGCCATATTTAATATGGTATGCCATGCCATGGCCCAGCGCCGGTTGATGATCTTGTCCACCACCATCTTGTCCGGCTTGTTCACCAGGTCGATATTGATGTCGAAATAATCGTTGATGATATAGCCGCCGGCGGCCACCAGTACGGTGGATATGCATAGCATGAGGAAATGCGGGAATGAAAGCGAGGGCACAGACCCGCTGTTTTGCAGCAGGGGCTCCACCACGCAGTATTGCAGCAGGAATTGCGTGAGCGCAATGTAGACCAGGTTAGGATACCTGACCATTCTGAAAAATGCCGCGAGTAAACTCATAAGTTAAAATAGGTGGTCATTAATTATCTGGAAGGCACGCCTTCATCCAGCAGCCAGTGGCCGTTCAGCTTCAGTACTTTTTCGATCACGTCGCGCACGCAGCCGTTGCCGCCTTTTTCAGGGGAAATGTAGCGGCTGATGCTCTTGATCTCCGGCGCAGCGTCAGCCGGGCAGGCGGGCAGGCCGGTGAGTTGCATCACGCGGTAATCGGGTATATCGTCGCCCATATACAGCACTTCGTCCCACTTCAGGCCGTGGATCATGGCATATTCTTCGAGTTTATCCACTTTATCGGTGATGCCGGTGTAAACATCCTGGATACCCAGGCCATTGAGGCGGCTGATCACGCTCTCGGACCTCCCTCCTGAAATAACGGCCACGCGGTAACCCATTTTCACAGCCAGCTGGAGGGCATACCCGTCGCGGATGTTCATTTTACGGCTCTGCTCCCCGTTGGGCAGCAGCTGTACGGTACCGTCCGTCAATACGCCGTCCACATCAAATACAAAGGTGCGGATGCGGGTGAATAGTTCCAAAACGTTCATGGCTGTTGTTTCTGCATACTGACCGGTTGATGGCCAGTGTGCGCAAAAATATCTGTAATTAACGACACCGCCAATCATTTATGGAACTGGTGGATACTTTCGCTCAGCAGCGGGTAGATCTGCTCCATGGAAGGGTAGTTGGCAAGCAGGGACTGGTGCAGGGCCATGGTCCGCTCATCGTTGCGGATGGCGGGGCCGGTCTGCACGTTTTCCGGCGGGTAACGGTCCAGCCGCTGGAAGGTTTCCCGGATAAGGGGGGCCAGCAGCGAAAAGTCTCTCCCCTCCTGCCCGCAATAGAATTTGGCGAGGGCTATGAGGTGGTTGGTGAAGTTGTTGCAGAAAACGGCGCCCAGGTGCATTTGCAGGCGCTCGCGGGAGCTCATCACGGAAATGGATGCACTGATGCTCTGCCCCAGGGCCAGCAGGCGCTTCAGCACCTCGTCGTTGGCCGCCTCTACCAGCAAAGGTATCTCCGGGTAATTTTTGCTTTCTTTCCGGATGCTCTGGAGCGGGTACATCACGCCGGTATTCACGGAAATGCGGGAAATAGCATCCATAGGCACGGCCCCGGCGGTATGCACCACGATCCGCCGGCCCAGCCTCAGCTGGTCGTTCAGCTCTGCGATCACATCGTCTCCCACCGCCAGCAGGTATACGTCCGCCTCCATATTTATATCCATCAGGTCGTCAGACGGGTCTGCATGCAGCTGCTCGGCCAGCTCCCGGGCATGCGCCTTGCTGCGGCTGATCACCTGTTTTACGTGATGGCCGTGCAGTTTCATTAAATGACCGAAACAATGCGCCACATTGCCTGCTCCTATAATAACTATGTCCATGATACTATTTTTGATTCCCCGGAACCTGTCTGGCCCCAATTCCATGCCAACCGGCACAAAACATGGTTTAATTTTAACATGTAATATTACTGTCTTTCCGCCAATGGGAGGTAATTATAATTAATATGCCGTCGTTCCCTGCTGGATATCAAGTATTTAACGGATTCTATTTTTTATATCAACCTACTTTTATATACTTGCACAAATCGGATTTATAACTTTTGTGCAAATTTTTGCGTAATTATCGAAATAAAAGCAGGCGTTCATGGCTAAAAATCTCGTGATTGTTGAGTCCCCGGCAAAGGCAAAAACTATCGAAAAAATACTAGGTAAAGACTTTGAGGTTAAATCTTGTTTCGGTCATATCCGCGACCTTGAGAAGGACGATATGGGTATCGACATCCAGAACAACTTTAAACCCAAGTATATAATACCGGAAGACAAGGAAAAAGTTGTAAAGGAACTCAAAAAAGTAGCGAAAGACTCCGACGAGGTTTGGCTGGCAACGGATGAGGACCGGGAAGGGGAGGCCATATCCTGGCACCTCGCCGAGGTATTGGGCCTCGACCCGAAAACCACCAAACGCATTGTGTTTCACGAAATTACCAAGCCCGCCATCGAAAGGGCCGTACAGGAGCCCCGCCTGCTTGATATGAACCTGGTGAACGCCCAGCAGGCCCGCCGCATCCTGGACCGCATCGTGGGTTTCGAGCTGAGCCCGGTGTTGTGGAGGAAGATGAGCATGCGCAATTCCCTCTCCGCCGGCCGCGTGCAATCCGTGGCCGTGAGGCTGATCGTGGAGCGCGAACGCGAGATCAACTCCTTTGCCGCTACCAGCAGCTTTAAGGTGGAAGCGTTCTTCCTGGCCAAAGACATCCAGGGCCGCACCATCACCTTCAAGGCGGAAGGCCCTTCCCGCTTCAAGACCGCCGAAGACGCCGAGAAATTCCTGCAGCAGTGTATCGGCGCCGCCTATACGGTAAAAGATATCACCGTAAAACCGGGTAAAAAATCGCCCGCCGCGCCGTTCACCACGTCCACCCTTCAGCAGGAAGCCAGCCGCAAGCTGGGCTACAGCGTGTCCAAAACCATGCTGCTGGCGCAAAAGCTGTATGAAAGCGGGCAGATCACCTACATGCGTACAGACTCCGTGAACCTGTCTGACACGGCCATGGCGGACATCAGCAAAGCGATCAACACCAATTACGGCGAACGGTACTTCCAGAGCCGCAAATACAAGAATAAGAACGAAAGCGCGCAGGAAGCGCACGAGGCCATCCGCCCTACCTACATGGAAAACTCCACGGTAGACGATTCCGACCTCAAACGCCTGTATGAGCTGATCTGGAAACGCACCATCGCCAGCCAGATGGCGGATGCGGAACTGGAAAAGACCATCGCCAAGATCGGCATCTCCACCAACAACGAGGAGCTGACCGCCAGCGGTGAAGTGCTTAAGTTCGACGGCTTCCTGAAAGTATACATGGAAGGCCGCGACGAAGAAGATGAAAGCGACGAAGAACAGGAAGGCGTGCTGCCGCCGCTCACCGTGAAGCAGGCGCTGGACCTGAAGGAGATGAAAGCCACCGAACGCTTTACCCGCGCGGCTCCCCGCTATACGGAGGCCAGTCTTGTAAAGAAGCTGGAAGAGCTTGGCATCGGCCGCCCGTCTACTTACGCGCCCACTATCACCACCATCCAGAAACGCGGGTACGTGGAGAAGCGCGATAAGGAAGGCGTGAAAAGGGACTTCCGCATCCTCAGCCTGAAGAACGACCAGATCAGCAAAGTGACCGAGCAGGAGAACACCGGCGCTGAAAAGGCCAAGCTGTTCCCGACAGACCTCGGCATGCTGGTAACGGACTTCCTGAAACAGTACTTCGAACGCGTAATGGACTACGGGTTCACCGCCAAAATTGAAGAAGAGTTCGACGAAATAGCCAATGGCAAGAAGAAATGGAACAACATGCTCCACGACTTCTATGATCCTTTCCACCAAAACGTGGAAGAAACGCTGGAAAAAGCCGAACGCGTGAAAGGCGAGCGCCTGCTGGGCCAGGACCCTGCCACCGGCAAGCCCGTAACCGCGCGCATGGGCCGCTTTGGGCCGATGGTGCAGATCGGCACGGTGGAAGACGAAGAAAAACCGCGCTTCGCCAAGCTCAAACAAACGCAGAGCATCGAGACCATTTCCATGGAAGAAGCCATGGACCTGTTTCGCCTGCCGCGCAACCTGGGCCTGTTCGAAGGCACGGATGTATCTGTGAACATCGGCCGGTTCGGCCCTTATGCGCAGCACGACAAAAAATTCTATTCCCTTAAAAAGGAAATGGACCCGTATACCGTAGAGCTGGAAGAAGTGGCGCCGCTGATCGTGGAGAAACGCGCGGCGAAAGACGAGCGCACTATCAAGGTGTTTGAAAAGGAAAAGATACAGGTGCTGAGAGGCCCTTACGGTCCCTACCTGAAAGTAGGCCTGCGGAATTACAAGCTGCCGAAAGACAAGCAGGAAACCGCGGCAGACCTTACGGTGGAAGAAGCCAAAGCCATCATTGAAGAGCTGAAAGCCAACCCGCCGAAGAAAAAAGCGCCTCCCCGTAAAAAGAAAGCGGAATAAAGAATATAAACAATTATTTGAAGAATTTCAAACGTTGATTATCAGCTTACAGTCGTAAATTGATCGTCAATAAACCTAACTGAATCCATTGCACGAAACGAGGGAAATAAACGCATTGTTCCATCTGCTGGACGATCCTGACCAGGAAGTATTTGATACCGTGGCCAGCAAGATTCTCCTTTTTGGGAAAGACATCATTCCCAACCTGGAGCATCTCTGGGAAACCACTTACGACGAATCCATCCAGGAGAGGATAGAACTGCTTATTCACCGCGTGCATTACCAGGACCTCCAGGAAGCTGTGCGCATCTGGGGGAAGAACGGGTCGCAGGAACTGATGCAGGGCGCCATTCTGGCTGCCAGGTACCAATACCCCGATCTGTCTGCCACGCAGGTGAATACCGAGATAGACCGCATCAAACGCAACATCTGGCTGGAACTGAATAATTATCTCACGCCGCTGGAGCAGATCAATGTGCTCAACAGCATGATCTATAATTATTTCGGGCTCAAGGGCGAAGAAGTTTCCTACCAGCGCAAGAACCAGTTCTTCATCAACCAGGTGATCGAAGGCAAAAAGGGAAATCCTGTTACCAACGGCATCATCTACCAGGCCCTCTGCGCCATGCTGGATCTGCCGGTTTACGCCGTCAACATCCCGCGCCAGTTCATTCTCGCTTATTTCGATACGTTCTACGATTTCACAGAACCGGCAGACCCGGGCGATTACCGCATCCTCTTTTTCATCGATCCTATCCAGGGGCAGATCTATACCCAGCAGGATGTGGAAACCTATTTCAAACGCGTGAATGTACCTGCCCTGCCTGCGTATTACAAACCGCAGAGCAACCAGCGCATCATCCAGTTCCTGATGGAGGAAATGGCGAAATGTTTCCGCAACGATAAGGAACAGTACAAGTACGATGAGCTGATGAACCTTTCACAGATACTGGAATAAAATATTTCCTATAAAAAAGAAATGGGCTGCATTCGTTGAATGCAGCCCATTTTTATTACTAATTACTGTTACAGTCCCTTTGTATTATCGCTGGGTGGAATAGTATTTCATTGCTTCCGGCATGAGCTTCTGCAGCTGCTGGATGCGGCGTTCGTCGCTGGGGTGCGTGCTGAGCAGTTCCGGTGGTTTCTGTCCGCCGCCTGCATTGGCCATGCGCGTCCAGAAAGGAACGGCTTCCTGCGGGTTGTAACCGGCCATGGCCATGAATATCAGGCCGAGGTGATCCGCTTCCAGCTCGTTCTGGCGGCCATAGGCCATCAAACCAAGCGGCCCGCCGATGCCCACAGCCTGCATGAACACGTTCTGCGCCTGCGGGTTCTTGTTAAGCGCTACTGCCCCGGCGATCTGGATGCCCTGGGCAACCAGGCCCTGGCTCATCCTTTCGTTGCCATGGCGGGCAATGGCATGCGCCACTTCATGTCCCATTACTACGGCCAGCGCGGTCTCGTTTTGCGTAACAGGCAGCAGGCCGGTGTATACTACCACCTTACCGCCGGGCATGCACCATGCGTTCACCGCTTTGTCGTTCACGAGGTTGAACTCCCATTTGTAATTGGCAACCTCGTTACCCATCCCCTGCTGGTTCATGTAAGTGGTTACGGCGCGCGCAATACGGCCGCCAACCCTTTGCACCATTTCAGCATCCTTGCTGGAGTTAGGTGATATCGCCTTATTCTGGGAGAGGAAAGACTGGTATTCCTGCACCGCCATGCTCTGCATAGTGGCTTCGGGAATGAGGTTTAACTGGCTTCTTCCGGTAATGGGCACCCGCGAACACGCGTACAGCAACCCCGATCCGGCAATGAATAACAATGCGACTTTTTTCATCGGTTAATATTTAGAAGAAAAGATGGTTTTTCGCTAACCAAGCTCAATGCTGATTACTGCGGCGAATTTACCATTTTCCGTAAATAGTGCAATCGTTGTGCCGGATTTGAACAACAGGAAAAAGGACCTCGGCTAATACGTCGGGTTATTTTCGCCGTCTTTGCCTTTGCGGTTCTTGAAGATGGGAACTTTGGACTCGTTGCCCCTGAAGAGACGCACAATGTTCTTCTGGTGGGTGAGCACCACCATCAAAGCCACGGCGATGGCAAAGATGCGGTAAAACACTTCCTGCTCCCTGAAAATAAAGAGGATGAGTACAGGGAAAGCGATGCTGGCTATGATGGAGCTCAGCGACACATATCTGGTCAGGAAAAGGATCATGAGGAATACGCCTACGCAGCACAGGGCCACCAGCGGCTGGATGGCCAGCACCATGCCGAAGAGGGTAGCAATGCCCTTACCGCCGCGGAAGTTGGCCCATATCGGGAAGATGTGGCCCACTACGGCCGCGAGACCAAGCCCTACCTGTAAATTGATCAATTGTTCAGGTGAATCATAGGCAGGAATGAGATAAGAAAGCCTCACTGCAAGAACGCCCTTCACCATATCCACCAGCATCACGAAAGTACCTGCTTTCGGGCCAAGCACCCTGAAAGTGTTCGTGGCGCCGGCATTACCGGAACCATGCTCGCGGATATCGATACCATAAACCCCCTTGCTTACCCAGACGGCAGTGGCAAAAGAGCCTATCAGGTAGGCACCTATTAAAAGCAATAATTCAGTCATCACAATAAGTTAGAGTTGCTAAGATAGTCAATTAAGTGTTAATAAGGATACAAATTTAACAGCAATGTTAAGACAATTACTCGTAAATCAGCAATTAAAATATTTAATTTTTTTGATATTAGCTAGCCTTAAATGAAAGTGCCAGCCAGTGCTCCTTCTCCGCCTTCTTTTCCAGGGCCAGTCCATTTTCCCCGGCGGCCTTAACAATTGCAGGTTCGTCTTCCTGCAATATACCACTCAAAATCAATATTCCGTGATTTTTGAGGATTCTTTTCATGTTAGCCATATTGGCCAGCAATATATTACGGTTGATATTGGCCAGCACGATGTCGTAACTGCCTGTTTCCAGCACGTCCAGCTGGTCTTCCTGCCAGATGCGCACGGTTGTTGCGTTATTGGTCACGGCATTTTCCAGCGCATTGTCTACCGCCCAGCTGTCGTTATCGATCGCATCCGTTTCCGCGGCGCCCAGCTTGCCGGCCAGTATCGCCAAAATACCGGTGCCTGTGCCGAAATCGAATACACGCTTGCCTTTGAAATCAATCTCTTCCATCAGCCTGATCACGGAATAAGTGGTGGCATGATGGCCGGTGCCGAAAGACATCTTCGGCGTGATCACGATCTCATGCTCCACCTGCCCCGCCAAAGGATCATGGAAACCCGCGCGGATGCCGCAGAACGAACCGACCAGTACCGGCTGGAAATTACTTTCCCACACGGCGTTCCAGTTCGCCTGCTCAATGGTTTCTTTCGTATAGTCCAGCCCGTGGGAGCCGAGCATGCCGGCAATGGTATTTTCATCGAACTGCTCCGTAGGAATGTAAGCGATGAGCTGCTCTCCCGCTTCTTCAAACCCTTCGTACCCAACGTCTGCCAGCTGGGCAATGAGTATATCTTTTATCTCTGAAGGCGCGGATATGGTGATCGCGATGTATGACATGGGCGCAAGATAATTACAAATTCCTCAGCCCCAATGCGGAAATGCTGATTTTAAAAATTCCTTTGCAGGAACACAGCCCTGCATTATATTTGAATTATAATAATATAACCTTATCCTATGAAAAAGCTCATTTTGCTGGCGGCCGTTCTGGCCAGCCATGTTTGTGCGTCAGCGCAAACGATCGTTAAGCCGTTCGACATCCCGATGAAAGATTCCATTGTGTACCAGGTGGAAAATGCCGTGTTCATTTTCGACAAACAGCATGTGGAAGATTATTTCAAAGGGCTGGATACGATCCTCGTACAGCGCAAATACGATAAAAAAGTGTTCCGCAACATCCAGTTCGCCCATCTTACCGAAGAGGAAGTGCAGCGGCATTACGGCATGGTCAGCAAATTCTGGACAGCGTCCAAAGGCAATCCCATGGCGTATTCCACGGACCGTATCTCTCTTTTCTGGAACGATACGGAAACCATCCTGATGCCTTACCTGGACGAGATACTACCGGAACTGCTGGAGCAGGGCTGGGTGCAGGTAATGGACCGTTCCACCAAAAAAAGGGTGAAGCAGTTCAGGATCGACTACGAGGACATCGATCTGAAGACCTTCCGCATCTTCCGGTTCGAAAAGGTCAACAACAGGGACATCGGCAAGCTGATACTGCGCGAAAGCGAGATCTTCCTGGAGCAGATGCACAATGTTCAACGGTAATATAACGTGAACATATAAACGTTACTGTCATCTTTTTTTTATACGCAAAATGTATACCTGGTAGAAAAACGTCCCGCTGTAACGGCGGGACGATCTTTTTAAAGACCGTCATTGGGGACAGCTTAGCCAAAGCAGGCGCGGCATAGCAGGAAAAAGCCCGTCATTGCGAGGAGCAGCAGAGCCAAAGCGGGGGCGCGACGAAGCAATCTCCTGCGTTGAATTGTCGTACTTCAAGCCATGGAGGAGATTGCTTCGTCGCATCTCCTGCCGCACAGAATCCCTTATCGCTCCTCGCAATGACGATCTTTCTCGCAATGCGATCTTTTCATGCAATGAACGGCTTAGCAGTCAACGTTGGCGCATAAAAAAATCCCGGCTGCTCGCCGGGACTTTCTCTAGTATTTTAATTGTGACGGATCACAATTTATTGCTCGTCAAATACGGGGCCCAGTTCAGGACCTTCGGATTGCTCGGACTGTGAAGGGCGCGGTCCGCGATCGCCGCGGTCGCCACGTTCAAAGCGGTCGCCGCCGCCTCTGCGGTCACCACCACGGTCGCCGCCCCTGCGGTCTCCGCGGTCGCCGCCTCTGCGGTCGCCACGATCGCCGCGTTCGCCACGGTCTTCGCGTTCAGGCCTTTCCACGTAACCTTCAGGTTTAGGCATCAGCACTTTGCGGCTGAGCTTGAACTTGCCGGTTTTCGGATCGGTGCCCACCAGTTTCACTTTCACTTTCTCGCCTTCGCTCAGCACGCCGTCCATATTCTCAAGGCGTTTCCAGGAAACTTCTGAGATGTGGAGCAGGCCCTGTTTGCCGGGGAGGAATTCCACGAATGCGCCGTAAGGCATTACGCTCTTAACGGTTGAATCGTATACTTCACCCACTTCAGGAACGGCCACGATGCCTTTGATCCAGCTGAGGGCTTTATCGAGATTTTCTTTCTGTACTGCGAAGATGGATACTTCACCGGTCTGGCCCACTTCTTCGATGTTGATGGTGGTGCCGGTTTCGCGTTGGATCTCCTGGATCACTTTACCGCCGGGTCCGATCACAGCGCCGATATATTCACGGTCGATGATCAGTTTTTCCATGCGCGGAGCATGCGGTTTCGGTTCAGGACGGGCAGCTTCGATGGTGTTATACATCGCGTCGAGGATGTGCAGGCGGCCCTGGCGTGCCTGGGCGAGCGCTTTGCGCATCACGTCCATGCTGAGGCCGTCTACCTTAATATCCATCTGCACGCCGCAGATACCATCGCGGGTACCGGTTACTTTGAAGTCCATATCGCCGAGATGGTCTTCGTCGCCGAGGATGTCGCTGAGTACGGCCCATTTACCGTCGCTTGCGCGGGAGATGAGGCCCATGGCGATGCCGGAAACGTGTTTCGGGATGGGAACCCCTGCGTCCATCAGTGCCAGCGAGCCGGCGCAAACGGTAGCCATGGAAGAGGAACCGTTAGACTCCAGGATGTCTGACACAACGCGCACGGTGTAAGCGTAATCGCTGCCGGGCATCATTTGTTTCAGGGAGCGCAGGGCAAGGTTACCATGCCCAACTTCGCGGCGGCCGGGGCCGCGCATCATTTTCACCTCACCGGTGGAGAATGGGGGGAAGTTATAGTGCAGGATAAACTTAACGTAGTTGGAAGTGGCGGCGCTTTCGATCAGCAGTTCGTCATCAGGCGTACCGAGGGTAACGGTGGTGAGGGACTGTGTTTCGCCGCGGGTGAACAGTGCGGAGCCGTGAGGGGAAGGCAGCAGGTCCGTTTCCATGGCCAGGGGGCGCACCTGGTCCAGCACGCGGCCGTCGAGGCGGATGCTTTGGTCCAGGATCATGTTGCGGACAGTTTCTTTTTCCAGGTCATGGAAATAGTCGCCCACCAGGGCTGCGTCTTCTTCAGGCAGTTCGCCGAGGGATTCCACGAGTTCTTCTTCGATCTTTTTGAAAGCTTCGGAACGGTCGTGTTTGCCAAGGGCGGATTTGGATACCTCCAGGATGCGGGCCTGAGCGAAAGCGGTGATCTTTGCTTTCAGCTCTTCATTCTGGTGCGGTTTATTGTATTCGCGTTTGGCGGGGTTGCCTACCAGCGCGCGGAGTTCTTCCTGTGCTTTTACCTGTACGCGGATCGCGTCGTGGGCCAGTTCGATGGCTTTGATCAGGTCTTCTTCCTGGCATTCCTTGCTCTCCCCTTCCACCATCATGATGTTCTTTTCCGTAGCGGCTACGATAAAGTCCATATCTGCGGTAGCCAGCTGGGTGCGGGTGGGGTTGATCACGAATTCGCCGGCAACGCGTGCGATGCGCACTTCGGAGATGATCTCCTGGATGGGCACGTCAGACACTGCGAGGGCTGCGGATGCGGCCAGGGCGGCCAGTGCGTCGGGCATCACTTCCGGGTCGGAGGAAATGAGGGTTACCAGCACCTGAACGTCACATAAATAATCGTCGGGGAACAAAGGGCGCAGCGCGCGGTCGATAAGACGGGAGATCAGCACTTCATAGTCGCTCAGCTTGCCTTCGCGTTTGAAGAAAGAACCGGGGATACGGCCTGCTGAAGCAAATTTCTCCTGGTAATCTACGGTTAAGGGGAAAAAGGACTGGCCTTCTTTGGGTTTCTGGTTGGCCACTACGGTAGCCAGCAGGATGCAATTGCCGAGGCGGACAGTAACAGCACCATCGGCCTGGCGGGCCATCTTGCCTGTTTCTATCGTCACCTCGCGGCCTCCGCCTATATCAAATTTAACCGAAGTAGGTGTGAGATTCATACTTGTGTGAGGATTAATAAGGTACACATACAAAAAAACTATTCCCAACTATAATAAGTTGGGAATAGCGCTATAAAAAGTTTCAGATTACTTTCTGATACCTAACTTCTCAATAAGGGCACGGTAGCCGGAGAGGTTGGTTTTTGCCAGGTAAGACAGCAAACGCTTTCTTTGCCCTACCATTTTCATCAAACCGCGGTGCGTGGAGAAGTCTTTTTTATTTTGCTTCAGGTGAGCGGAAATGCTGTTGATACGCTCCGTTACCAGGGCAATTTGTGCTTCCACAGAACCGGTATTCTTTTCGCTGCCACCGAATTCTTTGAAAATATTAGCTTTTTTTTCTACAGTTAAGTAAGACATCTTTGATAATAATAATTTTTTAACTCGCTATTTTTCCGGTGCAAAGGTAAGAAGTAATATGGCAAGTTCCAAATTGAATTTGGATAACACGTTTACTGATAACCAATGCTTTACTTATACAAAATTTACTGCTGCATTGTCTGTCACCTGCCCGTTCTCCGTGCGGAGCACCCGGCTGGGGAACTTCTGCAATACAATGTAGTCGTGGGTTGCCATGATCATAGCTGTTCCGTCTTCCCGGCAGATGCGGAACAACAGCTGCATAATACCGTCCGAGGTCTCAGGGTCCAGGTTGCCCGTAGGCTCGTCCGCCAGGATCAACTTGGGACTGTTCAGCAGCGCACGGGCAATATCCACCCGCTGCTGCTCCCCGCCGCTCAGTTCATAAGGCATTTTAAAGCCCTTGGTGCCCAGGCCCACCTTTTCCAATACATCCTTTATTTTTTCCTCGATCTGCGACTGATCCGCCCAACCGGTGGCTTTCAGCGCAAATTTCAGGTTATCGTGCACCGTACGGTCCGTCAGCAGCTGGAAATCCTGGAACACCACCCCGAGGTTCCGGCGAAGGTAAGGCACCTTCTTCCAGTCCATCTTCGTAAGATCGAACCCCGCCACCTGGCCGCTGCCCTCACGCAATGCAAGGTCGCCATACAAGGTCTTCAGCAAACTGGACTTGCCGGTACCCGTCTTCCCGATCAGGTACACAAACTCTCCCCTGTTCACCGTGATGTTCACGTCGGATAAGATCAAAGAATTGCCCTGGTATACATTTACATTCGTCAGTTGAACTATGGGTTGGTCCACCATTTAAATTTCCTTTTTGAAATCCAAAAATAACCAATTACTTGTAAGTGATGCATATTGAAGAAAAACTATAAAATTAGTTTGAAAACTAAAATAATAGTTTTACATTTGAAACAGGGACTGCAATCTATATCCGTACAAACAACAACACCATGAAAACGCTGACAAAAGCAGAAGAACAGATCATGCAGGTATTATGGAAACTGGGGCCTTCTTTTGTGAAAGACATGATAGAGGAAATGCCCGAGCCGCGGCCGCATTACAACACCATCTCCACGCTCGTGAAGATACTGGTGGAGAAGGGTTTTGTGAACTTCAAGGCTTACGGTAAAAGCCACCAGTATTATGCCCTCATCAGCAAAGAGGAATACAGCCATAAAACGGTGAAGAACCTGGTGAAAGGGTATTTCGAAGGGTCTTTCAGCAACATGGTCTCTTTTTTCGTCAAAGAAAAAGACATGAGCGTGAGCGATCTCGAAAAGCTCCTGCAACAGATCAAACAAGCCAAAAACACTGAAAAATGACGCCCTTCCTTGCCTACCTCGTTAAGGTGATCATTTGCTCAGGCATCCTGTATGCATATTATCACCTGGCCCTGCGCAACAACCGCTTCCACCAGTGGAACCGTTTTTACCTGCTGGGCATCACCATCCTGAGCCTGGCCGTGCCGCTGCTGCGCATCCCGCTGCCGTTTGCCGGCACGGAAGCTACGGGCATTTACGTGTATACGTCGCAGGTAGTAACGCTGCGCGAACAGGTGTTTACCGTAACGCAAACGCCCGCCGTGCAGCAGCTTAACCTGACTGCTTTGCTGTATGGCACAGTGATCCTGCTGTTTGCGGCGCGCATCGGCTGGGGGTACGTCAAAATATTGCAGCTCGTGCGCACCAGCCGCATAGAACCTTTGCTGCCTTACCGGCTCGTGCTTTCACAACATATCACCGCCCCTTTTTCCTTCTTCCGCTTTATTTTCTGGAACAGCGGTATGAGCGCTTCCACACCGGAAGGGCGGCAGATGCTGCGGCACGAGATCGTGCATTTGCAGGAGAACCATAGCACGGATAAACTTTTTATGGAGATCGTGACAGCCGTTTGCTGGATCAATCCTTTCTTCCACCTCGTTAAACGGGAACTTTCGCTGGTGCATGAATTTATTGCGGATAAACGTTCGGTAGAGAACGGCGACGTGGCTGCATACGCGCAAACCATTCTCCACGCTGCATTGCAGGCGGGGCCTGCTTTTAACCTGACCAACAATTTTTCCCACCAGCCTGTCAAAAGAAGAATACTTATGCTTACCCAATCCCGCAGATTCCGTTTCAGTTTCCTGCGCAGGGCGCTGATCGTACCTGTAGCATTACTGATATTCAGTTCGCTGGCATTTGTAACGGAAGAAAAGATGGACCGCCTGAGCGAAAACCTTACCATTCCTGTTCCGCAGCCTGAGATCACGGCCGGCAACACTCCCGCAACAGGCAACGTTCCCGCAAAACAGGAAACTGCAACCGCCCAACCCGTACAGCAGGCCGCTGCGCCCGCCGTTCCTGACACCGTTCCGCCGCCAGCCCGGCAGGAGGTCTTTACGTTTGTAGAACAGCCACCCTCCTTCCCCGGCGGCGACGATGCGCTCAACAAATTCCTGGGCAGCAACATCCGTTACCCGAAAGAAGCCATGGAAAAAAATATCGGCGGCACCGTGTTCGTATCGTTCATTGTGACTAACGAAGGACGGGTAAAAGACGTTAAAACCGTGGGCGCCCAAAAAGGCGGAGGGCTGGAAGAAGAAGCCATGCGTGTCGTAAAATCAATGCCCCAATGGAAACCTGGCAGGCAGAATAACCGCAATGTCAGCGTGATGTTCAACCTGCCTATCCGCTTCACACTTGCACCGCCTCCCCCGCCTGCGCCCGGGAAAGGCAATGGACCGGACAAAAACGGTGTATATGTTTTCGTGGATAATCCGCCTTCATTCGCCGGCGGAGACGCAGCCCTTAACAAATATCTTTCTACCAGCATCCGTTACCCGAAAGAAGCCATCAATAAAAAAATCGACGGCACTATTTTCGTCAGCTTCATCGTGGATGACAACGGCGTAGTAAAAGACATCAAAACCGTAGGCGCAAAGAAAGGCGGCGGACTGGAAGAAGAAGCGATCCGCGTTGTAAGCGGTATGCCAAAGTGGGTGCCCGGTAAACACGAAGGAAAAAATGTGCCGGTACGGTTCAACCTGCCGATTCGGTTCACCATACAAAGCTAAACACTTAAATATCTTATAGATAAGGCTTTGAGCGTCCGCTCAAGGCCTTTTTTTGCTTCAGACCGGTGATTTACGAGGGCGGGGCAACCGGAATCCCATCATCGGAACCTGATCGGAATACGACCGGAATTAGATCGGGTGGCGAACGCTTTTACCCCGGAATTAGATCGGAGTTTGAACGCTTTTACCCTGGGGTTGGATCGGAGTTAGATCGGAATTAGATCGGAATTAGATCGGGTGATGAACGCTTTTACCCCGGGATCAAATTGGGATTAGCCCGCGGAATTGCACGACTGTTGAGGGTTTAAAATCAATTTACCTGCATAAGGACACGCCTGGCAGGCCCAGGGGGTTCATACAAAAAAGCCGGCTGAATGTGTCAACCGGCTTTTTATATCAGGAAAAATCTTGTTACACGTATTCAAACTCGCCGTGCGCGCTTTTCACGGTCACTTTCTTCTCAGCGCTGTCCGTTACCCGGCCCACCACCTGTGCATCAATGTTGTAGGTCTGGCTGATGCGGATGATATCGCCCGCAATATGTTCAGGCACGTAAAGCTCCATGCGGTGGCCCATGTTGAACACCTGGTACATTTCCCTCCAGCTGGTGCCGGATTGCTCCTGTATCAGGCTGAAAAGCGGCGGAACGGGGAAAAGATTGTCTTTGATCACATGCAGCTTGTCGATAAAATGCAGCACCTTGGTTTGCGCGCCGCCGCTGCAATGCACCATGCCGTGCACTTCCGCCCGGAAATGATCCAGCACCTGGCGGATCACCGGGGCATAGGTACGCGTGGGGCTCAGCACCAGCTTGCCTGCGGTTACGGGCGCAAAGCCCGGAATGTCTATCATATCGGTCAGGGCTTTTTTGCCGCTGAACACCAGTTCTTTGGGAATGCCGGGATCGTAGCTCTCCGGGAATTTTTCCGCCACCGTTTTATTAAAAACATCATGGCGCGCGGAGGTAAGGCCGTTGCTGCCCATGCCGCCGTTGTATTCCCTTTCGTAGGTAGCCTGCCCGTAAGAGGAAAGGCCCACGATCACATCGCCCGCTTTAATGCGGTCGTTGGAGATCACATCGGCGCGTTTCATGCGGCAGGTAACGGTGGAATCCACGATGATGGTGCGCACCAGGTCGCCCACATCCGCGGTTTCGCCGCCGGTGCTGTAAATGCCCATGCCATAGCTGCGCAACTCTTCGAGGATCTCTTCGGTACCGTTGATGATGGCGGCGATCACTTCGCCGGGCACGAGATTTTTATTGCGGCCGATGGTGGAGGAAAGCAGGATATTGTCTACCGCTCCCACGCACAGCAGGTCGTCCGTATTCATGATAATAGCGTCCTGCGCAATGCCGCGCCATACGCCGAGGTCGCCCGTTTCTTTCCAGTAGGCGTATGCCAGGGAAGACTTGGTGCCGGCGCCGTCTGCATGCATAATATTGCACCAGTCCGCGTCGCCGCCCAATATATCCGGTATGATCTTGCAGAATGCGCGGGGGAATAACCCTTTGTCAATATTGCGGATGGCATTGTGCACATCCTCCTTACCGGCTGAAACGCCTCTTTTGGCGTAAAGGTTTTGATCCACGATTGTCCTGAATTAGCTGTATTAAAGTGCAAAAGTATTGTAATCCGTTCAAAACATTTAGATTTGCACGGCGTTTTTGAAAATATGATCATCTAACCATGCAGGTTCACAGAGATTTACATCAATTGCCCGCTTTCAGGAATGCCGTGATCACGATCGGCACTTTCGACGGTGTGCATACCGGCCACCAGTACATCCTCCGGCAATTGCAGGAAGCGGCGGCCGCCTGCCAGGGCGAAACGGTGATCATTACATTCGACCCGCACCCGCGGGAGGTGCTGGCCCCGCACGATAAGACCGTGCGGCTGCTCACCACGCTGGACGAGAAGATACACCTGCTGGAGAAATTCGGCATCAACCACCTGGTGGTAGTGCCTTTCACCAAAGCCTTCTCTGAACTCTCCGCCAGGGCCTACCTGGAAGATTTCCTCATCAGCACATTCCGCCCGCATACCATCATCATCGGCTACGACCACCGCTTCGGCCACAACCGCGAAGGCGGGCTGGAGCTCCTGGAAGCAGAACAACAGCAATATGGTTTCCAGTTGCTGGAAATCCCGCAGCAGGTAGTGCACAACCTCACCGTAAGCTCCACCAAGATCCGCAAAAGCCTGCAGGAAGGCGCCACCCAGCTGGCGGACGAACTGCTGGGCTACCCGTATTTCATCAACGGCACCGTGGTGCATGGCGATAAAATGGGCCGCAAGCTGGGCTTCCCCACGGCCAACATTGCGCTGAACGATCCGCGCAAGCTGATACCCGCGCAGGGCGTGTATGCGGTAACGGTAAACGTGATGGGCAACTGGTACAAGGGGGCTCTCAATATCGGCACCCGCCCCACTTTCAACGGTACCGAGCTGCGCATAGAAGTGTTCATCCTGGATTTTGACCAGGACATCTACGATTCGGCCATCCGGGTCGATTTCCTGGAATATATCCGCTCCGATAAAAAATTTGATTCTGTGGAAGCGCTGGTGCAGCAAATGAAGGAAGATGTGCTGCAGGCCCGCGAGATCACTTCAAGGGCATAGCCCCGTTAGGGCCGCATGATGCGGTATACCAGCTCTTTCAGCAACTCCCCGTCTTCATTCCCGCTATCACCGATCCCGATGCTGCGCAGATTGTACTGGTGCAGCAGCAAAATGGCGCGCTCCGTGCCTTCCGGCCCGAACTTGCGCGCGGCGGCCGTATAATCTTTCAGGAAAAACGGGTGCACGCCCAATGCGGCGGCCATTTCCTTCTCCCCGCCCTTGATGCCGAAAAGCAGGTTCATCTTGGAGAAATAATTATACAAAGCTGGTATCAGCATCTGGATGGGCGCGGCTTTGGGGTTGGCGGTGAAATATTTTACGATGCGCATCACTTTCACCATGTCCATCTGGCCGATGGCGTTCTGCAATTCAAATACGTTGTATTCCTTGCTGATGCCTACATATTTTTCAATATCGCTTTCATCGATCTTTTTGCCTTCGGGAAGGTTCACCAGCAGCTTGTCTATTTCGTTGGCAATACGCGAAAGGTCGTTGCCGATATGGTCCGCCAAAAGGATGCAGGCTTTCTCTGAAATAGCCAGCCCCTGCGTGCGTACGTAGGTTTCGGCCCAGGAAGGCAATTGGTTGTCGTACAGTTTTTTGGTAGACAGCATCACGCCCCTGTCTTTGATCAGCTTGGCCATTTTGCTGCGCCCGTCTATCTTGCCCTGCTTATGGGCTACCACGAACACGGTGGAGTCCAGCGGTTTATCGATGTAAGGTTCCAGTTTCAGGAGGTCGCGCATGGCCTGGGCTTCTTTGAGGATCACCACCTGGCGCTCGGCGAACATGGGATACCTGCGGCAGGCGTTGATCACGGTGGCCCAGTCTGTTTCCTTGCCGTAGAGCACGGTGAGGTTGAAGCCTTTATCGGCTTCGCTGAGCAGGTGATGCTCCGCGTAGTTCACTACCTGGTCGATAAAAAAATCTTCCTCTCCTTCCAGCCAGTAGAGCGAGCGGAACTTGTTATTCTTCCAATCTTTGATAATATCCTGGTAATCCATGTTTTCCTCTCCTTTTTAATTCACGACAGACACGCTTTCCTTTTCCATCAGGGGCAGCCCTTTGAAACGCAGCAGCAGCTGGCCTACCGTCAGCACGTCCTTCTGGCAATATTCCACGATCCTGGGCAGGTCCTGTTCGTGCCAGTATACCTGTCCTACCATGCTGCCGTCTATATCGTCCTTCGGCGTGGGTATGCCCAGCACGGCGGCCAGCAGCTTGAGGGAGGTATAATTCTTAAAATCCCCGAAACGCCAGAGCTGGAGCGTATCCAGGAGGGGAAGCTCCCAGGGCTTGTACTGGTGGATCTGCAGGGATACTGGCAGCGGCAGGCCGTTGATCACAGCGCGGCGGCAAATATAGGGAATATCGAATTCCTTGATGTTATGCCCGGCGAACTGGAAGCGGGGGTTCTTGGCGGAAAATTTTTCCACCAGGTCTGTGAACCCGGCGAGCAGCTCCTTTTCGTTGTGGCCGTAAAAAGATTTTATACGCAATTGATACTGACCGTTTTCTGTGAAGAAAAGTCCAACGGAAATGCAGACGATCTTCCCGAATTCGGCATACAGGCCGGCCTTTTCCCCAAACGATGCGGAGGGGTTTTCAGAATCTGGCGCAGTTTTTGTAATTTTTTCTTCCCAGAGGCGCTGAAGCTCGCCCGGGAGATGATTAAAAGATGCAAAGAGGGGCGTAGTTTCTATGTCAAACAGGAGTAATTGATCGAGCGCAACGTTATTAAGCACAGCCAAAAGGATTTAAAACGTGTAATTTAAGTAAAAATTAACGTTTCGGGATTTTAGAAAAATTTTACCCATATAACAATCAATTAAATAAAAAAGAACACTATGGCGGAAAACACCTTTAATACTGGTACGCCCAGTACTTCCGGACCTGAAAGACCAAAAAGCAACAAAAACGGGATTATTTACGGCGTTCTCATTGCCGCCCTGGTGGGAACATGGGGGTACATGTTTTACGACAAAAGCCAGACCAGCAAAGAGCTTGTGACAAAAGAAAACCAGCTGGACACCCTGACCACCTCCAGGAATGAGCTGCAATCAGAATATGACGCCGCCCAGGCACGCCTGGACGACCTGATTTCCCAGAACTCCCGTATGGACAGCCTCGTGAAAAGCAAGGATAAAGAGATAGCGGACATGAAAGGCCGCATCCAGAGCATTCTCAGCAACAAAAACGCGACTGCCGCCGAACTGGCTGAAGCGCGCAGGCTGATCGAACAGCTCAAGAGCAACACCGAAAATTACGTGGCAACCATCGAAAGGCTGGAAGGCGAGAAGATCGTTATCACCGGCGAGCGTGACGTAGCCCGTAAAGAGCGCGACTCCGTGACCGTGGTGAAAGACAGCCTCGGCAAACGTGTAGACCTCGGTTCTGTACTGCACGCTTCCAACATCAAGCTCTCCCCCATCAACGTTAGGCGCAACGGCAAGGAAGAAGTGACCTCCAAAGCCAAACGCGCAGACATGATGAGAGTGTCTTTCGACCTGGATAACCGCATCGCAACATCCGGCGACAAAGAGATCTTCGTTTCCATCACCGCGCCAGACGGCTCTCCCCTGGCGGTAGAAGCACTGGGCAGCGGCCGCTTCACCCTTGAGGACGGTACAGAGAAACTGTACACCGTGAAGAAAGTAGTGTCTTACGAAGCAGGCGGCTCCACTCCCGTGAGCATGGACTGGAAACAGAACTCCGATTTCAAACCCGGCGACTACACCGTAGAGATCTACCAGGGTGGTTACAAGATCGGCGCAGGCAAAGTGAACCTGAAAAAAGGCGGCCTGTTCAACTAACAGACAACAATCCAACATTCATAGTCCAAAGGGCGTAGCAAATAGCTGCGCCCTTTTTGTTTTTTCATGTTTGTTAACCGATAGTTATTGCAATTAAAATATATATGAAAATAAAATAAAATTAATTTTCTTTGCGAAGAATTTACGAACCAGCCATGCCGGATACGCAAAAAGGAGATTTAATGGGATACGATGTTTTGGAAACCCGGCAACCGGGAGAAAAAAGCCCGGAAATTATGGAGCTATTCGATAATAAACACGACATGGAACATACGAATAAAGTAGTTTATGTGATCGACGACGATGAGATTTTCCACTTTATTGTAAAGAAGATGTTTGGCCTGCAGGGATGGGACGTGAGTGTGAATTCCTTTCTTTCCGCCGAAGACGCGATCGAAGACCTGACCTCGTTTGCCGCCAATAACCTGCCCTGCCTCATCATCCTGGATATGAACATGCAGCGGATGAACGGATGGGACTTCATAGAAGCGTTCAGGGGGTTCAAGAACAGGCTGCCGCAGGATGTGCCCATTATCATGTGCTCTTCTTCCATGAACATCCAGGACCTGGAAAAAGTACGCAAAACGCCGGAACTGATGGCTTACATCACCAAGCCGCTGGACCGGTCCAAAATGAAAGAGATCGAAAAATATCTTTAAAAATATCTCTGCAAAAGAGAGCTAATACCCAAAAAAGTAACCCATAAAAAAAGAGCGGACCTGGTGTCCGCTCTTTTCGTTTTTATTATTCTTCATTTTCTAAGCAGATACTGCCTCCCCGTACATTTCAGCGCGGAGGTTTTTCACGCGCCCGTCTTCCAGGTACTCGTCGAAAGTGCTCAGGCGGTCGATAATGCCGCTGGGTGTGATCTCGATGATGCGGTTGGCTACGGATTGCATGAAGGTGTGGTCATGCGTGGTGAAGAGCACGATGCCTTTGAAATCTTTCATGCTTTCGTTGAAGCTCTGTATAGATTCGAGGTCCAGGTGGTTGGTAGGCTCGTCGAGGATCACCACGTTCGGGTCCTGGAGCATCATGCGGCTTACCATGCAGCGCACTTTTTCGCCACCGCTCAGTACGGAGGTCTTTTTCATGATCTCGTCGCCGCTGAACAGCATTTTACCGAGGAACCCGCGCAGGAAAGGCTCGTCCACATCGGTCACATGCGCCGGAACGTACTGGCGCAGCCAATCCATCAGGTTGAGGTTGCCGGTGAAGAACTGGGCGTTATCGTCGGGCAGGTAGGCCTTGGTAACGGTAGTGCCCCATTCCAGCTTACCGCCGTCCTGCTGCTGGTCGCCGTTGATGATATCGAAGAAGGTGCTGAGGGCCAGGTGGTCTTTGGACAGGAACGCGATCTTGTCTCCTTTGTTCACGGAGAAGGTCACGTCGCTGAAGAGTTTGCGGCCGTCAATGGATTTTTCCAGTTTTTCCACGTTCAGTATCTGGTTGCCCACTTCGCGGAGCTGCTTGAAGATGATGCCGGGGTATTTGCGGCTGGAAGGTTCAATGTCTTCAATAACCAGTTTTTCCAGGGCTTTCTTACGTGAAGTAGCCTGTTTGGATTTGGAAGCGTTCGCGGAGAAGCGGGCGATGAAGTCCATGAGGTCTTTCCGCTTGTCTTCCATCTTTTTATTCTTGTCGCTTATCTGGCGGGCGATCAGCTGGCTGGATTCGTACCAGAAAGTGTAGTTACCGGTGAAGATCTTGATCTTGGCGCGGTCCACATCCGCCACGTGCGTACAAACAGCGTCCAGGAAGTGACGGTCGTGGCTCACTACGATCACAATGTTCTCGTAATCCGCCAGGAAGTTCTCCAGCCACCCGATGGTTTCCACGTCAAGGTGGTTGGTCGGTTCGTCCAGCAGCAGTATATCAGGATTGCCGAAGAGCGCCTGTGCCAGCAGTACCCTTACTTTGAGGGCGCCGCTCAGGTCTTTCATCAGCGTCTGGTGCAGGTCTTCTTTCACGCCCAGGTCTCCCAGCAGCACACCGGCGTCGCTTTCAGCGGTATAGCCGCCCATTTCGCCGTATTCTGCTTCCAGTTCGCCCGCGCGCATGCCGTCTTCTTCGGTGAAGTCTTCTTTCGCATAAATGGAATCCCTTTCATGCGCGATTTCCCAGAGCTTTTTATTGCCCATAAGCACCGTATTGAGTACGGTCACCTCGTCGAACTCATAGTGGTTCTGTTTGAGGACAGACATGCGTTCGCCGGGGGTGATCTCCACGGTTCCCTTGTTCGGCTCTATTTCGCCGGAAAGTATCTTCAGGAAAGTGGATTTACCTGCCCCGTTGGCGCCGATAACACCATAGCAGTTCCCTTTTGTAAAGTTGAGATTTACTTCATCGAACAACACCCGTTTGCCGAAAGAAAGCGTGACGTTTTTAACACTGATCATACCTGGCTGTGAATTTGAAGCCGCAAAGTTACGAAATCCCGGGCATAACTCCATTTATTCCCGCCGGTCATTTAACAGCCATTATTGAACAATTTTCCGATATGTACTGTTATCAATTACAACTAAAAGTATCCACATGATCCATGAACTTGCAAAATACTGGTGGCTGGTGGTGCTCAGGGGCGCATTGGCCGTGCTTTTCGGCCTGATGGCCTTCATCTGGCCCGTCATTACGCTGGCTATCCTGGTCATTTTCCTGGGCGCTTATTTGCTGGTAGACGGTATTTTCGCCCTGGTGCACGGGTTCAGGGTGATGAAGACGGACAGCAGCTGGTGGGGATTTGTGCTGGTAGGGCTGGCGGGCATTGTGGCGGGACTCGTTGCTTTGTTCATGCCGGGCGTTACGGCCCTGTTCCTGGTTACGCTGGTGGCCCTGTGGTCTTTGGTAACGGGCATCCTGGAGATCATCATCGCCATCCGCCTGCGGAAGGAGATCACGGGGGAATGGATGCTGATCGTGGCGGGGATATTTTCAGTGATCTTCGGGATACTGCTTTTTATGCAGCCGGTCGCAGGAGTGGTCGTAATAGCCTGGTGGTTAGGGATTTACGCGCTTTTCCTGGGGATATTCCTGCTGTCTGTAGGCTTCAGGTTAAAAAAAGTAGCCAAAGAATTTAAACATACTTAAACTTCTCGTTCAAGCCACCGTCTAAACGGCCCGGAAGTTCGACGAATTTCTGAATTATGCTTGTGAAAAAAAGAAGGGCTGCTCTGCGGAGCAGCCCTTGCTTATGTTGAAAACGCATTGTTATTTCTCAATCCCTTCCAGGTAGAACAGGAAAGCGTATTGCAGGGCAACATCCTTCAGCGCTTTAAAACGCCCGCTGGCGCCGCCATGGCCTGCTTCCATGTTCGTTTCCATCAGCAATACCTCATCTCCCTTTTTCATTTCGCGCAGCTTGGCCACCCATTTGGCCGGTTCAAAATACTGTACCTGCGAATCGTGCAAGCCAGTGGTTACCAGCATATTGGGATATTCTTTGGCTTCCACATTGTCGTACGGGGAATAGGATTTCATGTATTCGTATGAATCCTTGTTCTTGGGATTGCCCCATTCATCAAATTCACCGGTAGTGAGGGGAATGCTTTCATCGAGCATGGTGGTTACCACGTCCACGAAAGGCACGGCGGCGATCACGCCTTTGAACAGGTCCGGCCGCATGTTCACCACGGCGCCCATCAGCAGGCCGCCCGCGCTGCCGCCCATCGCATAAAGGTGCTCTTTGACGGTGTATTTATTTGCGATCAAAAATTCCGCACAATCAATGAAGTCGGTAAAAGTATTTTTCTTCTTGAACATCTTCCCGTCTTCATACCACTGCCTTCCCAGCTCCTGCCCGCCGCGGATGTGAGCGATGGCGTAACAGAAACCACGGTCCAGCAGGCTGATGCGGTTGGAGCTGAAATACGGGTCCATGCTGGCGCCGTAGGAACCATAGCCATACAGCAGCAGCGGCGCCTTGCCGTTCTTCTCGAAACCTTTTTTGTATACCAGGCTGATGGGCACCAGCGTGCTGTCTTTCGCTTTGGCGAAGATGCGCTCTGTTACGTAGTTTTTCGGGTCGTATCCGCCGATCACTTCCTGCTGTTTCTTCAGCTCTTTCGCCTTCGTATCCATATTGTAATCGTAGGTGGAATTGGGCGTGGTGAGTGAAGTGTAGGAATAACGGAGGTTTTTGGTATCCAGTTCCGGGTTGCTGGTGCTATACGCCACGTACGCCGGTTCGCCGAAATCGAGGTAATGCTCCTGGCGCGTGATGTCGTTGATGATGCGCAGCTGCGTAAGGCCACCTTTGCGTTCAGACACCACGAGGAAATCCTTGAACAGGTCGATGCCTTCCAGCAGCACGTCCGGCCTGTGGGCGATCAGCTCCGTCCAGCCTGCCTTTCCGGTCTTATCCTGCGGGGCGGTCATGAGGCGGAAGTTCTTCGCGTCGTAATTGGTCACGATGTACCAGGTATTGCCGCGGTGATCGATGTCGTACAGCATATCTTTCTCGCGCGGGTGAAACACTTTGAAGGTACCATTGGGATCGTCTGCCCGGAGGTAACGGAATTCAGACGACAGCGTGCTGCCGCTCCCGATCAGGATGTAGTCGCGCGATTTGGTGCGGCCAAGGTAAGTGGAATACGTTTCGTCTTTTTCATGGAAGATCAGCGCGTCCTTATCCGCGGGCGTACCCAGGGTATGCCGGAAGATCTTCTCAGAACGCAGGGTGGTAGCGTTTTTGAAGGTGTAGAAGAAAGTCTTGTTGTCTTTCGCCCACGTTGCGCCGCCGGTCGTGTTTTTAATCACTTCCGGGTATATTTCGCCTGTTTCCAGGTTCTTCACGTAGAGGTCGTACTGGCGGCGGCTTACAGTGTCTACGCCGTATACCAGCAATTTGTTATCGAAGCTGACGGCTGTGCCCCCTACCTGGAAATATTCATGTCCCTGCGCCAGGTCATTTACGTTCAGGTATATTTCCTCCGGCGCGGACTCGGAGCCTTTTTTGCGGCAATAGATCGGGTACTCCTTTCCTTCTTCGAAGCGGGTGTAGTATACGTAACCGTTAGCGAGCACGGGCACGCTTTCATCTTTTTCCTTGATCCTTCCTTTCAGCTCACCGAACAGGTCTTCCCGCAGTTTTTTCACCGGGCTGAGCATCGTATCCGTGTACTTGTTCTCGGCTTCGAGGTAAGCGATCACCTTTGGATTTTCCCTTTCATTGAGCCAGTAATAATTATCGATCCTGGTATCTCCATGGATCGTGAGTTCTTTCCTGATCTTTTCTGCCACTGGCGGAGTCACGTTCATTTTATCGGTCTTTTTTTCTGTTTTACTGTTACAGGCTGTTAGTATCACTACAGCCAGCATGGGGAGGGTATTGGATTTCATAATACAGGTTTAGGATCATTAAATTTAAGGAATATAGGGCTAAAAAAACGGGGCCCATGGCCCCGTTCATGTAATAATCTAACGAATCTTCATTTTCTCCGGATCCCAGTCTATCAGTTTCTTTTTAAAATAACTTTCATTCGCTGCCAGGGCGGGGCCCGCAGCACGGAGGCCGAAAGAGGCGTCTTCTACCACGGGTTTGCCGCTGCGGATAGACTCGAAGAAGTTCGCGAAATGGTCCAGGCGGTCGTCGTACCCTGCGGGCGCTTTGTAGGCCGATTCATCAGCTTTTACCTGGGCACGGTCTGCCTCGCTGTATTTTGCGTTATAATCTTTGATGAAGGCTTCCTGCTGGGCTTTGGTAAAGGTGTTGAAAGTATCCCATCCGCCATAGCCCGGGGCTTTCGGCAATTTGTGGCGCTTGATCTTAAAATCGTTCCAGCCCAGCTCCATCACGCCTTCGGTGCCAATCAGGCGGGTGAATTCGGAGCCGCCGCCGCCGTCTGCGAAGTTCACGCGCAGCTGCATCTGGAAGGAAGGATGCTCTTTTGTTTCAGGATATTCGAAAATGGCTACCATCACATCCGGCACATCACGACCGTCGTTCCACTGCACCAGGTTGCCGGTGCTGTAAATGCGGCTGGGGCCTTTGGAGCCGATCATAAAGTGCAGGCCGGTAATGAGATGCACGAAAAGGTCGCCGGGAACGCCGGTGCCGTAGGCCTGATAGTTCCTCCAACGGAAGAACCGCACGGGATCGAAGGGCATCTTAGCAGTGTCTTTCAGGAACGCGTCCCAGTCTATCGTTTTCGGTGAAGCATCGGTGGGAATGGAATATTGCCATGCACCGAGGGCGCTGTGCCGGTCGATCTTGGCCTCCACGAGGTTAAGCCGGCCGATGTCGCCCGCGAGGTAACGTTTCCTTGCCTCTGCAAGCGCCACGCTGCTCACGCGCTGGCTACCCACCTGGAATACCTTTTGGGTCCTCTGCTGCGCGGCGATCACGGCATGACCTTCCGCGATCTGCTGCACCATTGGTTTTTCGCAGTACACGTGTTTGCCTTTCTCCATGGCGGCAATGCTTTGCGTATCGTGCCAATGGTCTGGCGTGGCGATCACTACCGCGTCTATATCTTTTCTTTCCAGTATCTCCCGGTAATCGCGGGTGGTGAAGATCTGGCTGCCGTAAACGGATTTCGCTTTTTCGAGGTGGCCATCGTACAGGTCGGCCACGGCCACGAGCTCTATGCCCGGTACTTTCAATGCGGTGTTCACATCACCAAAGCCCATGATGCCCATGCCGATGCCGGCTATGCGGATCTTGTCGTTCGGGCTGATGCGTTTTTCGGGTTGCAGGATGATGGCCGGCTCTGCCGCCAGGCCGCTGAGGGAGCCGGCGCCCAGTAATGCTGCGGTGCTGCCCAGTTGTTTGATGAATTTTCGACGGGAATTTGTAGACATATGCCCAAGATAATAAAGCGGGGTCGAAAATGCAATGGGGTTTGTATGAGTGGGGAAAGATGACCGCGAATCCCTTAGTATGCTTGTTTTAGCAGCCGGTTTGTTCATATGGAAGGCAAACCGCTATAAAACAACAAAGCCGGCCAAATGGCCGGCTGTTGCTACTTATAGTCTTATAGTACAAATTATGCCTTGGAAGTGAACCCAGCGCCGATGAACTCGCGGTTGAGGCGGGCAATGTTCGAAATGGAAATGCCTTTGGGACATTCCGCTTCGCAGGCGCCGGTGTTGGTGCAGCTGCCAAAGCCTTCTTTGTCCATCTGCGCCACCATGTCTTCCGCGCGTTGTCTGTGCTCGGGCAGGCCCTGGGGCAGCAACGACAGCTGCGATACTTTTGCGGAAGTGAACAGCATCGCGGAAGAGTTCTTACAGGCTGCTACGCAGGCGCCGCAACCGATACAGGCTGCCGCTGCAAACGCAGCGTCTGCATCTGTTTTATCGATGGGAATGGCGTTGGCGTCTACGGCATTACCGGTATTCACGGAAATAAAACCACCGGCCTGGATGATGCGGTCAAAGGCGCTGCGGTCTACCGCCAGGTCTTTGATCACCGGGAAAGCCTTGGCCCTCCAGGGTTCCACCACGATGGTATCGCCATCGTTGTAAGCGCGCATGTGCAGCTGACAGGTAGTTGTTTCATGCCAGGGGCCGTGTGCGCGGCCGTTTATATACATGGAGCAGGCGCCACAGATGCCTTCGCGGCAGTCGTGGTCAAATGCGATCGGTTCTTTGCCTTCGTTGATCAAACGCTCATTCAGTACGTCGAACATCTCGAGGAACGACATGTCGGAAGATACATCGGAAACCTGGTAGGTTTCGAAACCTCCTTTGTCCTGCGAGTTCTGTTGGCGCCAAACTTTTAATGTGAGCTTCATAATTTTAGATTTATATGTCCCTTATCAACTTATTTGTAGCTACGCTGCGTAGGATGAACGATGTCGAACGTAAGCGGTTCTTTGTGCATTTCAGAACTGCTCGGGCCTTTGTATTCCCAGGCCGCTACGTAGGAGAACTCTTCGTCTATACGCTGCGCTTCACCGTCCTTGTCCTGTGACTCTTCACGGAAGTGGCCGCCACAGGATTCCCTCCTGTTCAGCGCGTCTTTGCACATCAGCTCGCCCAGCTCCAGGAAATCCGCCACACGGCCGGCTTTCTCCAGCTCGGGGTTAAACTCGTTCTGTTTACCGGGGATGCGCACGTCTTTCCAGAATTCTTCCCTTAAAGCCTGGATCTCTTTGATCGCTTCCTGGAGGCCTTGCTCATTGCGGGCCATACCGCATTTGTCCCACATGATCTTGCCGAGGGCTTTGTGGAAGTGGTCTACGGAATGTTTGCCCTTGATGTTCATCAGCCTGTCCAGTTGGTCCTGCACGGCCTTTTCAGCAGCCACGAAAGCGGGATCATCGGTGGGTACGGGTTTGGTGTGGATCTCGTCTGCCAGGTAGTTGCCGATGGTGTAAGGGATCACGAAGTACCCGTCTGCCAGGCCCTGCATCAGCGCGGAAGCACCGAGACGGTTGGCGCCGTGGTCGGAGAAGTTGGCTTCGCCGAGGGCGTACAGGCCGGGCACGGTGGTCATCAGCTCATAGTCTACCCACAGGCCGCCCATGGTGTAGTGCACCGCGGGGTAAATGCGCATGGGGGTTTCGTATGGGTTTTCGCCGGTGATCTTGGCGTACATGTCGAAGAGGTTGCCGTATTTTTCTTTCACCACTTCTTTACCCATGGCGATGATCTCTTCTTTGCTGGCATGGTCCTGCCCTTTTTTGCTGGCCTCGATCTTGCCGTAACGCATGATAGCGTCTGCGTAATCGAGGTACACGGCCATTTTGGAAGCGCCCACGCCGTAGCCGGCGTCGCATCTTTCTTTGGCCGCGCGGGAAGCCACGTCGCGGGGAACGAGGTTACCGAAGGCGGGGTATCTTCTTTCGAGGTAATAATCCCTTTCTTCTTCGGGTATATCGGTAGCCTTGCGGTTATCGTCTTTCTTTTTGGGCACCCAGATGCGGCCGTCGTTGCGGAGCGATTCGGACATGAGCGTGAGCTTGCTCTGATGGTCGCCGGAAACGGGGATGCAGGTAGGGTGGATCTGTGTAAAGCAGGGGTTGCCGAAGAAAGCGCCCTGTTTGTGGGCTTTCCAGGCTGCGGTTACGTTAGAGCCCATGGCGTTGGTGGAGAGGAAGAACACGTTGCCGTAGCCGCCGCTGCAGATGAGCACGGCGTGGCCGAAGTGCCTTTCCAGTTTACCGCTAACGAGGTCGCGGGCAATGATGCCGCGCGCTTTGCCGTCGATCTTCACGATGTCGAGCATTTCGTGGCGGTTGTACATTTTAACGTTGCCGAGGGAAACCTGGCGCTGGAGGGCTGAATAGGCGCCCAGCAGCAATTGCTGGCCGGTTTGGCCGGCAGCGTAGAAAGTACGTTGCACCTGCGTGCCGCCGAAAGAGCGGTTGCTCAGCAGGCCGCCGTATTCACGTGCGAAGGGAACGCCCTGTGCCACGCATTGATCGATGATGGCGCCGCTCACTTCGGCAAGACGGTAAACGTTGCCTTCGCGGGCACGGTAGTCGCCGCCTTTAACGGTATCGTAGAAGAGACGGAACACGGAGTCGCCGTCGTTCTGGTAGTTCTTTGCAGCGTTGATACCACCCTGCGCAGCGATGGAGTGTGCGCGGCGGGCGCTATCCTGGAAGCAAAATGCTTTCACTTTGTAGCCCAGTTCGGCGAGTGAAGCGGCCGCGGAGGCGCCGGCGAGGCCGGTTCCTATCACGATCACTTCCAGCTTCCGTTTGTTGGCCGGGTTCACCAGCTTTACGGTGCTTTTATATTTGCTCCACTTTTGTTCGAGGGGGCCGGCAGGAATCTTTGCGTTCAACATATATCCTTGCTTTATCAGATTTGTTTAATGTAAATAACAACCGGTATTACAGCAAAACCAACAGGGATGAGGATCCCGAAGAACCATACCCCGATGAAGCTGATCAGTCCGTTGTACTTTGGATGGTTGAGGCCGAAGGTCTGGCAGGCGCTTTTGAAGCCGTGGATCAGGTGGAACGAAAGGGCCACCATGCCGAGCACGTAGAGCGCTACGATCCAGAGTTCCTTAAAAGCAAACCAAACCACTTCGTAAAGGTTGCCTACTTTGGTAACGGCGCCATAGCTGACCTCACCGATCTCGCCGTAGTGCATGGCCCACCAGAACTGGGAGAGGTGAATAACGATGAAAATGAAGAGAACGCTGCCCATGATGGCCATCTGCCGGCTGAACCAGGAGGATGTTTTGTTGCCGGGATGTACCGCGTATTTGACAGGACGGGCTGCCCTGTTCCGGAAAGTAAGCTGGAGTGCGATTACCAGGTGGATGAGGATCACGATTTTTAACCCCCAGGCAATGAACTGGATCAGGCCGTTATGCCCCATGAAGGCGGCATAGGTGTTAAAAGCCTCTCCCCCGTCCTCTTTCAGTAATGCAAGGTTACCGGCCAGGTGCACGATCACGAATGAGCACAGGAACAGACCGGTAGCGCCTACCAGCAATTTTTTACCAATGGAGGTATTAAAGAATTGCGACCATTTCATAAGATACGTTCTAAGCTTCCTTTAGTATGAATAAATAAGAATAAGTGAAATGTCGGGCAAATTTATAACATGAAAAATTAAAACCAAATGATATTTATCACGAAAAAGGCCTATTCAAGGCGGCGCATCATCCAGTTATCTACGAGATTAAACAAGTGCTGGGGAAGAAAAGTTCTCCATTTAGGCTCGTCGAGGAGGTTTACATAGGTCTCAAGGCGGGAGCGTTCGAATTCCTGCCGCGTTTGTACAGGGAGGTTCAGCAGCACGATCCAGCCGCCCTCATCACGGATGTCGTCCCACCATTCTTCGTAATAACAATCATCTGAGGAATAGTAGTTGAGCACGTTTTCGCCGATGAGGATGAATTTATAAATGCCCCGGGCGATCAGCACATCGATGATATCCCTTTTCAGGGTCATGATGTTGTTTTCCACGGCATCGTTCCACTCGCCGATCAGCTCAATGATCGCGTAATTGAACTGGTAATCGGCGAACAGGATCTTCATATAAAGATTGGGAGCGCCAAAGTCATCCCATTGGGGATGAATGTAGTAGTTATAAACCGTATTGGAGAATTCAAACTCGCTATATTCACGCCCATAGAACGGCGACAGCTCATCTTCTTCAGCTGTGTACAGGTGCCGCCAGTTATAGAATGGTTCTATCTCATGCATGACGGCAATTTAAGATTTTTTTACTTCCGGCTTTCCACCGCTTTCTTCACGCTGCCAAATTCCAGCAGCAGTTCTTTGGCGGCCGTGTAGTCCGTGAGCTGCAGCTGTTCCATCACCATTTTCACGCCCCTGTCTACCAGTTTGTCGTTGCTCAGCTGCATGTTCACCATTTTATTGTCTTCCACCCTTCCCAGCTGGATCATCACGGTGGTGGAGATCATGTTCAGCACGAGTTTCTGCGCGGTGCCGCTTTTCATGCGGGTGCTGCCGGTTACGAATTCGGGGCCTACCACTACTTCCACGGGAAAGTCCGCCTGTTCGGACACAGGCGCGCCGGGGTTACAGCTGATGCTGCCGGTGGTAATGCCATTGGCCCTGCAGGCCTGTAAGGCGCCGATCACGTAAGGCGTGGTACCGCTCGCGGCGATGCCTACCACTACGTCTTTATCGCTGATGTTCCATTGCTGGAGGTCGCGCCAGCCCTGCTCCCGGTCGTCTTCCGCGTTCTCCACGGCGCGGCGGATGGCAGAGTCGCCGCCTGCAATAAGGCCTACCACGAGGCCCTGTGGCACGCCATAAGTGGGCGGGCATTCGGAAGCGTCCAGTATGCCGAGGCGGCCGCTGGTGCCGGCGCCCAGGTAAAACAGGCGGCCGCCGGCCAGCATTTTATCGGCAATGGCCGCGGTGAGTTTCGTGATCTGGGGGATAGCCTTCTCCACGGCTTCGGAAACGGTCTTATCTTCCTTATTGATATTGGTGAGCACTTCCTGCACGGTCATCTGCTCGAGGTGACGGTAATGACTTGCTTGTTCGGTTACTTTGATAAATGCCATATCGGAGAATTATTCATTGTCTTCATGAAAAACAGTAAGCCCGTCCATCGGGTTGCGGAGCACTCTTCCCAGCTGCAGCTCGTACAGCTGGCAAAGCTCTTCGATGATATCCCTGAAATGCCATGCCACGCTGCCGGTGAAGTGGAGGGGAGCGGTCCAGCTTTCGCTGTATTTGTAAATGTGGTTGAAAAAGAATTCGTTCAGCCCGTCTTCCAGGATGTTCTCGATCATGTAATGCCCCCTGTTCTCGGCCAGGAAAGGCGTGAACGACGCGAGGTAGCGGTTGGGCAGGGGCTTGCGGTATATGCTGTCCAGTATCTGGTCGCGGCCGGTGCTGAACTTCTGGTCGAAGCGGAAACGCATTTCATCGTCGAAGGTCTGGTAGAGATAGTACTGCAGCACTTTTTTCCCAAGGAAAGCCCCGCTGCCTTCGTCTCCCAGGATGAAACCCAGGCCGGGATTGTTTTTTACTATTTCGTTTCCATCGTAATAACAGGAATTGGAGCCGGTGCCCAGGATGCTGGCAATGCCGGGCTCACGGCCGCAAAGCGCGCGGGCGGCGCCCAGCAGGTCTGTATTCACCGATATTTTTGCCTGGGGCCATACGGCTTGCAGGGCTTTGTGCACCAGCTTTACATTCTGCTCCGCCGAACAGCCGGTGCCGTAGTAGAACAGCTCATCCGGCGCCCTGCCTTCCAGCTGCGGCAGCAATTCTTCCCTTATCAGCTCTTCCATCTGAACGCTGGTTTGAAAATAGGGGCTGATGCCCTGCGTGTTGTAAGTGCTGCGCAACTTACCGTCCATCAGGCACCATTCCGTTTTTGTAGACCCGCTATCCGCCACCAGCTTAACTTTCGAAGCCATATCCAATCGTTTATGAAATTAAAGTTTAGATGTAGATGTTTTGCTTATGAATATGTTATTTTTGTTCACAAGTTAAGCAAAAGGGTCATTCCCGTCAACGTTTTAAATATTCATATGTCGGATAACAGGAAGTTAAAAGTGTTTCTGCCGCTGTTATTTGCCCTGGTTCTGGCACTGGGCATGTACCTCGGGCATAAGATGCCCCAAACCCGCAACAGCGATTCCCGTGCCTTTTTCAGGAATAACAAGGGTACCATCCAGGAAGTAATGGACCTGCTGAAGTATAATTATGTGGATACACTGGATGTTGCCACCGCGCAGGAAGAGGCCATAGAAGGACTTCTCTCCCACCTGGACCCGCATTCCGTGTATATCCCCCCCGCCGATGTGCAGGAAGTGAATGAAGACCTGGACGGTAATTTTGAAGGTATCGGCGTGGAGTTCAACATCATCCGCGACACGGTGAACATCGTGAACGTCATCGCCGGCGGGCCTTCAGATGCTGCCGGCCTGCTCACCGGCGATAAGATCCTCCGCGTCAACGATTCTATCGTGGTAACCGGGAAAGAGATCTCCAACGAAAGGATCCGCAAGCTGCTGCGCGGCCCCCGCAATTCCACCGTAAAGGCCACCCTGCTGCGCGGCAGCAAGGAGCTCGGCGTTACCATCAAACGCGGGCTGATACCGCTCAATAGTGTGGACGCCAGCTACATGACCGCTCCCGGCGTGGGCTATATTAAGATCAGCAAATTTGCCGCCACCACCTATACCGAGTTCATGGAAGCAACCCGCAAGCTGCAAAAGCTGGGCATGCAAAAGCTCATCATCGACCTCCGCCAGAACGGCGGCGGTCTGCTGGATGCGGCTACCCGCCTGGCAGACGAGCTGCTGGACGGCAATAAACTCATCGTATACACGCAGGGAAAGAACTCTCCCCGCCAGGATTATAACTGCACCCGCCCGGGCGTTTTCGAAAAAGGCCCGCTCACCATCCTCGTGGATGAAGGCTCCGCCTCCGCCAGTGAAGTACTGGCCGGCGCCGTGCAGGACTGGGACCGCGGCGAGATCATCGGGCGGCGCAGCTTCGGTAAAGGCCTCGTACAGGAACCTTTCGACCTCAACAACGGCGGCACCCTGCGCCTCACCATTGCCAGGTATTACCTGCCCAGCGGCCGCAGCATCCAGAAAAGCTATGAGAACGGCCGCGCGGCTTATGAAGAAGATATCGCCAACCGTTATAACCATGGCGAATTCCTGAACCAGGACAGCATCCGCCCGGTAGACAGCTCGCTGAAATTCAAAACGCCCGCCGGCAAGATCGTGTATGGCGGAGGCGGCATCATGCCCGACGTGTTCATTCCTTTCGATACCACCCGCTATTCGCAATTGCTAACGGAGCTGTATACCCGTAATGTTTTCGGCAATTTCATTTACGAATACTACACTGCCAATGCAGGATCGTTCAAACAATATAAAAGCGCGGAAGATTTTAATGCGAAGTTCCATGTAGACAATGCGCTGATCAATTCCTTCCGCAACTTCGCCGGCAGCCAGCAGGTGAAAACGGACAAGCTGGGTGCGAACGATCTCCAGGAGATCACCCTCCGGCTGAAAGCCTTACTGGCAAGGCAGTTGTGGAGAAGTGAAGGATATTACATGGTGATCAACCACGGTGATAAAGTGATTGACCGCGCGGTGGGCGAACTGGCGAATATGAAATAAATTACCAGAAAATACTTTAATAAAAACCTCCCCTTACTGCGGGAGGTTTTTTATTTCAGGCCGGTCTTCCAGCGGGTAAAACCACGCAGCAGCAATGGCGGTAGTGAGGTATACGAGCACGATGAATAATCTTCCCCACCCGAACTCCTCGAAAATATTGGCAGGATCTACCAGCGGAAATACCAGGAAAGTAAGCACCACACTCAATCCTACCGCTTTCACCATCGCGATCCTTTTGATTTTCAGGCTTGTTTCTTTTTTGAAAGCGCGGTACCCCATCCAGGCGAAAAGCAGGAGGCCGGGCAGGCCGTACAATACGGATACCAGCAGGGCAAGGATATACACAAAACTGAAGTTCCAGGACGCGTAAACGGATTGTTCGTTCAGCTGCAAAAGAATGAGAATGATCAGCGGGGGCAGGCTTAAGCTGGTAAGCCATACCAGGATGACGTAGAGGGTCAGTTTGGACGAGAACATAGGTATACGGTTATAAGGATATTCGGTTGGCCAAATATACATATTCCCATAATTCGAAATATGACACCAACGGGTGATCAGCGTTTGCGGATGCGGGCGCGGTCTTCTTCGTAGTCGCGTTTCAGATCGCGCAGTTCCTGTTCCAACTCCCTGCGGGCCACGCGTTTATCCTTATCCGTGGTATAGGTTTTATCTTCAAATTCCTTCGTGCGTTGGATGCGGCTTTTTTCGTAATCGGCTTTCAGGTCAGCCAGCGCTTCATCCAGCTGGATGTCTGCCTGCACGTCGTCCAGCTTTTTGCGGAGCCCCTCCATCTTCTTCTCCATTGCAGCAGCGCTGGAAGGGTCTTTGATGACGGTTTTCACGGTTTCCATCATTTCCAGGATCACGGTACGGAGCTGGGCGCGGTTGTCGGGGGAAATTTCAGTGCCTTCAAAAGAAAGCTGGTCGGGATTGAATTGTGAAAAAGCCTGCAGGATGCTGTCGCGCGCGGAAGCGGGGAGCTGCGCAAGCCCTTGCAGGTCAGTGCCGGGGAAGCGGAAAACATAATCATTCCCCGTAGGTTGGGAAAAGGTATAAAGATGCGCCCCGGCGAGGAGCAGCAGGATTACCAGGAATTTTTTCATCAGACGGTCCGGTTTGCTGAGCCCTTAAAACAATTGCTGTGCCAAAGGCGGTTATGAATTCCTGAAAAAACGCAGCGGGGATGTTAAAATTGCGGCGATGGCAGCACAATAAAAGGTCGGAAGGCGGGCACAATAAAAAATCCCCCCGGCATGCCGGAGGGACCATATGGTTATCGCAAACCCTGATTAGTGTTTGTGAGCGCTGTCAGCAGCAGGAGCTACGGTAGAATCAGCAGCAACTACGGTAGAGTCAGCAACAACTGAAGAGTCAGCCGGAGGAGCTGCCTGCAGGGTAGAAGAATCAACGGTGGTAGTGGTAGAGTCAGTAGTGGCAGTAGAGCTGCTGTTGCAAGCAACGAACAGGCCGGTAGCGATAGCTAATACGAATAATTTTTTCATGTTGATTTTGTTTTTAAATCGGCGCAAAGTTATTCAAAATTCCCGTAGTACAAAATATATTTTTATTTAATAACAGGAATTTACTTCTTCCGGAAGAAAATCCTTACCGGAACGCCCTGGAAATTAAAGTTTTCGCGGAGTTTGTTTTCCAGGTAGTTCTTATAAGGCGTTTTGATATCGTCCGGCAGGTTGGCGAAGAAAGCAAAAGAGGGCGTTTGCGTAGGCAACTGCGTCACATATTTGATCTTGATGGCCGTTCCCCTCACTACCGGCGGGCGAAATGCCTCTACGGCCTTCAGCATCACATCGTTCAGTTTGGAGGTCTGCACTTTGCGCTGGCGGTTTTCATACACTTCCAGGGCAGTTTCTATCGCTTTGAATATCCTTTGTTTTTCGGTCACGGACGCGAAAATGATGGGAACGTCGGTAAACGGCGCCAGGCGCTGTTTCAGCACTTTTTCATAGTCGCGTGCGGTATTGGTTTCTTTTTCCACCAGGTCCCATTTGTTCACCATGATCACGATGCCCTTGCCTTTGCGGGCGGCCAGGCTGAAAATGCTGAGATCCTGTGCCGCGATACCTTTTTCAGCATCCAGCAGCAGAAGGCATACATCCGCTTCATCCAGCGCTTTGATGGCGCGGATCACGGAATAGAACTCCAGGTCTTCATGCACCTTCGATTTGCGGCGGATGCCGGCGGTGTCTATCAGTACAAAATCTTTCTGGAACAGCTTGTAACGGGTATGAATGGTATCGCGGGTGGTACCGGCGATGTCGGACACGATGTTGCGCTCCTCGCCTATCAGCGCGTTCAGCAGGCTGGATTTGCCTACGTTCGGCTGGCCGATGATGGCGATCTTCGGAATGCCTTCTTCTTCGCCCGGCGTAGCCTGTTCATCTTCCGGGATGAGGGCGGCCACTTCGTCCAGCAGTTCGCCGGTGCCGCTGCCGCTCATGGAAGAGAGGAAAAATATACGCTCGAAGCCCATACTGTAGAACTCTGCGGCCTCCAGCTGGCGTTCGTGGTTGTCCACTTTGTTGACGGCGAGGAACACGGGTTTGGCGGAACGGCGCAGCAGGTCGGCCACATCGGCGTCCAGGTCTGTAATGCCGGTTGTCACATCTACCATGAAGATCAGCACGTTCGCCTCTTCCATGGCTATTTTCACCTGTTTGCGTATCTCGCGTTCAAACACGTCTTCGCTCCGGGAAACGAATCCCCCGGTATCAATAACGTTGAAGGTCTTGCCGTTCCAATCGGCCAAACCGTACTGCCGGTCGCGGGTTACGCCGCTCACGTCGTCCACAATGGCCTTCCGCTGCTCCAGCAAGCGGTTGAACAGCGTAGATTTTCCCACGTTGGGGCGTCCCACAATTGCTACTGTAAAACCAGGCATATCGATCTTGTTTTTAAAATGTCTTGTTAAACCAACCCGTACTCGCGCAGGTAAGTATCGTTGTCACGCCATTTGCCGCGCACTTTCACATGCAGTTCCAGGAACACTTTGCGGTCCAGGAACTTTTCAATATCCGCTCTAGCCTGCGACCCGATCTCGCGGATGCTTTTCCCTTTTTCCCCGAGGATAATGCCTTTCTGCGTTTCCCGCGTCACGATGATCTCCGCGGAGATCTTGGTGAGGGTGTTCTTTTCCTGGAACTGGGTAACGAGCACGGCTGTATGATAAGGTATCTCCTCGTCGAACAGGTGGAAGATTTTTTCACGGATCAGCTCGGCCACGAAGAAGCGGGTGGAGCGGTCTGTGAGCGTGTCTTCCGGGTAAAACGGCTCGCTTTCGGGCAGTTGCTGCAGGATGGCCTTCATCAGTTCATCGAGCCCTTTCTTTTGCAGGGCGGAAATGAACACGATGGCTTTGGCTTTGCCCCATTTTTCGAGGCGTTCGCGGAGTGCTTCCTGCGCGGGCTTTTCCAGCGTGTCCATTTTGTTGACCACGAGAATGCTGGTGGCTTTCAGCTTAAGCGAGCTGAACAGCGCGAGCGTGTCTTCGGTATCATCCTTTGCGTCCATGAGCAGCAGGGCAACGTCTGCATCTTCCAGGGCCGATTTCACGGCGCCCATCATCTTCTCATGCATTTTATACTTCGGGTCTATTATGCCCGGGGTATCCGAAAACACAACCTGGTAGCCTGGTTCGGTAACGATGCCGGTTATGCGGTGGCGGGTTGTTTGCACCTTGGGCGACACAATAGCCAGTTTTTCGCCCAGCAAAGCGTTGAGCAAAGTACTTTTCCCGGCATTGGGTTTACCGAAGATGTTCACAAATCCTGCACGGTGCATATGAGATCGTTTAGTTTGCGTTCGGGTGCAAAGGTACTACAAATTAGAAAAGCCGTTAGGGCCGGGTCCGTACCTGGTTTCCCTAAATAAAAAATCCCGCTCCTTGAGCGGGACCTTTAATTTTTTGTAGCGAGGAGAGGATTCGAACCTCTGACCTTCGGGTTATGAGCCCGACGAGCTACCTCTGCTCTACCTCGCAATGTGGGTGCAAAGGTAAGCGAATTTTCTACGCCACCAAATATTTTTCGCTCCGAAAACGGAAAACATATTGATTAGGTATTGAAAATCAGGTACCACGGCGGGTTACAGCTGTTTGAATTTTTATTTCATTCTGTGAAACAGCTGATGGTCTGCCTGGCTGACAGGCGGAAGTTCTTTGTTTCCGACATCAGATTGTCTGGCCGTTTATTCAACAGGCATCAACCAAACAAATCGCAGGCAATTACCGCTCCACTCCTCTCCCGCTTTCTAAAACGGCAGATCGTCCATTGGCTGATCCGGTTCAGTAGCCTCTTTTCCTTCCCCGGCCCTTTCACCGCTGCGCGAACCGCCGGCCAGCAGCTGCACATTCGTAACGCGGAGCTTCAGCGATACGGCGGGCTGTCCTTTTTTGTCCGTATACATTTCCATGTAAGGCGTGCCCTCCACATACACGTAAGTTCCCTGGAGCAAATAAGGGCCAATGGAGTTCGGCGCCCATAATGCGCAATTGGCCCAGATAGTGCGTTCTTTCACTTCGCCTGCGGCAGTTTTGAAACGCTCGTTGTGCGCTACACTAAAGTTGAGCACATTTTTCCCGTTGACGGTGTTCATCACAGCATCTTGTCCCAGATGCCCGATTAACGAAAGCTTGATCATCTGAATGATGGTTAAAGGTTAACAATAAATAAAAAATACCGGTGCAGGGGAATTTAAGCAGGATGTATGACGGTTAACTTTCTGAAGATAAGAAAAAAACTGATCCGGAAAAATATTTCCTCCAAATTCCTTCCATGTGTCTAACTTTGCAGCAGAAACCGGATCGCACACTCATTTCCAGATCCCTTTTCACCTCGGGGTGCCTTACTATCAGGCTGAGATCACACCCGTTGAACCTGGACCAGGTAATGCTGGTTAGGAAAGGTAAGCGATGTTTCCTTACCTGTTATTTTACGATAGTTGACAGCGGATGCCCTGCATGCGCTGTGACCGGGCATGAACATTAACATGTGTATAAACAGGATGACAATGAAAACAATGATCCTGCTTGCGCTCGTAGCCCTCAGCGGCTTTGCGCAGGCTCAAACCAGGGTTTCGGGCACGGTAACGGACCGGAACACGGGTAAACCGCTCGAAGGCGCCACAGTGGCCGTATTGAACGGCCCCAGCACCTTTACCAACAACAAGGGCCAATACCGCATCACCATTCCCGCGCAAACTGCGCCCATATTGCAGGCCAGCTTCCTGGGCTTCAGCTCCCTCCGCGATACGCTGCAACCCGGCGCCGCCACTGCCGATTTTTCCTTGCAGGAAACCGGCCTCTTCGTGAAAGCCGTTGAAATAGCCAGCCTCCGCGCCGGCAGGAACGCCCCTTTCACCAAAAGCGACCTCGGTAAAGAAGATATCGCCAAACAGAACCTCGGCCAGGACCTCCCGCTGCTGCTGAACCAGCTGCCTTCCGTGGTGACCAGTTCAGATGCAGGCGCTGGCGTAGGCTACACCGGCCTCCGCGTCCGCGGCAGCGACATCACCCGCATCAACGTAACAGTAAACGGTATTCCTATCAACGACGCGGAATCGCAGGGAACCTTCTTCGTCAACATGCCCGACTTCGCATCGTCTGTAAACAGCATACAGCTGCAACGGGGCGTAGGCACTTCCACCAACGGCGCAGGCGCTTTCGGGGCCACACTCAACCTCTCCACCAACGAATACAACGAAAAAGCATACGGTGAAGTGAATGCCGGGTACGGCTCGTTCGATACCTGGAAAACCACGGTGAAAGCAGGTTCCGGCCTTATCAATAATCACTTCACCTTCGATGCAAGGCTGTCTAAGATATCTTCAAACGGGTATGTAGACAGGGCTTCTTCTGACCTGAAATCCTTCTACACCTCCGCCGCTTACATCTCCAAAAAAACGGCGGTGCGCCTCAACGTCTTTTCCGGTAAGGAAAAAACTTACCAGGCCTGGAACGGCATCTCCCAGGGCGACCTGGACACCAACCGCACTTATAATCCCAGCGGCGCCATCGCCTCAAAACCAGGACAGTTCTACGACAACGAAACAGACAACTACCAGCAGGACCACTACCAGCTGTTCTTCAACCAGGCCCTCCGCCCGGATATAAACTTCAACATAGCGCTGCATTACACCCGCGGCCGCGGTTATTATGAGAACTACCGCAACGATGAAAGTTATGCGGACTTCGGCGTGGAACCTCCCGTGGTGAACGGCGCTCCCGTCAACACCACCGACCTCATCCGCCAGCTGTGGCTGGACAATCACTTCTACGGCGGCATCTTTTCATTCCGCCAGGAGCTGAGCCGCTTCAACTGGAGCGCAGGCGGCGGCTGGAACCGTTACGATGGCAAACACTATGGCAAAGTGATCTGGGCGCAGAACGGCGGCTTTGATAAAGACCACCGCTGGTATGATCTTGATGCGCATAAATCAGATTTCAATATCTACTGGAAAGGCGAATTCGCCATCACTGCGAAACTCCGCGCATTCGCGGATGTGCAGTACAGGCATGTGAACTATGAGCTGAACGGATTCCGCAACAACCCGGGCATCCGGAGGGACGAGGAATACAACTTCTTCAATCCCAAAGCAGGCCTCACTTTCCAGCTAAACGACCAGCAGCATGTATACGCATCCTTCGCCATCGGCAACAAAGAGCCGAACCGCGACGACTTCGAAGCGGGCGTTACAGAAACGCCGGAACATGAGACCCTGCGCAACCTCGAAGCCGGTTACGTACTGCATGCACAAAATGCAGGGCTGCAGGCCAACGTGTATTACATGAATTATAAAAACCAGTTGGTGCTCACCGGCAGGATCAACGATGTAGGCGCATACGCCAGGACCAATATCCCGGAAAGCTATCGTCTCGGCGTAGAGCTGGAAGGATACTACAACCTGTGCCCGCAACTTACCCTGGCGGGCAACGTAGCGCTGAGCAGGAACCGCATCCCGGACTTCTCCGAATTCGTGGATGACTGGGACAATGGCGGGCAAAAAACCGTGTCTTACAAAGACCGCGACATCTCCTTCTCTCCCGAACTCATCTTCGGCTACACCGTTACCGCGCGCCCCGTAAAAGGCCTCAGCATCGACTGGCTGGGCAAATACACAGGCCGCCAGTACCTGGACAATACCTCCGACCTGGCGCGCAGTCTTAAATCATACCTCGTGAACGACCTGCGGTTCAACTACACTGTTCCGCAGCACTTCTTCAAAGAACTGGCGCTGCAACTGATGCTGAACAATATTTTCGATGTGAAATACGTGCCCAACGGCTTCACGTATTCGTACATAGAAGAAGGCATGCAGAAGGCGCAGAACAGCTACCTGCCGATGGCAAGGTTTAATTTTATGACGGGGGTGAGAGTCGCATTCTGACATGGTTTCCCGCAAAGTGAGAAGGCCGTTCAAAAAAGTAATTCACTTTTTTTGAACGGCCTTTTTGATGTTTTTTTTAATCATCAAATTCACTTAGTTTTGAAATATGACAGATACAGAACACTATAAAGCGCTAAAAAAAGCACTGATCGCGCAGCGGCGGGAATTGTCCCGCTCCCAGGCTGCCCGGGACAAGCTCATTGATGAGCTGGGTATGCGTCATCTATTGCCGGATCTAATTGTATATTTCAATTCGATCTCGACAAAAAAGAGAACTGCATCCAGGAAAAAAAGTTCCTGAATACCACTGCTGCATTGTTGTTAACCTCATATAGAAATCTATATGCCGGATGTGATTTATTCCGCAAAGCCTGGATTGGTAATGGGCTTTCACGGCTGTGAACAGTCAGTCAGAGATCAAATCATTGCAGATAAAACTATGCTGCAAGCCAGTAAAAACAGGTACGACTGGCTTGGTCAGGGATACTATTTCTGGCAAAATAATTATGAAAGGGCGTTAGATTTTGCGACGGCCCCTCCCGGTAAGAAAAAATTCCTGCAACCTGCCGTGCTCGGCGCAGTCCTGGACCTCGGACATTGCCTCGATCTTATGGACAAAAAATGGATCGACCTTGTTAAGTTCTCCTATGAGTCCTTAAAAAAATCTGCACATAACGAAAGCCAGCTTCCCAAAAATTGGGATACACAAAATTCAAAAGATAATGTTTTGAGGGAGCTTGATTGCAGGGTGATTGAAAACATTCATCACATGAATAACAAATATGGTAATCCCCCATTCGATTCAGTGAGGGGCGTTTTTATTGAAGGCGAGCCTTTATATAAAAATGCAGGCTTTCATTCCAAAACCCATATTCAGATATGCATACGGAACCCGAACTGCATCAAAGGATTTTTCGTGCCACGGAAAGAAGTAATATGGCCCTGATCACTTCACCAACGCCTCAATCGCCGCATGCACCTGTTCAAAGGGAAACCCTTTCAAAACTGCCTCCATCTGTGCTTTAACGGCGTCGTTCTCCAGGTTGCCGATACTGCCTTCATGTGTGTGATGAATGTCGGTATCGGGTTTAAAATTGCCTTTTTCGATATCCAGGCCTACCTGCCTGTAAGCTTCCCGGAAAGGCGTGCCTTCCAGCACCAGGCGGTTCACAACTTCTACGCTGAACAGGTATTGGTATTTATCGTCTTTAAGAATGTCCTCTTTGATGCGGATATTTTCAAGCATAAGCCTGCTCATTTGCAAACAGTTCCGCAGCGTGGTAAACGCGGGGAACAGGTTCTCTTTCAACAGCTGCAGGTCGCGGTGGTAGCCTGAAGGCAGGTTCACCGTCATCATGGCTATCTCGTTAGGCAACGCCTGCAGTTTATTGCAGTGAGAGCGGATCAGTTCCCATACATCAGGATTCTTTTTGTGCGGCATGATGCTGGAACCAGTTGTCAGTTCGTCGGGGAAGCTGATGAAACCGAAGTTCTGGTTCATGAACAAACAAGCGTCCATGGCCATTTTGGAAAGGGTAGCCGCAATGCCTGCGAGAGCAAAGGCTACCAATTTTTCCGTTTTACCGCGGCCCATCTGGGCGTATACTACGTTGTAGTTGAGCGTCTCGAAACCCAGCAACTCCGTGGTCATGGTGCGGTTCAGCGGGAAGCTGGAACCATAGCCTGCGGCGGATCCCAGGGGGTTTTTATTCACCACTTTGTAGGCGCCCTGCAGCATGGTGAGGTCATCTACCAGGCTTTCAGCATATGCGCCGAACCACAGCCCGAAAGATGATGGCATAGCTATCTGCAGGTGCGTATAGCCGGGCATCAGATGCTTTTTATAAGCTTCGCTCTGCGTTTGCAGCAGGTCGAACAGTGATTTCGTTTCGTGTACGATGGTTTCCAGCTCATGGCGCAGGAACAGCTTAAGGTCCACCAGCACCTGGTCGTTCCGGGAGCGGCCGCTGTGGATCTTCTTGCCCGATTCCCCCACTCTTCTGGTCAGCAAAAGTTCCACTTGTGAATGGATGTCTTCCACGCCGTCTTCCAGCGCGAAGTTCCCCGCGGCGATCTCTGCATAGATCTGCTTCAGCTCTTTCTGCAACACGCTGAGGTCTTCTCTGGAAAGCAACCCGATGGATTCAAGCATGGCGATATGCGCAAGGGAGCCCTGCACGTCGAAGGGTGCGAGGTATGCGTCCATTTCGCGGTCGCGGCCAACGGTGAATTGTTCCACCTCGGCCAGTGCTGTTTTATCCTTTTGCCAGATTTTCATACTGCTTCTGTTTAAACTCAAAAATCATATTTTCCGAAGATGCGTTCTTTGATCTCCGGCCATTCTTCTTTCAGCATCCCGAAAAACACGCTGTTGCGCAGGTGGCCGGTCCAGGTGATCATATGGTGGCGAAGAATGCCTTCCTGCTTACAACCTATGCCCACCATGGCATTGCGCGATTTTTCGTTACGTTCGTCCGTTTTCAGTTCTACCCGGTTCATGCCCCATACTTCAAAAGCGTATTGCAGCATGGCAAATTTCATGGCGCGGTTGAGGCCTGAGCGCTGGAAGCCTGGGTGTATCCAGGTGTACCCTATCTCAGTCCTTTTATGCTGCAGCGCGATGCCGCAATATCGTGTGCTGCCGGCTACTTTGCCGCTCGTTTTGTCTATGATCACGTAAGGAATGGAAAGGCCCTGGTCGCGTTCGGAAAAAGCGATCTGCATATACCGTTCCAGCTCTTCGCGGTTGCGGATGCAGGTAAGGCCCACTTCCCAGAGAGAAGGTTCCAGCGCCACTTCCAGCAATGCATCCGCATCGGAAGGTTGCAGGGGGCGCAGCAATACGCGTTTGTTTTCCAGTACCGGTTGTTCCATATCCTGCTAATTTACGCCATTCACGACGGATAGCAGCCGGATATATGTATCAATGCCCTGGCGGATCTCGTCGAGGTAAATGAACTCGTCTGCGGTATGACTCCTTGCGGAATCGCCGGGGCCTACTTTCACGGAAGTGGCGGGTATCAGCGCCTGGTCAGACGTGGTGGGCGAGCCGTAAAGCTGTTTGCCCAGGCCAAGACCCGCCTGCACCAGCGCATGTTCTTTCGGGATGAAGGAAGGCCTCATCCGCATGCTGCGCGGCGTTACATCGCATTTCACATTTGCGCGGATGATCTCCAGCATTTCTTCCAGCGAATATTGATCGGTAGCCCGAACGTCTACCACGAAGGAACATTCCGCGGGTACTACGTTGTGGGCTTTGTTGGAGGTCTGTATCACGGTCACGCTCATTTTCACAGGCCCCAGCGTGTCAGACACTTTGGGGAAGCGGTAAGTGCGGAACCAGTTGATGTCGTCCATGGCTTTGTAAAGCGCATTTTCACCTTCCTCGCGCGCAGCATGACCCGCTTTTCCGTGTGCCACGCAATCCAGCACCATCAGGCCTTTTTCGGCCACGGCCAGATCTGTTTTGGTAGGCTCGCCCACGATCGCAAAATCGACGGGCGGCAGCTTTGCCAAAATGCTTTCAATGCCGTTCACCCCAGATATCTCTTCTTCGGCCGATGCTGCAAAAACGATATTGTAAGGCAGGTTTTCCGCATCGTAAAAATGCAGGAACGCTGCGATAAGGCTCACGAGGCAACCACCCGCATCATTGCTGCCGAGGCCAAAAAGCTTGCCGTCTTCTACAACGGGCGCAAAAGGATCGCGGGTGTATTGCGGGTTCGGTTTTACGGTATCGTGATGGGAATTGAGCAGGATGCTCGGTTTACCGGGGGAAAAGTGTTTGTTCAGCGCCCAAACGTTGTTCAGATGGCGTTCGGGTTTTACGCCGTGCTCTTCCAGGAAACGCACCAGTATAGCGGCTGTAGCGTCTTCTTCCCTGCTGAAGGACGGCGTGGCGATCAATTCTTTCAACAGCTTCACTGCATCCTCGTAACGTTGTTGGTTCCACATAGTTAGCAAATTAAGGTACCCGCTACCGAACCGGTCGTGTTCCTTTGCAGGTCACCGGCATGGCCAATGAGCACTTCTTTGACACCGCTTTCGATAGCAGCAAATGCGTTGTCCAGCTTCGGCAGGATGCCGTCGGACAATACGCCTTCAGCCAGCAGCTGCTGGTAAATTTCACGGTTGATCAGGTTGATAACGGAATCATCGTCTTCCGGGTTCCGCAGCACGCCCTTCTTCTCGAAACAATATACCAGCCGCACCGTGTAATGCTCGGAAAGCGCTACTGCAAGGGAAGACGCAATGGTATCCGCATTGGTATTGAGCATCTGTCCTTTCCCGTCGTGCGTGAGCGGGGAGAACACCGGGGTAAAACCGGCGTCCAGTAACAGTTTCACCGGCGCCGTCTGCACAGCGCCGGTGGGAATATCTCCTACAAAACCGTAGTCTGTTTCTTTCACAGGGCGCTTCACCGCGGGAATGACGTTGGCATCAGCCCCGGTAAGCCCGATGGCATTGCAGCCATTGGACTGCAGTTTCGCCACCACCTGTTTGTTCACCAGCCCGCCGTATACCATCGTCACCACGTCTATGGTCTCCGCATCGGTGATGCGGCGGCCGTTCACGTAATTGGCTTTGATCCCCAGCTTGTCCCCAATGCGGGTAGCAATTTTGCCGCCGCCGTGGATCAGCACTTTTAATGCGGGCACTGCGGCAAAGTCTGCGAGGAAGCTGTCGAGGAATGCGGGATTGTCGATCACATTACCGCCTACCTTGATGATATATACCGTTCCGGGAGATGACATTACCTGTTCTTTAAAATTTCACTTAATACAGCCTGCGCCGCCCATACACGGTTGCCGGCTTCGGGGATCACAATGGAGTTGGGCCCGTCCAGCACTTCGTCCGCTATCACTATGTTCCTCCTCACCGGCAGGCAATGCATCACCTGCGCGTTGTTCGTGTTCTTCAACGTGTCGTTGGTCACCATCCAGCTTTCATCTGTGCAGGTGATCTTGCCGTAGTCTTTGTAGCTGGACCAGTTTTTCACGTACACAAAATCCGCTCCTTCCAGCGCTTTATGCTGGTTATGGATCACGGGCGCATTGCGGGCAAACTTCGGGTCCAGTTCATATCCTTCGGGATGCGTGATCACGAAATCCACTTCATCCCAGGCGTTCATCCATTGCGCGAAGGAGTTGGGAACGGCCTGCGGCAGCGCTTTTACGTGCGGCGCCCAGGTCATTACCACCTTCGGCTTGCGCGGCTGGTTCCAGCGTTCCTTGATGGTGATCACGTCGGTAAGGCTCTGCAAAGGGTGCAGGGTGGCGCTTTCCAGGCTCACCACCGGCTTGCCGGCGTATTTGATGAACTGGTTGATATATTTTTCCGTGTAGTCTTCCTCTTTATTCTTCAGGCCGGGAAAGGTGCGGATGGACAGGATGTCGAAATACTGCCCCATCACGGCGGCAGCTTCTTTCACATGCTCGGTGGTATTCCCGTTCATCACAACGCCATCATTCATTTCGAGGGCCCATCCTTCTTTGTCGATATTGAACACGACTACTTCCATGCCAAGGTTCCTGGCCGCCACCTGTGTACTCAGGCGCGTGCGCAAACTCGGGTTCAGGAATATCATTCCCAGAGTTTTGTTCTCACCCAGCCCTTTGTCTTTAAAAGGGTTCTTTTTGTAATCCAGTGCTGTAGCCGCTATTTGCGGCACACCGGGCACGTCGTCCACGGAAATAAATTGTTTCATCGTTGTTGTTCATTTGGTTCCCGTGAGGGAGCACCATTAGTTTAATTCTGCTTTAAATGCGGTTAAAAAGTGGTCTGCCTGTTCTTTGGTCAACGCCAGGGACGGCAGCAAACGGATCACGTTCGGCTTTGCTTCGCCGGTGAATATCTTGTGTTTGAATAACAGTTCTTTTCTCACATGCGCCAACTCTTCAGGCAGTTCAATGCCGATCATCAGGCCGCGGCCCCTTACCTCTTTTACTTTCGGCAATTTTTTCAGCTCTTCCATGAGATAATTGCCTACTACGCCTGCATTCTCTACCAGAGATTCTTTTTCGATCACTTCCAGCACCGCCAGCGCTGCGGCGCAAGCCAGGTGATTACCGCCGAAAGTGGTGCCCAGCATGCCATACACGGGTTTGAACTTCGGGGAAATGATGATGCCGCCGATGGGGAAACCATTGCCCATGCCTTTTGCCATGGAGTAAATATCCGCATTCACGCCGGCATGGTCATGACTGAAGAACTTACCGCTCCTGCCGTAACCGCACTGCACGGAGTCCGCAATGAATGCAGCGTTGTGCTCGTCGCAGAGCGTCCTGATCTTTTGCAGGAAAGCGGGAGACGCAACATTGATGCCGCCCACGCCCTGTATGCCTTCGATGATCACGGAAGACACTTCATATTGTTTGAAAGCGGCTTCCAGCGCGGCCTGGTCTTCCCAGGGCAGGAACACCACGTTGTCCGTTTCGTTCACCGGGGCAACGATCTTCGGGTTGTCTGTTGCTGCTACTGCGAGTGAGGTTCGGCCGTGGAACGCTTTTTTGAAAGCGATCACTTTCTTTTTGCCGTTATGGAAAGAAGCGAGCTTGAGTGCGTTCTCGTTGGCTTCTGCGCCGGAATTGCAGAGGAACAGCTGGTAATCTTCCTTCCCGGAGACCTTACCCAGTTTCTCCGCCAGCTGGTGCTGCAGCGGGATGTGGATGGAATTGGAATAAAAACCCACTTTGCCCAGCTGGTCAGTGAGCCGCTGTACGTAGTGCGGATGCGTGTGACCGATGGAGATCACAGCATGACCGCCGTAGAGATCAAGGTATTGCTGGCCTTTATCGTCCCAAACGGTAGAGCCTTCGGCTTTGGTAATGGTGATATCGTTTACCGGGTATACGTCGAACAGTTTCATTTTTAATTTTTTGCGATCAGAGGCTCTGATCTTTCTGAAAGATTGGAAGAAAATTAAAACACGATGGACTTGAGCTTCAACCCCGCTGTTTCCTCCAGCCCCAGTACCAGGTTCATATTCTGCACGGCTTGCCCGGACGCACCTTTTACCAGATTATCTTCTATAGAATGGATCACCAGTTTGCCGTCCACTTTTTCCAGCTGGATCAGGACTTTATTGGTGTTCACCACCTGTTTGAGATCGATCTGCTTTTTGCTCACGTGCGTGAAGGGGTGGCCTTCGTAATACGCCGTGTACAATTCGTATGCTTCTTCGAGTGAAAGATCGGAATTGAGATACGAAGTGATCCAGATGCCGCGCGGATAATCGCCGCGTACAGGCACGAAGTTGAGCGCTCCTGAATAAGCAGGCTGGAGGCCCTGCAAGGTTCGTCGTATCTCTTTCAGGTGCTGGTGGGTGAGCACTTTGTAGGTTGAAATATTATTCGCCCTCCACGTAAAATGCGAAGTGGCGCTAAGGCTTTGCCCGGCGCCGGTGGAGCCGGTAATGCCGGTGGTATGTACTTCATTGAGCAGGCCCGCTTTTGCCAGCGGCAACAGACCCAATTGTATTGCGGTAGCAAAACAACCGGGATTGGCAACGTTATGCGCTTTTTTGATCGCGTCGCGGTTTGCTTCTGGCAGGCCGTATACAAACTCGCGGCCTTTCACGCTTTCGCCCAGCCTGAAATCCTGGCTCAGGTCGATGATATGCACACTGTTTTCTATATCGGCCGTTTCCAAAAACTTTTTCGCTTCGCCATGACCGAGGCAGAGGAATATAACGTTCACACTGTTATCTATCTCGCCGGTAAACACGAGGTCGGTATCCCCCAGCAGGTCCGCGTGTACGGCGTGCAGGGGATTGCCGGCATTGCTGCGGCTGTGCACAAATGCCAGTTCAACGTCCGGGTGGTTCAGCAGCAGCCTGATGGTTTCGCCGCCGGTGTAGCCCGCCCCGCCTATAATTCCTGCCCTGAATCTCTTCATCGTAAATATCTTTTACTTTTTATTTTCTTCATTCACCTGGTGCCAGATCATGGTCTGGTTGCCGAAGATCTTGCTGAAACCTCTCACGTCTTCACCGCTCCAGCCGGAGTTCATTTCCCCGTACTTGCCGAATTTACTGCTCATCAGGTCGTAGGAGGATGTAATGCCTGTAACCTGGAAGCGGTAAGGCATCAGGGTTACGGATACTTTGCCGCTTACATTTTCCTGGCTGTGCTGCAGGAAAGCTTCAATGTCCCTCATCACGGGGTCGAGTATCTGGCCTTCGTGCATCCAGTTGCCGTAGAACTGCGCCAGCTGGTCTTTCCAGCTCAGCTGCCATTTGGTGAGCACATGTTTTTCCAGCGCGTGGTGCGCCTTCAGGATCACCATGGGAGCGGCTGCTTCGAAGCCCACACGGCCCTTGATGCCGATGATGGTATCGCCCACGTGAATGTCGCGGCCGATGGCGAAAGCGCCGGCAATGCTTTGCAGGTAAATGATCGCATCGGTGGGATGCGTGAATTTTTTATCGTTAACGCCCAGCAGTTCGCCTTTCTCGAAAGTAAGTTCTACCTGCTCGGGTTCGTTTTTGGTCAGCTGTGTGGGCCATGCGTGCTCGGGCAGCATACCGTTGGAGGTGAGCGTTTCCTTACCGCCTACTGAAGTGCCCCAGATACCTTTGTTGATGGAGTACATGGCTTTTTCAAAATTCACCTGCACGCCTTTGGATTGCAGGTAAGCGATCTCCTCTTCGCGGCTCAGCTTGAGGTCGCGGATGGGGGTGATGATCTCCACGCCGGGGATCATGATGTGGAAGATCATGTCGAACCGCACCTGGTCGTTGCCGGCGCCGGTAGAGCCATGGGCCACTGCGTCCGCCCCTACTTCCTTCACGTATTCCGCGATGGCAAGGGCCTGGCTCATGCGCTCGGCGCTTACGCTCAGGGGGTAGGTATTGTTCTTCAGCACATTGCCGAACACGAGGTACCGGATCACTTTATCGTAATAAGAGCGAACCGCATCTACTGTCTTGTGACTCTTCACACCCAGACTGTAGGCGCGTTTCTCGATCTCCTGCAATTCTTCAGCAGTAAAACCGCCCGTATTTACGATCACGGAATGCACTTCATAGCCTTTTTCTTCGGACAGGTATTTTACACAGTACGATGTATCAAGCCCTCCGCTGAATCCCAGTACAACTTTTTTCATTTGTTCGCGTTTGTCTTTTTATTTGCCAGATGGAACCGGCTTGAGGCCGGTTTCATTTGATCTTATTTGTCTTTTAATTCTGTTATCTCATTAGACTACAACCACCCGAAGAAAAACCGTTTCTTGCTGGTGCCTGCCGCGCCGCTGCCGCCGCTTTTCCTGGCCGCTTTCAGCAGCACATATTTTTTGTAACGCACCCACCTTTCAAAAAGGGAGAAGTTGCCTTTGAACTTCCGCTTCTTCCTTTCCTCCTGCATGCTGCCTTCCGTGGTGATCACCAGCTTGTTCTTCTCAGCAGCGGCCTTTTCTTCCGCTTCCTTCGCTTTTTCCACGGGATCGTACAACATGGCGGTGCAGAGGCAGTTCTTCCGGTTCTTGGCCGTGAGCACGTCGAAGTTCACGCAACTGCGGCAGCCTTTCCAGAATTCCTCGTCGTCCGTTAATTCACTGTAAGTTACGGGTTCATAACCGAGGTCTGAGTTAATTTTCATCACTGCCAGGCCGGTGGTGAGACCGAAGATCTTTGCGTCCGGGTATTTTTTCCTGCTCAGCTCGAAGATCCTTTCCTTGATGGCTTTGGCTACGCCATGGCCCCTGAAGGCAGGGTTTACGATAAGGCCGGAGTTGGCCACGAACTTTTCATGGCCCCATGCTTCGATGTAACAAAAACCCACCCACTCGCCGCTTTTGGTGAGGGCAATAACAGCTTTGCCTTCCTCCATTTTCAGCTGCACGTATTCCGGTGAACGTTTGGCAATGCCGGTTCCACGGGCTTTAGCAGAAGCCTCCATCTCATCGGTGATGGTTTTGGCATAATGCTTATCGTCGGCAGTAGCTGCCCGAACGATGATATCTTTATTTTCCAACTTGTTAAAATTGAAAATTGTGATTCAATAAATTGATGCGAAAATTCCGTTGCCGGAAAAACCCATGAGGGGGATCATGGTGCGATAGCGGGTGTGGTTAACGGCGCTATCAAATACGAGGTCGTCGGGAGAGATATCTAAAGACAGGAAACCCAATAGCGTATACGCCCCCTTCGAAAGAAGGGTGGTAAGCAGAGATGTTGGTATGGGTTGAGATGTATTCCAACTTCAGTTCGACATTAAATTGTTATAAAAATCGTCTTTAGTTATTAAAGTATCCGCAAAGTTATAACATATTTAAATATGCAACCGATTTTTTTTGTTAAATTAATAAAGAACGGAAACGCGGCCCTGCCTGCGTTTCCGTTCTTTTTACCGGTATCTCCGGCGGGGGGCTGAAAGAGGGCTTTCCGGCCGCTGCCCCGGCTGCTAGAACACGCCTGTTTCAGCAAATGCCGGCACCGCGTCTTTCTCATTCGCCGGGGCCAGTGCCACCAGCTTGAAATAACGGCATTTTACTGGTTGTGAGAGCTTTATGCTTTGTTTCACCGGGTTGTTCAGGATGTTGGCAAAGCTGCCCTTTGCCACCGGCTCACCCCACTCCTTCCCGTCGTTGCTCACATACCAGGCATACTGGTATACAATGCCGCCGCGGGGATGTGGCGTATAGGTGAATCCATTCACGGTTACGGGCGCGCCCATATCCACCACCAGCTCCGCGGGATATTTCATCTCCGCATTCCGGAAGGCAGTGGCGGGGTCGCCATCCACTGCTTTTTCAGCGCCAGGCGTTACCGCGTTCCAGCCGCCTGGAGCAACATCCAGCGTTTGGGTGATGGTGGCGCCGGATTGTTTGCCGTTGTTGATATAGGCTTTGGCCTTAATGGTGCCGCTGCCGGGGAAAGAGAAAGCCGTGCCTTCGTATTTCCGGGAAGCAGTGGTAGGCTCGCTGCCGTCTGTGGTGTAGTAGATCACCGGGTCCGGCGACTGGCAGGTAATGGTTACCTCGCCTGATTTGCTGCGTTTGATCACCGGGTCCGCCAGCAGCTCGGGCGCTTTGTAGAGCTTCACCTCGCTGATCACGGGGCTGGCCAGTGCATCCAGCAGGGTGATCTTCACGCTTTTGGCAGTAGTATTGGGCAGGCGAAGGATGCGTTTATAGCCGATCGTGGTCTCCCGGGCGATCTCACGGTATTCCTTTCCTTCCAGGACGCTTACGGAGAAAGCTTTCACGCGCTGGCCCAGCGGGATGAACTCCTGGATAGCCAGGCGGTTGAACGTGATCTCTTTTTCAAAACTAAGATCGATATCTGCTGTGAGCTGCCCTTCGGCTGTAGCCCAGTAAGTGTTGTAGTTATTGTCGGTAAGATGAATGGCGCTGGAAACCGAGCTGCCGTTGCGGCCGTTGGTAACGGCGGTCCTGGCACGCACGGCCAGGTTGGTCTTGAAATCCGCATCCAGTGTCCTTTTCAGCTCCATCAGGCGCAGGGAGTCATTTTCATGGATGCGCCCGCGGCGGTCTACCGGCACATTCAGCAGCAGGTTGGCGTTGCGGCCAACGGAGCCGTAGTAAATGTCCAGCAGCCAGGGCAGCGTTTTCACCTTATCGTCAGTGCTGGGGCTGTAGAACCATCCCGGACGGATGGATACGTCCGCTTCACCAGGCACCCAGTCGGTCGCGCCTTCCTGGCCTTTGTTCAGCTTATCCTGGATGCCGTGCATGCCCGGCGCAAATTCTTTCCGATTGATGGTGCTCCAGTTAGTAGTGCCTGCAAAACCGTTCTCATTACCGATCCAGCGGCAGCCAGGGCCTGCGTCGCTGAAGAAGATCACTTCAGGATGATATTTTTTAACGGTGCCTTCGAACAGGTTCCAGTCGTATACCTGTTTTTTGCCATTGGGTCCTTCGCCATTGGCGCCGTCGAACCACTGCTCGAACACATGGCCGTATTTCGTATGCACTTCGCGCAGCTGGTTGGCGAACACCTGGTTGTATTCCGGCGTGCCATAAGCAGGATGGTTGCGGTCCCAGGGAGAAAGGTACACGCCGAAGAGCAGGCCGTATTCCTTGCAGGCGGCGGATAATTCAGCCAGCACATCGCCTTTGCCGTTCTTCCAGGCGCTTTCGCGAACCGTGTGCTTGCTGTATTCACTGGGCCAGAGGCAGAACCCGTCGTGGTGCTTGGCGGTGATAATGATGCCTTTCATGCCCGCGAGCTTCGCGGTACGCGCCCATTGACGGGCGTCCAGCTCCGTGGGATTGAACACTTTGGGATCTTCGTCCCCATGGCCCCATTCCTTATCAGTAAAGGTGTTCGGGCCAAAGTGAATGAACATGTAGTATTCCAGCTGCTGCCATTTCACCTGCGCATTGGAAGGCAACGCGCCGAAAGGTTTGATCTCAGGCTGCGCCCAGGCTTTGCCGCAAATGGCCAATAAAAAAAAGAGTGCCGCTTTTTTCATAATACTGTAATTGCAAACGTGTGATCATAAAAATAACATCCCGGCGTTCATTTCCTCTAGTTTGGTAATATCATGACAGAGAATGATAAAATAATACGCTAACAACCGTTTGCGGGGCGCGCTGCTGCTGGTACTGGGGCCTTGGGCCGGAAAAACCCCGCATTTGCCATCTATCACAGGAATGTCACAATTCATAAACGCGCATTGCGGATGATGCCGTTAAAGCTATACATTTAAAGCTGTTAATCGGACATGTTACTCTTTTAAACACATAGAAAAGTTATGAATAAGCACTTGCATCGCAGAAAGTTCATCAGGAACAGCGTGGCGGCAGGCGTGGGACTCTCCCTGCTGAACTCGCCCGCCCGGATATTTGCCGCCGAAAAGAAAGAAAAAGTAAGAGTAGGATTGATCGGCGTGGGAGCGCGCGGCCTGAACCACCTGGATCTCTGCCTCCGCCGCAGCGACGTGGAAGTAGTGGCTATTGCAGATCCCGACACGGAATTCACCCTGCCGCAGATCCGCAAAATGATCGGCGAACATTATGGCGCAAAACGCAAAGTAGCTGAATACACCAAAGGTCCGCACGACTATAAGAACCTCCTGAAACGCGGCGACATAGATGCAGTGATCATCGCCACTCCCTGGGAATGGCACACTGTGCAGGCCGTAGACGCCATGCGCGCCGGCGTTACGCCTGCCGTGGAAGTTTGCGGCGCGGCCGATATCCAGGAATGCTGGGAGCTGGTCAATACTTCAGAAGCTACGGGCATTCCCGTATTCGGCATGGAGAACGTGAATTACCGCCGCGATGTGCTGGCAGTGCTGAACATGGTTCGCCAGGGTCTTTTCGGCGAGCTGCTGCATCTCCAGGGCGGCTACCAGCACGATCTGCGCGAAGTGAAATTCAACGACGGCAAGCAGCTTTATGGCGGCGGCGTTGAGTTTGGCGACAAAGGCGTTTCCGAAGCCAAATGGCGCACCAACCATTCCGTTCACCGCAACGGCGACCTCTACCCGACCCACGGTCTCGGCCCTGTGAACAATATGGTGAACATCAACCGCGGCAACCGTTTGCTGTCGCTCACTTCGGTGGCTACCAAATCGCGCGGCCTGCATAAATACATCATGGATCATCCCAAAGGCGGCCCGAACCATCCTAACGCCAAAGTGGAATTCAAGCTGGGCGATATCGTGAGCACGCTGATCAAAACCAACAACGGCGAAACCATCATGCTGAGCCACGACACCAACCTGCCCCGCCCCTATTCGCTGAACTTCCGCGTGCAGGGCACCAACGGGCTGTGGATGGATGATTTCGACAGCATTCACATTGAAGGCAAAACCAAACCGCATACCTGGGAAAAAGCCGGCGACCCGAAAGACGCTGAAAGCTACATGGGCAAATACGATCACCCGCTCTGGAAAAAATACGCCAACGACGCATCCGGCGCGGGCCATGGCGGCATGGACTGGTTCGTGATCAATTCTTTCATTGAAAGCATCAAACGCGGTACAGACTACCAGATGGACGTGTACGACCTGGCCACCTGGTATGCGATCACGCCGCTGAGCGAGCAGTCCATCCTGGAAGGCGGCGCCGTGCAATACATCCCGGACTTCACGCGCGGCCGCTGGATCAACCGCAAACCCAATTTTGCGCTGGATGGAGAGTATTAAACCTGTTTAAGATAGATGAAAAGTATAAGGGCGCTCCTCTCAGGGCGCCCTTTTTTATCCTTAATGGAATAGAAGCCTTCAAATAAACATGCCATGGCTGCTTTACGCCACCACCTTTGCCCCATCTTCGATAGACGTCACATACACTTCCGGTGCTTTTCCGTATTTGTTTTCATATTCACCCTTCACAAAAGCCACGAAAGCTTCCACGGCTGAGGATTTCACGAGATTGATGGTGCATCCGCCGAACCCGCCGCCCATCATGCGGGCGCCGGCCACCTCAGGACGCTGCTTCGCAAGGCCGGCCAGGAAGTCCAGCTCAGGGCAGGATACTTCGTAGAGTTTGCTCAGGCCTTCGTGGGAAGCGAACATCAGCTCGCCCGCTTCTTTCAGCTCGTTGCGCTGGAGATGCGCGCAGGCCTTTTCTACGCGCTCGTTTTCCCCGGTCACGTAGCGGCAGCGGTCGTATACTTTGGGTGGCAGCTTGTCCTTGTACTGCTCTACCTGTGCAGATGTGAGGTTGCGCAGGCTGTTGATGTCCGGGAAAAATTCCTGGAGGATCTTCACGCCTTCCTCGCATTGCGCCCGGCGCACGTTATATTCGGAAGAAGCGAGGGAGTGGTGTACCATGGAATTCACCAGCACGATATTATATTCTTTGGAGAATTCGAAGGGGAAATAGGTGAATTCAAGGCTGCGGCAATCCAGCAGCATCACGCGGTCCTTTTGCCCGTGGAGATTGGCAAACTGGTCCATGATGCCGCATTTCACACCGGGGAAGGTATGTTCCGCCAGCTGTCCTACCCTTGCCATGTCCATGCGGCTGAGGTTAAAACCGAGAAGATGATTGAGCGCAACGTTGAGCCCTCCTTCCACGGCGGCAGAGCTGCTCATGCCCGCGCCGATGGGAATATCGCCGGTGATCACACAATCGAAGCCTTTTACTTCGAGGCCGCGCTGCTGCAGCTGGTATACCACGCCTTTCAGGTAATTGATCCAGCCTTCGGTCGGGCGGATGTCTTTCAGCGAAAAAGAGGCCATTTCATGGTTAAACAATGCGTAGGCATTGCAGGTGTCTGTACCATTGAGGGCAATGGCGTAAATGATCTTTTTATCAATAGCAGCGGGCAATACAAAACCTTCATTATAGTCTGTATGCTCACCGATAAGGTTGATGCGGCCGGGAGAGGAAACGATCAGCGGTTCTTTGTGGAATAACTTCTTAAACTGCTCAGTTGCTTGCGATATCATAATAAGGGTACTTTTGACACCTAAAAATATAAAAACCCAGCGATTTTTCTTTGGGAATAAAAAAAGACCGACTTATAAGCCGGTCTTTTTTAATATGATGAGAAGTATTTAAGCTCGTATTTTCCCAATTTTATGCCCTTTTAAGGCAAAAAAGAGGATATACACATAGCATGGCACCATAGAATACATGAAACCTTCCTTAAAGTCTATACCCTGGCTATGAAGAAACCCTCCAAAAAGACTTTTTTCCTCGTAAAGGCCAGTGTATATCTGTGGCAGAATGGCCCCACCAGCAATGCCCATGATTAAGATGGCGGAACCAATCTTGGTATATTTCCCGAGGCCTTCAATGGCCAGCGGGAAAATTGCAGGCCACATAAGTGCATTGGCCAGGCCAAGCAGGGCGATGCAGGCTACAGCTGTATATCCATCGGTAAAAAATGCAGCTACGGTAAAAACAATTCCCAGGATGGCTGAACCACGGAGTGCAACATCCTGGCTTAAGAATTTGGGGATTGTGAAGATACCGATAATATATCCCAGCAGCATGCAGGCTAAAGTGAGACTACCGAAGTATTTGGCGGTATCCGGACTCATGCCGAGCTTAAGTCCATAAGTGCCTATCACGTCGCCGGCCATTACTTCCACGCCAACATAAGTAAAGATACACAGGGCCCCTAGCCAGAGATATGGATAATTGAACAGACTTTTACGCGCAGGAACAGCATTGCCAGAGCTATCTTCTTCCTCTGCATTGATTTCGGGAAGGGAAGAACGACGAATGAGTAATGCAACAATCACCAAGAACACAGTAAGCACAATATACGGCATAATCACGCGGGAAGCCAATTCTGAAAGCAGCTGATTCTTCACAACTACATCTGTAGTCGTCTTGATTTGTTCTTCCACAGCCGTGGCATTTTTCAGCAAAATGGTACTGAGAATGAGAGGACTAATCACTCCCGCCAGTTTATTGCAGATGCCCATGATGCTGATGCGTTTAGCGGCGCTTTCAATCGGACCAAGAATGCTGATATATGGATTGGTGGCGGTTTGCAAGAGAGACAGACCCGCCCCTTGTATAAAAAGTCCTACCAGGAAGAGAATAAAGCTTCTCTGGTTAGCAGCCGGTATAAAAACAAGGGAACCCGCAGCCATTACGACCAAGCCGAAAGCCATGCCATTTTTGAAACCCATCTTTTTTAACACCCATGACGCAGGTAGCGCCCAAAGGAAATAAGGAATATAAAAAGCAAAGGTCACCATCAGTGACTGGGAATCAGTAAGATCGCATAATAACTTTAAAAATGAGATGAGGGAAGCGTTCAGCCAGGTCACAAAACCAAATACGGCGAATAAACCTCCGATAATGATCATGGCCTGCTTGTATCCCCCTTCGCGGGAAGCAGCCACTGTAGCGGATTTAATACTCATGAGTAGCTAAGGTTGATTGGTCAAGAATTCACGAACATAGGCAACAATTCTCATATTTCATAAATATATTAGCTAAAACGTTTGAGCAATTAAGAAAATACAGCTTTTTTCCTTTATTTTGGCACTTTCTCAAAAAAATAATTATACATTTAGAGCCATATTTTGTCAAAATACAATTTGGTATATGTCCACGCAAAGTAAACAAGGTACGCATCCCTCGTTTTTCGTACTCATTCTGGTATTCTTTTTCTGGGGGTTCGTTGCGGCATCTAACAGTATCCTCATCCCGTTTTGTAAAGCGCATTTTGAACTGACGCAAATACAATCACAGCTGGTCGATTTCGCCTTCTACGGCGCTTATTTCGTCGGCTCCCTCATCCTCTACCTGCTTTCCGCTTTCAAGGGGGTAGACATCCTCAACCGCATCGGGTTCAAAAAAGGCATTATATATGGCCTGCTCATTTCCGGCGTGGGCGCCGCCGTTACCATCGGCGCGGTGAACCTTGGCCTGGGCATGGAAAACAAGACCGCTGCCTTCTATCTTATCCTCGGGGCATATTTTATCGTAGCGCTTGGTTTCTCCCTGCAGCAAACCGCCGCCAACCCCTTCGCCATCCTGCTCGGCGACCCGGCTAAAGGCGCGCACCGCCTCAACCTCGCGGGCGGCGTCAACTCTTTCGGCACCACCATCGGCCCGCTCATCGTGAGCATCCTGCTGTTCGGCTCCGCCAAAGTAGCCGGCACATCAGGCGATACAGACATCAGCAAGATCAACATATTATATATTACCCTCGTAGCCCTGTTCCTCGCTGCAGCAGGCATTTTCGCCGCTACCAAAATGCCGAAGGGCACGGAAGACGATCATTTTGAATCTTCTCCCAAAGCCACCCGCACCCTGCTGGGCATCACGCTGATGTTCCTCGTGATCGCCAGCGGCATCGGCATCACGACCAAACCGCTGCCTTATTTCATCGCGGGCATCGTCGGCATCCTCGTGATCCTTTTCTATGCGCAATTCGCATCCCGCGGCAATGGCAACGGATGGGGCGCCATGAAATATCCGCAGCTGATCATGGGCATGATCGCCATCTTCGTATATGTAGGCGTGGAAGTGAGCACTTCTTCCAACCTCGGCGAGCTGCTCAAAAAACCGGGCTTCCTCACCGCCGAAGGCCTGCATGAATCAGAGATCAGCCCCTATATCGCCATCTTCTGGGGCGGGCTGATGATCGGCCGCTGGACCGGCGCCATCAGCGTATTCAACGTTTCCAAGACCACCCGCCAGGTATTATCTGTTGTGGTGCCTTTTATCGCATACGGCGTGATCCTCGGCGTAAACGCGCTGAAAGGTAACGACATCACCAAATTATATCCTTTCGCGATCTGTATCGTGATCCAGATACTTGGTTTCTTTTACGGGCAGGACAAACCGGCCAAAACGCTGCTCACCTTCGGCATCATGGGCGTTGTTGCCATGCTGATCGGTTTGTTCACCACCGGGCCTGTAGCCTTGTTCGCCTTCATCAGCGGCGGCCTTTTCTGCTCCGTGATGTGGCCCTGCATCTTCTCCCTGTCCATCGCAGGACTTGGGAAATACACCGGCCAGGGCTCTTCCTTCCTGATCATGATGATCCTCGGCGGCGCGCTCGTTCCGCCACTGCAGGGCGGCTTTTCAGATATTCCGGCCATCGGCATCCACATGTCGTATATTGTGCCGGTGATCTGCTTCGCTTATCTTGCATTTTTTGCATTCCGTGTTAAATCAATTTTAAAATCCCAAGGTATAGACTATGAGTCAGCAACTAGCGGTGGGCATTGATATTGGAGGTACTAATACAAAGTTTGGAATAGTAGACCGTCGTGGCAACATCTTGTGCCAGGACCGCATGTCAACCAAAGCTCACGAAGAAGTTACCATGTTCCTGGCTGAATTGCATCAGCGATTGACAAAGCTGATCGAACAGGTAGGCGGTATTGAGAACATTAAAGGCATTGGCGTAGGTGCGCCCAATGGTAACTATTACACAGGAAACATTGAATATGCTCCTAACCTGCGCTGGAAGGGCATTATACCCCTTGCGCAGATGCTCGAGGAATTATTCAGCCTCCCTACCGTGCTCACCAACGACGCCAATGCGGCGGCGCTCGGTGAAATGACCTACGGTACGGCACGCGGCATGAAAGACTTTATCACTATCACGCTGGGCACCGGCGTGGGAAGCGGTATTGTCGCCAATGGCCAGCTTATTTACGGTCACGACGGGTTTGCAGGCGAGCTGGGCCACGTGATCGTTATCCCCGGCGGGCGCCTGCACCATGGCACCGGCGCGCACGGTTCCCTTGAAGCGTATGCATCCGCTACCGGCGTTACCAACACCGCGCTGGAACTGCTGGCGGCAAGGCCTGACCAGGAAAGCCTGCTGCGCAACCACACCGCGGAAGAGATCGATTCCAAGATGATCTACGAAGCCGCCATCAAAGGCGATAAACTGGCGATCGAGATCTATGAATATACCGGCAAAGTGCTGGGAGAAGCGCTGGCCAACTTCGTGATGTTCTCCAGCCCTGAAGCCATCGTACTCTTCGGCGGCCTCACCCAGGCCGGCGACCTCATCATGCGGCCCGTTCGCGAGCACATGGAAAAGAACCTGTTGCCGATCTTCCAGAACAAGGTCAAACTTCTGTTCTCCGAACTGAAAGAAAGCGACGCCGCCATTCTTGGCGCCAGCGCAATGGCATGGGAAATGAAAGACTAAATTCCGTAACATTGTGAGGTATGAACAGCAGAAGGAATTTCTTTAAAACAGCGGCATTGGGCGCAGCAGCGCTCTCCATAGACGGACTGCCCGCCGCCGCGCAATCCCGCAAGGGCAAAGGGCAGAAGCCCATCGTGGTATCCACCTGGGATTTCGGTATTGCGGCCAACAAAGCTGCATGGCAGGTGCTCAAAAAGGGCGGCCGTGCGCTGGACGCGGTGGAAGCCGGCGTACATGTACCAGAATCCGATCCAAACAATCATACCGTAGGCTACAGCGGTTTCCCCGACAGGGACGGCCACGTAACGCTGGACGCCTGCATTATGGACGAGCTGGGCAACTGCGGTTCCGTGGCTGCGCTCGAACACATTGTGCATCCTATTTCAGTGGCGCGCAAGGTGATGGAGAAAACGCCGCACGTGATGCTCGTAGGCGAAGGCGCCCTGCAGTTCGCGCTGGAGAATGGTTTTAAGAAAGAGAACCTGCTCACGCCCGAGTCTGAAAAAGCATGGAAAGAATGGCTCAAAAAATCGGAGTACAAACCGGTGATGAACATCGAAAACCAAAGCTACGAAGGCAAAAAAGGCACCAGCGCTTTTAATGGAAACGAGGCGAACACTACCGCGTTCAGCCCGCTGAAACTTCCCGGCAACGTATACAACCACGACACGATTGGCATGGTGGCGCTGGATGCGCAAGGCAACCTTTCCGGCGCCTGTACCACCAGCGGCATGGCATTCAAGCTGCGCGGCCGCGTAGGCGACTCGCCCATCATTGGCGCGGGCCTTTACGTGGACAATGAAGTGGGCGCCGCCACCGCTACCGGTGTTGGCGAAGAAGTGATCCGCGTGGTGGGCAGTTTCCTGGTAGTGGAACTGATGCGCCAGGGATATTCTCCCGAAGCGGCCTGCAAAGAAGCCGTCATGCGCATCGTGAAAAAGAATCCGGACCGGGCCAAAGGCATACAGATCGGTTTCCTGGCGCTCAACAAAAAGGGCGAGCACGGGGCGTATTGCCTGCACGAAGGTTTCAGCTACGCGGTAACCACCGGCGACGATAAAGAAGAGCTGATCAAAGGAAAACATCACTTCTGATCATCACGGAAATATTTTTTTAAAAGAGCGTATCGTTATGATGCGCTCTTTTTTTATCGCATCCCTCCTTATTTTTGCAAACATGGAAAAGATCACCCTTGAAATATGCGCCACATCGCTGGCTTCCTGCAAAGCAGCGCAGGAAGGCGGCGCAGACCGGATAGAGCTTTGCGACAACCTGCTGGAAGGCGGCACCACGCCCAGTTACGCCACCATCAAGCTGGCCCGCGAAGCGGTGAATATCGCCCTCTACCCTATCATCCGGCCGCGCGGGGGAGATTTTTTATATGATGAACAGGAGTTTGCCATCATGAAAGAAGATATTAAAATGTGCAAACAACTGGGTTGCGATGGCGTCGTGACCGGTCTGCTCACGGCAGACGGCAAAGTGGACCAGGCACGCACGCAAGAACTGGTGGAACTGGCAAAGCCGATGGGCGTTACCTTCCACCGTGCATTTGATATGACGGCGGATCCCCTGCAGGCATTGGAGGATGTGATCGCAACCGGCTGTGAGCGGATATTGACCTCCGGCCAGCGCAATACAGCCCTGGAAGGCGCTGAACTGATCGCCACGCTGGTAAAAAAAGCCGCGGGCCGTATCCGCATCATGGCAGGCGCAGGATTGCGTGATCATAACGCCGCCGCGCTCGCCGCCGCTACGCGCGCGAAAGAATATCATACTACCGCTAAAGAATACGACGACAGCCGCATGCAATACCGCAATCCCAATGTGAGCATGGGCGGCATTCCCGGCGTACCCGAGTACGGCATCGCCGTTACAAAAGCAGCTACTGTAAAACACATCCGCGAAGAAGCGGAAAAGGGACTGAATAGCTGAATGATCTCCTGCCTTTGAAATAATATCCACTGACGCTTTTTCGATATTACCTGTTTGTTATTTTTATAAATAGTAAACAAAGTATAGTATATATTCACTACTTTTATCCACATCTCCCGGATGTGCATACTTCTTTATTGTTGATACATTAAATAAATTTTAAATTAGTCGAGACATGAAAAAAGCAGGCTTCTTAGCTTTAGTATTGTGCTGCGGATTAGCGGTACAGGCGCAGGTGAAAGGTGTGAAACATGTTATACTCATTGGTATGGACGGCCTGGGTGCCTATGCCATTGAAAAGGCGGACAACCCGGTGATGAAGCAGCTGATGAAAGAAGGCAGCTGGACCTTAAAGGCGCGCAGCGTACTTCCTTCTTCCAGCGCGGTGAACTGGGCCAGCATGATCATGGGCGCAGGCCCGGAGCTGCATGGTTTTACAGAATGGGGCAGCAAAACGCCTGAAGCAGAGCCGAGAGCCCTGGATGAATACGGGCTTTTCCCCTCCATAGTCACCCTGCTCCGCCGGCAGCAGCCAGGCATTGAAATGGGAGTGATCTACAGCTGGGAAGGCATTGGTTACCTGTTCCCGAAAAAAGCAGTGAACAAAGAGCAGGCATGCCCAAACGACACCGCCACTACCGATGCGGCGGTAGCCTATATCAAAGAAAAAAAGCCAGGCTTTCTCTTCATACATTTCGATCAGCCCGACGGGGTGGGTCATGGCATCGGGCACGACATTCCCGAGTACTATGAACAAGTGCATAAGAATGACGTTTTATTAGGCAGGATCGTGCAGGCGGTGAAAGACGCAGGGATGTGGGACAGCAGCGTGCTCATCCTCAGTTCCGACCATGGCGGCATCAATAAAGGCCACGGCGGTAAAACGATGGTGGAAATGCAGATCCCCTGGATCTTTACAGGCAAAGGCATCAAAAAAGGCCATGAAGTGCAGGAAAGTGTGATGACCTACGACACGGCCGCCACTATTGCCTGGATATTCGGGCTCAAAACGCCGCAGGAGTGGGTGGGCAGGCCGGTGAAGGACATCTTCGGCAAGTAGCCGGGTTTCCGGTGGATATGCGGGCATGATAGTTGTAACCTGCCAGGAAGAATGAAATATGGCCCGATATCATCCGGAAATTCTTAATCTGAATATTTATGTACCGAATCGTTTTTCTTTTCGTGCTAACCCTTGCTGCTTCGTATCCTGTACTGGCGCAGGTACAGGGGCAGGTGATCAAAGTGCTCAGCTACAACATTCATCATGGCGAGAACACGCAGGGCCAGCTGGACATCCAGGGCATTGCCAACGTGATACTCGCCACCAATCCCGACCTGGTAGCCTTACAGGAAGTGGACAGCTCTACTTCCCGCGTCAATAAAACGGATCAGCTGAAAGAACTGGCAGCGATCACAGGCATGTATATCTACTTCGGCAAGGCCATGGAATTTGACGGCGGCGGTTTTGGCAACGGCGTCCTCAGCCGCTACCCGATAGAAAAAAGCCAGAACATTGCCCTGCCCGCCAAAGGCGCCGGCAGCGAGCCCCGCAATGCCGCGGTAGTGACCGTAAAGCTTCCCGGCGACAGCCTGCTCCGCTTCATCAGCACCCACCTGGATCACCTGGACGATCCCGCTGACCGCCTCAGCCAGGTGAACCTGCTCATGCAGCATGTACAGGCGCATCCCGCGCTGCCGCTGATCGTGGCAGGCGATATGAATGCGCAGCCCGCATCAAAAGAAATAAGCATCTTTAAACAAAACTTTGCAGACGCCACTGAAAAGCTGGGCCCCACCTGGCCTTCAGACAAACCCACACAGAAGCTGGATTACATTTTCCTCTACAACAAAACACAGTGGCATGTGATGAACGTGCAGGTGGTGGAAGAAACCGTGGCATCGGACCACAGGCCGGTGATTGCGGAGGTGTTGCTGAAATAAATAAGCTATGAGATATTGTATAGACCGCTCCTTCAAGGGGCGGTCTTTTTTGTTTGGCGTCCTCGATCAGGAAAGTTCCCGGAACTCTCTTATCAATTCTATAAGTGGTATCATCATTGATTCATTGGCAGCGGGGATACGTTCATTTCCGGGGTAAACAATAAAACGGTGAGTTGCTTTGATATCCTCGCAACCCATGTAAAACCCTTTAGACACGGTGGGCGCCATTGAACGTTTGATCTCAATTGCATACCGCTTCTGGGTACCCAGCTCAATTACAAGATCAATTTCCGCTCCGGCTGACGTGCGGTAAAACCAGGGAGTAGCGCCCACCGGCAGGTTGGATAACAAGTTCTCAATTACAAAACCTTCCCAGCTTGCACCTACTACCGGGTGACCTAAAAGATCATCAAAAGTATTAATGCCCAATAAAGCATGTGTTAAGCCGCTATCCCGGATGTAGATCTTCGGCGCTTTCACCAGCCGCTTCCCGATATTGCCTGACCACGGACGAAGCGAACGGATCAGCAAAAGATCTTCCAGCAATTCGATATATCTTTTTGCAGTAGGCGGCGCAACGCCGAGGTTAGCACCCAACTGGGCGATGTTCAGCTGCCCGCCCTGGTTGTGAGCCAGCATCGTCCATAACAAACGTAATGACGATGCCGCCATTCGGGAACCAAACTGTGGCACATCCCGTTCCAGGTATGTGGCAATAAAATTCATCCTCCACCTCAGGCTTGCGGCGTCACTTTGCGCGAGATAGCTGTCCGGGAAACCGCCCCGCAGCCAAAGTTGATCCTGGTTGTTCTTCTTTCCTTTGCTTACCTCATTTACCGTGAGACCGGATAATTCCTTATATGCTATGCGCCCTGCTAAAGATTCAGAAGATTGCTGCAGCAGATCTAAAGACGCTGAACCCAATATCAGGAACTGGCCTGTTTTGAACCCCTGGCGCCGGTGCCGGTCAATGACACCCCGAAGTACCCTGAACAGTTCAGGAATACGTTGTATTTCATCAAGAATGATCAGCTTTCCTTTATGCAGCTCAAAATATTGTTCAGGTTCGCTCAGTTTTGCCAGGTCTGTGGGACTTTCCAGGTCCAGATACAGGGAATCTGACTGAAATTCCACCGCAATTTCTTCTGCCAGCGTGGTTTTGCCCACCTGTCGTGGTCCTAATACACCAACAGCCGGAAATTCTTCCAGCAATTGAATAATCGGTCTTTCTGCATCACGTTTAATCATCCTTGCAATTATAACACTAAATGTTCGATTTACAAGGATAGATTGTCAGTATTCTTTGGGGCAACTACCAAATTCCCCAGACTAAAACGTTTTAGCGATTCAAAATTCCTTATTTTAGCCTTCCCGGCGCCGCAGCCTTATCAGCGCGGTGATCCCGGGGCAGGAACTAAATAAACAGTGAATGAAAAATTGGTTGGTTATGCTGGCGCTCGGGCTGGCAACCGCTGCCAGCGCGCAGCAAACGGATTACGCATCCAAGGTAAATCCCTTTATCGGCACCGGCGGCCATGGCCACACTTATCCCGGCCCCAGCATGCCTTTTGGTATGGTACAGCTCAGTCCTGATACGCGCCTCAAAGGCTGGGACGGCTGCTCCGGATATCATTATACCGATTCCATCATGTATGGTTTTTCCCACACCCACCTCAGCGGCACCGGCATCGAAGATTACTGCGATGTGCTGCTGATGCCTGTTACAGGCAAACCTTCCTGGAAAAATGATGAATATGCCTCACCCTTTTCCCATAAGAATGAAAAGGCCTACGCAGGTTTCTACAGCGTAAAGCTGGATAAATACAACATCCTCGCATCGCTCACCGCCACGAAAAGAGTGGGCCTGCACAAATATGAATTCCCGCAGGGCGCCGCTGAAGGTCATGTGCTGCTGGACCTTTATCACAGGGATATTGTGATCAACTCCAGCCTGAAGATCGTGAACGACAGCACCGTAGTAGGTATGCGCCGCTCCACTTCCTGGGCCAAGGACCAGGTATTATTCTTCGCCATGAAGTTTTCCCGCCCTGCAAGATCGCACGATGTAGCGCTGGGCGATACTTCCAAAGGCGCCCTCACCAGCGCGGAAGGCCGCAACATCAAAGCGTATTTCACTTTCGACGTGCAGCAGCCGCTCTACGTGAAAGTGGCCATCTCCGGCGTCAGCGAAGAAGGCGCATTAAAAAACCTGGACGCGGAAATGCCCGGCTTCGACTTCGATGGTACGCTGGCCAACGCCAAAGCCGCATGGAATAAAGAATTAGGGAAAATTGAAGTGAAAGGCGGAACGAACGATCAGCAGGTAATGTTCTACAGCGCGCTGTACCACGCCTGCCTCAACCCCAACCTCTATATGGACGTGGATGGCCAATACCGTGGCACCGACCTGAAGATCCACCGGGCGGAAGGGTTTGAGAACTACAGCGTGTTTTCCCTCTGGGATACGCACCGCGCACTGCATCCGCTTATGACCATCATCAACCAGCAGAAAACAAACGATTGGATCAACACCTTCCTCGCACAATACAAATACGGCGGCATGCTGCCCGTTTGGGAGCTGAGCGGCAACGAAACTTTCTGCATGATCGGTTACCATTCCGTACCCGTGATCACAGACGCTTACCAGAAAGGCATCCGCGGGTACGACGCGAAATACGCGCTGGAAGCCATGCGCAGCTATGCCGAAGGCGAACGTTTCGGCATGCAGTATTACATCCGGCAGGGCTACCTGAGCATGGACACCCAGCCTGAATCCGTTTCCCGCACACTGGAATATTCCTACGACGACTGGTGCATCGCGCAGATGGGCAATATGCTCGGCGACACTGCGGTGTATAAACGTTACATGAAGCGTGCGCAATCATACAAGAACCTGTACGACGCATCCACCGGTTTTATGCGCGGAAAGATCGGCGGGCGCTGGATGAGCCCGTTCAATCCCACCGAAGTGAATAACTACTTCACCGAAGCCAACAGCTGGCAATACAGCTTTTACGCCCCACAGGATGTAAGCGGCCTCATCAGGCTGAACGGCGGCAGGGAGAAATTCACACAAAAGCTGCATAAATTATTCACCACGGAAGACAAGCTGAGCGGCCGCCACCAGTCCGACATTACCGGCCTTATTGGCCAGTATGCGCATGGTAACGAGCCCAGCCATCATATCGCTTACCTGTTCAATTACGTGGGCCAACCCTGGAAAACGCAGCAGCTGGTGCACCAGATCATGAACACCATGTACCACAATGCGCCCGACGGCCTGAGCGGCAACGAAGACTGCGGGCAGATGAGCGCCTGGTACGTGATGAGTGCCATGGGCATTTATCCTGTAAGGCCCGGTGATGGCCGGTATGCGATCGGCACGCCCACTTTTGAAGAAGTGAACATTCACCTGGAGAATGGCAAGACCTTTACCATTAAGGCGAAGAACCTGAGCGGGAAAAATTTCTATGTGAAGAATGTGAAAGTGTTTCATGAGAGAACCGCTACAACAATGCAAACCAACACGACTACAGATTCTATAACCACTGCTATAAAGCAGAGCAGCATAACAACCACCGCTTCGATGAACCTCCCCACTTCATCCGTTCCGCATGAGCTGATCATGAATGGCGGCATCATGGAGTTCGAGATGACAGATGCGCCCACGCAAACATGGGCCAGCGCCGAAGGTTCGCCGGTGAGCGAGATCAGCGGTGATCTTATTGTTGCAGTTCCCTACGTGGTTGCTCCTTCCGACCGGTTCAAACATTCCATGCAGGTATCGCTGAAAGCAGTGGAACCAGGCACCGCAATCTATTACACCTTAGACGGATCGGAACCTACTGCCGCTTCCAGACGTTACACGCAGCCGTTCACGCTTACCAAAACCGCTACGCTGAAGGCAGTGGGCTTTAAGAACGGGCAATACAGCCACATCGTGTCTACACCTTTTTTCCTCATTCCTACAGACAAGACCATCAAAGTGCTGTCTAAGATCCACCCGCAGTTCGATGCAGGCGGGCCGGATGCTTTGATAGACAATATCCACGGGCAGGAAGACTTCAGGCTGGGTGCCTGGCAAAGCCACTATCCCGGCAACCTCGAAGCGATCGTAGACCTGAAAGCGCCGCGCGCGCTGCATAAGCTGGGGCTCGGCGTACTGCAGGACCTTGGCTCGTGGATCTGGTACCCCACGCAGGTGGAATTCCTCACTTCCAACGACGGCAGGAACTTCACCTCCGCCGGCCTGGTAAAGAACACTTTCTCCGACCGCGAATACGGCAGCTTCACGCAGGTATTGAGCCTCCCCGTGAATCTGAAGGCCCGCTACGTAAAGGTTGTAGCTGCCAACCATGGCATCATCCCGGACTGGCACCCGGGCAAGGGCGAGCCTTGTCATATTTTTGCGGATGAAATCATTATAGAATAGTATGTTGTGTTTCCAAAACCCAACACTATTATCTATGAAAAAGATCATCCTCCTTGTTTTACAATCCGTTGTAAGTATTGCATTGTTTGCGCAAACTGGTACATACAGTACCATCAATTTTCCGAATACGTATACCAACACATTGACTACAGGTATGTGGAGCGGTAATTTCAGGTCCGGATTCATCGAGCAATCCAATGGCTCGCTGAATTACGGAATATATGGCCCTAAACCGAACGGCTTTAGGTTCAGGTGGCTGGCTGGCGATAATACAGCGATCGATTACAGTGTAGATACCGATCAAATCATGTCGCTGGATAATTCCGGCCTACTGAACATCAGGAACGCCATTATTGTACCGAATGCCATATTTGGTCATAATGCCAATGACTCGTATTCCAAGATAGTACTACGTGGACCGAATAGTCCAGTGGGACCGAACAGCAAACGAGATCTTTCATTTGAGTTTGTTTCCGCTGGGAAAGCCTATGTAAGGGCATATCGCGGCAATTCATGGGACACTTACCTACAGCTCATGACCAGCGCAAGCACCAATACCGGTGGGGAACCTTCAGTGCGCATGCATATTGCCGGAAACGGGTATGTCGGCATCGGCACCGAAACGCCTCAGTCACTCCTGGCTGTCAACGGCGAAATCACCGCCAAAAAAGTGAAAGTAACACAAACCGGCTGGCCTGACTACGTCTTCAACCGCGAATTCAGCCTGCCTTCTTTAGAGGAAGTAAATACTTTTATTAAATTGAACCATCATTTACCAAACGTTCCGCCTGCACAGGAAATAGAAAAGAACGGCCTCGATATCGGGGAAATGCAAAAGATACAAATGCAGAAGATAGAAGAATTAACGCTTTACATGATCGGGCTGAAGCAGGAGAACGAACTGCTGAAACAAAAGATAGCAGCGCTGGAAGCAGGTAAACAGAAAAAATAGAAACATGACCATAAAAAGACTGTTCAATTTCGCGGCCGGATGCGCCATACTTGGCTTTGCCGCCTGCTCAGACGGCGGTTCCGCTTCCACGGCGCCCAAGGCGAAGGTGAGTATCATCCCCCTGCCCGCACGCCTCTCGGAAACGGCCGATTCTTTTTTGCTTGACAAACAAACCGTACTGGTGGCTGCTTCTGAGGCAGACAAACAGGTGGCCGCACTCTTCAACGACTATTTCAAAAGCATCAGCGGCTTTACCCTGAAAGTGCAGGACAGCGCTGCGCACAACATGATCGTATTTGCCAGCATGCCCGCCGCCGAAAAAGGATTGCCCGAAACATACCGCCTTAAAGTAGGCAAAGACCAGGTGACCATCCTGGGCGACGATGCGGCCGGCACATTCTACGGCATGCAAACCCTCATCCAACTGCTGCCCGTGCAGCAGGCTTCCAGCTACTGGATCGCGGGTGTGGACATATCCGACCAGCCGCGGTTTTCCTACCGCGGCCTGCACCTCGATGTAGGGCGGCACTTTTTCCCGGTAGACTTCATCAAAAAATACATCGACCTCATGGCGATGCATAAAATGAACACTTTCCACTGGCACCTCACCGAAGACCAGGGCTGGCGCATCGAGATCAAAAAATATCCCCGCCTGCAGGAAGTGGCCTCCCGAAGGAAAGAGACCATGGAAGGGCATTACGACGATCAGAAATTTGACGGTAAACCTTATGGCGGTTTTTATACGCAGGAGCAGATCAAGGATGTAGTGGCTTATGCAAAAACCCGCCACGTAACCGTGATTCCGGAAATAGAATTGCCCGGCCACTCGCTTGCCGCGCTCGCCGCATACCCGCACCTGGGCTGCACCGGCGGGCCTTATGAAGTGGGTACGAAATGGGGCGTGTACGACGATGTGTATTGCGCGGGTAATGATTCCGTGTTCACTTTCCTGCAGGATGTGCTGGATGAAGTAATGATCCTGTTCCCCGGCAAATACATTCACATCGGCGGCGACGAAAGCCCGAAAGTGCGCTGGGAGAAATGTCCCAAATGCCAGGCCCGCATGAAAGCCGAAGGACTGAAAGATGAGCATGCGCTGCAAAGCTGGTTCATCCAGCGCATCGAAAAGTACCTCAACGGCAAAGGCCGCCAGATCATCGGCTGGGACGAGATACTGGAAGGCGGGCTTGCCCCCAACGCCACCGTGATGAGCTGGCGCGGCACCGAAGGCGGTATCGCAGCTGCCAAACAGCATCACGACGTGATCATGACGCCCGGCGGCTACGTATACCTTGATCACTACCAAAGCCAGGGCAAAAATGAACCTGTTGCCATCGGCGGGTTTACGCCCGTGAGCAAAGTGTACGCTTACGAACCTGTCCCGGAAGGATTGACGGCTGAGGAGGCCCGCTACATCAAAGGCGCGCAGGGCAACGTGTGGACGGAGTACATGAAGAACGCAGAGCATGTGGAATACATGGTATACCCCCGCGCCATCGCGCTGGCAGAAGTGCTCTGGACGCCGAAAGAAAAAAAGAACTATGACGATTTCCTGGAGAGGCTGAAAACAGACCTTCCCCGTCTCGAAAAGAAAGGCGTGAACTACGCCAAGCATGTATTTGAAGTACGCGGCGTTGTTGAAAGCGACAGCAAAGGCGGCGTGCAGGTAAAGCTGGACAGCAAGCTGGATGGCGGAAAGATCACCTACACCACAGACAGCACCGCGCCCACAGCGCAGTCTACGGCCTATACCAGCCCCGTTCCCGTTACAAAGACCGGCGTGGTAAGAGCGGCCGTGTTCCAGGGCGACCGCCTGTATGGCAACGAATTCCAACAGGCATTTGTGCTGCATAAAGCGGTAGGCAAAACCGTTACGCTCGCCAAACCGCCGCACCAGAACTACAATCCCGGCAGTCCGTTTGTTTTGGTAAACGGCATTGAAGGCGTAAAAGAATTCAACGACAACCAATGGACCGGCTACAGCGGCGGTACGATGGAAGCAGTAATAGACCTGGGCGATTCCACGGAGATCAGCGTACTCGGGTTGAATACCCTTGGCAATAAGGACCAGTGGATCTATCCGCCCAAACAGGTTACCTTCTATGTTTCGAAAGACGGCAAACACTTTACCGAAGCAGGCCAGCAGAAAGAGATAGACGGCAGGGGCATCATCAGGGTGCGGGAGCGGCTGAAGGAAACCGTGAAGGCCCGGTATGTAAAAGTGGTGGCCCAGGCTGAGGGTAAGATACCCGAAGGGGCGCCGGGCGCGGGCAACCCGGCCTGGTTGTTCGTGGACGAGATCATTGTTCAATAATCCCTTCACTACTCAATAAAAAATCCGTCCGGGCTTAGCCGGGACGGTTTTTTTTTATGCAGAAAACCGGTGTGCGAACACACCGGTGCCTTTTAAATAATTGTGTGCTATTCGTGATTCTTATTTATTTGGCGACCCAAAGCGTCCACTTTGCGTCGAACTTATACCATTCACCTTTGGGGCCTTTCCATTTCCATTCGGGCACTTCGGAGAAGTTTTTCCCCGCATCGCTGGTCCACCACAGCTTGCCCTCTCCTATCTTCAGCTGCCGGCCTTCCTTATCCGGCCACATACCGTCGCTCACTTCCGCCCATTCCTTTCCATCATTGCTCACCCAGAGGCGGGCGTTTTTGTCCAGCTTGAACCAGTTCAGCTTATCGTTTACCAGCGCAAGCCAAACGCCGTTCCTGGCTTTTGCCCAATCCAGCTCCTGGCTGCGGTCCTGGGGTTGACCGTGGGTTGGTGCGGCCTTCATATCCGTTGCCAGCAGCAGGCTGGCAGCCGAAAAGGCCATAATCAGTTTTTTCATCAGGATGGTTTTGCGTAACAGGTGCATAATAAATACGGTTACCACAGGTATTTGGATTTGCCGGGGAATGGCCCAAATTATTAAATTTTAATAGCATATTAGTACGGGAAGGCCTTTTAAATTGTTAATCGTAAATTTTTCCCAACAATCGCTGTATTTTATTTAATTTTCGGGCTCGTTTTTAAAATCGCATTTAAAAAACTAGAACAATGACCATCAATCACCAGGAAATTGAACTGATAGACAGTTTCGAACAGATTTCCGTGGACATCCATCCTACCGCCAAAGACGGTTCCAAAGCCGTGGCGCAGGAAATTGCTACTCTGATCCGCGAAAAACAGGCTGCCAAAGAACCAGCCGTACTCGGCCTCGCAACCGGCTCCACTCCCAAATACCTTTATGCAGAACTGGTGCGTCTTCATAAAGAAGAGGGCCTGAGTTTTAAGAACGTAGTCACCTTTAACCTCGACGAGTATTACCCGATTGAACCGGATGCGCTGCAAAGCTATAACCGTTTCATGAAGGAACATCTGTTCAACCATGTGGACATTCCCGAAGGGAATTACCACGTGCCGGACGGCACCGTGCCGAAAGAACAGATCAAAGCCTATGCAGCCGCTTACGAGCGCAAGATCGAAGAGGCCGGCGGTATCGACATCCAGATCCTCGGCATCGGCAACAACGGCCACATCGGCTTCAACGAGCCCGGCTCCAACGTGAACTCCCACACCCGCCTGGTAACGCTGGATAATTCCACCCGCCTGGCCAACGCCTACGAGTTCTCCAACATGAGCCAGGTGCCCCGCCTCGCGGTAACCATGGGCATCGGCACCATTATGAAGGCCAAAAAGGTGGTCCTTCTCGCATGGGGCTCCCACAAAGCCAAGATCGTATGCCGTTCAGTAGAAGGCCACAGCACCGACCAGGTGCCTGCTTCCCTGCTGCAACAGCACTCTAACTGCAAATTCGTGATAGACGAGCAGGCTGCAGCCGAGCTTACCCGCAATAAAGAACCCTGGCTCACGGGAGATTGTGAATGGACGCCCAAGCTGATCCGCAAAGCGGTGACCAACCTGGCGCTGAAGCTCAACAAGCCTATCCTGATGCTCACGGATAAAGATTATAACAACAACGGCTTGAACGACCTGATCGTGCAATACGGCTCAGCATACGAGCTGAACATCAACGAGTTCAACGCCATACGCGATACCATTACCGGCTGGCCCGGCGGCAAACCCGGCACACAGCTGCCCAACCATCCCGAACGTTCACAACCTGAACATAAAAGGGCGCTGATCTTTTCCCCCCACCCCGATGACGATATCATCTCCATGGGCGGCACCTTTATCCGCCTGCACGAGCAGGGCCACGATGTGCATGTAGCTTACCAGACCTCCGGCAACATCGCCGTGACGGACGAGTTCCTGCTGCGCTTTATCGATTTTGCCGTGGGTTTCGAAGGCATGTTCGACATCGACAGGAGCAAAAGCTCGCAGATACTGGAAGATGCAAAAGCATTCATCCAGATCAAAAAACCAAGCCAGAAAGATACCGCCGAGATACGCGCCATCAAAGGCCTGATACGCCGTTGCGAGGCCAAGGCCACCTGCCGCTACGTAGGCATCGGCGACGAGAACGCACACTTCCAGAACCTGCCTTTCTACGAAACCGGCCTGGTGGAAAAGAAACCGATGGGTCCTGAGGACGTGCAGCTCACCGTAGACCTGCTGCGCCAGCTGAAGCCCCAGCAGATCTATTGTGCAGGCGACCTCGCAGATCCGCATGGCACCCACAAAGTATGCCTCGATGTGATCTTTGCCGCACTGGAAATCGTGAAAGATGAAGACTGGGCGAAAGATTGCTGGGTATGGCTCTACAAAGGCGCATGGCAGGAATGGGACATTCATGAAATTGAAATGGCCGTGCCCATGAGCCCCGACCAGGTGCTGCAGAAACGCCTCGGCATCTTCATCCACCAGAGCCAGAAAGACGTGGTTCCCTTCCAGGGTACCGACGCGCGCGAGTTCTGGCAGCGTGCTGAAGAACGGAATGCCAACACTGCAGATCTGTACGACCGTCTTGGCCTCCAGAAATACGCAGCCATGGAGGCTTTCGTGCGTTATCACTTCAGATAATCAGTCCACTTTAGAGATATGTTTGAGCAAGCCCGGGTTATAGCCCGGGCTTTTTTGCATAATACTATTTTAATATTTCTTCTCCCCGGCTTTCTCCCAACTGCCTGTTTCAGATTATTTAAGCGGTTATGCACACCTGTGCAAAAGCCTTTGAAGCGCCGTTTTGCGTAATTGCTTAATTTTGAAAGCTATGAGCGTAACCCTCCTATCCGGACTGATCATCGGGCTGTTGGCAGGCAGCCTGGGCAGCTATCTCTTCCTCCGGAAATTTTTCGCGCCACGGCACGAGCTGGCTGAAAGGCTGAGCAGGCAACAGGTGGACGAAGGTTTTGTGGCCCGCGAAATGTACGACAACATGCTATTCACCCTCAACCAGCGGGAGCAGGAGCTGAAGGAAAAAGAAAATCTTGTTATTGAGCTGAACGCCCAGCTGGCAGGGCTCAGGAAAGAAATAGAACAGCTTTCCGGCATCGGGGCTGAGCTGAAAAAGATACACGAATCCAACCGGCAGGAATTCATGAACCTCGCCAACGACATCCTGCAGCAGAAAAGCAGGGATTTTGCGGACACCAACCGCACGGCCATGGAGCACATTCTTTCCCCTTTGAAGACGGACATCGGGCAGTTCCGCAAAACCATAGAAGACACGCGGAAAGAGGATATACAAGACCTCACTTCCCTCAAAAAAGAAATAGAATCCCTCCAGAAGCTGAACTTCCAGCTCAGCGAAGACGCACAGCGGCTGGCGGGCGCTTTGAAGTCGGATGTGAAAGTGCAGGGCAACTGGGGCGAAGACCGGCTCAAACTTATCCTTGAAGCCGAAGGCCTGCAGAAATACATCGATTACACAAGCGAAGAAGTGCACCGCGACCAGGAAGAAGAACGCAACCGCCGGCCGGACTTCATCCTGCGCCTGCCTGATGGCAAGCACCTCATCATCGACAGTAAAGTATCGCTTAATGCATATGTAGCCTACTTCAACGCTACCGAACCCGAGGAAAAGAAAGGTCATCTCCGGCAGTTGGTGCGCAACATCACTGATCATATCGATGAATTGTCTGCCCGCAACTACCAGCGCCTCGGCACGCTGAACACACCTGATTTCGTGTTCATGTTCATGCACTTCGAATCAGCCCTTACGCTGGCGCTGAACGAAAACCCGGATATCTTCAACCGCGCCATGAAAAAGAAGGTAGTACTGATCACGCCTTCCACGCTGGTGGCCACTTTCAAGATCGTACGGCTGCTGTGGCAGAATGAGAACAGGGTGCGCAATGTGGAAGAGATCTTCCGGCAATGCGGCATGCTGTACGACAAATTCATTCTTTTCCTTGAAGAAATGGGCCGCATCGGCCACAACCTGAAACAGGCCGGCAATGCGTATGAAGATGCCATGGAGCGGCTGAAAGACGGCAAGCGCAAAGGCGATACCATTATCGGGAAATTTGAGATCATCCGCGAGCTGGACGCCAAAACAGGCAAGCAGCTGCCGAAAGAAATAGAAACAGACATGGAAATCCGCTTCCCGCAAGCGCTTCCAGGAAAAGCATAGGAAACCATGATAGAGATACAGCCATTTAACCAAACGCGCACCAACGATGTGATCGCCATGATCCTGCCTATTCAGCAGGTGGAATTCAGCCTGCCCGTCACCATCGACCACCAGCCGGACCTGCTGAAGATCCCTGAAGTGTACCAGGACGGCAGGGGCAACTTCTGGACCGCCCTCGACGGCGATAAAGTAGTCGGCACCATTGCCCTGCTCGACACCGGCAACAACATCGGCGGGTTGAAAAAAATGTTCGTCGACAAAGACTACCGCGGCCGCGAACACCGCATCGCCAAACGTTTGCTGGACACATTGCTCGATTGGGCGAAAGAAAAAGGATTTACAGATCTTTATCTCGGAACCACCGACGTGATGACCACCGCGCATCGTTTTTATGAGAAGAACGGTTTCGTGGAAGTGCAAAGGGAGGAACTGCCGAATGAAAAATTCCTGGCGGTGGTAGACAGGAAATTCTATCATTTAACACTCTGACATGAACGTAGCTGAAAAGCTTGCCAATAAAGGATATGCGGTACTGCCAGGTGTTTTTCCCGCGAGCGCCGTACAGCAGATCATTCATACCATCCAGTCTGCCGACCAGCAAGGCCAGGCTTTCCGCAAAACGGCGGACCTGTTCGCTATCCGGCGTGTAATGGCCGAACTTCCTGCACTGCAACCATACGTGCTCACACCGGAATTACTGGCCTGGGTGCACCAGCTGGGCGGAAAGGACCATTTCCTTGTTAAATCCATTTATTTCGATAAGCCTGGCGCATCCAACTGGTTCGTGGCCTGGCACCAGGACCTCACCATTTCCGTGGACCGCAAACATCCGTTGCCCGGCTTCGGGCCATGGACGGTGAAACAGGAGCAATTCGGCGTACAGCCGCCGGTAGAGATACTGGAAAACATGATCACCTTCCGCATTCACCTGGACAATACCGACGAACACAACGGCGCACTGAAAGTGATACCCGGCTCGCACCTGAAACAGGTTCACCGTGCGGATACCATCAACCTGGAAGAAGAAGACACCTGTACCGTTCCCGCGGGCGGCGTGATGGTGATGAAACCATTGCTCATGCACGCTTCCGGCAAAACCACCAACGGCCTCAACCGGCGCGTGCTGCACCTGGAGTTCAGCAGCATGCCGTTGCCTGAACCTTTGCAGTGGGCAGAACACTTACCGTTAAACATTTGATATGCGCATACATTACCTCCAACACGTGCCCTTCGAAGGGCTTGCTGCGATTGAAGACTGGGCGAAAGACCGGTCCCATACCCTAACGGCTACACGCTGGTATGAAAAAGGCTCACTGCCGCAGCAGCAGGATTTTGACATGCTGATCGTGATGGGCGGCCCCATGGGCATTTACGACGAAGCCGATTATCCCTGGCTGCAGGATGAGAAAAAGTTCATCCGGGAAAGCATTGATGCGGGGAAACCCGTGCTGGGCGTTTGCCTTGGCTCACAATTGCTCGCGGATGTGCTGGGCGCGAAGGTGTACCCCAATCAACATAAAGAGATCGGCTGGTTCCCGGTGCGGTTCAATAAAGAATTGAACGACGGCGAGCTGGTGGTATGCCACTGGCACGGCGATACCTTCGATCTGCCGGAAGGCGCTGTACATCTTGCCGAATCTGCTGCCTGTAAAAACCAGGCTTACCGACTCGGCGACCATGTATATGGACTGCAGTTCCATTTCGAGATGACGCCCGCCGCACTGGAAGGCATGATAGCCGCCTGCGGGCATGAGCTGGTGAAAAGTGACTGGGTGCAGAGCCCGGAAGAACTGCGCAACGGCATTCATTATGCGGAAGCTACGCGCACCGTGCTGTTCCGCCTGCTGGACCGGTTGGAAAAATTCGCTTAAATTAGTGCCATGGCAAAGCAGGTACCGTTAATCATCATCGGCGGAGGGCCGATAGGGCTGGCATGCGCGCTGGCAGCGCAGAAAGAAGGACTGGATTATCTCATCCTCGAAAAAGGATGCCTGGTGAATTCGCTCTATCATTACCCTCTCAACATGACCTTCTTTTCCACCAGCGAAAGGCTGGAAATAGGCGGCATCCCCTTCGTTTCCAACAACGCCAAACCCACCCGGCCCGAAGCGCTGGAATATTACCGCAGGGTGGCGCTTTCGAAGCATGTAAAAATCCACCTGTTCGAAAAAGCAGAAAGCATAAAATCTAACGGGGAAGGATATACGGTTGTTACCGATAAGAATACTTACACAGCAAAGAACATCATCATCGCCACCGGTTTCTATGATATTCCCAACCTGCTGCATATTCCCGGCGAAAGCCTGCCTAAAGTAACCCATTATTACAAAGACCCGCACTTCTACGCCACCCAGAAAGTGATCGTGGTAGGCGCCAACAACTCCTCTGTGGATGCGGCTTTGGAGACTTACCGCAAAGGCGCGGACGTAACCATGGTGATCCGTGAAGGCGAGATCGGGAGGCGGGTGAAATATTGGGTGAAACCGGATATTGAGAACAGGGTGAAAGAAGGCAGCATCAAAGCGTATTTTCATTCCGTGCTTACCAATATCCGCGATACGGAAGCGGATATCCTCACGCCGGAGGGCGTAGTGACCATCCCCAATGATTTTGTGATTGCTGCAACAGGCTACCAGCCTGATTTTAGTTTCCTGGAAAGAACGGGCATCACTTTGTCTGACGATGCGGTGCGCAGCCCTTCCTACGACCCGGAAACCATGGAAACCAACCTGCCCGGCATTTACCTGGCAGGCGTCGTATGCGGCGGTATGAACACGCATACCTGGTTCATCGAGAATTCGCGGGAACATGCGGACAGGATCATCCGCCACATCGTTAAATGATATTCACTTCGCGCTCCAGCGCTACGCCGAATTTTTCTTTCACGCTTTCCACCACCTGCCACGACAGCTCCACGATGTCTTCCCCTTTTGCATGGCCGTAATTCACCAGCACCAGGGCCTGCCGCGCATGCACGCCCGCATCGCCGTTGCGGTAGCCTTTCCAGCCGCATTGCTCTATCAGCCAGCCTGCCGCCAGCTTGTAATGACCGCCGGGTAAAGGATAGGCCACTACTTCGGGGAAGGCGAGTTTCAGCTCTTCGTATTTTTCTTTTGTTACTTCAGGGTTCTTGAAAAAACTGCCCGCATTCCCGATCTCCGCGGGATTGGGAAGTTTGGAAGACCGGATATTGATCACCGCCCGGCTGATAGACCGGATGGAAGGCTCCTTCACGCCCATGCGCTCCAGCTCCTGCTCTATGGCACCGTAGCTGGTGTTGAACACCGGCTTCTTATTCAGCCGGTAGATCACCTGGAGGATCGCGAACTGGTCCTTATACTGGTGCTTGAACACGCTCTCGCGGTACCCGAATGCACAGGCCTCTTTATTGAACGAAACGAGCGTACGGTCCTGCAGATGCAGCGCTTCCAGCTCGTTGAACGTATCTTTGATCTCCACGCCGTAAGCGCCGATGTTTTGCATAGGGCTGGCGCCAACGTTGCCGGGAATGAGTGAAAGGTTCTCCAGTCCTGCGTATCCCTTCTCAATACAATGCATCACGAACTGGTGCCAGTTCTCCCCCGCCCCTGCTCTCACGTATACATGATCGTCATCTTCGCTGATGGTATGAATGCCTTTGATCTCGTTCTTCAGCACCAGGCCGTCAAAGTCTTTGGTGAGCAGGATGTTGCTGCCGCCGCCCAGGATGAGCTTAGGCGTATGTTTGTACTGCGGGTCGTCCAGTATCGCTTCCAGCGCTTCGCGGGAGTGGAATGCGGCGAAATAACGGGCTGTAGCGTCCAGGTTGAATGTGTTGTACTGGCGGAGGGAAACATTTTCGGTGACCTTCATAATCAAGTATTCAAATATCCTATCTTTAATAACGGAACAAATATAACTAACAATAAAATGCCAGGAACAGCAATTGTTATCGGGGCCACGGGATTGATCGGGCAGCAGCTGGTGGAGCTGTTGCTGAACAGCGGTTATGATGCCGTGAAGACCATTTCCCGCAGGCCGCTGCCGCTGGAGCACCCCAAACTGGAACAAACCGTCGCTTCCCTGGAAGAGGGCCCGGAGCTGGAAAAGGCGTTGAAAGGCGACGCGCTGTTCTGCTGCATCGGCACCACCATCAAAAAAGCGGGCAGCCAGGCTGCTTTCACCGCGGTGGATCATGATATTCCTGTTCGTTGCGGCCGCATTGCCCGCCGAAACGGCGTTTCACAATACCATCTCGTATCCGCCATCGGTGCAAAAGCCGGGTCGCGAAATTTTTATCTTCGCACCAAAGGCAACGTGGAAGCGGCGCTCACGGCCATGGATTTCCCTTCATTATACATTTACCGGCCTTCATTCCTGGTGGGCGAGCGGAAGGAAGTGCGCTTCGGCGAACAGCTTGCCGCCTGGCTGATGCCTGTATTCAACCTGGTGCTGCAGGGTAATGCGAAAAAGTACCGGCCCGTGAAAGGCGCTACTGTAGCGGAAACGATGCTGAGAAAATCAGGAGAGGGAGAAAAAGGGGTGCATATCATTTATTTCAACCTGTAATATTACTGCACACAATCCACATCCGGCACAATGATCACTGAGCGGAACTGTTTTTCGATCAGCAGCTGGGAGAAATATTCTTTCATCAGGTTTTTCACCTGTGCAATTCTTTTGGAGTCGCGCGGCAGTTTGATGAGCATTTCCTGTAAATAGAAGTCGCGCACTTTCCCCACCAGCGGCGCCGCGGGGCCTACCAGCTGCGCACCCAGCTGTGGTCTGAGCCAGTTGGCCAGTATCATCGCGGCCTGCTCTACCGTTTGTTGCTTTTTGTGTTTGAGCGTCACCTTCACCAGCCTGAAAAAAGGCGGGTAGCCAAACTGCTCACGCTCCGCAATCTCGTTTTCATACATGGCTTTGTAATTGTGCTCCGTCACGAAATGCAGGATAGGATGACGGGTATTGCTGGCCTGGATCACCACTTTCCCCTGCCCTTCTTTCCGCCCGGAGCGGCCGCTCACCTGCTCCATCAGCTGGAACGCCCGCTCGTTCACCCTGAAATCCGGGTAGCTCAGCAGGCTGTCTGCACTGAGGATGCCGACGAGGTTCACGTTCTCAAAATCCAGCCCTTTCACTACCATCTGCGTGCCTACGAGAATGTCTATCTCCCGCTGTTCCAGCAGCTGGATCATTTTGTTGTGGCTGTCCTTGTTGCGGATCGCGTCCATGTCCATCCGCGCGATGCGCGCGGCGGGGAACATTTCCTGGAGGTCTTCCTCTATCTTTTCCGTGCCGAAATTCTTCGGCAGCAACGTCTGGCTGCCGCAGGCGGCGCAGGTGTAGATGTAAGGATAACGGGTGCCGCAGTAGTGGCAGCTCAGTTTATCCTGGTGCTTATGATAGGTGAGCGAAACGTCGCATTGTTTGCAGTTCGGTATCCAGCCGCAGGTGGTGCAGAGCAGGAAAGGCGCATAGCCGCGGCGGTTCTGGAAGAGGATCACCTGCTTTTGCGCTTCCAGTGAGCGGTGTATCTCCCTGCGCAGCACGGAAGTGAAATTGTGCACCACTTCTTTCAGCGCCAGTTCTTTTTTGAGGTCAACGATCTCTATTTCCGGCATGGCGATGCCGCCGAAACGTTCGTTCAGCTCTACCAGTCCGTATTTGCCCTGCCTGGCGTTGTAATAACTTTCCAGCGCGGGCGTGGCAGAGCCCATCAGCACTTTGGCGCCGAAAAGGCTCGCGTAATAAATCGCCGCATCGCGGGCATGGTAGCGGGGCGCGGGCTCCTGCTGCTTGAAAGAGGCGTCGTGCTCTTCGTCGAGGATAATGAGGCCGAGGTCGCGGAAAGGCAGTAGCAGGCTGCTGCGCGCACCCAGCACGATGCGTATCTCGCCGTTCTTCACCTTGTTCCATATCTCCACTCTTTCGTTGTTAGAGAAACGCGAATGGTAAATGCCGATCTGCCCGCCGAAATGTTTTTGCAGTCGGCGGATGATCTGCGCGGTGAGCGCGATTTCAGGAAGCAGGTACAGCACCTGTTTGCCGCTTTGCAGGGCTTCTTCCATCAGCTTCACATATATCTGCGTTTTACCGCTGGAAGTAACGCCATGCAGCAGGGTCACCTGTTTCGCAGCAATACTGGCCTTCACTTCCTGCAACGCCTTTTCCTGCGCGGGACTAAGATCGAAATTGAGATTGCTTTCTACTTTGCCCATGGGAATGCGGTCTACCACGCGCTTATCGATCACCAGTATCTGCTTGTCCACCAAGCCTTTCAGCTGCGCGGCGGAGGCGCCGGATTTCTTCAGCAGCTCGGCCTGCAGCACCTGTCCCTGCGTTTTGAGCAGGTGCAGGTAAGCCAGCAGCAGCTCCATTTGTTTAGGCGCGCGCGCCAGCTCGTCAAACAGCGGGGCCAGGGCTTCGTCTCCTTCGTAAGCGGGGTTCAGCAGGATATAATTCTCTTTTTTCTCTTTATACACTTCCTTCAGCTCTTCATACACCAGGCACACCTTCTTTTCGATCAGTTGTTTGATCACGCTGTACACGTCGGAGCGGTCCAGGATGAGCTGTACTTCGCCGATGCGCAGTTCTTTCCGCAGCAGCAGCGCTTCGGCTATGAGGTATTCGTGATCGTCGAGGACGGAGAAATCGTCGCCGAAGGCGTCGTTATACAGCAGGATCGTTTCGCTGGAAAGCTTAAGGTGAGCGGGAAGGGCGGCATTGAGCACATCGCCTTCGTTGCACATGTAATACTGCGCGATCCATTCCCAGAAGGCCAGCTGGGTGGGGTATACCACCGGCTCTTTATCCAGCAGGTCCATGATGGGCTTGGTTTTGTAAGCCGAAGGCGCCTGTTCGTGAACGGATTTTACGATGCCCGCATACTTCTTCTGTTTACCCAGCTGTACGGCCACACGGCTGCCCGGTTGTATAGTGGCTTCCATTTCCGGCGGTACGGCGTAAGTATAATTCCTGGGAAGAGCAAGGGGTAATATTACATCTGCATACTTCATATTGCCTGTAAGGCAGGATAGTTATGATATTTTCTTAATTCTTCCTCCATCATGTGGCGCACCTGTTTTTTGAGCTGGGGCACGTCTTCCATGGTGAGGCCCTTCACCGGCACTACGGGCAGAAATACCACGCGGCAGGGGCCCGGGTTGAGGGACATGAATTTTATCTTGGCAAGGCGGGCGCGGTTATCCACGTAGATCACCGGCCTGATATCGGTCTGTGTTTCAATGGCGATCCTGAATGCGCCGCTGTGGAAGGGCAGCAGGGGCTGTTCTGTTTCGTTGGTGGTGCCTTCGGGGAAAATAAGCAGCGAAACGCCCTGGCGGATCATATACAGCATGTCGCGCATGCTCTGGGCGCGGCCTTTGGCGGTACCACGGTCTACCGGCACCACGGAACGGCTGTAGATAAGCCCGAACAGCGGGATGCGGCTCAGCTCGCTTTTACCCAGCGGCCTGAAGGGCAGCGGCATTACTTTCACGGCCAGCGCGGCGTCCAGGTAAGAAGAGTGATTGGCGAGGTAAATGAGCGGCCTGTCTTCGTAGGGGGTCAGCCATTTTTTGGTCACCCTGATGCCCGTTGCGGGAAACCAGACATGCGCCCAGAAACGGAGGAAATAAAAAACGATATTCCCTCCCTTCACTTTCCCGAAGAAAGAGACCAGCACGATAGGCGGAAGTATCAGGAACATGATACCCAGCCACACGATCAGGGCATAAAGGCTGTACAAAGCCTGGAAACATTTCGAAAGCACGCGCATAAAACCGGCAAGATACTGAATTATGGTCTTGACTGCAAGAAACCGACATACATAACAAACAAATATCATACCTACCGCGGAAATCGGGTGAATATCGTACCTTTGCCATCCTTATGACAGCGGCAAAATCAGTAGCATTTCATACACTCGGCTGCAAGCTGAACTTTTCCGAGACCTCCACCATCAGCAGGATGCTCGAAAAGGACGGGTTCGTCAAAAAAGATTTTGACGACACGGCGGACGTGTACGTGATCAATACCTGCTCCGTGACGGATAATGCGGACAAAGAATGCCGGCAGCTCGTGCGCCGCATCCAGCGCCGTGCGCCCGGGAGCCTGGTGGTGATCACCGGCTGCTATGCCCAGCTGAAACCGCAGGAAATAGCCGGCATCCCGGGGGTAGACCTCGTGCTGGGCGCCGCCGAAAAGTTCAATATAGCCGATCACATCCGCGAGCTGGCCAAGGGTGACAGCGCGAAGATCTGCTCCTGCGACATCGAAGATGTGAATACTTTCCATAGCTCATATTCCGTGAACGACCGCACCCGCACCTTCCTGAAAGTGCAGGACGGCTGCGACTACAACTGCTCCTTCTGCACCATTCCCATGGCCCGCGGCATTTCCCGCAGCGACAGCGTGGCCAATGTGGTGGCCAGCGCCCATGAGCTGGCGGCCGGCGGCGTGAAGGAGATCGTGCTCACCGGCGTGAACCTGGGTGATTTCGGGAAAGGTTTTGAAGGCGGCAAAAAACGCGAAGAGACCTTTTTTGAACTGATCCAACAGCTGGATGAGGTGGAAGGCATTGAACGGTACCGCATTTCAAGCATAGAGCCCAACCTGCTCAGCAACGAGATCATCGAATTCGTGGCCGGCAGCAAAAGGTTCATGCCGCATTTTCATATCCCGCTCCAGAGCGGCAGCAACGAAGTGCTGGCCCTCATGCGCCGCCGCTACCGCCGCGAGCTGTATGCGGAAAAAGTAGGGTTGATCAAACAGTTCATGCCGCATTGCAGCATCGGGGTGGATGTGATCGTGGGCTTCCCTGCCGAAAGCGATGCCCATTTCCGGGAAACGTACGACTTCCTGCACGACCTGGATGTTTCCTACCTGCACGTGTTCACCTATTCGGAGCGGGACAATACCCATGCCCTTGGCATCCAGCCGGTGGTGCCCATCCAGGTGAGGCATGAAAGGAACAAGGCCCTGCGCAACCTCAGCCATAAAAAGCTGCAATATTTCACCGAGCAGCATCTGGGGCAAACGCGGAAAGTATTGTTCGAGAAGCACAGCAGGGACGGGATGATGGAAGGCTATACCGATAATTACATCAAAGTGACCACACCCTTCCGGGAAGAATGGGGGAACAGCATTGTGGAATGGAACCTGCGATAGCAGGGACTTCCGAGGCAACGGGCAACCGGACCTTCAAAGTTTTCTGAAAAAATATTTGGCAGAATAAAAATAGTTTTTACCTTTGCAATCCCATCGAACGAAAAGCGTTCAAACACAATGGGAGCTTAGCTCAGCTGGTTCAGAGCATCTGCCTTACAAGCAGAGGGTCGACGGTTCGAATCCGCCAGCTCCCACGAATAACAAAGGCCGTTTCAGCAGGTATGCCGGAACGGCCTTTTTGTTTTTTATCAAGTCTCCTACATGTGGAAATATTTTCTAATAATACATGTATCTTCCCGTTGAAATCATATCCCTATGGCCGCTTACTTTACTGGATCACAAACCCGTGTGCTTAGATCTGCCTGGATCTGTATTATTCCCCTGGCGCTGCAAACCCTCATTGTGCGGTATGGCAAGATAGAAAACAGCCTTATCTTCAATGGCACCTATATCCTGGCCTCCATATTCCTGGTCTGCTGGGAGTTCCTGTACGCCCGTGACTGGAAGAAGGCGGGTATCCTGGCGGGAACATCGGCAGGGGTGTTCGGGCTCACTGTGCTGGCGTATTACCTGTTTAAAATACCGGCAACAGGGCCTGCCCGGCCTTTTCTGGCCATTCACATTTTCACGCTGATCAATTTCCTCATCACATTCTGCATGCGCTGTTACCTGGCAGGCAACCGGCGGTTCATTGTTACCGGCGTGATCGTTGCGCTCATCAAACATTACGGGCTTTCCGGCGCGCTGTTCGGGCTGCTTGCTTCAAACCAGGCTTTCGTCAATTTCATTTTCGGTATTGAACATGCTGTTGCGGCTTACGGACTGGTGTTCTATGTCGTTTATCCTTTCGCTTATTACATGGCGCTTTACCTGGCGGAGAATTACTTCAACCTTGAGGGTTTTGTTCCCGTTTTCCATTCCAAGATGCAGGTGACAGGCGGCAGGGAATATGCGATGCTGAATATCGTACTGATGACCCTGATCGTCAATTGTGCCACCAACGCGCCCCGGTGCCTCCGGCTGATACGTGATTATTTTTCCAGCTTACCTGAAACAACTTACTATCCCCCGCTCGGTAGTTCTGTTCTCTTCCCGAATATCATGGAGATCGCCGTGCAAATATTGCTGATCCTTATATGCGGTTACTTCCTGCGCAATGTGATCGTGGCCCGCATGACCACCACCGGCTCGCGCAACGGCATACTCTACCTGCTGCATTACGTTCCCCTGCTGAATATCATCCCGCTCGTCGTTTACAGTTCCAGGAAAGAAGAACATTCCAGCGCGGCGGACAATGCCCTGTACTACACCCTGCGCGGGGCCTCCAGGCTGCGCACCTGGATCGTGCTCGCAGGTGTGCTCGCAGCTATGTACTCCGCCAGCATGACATTTGCACAGCTTTCCAATTCCAAAGGTACCGGCACCAATGCCGGAGAACTGGTAATGGTATTGATCATCCTTGCCGGCCTGGCCCGCATTGTCGCTTACCTGCTGATGTTCAACTACCGCAAGGCGGTTTTCGCCATCGTCTTCTTCAATTTTTTCTTTATCCTTTTCTCGTTTTCCAAAGGTTTTGAACTGACGGGCCTTGAGCTGGCGCTCACTTACCTGTCTATGTATTTCCTGCTGGAGATCTTCCACCCTGCCCTATCCCCTTCCGATGCAGAAGCCATGGACCAGGGTTTCAGCGCCGATACGGAAGCGCCATAACCGGGAAAGGCAGTACCCGCATACGGGTACTGCCAGGCGCAACAACTCCCATGGAAGGGTTTATAATTGCTGGTACTTGAAATTATAATACGGGAAAGCCCCGCCTGTCACGCCATTCTGGTAAATGGAAGTGATCTCGAATTTGAACAGGTTCGCACCGCTTTTCCAGAGCAGCGTTCTGCCCGCTACCGGCGTAACGGTATGGCCCGCGCTCCAGTTATAGGTATACCAGCCCGCACCGTTGGCATAAGCCGAAACAGCCGGGGGCACGCCTGTGCCGGTCACATTGTTCATGCCGATCACGTTGGAACCGGCAGGAGTAGGACCAGGATTGCTGGCAGTAGCCCAATCGCCGGCTACCACAGTCGCAAAACTTTTATTGATGAAGCGGATAGAATCGTTGGAAGTGATGTCTCCCGTTGCAACGCCGGTGAATTTGATCTCGAAATTAGCAGGCGTTCCGGCTTCATTCACCGTAAAACGCCAGTAGAAATTACCATCCGCCGGCTGGCCCGGGCCGGTGGAATAGGCCTGCCTGAAATTAGCCACTGTATATAACGCGCCACTGCGGTTGATAGTACCGGAAGTAACGCCGGGACCGGTAATGCTCACAATGCTGCCGTCGGGTATGGTCACTGCCACTTTCGACAGGTCTGCGGATACTTTTTCTGTGCCTGGTGCAACAACATCATTGTTCTTGGAACAGGATACGAAGATCAGGGCTGAGCCAGCCATGATCAGGGCTAAACGGGAAAGGGTTTTACTAATAGTAGTCATAATCAAAAGGGTTGTTAATGATAAATAATAAACGGGGGTTGTTGCGATATAAAAAGTCTTTATGGTTGCGTAACGGTAAAGGTGGTATTACCGCCTACTTCGATGTAATTTTTCTGCGCTTTATTCCATTGCCAGAAGCCGAAGAAATCGCTGATGCGCAGCTGGATGAAAATGCCGTTGGCTTCCCATCCGCCCAGCTCATACGAACCTGCGGGAAAATTCGCGGGGATTCTATAAGTGACGCTGCTAGCGGTGGAGCTTTCCAGTTGCAGCGTAGCCACTTCTTTTTCGGACCAGTCTGCATTATAGCTGAACACCCTCGCTTCCTGCATCTCGAAGAAACCCGTGCCCTGGAAGGTAATAGTACCGCCCTGTTTCACAGACACCGGCGCGGTCACTTCATTCACTTTCGGTTTCAGGCTGGCGGGGTGGATAATGCCGAATATTTTGTTTTGCGAATTGTAGGTCTGGGCGCCGCTGGTGATGCGTATCCTGTAAGCGCCGGCTTTCAGCTCTGCAACATCCGGCACGGAAATGCGCATGCTGGGCACACCGGAATGATCGTTGAAAAACTCCAGCGGCAATTGCGTAGCGGTATTCTGATCGTCGACGATATAAAACTTCGTTACTTCAGCATTCCTTTCAAAATAGCGCATGTACGTGCCGTTATCCACCACGAGCGAACCACCTTTCACGGCTGCGTAGGTCAGTTCCGTTACCTGGATGGGCGGCTGGTTGACCACCACTTTCAGGAAATATTTTTTTTCCGCCCCGCTCTGTGCTTTCACAGTGAAAGCCGTGCCCGTCCTGAAGTCCACCGCGGTGCCGGAAGCAGGCGTCACGGAAGCGTTTTCGGCAACGGTTACCTGCGGGCTGATCTTTTCCGGTTGAGGTATATGGGAGGGCCAGTAGATCACGATGCTGTCTCCCGCGATGGATGCGCGGATCGTTTCCGTGCCGGCGGCCACGCTGAAGGATTCCACACGGTTGTAAGGAGAAGGCGCGTATTCTGTTTCTTTTTTGCAGGAAGCCGCGGCCCATAAAAGGCACAGGCCCGCAGCCGCCTGGATGGATTTTTTATATAGCTGGTTCATGTTAAAGCTTGTTGATCTTGACAGGGAATTTAGTGGTGGCATTTTTTCCGTAGCTGTAGATCCTTATTTTATACAGCCCTGTTTTCAGTTCCTGCAGCACAGGTTCCTGCGGGTCATTATATTTGGTGATGACGCCGGAAACCTTGTAAATGTTGCCCACATTGGTGATGGACAGGCCGATGGGAGGCAGTTCTTTACCTGTTTCATCTACCAGCACCATTTTCATCAGCTCATTATTTTCCATGAAGCCCGAACCGGCGAGGTTGATGGAGATCATGTCATATGCCAGGCGGGTGTCTATCGTAAATTCTTTCGTCTCTGTCGCTGTGCTCAATTCATTCAGCACCACATCCGGTTGCTGCACCACGATGCGCAATGTGTAAGTGCGTTTCGATCCGTCCTTGGCGGTAACGGTGTATTTAATATCGCGCCCGCTGCGGAACACGTCCAGCAGGTCTTCTATCAGCGTGCCTGAAACGGGTGTTACTGTGGCGCCTTCGGGCACGGTGATCTCAGGCTCCAACACCACCAGCTGGCGGTAGAAGGGAAGGTAAACAGTGATGGAACTGTCGCGGTCGTTTACCGCGCCGCTGATGGGCTCTCCCTGCACGTTCACGATATTGTAGGTGAGAATGCGGTTCTGCCCTTCAGCCGGCGGCGCGATGGTTTCTGTTTTGGTGCAGGCGGCGAAGGTGATAAGGAACAGCGCTGCCGCAAGATGTCGTAAATATAAATGCATAAAGCTGGCGTGGTTATTTGATGTCTAAATTCTTCGTGCCGTCCATCTGGATGGCGTAGCGGAAGGTGATGAAGCCCGGCCTGTTGTCGCGGTTGGGATTGGCAGGACTATCCTTGTAAATATTCTCTATCATCAGTTTCGCGTAGCGACCCTTGTGCGTTTTGATCACCATCACACGCGGCATAGTGTACACTACATGCGATTTTTTCGGATCGCCGGGAAACAGCAGGCCGTAAAAATCATAATGCCCCCAACCATCAAAGCCGCCCTGGAAGTGATCCAGCCCGATGTCTCTCGTGAAGAAAGGAAATTTATCCTCTTCCACCGTCTTTACCGATTCGAACGCGGTAGTAAACAGATCGCGGCTGATGGGCAGCTGCAAAGGCTTGTATTGCAGCGTATCGTAATACTGCGCATCGAACTTGCGGTTTACCACCACGCTGATGAGCGCTTTACCCGGACCGCCATAACCTGGTGAGCCGAAAGCCGCGCCGTTGTTGGGATATACGCTGCTGTTATAAATGCCATAGAACACGATATCCCAGTTGCCCGTTTGCCGCTGCGATTCGGGGATCACTTTATTTTCTTCGAGGCTGTAGTAAAGCGATACTGCGTTGCCGCCTGAAGTGGCGTTGGTATCTGCAGCCAGGTTCACCACGCGGTAAACGCCGGTTTTCACGGTGTTCCCGTTCTCCCCTGGTTTGTCAACCGGCGCGGGAGGCGCATCGTCTTTGGAGCAGGCCGCCGCGGTTGTGAGCAGCAGGCACCATATTAGTTTCCGGTACATGATCTGTTTTTTTATTAATTGGTTCTGAGATTGCGGCTGCCGTCTTCCTGCACAAAGAATTTGAAGGTGAGGTAAGGCGCGGGCCAGAACAGGTCCGTCACTACGGGCGGATTGCCTTTGTAAATGTTAAGCAGCGCCAGCTTGGCGAACTTGCCGGTGGCTGTTTTCAGGATAAACGTGCGGTTCTTCACCGGCACGCAGATGTGGTTATTGAGTGAATAAAAATACCATCCATAGCCGTTACCGTTATCCCAACCCACGCCGGGAACTCCGCTGCTGGTAAATACTTCATCGGCCGGCGCTTCGTTCACCTGGTCGTATGGCTTTTCCACGATGATCATCCTGCCCGCGCCCGGCCCGCCATAGCCCGGCGTTCCGGCGATCGTTCCGTTGTTGATCACTACGTAGGAGTTGTATTCTTTCGTGAAAGCAATATCCCAATCAGTATTTTTCAGGTATTGCAGGGAATCTTCTTTGGTTTTAAGAAGACGGCTGCGGCCGGTGGAGAACTGGTAGGTCAGCGTGTGAAAGGGGCGCCTTTCTTTGCCGTCCACGCCTTCGCCCATAGAAGCGCCGGTGTCGGCTTCCAGGTCTTTGATGGTGGTGCTGCGGTCGTTAACAGGGGTAACGGGATCTTTGTCTTTGCTGCAGGCAGTGAAGAAAATAAGCAGGGCCAATACGCCGGGATGTTTCATCCATTTCATAATCAGGGCTTGGTTTTGATGCTGCAAAGTTGCAGACAGCCGCTGACCACTTCGGGAGAAAGACCAACCCCTGCGGGAATTATGCGATCTTTCCGTTTGGGGTAACTGAAATTCCGGAATTGGCGCATGACCAAGGCATGACAATTGTACTTTTACTTTACAATAAAATTACAATACTATGAACAAGCACTTTGTGGCCATCAACTACATTCAATGCAACGCGGATTTCAGGGAACGTTTTGAGCAACTGTTCGCCACGCGTGCGCATGCCATTGATACCATGCCTGGATTTATTAATATGCATGTTCTCCGCCCTGAAAAGGACGGCGAAGCATACCTGATCGTCAGCTATTGGGAAACAGAACAGGCCTTTAAGGACTGGACGAAATCGGAAGCCTTCGCAACAGGCCACCGGCGCGGATTTGAAGAATTGGCAAAAGCCAAAGCCGAAGGGCGCCCCGCTCCTATGAGCAGCGACTTCAAAATTTACCAGATAATCAGCGAATAATGAAAGAAGCGTTAAAGCCCCGGATCATCAAATGGCTGAAGAGGCTCGGGTTCTGGGGATTCATCTTTTTCCTCGTGAAGGGGCTCGTATGGCTGGCGGTGATTTACTGGCTGGCCAAATGATCCCTCCCTGTATAAAACGGTAAGGCGGCATACGCTTTACTGTTTTATATTTCCCTATGCGCCCAAACCCTTACTGCTTCATCTTCCCCGGCGAAAACCCGAAATGTTTTTTGAAGGCCCGCGTGAAATGCGCGGTATGTTTATAGCCGGACAGATACGCCACTTCGCTCACCTGCTTGCCCTGCGCCAGCAATTCCCTGGCATGCGCCATTTTTATTCCCTGCAGGTAGCCGTATACTGTAGTGCCGAACACCTGCTTGAAATGATTTTTGAGGTAGGCGTCGTTCGTGCCTACCTGGTGCGCCAGGTCTATGAGCGTACAGGGGCTGTTGATGTTCTGCACGATGATATCCCGCGCCAGGTGCATCCTTTCCACATCCTCTTTTTTCAGCGTGCGGCTTTGCACCGCGTTCTTCCTGATCCCTGCTATCTTTTCATACTGCGAAAGCTGTATGGCCAGCAGCTCTATCGTTTTCGCCTTGAGGAACAGCTGCTTGTAACGCCCTTCCAGCGGGCAGTTCAGCATATCGTACAAAATGGTGCTGATGGTGGTTTGCAGGGGCAGGTTTACTTCGCTCATCGCTATCGGCGCATTCTGCGCGATGCTTTGGGTGAAGATGGGAAAAAGCGGGTGATCCTGCGGCATGAAGTTCATGACCAGCTCCGGGCTGATGCCCAGCTCAAAGATCTCCAGGTGCTCGCCCGGCTGCCAGTGCAGGTGGATCTCTTCCTTCGGGAAGAAAAGATAATTATACTGGTGCTTCTCGAAAGAAGCCAGGGGATTGCTTTGTGTGGAATACCTCTTGCTGCCGCTCATCGTATAGCTCATCTGGATGAACGGCTCCATATTGCAGATCACGATCTCTCCTTCCTTGCTGGAACGGAGATTGTAATACCCGAAATTGATCCCGTCCGGGCTCAGCATTTCGAACACGGAGCCGGAGTGCCCGTTCTCAGAGAGCGAGCGCCGCTTCTCACGGAAGTTGCCCGACCCTTTGATGTCGAAACGGCAGGAGCTGACGGTATGTTGGATTTCCGGTTGCAATTACTATTGATATCAACGGCAATATTAATAGTTAACACGAGTATAACCGGCTGCTTTGCACAGAATTTCCGGATATGGTAAATTAAATTCCTTTCATGATCATGGCCACAGAAGCCGCTGTTCCCTGCCGGGTAAATATTTCTCCGCGCCTGGCCTGCATAATGGCGCACCTTTGCGGCAATTATGAGAATTTCCCTTTACGCCTGCCTGCTCCTTTTACCTGCGCTCGCCGCAAAATCCCAATCGGCAGACACTGCCGGCAGGCAACGTACGCTCGGCACCGTAGAAGTAGTGCATTCCGTACTGAAAAAGGAAGACGACCTCATAGACATCAAAAGGTCGCCCGCGCCTACGCTCGTCATTTCCCGCAAACACATCCAGCTGATGGGCAGCCGCCGGCTGGACGAAGTGCTGCGCGAACAAACGGGCATGGTGATGGTGAGCGACCTCGGCGCCGGCAACCGCAGCCTGGGCTTGCAGATGCAGGGCTTCAGTTCAGAATACATCCTCATCCTGCTCGACGGCCAGCCTATGACCGGCCGCCTCTCCGGCAATTTTGACCTCTCCCGCATCGGCGTGGGGGATATTGAGCGCATCGAGATCATCAAAGGCGCTACCAGCAGCCTCTACGGCAGCGATGCGCTGGGCGGCGTGGTGAATATCATCACCCGGCAGCAGGTTTCACAGGCACAGGGGCATGCCGCTTTGCGCTATGGCACTTACAATACAGTGGATGCATCGCTGAACGGGGAAACGCCTTTCCGCAGGCAAAACGGGTTCGCGCATCTCTCCGCTAATTATTACCGCACGGATGGATTTAATGTCAATACGGAATACCTGCAGGATGGTAAAACTTCCCCGCCATATCACAGCATCACCCTCCAGGGCCGCGCGCGCAGGAACTTCTCCGCCGCTACCAGCCTGCAGGCCAGCGCCAGGTATGCTTCCCGTAAAAGCGATATGTATCGCTCCTACGGCGCACAGCCATTCAACGATCTGCTGGATGAGCGCGACCTCAACACGGCGCTCACCTTCAACCACAATGGCGGCAACGGCTGGCGTTTACTGGGCCGGTATTATTACACGAATTACCAGACGGAACAGGAAGTAGTGCTCAAAGAAAACGGCCGCCGCCTGCAGGAAAATAAATTCTCCCAGCAGCACCACCGCCTGGAAATGCAGGCCGGTAAAAATTATGAAGCACTTTCGCTCATCGCCGGGGCAGGCGGTGAATACCAGCAATACCGGCAAAATGTGGACGGCGCCGGCAACAACATGCTCAACTATTTCTCGTATGCACAAGCCCAGCTCCAGCCGGCAAACGCCCTGCAACTCACGGCAGGCCTGCGTTACGACGGTAATACCGATTACGGCGGCAAGCTCAACTTCAGCGCAGGCGCAGGTTACCGCCCCGCGAAATGGCTGAAGCTGAACGCTTCTTTTGGCAATGGTTTTAAAGCGCCCACCTATGCACAGATGTACCAGGTATTCACCAATATCACGCAAGGCTATACGGTCATCGGCGCCAATATCTTCCACGAAAAAGCGCAGGAACTGAGAGCCGCAGGCACCGTAAAGCAGGTATGGGGCAATGCGCAAAACCTCCGCAGCCTGCAGCCTGAAACTTCTGCTTCGTATAACCTTGGCATCACTTTTAATATCAATGCGGATGCGGAAATTACTGTGAACGGTTTCTACCACAACATCCGCAACCTGATCAATACGGAGCAGTTCGGCATCATGAACAACGGGCAGCAATTGTTTTCCTACATCAATATCAGCAAAGTGTTCAACCGCGGCCTGGAAGGCAGTGTGCGGTACAGCCCGCTGAAAGGGCTTTTATTCACCGCAGGTTATCAATTGCTGGATGTGCGCAGCGGCGATGTGCTGGATTCCATCCGCGCCGGCGCGGGCGCCTATGCTGCCGTGCGCACGCCCGAAGGCATCCGTCCCGCACGCACGGGCGATTATTTTGCTTTGCCCAACCGCAGCCGTCATTCCGGCAATGCGCAGATCTATTACGAATACCTGCCCTGGGGTCTCGGCGCTTCCTTCCGAGCCAGCTACCGCAGCAAATATGGTTTCCTGGATGTGGATAACAATGGCTACATAGACCGTTATGATGTATTTGTGGAAGGTTATACACTTTTCTATGCATCCCTGCAAAAATCGCTGCTGAACAAACGGCTCACACTCCGGTTTTCTGCAGACAACCTGGCGAACACCACCAACTACCTGATGCCTTCGCAACCCGGTCGCGTATTGATGGCAGGCATTGAATGGCACTTCCGGAAAAGCGCTCCCGCGCTCCGTTGAAAAAATTTTTCCCCGGTTGATTGGTTTTGAAATATTTGTCTATATATTTGCACCCTCTTACAGCAACAACGGGAGCTTAGCTCAGCTGGTTCAGAGCATCTGCCTTACAAGCAGAGGGTCGACGGTTCGAATCCGCCAGCTCCCACAAAAAGAGGTACCACAAGGTGCCTCTTTTTTATTTTCATTAATCCAGGGAAATAAAAAACGGTTGCTCCATCTGCCGGAACAACCGTTCAATATGATGATCACAAGTTTTATTCTTCCGTTTCTTCTTTCTGCGGCCCTTTGAATATCCGCCGCACGGCTTTCCTGATCTTGTTGATATTGCGCAGCTGCTCCTGGATCGGCATCAGCGTGATGTCGCCTTCCTGCATGCCGGGCTCGCTGTTTTCAGCGGTGCGTTGTTCAGGGTATACGAGTATTACGTTGTTGTCTTTAAAATGCCGTTGCAGCCGCTGCGGCACGCCATCCAGGTAAGGCTGGTACGAAAGGGTGCCTTTGCGCGCGGAAACCGCCACCACCAGGTCGTCTCGCGAGATGCTGCGGGCCAGTACCAGGAAGTCTTCCGGGTTTTCGAGTATCTTGTAGCTCAGCTCCACGCTCAGCTTGCTTTCGGCGATGAACCTTTGCACGCCCAGCTGCGTCTGCTTGCCGCTGTACAGCACGATCCTCGCGCCGGCCTGCTTGGCGAGCAGGATGATCTTTTGCATGTAGTGCGCAAAGCCCAGCTCATACTCTGCGTTACGCGGCAATATGAGCACCAGCTTTTTGGTGGTGCTGAGCGGGTGCTGGAAGTGGCATACGTAAACGGTTTCCCAGACGCTCTGCAATACGTTGTCTGTCGTGCTGCCGAAGAACGAACCGATCAGGCGCTCTGTGGCGCTGGTCTTGTCGCTCCAGCCCAGTATCACGTCCGAGATCAGCAGCTCTTTTACCGCGCGGGAGATACCGTCCGTCACGTTGAGGTCTACACGCGTTACCACCTGCACATTGCTTTCGGAAGCGGCGGCGTGTATCACTACTTTTTCCATCATTTTGTTGCTGGCGTAGATCTTTTCGCGGGCCTCCTCATCGTCCTGCACTACCACCATGGGGTATACGGGCGCGCCGTTGCTGGGGTCTTTCACCATCAGCGCAAAATCTATCAGCGGCTCCATTTTTTCGGGATGGGCCACGGGAATGAGGAAACGTTCCGGGCCGCCGGCGGTCTCCGGTTTTTTATCGGCTTCCTGGATGGCCAGTTTGCGGCCCGCGCTTTCTGTTACGAAAGAGCCTACCATGCAAGTGATCAATATCAGCACTACCGTACCGTTCAGTACATGTTCATCGATGATGCCCATTTTATAACCGATCAGTATCACCGCGATGGTGGCGGCAGCGTGAGAGCTGCTGAGGCCGAATATCACGTTGCGCTGCGTGGCGGTGTAGCCGAAGGAAAGCTGGGTAAAAAATGCCGCGAGCCATTTGCTGGCCAGTGCCATGGCAGTGAGCGAGCCCGCTATGATCAAGGCTTCCGGGCCTTTCAGCAACACCTTCAGGTCCACGATCATACCCACGGAAATGAGGAAGAACGGGATGAAAAGGGCATTGCCCACGAATTCGATCCTGCTCATCAGCGGGGATGTATGCGGGATCAGCTGGTTAAGCGCCAGCCCTGCCAGGAAGGCGCCGATAATGGCTTCGACGCCTGCCAGTTCGGCCAGGAAAGCCGCCAGGAACACCAGTGCCAGCACGAAGATGAAGTGCGTCGTTTTATCGTCTTTGATCTTTTTGAAGAACCACCTGCCGATGATGGGAAAGGCCCAGAGCACTATCACGGCGAACACTGCCAGGGAAATGCCCAGCTGGAGCCAGAAAGCGGTATTCAGGTTGCCCGCTTCCGCGCCGGTGATGACGGCCAGGATGAGCAGCACGGCGGTATCGGTGATGATCGTGCCGCCAACGGCCACTGTTACGGCCTCCACCTTGGTAATGCCCAGCCTGCTGGCCAGGGGATATGCTACCAGCGTATGCGTGGCAAACATGCTGGATATCAGCAGCGAGGCCATCAGGTTGAAATGCAGCACATAGGTGCAGAGAATATAACCAAGGATAAGCGGGATAAAAAAAGTGAATGCCCCGAACACAAGACTGCGGTGGCGGTTCTTGCGGAATTCGGTCATGTCCAGCTCAAGGCCGGCCAGGAACATGATGTACAGCAACCCCGCATTGCCAAACAGGTTGATACTGCCTTTTTCTATGATCTTGAACCCATGGTCGCCAATGGCCATACCCGCCAGGATGAGCCCTATGATGCTCGGTATCCTGAACTTGCGCAGCACAATAGGCGCCAGGAGGATGATGAATAATACCAGCGAAAAAATCGGAACCGGGTCCTTCAGGGGTAAACTGAAGTGTATAATTAAATCCAAACCTTTCATCTACTTATATTTATCGTTCGTTGCCGTTAATTTACAACCATTCTGCCAAAACGGGGGTCATCCGCAAAAAAATGTAACTTTGCGGAAATATCAGTTGCAATCATGAGTTATACGGGAACAGGCGTATCCGTGCAGGAACAGGAAGATGTGCTGGTGGAAACGGCAGAACAATTCCCCTTTTCCATTATCGTCTGGAACGACGATTTTAATACTTTCGACTGGGTGATCCAATCGCTGATCGAAGTATGCGGCCATACGGCCGAACAGGCGGAACAATGTGCCCTGATCATTCACCATAATGGTAAATACGCGGTTAAAAAAGGCCCGTTCGAAGACCTGAAACCTATGTGCGAAGCGCTGCTCGACAGGGGTATCAGCGCCACCCTCGAAGAAACAGTTGCATCATAAATGCCCCTCTTCTACCTTCCCGAAGATGAACTCGTTTTCCCGCCCCTTTCCCTGGCGGAGCCCGACGGGCTGCTGGCCGTAGGGGGCGACCTCAGCATGGAGCGCCTGCTGCTGGCTTACCGCTCCGGCATCTTTCCCTGGTACAACCGCAAGCCCATCCTCTGGTGGTCGCCAGACCCAAGGTTCGTACTCTTTCCCGCAGAACTGAAAGTATCCCACAGCATGAAACAATTGCTGAAACAAAACCGCTTCCGCATCACGTACAACCAGGCCTTCCCGGATGTGATCAGCAACTGCCGCAGCATTGAGCGCGACGGGCAGGATGGCACCTGGATCACCCGCGACATGCTCGACGCTTACGTCCGGCTGCATAAAGCAGGGTATGCCCTTTCTGTTGAATGCTGGGAAAATGACGAGCTGGTCGGCGGGTTATACGGCGTAAGGATCGGGAAATGTTTTTTCGGGGAAAGCATGTTCGCCAAAACCAGCAATGCTTCCAAGGCAGCCTTCATCACTTTTGTGAAGGAACATGCGCCGGAGCTGGAAGTGATAGACTGCCAGGTGCATACGCATCACCTGGCCTCGCTGGGAGCGAGGTTCATCAGCCGCGTGAGTTTCGTGGATATCGTGCAGCGGTACGCGCAATAGCTTTTATTCCACCGGCGGCTCCCAAAGCTCAATCTTATTGCCTTCGGGGTCCATGATCCAGCCGAACTTGCCGTAATCAAACTCCTGTATCTCCCCTACTACCTCCACGCCTTCCGCTTTCAGGGTTTCCAGCAGTTCTGCCAGGTTTTCCACCCTGTAATTGATCATGAACGGTTTTGTGCTGGGATTAAAATACCCGTTGTCTTTCTTCATGGTGCTCCACTGCGTCATGCCGGTCCGTTCCGGGTTATCATTCTCCCGCCAGGTGAAAGAAGCGCCCCACTGGGTCACAGGCAGGCCCAGGTGTTTGCCGTACCATTCATTCATTGCCGCAGGATCTTCGCACTGGAAGAACACGCCGCCGATACCGGTAACTCGTTTCATAAGTTTTGTATTTAACTTTTAATGAAAACGGACTATTTCTTCTTCCGGACAAATGTGCCTTCAAACATGCACTTGATGTCGCGGTATGCGCCGCAGCCTGTTTCGCGGATGGTAACACGGCCGCTGCTGAATTTGAAATCCATGATGCAGGCAGACTGTTTGTCCCTGAACTGCCCGGTGGTGGCGGAAGTAAAACGGCCCGTGCCGTCCAGCTCGCCGGTGCAGGCGCCTTTATCGCGGGAGAAGTGTATGAAGAAGAGGAATTCTTTGGCGGTTTCGCCGTCGCGGATGGAAACAATGTTTTCGCCGGACCAGTAGTTGCCGGAAAATTTATGTTTACGCGGCAGCGTGTCTATCGGGTTATACAGCCCGTCTACCGGTTCGTTGGAATTGGTAAGGATGAGGGCCAGGCTGCCGTCTGAGCTGGCCGCATATACGTCTTCCCGGCTGCTTTTCGCCCCGGTTTCGGTAGTTACTTTGATGTTCAGCTTTTTGTCGATCGTGAAGCCCATGCGTTTACCGCCGCTATTCCTGGCCACCAGGTGGCGCCCGAGGAATTCGCCGGTTTTGCTGTACAGCACCATCCAGGCTGCGTCACCGGAGCGGGCGCTGCCTTCTACCAGCACGATATCGAATTTTTCATTAGGCGGCTGGATCACGCCGAGCGGGAAGAATTTCGGTTTCTCCGCAGCAGTGAACACTCCTTTTGCCAGGGTATCCGGCATGAACTGCTTTACTACCCTGGCTTTCAGGGCGGTGCTATCAGGCAGTTTGCGGCTGAGAGAATCCGCGTCCCAACGGTAAGTAAGCGATGCAACAGGGAAAAGCCGCCGGAAATCAGGGTAGGTCAATACCTGTTCTTCTTCGGTTGTTGCCTGTTTAGGCTTTGATTTACAAGCCGTCATAAAACCAATCGCCAGTGCCAGGAGTAGGAATCTGCTCATATCTTGTTGTAATTGAGCGAAAAGGTAATTATAATTTCATATATCTCACAGTTATTTCACTTTCCGGAAAATATTATTTAGATTTGTCTAAATTATATTTTAGGGACTATGAATTTGACGGCAGCGGAAGAAAACTACATCAAAAGCATTTACAAGTTGCAGGACGGCCAGGCGGTGGTAAGCACCAACGCCATCGCTTACGAGCTGGATACCAAGCCGGCATCCGTAACCGACATGGCGAAAAAGCTGAAAGAAAAGAAGCTGATCGATTATGAGAAATACCAGGGCATCAGTCTTACCGCCGAAGGCAGGCGCCTGGCCCTGCAGATCGTGCGGCGGCACCGGCTGTGGGAATGTTTCCTGGTAGACAAGCTGGCCTTCAGCTGGGACGAGGTGCATGAAATCGCGGAAGAGCTGGAGCACGTGCGCAGTGAAAAGCTGATCAACCGCCTCAGCGAGTTCCTCGGCAACCCCACTACAGACCCGCACGGAGACCCCATCCCCGATGCGCAGGGTAAGATCAGCAAAAGCAAACAGCTCGTATCATTGGATAAGGCGACGGCCCGGCGGCTGGAAGTAGCCGGCGTGTCCGACCAAAGCTCTTCCCTGCTGGAGTTCCTCCACGCCAAGGGCATCAGGCTGGGCACGCAGATAGATGTAATAGAGCGCTATGAGTTTGATAACTCTGTAGAGATCAAAATACGGAACCAGCCCGCCTTCACCATCAGCGAGCAGGTTTCAAAGAATATTATGGTGAAAACATTGTAAGCAGAGAAATGAAACTCCAGGATCACGCCTCTTCGCTGAGCGAAGTAAATCAAAGCATCGACACGACCGTTGTACATAAATCGGGCTGGAGGAAGATATTGGCTTTCTTCGGCCCCGCCTATCTTGTAAGCGTGGGGTACATGGACCCGGGCAACTGGGCTACGGACCTGGCGGGCGGCAGCAAATACGGTTACACCCTGCTCTGGGTGCTGCTTATGAGCAACCTGATGGCCCTGCTGCTGCAAAGCCTCAGCGCGCGGCTGGGCATCGTGCGCGGTCGCGACCTTGCGCAAGCCAACCGCGAAACCTATCCCGCGCCGGTCAATTTTGTATTGTACATCCTTGCTGAAATTGCCATCGCGGCTACAGACCTGGCGGAAGTGCTGGGCATGGCCATCGGTATACAGCTGCTCACCGGCCTGCCGCTCATGTGGGGCGTGGGCCTCACCGTGCTGGATACTTTCCTGCTGCTGTTGCTGCAACGTTACGGCATCCGCAAAATGGAAGCGTTCATTATTACCCTGGTGGCGATCGTGGGCACTTCGTTCTTCATAGAACTGCTGCTGGCAAGGCCGCCGCTGGGCGAAGTGGTTACAGGTTTCGCGCCTTCCCTGCCGGACGATACGGCTTTATATATCGCCATCGGTATTATCGGCGCAACGGTGATGCCGCACAATCTTTACCTGCATTCAGCATTGGTGCAGACGCGCAAGATCAAAAAAACGGATGAAGGTATCCGCCATGCGCTGAAGATCAATTTCCTGGATACCACGATCGCTTTGAACCTCGCGTTCTTCGTGAACGCGGCCATCCTCATACTCGCCGCAACGGTCTTTTACAAAGCCGGTCATACCGAAATAGCCGATCTCCACGAAGCGCATCGCATGCTGGAACCTTTGCTGGGTACTCGTCTTGCTCCCATCCTCTTTGCCGTGGCATTGATTGCCGCGGGGCAGAGCTCTACCGTTACGGGCACGCTGGCGGGGCAGATCGTGATGGAAGGTTACCTGCGCCTGCGTATCAATCCCTGGCTGCGCAGGCTGCTCACCAGGCTGGTGGCTATCATTCCCGCGCTCATCGTGATCTGGGTATCCGGCGAAGAAAAGATCGGGCAGCTGCTGGTATTCAGCCAGGTGCTGCTCAGCCTACAGCTGGGCTTCGCGGTGATACCGCTGATACACTTTGTGAGCGATAAACATACGATGGGTTCTTTCGCTATTAAACCCGCCGTAAAAGCGGCAGCATGGCTGATCTCCACTATCCTGGTGTACCTGAACGTAAAAATGGTATGGTCGCAGGCAGACGAGTTCATGAGCAGCAACAACATCTGGTGGGCAAACATACTCATCATACTGATCGGGTTCGGGTTCCTGGTGCTGCTGGGGGTTACGATCATTTACCCATGGCTCAGCCGCTACCGCATGGAACGCTCCGCCCGCATGCATCCCACCAAGGTAACGCTCGGCAGCCTCGAAGCGCCCCGCTACAAACGTATTGCCATGGCGCTGGATTTTTCGCAGAACGATGAAAAGATCATCGCCAATGCGCTGGCACAGGGGCAAGCGGATACGGAATACATTCTCATTCATATCGTGGAAAGCGCTTCCGCGCGGTATTTCGGCAAGGAAGCAGACGACTTCGAAACACGCAAGGACCAGGAGCAGCTGGAAACCTACCTCAGCCTGCTGGCCGGGAGGAATATCAACGCCAAAGGCGTATTAGGCTATCGCCACCGCGCGAAAGAGATCGTACGCATCGTGAAAGCGGAACAGGCAGACCTGCTCGTGCTCGGCGGGCATGGGCATACCGGTATCAAAGACTGGATATACGGGGAAACGGTGAATTACGTGCGGCACTACGTGCACATCCCGGTACTGGTGGTGCAATGATGTAAAAACGGAAGATATATGCTGAACAAATTCAAACCCGGGGATGTGAAAACATTCCAGCGGCAGGTAACCGCGGCAGATTGCGCGATGTTCGACAGCGGGCCTGTACACCCCGTGTACGCTACCTTTGCGCTGGCCCGCGATGCAGAATGGTGCTGCCGTTTGTTCGTGCTGGAAATGAAAGAGGAAGATGAGGAAGGCATCGGCACCATGATCTCGGTGCATCACGTAAGCCCTGCCCCGGAAGACTCAGTGGTGACATTCACCGCCACGGTAAAGTCCCTCCGTGGCAATGAGATCATCTGCTCTTACGAAGCGCGCTGCGGGGAACGGCTGGTGGCTTCGGGCGAGCAGGGGCAGAAGATACTAAAGAAGGAAAAGCTGGAAACATTGTTCCGTTCCTTATAACCCCAATACCTCTTTGAGTTTCGGGTAACCCGTTTTGCTGACGAGCACTTTACTGCCGTCGCGCAATATAGCCAGGTACGTTTCTTTTTCGTAGGGATCTATCCGGGTGATCTGGCTTACATTCAGGATGTAAGAACGGTGCACACGGATGAACTGCTGCGGGTCCAGCATCTTTTCAAAAAAAGCCATCGTTTTATTTTTCAGGAAACTGCCTTCGGCGGTAACGATCTTCACATAATCGTCTGCAGCTTCCAGGTAGTGTATCTCCTGCACGGGTATGATCTTGATCTTCCCGTTGGTCTTCACCACGATGCGGTTGTGCTGCATGGGCACTTCGCGGGCGGCGCTGTCCAGGAAGTCCGCCGTTATTTCGGTCTTCCGCTCCAGCATCTTTTGCAGGGCTTTGTCGAAACGGTCTTTGGAGAACGGCTTCAGCAGGTAATCTACCGCGCTCACCTCGAATGCGCGCAGCGCATATTCTTCGAAGGCGGTGGTGAATATCACGCAGGGTATCTTATCCACCAGCTCCAGCATTTCAAAACCGTTGATCTTCGGCATCTGGATGTCCAGGAATATGAGGTCGGGCTGGTACTGCTGGATGGCCTTCAGGCCTTCAAACCCGTCGTTGCACTCTGCCACCACGTCTATCTGCGGGTAGGCCTGCAGGTATTCTTTCACCAGCTCGCGCGCCAGCGGTTCATCATCGATCAGTATTGTCTTTATCATGCAATTGCGGTACTTTGATCTGGGTAGTGAATATATTTCCTTCTACGCGTGTTTCCAACAGGTCTTGCCGCGCAAAAAGCAGGTACAGCCTCCGGCTGATGGAGCTGAGCCCGAAACCCGTTCCCTGCCAGGATTGCTGTTGCAGGGAAGGGTCGAACGGATTGGAAACGGACACCACCAGGATGCCGTTTTCCTGCCAGGCTTTGATCACGATGGTGATCGCATCCGTAGTATCGTAAAGCCCGAACTTGATCGCGTTCTCCACTACGGGCTGGAGAAGCATGGGCGGTACCTGTAAAACGGAGGCTTCGTCGCTCTGCTCCACCTGGGTGCTGAGCCGGTGGCGGAAGCGCACCTTTTCGATATCAAGATATAACTGGAGGTATTGCAGTTCTTCTTTCAACGTTATCCAGAGCTGGTCTTCTTTTTTCAGCGTGCCTCTCAGGAAATCGCTCAGCTTCTGGATCATCTGCCGGGCTTCTTCGGGCCTGAGCGTGACGAGAGCATTGATGGAATTCAGGCTGTTGAACAGGAAGTGCGGCTGCAGCTGCTGGCGGAGCTTGTAGAGCTCTGCTTCTTTGGCCATTTTCTCCGCGGCTTCCTTGCGCGCCAGCGCCTGGCGGTGCTCTTCCATTTCATATAAAAAGAAGCTGATGAAACCCGTGCCGGTGATGATCAGCCAGCCCAGCGCGAAACGCACGGGCAGCGTGTCTTTCAGCCACAACATGTATTCGGCGTTGTCGTTAAAAATGCTGCGGAGCGCGTAATATACGCTTGCCAGCCAGATCACGCCTACGGTTGCGGTGAGTAATGCCACGAACACATACTTCCCTTTTACAGGCCTGTAATATGCCAGCATCTGCGTGATACATGCTGTGGATATGGCGAGAAGACCGTTGTGGAACGCGCTGTCTGTCCATGCCAGGGCCATCGGTATCTTCAGCCAGGCGTTCAGGATGATCCCGTGCATTTGCGCGAATATCCATACCCCTACGATGAACGTCCAGCGGAATTGTGTTTCTTTCAGCAGATGTGTAGCCATTGCGTTTTTTACCGGTTATACATTCAGCTCAAAGTATTTCTGCGATTGCAGCTGGGCCGCCTTCATCTGGAGCAGGGCCACGTAGCTGCTGGCATTCTCGGGTTCTTCCACGCGGGAATACAGCTCCATACCGTCTTTCAGCTCATCCAGCGCGCTTAGCTCGGGCACATTGATGAAGCGCCATTCCACCAGCTCCTGCTTTTGATTGCGGAAAGCATATTGCTCCTGCTCCCCGATCTCTACAGCCTTCTTCCATGCTTCTTTTTTGCTCACGGCACTGATCAGGCGCAGCTGTTCGTCGAACTGCGGGAGGTGTTCCCCTTTTCCGCAGATGATCTGGTAAACGATCTTTGCTACAAACCAATACATGTTTTAACGGTTTACGGGTAATAATAAGGATGGATGGGATGGATAACAATTAACAACGGACAAAAGAACGGCGGAAGGAAAGATCATTAATAACTTTTCAGGTCTACCCCACCGAAGGTGCAGGAGCCTTTCAGCACGAGCACTTTGTTGCTGGGCATTACGGGCGGTATCTTGCGTTTATCCTCGATTCCGCCGAAGATGGTGTTCACATCCAGCTTCACATCCCAGCTGCTGGGCACTACGATCTCCACACCGCCAAACATCGTCGTGATGTCCAGCACTACTTCGCCCTGTATATCGGCCTGCATGAAGTTCAGTTCCGTGCCGCCGAAGATGGTGGTAATATTGCCGCCCTGGAAGTTCTTCGACAGGATGATCTTGTTCGTACCGCTGAAAATGGTGGTGCTTTGCAGGAAATCATCCCGGTTCACCCCACTGTCGCTCATCACTTCATTGTACCGCTGTTTCCGGCTGGAGGCCCGCCCGATAATACTCACACCTACTACCATGAGGATGATCGGGAAGAGGAACCTGCGGATATTCCAGTCCATCGGCACAATTTCCGGGACCAGGAACACGCAGCCTATGAAAGTGATAATGAACCAGGTAATGCCCTGGAACTTACTTCTTGCACCCACAACAAAACCCACCAGGATCAGGATCATCGGCCAGGAAAAAATCCAGCCGGGCAGCTCAAGCCCCGCCCTTCTCAGGAAAATGAAAAGACCTATGCAAAGAACAATAACGCCGGCCCAGAGACCGCTGCCGTTATCTTGTTGACGATTATGCCTGCTCATAAATTGTAGTGTTTTTAAAATTTATGATACAAATCTACCCCGGCGCGGCGCTCGGGGCAATGCTGCTTAGGCGGGGAGGGGGCTGTTGCCGGTGAAAAGGGGGAAATTGCCGGTGAAAATGCTCACAGTTCGACGATAACGGATTCGCCGCCCAGTTTCCGGATAATGGACTGGACGCCGGCTACCATGGCATCGGGGCCGCAGATGTAGAAATGCTGGCCGAAGTCCTTCACTTTGTCGCGCAGGTATACCTCGTCCACGTAATGATGGTCATAGCCCGGGAAGGCCTCATCCGTAAGGGTATTGATGAAATTTTTACCGAGCATGGCCTTGAATTCTGACTCCAGGATAATGTCTTCCCGGGTCTTATTGGAGAAGATGAGCTTGTTGTTGCCCAGCCTGCCGTCTTTATGCAATTGGCGGAAAATGGCTATAAAAGGGGTGATCCCGGCGCCGCCGGCAATGAACACGCCCTCGCCCTCGTAATGGATAGCGCCCCAAACGTCGTGCAGGATAAGGCTGTTGCCGGGTTTCAGCAGCCCCAGCTGGCGGGTCACGCTGGGATGGGGATGATCGTCGTATATCTTGATGGTGAATTCCAGGGTATCCCATTCATTGAGGGCGGTGAAGGTAAAGGGCCTGAGCTGGTCTTCCCAGCCGGGGAGATTGATGGCCACATCGGTTGCCTGGCCGGGTATGAACGTGTAACCGGCAGGTTTTTGAAGGGTAAATCGCTTTACATTGTGGGTTACCGGGGTTATATCTAATATTGACACAATATGTTCAGCCATAGTTCCTTGATTTTCTGGTGCAGCAATTCTCCTTCTAATTTAAGGTAATTATCACAATTCCGGGGTGCAGGCCTAGTCCAAATGTCATACCTTTGCGGAGCATTAATGAAATAATAACACAGCATATATGCCGGCAGAAAAAATTCAGATGACCAACGGGCAGATCAAGGTTCCTGCCCATCCTATTATTCCGTTCATTATCGGAGATGGCATTGGCCCCGACATTTGGCGCGCCAGTGTGAGAGTGTTTGACGCAGCGGTCGAAAAGGCCTATGGCGGCGAACGGAAGATCGAGTGGAAAGAAGTACTGGCTGGCGAAAAGGCTTTCCAGGAAACAGGCGAATGGCTTCCCAAAACCACGTTGGACGCATTGAAGGAATACCTCGTATCTATCAAAGGCCCCCTCACCACCCCGGTAGGCGGCGGCATCCGTTCGCTGAACGTAGCCATGCGCCAGGAGCTGGACCTCTACGCCTGCGTGCGCCCCGTGCGCTGGTTCAACAAGGTGCCCTCCCCCGTGAAGCGCCCTGAAAAGGTGGATATGGTGATCTTCCGCGAGAACACCGAAGACATTTATGCCGGCATCGAATATATGTACGGCACCGAAGGGGCCAACAAACTCCTGAAATTCCTCACCGAAGAGCTGGGCGTGAAGCAGATCCGCTTCCCCGAGACCTCTTCCCTGGGCATCAAGCCCGTTTCCAAGGAAGGCACCGAAAGGCTGGTGCGCGCTGCCATCAAATACGCCATCGAGCACAAACGGCCTACCGTTTCCCTCGTTCACAAAGGCAACATCATGAAGTTCACCGAAGGCGGCTTCAAGAACTGGGGCTACGAGCTGGCGGTACGCGAGTTTGGCGACTACGTGTATACCTGGGGGCAGTGGGAACAGACCAAGAAAGAAAAAAGCGAAGAAGAAGCCAACCGCGAGCTGAAAGTAGCGCAGGCGCACAATAAGATCATCATCAACGATGTGATCGCAGACAACTTCCTTCAGCAGATACTCCTGGCACCGCAGGAATATTCCGTGATAGCGACCCTGAACCTGAACGGCGACTATATCTCCGACGCGCTGGCAGCGGCTGTGGGCGGCATCGGCATTGCGCCGGGCGGCAACATCAACTACGCTACCGGCCACGCCGTATTTGAAGCCACGCACGGCACCGCGCCCCGCTTCGCGAATACAGATACGATGAACCCCTCTTCCGTGATCCTTTCCGGCGTAATGATGCTGGAATACATGGGCTGGAAAGAAGCGGCGGACATCATCGTGCACGGTCTCAGCACGGCGATTATGCGCAAAAGGGTGACCATCGATTTCTACAAGCTGATGGACGATGCCACGCTCGTTAAATGCAGCGAGTTCGCCGACGAGATCATCAAGCAGCTGTAGGCAATATGAATTTCATGCAACTGATTGCAAAATTCGGCCGGTAAATATTATCTTTCGAAACTGTAATCAAATCATTTGATAAAAAAACGTAATCCAATCAACCGGATACGTATTTGAAATTGGCTGTAATAAAAAATAAAAACTGATGTCACAAAAAATCAAAGTTGCAAACCCTGTGGTTGAACTGGATGGCGACGAAATGACGCGGATCATCTGGAAGTTCATTAAAGACAAACTGATCACTCCTTATCTGGACCTGGATATTAAATATTTTGACCTCGGAATGGAGCACCGCGATGCCACCAACGACCAGGTGACTGTAGACGCAGCCAATGCGATCAAACAGTACAGCGTGGGTATCAAATGCGCTACCATCACGCCTGATGAAGAGCGTGTAAAAGAGTTCAAGCTGAAACAAATGTGGAAATCACCCAACGGCACCATCCGCAACATCCTGGACGGCACCGTGTTCCGTGAGCCCATTGTGACCAAGAACGTTCCCCGCCTTGTGCCCAACTGGACCGCACCCATCTGCATCGGCCGCCACGCATTCGGCGACCAGTACCGCGCTACAGACTTTGTGACCAAAGGCAAAGGCAAGCTCACCATCAAATTTGAAGGCGAGAACGGCGAAGTGATCGAGCATGAAGTATACAACTTTAAAGGCGACGGCGTTGCGCTGGCGATGTACAATACAGACGAGTCTATCCGCGGCTTCGCCCGCTCCTGCTTCAACCAGGCGCTGATGAAAAAATGGCCGCTGTACCTCAGCACCAAGAACACCATCCTGAAAAAATACGATGGCCGTTTCAAAGATATTTTCGAAGAGATCTACCAGCAGGAATTCAAAGCTGAATTCGACAAAGCGGGCCTCACTTACGAGCACCGCCTGATAGACGACATGGTGGCCTCCGCGCTGAAATGGAACGGTAACTTCGTATGGGCGTGTAAGAACTACGATGGCGACGTACAGTCAGACACCGTGGCGCAGGGCTTCGGCTCTCTCGGCCTCATGACCTCCACCCTCGTTACGCCCGACGGTAAAACGATGGAAGCGGAAGCCGCGCACGGCACCGTTACCCGCCACTACCGCGACCACCAGGCCGGCAAGCCCACTTCCACCAACCCCATCGCCTCCATCTTCGCATGGACGCGCGGCCTGGAGTTCCGTGGCAAGCTGGACGGCAACCAGGAGTTGGTGAACTTCTGCCACGCGCTGGAACAGGTGTGCGTAGAGACCGTTGAAAGCGGTAAAATGACCAAGGACCTGGCTGTTTGTATCCATGGCAACAAAGTGGAGCATGGCAAACATTACCTTTACACCGAGGAATTCCTTGCCGAGCTGGACACAGCGCTGAAAGCGAAACTCGCTAAATAAGCACAGACGTATATCTGCATACGGGCGGCCTCCACACGGGGGCCGCTTTTTTTACAGCAGTTGACGGCATTTTCCCCGGGAATCGCCCTTCGCTGCAACATCACATCACTGATCCCTGCCGTTCATGCAGTTTTTGGCGGCCCAACCGGCACTTTTCGTTACATTTATCCTCAAACCCAACCAATCATGAAAAAAGGATTATTATTACCGGCTTTGCTCCTGCCGGCGTTCGTACATGCGCAAGACGCATATACCATTAAAGGCAAGATAGGTACCCACAGCGAACCTGTTAAAGCATACCTGATGTATGTGGCCGACGGCAAAAGAGTAACCGATTCAGCCGCGCTGAACAACGGCGAATTCACTTTCAGCGGCACCGTTAAAAGCCCGGCAAGCGCTACAATAGCGCTGAGCTACGGCCCGGGCACTCCCCGCCCAATTGCACAGAAATCCAGCGTGAGCGTTTACTTGGAAAAAGGCGAGATCCTGGTGCAGAGCAAAGACAGCATGCATAACGCCACCGTAAAAGGCGGCCCTAACAATGCGGACAACGCTGAGCTAAACACGCTGCTGAAGGACGTGAACGCACGCAACGGCGCGCTGATGGCCAAATACTACGGTGCTTCCCCTGACATGCAGAAAGATTCAACTTTTATGGCCGGCCTCATGGCTGAATCCAAACAGATCGAAGATGACCGCGAGGCCCTGCTGAAGCAGTTCCTGGCCAAACACACCAAAAGCTTTGTAGCACTCGATGTAGTGAAACAGCTCGCCGGCTCTACACCTGACTACGCAACTGTGTATCCCCAGTTCACCAAACTGAGTTCAGAAGTGCAGAACAGCGAAGCCGGGAAACAATACAACGACTATCTCAACAAAATAAAAGCAGTATCCATCGGCGCTACCGCTCCTGAGTTCGTGCAAAACGATCCTGAAGGCAAACCCGTTTCCCTCGCGTCTTTCCGCGGCAAATACGTGCTGATCGACTTCTGGGCAAGCTGGTGCGGTCCCTGCCGTGCTGAGAACCCGAACGTGGTGAAGGCTTACAATAATTACAAGGACAAGAACTTCACCATCCTGGGCGTATCCCTCGACCAGTCGAACGCCAAAGAAAAATGGCTGAAAGCGATCTCAGACGACAACCTCACCTGGACGCATGTATCAGACCTTGCATTCTGGGACAATGCCGTGGCCAAACAATACGCCATCCGCTCCATTCCCCAGAACTTCCTGATCGACCCCCAGGGCAAGATCATCGCGAAGAACCTGCGCGGGGAAGAGCTGGATAAAAAACTGTCGGAGTTGATCCACTAAACGATTGCCGTAACGCAGATAAAAGACTGTTTCAGGTACTGCCCCCAAAAAGCCGAATACTTTTTGGGGGCTTTTTTATTGATAAAGATCAATATCAATCCCCTTCCCCAGCATAAACTTCCTGAAGAAATCAAAATGCTGAAGGCATTCCTCATAGTCTTCCTGCATGAAGTTGCCCAGTAACTTATTCTCAGTGCTTAAACCGTTATATCTCGCTACATGACAATACTCGAATCCATGCCCGTTCCGTTAATGGCATTTTCCCTTTGAATCTCCTGGGATTACAATTGCTTTCAATATCCGAATGGGTTTGCCCGATCTTGATATTTTTCCTTTTTGCTAGCGCCTTTAAAAGATGCAGCGCCACATAGAACAGGATAGTGATCTTCCAATCAAAATACTGTGTGGAATATCGCTCGCATAAAATGGCATGCAGTTGCAAATTATGGTTTGCCTGGTTAATATGTGGTTCCATAGCTACTTATTTAAAAGTAAAAGGAACTACTTCCCGCCACGCCCTGACATTCGTTTTTAAACGCTGAGGCACAAACTGGAAAGACACATGAGGCTGACCCTTAAATTCTACCGTCTCAAGAATCTCGTAAAACTTAAATATCCTCTCCCGGCCCGCAGTACTATCTCTTTTGAGCACGACCAAATAAAACAGGTCAAAAGACCGGTCCTTATACTTGTAAATGCCTTCGATCCATTTTTGCTGATCGTTAAAAAAAGTCCTGACAAGATTTTCTGTCATGTTGAAGATTTCCTCGTCCGTCAGCTTGAGAACCGGCTGGCGGGGCATCGCCTTTTTCACAACAGCTTGGAATTTCCTGACTTCTTTTTCCAGCTGCGTCCCGGGGTTACAATTTTTCCGTTTTTCAGTCATTTTAAGCATGGCGCTTTCACAATGATTGGTTAATTAATGCAGGGGTTAAAGGTGTGCTGCAATGTAATCATTCTTCGAATGCACCAACGTTTTTTTGAAAATATTTTTTCTCCGGTCTTATCTAAAATATTTCTCTAAAGTTTTGTCTTCACCGTACACATCTTCATAAAACTGCAAACGCCCGTAGCGCATTTCCGCCGTAAAATAACGGATATAGATCGGCAGCCTGTTGGTCATGGAATACACGCGCTGCTCTTCTTTATCCAGCCAGGACCTCACGCTGTCGCGCATTTCAGGGCGCGGGTCGTTGCGGATCATATACATGGCCAGGCTGTCCCAGGCCTGTACGCGCACGCAGCCGTGGCTCAGCGCGCGGTTGTTGTTGCTGAAGAGCGTGCGGTTGTTGGTATCGTGCAGGTATACGCTGAATTTGTTGTGGAAGTTGAATTTGAGAATGCCCAATGAATTGTCCAGCCCGTCCATCTGCCGCAGCACATAAGGAAAATACTTGCGGCTCAGCTTGTTCCAGTCGATGGAATCGGGGCTTACCACGTTGCCGCGATGATCCACCACTTCAAGGTTCTTTTCCGCCAGGTAGTTCACATCCTTTTTGATCTGCGGCAGCATTTCCTTGAATACGATGCTATAGGGCACGCGCCAGTAAGGATACAGCACGAAGTTGGTCATTACCGAATTGAGGATAGGCGTGCGCGTGCGGGGAGTGCCTACGATCACGCGGCTCTCCACCACGTTAGCAGTGTCTTCCATCACGTTGAGGCGGAAGGCGGGGATGTTCACCAGCAGGTAACGCGCGGGCAGCGTATCGGGCAGCTTGCGCCAGCGGTCCAGGTTGATGGCGGCTTGCAGCATCCAGTCCTGCGGTTGTTTGTTAAGCGTTTGTATCGTGCGTTTGCCGGCAATGCCATCCGGGTAAATGTTGAATTCTCTCTGGAATTTCTTCACCGCGTTCTTCAGCATCACCGAATCTGTAATTACGAAGCCGGCGGAGTCGAGCTGTCCTGTGAGGATGAGCCTCGCGGCCAGCTGCTGTTTGAATTGAAGGGTATCGTAATATTGCTGTGGCAGGGTGTCCCAGCGCATATCGCCAAACTGCTGTTCGTATTGCTGAACGCCTTCTTTCAACGCGATGTAACCGGGATGCAGGGGCTCCTGCTGCCGGAGGGCTGCGGAAATATTGCCGTTCTGCAATGCCTGTTGCAGCAGGTCTGTAAGCACGGTGTCTGACAACAGGGAATCTTTCCGCAGCGTAACACTGTCTCTCGGGGCAACGCCATAATGCAGGTGATAAGCCATTTTAAAAAAAGCGTCGGTCAGCAGCACATCCATTTTGGCCCAGAGCGCGGCGTCTTTTTGCGCCTCCTTCCCGGCCCTGAATTGTTCGCGTGCGCCATTGAGCGCTTCAGCATGATAATGCGCCGGGTTCAGGCCGTAAATGCCCGCAGCGTTGATCCATTGCATCAGGCTGTCTGCCCCCGGGGCCGTCCTGCCGTTCTTCGACCATAAAGCCGTGCCCTGCTGCCGGTTGTAAGCATATTGCAGCGTGCTGAGGCGAAAAGCAGGCACGCTGTCTTCCATCATGCCATCATTCCCCGCAACATATTCCAGCCGCTCGCTGATCTGCGCCGGCACCACTTCATCCAGCTGGCGGATGGTCTTCACGATCTCCTGTTGCCTGGGCTTGCCTTTCTTCCTGCCGCAGGCGGTTACAGCTACGATTAACAACAATATCCAGGCGGTTTTGAAATAATTCATCCCTTTTCCCCACTGTTTTTACATGAGCTAATGTAGAATAAAAAGCAAACTCCGTGCTGCAATTAACGTGCTATTCACAAAAATAGTTTTGGGATTGCGGGGAATACATATTTTAAGTAATTTAAATACTACAGGAGCTGAATAATTGCGTAGTGGAAATACTACTTCAGGCTGGGGATTGGGACAGTCCGTGGTTAAAATTCCTTAACAATCTGATAAAACCGTCTTCTAAAACGTTTCATATTTTTTTCCAAATCTTGCGCCTTCGAAATAAAGTTAACAATATGAAACTACCTATTCTTACCCTGGCTGCCGCTTTATTCGCAACCGGCAGCTGCCTTGCACAGGTGAAAGGCTATGTTTACCTCGACGCCAACAGCAATGGAAAAATGGACAAAAAAGAAAAAGGCATTGCCGGCGTAGGCGTCAGCAATGGGCTGGAAGTGGTGCAGACAGACGATAAAGGTTTTTATACACTGCCCGCCGGGCAGGACCAGGTGATCTTCGCCATCAAGCCCTCCGGCTACCAGTTCCCGCTGGATTCCAGCAACCTTCCGAAAAATTACTTTCTTATCAAACCGCAGGGCGCACCGCAGGGTTTTAAATATAAAGGCGCCGCTCCCACCGGGCCTACGCCTGCGCTGGTGAATTTCGCGCTTCGCCAGCAAGCTGAAAATAACGATTTCCGCGTGCTCGTATTCGGCGACCCGCAACCCTATACCATGGAAGAGATCGAACATTTTGAAAAAGGCGTGGTGGCTGAAGTGGAAGGCATCAAAAATTTCGCGTTCGGCCTCAGCCTCGGCGATCTCGTGGGCGACAACCTCAACCTTCACCAGCCCTACATCCGGGCAGTAAAGAAAGTAGGCCTGCCCTGGTACAACGTAATGGGCAACCATGATATGAACTACGAAGCCAAAGCAGACAGTCTCAGCGACGAAACTTTCGAAGCCAACTTCGGTCCCGCGAATTATTCCTTCAATGTAGCCAACGCGCACTTTATTGTGCTGGACGATATCCTCTACCCCGACCCGCGCGACGGCAAAGGCTACTGGGGCGGTTTCAGGGAAGACCAATTGCAGTTCATCGAAAACGACCTGAAATTTGTGAGCAAAGACAAGCTTATCGTATTGTCGTTCCACATCCCGCTACTGAATGAAAACGGCCAGGCCTTCCGCCAGGCGGACCGCGACCGCTTGTTCAGCCTGCTGAAGGATTTCCCCAACACCCTGTCTCTCTCCGCCCACACACATCTGCAGCGCCAGAATTTCTACGGCAAACAAGATGGCTGGCTCCAGGAAAAACCGCATCATGAATACAACGCCGGCACCACTTCCGGCGACTGGTACTCCGGCCAGCTGAACGCACAGGGCGTTCCCGCCTCCACTATGCGCGACGGCACACCCAAAGGCTACGCTTTCCTCAACATATCCGGCAACCAATATACAATAGACTACAAAGTGGCCGGCCAGCCTGAAAACTACCAGATGGCCCTGTTTGCCCCGAAAGTGATCAAAAAGGACCAGAACAGTTCTTCCGCGATCTACGCCAACTTCTTTATGGGCGCCAAAGGCGATAAAGTGGAATATTCCGTGGATGGCGGAGCCTTCAAGCCCATGGATTACATTGAAGACTACGATCCCAATTACCTGGACATCCTCCACCTGTTTGACCATACCGAAAAAGTGCTGCCCGGCAGGCGTCCTTCCAACGCACAGGCCTGTACACACCTGTGGTCGGCAAAAGCGCCGTTTAAGCTGAGCGCCGGCAAACACACGGTAACTGTAAAAGCCACCGACCGTTATGGCAAAACGCATACACAGTCTATCGACTACACGATCGCAGAGTAAGTAAAGCAGCTATACAAAAACACACAGGCCGCCTGGTATTCCAGGCGGCCTGCTTTATTTTCGGATCGTCGGCTTAACGGTGAAGGGCCGGGCTGATGCGGAGGTACACCTGCGCGCTCAGCGGGTTCTTCCCGTAAATGCCATACAACGCTTTGTCTTCAACGTCAATGGTGCCCTGGGCGCCCACTGCCAGGTTCGTTTTCCAGACGGTGGCCAGCGTGCGGGCGTATCCTAACGTGAAGGCATGTACGCTGAATTTCGCTTCGCCCAGTTTGTCTTCGAGCTGCAGTTCATGCGTGCTTTTTTCCACGAATTCGTAGCGGCCGTAGATAGCGTTCTTTTGCAATTGCAGGTTGCTTTCCGCCAGGAATGAATGTTCCTTATGGCCATCGCTTTTGCTGTTGAGGCCCCATACGGCTGTTGAAGCTACGAAGCTGCCGGGTTTGCGCAGCAGGCCGGTATGGATGGCGGAAGCGGTGGTTCGGGTCACGTTCTCTCCAGGTTCCAGCGTTTCAGGACTGTGCACGAATGCCTGGGAGAACTGCAGGGCCCATTGTTTGGAAGGATTGTAGCTCAGGCGGTAGGCATAGCTGTCGAACAGCGGTTTGTCGAAGTCGTAACGGTTCTCATCCGGTTCGCGGCCTGTGAAGCTGGAGAATTCCGCCTTTACCTGTTTGTAACGAAAGCCCAGCGTACCCACGCCGAAGGTGATGTGCGTTGCATCCTGCCAGTGGTGGCCCAGCGGCGCATCGGGATTGTTCATAGCCGATACGCGGTGCATGAAAGCGGGCGCGCTGATAGACGGTTCGCCGGGATAGCCGAGGTAAGCGTATACATCCATGTCTTTATTGATGGCGTAAGTGTAGCCTACGCTCAACGCCGCAAAGAGATCGTGCGGGTGCTGGCGGTCTACCAGCGGCTTGCCTTTCCAGGTTTCCCCGCTCTGGAACAGCAACGGGTAACCGGCGCCGCCCATCACAGCCCGGTCGAAACTCAGCATGACCGTGGCATTCAGCAATCCTTTTTTACCCACGCGGTGGTTCATCATGCCCATGAACCAGTTGGGCGCATCCAGCTTGGCCGCGCCGCGGGAGCCTTTAGCGGTGAAGTCTGTAGAGGTATACCGCAGGAACACGTTGCCATGGAACATAAAGGAAGTTTTCCCTTTCTGCGCCATATACATGTACATCGGGCTGTTGTCAGGCAGCCAGCTGGTACCGGACCCGTTCCTGTTCATGGGAAGGTTCAGGGAATATGCGCTGGTCATATTGCTCATATCGTGCCCTTCATGCATATCATGCCCCTTGTGCGTGTCATGTCCTGCATGCATGGAAGTATCTTTTTTGGTAGGAACGGTGTCTTTTTTGGCGGGCATATGATGGTCGTGTTGCGCCTGCGCGCCGAAAGCCATTCCTATAAGCAGCAATAGTCCTGTTAAATGTTTCATGTGTTTGTCTTTTTCAATTGCCACATGGGGTCTGTACTGCGTCCAGAACTCATGTGTATTTATTTACAGCAATTCTTCTTTACAAATAACGACCGGACGAACCGGAGAATGTTCTTAATGATCTTAACCATGGTACCTGTCTTAATCTGTCACAAAGGTAGGGCCACATTAATTGCTGATTGTTACACAATTATGGTGATTCGTTATATGATTCAGGCCAGCGGGCTGATCAAAGTCATGTTGCCTGTTGAGACGGCTCATGCCCATAGTATATTTTCTACGGTAGATTCAGGAAACAATCCCACGCTCTATGAATGCAAACGACTTCCTTGAACTCTCCCACCCCGTGGCTATGCTATTGCTGGGCATCGCTTTCGGCCTGCTCGTAGTGATCATCATGCTGGCCTACACTATTCACAGCGCAATGGACGTTTACCGCGAACGTTACATGAAAAGCGTACTACTGGCCGCTCCTTTCGTTCCCGGTTTGCCGGATTATGCATTGTACATCATGATGTCTGTCATCATCACGGAAATCATAGTGATACTGGTGCTGCTGCAGGTACTGCGGTCGCTTACCGGGCTGCGCGTGCACAGCAAGGCATGGGCGGTTTCTTTCATCGTGGCGGGGCTGGCCGGCTATCTGTGGTCGTTCCAGCTCAGCCATGCAAAACCCGTTACAAAGCAGACGGAAAATGTTACCATGAAAGAACAGATCGACGAGAACAACGTGCCGGAATTAAATGATGAATCATCCCTGAAAGCGGGCAGGCTCACGTTCGTCAGCAAATGCGCCGTATGCCACGGCTCACAAGGCAAAGGCACGGTGGGACCCGACCTTACAGACAATACCTGGCTGCACGGCGGCAGTACAAAGGAAATATTCCATACTATCTGGAACGGCGTGCCGGAGAAAGGAATGAAACCCTGGAAAGGCTCACTGACAGGCAGGCAGGTGGCGGAGGTGGTAGCGTACATTCATTCCATAAATGGAAGCTGAGTGCTTTTCTTTTAAAATCCATTTGTACAAAAAAATTTTCCCGGAAGAAAATAAAAATACTGTACATTCACTTGCGTAAATAAAATGTTTGTGAACCTGCTTATACATGAATCCCTGATAATCCAGTTTTACATACGATCGTTAACCAATGAATGAGGCTTAAATGGCCTTGCTTAAGATGTTTTTTATTCACCCTAAATAACATTCCATGAAAAGACACATGAAGAAGCTATGCTTTGTAGCCCTGTTGACCCCGCTTGCCTTTGCAGCCTGTAAAAAAAATGAAAAGCCCGTCCCGGAAAGCACACCAGACGCCAGCGCAAGGCGGATCATTGAACAGGTATTCATTAAAAACGATTCCGCGGTATACATTCCCCTGAAACCCGGTGACAGTGTGCGCCAATGGCCCGCTCACAAACTGGCCGTGGGCAAGCCCGATCCCGGTTCGATGGCCGTATGCCAGCCGGCCTTTTCCATTATTTCACAAACAGGTTCAAATGTCACGATCCAAGCTACCGTTTGCTTCAGTGTTATGAACCCCAGTTACACGGACTGGTACCTCAATGATGGTACTACCCGCGTAGCATACCTCGGCACAACCGGTTCAGGGGTATTGACCTTCCCTCCATTTTCAGCCTGGCTGACCTGCGGTAAATCCTATGCGCTTGAAGCAGCATATCATTACACGGATGCAGCCGGCATTCCGAGAATCGGCATCAACTACAGCCTCTGGTACTGGACCGCAGGTGTAGTGCAGGTAGCAGGGCTCGGCGTTGTGGACGACGGCGCGGATGTTAAGATCACGGACATCAACGGCAATGGTGTTCCTGACCTCGTGCTGATGACCTACGACGATGCGCCTGGTGCCAATAGTTTCAAGTACAAATTCTTAAGGGATGTAAGCACCAATGGCACCACTGCAGATATTACCTCCGTGGTAACTGTTACGGGATTGGGCGTAGACGGCGCAGGTGCAGGCGTTGTTGTGGAAGATATCAATGGCAACGGCATCAAGGACATGATCATCATGGCATATGACGATCCTTCCGGCGCCAACACCTTCCGCTACAGGGTAGGTCTGGACCTGAACGCCAACGGCGAGCCTGCTGCCGGCTGGCCCGCCAATTACCATACCGTTACCGGCCTCGGCGATCTTGCAAACGGAGCAGGAATCGCCATGTGGGATATAGACCAGAACGGCGTGAAAGACATCATCCTGATGGCATACGTCGATCCTTCGGGAGCAAACATATTCAGGTATAAGATCGGCTACAATCCCAATGCCGCGGGGTATACCGCCAACTGGAGCGGCTATGTGTCGGTGCCGGGCGTTGGAGATCATGGGCATGGCGCTGGTTTTGATGTAAGGGATATAGACGGCAACGGCTACCCTGAATTTTTCTTCCTGGCTTATGACGACGCGCCGGGAGAAAATTCATTCAGGTACCGTGTGGTACATAATGTGAATACATCAGGTAACGGCGTAGCCAATGCGAATTATATCACTTACCGCGGTGTTGGGGAAGACGGATATGGAGCCGGCATTGCCCTCGGCGACCTGAATGCGGACGGCAACCTTGATATGATATTGATGGCGGATGACAATACGCCCGGCAACGTGGCAAATACTTTCCGCTACCGCATCGGGTACAATCTCCCGGCATCCGCCAATGGGATAACCCCGTACAACTTCTGGTGCGGATATTAAAGCCAGACAGGCTTATTCTCCGCTAATAAAAAAAAGGGACCGGGCTCACACGAATGAGCCCGGTCTTTTATATTTGCCCAAAACTGACTTTCGTCAGTGACCAGCATCACCGGCCGGCTTGACTATACTCATCGCCCGCCACAGCAGCCGGGTGTACTTTTAGGGCATGATCTCAGCAACCAGCGATACCCGGCAACAATGTATCCATTGCGGGGAGCCGTGTACCGGTGAAACAAAGTTCTGCTGCAACGGCTGCAAAATGGTATACGAACTGTTAGCCGAAAATGGCCTTTGCCAGTATTATGCCCTGAATGAAAAGCCAGGTATGGCACAGACGGCGCCGGCAAGGAAAGACAAGTTCGCATTCCTGGACGATGAGCGTACGCAGCAACAACTGCTGCAATTCCGCGACGAAGCGCTTACGCATGTTGTTTTTTTAATCCCGGCCATCCATTGCAGCTCCTGCCTCTGGCTGCTGGAAAACCTCCACCGGCTGGACCCCGGCGTGCAACAGGTGCAGGTCAATTTCACCAAAAAAGAAGCGAAAATAATTTACCGGCATACCGCCACCTCCATGCGGAAAGTGGCCGAAACCCTTACTGCTATTGGGTATGAACCGTACATCAGCTTACAGGACCTGAAGAAACCCGCCAAACCTTCCAACCGGCAACTCGTTTATCAACTGGGCGTAGCAGGCTTCTGCTTCGCCAATATCATGCTGCTCAGCTTCCCGGAATATTTCTCCCGCCCGGGACATATGGAAGGCGGCATGTCTGTTATTTTCCGTTACCTCAATCTCGCATTATCCCTTCCGGTGGTGTTTTACAGCGCCCAGGCCTTTTACCTGCCCGCATGGAAAGGCCTACGGCACGGCTTCCTCAATATCGACACGCCGATCGTGCTGGCCATATTTGTCACTTTTATACGCAGCCTTGCCGATGTGCTCAGCGGCGCCGGCAGCGGGTATTTCGACAGCATGACGGGCATCGTGCTCTTTATGCTCATTGGCAGGCTGCTGCAGGAAAAAACCTACCAGGGGCTTACATTCGACAGGGATTATACTGCTTACTTCCCCATAGCCATTACCGTTATAAAGAACGACACCGAAATACCCACCCGCCTGCCTGAGGTAAGGAACGGCGATTCCCTTTTAATACATCACGAAGAACTGGTGCCGGCAGACGGCATCCTCGTGCGGGGCAAAGCTTTGATAGACTACAGCTTTGTAACCGGGGAATCGGCTCCCGTACTGAAACAGACCGGTGAGATCATCTATGCCGGCGGGCGGCAGCTGGAAGGCAATATGGAGTTGCTGGTGATCAAAGAAGTGGCGCAGAGCTACCTGACCAGTCTCTGGAACCGCGACGACCTGCGGGAGGAACAGCGGCCAAAAGCGTCATTCATTCATTTGCTGGGCCAGTATTTCAGCTGGGTGGTATTGACCATTGCAGCCATTACCGCGCTCTACTGGGGCATATACGATTCTTCAAAGATATGGCCTTCCGTAACGGCCATTCTCATCATTGCCTGCCCCTGCGCGTTGCTGCTGGCGGCATCCTTCACCAACGGCCACATCCTCCGCATTCTCAGCCGCCACCGGCTGTACCTGCGCAATGCGCAGGCCATCGAAGGCCTGGCGGGCACTACCCATATTGTATTCGACAAAACGGGAACGCTCACCGGCAAACAAAGCGCCGTTACCGAATGGCACGGGCGTGCGCTCAGCTCTTCTGAAAAAAACGCTATCGCCGCCGTGACTGCGGCATCGCAGCATCCGCTCAGTATCCAGGTAAGGCAGTATTGCGGCAAGCCCGCAACGCACACCATCAGGAGGTTCTCCGAACAGCCGGGCATGGGGCTGCAGGGCTGGGTCAACCAGATGCACATACAGCTCGGAAGCACAACCTACACCGGCGCGAAAGAACCGGGTCCCGTCAGCAGCAGCATCGTGCAAGTCAATATCAACGGCGACCATGCAGGGTACTTCCTCATCCGCCATACCTACCGGAACGGCATCGAACAGATGCTGAAAACGTTGCAGAAAAACTATCGCCTTTCACTCATCTCCGGCGACCAGCCCGGCGAAGCCGGCAATCTCCGTAAAATGATGGGCAGGGACGCCGTGCTCAAATTCAGGCAGCAGGCGCATGACAAGCTCGATTACATCCTGCAGCTGCGCAAACAGGGCGAACAGGTGCTCATGATCGGCGACGGGCTGAATGATGCGGGCGCGCTGAAACAAAGCAATACCGGTATTTCGCTGGCAGAGAACAGCAACAACTTCACGCCTGCCAGCAACGGCATCCTTGAAGCCGCGCAGTTGCACAAGCTCCCGGCGTTCATCCGTCTCTGCAAGGTCAATAAACGGATCATCCTGTTCAGCTTCGTATACAGCACAGCTTATAATATCACAGGTTTGTTCTTTGCCGTACAAGGCCGCCTGTCGCCGCTTACAGCCGCCATACTCATGCCTGCCAGTTCAATCAGCATCATCCTGCTCACCTATGCGCTGAGCGAATGGGCGGGCAGGAAGCTGTTGCGTTGATGACGATCACTCCGCGTAGTGATTGCCGTCATAAACCCGCGGTTCCGTGCAAAGTAATTTTACACTATCGATCAAAACGACCTTCCATGAACGTGATTATCCTCCTGCTGGGCGCCAGCCTTGCCGTGGCGTTGTTCTTTCTCGCCAGCTTCATCTGGTCTGTGAAAGACGGGCAATATGAAGATGATTTTTCTCCGGCCCACCGCATTTTGTTTGAAGAAGAAACCGATAAAGAATAAACAAAGCAATATGTCCCTCGAAAAATTTTCTTACGACAACCGTACCGTGAAATGGTTTGCTTACGCCACCATGTTCTGGGGCCTCATTGGGATGCTGGCCGGGCTGTGGGCGGCCATTGCGCTGGTACGCCCCGAAATGAACCTCGGGTATGCCCCGGTGACCTTCGGCAGGCTGCGGCCTGTGCATACCAATGCCGTGATCTTCGCCTTTGTAGGCAACGGCATTTTCATGGGCGTGTACTATTCACTGCAACGCCTTTGTAAGGCCCGCATGTACAGCGACCTGCTGAGCAAGATACATTTCTGGGGCTGGCAGGCCATCATCGCCGGGGGCGCGCTCACCCTGTTCATGGGCTACACCACCGGGAAGGAATATGCGGAGCTGGAATGGCCTTTCGATATTGCCATCACGCTTATCTGGCTGGTATTCGGCGCCAACATGCTGGGCACTATCCTGAAACGGCGCGTGGCGCATCTCTATGTGGCCATCTGGTTCTATATCGGCACCTGGGTGGCCGTAGCGATGCTGCATATCATCAACTCCTTCGAAATGCCGCTGTCCCTGTTCAAAAGCTACTCCTGGTACGCCGGCGTGCAGGATGCGCTGGTACAGTGGTGGTACGGGCACAATGCAGTGGCGTTCTTCCTCACTACGCCTTACCTGGGACTGATGTATTACTTTGTGCCCAAAGCCGCCAACCGCCCGGTATATTCCTACCGCTGGTCTATTATCCACTTCTGGTCGCTCATTTTCATCTATATCTGGGCAGGGCCTCACCACCTGCTGTATACCGCGCTGCCCGAATGGGCGCAAAGCCTCGGCACCGTATTCTCTATCATGCTGATCGCGCCTTCATGGGGCGGTATGCTCAACGGCCTGCTTACCCTGCGCGGTGCATGGGACCGGGTGCGGGAAGACGCCATCCTGAAATTTTTCGTGGTCGCGCTCACCTGCTACGGCATGGCCACTTTCGAAGGGCCCATGCTTAGTTTAAAGAACGTAAACGCCATCAGCCACTATACAGACTGGACCATCGCGCACGTACATGTTGGCGCGCTGGGCTGGAACGGCTTCCTAACTTTCGGGATACTGTACTGGATGATACCGCGCATCTTCTCCACCACGCTGTATTCCAGGAAATGGGCCAACACGCACTTCTGGATAGGCACGCTGGGTATCGTCTTTTATGCGATCCCCCTTTATTGGGCTGCGTTTACGCAGAGCATGATGTGGAAGCAGTTCACCGAAGACGGCACGCTGCGTTTCCAGTTCCTCGAAACAGTGACCTCCATTGTGCCGATGTATGCGCTGCGCGCGTTAGGTGGATTATTATATGTGAGCGGTCTTATACTGATGATCGTCAACATCGTGAAAACCGTACGCCGCGGCTCTTTCGTAGCCAATGAAGCCGCAGAGGCCGCGCCGCTGGTAAAGACCGCCGCCGCTTACGGCACTGCCCACTGGCATAACTGGATAGAACGCAGGCCGGTGCAGATGGTAATACTCAGCCTGGTCGTAGTGGGCATTGGCGGCATATTTGAAATGGTGCCTACTTTCCTCGTCAAAAGCAATATCCCCACCATCAGCAGCGTGAAGCCCTACACCCCGCTGGAGCTTCACGGCCGCGATGTATATATCCGCGAAGGCTGCTATACCTGCCATTCGCAGATGGTGCGCCCTTTCCGCGATGAAGTGGCCCGCTACGGCGACTATTCCAAAGCCGGCGAATTCATCTACGACCACCCCTTCCAATGGGGCTCCAAGAGAACCGGCCCCGACCTGGCCCGCCTCGGCGGCAAATACCCGGACAGCTGGCATTACAACCACATGCTCGACCCAACGTCTATGAGCCCGGGCTCCATCATGCCATCCTATCCCTGGCTGTTCGACAACAATATCGACAATGCCAAAACCCCGGCGATGATCAACGTAATGCGTAAGCTGGGCGTGCCTTACCCCGAAGGATATGAACTGCAGGCAAAGGCCGACCTCGAGGACCAGGCCACGCAGATCGCGAATAACCTGAAAAAGGATAAACTGGACATACCGGCGAACCGCGAGATCGTTGCCCTGATCGCTTATATGCAAAGGCTGGGGAAAGACATTAAAGTAACCGCCGATAAAAACTAAAACGTATGAAATTCATCAATTACCTGAAATCGATAGACGATGTGAGCATCTACCCCATGGTCTCGCTCATCATTTTCTCCGTCTTCTTCCTGCTGGCGGCCTGGTGGGCCTTCCGGGCAGACCGGAAGATGATGGACCATATCAGCGGCCTGCCATTAGACGATAACGATTCACTTAAAAAACAGTAGGATATGAGATCTATACTGACCTGCATGATACTCCTTTCATCCCTTACAGCTTTTTCACAAAGCGCGCCGGGCAGCGGTTACGGCGAGCTAAGCCATCCTGTTGCGCTGTTATTGCTTGCCGTGGCCGCCGGGCTGCTGCTCGCCATTATCACCCTTGGTTATACGGTGCTGTCCGCTACGGACATCTACCGTGAAAGAATGAAAAAAATACCCCTCATACTGTTGCTGCTGGCAGCTTCGCAAACCGCCAGCGCCAAATCGGCCGGCATCGTGGCCGGCCTGTCTGACGAGGTGTTTTACATGCTGCTCTCCGTCATTGCACTGGAGCTGCTGGTACTGCTTTTCCTGCTGCAGGCCCTCCGTGTGCTCACCGGCATTTCGCGCAAACGCAAGCCGAAAGTGAAGGCAGCGGCCAAACCGCGCATCAGCTGGATGGAAAAGCTCAACCGCACGCGCAGCGTGGATGCCGCCGCAGAGGCGGAAGCCGATATGGGCCATGATTACGACGGCATACGCGAGCTGAACAATCCTACCCCGCCGTGGTGGAGATGGGGATTCTATTTCAGCATGGTGTTCGCCGTGGTGTACATCTGGCGCTACCACGTTACCCACGCCGCTCCCCTGCAGCTGGAGGAGCTGGACATTGCCAACCGTAAAGCCGCCGTGGCAAAAGAAGAATACCTGAAAAACGCCGCCAATAATATCGACGAGCATTCCGTAACGCTCATCACCGACGCGGCAGAACTGGAAGCAGCGCGCAAGGTCTTCACCGCCAGCTGCGCCGCCTGCCACGGCCCGGAAGGACAAGGACTGGTAGGACCCAACCTCACAGACCCTTACTGGTTGCATGGCGGGAAAGTGAACGAGATATTCTCCACCATCAAATACGGCGTGCCCGACAAAGGCATGAAATCCTGGAAAGACGACCTCTCGCCCAAACAGATCGCGCAGCTGGCAGGGTTTATCCGCTCGCTGCAAGGCACTACGCCCGCCAATCCTAAAGCAGCAGAAGGACAGAAAGAATAAAGAAAATGAAAGAAGAAGAGGAAAAATACCGTGACAGCCTGGCCACCGTCAACGAACGGGGGAAGCGGAACTGGATCTATGCAAAGCAGCCTGCGGGCAGGTTCTACAACGCAAGGACCATTGTGAGCATCTGTTGTTTTTTATTGTTTTTCAGCCTGCCGTTCATCCACATCAACGGCAGGCCCCTGTTCCTTTTTAATGTGGTGGATGGAAGGTTTATCCTCTTCGGCGCAGTGTTCTGGCCGCAGGATTTTTTCATTTTCGGGCTGGTGATGGTTACGTTCATCCTGTTCATCGTATTGTTCACCATGGCGTTCGGCCGGCTGTTCTGCGGATGGGTGTGCCCGCAAACTATTTTCATGGAAATGCTTTTCAGGCGCATAGAATACATGATAGAAGGAACAGCCGCCGCACAAAAGGTGCTTAACCGAGGCCCATGGACCACTGAAAAGGTGATGAAAAAAACGCTTAAGCACAGCGTCTTCTTCCTCCTCTCCTTTTGCATTGCCAATACTTTTCTTGCTTACATTATCGGTACAGCGGAGCTGTGGAAGATCGTTACCGAACCGCTGTCTGCCCATGCCGGCGGGTTTGCGGCGATCATGGTCTTTTCTTTCGTGTTCTATGCCGTGTTCGCTTTTTTCCGCGAACAGGTATGCACCGTGGTATGCCCATACGGCAGGCTGCAAAGTGTGCTGCTTGACAAAGATTCCGTGGTGGTGGCGTATGATCACCTGCGCGGTGAACCAAGGGGCAAGTTCCACAAAAAGGAAACAGAAAAAAAAGAGTGCAGTTGCACGGATTGCGGGAACTGTAGCAAGATCCTGCAGCCTCCACCGGGCGACTGCATAGACTGCCTGCAATGCGTACAGGTTTGCCCCACCGGGATAGACATCCGCAACGGCACACAGCTGGAATGCATCAACTGCACCGCCTGCATGGACGCCTGCGATTTTATGATGGAAAAGACCGGCCGCCTCAAAGGCCTGATCCGCTATACATCAGAGAACGGGATAACGGAGAAGAAAAAACTGCATTTCACGCCCCGGCTGAAAACCTATACCGTCATCCTCCTGCTGCTCACCACAGCCATCACCGTGATGCTGGCCAGCCGGAAGCCCGCAGGGGCCACGATCATACGCACAGCGGGCATGCTTTACCAGGAGCGGGGGAAAGATAGCGTCAGCAACCTCTATCGCATCAAGCTTGTCAACAAGACCACGGCAGATATGCCGGTTACCTTGCAGCTGGAAGGCATAGAAGGAAGAATAGAACTGATCGGCCGGCCATATATCCGCATCAAAGCGGAAGGCCAGGGAGAAGGAACATTTTTTATCGTATTGCCGCGGAAGGCCGTCAACAAAAGAAAATCCACCTTAAAAATAGGGCTGTATGAAGGCAATCAGCAAGTGCTTCGTATGCGCACCACATTTCTCGGACCTGTAAACTAAATGCTATGAACTGGGGACATTCCATCATTGTCGTATTTATCCTATTTGCCGCCGGCATTGTGACGCTCGTTACCAAAAGCATGCAAACCCGCATAGACATGGTAACGCCCGATTACTATGCGGAAGAGCTGAAATTCCAGCAGGTGATTGATGGGCAGCGCAATGTAGGCAGACTTTCTGAACCGGTATCCGTTTGCCAGCAGGGCAACCTAGTTCTCATTACATTCCCGGAAGAGCTGCGGAACATCCCGGTGAAAGGACAGGCGCATTTCTACCGCCCTTCCGATTCCCGCTACGATATCACAACGCCGATCACGATCGATGCTGAAGGGAAACTGGTGGTACCCGGGGAGCAACTGCAAAAAGGAAATTACCAAGTCAAACTTCAATGGGAACAAGGCGGCGCCTCCTATTTCCAGGAAACGCAAATCTTTATACAATGAACATCGTATTACCAGCCGTCATCCTCGGCTTCCTCGGAAGTTTCCACTGCATCGGCATGTGCGGCCCCATTGCGCTTACGCTGCCCGTGCAGCAGTTCAAAGGCGCCAGGAAATTATCCGGGATCCTTTTATACAACACCGGGCGGGTTACCGCTTATATGCTGATGGGCACGCTGTTCGGCTGGATAGGCCGCCAGTTCTATATCGGCGGCTTGCAGCAATGGCTGTCCGTTTCGCTGGGCGTGCTGCTGCTGGGTACTTTGTTCTTTCAACGTTACCTGCCCGCGCCGGGGATGGCCTTCGTCCGTGCTCAGTTAGGAAAGTTATTGTCCCGCCCGCGTTTCAGCACGTTATATGCGATTGGTTTCCTTAACGGCTTCCTGCCCTGCGGACTGGTATACATGGCTATTGCCGGCGCGCTGGCGGCGGGGAGTATTGTGGACGGCGCATTGTTCATGGCGGCGTTCGGCGCGGGCACGCTTCCCGCTATGATGGCCGTAACCTGGTTCAGCCAGCTCATCAGCATGCCTGTCAGGCACCGCATAAGACAGGCCATTCCGCTGGTGGTCGGGGTGATGGCCATGCTGCTGATACTGCGCGGCATGAACCTCGGCATTCCTTACATCAGCCCGGTGATGACGCCGGAGCAGCCACAGCAAACGCATCAGCATTGTCATTAAAAAATCGCTACATGAAACTTCTTGAAAAATATGATACGGCCGCGCCGCGGTATACCAGTTATCCCACCGTTCCTTACTGGAATACGGTTGGTTTCATCAAAGAAGAATGGGCATCCCGCTTCCAGGCGGCCTTTACCACTGCCAACAGCGCAACTGGTATCGCGTTGTATATTCATCTTCCTTTTTGCGAACAGCTTTGCACTTACTGCGGCTGCAACAAATACATCACGAAGAACCACGGCTACGAAGCGCCCTATATCGATACGCTGCTAAAGGAATGGGCGCTCTACCGGCAGCTGTTCAGCGAAACGCCGCGCATCCGGGAACTGCACCTCGGCGGCGGAACGCCTACATTTTTCAGTGCCGCCAATCTCCGCCGCCTGCTGGAACAAATCTTTTCCACCGCCACCCTCCTGCCCGATGCAGACCTTAGCTTCGAAGGCCACCCTAACAATACGACGGAAGAGCACCTGCAAACGCTCCACTATCTTGGTTTCCGGCGGATGAGCCTTGGCATACAGGACTTAAACCCGGAGATACAAACCATCATCCACCGCATCCAGCCTTTCGAAAACGTGGAAAGGGCGGTAACAACGGCCCGGCAAACCGGCTACCAGTCCGTAAACTTCGACCTGATCTACGGCCTGCCTCTGCAAACCACCGCATCTATTCAAAACACCATCAGCCAGGTAATGCAGCTGCGGCCGGACCGCATTTCATTCTATGGCTACGCCCATGTTCCCTGGATCAAAGGCAACGGCCAGCGCCTCTTCTCCGAAAAAGACCTGCCGCAGGGAGCAGACAAGCTCGCTTTGTATCAAACGGGAAGGTCGTTGCTGGAGCAATATGGTTATACCGAGATCGGCATGGATCATTTCGCCCTGCCGGGCGATCCCTTGTACCAGGCGTGGCAGCAGGGCCGCCTGCACCGCAATTTTATGGGCTACACCGTTTCACATACCGGTATGCTCGTAGGCCTCGGCGTATCCGCCATCAGCGACGGCCAGTCTGTTTATACACAAAATGAAAAGACATTGGCTGCTTACCAGGAATCCGTCCAGGCGGGAAAATTACCCATAGCCAAAGGGCATTTGCTCAGCAGCGAAGACCTGCTGCTGCGCAAACATATCCGGGACCTGATGTGCAGCTTCCGCACCGGCTGGGACAAAAAAGATGTTCAGTGCGCAGCCGTCATGGAATGCCTTCAGCGGCTGCAGGAGCCCGAGAAGGACGGGCTGGTAGCGGTGCTGCGGAATGGCGTGGAAGTGACCGAAAAAGGAAGGCCATACATACGTAACATATGTATGGCCTTTGATGCACAGCTCTGGCGGAATACCCCGCAGGCAAAGCTTTTCAGCAGCGCTATCTGATCAGATGTGATCCAGCGGCTTGCGTTTATCGTCTTTCAGCTGCTTGAAATGGCTGGGCGTGAGCCCTGTCACTTTTTTGAATTGCCCGGAGAGATGCGCCACGCTGCTGTATCCCAGCTTGTAAGCGATCTCGCTCAGCGTTAGTTCGCCATATACCAGCAGTTCCTTCACCCGTTCTATTTTCTGCTGAATGATATATTGCTCGATCGTAGTGTTCTCTGTTTCGGAAAACAGCTTGCTCAGCTGGTGATAATCCTTTTGCAGCTTCTGCGCCAGCAGCGTGGAGAAGTTTTCATTCAGCTCGTCCAGCTCGCCGTAGTGCACGGTTTCCACCACGAAGTTCTTGATGGCTTCCACGACCTGGTGCCGGCGGTCGTCCAGCAAAGTGAACCCTTCTTCTTTCAGCGCTTCGGCAATGCTTTCCATCTGCGAAGCATCGGGGGCCTTTTTCAGCAAAGCCTTTCCCAGGCTCACATCCAGCACTTCCTGGCCCTGGTGCTCCAGCACGTAGCGCACCATTTTAATACAGCGGGGGCAAACCATGTTCTTGATATGTAATTCTGCCTTACTCATATTATTGCTGCTTTCTGATGTTGTAAAAATTGAACTCATAACGCAGTAAAAAACTGCGGTCCATCACGCGGTCCATATTACCGTACAGCTGCCAGCGGTAACCGAAGTCCACGCGGGAGTTGCTGTTGATGATGAGCTGCACGGCCGGCGCCGCGTCCACATAATAATTGCGGCGGTATTGGTCCAGGTTGCTTTTGCCGAGGAATTCCACGTACAGGTTCACGTTCGTCTGTTTGTAGTTCTTATACTTGCGCGGGAACAGCAGGTAGCCGGCGGAAAGACTGTAATTCAGCGCATTTTTCGAAAAGAAAAGCGGCATTTCGTCTTTCGTGTTCCGCATATACCGGTCGTAGGCCACGGTGCCTGAAAGCGCCAGCTTATGCAGCAGCTGCGTGGCAATGATGCCGCCGCTGACGCCGGATGAGCTGCCGTCCAGGTCCAGCTCTTCGTTGTTGTAAGGTTTCGCGGCATGATCATGGTCGCGCATGGGCGGCATGTACGGGTTATTGATCAGCGCCCCTTTCACGAAAGCGGCCATCCTGAAATGGGATTGCACATCGTCCAGGGAAATGAACCGGTACTTCGCGTACACGCTGGCGCCTTCAAACTCGAACTGCTTCTGCATCATGTTGGAGAAATAAGTGCTGGCATGCAGCATCAGCTTCTTGGAGAAGCCGAACATCACTTCCGGCTGCAGGCGGTAGCCTTTGTAATCCACATGGTCCATCGGGAAGAGCTTGCTGGTAACCCGCACGCCCAGCGAATTGACGGCCATGTTGCTGGCCGGTTCCGTATACACGTACAGTTCCTGCGCCTGCGCAGCGGCAGCCGCACCCGTAAAGGCGAAGAACAAAAATAATTGCTTCAGCATAGAACGGGGCTTAAATGGTGACGTGATATACTCTTTTGCCCGCGGTTTTCGCGCCGGGCTGGCAGCATTCAGCCATAGTGCCGGTAGCGTAACAGGTCATTTTGGTCTGTGCGCTGTATTTCTTGTACACTTTGGAAGTCACGAAATCCTTGTCGATAACGGTCACTTCTTTTTCGCCCTGCAATACCTGCGGCTTTACGTTCATAAAATGCAGCGTTTGCCCGGCAAAGGGTATATGCGTATCATTTTCCACCTTCACCTGGTCGAAATTGGCAGTTACTTTCAGGGTGGCAACGGAGAAACCTGCGCCTTCCACTTTCTGCCTGATCTGGTCCAGGTTCACGGCGGTGTTGGGTTTGAAGTGGAGGATGAAGGTGGTGGTGTTCAGGTCGGTATCGATCTTATCCACGAAAGGCAATGTTTTCAAGGCTTTCTGGGTGGCGTTGGAACACATGGCGCAGGTGAGGCCTGCTGCCTGCAAGGCGGCCTTTTTATATTGTGCTGAAGCGGTCAACTGTGCACCGATGAATGCAATAGCTATGAGGATTGTTTTCATGATCTTGATTTTTCGGGCTGAATGCCCGGTAACATAATACGTGCGGAATACACGCACGGTTGTACGGTCCGGAAAAAAGCGGCCGGGATCAGATCAGGAAAATGCAGTGTTGCTTGTAAAGGGGAAGCGCCGGTATGAGGGGCGGCGCGTGAACGGGAGCCCAGGCTTTGAGCACCGGGGTGTTGAAAACGGGCTGGAGCCATACAGGCTGAACAGCCACCGGCAGGGCCACCCATGGTTCGGTGATGCCTGCAAAGGCTTTGGCGGCCTGGTGCGAATCGTCCATTTTGAAGAACTTCGCCTCGTCTTTGCAGCAATCGCCTTTCAGGGGCATGCCGCATTTGGGGCAGGGTTCATCGGAGGTATCATGCAGGCCTATGGAAGCCAGCTCGCCCATACAATAATGCGCATTGACACTAAACCCGCTGGTAATCAGCGTGTAAAGTATAGCAAAACATATGGTGAGCATTTTCTTCACGCTACAAATTTAAGGTATTCCGGCTGAAATAGCACAGCTGTTAGTTCACGAACCACCAGCGGATGCCTACCCGTACCGCAAAGTCGTTGCTGGGGTACAGCGGGGCGTTGAAATTATAGTTCCATACAAAAGAATTCAGGTTCTCGCCGCGCACATAGGCTGTGAAGGATTTGATCCTGAAATGCACGAAAGCGGCCACATCGGGCATGTTGCTGAACTGCTGGAGGTTCTGGTATACAAACTGACCAACCACCGGGGAATAATCATCCGCGTAATACGGCGTGTTGTATTTCCCTTCCAGCCCGGTATACAGGTTCAGGTTTTTAAACAGGCGGGCGGTGTAGGCCATGCGCAGCCTGGCCCAGAAGGCGGGCAGCTGCACGGGCGCGTCTCCCGCGATCTGCTGGAAGGCGGCGTCCGCGTCGAAAGTGAAGCTCTTCACGTCCAGGCGCTTGTAAACCACGAGCTGCAGCAGGTTGAACAGGCCGGTGAACTGGTCGCTTTCCGTAAAACTTTTAAAATAAGTGTATTTGTTGAAGAGGTAATAATTCGCCGTCACATTATATTTCAGCTTCTTATTGTCTGCTTTGACCTGTATCTGCGTAATGTTCTCCTTGTCCAGGTTATTGTTCTGCCACGGCGCGCGCAAATTGCTGCCGAAATAGCGGTATACATAAGAGGGCTCTTTATTCACGTTCATGGCCATTACGCTCACGTTGCCGAGGGTTTCGTTGAGGAAGCGGCTGAGGCGGCCCATTACCGCATAATCTCCCGCATTTTCACCGATCACGTAAAAATTGCCTTTGGCCTGGAGATCCCAGCGCTGGTTGCGGGTCTTGTTGCGGTATTCACCATGCGCCATGAAGTTCATGAACGATTCATTCTGGGCCTGGAATTGCCCGGCAATGGTTTCCAGCGTGCCTCCCAGCTTGATGAAGTGCGCGGTGTTGCCGCGAACGGGGAATTGCATGACGGATATATCGTTGCTCATCATGCGCCAGCGGTGGCGGGTATATACGCTGTCGTTGCCGCCCTTGGGTATCCTGAAACCGTAATGATCGGCGTACCAGAGCGAATCCGGTGATGCGTCGATGAAGCGGTAGGTATTTTCGGTATAATTGAAAGTGTGCTCTACCCTGAACAGCGGGTCGAATTTATAGATGTCCGTTGTATCGTTGATGTGGATGGAGTCGCCCTTGCCCCAGTCGTATTGCTGGCGCAGCAGGATGCCTGCTTCCTGGTAGGCGTTCTTGGTGTTGATGGAAGTATTGAAAAAGCTGCTGCTCTGCGCGCTGGCGCTGCCCAGGTTGGTGGGAATGAGGCGCAGCTGGGTGAATTCGGAATTCTCGAGGTCCGCCGGGTTCTGTATCCCCCCGTTCTCGCCGCCGTTCAGCTTATTGAGATAATAGCTCACGAAAAGGTGATACCGTTTGTTCTGGCTGTTGTAATTGGCCGTCACGCGGTAATTGTCGTGGTTGGTGCTCTGGTTCCGGTAAAAGCCGGGGGAGTTGATCTTGCGGTAAGCAAAGGAGAAGTTGAACTTCTCTCCCCTGTTCTGCGTGTGCATCAGGTTGATCATCTGCTCCTGCTTGGCGCCGATGAGGTAGCCCAGTTCGGAATAAGGCCGGTTGGTATTATAAAAGCGGGCATTCGTGTGATTGAAGCTGTATATGTCGAACGCGTGAAAACCGGGATCGAAGCCGGGGATCATGCGCGGGGTGAGCAGCAGGTTGCGGGCGGCGTTGCCATTGTTGCCGAGCGTCAGGTAGGAAGCGGGTATGCCCAGGTAATTGAGCTGGAAGTCTGAGATGGTGGAATCCAGCATAAAATCCGTAGGCTCGTCCAGGTAGCGGAAGCGGAGCGTGAGGGTATCGGGCTCATGGTCGTGTTTGGTGGTATCGCGCTGCATAGACGCGTTGCCGCCGCCACCGCCGCGGCCCGGGAGGCGGTTGGTATTGAATTGCGCCCGGAGGGCTGAGCCGGAGCATACCAGCAGTAAAAAAACGATAGTGAAATGCCTCATCCTGATGATTCGTGTGGGATCCCCAATTTGCTACAATTGTCGGACCAGTTCGCTGAAAATATATGTTAAATGTGGTTCCGCTCCTTTGGCCGCGGCCAGTACTTCTTCGTGGGTGATCACATTGTCCTCATCGCGGATGCCCAGGTCTGTGATCACGCTCATGGCAAACACTTTCAGGCCGCTGTGGATAGCTACGATCACTTCCGGCACGGTGCTCATACCCACGGCGTCGCCCCCGATGGCATGCATGAACTTGTATTCCGCCCGGGTTTCGAAGGTGGGGCCCTGTACGCCCACGTACACGCCGGTATGTAAAGATATGCCTTTGGCGGAAGCAATCGCTTTCGCAGAGGTTACCAGTTCTTTAGCATAGGGCTCGCTCATATCCGGGAAGCGGGGACCCAGCGCATCCTCGTTCCGGCCGCGGAGCGGGTGCTCAGGCTGGAGGTTGATATGATCGGTGATGATCATGAGGTCGCCCACGCGGAAAGCCTTGTTCATACCCCCTGCCGCATTGGAAATGAGCAGGGTTTGGATGCCCAGCGCCTTCATGACCCGCACGGGGAAGGTGACCTGCTGCATGCTGAGCCCTTCATAATAATGGAAACGCCCTGCCATGGCCACTACCGGCCTGCCGCTGAGCCGGCCCAGGATGAGCTTGCCGGAATGCCCCTCCACCGTAGCGGGGGGAAAATGAGGGATGTCGGAATAAGGGATCTCCTTACGGTCGGTGATCTCCCCGGCCAGGTTGCCCAGGCCGCTGCCCAGGATGATGCCCGCCACGGGTGTTTCCGCTGCGAACTGCCGTATATACGCCGTTGCTTCATTGATCTGTACCAGCATAGCCATGATTTGTGCCCGGCAAAGTTAATTCTATATAACATATCATCATCTCCCCCCAAAGAAATCCCTATTCTAAAACATAAATTGCCTAAATTAGCGGCCAAATTTAAATACCGATGAATTTACACGAGTACCAGGCTAAAGAACTGCTGAAAAAATATAACGTACCGGTACAGGAAGGTATCCCGGTAGATACACCTGAAGCGGCTGCGGAAGCATATAAGCAACTGAAAGTGCAATTCGGAAACAACTTCGCGGTTGTAAAGGCACAGATCCACGCCGGTGGCCGTGGTAAGGGCCTGATCAGGGGTACGAAGCAGAATGGCGTAGCGGTAGGAAAAAACGCTGAAGATATCAAAACCATCGCCGGCAATATCCTTGGCGGCACCCTCGTTACCATTCAGACCGGTGAGGCTGGTAAAGTGGTAAATAAAGTACTGGTTGCGCAGGACGTATATTATGACGGCCCCAGCAAACGCCAGGAGTTCTATCTCTCTATCCTGCTGGACAGGGCGAGCGGCCAGAACATGATCGTATACTCCACAGAAGGCGGTATGAGCATCGAAGATGTAGCGCATGATACCCCTGAAAAAATATTCCGCGAACGCGTGCACCCCAATATGCCCCTCCAGGGCTTCCAGGCGCGCAAGATCGCTTTTAACCTCGGCGTAACCGGCGAGGCCTTCAAAAACATGGTGAAATTCGTGACCAACCTGTACAACGCGTACATTGGCCTGGATGCCGCCATGATCGAGATCAACCCGCTGTTCAAAGCTGCGGACGATAAAGTAATTGCCGTAGACTGCAAGCTCAGCCTGGACGACAACGCACTGCTGCGTCACCCTGACCTGGTAGCCCTCCGCGACATCACCGAAGAAGACCCCACCGAAGTGGAAGCAGGCCAGTACAACCTGAACTTCGTGAAACTGGACGGCAACGTAGGCTGTATGGTGAACGGCGCCGGCCTGGCCATGGCCACCATGGACATGATCAAGCTGTCTGGCGGCGAACCGGCCAACTTCCTGGACGTAGGCGGCACCGCCAACGCACAGACCGTGGAAGCAGGTTTCCGCATCATCCTGAAAGACCCTAAAGTAAAAGCGATCCTGATCAATATCTTCGGCGGTATCGTTCGTTGCGACAGGGTGGCCCAGGGTGTGATAGACGCCTACAAATCCATCGGCACCATCAATGTTCCCATCATCGTGCGCCTGCAGGGCACCAACGCTGCTGAAGCCAAAGCGCTCATCGAGCAGAGCGGCCTGAAAGTACAGAGCGCCATCCTGCTGAGCGAAGCGGCAGACCTGGTGAACAAGGCGGTGAACGCATAATCCTTCAGAATATTGTTCTTACATATCCATGGCCGGCATTATCGCCGGCCATTTTTTTGCCTATCTTTGATCTCCATCCTTTTACTTTGAACATGTGCGGGTTAATGGTTCAACCACTAACACAGGTTTTTCATGCTACGCATCCGCCAATTCTTCCTCATTTGTTCCGGGGCACATTTGCCCATGCTGCGCCGTGCACCTTCAGAGCTTAATAAATATGCAGGCATCGGCGCCACTGTATTCTTTACCGGCGTTTTCGCCGCCATATCTGCCGGGTATGCGCTGTGGACGGTTTTCCAGCAACCCTGGATCGCCGCGCTTTTCGCGGTGGTATGGGGGCTGATGATCTTCAACCTGGACCGCTACATCGTTTCCAGCATGAAAAAGCGGGAACGCTTCGGGCAGGAGCTGTGGATGGCCACGCCGCGCATCATTCTTGCCGTGCTGATCGCCATCGTGATCTCCAAGCCGCTGGAGCTGAAAATATTCGACACCGAGATACAGGCCGAGCTGATCATTATGGAACAGCAGAAGTTCCGCGAGCAGGAAGCCAAAGTTTCCGAACGCTACCTCAGCCGCAGCAACGAGCTGAAAAGCCGCCTGAACGCCGTGCAGCAGCAAATGGCCATACAAGCCGCCCGCAGGGATACGCTGCAGTTGCTCGCGCAGCAGGAGGCAGACGGCACCGGCGGCTCCCGCGTGAAAAATCTCGGCCCGATCTATAAAGCCAAAAAAGCCGATGCAGACAGCGCTTCAGCCGCATTTGCCGCACTGGCCCTGCAGCAGCAGGCTTTACGCGCCGAACTGGCGAAAGTAGACAGCACGGTAGCCGCAGACATTACCGGTCTGCAACGCGGCCGGCTGAACGGTATGGCCTCCAGGCTCGAAGCGCTGGGCCGCATCACTGCCGCCAGCCAGCCCATCCGCTGGGCCAACTGGTTCATCATGCTGCTGTTTGTTGCCATAGAAACCGCCCCAGTATTCGTAAAGCTCATTTCTCCCCGCGGGCCTTACGACGACCTGCAAGACCAGCACGAGTTCGCCTTTGCCATGCACCGCAAGGAAAAGAAAGCCATCCTGCAAATGGAAACAGAGGAAAGGATCGCGCAGAAAGAAGCGGGAAGGGCCTCCCGCAAAGCGGAGCAGCCGTCCGGCGAAGGACGGACGGCGTTTTCGTGATGAATTTTAAAAAAATCCCCGGGGATTTATGGAATCAGGGCAAAAATCACATCCTGACCATAAATCTCCGGTATGAAAACACTGCTATACCTTTTTACGCTCATCACCTTTACTAACGCTACCGCACAAACGAAGAAAGTTACTGTCCCTTCCAGTATCGAAAACGTCACCGTTTTCCTGCAAGGCGCGCAGATCACCCGCACCGCTGCCACTACCATTCCTGCAGGCACCGCCACGCTGGTGTTTCCCGGCATTTCGCCCGAGCTGGAAGAAAAAAGCATCCAGGTGCAGGGGAAAGGTGCTTTCACCATCCTCTCCGTGTCGCGCGAAAGGAATTACCTGAACAACCAGCGCCCGCAGGATGAAATAAAAAGATTGCAGGAACAGCTGGAAGTGCTCGAAGAAAGGCTGCAGCGCGAAAAAAATAAAGAATCCGTGTTCAGGCAGGAAGAGGAAATGCTGAAAAAGAACCAGGACCTGCGGGGCACCAATACCGGCCTCAAAACGGCAGACCTGAAAGAAGCGCTGGACTTCCAGCGCAACCGCCTCACCGAGGTGCTGGACCAGCAACTGGCCATACAGGCCAACATCCGCAGGCTGAATGACAACATCCGGCAGAATATGCAGCAGCGCGCCGCGCTCCTCGAAACAAAAGACACTTCCACCACCGACCTGCTCGTCACCGTTTCTTCGAAAGAAAGCATCAGCGGAAAGCTCACCCTGCGTTACCTCGTGAAGAACGCAGGCTGGTACCCCACCTACGAACTGCGCGTGGAAAACATCAGCCACCCGATGGAACTGGCCTACAAAGCCAACGTATTCCAGCAATGCGGCGAAGACTGGAAAAATGTAAAACTCAGCCTCTCCAGCGGCAACCCTTCAGAGAGCGGGCAGAAACCCGAAATGAACGCCTGGTACCTGCGCACGTTCAACAGTATGCAGGAACTTACCCAGGCCCGTTACAAATCGCCGCTGAAAGACCAGGGCCGTGCCACCGGACGCGTAATGGACGGCGCCGGCCATCCCATCATTGGCGCCATGATCCGCATACCCAACCGCACCATCGGCACCACCACCAATGAAAAAGGCGAGTTCAGCCTGCAACTGCCCACGGGCGCCACTTCCCTGGACGTGACCTATATCGGTTACAAAGACCAGCAGGTAACGCTGAGCAATAATTTCATGAATATCGTGCTGCAGGAAAACGTTCAGGCGCTGCAAGATGTAGTGGTAGTGGGTTACGGCAAATCGATCGAAACCGAGGTCGTTGGCAGGGTGGCAGGCGTGTCCTCCGGTATCCGCATCCGCGGCGTAAACTCAGCCAAACAACGCGAAGACATCCCGCTGGACGTGTCCGCCAGCTTCCATACCACCAGCGTCAACTTCGATATAGCCGTGCCTTACAGCATCCCGTCTGACGGGAAGCCGTATGCCGTGTCTGTCAGTCAAACGCCCGTAGCCACCAGCTACCAATACCACGCCGCGCCCAAGCTGGACCCTGCTGCGTATCTCGTGGCCGGCATTACAGCATGGGAGCAGCTGAACCTGCTGGATGGAGAAGCCAGCATTTATTTTGAAGGCACCTATCTAGGCAAATCGCTGCTCAACCTGCAGACCGCTTCAGATACTTTGTATGTGTCGCTCGGTAAAGACAAGAACATCGTGATCAACCGCAAGCTACAAAAGGAATATTCAAAGAACCAGTTCCTTGCCAGCAACCAGACGGCCGTGCGCAACTGGGAGATCAGCGTGCGGAACAACAAGCAGGAACCCGTGCGCATACTGGTGGAAGACCAGGTGCCGATGCCCGCGCAGAGCGAAGTGGAAGTGAGCAGGATATCTTATTCCGGCGCCACGATGGACCCCGTGTCGCAGCTGGTGACCTGGAGCCTGGAGATCCCCGTGAAGCAGGAAAAGAAAATGCAGCTCCAGTACACGGTGAAATACCCGAAAGGCAAACTCGTCAATCTCGATTAAGTGTCATATACCCCAAGATGTAGCTCATGCTTTTTACCTTTTATGGCGCCTCCCGGTCCCGGGAGGCATTTTTTTGTTATCCGCGCAAGTTTGCGTACATTAAACATACTATGCAGGTACATATCAAAACAATCCACGAAACCAGCGCCGCGGCAGGATGGGCGGGGCCGCGCAGCGTTGTGATAGATCGCACTCCCAGGGCCGGCGGGCTTGGCATCGGCTTCAGCGGGGAAGAACTCTTTATGATGGCCATCGGGGCCAGCCTCTGCAACGACCTTTACCGTGAAGCAGCCGCCAGGGGCATAGAGATCGCTCATGTTGAAATTATCGTGAACGGCGACTGGAGCGGCGAGCCTGCGCAGGCGAAGAACGTCCGGTACGACATCCGGCTGGAATCTCCCGCGCCGCGCAAAGATGTGGAAGACCTGGTGAAACATACGGACCAGGTGGCAGAAATTCCCTATTCGCTCAGAACCGGCACCCAGGTAAAACTGAACACGGTAGACGTGGTGAAACAGGGCGCCTGAACCGCCTGTAACATTTAACTAAAGTTTCTCTTTCCATGCCCCGGCTTTCACTGGCAAGCCGCGCATAATTTCTTAATTTGTATCCCATGACGATCCCTAAAACCTTTGCCAGCTTATGCCTCCTCCTCTTCGCCGGTTTGCAGCTTTCCGCGCAGTCCGGCCGGGTGAGAACATCCAAACCTTCTGCCTCAGCCGAGGGTAAAAACACTGCCAGCGTCAGCAAGCGGAAACAGTTGTATTTACTGGATTCAGCGGAGATAAGAACAATTTTCACCGACGAAAGATTGCAGGAAGACCAGGTGGGATTCATCAACACGGTCAGGGACCCGTTCACCCTTTTCAAACTCGGCTACGGCAAATACGACAGCGTTACTTTCATCTTCACCAAACATTACCTGCAACTGCCGCCGGAGCGGAAGAATATTCCCTCTCCCGCAAGGCTGGAAAAGCGGAATAACCGGTATTATTTCAGGGACAGGCTTTACACGGGGAAGGTGATCGATTATTACTATTCCGGCGATATAAAATCGGAAGCGTACTATGAAGATGGTTTGCAGAAAGGCGTTGAAAAAAAGTATGACGTCAATGGCATATTGACGCTGCATACTACAACGGTATCAGATACACTGGATACGGAAAAAACATCCACTGACAGTGCCGGGAACGTTTATTACCGCTGGAAATACCTGCTGCCGCAAAAGGTCTCCGTGACAGAATACTATTACCCCGGCGGCAGCCTGAAAACACGGATCGAAACCCACAGCGGCGGCAACCTTACCAAAAAATACCTTTCTTCCGGCATCATGACAGATTCCGTATACAAGCCATGGCCAGGCATGGGCGTTGCCGTCAAAACCAAAACGACCGAAAGGCGTGAACGGCTGATGAAGATCGATGAATATGATGTTGCATTGAAAAAAGAACCGGGCAACCCGGCAATCTGCCTTGCGCGCGCCGCCCACAGGATAGAAACGCTGGACTATGCCGGGGCGCTTGCCGACATCAACGCCTGCATTGCAATAGAGCCGCAGGAACCGGACTACTACGGCGAAAGAGCGCTCGTGCCCATTTACAAAGCGGCGTATTGGGATACAGACAACAGGTTGAAAAAAGGAGAGATCGTGGAATACATGCGCACCCATCCCAACATCAACATCCCTGCCGCAGACAAGGCGTTGATGATGAAAGACCTGGAAAAGGCCGCGGTGCCTTTCAGCACGGATAAGCTATTCAAGGAACTGTACAAATACCTGAAAAGCATAAATTTCTGATATGAAAATGATCACCGCTATCATGCTGCTGGCGGCCACCTCGGTTTCCGCCCAGCCCAAACCCACGAAAGTGCTGTATTACCTGGATTCGGTATTGTACGTGCGGAACCCGCTGGAATATCATATCCATAACGAAGGCATGCTTACCCCGGAAGACGTTGCCTATACGAATATGGCAAAGACCCGGAAAGGCCTCAAACATATGGCCGAAAGGGGCTGGGACAGCATTGCGTACATATTCACGAAAGCATATGTGGCGCGGAGCGAAGAAGAGAAAAAGATACCCATTTTAAACAATCTTACAGGGCGGCTGACAACTGCCGACATGATCCAATATTCTTACCACGATAAACCTTATACCGGTAAGATCATCGATTATCACTTCAATGGAAAAAAAGCGCTGGAAGGAATGATGGAAAACGGCTGGAAGACCGGCCCTTTCACGCATTACGACGACGAAGGGCATTTGTATTCCACGGTCACCTATACGAAAAGAGGAGACAGCCTGGCGGTAGTGCACACAGATGCCGCAGGGATCGTATTCCGCACAGAACTGTTCAGAACCGACGGCTCCTCCGAACGCCGCCAGTGGTATACCAACGGTAAGCTGAAAAGCATCAGCATTGAAAAAAAGCACAGGTCCGTGCAGGTCAGATATCATTCAGACGGCAGGATATCGGATTCGCTCACTACCTGGAACAGGTTTGTAAAAAGAACGGGGAAATTTAACCAGATGCACAGCCTCCTGTATAGAAAAGATTTCAACGCCGCCCTCCTGCTCGATCCCCGGAACGCTGATATCTATTACCTCCGCGCCTTAGAGAAAATGGGCGGCCTGCAGTTTGATGCCGCCCTGAACGATATTGATACGGCCATTGCGATGGAGCCACTGAAGCCGGAATACAATGGCCAACGCGCCATTATACGCCTGGCGAAATATGCATCCCCGCACAAAAAAGCCCTGCCAGAGGAGGATTTTTACTTCTTTCACTTCACCCAATACCTGGCGGAACACCCGCAATTAAACATCCGTGCAGAAGAAAAAGCGCTGATCATGAAAGACCTGGAAGCCGCGAGCAAAGCGAGCGTGGATTTCGACAGGTATCATAAGATCTATCATTACCTGAAAAAAAGTAATTTCCTGCAGTAAGATCACTCCGTCACCACTTCCACCTCGTACACAGGACTGAAAAGATAAACCCTTTTGGAAGGCACTTCCTCGCAGCGGAACCTTTTGCGGATGCGTTCGCCTTTGCGGAACATGCGGCCGTCTTTCGTCTTGAAGAGTTGCCCCAGCGGCAGCTGCTCCACCAGGTAATGGTTTTCCCTGCGCCGGTCGTAATTCTTGAGCACGCGCATCAGGTCTTCGTCTGCACAGGAGCTGGCAGCGGGGTTATGCAGGCTTTGTTTCACAGCGGCTTCCACGTCGGGCGGCAGGTATTGTTTACCGACGAACTCGCGGAGGATCTTGCTGTATTCCTGCTTCCATTCCTTGCCGTGGGCGGGAACGCGGTTGCCGTAAACGATGAAGGTCACCAGGTGGGCGATCTCATGGAGCAGGGTCAGTAAAAAAGAATATTTGTTGAGCCCGCCGTTGATGCTGATGCGGTGGCCTTTGTTCTCGTACGGGTGGCGGTAATCGCCGAGTACGCTCTGGCGCTCGCGGGTAATGGTGAGATGTACTTTGTATTCGCGGATGTAAGCGATCACCTGCTCAAACGTTCCGTCCGGCAGGTAACTGGCCAACGCATGTAAAGGTGCTTCTTGCTTCAATTACTCAGGATTTCTTTTGCTTGATCATCATCCGGTACAGGTGGATGGTTTCAAACACCGTATATACCAGGTAAAAGAACAGCAGCAGGAAGATCGTCGTTTTGCTGACGTGCGGGCGGCTCAGGAATACGTACACGCCAACGCCCGCCGCGCAGAGCATCAGCTTGCTCAGGGTAGAGGCGTATACAGACCTTACAAAGACATTGGGATTGGCTGCCGCCATGCCTTTGCGGTTCAGGGAATAACTGATGAGGGTAATGAGCGCCATGGCGATGTTGCCTGCTACCAGCACTTCAAAATGCACCCCCAGCGATTGGAGGAGCCATTGCTGCAACAGGAACAAGGCAGCGGTGATCAGTGCGAACACCCCTGCCAGCCAGAAAATAAACTTATCGGTCATGCTTGCTGGTATCTTTTACAATTCGCCACAAAAGTAGGCCTAAAGAAAGTAAAGAAAAAATGATCATGAAAGCCGGGAAACGTATCCCCAGCCATTGATCCAGCAAGTAGCCCAGCCAAAGGGCCAGGCCGATGGCAGCAAGCATCTGGAACGCCAGCCCGGCGTACCGCCAGAGCATTTTATATTGATTCTTCCTGGAGGACGGTTCTTCCATTTTTGTTAGACTCCGCGTTTGAATTCGATGCGGACTGCGGCATGTCTGCCGGGTCCATATAGCAGCGGCCATTGAACTTCACCGTAGGTTCCATTTCAAAATGCGCCGTGTAAATATCGCCCTTGATCAATGCGTTGCCTTTGAGGAACAGCAGCTCCTCGCATTTAATGATACCCGTTACCTTCCCCAGTATGTCCGCACTCTGGCAGATCAGGTCGCCCGTGATCTCACCCTCAGGCCCTACCACGATCTTGGCTTTGGTAGACACCAGGCCGGTTACCTGCCCGTCTATCCGGATATCTCCCTCGCAAACAATATCGCCCTGGATACTGGTGCCATTCCCTATAAGGTTGATGTTGGAGGTCGGCATTATGCTCTTGCCCTCGCCTTTCTTACTTTGGTTAAACATAGGTTTTCAAGGTTTTTCGTTTTAATAAAGATGGTGTAAGATAGTGAAAAAATATTTAATAAGTACTGTTGTCCACTTTGGGCAGCTTCAGCATGTTCGTGTCCAGCGGCTTATTGTCGCCCATTACATTCTTCAGCATATTGTCCAGGTACTGGTCGCGCACGGTGATGGCCCGTTCCAGGGAATCTGTGCGCATCTTCAGCTGGAGGAATTCTTTCCGCTGCTTAAGGTCCCCGTAACCCGGTATGTAATACCGCAGCGGGGTAAATACCACCGTAGCCACGGTAATGGCCACCAGCAGCACAAAAAGGGTGCTCAATGCCACATAAACACTCATACGCGAAAGGCGGAAGGCGGTCACTTCCTCATAGGTATCGTCGTTCATGATCACGAGCCTGTACTTATGGTTCAACCTGTCCAGGCTTCTTCCCTTATTTTTGTCTTCCAATGCCATAACGCTTAGTAAAAATGTAAAGATTGAGGAAAATAATGAAATATCCGACAAAAAATCATAATTCGTTAACCCTGAGCCTTAATTGCTGTTTCATATAGCCCTTATACGTCCGGTAAAGAAGAAAATTATCCTGTCTTTAAGTTATTACGGAACCCGGGAAAACTGCCTGATGCGGGTTTCAGAAAAGAAGTTTTTTCCTGCAGGTGCTAAGGTACTATTTTTCAATTTTTTTTTAAGGGGCGCGTTGTATTGTGATTTTTGATAAAGTAAGGCCGGAAGGGGTATAAAATAAAACGGGGGAAAGAATTCCCCCGTACCTGGTCCATGAAAAACTAAAAATGATAGTCGAACGGTTTGTATAGGATATGTGCATTCTTACTTACAAAACCACGTACATATAGAAGATACCTCAATGCCTGTTTTTTACCCTTCTACATCCTGTACAAACGATATTGACACTTGATTGACAATTAAATTATAAACCGGCTTCAGGAAGTTGCCGGATGAAGAATCATCCGGCCTTTAATTAACTATCTATAACCATATCCATAAATCCCTTTGGAAGGGAGCTTTGGGAAGGTCTTTATGGGATGCCGCCCATTGTCCACTATTTTATAAAAGGCTGTATCTCACAGCAGCAAGCTTATTCATATCCCTGGCCCTGCCGCCTGGGATAATCACTGTGCTGATATTGATACAGCCATGTTGGTTGGCGTTCCGCAGAACACCGTTTTTCAAAGGTGGCGCCTGAGCGCCTGGTTGGTCAACAGTGTAATAACATTTCACTGGTAGAAAGCGCGGTCAAACACTTTCCTCGGTTTATGATCCCCGAATCCCGGGCAGGGTATAACCCCGCTCCGCTTTCTCTTCATATATCCGCCTGCATAATTTTCGGTTCTGCAGGAGGATAGCATACAAACCGATACCAGGATCAATAAAATAACATTGCACTTTATTTTCCGCCTCATATATCTATCTTCTAAATAATGTAAATTCAACTCTCCTGTTTTGCAGATGCTCGCGTTCCGTACATGGCACACCATCACTGCAACCGTTTACCAGCTTCGACTCTCCATAGCCTTTTGCCTGTAACCTGGCTGCGTCGATGCCTTTTTCTTCCAGGTAGTTCACTACACTTTGTGCCCTTTCCCGGGAGAGTTTCATATTATAGGAAGCCTTTCCCCTTGCATCGGTATATGCGCTGATCTCCACTTTCAGGGTGGGCTCCACCTGCAGGATATTCACCAGCTTATCTACCTCAGCCTTCATTCCCGGCTTTAATTCCCATTTATCATAGTCGAAATAAATATTTCCAATCTGGTCAAATAGCTTCTGTGGCCGGTCCAGGATGATACTGTCCAGCTTCATCAACACATACGTACTGTCTTCATCGCCTTGTTTGCTCATATCGACAAATGTTCCGTGACCATGATACCCGGTTTTTTCGGCTTTCAGCTGATAAGCAGATAATGTATCCAGGCGAAAGGAAAACCGCCCATCATCATCAGTCGATATTTGCCTTCGTTCATTCCTGCTGCTGTCCGTTATGGTCACAACAGCATTGGCAATTGGCGCTGATGTTGTTCCGTTAATCACTTTGCCGCTCAACTTTGCATATGATGACGCTGCTGAAGGTATGCGGAAGGAGTAGATATCATCGTTCCCTTTCCCGCCCTGCCGGTTGGAAGACAGGTATCCGCGTGAACCGTCTTTAAAGTAAAAGGCAAAGTCATCTTCGGGGCTATTGACAGGGTATCCCATATTTAGCGGCGTTCCTTTCGTGAAGTTCCCCCCGGCGACAACATATATATCCAGGCCGCCCATGCCTACCAGGGCATCTGAGGCAAAGTAGAAGTTCCCCTTTTCATCAAATGCTGGGCATCTCTCCTGGCCTGCTGTATTAACTGCCGGTCCGATATTTTTGGGCGTGCTCCAGGCGCCGTCAGATAAGCGTTCCGCGTAATAAATATCTGTTCCTCCATAACCGCCGGGTATATCGGAAGAGAAATACAGGAATTTTCCGTCTTTAGACAGGAAGGGATCGCCAACAGAATAGCCCTTCGTTGCTGCCCCGAATGATAAAGGTGTAACAGCCGACCATTTCCCGCCGGCATAGCGGCTGCTGTACAGGCTAAATCCCAATAGATTCAAATGCCTGTCCCCGGATGTATGGTCTTTTAACACGGAATGGTCTGTTTTACTGACCACCATTTCTGACGCGTCAGCACTCAGGGTTACTAACCCGGTATGGAAGACGCCGTTAATGTTGTCGGTGTCCAGCGGTTTGACAGTCCTGCTTTCATCTGCAATAAACAAATGAGTGTATCCGTTACCGGTCCATCCGTACTTTTTATTGTTGAATCCGCTCTCCAGGCGATCTGACAGGAATAACAATCCCCTGCTGAAGGGGATACCGCCCCAATCGGAGTAGATAGAGTTGGTGAACACCAGGTTCCGCACCTGGATATCTGTGGGGTGATTCATCCAGAATACGGCCGAATCACAGGAACGGATCATCCTGTCCATCATTGCAGGATCCACGCCGGGAAAACGACTATCCTTAAGATATTCGTACTGCTTTTTAGCCTCCGTATATTTGCCGTTATTTCTCAGCACTTCCGCATAAGTGATGTAGCTGTCCACCGGTGCATCCTTCATTGTCACCAGCTTGCTGTACCAGGACTCTGCGAGTTGGTAATTTCTCATTTGAAAGTACGAATTCGCTATCCCCTGTACTGCCCTGGCAGAAGGCTTACTCATATATGCCTTTTCATATTTTTTTACGGCAAAAGAAAAGTTGAGCTTTCCGAATTGCTGGTCTGCTTCTTTCAGGCTATACTGGGCCCTCATGTCAATTGTGGACAGGCTGCCGCACAGCAATACAATACCAATTCTCAATATTTTAAAAATACGCATTGATGAGTTTTTTGTCTCTCATTAAAGGGATAATCAAAAGAACCTGGGGGTAAGCGTCTGCTCATTACTCCTTGGAAAAAGAATTCCGACAGATACCTCATGGCTGCTGGGGCTGAACGTCGAGGTGGCATTCAGGGAGCGGTCGTATGAGTATCCAAGCCTGAACCGGTCTCCCAGGTAGAACTGCGCACCCACCACAACAGCAGATGGTTTCTCCAGCCGGGGGTCAACATTTTTATTGAACAAGCCAATACCGGTCCTGTAAGTGGCTCCCACCCAGACCATCTGTTGAATCAGCATATACATGTTCAAATCCAGGCTGCTGGGACCGGCCAGGTCATTCTTCATCAGCAGCGACGGACGTAGTGCGAGCGATTCTGATAAAGGAAGCAGGTATCCTGCAAGCAGGTAAAGATTTATTTTTTTCTCCGGCAGCAAACGTTCAGGATCCTTTTTAGGTTTTAGAAAATGTACGCCAATATTATCCACAGAAAGTCCTGCATAAAATCTATCCGTATTGTATAGAACACCAACACGGGCATCGGGCATCGTTACCGTTTTCCGCTGGTTCAGTAGCCGGAGGTCATTTGTTTCATCCGGCGATAGTTTTGTACCATCCAGGGACTGTTGCGCCACGCCAGCGGAAATACCGATCGCCAAAGTTTTGGGCACTCCCTCATAATTGTCAAATTTGATGCGGTATGCATAGTTGGCATAAGCGCTCAGGTTAGTTGTCGCCCCCAGCCGGTCGGCGGTAATATTAAGGCCCAGCCCAACCCTATCTTCATTCATGGTACCATCTATTGCCAGGGAGCCTGTTCTTGGCGCTCCTTCCACACCCGTCCACTGATTACGGTAGACCCCTGTGACATTCAGCTGCTCACGGTATCCTGCATACGCAGGATTGATAAACAATCCATGAAACATATACTGGCTAAGCTGGGGAGCCTGTTGAGCCCGTATTGCGGAGGACCATAAACATATCCCCCCGATTATCAAACCATTTATAAATTTAAATTTTGACATAAAATAAGCTTTAACGTAAAACCATAACATATCCACGTTTCCTGATCACCTTTCCGCTGTCGTCCGTAACTGTCAGCACATAGAAATAAGTTCCTTCCTGCAAGCCCGATCCGTTCCAGGTGTTGTCATAATTATTGTTCCTGTATACCAGGTTGTTCCAGCGATTAATGACGATCAGTTCCGGGTTTTTATATTTACCCAATCCTTTTATCCGCAGTACATCATTTACGCCGTCCCCATTAGGTGTGATCACGTTCGGTACAAACAGATCGTCCACTATTTCCACTGTTGCATTACCGCCGTTATCTGCCGGTATGGGTTTGTCATCAGGCGTAAACCCATCGACCCGGTTGGTCAGTTTCGTTCCCTGGTAGTTGGCCTGTACCGTTCCTTTCACCAGTATAGTGGCGCTTTCTCCGGTTTTCAGGCTCAGGCCGGTCCAGGTGCCGGTGGTTGAATTATAGCTGCCGGCGGACGCTTCAAAGCTGGAAGCTGTGTACCCGGAAGGCAGCTGGTCGGTTACCTTGAGCGTGTCGCCCGGAGCAACCGCTTTCGTACCCAGGTTCTTCAGCGTGATCATAAAGTCCAGCGGACCGCCGGGGGCTGCGGTGGCGCTGTTCGCCTTTTTGCTCAGTGACAGGTTGTAGCTGGTCGTATCAACTTTCTTGATATCCACTGTCGCACCACCGCCATTGTCTGCCGGTATCGGTTTCTTATCAGGTGTAAACCCATTCACACGGTTGGTCAGGTTAGTGCCTTGGTAGTTGGCCTCAACAGTTCCTTTCACCAGTATGGCAGCGCTTTCACCAGTTTTCAGGCTCAGGCCGGTCCAGTTGCCGGTGGTTGCGTTATAGCTACCTGCGGACACTTCAAAGCCGGAAGCTTTATACCCGGAGGGCAGCTGATCGGTGACCTTGAGCGTGTCGCCCGGAGCAACGGCTTTTGTGCCAAGGTTTTTCAGCGTGACCGTGAAGTCCAGCGGACCGCCGGGAGTTGCTGTGGCGCTGTTCGCCTTTTTGCTCAGTGACAGCTTGTAGCCGGTAGTATCTACTTTCCTGATATCCACTGTCGCACCACCGCCATTGTCTGCCGGT
>NZ_JAWLKY010000003.1:0-758301 GCF_039655965.1 Chitinophaga sp. YIM B06452 | reverse complement strand
GGTGATATTCACAGTCACGGTAGCACTGCCGCCATTACCATCACTGATCGTAATAGTAAAGTTATCTGAACCCCTATAATCTGCATTCGGCGTATAAGTGTACGTACCATCAGCATTCACCACTACTGTGCCATTGGAAGGGTCCGTGGCTTTGGAGAAAGTAAGCTGATCACCATCTGCATCAGCGCCAGTCACCGTACCGCTTACAGGCGTGTCTTCATTCGTGGTCTTAGTATCGCCAGTGCCTGTAGGCGCATCATTGACGGCGGTTATATTCAGGACCATTGACTTGGTATCCTGTAAAGCACCGCCGCTACCGGTATTCCCGTTGTCGGAGATATTCACAATGAGATCCAGTGAGGCCGGGGCGGCCTGAGGAGCGTCGTAAGTAAGCATACCCGCCGCTAAAAATGCATTGATATCGGCAAGCGAACCTGACAGTACAAGCGCATTAGACGAACCACCCACCACTACACCTGCCCCTGAAACCGCGTTTAACTGGCCGCCAGCCACCGAAAAAGTAACGGTAACATTCCCCGTAGCAACATCGATATCTTCAAAAAGAATATCCTTGATTGTCGCCGGCATGTCTTCAGTAACCGCCGCATTTGCAGGCAAGGTTATAACCGGGGCATCATTTTCAGGTGCTATATTGATAGCCATACCGGCCATGGCAGCAGCATACGCCGTACCATCGGATGCGCTCCAGTTGAAGCCGGTGCTGCCATTCCACTCACCTTGCGGCACAAACGTTAGATGCCCCAGGTCAGAAAAAAGTATCTCTTTCCCAATTGTAACAGGAATGCCATCGAGCTGAAGACTTCCATTCTGGGGCAGGCTTTCGATCCTGACCGCACTTAGCGGGGTACCGTTCCCATCACTGTAAGTTGAAGTAAAATCCGCGGCCTTAAACACATACGTCCGGTCCTCATAACCCGATACACCGTTATCTGAAATAACGGGCAAAATATTGATGATAGCAGCAACAGTAAAAGTATAATCCGCCCTTCCCGCATCCGCATCATTATTCTGGATACGCACAACTGCCGTGTAGTTCCCTCCCGCCCGGCCCGCGGGATCATAACTGATCGCGAATTGCGTGCTCTGCCCGCTGGCTATTGCGTTCGCTGCAGGTTGCGCTGCAATGCTAAACCCGGCGCCGGTAATACTTACAGGAGCCGTCAGGTTGATAGTGCCCGTTCCTACGTTATGAATAGTAAAAGTATGCGTTACCACACTGCCCGCCGCCATGCCAAAATCAGTGCCATCAGCGCTTGTAACTTCCGTGCTGTTGTCTTCAATGGTAATATCATTCCCTTTTACATTGATCCGCGGGGAGGTCAGTATAACAATGGTGGTGGCAGACACGGGACTGGTCTCGATCCCGTCGGTCACCACAGCGGTAATAATGCGGTCCGTGGTATTGGGGGAATTATTACTGTTGCGGTATTCCAGCATTTTCATTACGGCGATATAATCCGCCTGCGATGCCTGGCCTGAAAGCTGTACCACATTCGTGTTATTGCCGGTCATCGTTATGCCGGCCGGGAGCGTACCGTTCAGGTGCAGCGCCTCGGCCCCCGCATCGGGGGAATTGGTCAATGTAACGGTTGCGCCCGACAAAACCGGGGCATCAGGATCAACGATCGTCATGTCTGCGTCCATAATTCCGGCCCCGGTGCTGCCTGCATCAAAGAAATTAAGGTAGCTGTAGGTGCCGGTGGCTCCTGAACTGTTATTCGGGTCAGGATCCAGTACGGGAGCATTATTGACGGCGATCGTCCGGGTGACGAGGTTATTTTCGTAATAACATTCCTGGTAAGTAGCATGCTGGCTGGCAAGCGAGGCCAGCGTAAAAGGCACTCCCACCTCATTCCCCACGCCTCCCGGCACATAACTGCCATTGTCGTTGATAATAATGGCAAGGTCGATATTAAGATTGTCGAAGTTGCTCAGATCCAGGTCGAAACTGAAGGTCTGGCATTCCCCGGCCAGGATACCCTGGGAAAAGGCGCCTGTATACAACAACCTGGCCGACGGGTTCGTGGTAGGATCGCCATGGTAAAATGAAACCGGCATGCCGCTGCCGCTGTTCCCCGCACCGGGGTTACAAACAGTAACGTCCGCTTTTACCGTTTTGCTGCCGGTGTATTTCGTAAAAGTCACGCCAGGCGTGCCGAAAGCGATGTCCGGCTTTGATCCGTAATTGTCGATAGACAGCAGCAACTGGTAATCGGGATTGGCCAGACCGGTCTTATTCGTAACTGTCAGCTGGCTTTTATCTGCCGAAAGGGAAAAGGAGATATCATAATTATACGGGCCTTTAAAACCGACGGTATAGGCATGGGAACGGGCGCTTGTATTATTCAGCGGCACTCCTTTGAATGCGAAGTTGTCGTCTCTCCTTTCCGTCTGCGACAAACCTACCTGCTGGTAAAAATACCCGGTGGCCGTTCCGGCGGCGAGATCAATATAGGCAAAGGCTTCCAGCGAGTTCTCATTGCTCTCTGAATCCGAATTAACCGCATTCCCTCCTTGTGTAAAATAGATCGCATTCGTGCCCGGCGGTATATCAAATGTTCTTGACACTCCTGCCGTTGAGCTCAGGCCCGTAGGAATGGTCTTAATGTCGGAGCTGATGAATTCCGCGCTCATGCCCTGCCCCGCCCGTTTGTAGAACTCCACCACATATGCGTCGTCGAAGTCACGGGCATAACTGGCGTCGCGCCTGATGACCAGGTTGGAACCGGACACATAAATAGCCGGGTTGTACAGGCCTACGGCCCCTTCGTTCATCGATTTCCCGGTATTATCCCCGGTTACGGCGGCCCCGGCGCCAACCAGCTTGTTGCTGTAGGCGCTGCTTAAGTTGTCAACCACGTAGGTAGACCGCCTGTTGGCAGATCCGCCGTTGGCAAGGGTTACAAAGCCGGTCGTCGTTCCTTTCTGGAGGTCTATGGTAAAACGCAGGTTCGAATAGCCTTCTTCCGTCCCTGCGGTAGTGTTCAGATCACCATAGCTGGAATTCGTTCCTTTCCCGGAGATGAATATAACATCGGCTCCAGTGGGGATGGGCATCACCAGGTCTGTATTGGCAAGGGCGGTGCCGTGCAACAGTGCTTTCACCTGGGGCTCAAGCGGGGTCAGTGAATTGCTGTATGGGGACAGGTACTGGACGTAAAAGGAAGAATGGACGCCGCTAAAGCTCTGCGTGATGGTCAGCGTATTGCCCAGGATGGAAAAATTCACGTTGTTCAACTCAGGGTTGGCATCGCCTATTTTGGAGGCGGCGGGAATGAAAGCGCCGAGGGGAGCCTGTTGCCAGCCATACAGGTTGGTACCCGAGCCATCCCTCAACGTGTTTTTAGCAAAGTTCACGTAACCGGAAGAGGTATTGGTCGTCAGGTCAATCACCGCGTTAATACTGATAAAGTCCTCGTCGCCCTGCGCAAAATCGTTACCGCCGGATGTAGTGCCGGTTTCTGACGAAATATAAACTGAAATGGATTTGGTACCGGCTGGAATAGTGAAAACGGGAGCGCTGGCCCCCGGGCTGCTGTACCGGGCCTCCACACCTAAAACATCCGCTCTTTTTCCACCGCTCTGGCCACAGGGGCTTGAGGGCATCTGGGCAGAGACCGCAGCGGCAAAAAACAGTAAGGTGACAGTCAATAAAAGCTTAAGGCAGTCTCTTTTCATAGAAATATGTCATAGGCAGACCATTAGCCATTCGGTTTTTGTGGCCGTTAATATGGGTAGTAACCCGCTGCACCTGATTGAAGGGAAAACGAGGAAATATCAGCTTTAATAAACGTTGCTCTGGTGTAGATGTTTTCGGTTCGTCTGACGGTTTTGTTTGTAGGATATGTTTATTAGCGCCTTTGTTATCGCTTCAATGACTCTCTTAGAATTACTATTGTTCCTCTCCTATTACAAGACAAAGATATCACATTTGTTATCTTCCGGACATAGCCGGGGGCATAACTTTTGTGTTATTCAGCAGGCTTAAAACAACTGTAAATCACCTCTTTACAGGCAGTCTTGCGCCTTCAGCGGGAAGCATTTTCCACGACCTGGTTTTCGTGAAAAAACCACGATATTTCCGGCCAGGCAAACCGTTTCCTGGCTGCAATACTTTGCCAAAGAGGCCGGTTACCCGGGACCTGGCGACGCGCGGAGCCATAGCCGGGACCCTGAAATGCCCTGGTAACGGCCTGTTCAGCAGCACTTTACCCCTCTTTTCAAAAAAAATGAAAAAAAACAAAATAACTGCAATACATTTGTCTACAAATCCTGTAGACTATACAGAGTATTAAACTCAACCTATATTGTAACGATCATGAAAAAAACACTTCCAATTCTCTTCTTCGCCTTACTCCTGGGCACTGCCACGTTTGCGCAAAAAGTGATCACCGGCGTGGTCAGGGGCGAGAAAGGATCTCCTGTACCCGGCGCCACCATTAGCTTAAGAGGCTCCACCAACCATGCGATTGCCGACAGCAGGGGACAATTCAGCCTGCGTACCTACGCCCCCTTTCCGCTCACCCTCGCCGTTAGCTCTATTGGCTTTGCCACCCGCGAAGTGGAAGTGACCGAACAAAACCAGGGCTCCGTGGAAGTTGTATTGCTCGTAGACAACCGCCAGCTTAATGAAATATCCGTTACCGCGCGCCGCCGTAATGAAAAGATACAGAACGTGCCCATCGCCATCTCCGTTGTGCGTGGCGGCGTGATCGAAGATGCGGGCGCCTTCAACGTGAACCGCGTGAAAGAACTGATACCCACCGTGCAGCTCTATTCTTCCAACCCACGTAATACCACTCTCAACATCCGCGGGCTTGGTTCCACCTTCGGTCTTACCAACGACGGCATCGATCCCGGTGTTGGTTTTTACCTTGACGGCGTATATTATGCCCGCCCTGCCGCTACCACGCTCGATTTCGTGGATGTAGAGCAGATCGAGGTGCTGCGTGGCCCGCAAGGTACGCTGTTCGGCAAGAACACCACCGCCGGCGCATTGAATATCACTACCCGCAAACCTTCGTTCTCCCCCGGCGCCACCGCTGAAGTGAGTTACGGCAACTATGGCTACATCCAGGCAAAAGCGTCCGTTACCGGCGCTATCACCAGCAAGCTCGCCGGCAGGATCGCCTTCTCAGGCACGCAGCGCGACGGTACTATTTATAACATCTCTTCAGAGAAATATGTAAACGATATCAATAACATCGGCGGGCGCGCGCAATTGCTGTACAAGCCCAGCGATAACGTAAGCATCACGCTCACCGGCGACGCGTCCAAACAGCGCCCTGAAGGATATGCACAGGTAGTGGCAGGCGTGGTAAAGACCAAACGCGCCGCCTACCGCCAGTTTGACGCCATCATCGCGGACCTCAATTACCAGCTGCCCAGTCTTAATGCATTTGACCGGCGGATAGACCACAATACCACCTGGCGCTCCGGCAACGACCTCGGCGGGGTTTCGCTGAACGTGGACGCGAAGATCGGCAACGGCACGCTCACCTCCACCTCCGCCTGGCGTTACTGGAACTGGGATCCGTCTAACGACCGCGATTTTACAGGATTGGCCGTGCTTTCATTGTCGCAGGCCACTTCCAAACACCAGCAATGGTCGCAGGAAGTGCGGTATGCAGGCAATTTCTCTTCCAAGCTCAGCGGCGTGATCGGCGTATTCGTGATCGGGCAGGATCTGAAGACCGACCCCGCACATATCGAAGAATCCGGTGCTGCACAATGGCGCTTTTCACAAAGCACCACGAGTGAATTATGGAAAACACCCGGCCTGCTCGACGGTTACGGCATCCGCACCACTTCGCGCCTGCAAACGCTGAGCGCCGCAGTGTTCGGCCAGCTGGACTGGGCTATCACAGACCGACTGCATGTATTGCCCGGCCTGCGTTATAATTACGACGACAAAAAAGTGGACTTCAACCGCAAAACATACGGCGGCCTCGAAACCACCGATCCCGCCCTGCTGGCGCTGAAAGCGATCGTGTATACAGACCAGGTGTTCAATGCCAATACAGACGATACCAATCTCTCCGGCCAGCTGACCGTTTCTTTCAAAGCCAGCAACGACATCAATACCTACGCCACCTTTTCCACCAACTACAAACCCGTGGGACTCAACCTGGGTGGCCTTCCTACCGCCAGCGGCAAGCCGATGCTGGAGCTGGCAGAGATCAAGCCGGAATATGTGCAGCATTATGAAATAGGTATCAAAACAACACCCACGGCTGCTTCCACGCTCAACCTGGCCGTCTTTAATACAGATATCAGGGATTACCAGACACAGGTGCAAACCGCTGAACTGGGCGTGAACCGCGGCTACCTGGCCAACGCAGAAAAAGTGCAGGTACGCGGGGCTGAACTGGATGGCAACATCCGCTTCAACAACAACTTCTCGCTCTTTGGCGCCGTGGCTTATACAGACGGCAAATACAAATCTTTCAAAAACGCGCCCGTACCACTGGAAGAAACCGGCGGCCCCAGCGCTTTCAAAGATATTTCCGGCGGTAGGCTGCCAGGTATTTCCAAATGGACGGCCACCCTGGGCGGCGAAGCATCCACCGGCGGCAAGTTCCTCGGCCAGGGCGGACGATACTTCCTGGCGCTGGACGGATACTACCGCTCGGAGTTCTCATCCAGCCCCTCTCCTTCTCCCTACCTGAATGTAGACGGCTACGCGCTGTTCAACGGCAGGCTGGGTTTCCGCGCCACGAAAGGTGTGTCGGTATTTGTGTGGGGAAGGAACCTGTTCAATAAAGATTATTACGAACAATTACTGGTAGCCGCAGGCAACGCCGGCCACTACGCCGCAGTACTCGGCGACCCCAGGACGTATGGGATCACGCTGCGGTATGTTTTTAGTCCAGCCAACTAGGAGAACCTTTATACTTTAACGGCCGGCGTATTGCTGAAAAGCGTATGCCGGCCGTTGTTTTATGGCACATAGTATTCGTTCATCTTTATACCAAACAAAATTTCCCCGAAACAGCCATAGCAGACAAATTCCACTGTTCATGCATCTCCACAGGCATGGGAATTGCATAACTTTACAGAAAAAATACCATGGATACCCGAACAACACTCCCTCCCGGCGGCAGCTTCTACAACATCGTGCTGGAGCTTCAGCAGAATAAACAGGAAGCAAGCATATTGTATGAAGACAACGGCGTAACCCGCGCCAACGGCATCATCACTTCCATTTTCGAAAAAGATGGCAAACAGTGGATGCGACTGAATGATGAGACGGACGTGGCGATTGATACGCTGTATGCGGTAAACGGCACATTTACATCCGATTATTCTGAATGCTGACAATAAATAAGCACGTAAAAAAACGGCCCTGCGAGCGCAGGACCGTCTTGCTATAAAAAATAAAGCTATTCTCAGAACTTAAATGTCGCGTTGGCGGAAAACCGGCGGGGCATTTGTTTTTCTATGGTGGTCCAGCCGCCAAAATATTCCTTATCAGCGATGTTATCCAGCTTCAGGGCGAGCCTGAAAGCTTTCACCTGGTAAAAAACAGTAGCGTTGAAGACAGTGTAGGAAGGCAACGTAAACGTGCCGGTGCGTTCGTCGTTGGTGATCACGTTGTCGCCGGCATAATTGCCGCCCGCGCCGGCGCCGAGGCCGCGCAGCTTGCCGCCCTGCAGGGTGTAGCTGATCCAGAAGTTGGCCTGGTGCTCTGGGCCCGCGCTTACAGGCCTTCTGCCTTTGGTGAACCGGTCGGCTTCTACCATTTTGCTGTCGTTGTAACCATAACCGGCCACGATATTCAGCCCGCTAACGGGGGAAGCATTCAGATCGGCTTCAATACCCTTGCTGCGCTGGGTGCCGTTCTGCACGGAATAGTTATATGTAGTGCCCTCCTTCTCGATGGAAGCCTGCATGGTCATATTATCCACTTTCAGGTCGTAGTAACTGAGTGTGAAATTCAGGCGGTTCTTCAGTACGTTCAGCTTCACGCCGCCTTCGTACTGGTTGGCATGCTGGGGCTTGAAATTCCCGTCCAGCTCCGGCAGCGGCTGCGTTACAGGCGCCACGTTCTTAAAGCCGTTCATGTAGTTGGCAAACACTCCTACCTTATCTTTCACCACCTGGTATACCAGCCCGAACTTGGGCGATATGGAAGTCTGGTTGTAATTGCCGGATTTGGTACCGTTCAGGTAATTGTACGTGCCCTTATTATCGAAATAATCGACCCGAACGCTGGCCATGGCGATCAACTGATCGGTGATGTTGAGCACATCGGAGATGTATGCGCTGTACGCATAATTTTTAGTGGCGTTCCTCGTTTGCCCGGTTGTGATCTGCGCCAGGCGGGCGTCTACAGCAGCGCGGTTCAGCTGCGAATACCGCGGGTCCTTCACATTCACCGAGCTTACGGAATCGAAGCGGAGATAAGGCGAATGATTGTTGGTAGTTTCCATGCCCAGGAAATCCAGGCCGATCACCACCCTGTTGCGCAGGGAGCCGATCTTGAAGTCGCCGATGAAGTTCTGCTGGATGCCGGTAGTATTGGAAATGCTGTTTTGCGTATAGGCGTAGCGGCTCAGCAAAGTGTCATTAGGTTTGATAGCGCCCTGGTCGAGGAACATTACATAGCTGTAATACCCCTCGCTCTTGCGGTTGCTGCGGGTGAGGTTGGTTTGCGAGGTCCATTTACCGGATATCCTGTAGTTCACCTGGCCATACAGGTTCACGGTGGGTGTACGGTTGGTAAGATCGTTGCTGGTAAAGGAACGGTTGAAGTCTATGCCCGTCTCAGCCGGCGTACGGTATATCAGCTGGCGGGTCCTGTTGAGGAACACCATCAGCGTGTTGGTGCTTTCGCCGTTGTAGAACTCGGCGTTCACGTTAAAGGAAAGCCGGTCGTTCACCTGGTAAGAGAAACTTGGCGCAAGAAATACCGATTTACGGAACCCTGCGTCCTGGAAGGAGCTTTCGTTGTGGTAAGCGCCATTCACCCTCAGCAGGGCGGTTTTGTCTTCATTCAGCGGGGCATTGAGGTCCGCCGTGATGCGGGTAAGGCCAAAGCCGCCGCCGGTATAGGACAATTCACCGCCAAAGTGATCGTAAGGTTTTTTGGTCACGATATTGATAAGCCCGCCGAAAGAGATCAGGCTGCTGCCGAACAATGTGCCCGAAGGGCCTTTGATGGTTTCGATGTGTTCGATATTGGCAGGGTCTATGGAGCCATTGGTAAGACCGGCAATGCCGTTGATCATGGAAGGCTGTACAGAAAAACCGCGCATGGTAAAGAACCCTGCGCCGTCGCCGGGGCGGCCGGTGGAGCTCCAGAGCCTGGTAACGCCGGGCGCATTCCTCATCGCATCGTCGAAGGTGGAGATCACCTGTTCCTTCATCAGTTCCTGCCCTACCGTGTTATATACCTGTGGATTTTCCAGGTTTTTGATGGGCAGGCGGGCGATGTAGTCGCTTTCCCTTTTGCCTTTCAGCTGGGTGCCTTTAATGGTCACTTCTTCCAGCTGCGTGTTGGACAATTTTAAACTGATGGCGATCTCCGCAGTACGGTTAGCAGAAACCTCCACTGTTTGTTCCGTAGTCTCAAAGCCCAGCAAGGATACCTGGAGAGTATAAGAGCCTGGCTGCAGGCGGCGGATATTGAATTCGCCTTTCACATCGGTCACCGCGCCGCGGTTCTTGTTTTTGATCTGTACGCTTACCATCGGAGCAGGCTGGCCATCGCTGGTAGATACCGCGCCTTTGATATTCCCCGTATTGGCCTGGGCAAACGCAGCGCCGGAGAAGCCCGCGATCATCATCAAAATAATCAGTAGTCGTTTCATCATATGAGTTTAAATAGCAAGGATCATCGGTTCCCGGTCATTAAGCATAAAAAAGGCCCTTGCGGGAAACAAAGGGCCAATACAGATGCGGAAATCCGCCGCAAAGTTGCGATACGGGGAATGGTAATTGATGTCGGAAAAGGAATAATGTTTACGCAATCGGGAAAAATATGATCGCCAGGATGTATGACGTTCCCGATCATACGTCTCTATAAATAAATAATTTTCAGTAACTTAGAATGCACCCCATGTTTCATTCATCATTATTGTTATTAATCCTATGAGGAATCTTTACCTTTCACTGATCGTCGTTCTGGCCCTCCCCGCGCAGCTTTCTGCGCAGGACGCCAATTACTGGTCTTCCAGCTACGGCCCCGCCGGCTTCTTCATGCCGGGTTCTGTGATCGCGCAGAACAGGGATACCGGCGTCATGTTCTACAACCCCGCGCTGCTCGTAAACACGCAGGGCAGCACCACTTCGCTCAGCGGCACTATTTACCAGTGGCAATCCATCCTGTTCAAGAACGGTCTGGGCACCGGGCTGAACCTCCGCTCGTCGGGCACCAGCATCGTTCCGATGGTGGCTTCGCATGCGGTTCCTATTATCAAAAAAAGGCTGCCTTTCACGCTTGCCTACGCTATTGTGCACACTCCCATTATCGACTACAGCGTTACGCAACAAAAAGACGTGCTGCAGGATGTGCTGGACAATTCCTACAGTCCCGGCACTGAAACCTATATCGGGCAATACAAAGCGGCGAACAGGATAGACCAGACCTCCCTTCAGCTGGCCGCGGGTATGCGGCTGGGAAAAAAGATAGCCGTTGGCGTTACTGCGGAAGGCATTCTTCAAAAACAATCTGTGACGGTCGACTTTACTTCCCGTACCATGATGAATCCCGCCGGGCCGGATACCATACTGGCGCCCATCACCACTGTGTCAGAAGATTATACGGCCAGTTACAGGCAGATGGGCGTAAGAGCGAAAGTCGGGATGGCATGGGAGCTTTCGGACAATCATCACGCAGGCCTCCTGGTGACAACACCCGTTTTGAGGCTGGGCGGCAAAGGCACCGTTGTCTCCAACCTCGAGGTAAGCAACTTATACCTGGCAGGAACGGGTATCAATTTACTGGCAAGCACGCGGCAGACCGGCCTGCGGTCCGGCTGGAAGAACCCGCTGAGCATTGCTCTTGGCTACACTTATCTTCATAAAAGGGGACAGATATATATCGTAGCGGAATATTTCGCGCCCGTCAAAGCATACGACGTTCTCACCCCTAAACCGGCAGCCTTTATCAGGCCGGACACGGGCAGCAATAATGCAAGCGCCGGTTTCCTGCGGCTCAGCGACGAGCGCCGCGGCGTGCTGAACGCGGGCGTAGGTGCCAGTTACAGGATGTCGAACGCTGTGATGCTATTCGCTTCTCTACGGACGGATTTTACTTATGATAAAGGGGAAGGCCGCTCTCTTACTGAAGGGTATAATATCAACGTTACGGATTGGAATTTGTACCACGCGCAGGTTGGCGTGAACCTGCGGCACCGGCGCTATAACATCCGCACAGGGCTGATGCTGGCCTATGGCAGCACGAATGACTACCCGCAAAGCATCAACCTAGACCATCCTGATGAAAGCAATTTTCTTCTCGGCGATGCAGGCCTAAGCAAAGGGCGCACCCTGCATGCGGGCCTGCTGGTTTCGTATATCCATAACTTTTAGTACCAGCCGGAAAGTTGCGCTACAGGGCATTTAAAGCTCAGCCGACAACGGCGGCAGGTAATACTGCTCCCGGTATTTGTTATATTTCCTGCGATAGGCGCGGTCCCGCTTTAAGCCTACGGCAGACATGACGCCGCTCTTCTGCACGATGATCCAGTAATTGAAGATAAATTTCCCGCGGTTCCGTTCGGTAAAAATGAAAGAGGGACGAGTGATGCGGGAAGGAAGAATAAGGTTTGCCAGCCAGGTTTTCACCGCGGGCATCAGGCGCCATTTATCCGGGTGATGTTTGTCCCTGATCCGAAGCCGCAGGTCGCTGTAATAAAAATGCATCTGGCCGTAAGCCGCATAGGTATTGCCTTCCCAGGTGCTGAAAACGGTATCTATCCGGCCTTTCGTGATACTGACGTTTCCCTGCGGCATGGCGTCGCGGCCCAGTTCGGGCAGTTGGATGGGCGACACATCCAGGCGGGCGCTGAAGCCGGAAAGGCTGTCGGCATACGACTCCCTGTACATCAGCCGGCGGATGCTGCCGTTGAATACAGTGCCGGAAGCGTATACCAGCAGGGAATCGTTTTTGCCGAAGCGGTTACCCAGGTTCAGGATGGTGCCCTGCACGTTTTTCAGTGGTATTTCATTCCAGCGGTCTGTTTTCGCGGGGCGTTCCGCGTAAACGATCGTGCTGTTGGAAATGGCCACCGTATCGATCCTGAACGGCGCGGCGATCTTCTTCAGCAGCGCCGTTGGCATTTCCTTTGTAACGCCTTGTTGTAGTGGCATATGCTTGTCCCGCGAAACGGTCATTGCCAGGCTGTCGAGGGTCATTTTACCGGCGTGCGGCATGGTATCGCCAATGCGGGCGGGATCGAAGCCGGTGATGGTGATCGCGCCGCCGTTGACGGTGATATAATCCTGCTGCCATTTTTCTTTCCTGAATGTTTCCTCGCGGCTGAGGCGGGGTTGCATGGATATGTCCCGGATATGGAGTGTATTGCCCGCCCATTGGAAACTTCCGGCGCCTGCATGCAGCTGGTCGTTACTGAAATTCAACTTCCCTCCTTCCGCAGACAAAGCGGGCAGCAGGTTCTTCCAATTGAATTTTTCACCGTGATGCAGCCGGATGGCGGTGGAAGGCAGTTTCCCGGCAAGCTGTTCCCCTGAAATCGCCGCGGCACCTTTCTCAAACTGAAATCCGCCACCTTTCCAGGAAAGCGCTGCCAAGGCGGAAAAGGTCTTGTCATTTATTTCAACAGCCGATAATTGAAAATGGCTGTATGGCACTGCCAGGTTTAATCCCGGCCGGGTTACCTGGCTATTTTCCAGCAAGACCTCTGTAGTGGATAATTCCAGGCCATCTCCCTTCGTCTTCACATCTTTTACTTTCACCTGTAAGCCGGTATGCAATTGCATTGTATCCTCCTGCCCTATGCCGGTATAATTCACCTTTGCATGATCAATATTGATTTCACCGATATGCAGGGAAAGCGGGATCTTCATCGGAGACGGAGTTTTTTTGACCGTGTTGCTTTTCTTTGAAAGTAATTCCACCTCCGCATTATCTGCATCGAGGTATGGCATTTCCAGCCTGCTGAAATCACTTGAATGAACCGGCAGCCTGAATTTCAACGCGGGCAAGGCAACTTTCGCAGTACCTGAAACGAACCGGATGTTGCTGACATTACTTTCCTTCCCGCTGAAAATAGCCGCAGCGCCCGTTTCCAGCGAAAAACCGGGTTTCTTCAATTGTACCGCAGATAGCTTTAGCTGTACATCTTTCCAGGCAAAGAAATGTTCTTTAGTATGCAATTGTTCAACCAGCAACCCACCTCCCTGCGCCTGCAAGCTACCATCCGGCGCAGCCTGGAACAGCCAGAACTGATCCGCCTCCAGCTTTGCCACGCGGATAACCGGCAGTGGATGTTTCGGTGGTGGTTGTTTTTCTTTTTTACCTTTCCCCGGCAAATTAACAGTGATGCTGCCTGCCCTGAAATAATCCACCTGGATATCCCTTGTTTGCTGGAACACGTCCCAGTCAAACACCTCCCAGTAAATATCATCCGCGCGCAAATGCATACCGCCGGGCAACTTCACATCCAGCCGCTCGTTCCAGTTGCGACGCAGTGTGCCGTTGAAGCGGTAATTGTGCGCGGCTATGTTTGTCCCTTTCAGTGAAAGCTGCAAGCTGCCGATGCGCAGGTCTGGAATGGCATGTTTAATATCTACCAGCGAATCGCTGAGAAAAAGTTTATCCAGCAAAATATGCGCATCGATGGCCCCGGCTTTCAGCGCTGTGCCATGTTCCCCGCCCGCTTTATAGTTCAGCTCGCCATTGCGAAGGTGAAAATGCTCCACATGCACCATTTCCCTGATGCCATGCAGTGTTTCGTAAAAAACGTCCAGGTTTTTGGGAGGCGCTTTAATAGAAGCCGCACGCACAGGGCGGCTGCGCTGCTGGTGCACCGTGATCACGGGGTGGATCAGCTCGGCTTCATCGGCCTTGAGATGCTTTCGCATCAACGATTCCAGGTCCACGTTCTTCAGCCGCAGCGCCGGCGCGGTGGCCGTCACCGTTTTGCCGGCACGATTTTTTTCCGTGGGCATATACGCCACGCCTTTGAATAAAATACCGTCGCGCTCAATGGAAAACTCATCAATGCGCATCTGGTAGAGGCTGTCCCGCGAATAAAAGACCATCTCCCGTAGGTCCATCCGCACGCTGTCTATGCTAAGCGGGCGCTGCATCTGCGGGTTTACACGGAGATTATAGATACGGAGGTTGCTGTTGCGGCTGGCCGCCTGGCGGCCTTGGAGATGCACATCCGCGCTCACCACATTGATGAACCCGATCTGCAGAAAACCGAAAGGCATGCGGTTGACCGCTTGTAACGTATCGCGCCTGCCGCCGCTTTTACGACCGGGTGGAACTGTCAGCACGGGGTTCAGGCAGGTGAGCGTGTCTATCAGCAAGCGGTTGTGCTGGTAAAGCGCAGGCAGGTGGCGGGAATTGAAAAATATTTTGTCTGCCTGCAGGCTAAGCCCTGTACCGCCCGTTGAATCCTGTTCAGTGTAATTGATGCTATCAAGCTCAAGCCGCTGCCCCCGGCTGTCGAACCGAAGGGAGCTGAAACTCACGTCCTGCTTTCGTTTGGGCAGTATCCAATGCTGGCGGCCCAGGGAAAACACTACCCTGTCTGACCCGAAAAGATGATCATCTTTATTATTGATCTCCGTGAAGTTCTGCAGGTAGAGGTTAATGTCGTTCACATGCAATGCCAGGCTGTCTTCCACGAGGTAATCATATGAACCGTTGCGCATGCTGAAGGAATGCGCGTTGAAATGCATGAGCGTTTTTTGCAGGATGTCCAGGATGTCTGTCCCTTTGAAGCCGGCACGCTGTTTTGCCGGTTGCGGCCTGGTATTCATTTTCACATGCGGGGAAATAAAGGCCAGGCTGTCTACGACGATCTTCCGGTTCAGCAGCAGGTCTTTCCAGGAAGCGAGCGAAAAATACAGTTCCGGCATTTCGATATCATAGGCCGTAGGCGCATGCTGCCGGTCGATGCAATGCACCGAGGAATGCCGCAGGGTAATGGCCCTTTTCCCGAAAGACACTTCGGCGCTGCCTGCATCGAACACGTATTGCCCTTTCGTCTGCATTTTTACCGCGTACCGCAGGCTTTCCTTGAACCGGTAAGTGATAAGGTAATACAACACGGCGATGCACACGAGGATGGCAACTACCAGGAAGATAAATATCCGTTTGAGGGCTTTTTTCAAAAAAAAATGATTTATATGAACTCACCCGCACCTGGTTCCGGGGACAGTTTGGGTTGATCCTTCCGTGCCAGCCAGGAGGTGAAGATCGTATAAAAAACCGCGAGAATGATGGCGCCTTTGAACATGCCGGTAAATCCCCATGCCGCAAGCCCGCCTATCACGCCGAGGAACAGCACGAGGAAAGGGAGCCTTCCCCCGCTTTTCGCGATCAGTATTGGCTTCAGCACTGCGTCGATCAGCAGTACGAAGAGGCCGTATACCGCGGCAAAAACCGCCGTGCCGGTATGCCCCTCCACCGCGAGGATCACGACCAGCGGCAGCCACACCAGCAAAGGCCCTACCTGTATGAGCACGAGGAAGAACACGAGCGCGCACAGCAATATCTTGAAGTGCAGCCCCGCGATCACAAACCCGATCCATGAAATAAAAGCCGCTACAAAGGCAGTGCCCATCACGCCAATGGAAACGCCTTTGATGGCGTGGGTGGTAGCATCCAGCAGGGCCAGGCCGTCGCGGCGGCCCAGCAGGTGCTGCAGTGTGGTCTTGACCGGTTTCATCACTTTGTCGCCGCTTGCCAGCAGGATCGCTGAAATGATAATACCTAGAACGAATTGCAGCGCGGTGCCTACTACGCCCGCCCCTCCTGTCAGGATGCGGTGCAGCACATGACGGATCTGCTGCTCGTACCCCATGAGGGCTTCCTGCGGGTTTTCCTGTAAATGCTGCCAGAACGAAACCACCGAATCGCCCACCACCGGCATCTGCGTGACCTGCGCCGGCAAAGGCGGCAGCCCATGGGCCTGGATGTCTGCATAAAATCCCAGGATGTCCTTCATGTGTTTTCCCATTGCGCTCACGATATACACGACCGGGAGGGCCACGATAATGATGAGGATCACAGCATACAGGGTGGAAGCGAGCTTACGCCTTCCCCCCATTGCATTTGCGAGCCTTTCGTAAGGCGCCGCAAAGGAAACGGAAAAGATCAATGCGAACGTGAATACGCCGAAGAACACCTTCAATACGTCGTACAACGCGAAAAGCAGGGCCAGCAGGAGCAGCAACACCAGGATCGTTTCGATGATGCCGCGGGAATTGGGGAGGTTAATGCGCATGCGGTTAGGATTGGTAACTAAATATAATAAATTTGGGCATACGCTGTATGGGAAGATGTTTATTACCAGGTATTTAAAGACAAAACGCTTCCCGGTGATAATCCGGAAAGCGCTTTGAGAAATGTCCGTTATAATTTGACGACCAGTGTATGGAGTGCTTCTTTCACCGAAGGGATAGATGTGCACACCCGCGGGTCCATGATGTTTCCACCAAAGTCGTTGCTTTCTTCCGAGGCGGATGCGACTGCTTTCTGCAGCTGGTCTTTCAGTTCAGCCGGCTGGTATTCCGCCAGCGACCAGATACAGATGACCTGGAGAAATGTTGTCTGTTTTGGATCGTTGATGATCTTCAGCAGCGCTTGTTTGCTGGTGCCGGTATTGGCGGCGGCCAGGGCCCTGGCTGCTGAAATGTTATTATGGGAATTCTCCGGGTCGTTGAGGAACGGTAGCAGCAGGTTTTCATCCACCTTCAGCCGGAGGTGATAAACGCATTCCATGGCAACATGCTGCAAAAAGAAAGTGCTGATCTCTTCTTCGCCGAACCCCGCGGGAGCTTTGCTTAATTGTTCGCTGACAAACTTCGAAAGGTAATCTTTATCGAAAGGCAAGCCGTGGTAATGGTTAAAGACAGCCGTCATAGTTTTTTCGTAGACCTCAAAAGGCACCAGGGCCTGGTGGTAACTGTGCCTGTAGCTGGCCCTCACTTTCCCGTCCCGCACATAATCGAAACCGGTGGTAGGTGTGGCGATGCAATATTTCCCGTCTTTAGCCTGGCTGATGAAAAAGAAGCAGCTGTCTGCCTCAGCGATGCGGAACTCCGGGCCATGCTCGCCGGATATGCTGCAAATTTCCAGCAGGGAGAAGCCGGTGATCACCAGGCTGTCTTTTAACGTTTTCCCGCCGAGTGCGCGGATCACGCTGATCTTTACGCCTTTTTCCGGGTCCGAGGAAATAACTTTGGCAAGTACAAAGGAAGTGGAAGACCGGATCACTTTATCCACCCATGGTTCATTCCATGTGGTGGCATGAGCGCGGGCAACGGTGAGGGTAAGGAAGAGAAGTAATAGGGATACCGGCTTTTTCATGGAATTTTATTTTCATATAAATATACATTTTTCCGGTTGGCAGTGGTATATTTATGCACCAACAAAATATATGATCCCTACCGATAGTTTCCGTAAAAACTGGCCGCTGGTATTTAGCAAACGTAACAGTTTCTCTGAAAAAGGGCTTATTCCATTCAGGTTACCTCTCTCGATCAGCCAGTTCCTCCTTGAATTCGGCCTGCCGGACAGCGCTGCGCCGTGCTTATCTTTCGTGGGGAACCGGCAGGAAAATGAGTATGGGTACGGTGCTATCTGCCTATTGAATGAGCGGTATGATTTCCTCAGCGACAAATACAATACTTATATTGTCATTGGCAGCGATGGCAGTGGCAATCCAGTCGTTTTAGATACAACTAGGGATAACTTGGTTGAAGTACTGGATCATGAAGACTTGTTTGAGTCAGCTTATTTCGTAAACTCCTCGCTTCCACAGATGGCGGCCTGCCTATTAGTCTACCAGCAATTTATAAATATTGCCAACGAGGAAAACAATTTTGAAGGACCGGACAATTTCACAGATTCGCAGTATAAAAAACTGAAAGCTGCATTAGAAGAGATAGACACTGTATGCATCAGAAGCGGGCTGTGGCATGATGAATTAAACCTCCTCCTTGTTTACAGAGAAGACTCACAAAATAATTCATCGCTTTAACAGATTCTTACTTCCCGCTTGTCTTCTGCAAAGCCCGCCCGCTCCATTTTTCCACGAGCAGGAAACCTTTGATGCTGATAAAGATCACCGGGGCGAATAACAATGCGATCAGAATGTGTTGCCAGAAATGCGGGAAGAGGCGGAATAAATAGAACAGACCAACCACCATTGCCAGGCTGACAGCGCCCCAGGTATAATTCATGATCTTAAAGCGGCCGGGCGTTTTCACCACGGCAATATCTTTAAGTTGCATGCGCGCTTCCGGGAAATTGCGGTAAAACGAGGAGGAAGCAGCAAAGAACTTGTCGCGGGTGCCGTCCCAGCCGGAGGTTTCAGGCAATGTACTTTCAAACGAAGGCTGAAATTGCGCTACGTCGGTATAAAACGCCGCCAGCTTGTCCAGGAATGCATCCGGGGTATCATAAAAACCGGTTAACTGTAAAAGGTCAATGAAAAGCGTATCGTCTTCGCTGGGCTGCTTTCTAAGATAAGCCAGCCATTCATCGTAATAGTCCAGCAGGTCAGGGTATACCTCTGCTATGTATTCCCTTCTGCGCCGTCCGTTCTCCAGGGCCCGGGGCCTGCTGACGCGGATATCCGTATCGATCTCTTCGTCTTCATGCTCCGGCTGGTAAACTTTCCTGTAAACGTTGCGCACGCTTTCCAGGTCTTTTTTTTCCAGCAGCAGCAACCAGAAATGCGCCAGGGAATTGTTTCCTTCGAAAAGGACTTCCTGCTGCCGGCCGGGTTTATTGATGCTGAGATATGATCTGTTTCCCATGCAACGGGTTAAAATTGTTTTACTAAAACTGCCACCACTTTTTCTTCGGCGCCGCCGGTTCTTCCCTGAGGCTGTCGGGCGCGGGAGGCGGTTCCACAGGCGCTTCCGGCGTGCCGGGCGGATCGCCGTGGAGCATGTCGTAAGGATAATAGGGACTGCCTTTCAGCTTTGCATCATCCAGGTTCATCACTTTGGCGATGGCGGCGCTTTCGAAGCTCCAGTATCCCAGGTATGCATTCCCCGGTTTTTTATGTGTGCCGTAATCGTCTTCCAGGTTATCACGTGTATAGTAGAGTTTGTGAAGATATTCATACAGATCTTCCGCGGCTTCGGCCTTATTGGATTTCGTTGCTTCCTTCAGTTTTTCGAGGGCGGGATCTTCCGGCCACAGCAGTTCCCCCGGCAGTTCGTAAGTGGGCTGAACATACCGCAGCAGGAAACTTACGAGGTAATCTTTATACCCGACATCAGCCAGTACGCTGCCAAGCCCCTGCAGCGCTTCCTTTGCGTCCAGCAGCACGCCCATGGAAATCATGCTTAAAAGCTGCGAGTAGATCAGGCCGCCGCCGTCCGAATAATCCGCATCCGGCTCAACGCAGTGCGCATAAGCGTCCAGCATTTCCTTGCAGGGCGCAACGAGGCTCCTCACCGGGATTCCCTGGGAATATGCCATTGAAATATACGCGCTCAACCCGTCAGCCAGCACATAGTACTCCATCCGGTAAGGCTGCGCTTTGGAAAGCAGGTCTTTCTTTTTCCCGTCCAGCGTTACTTTTAGCCTGGCTGTCGCTTCCCTGAAATACTGTTCATCTTTGAAATGATCCCTCAACATATCTTTCATTTAATTTAAAACAAGCTCCCGATCCAGCCACCAATGCTGCTGCCCGCAATGCCGCCGATGATCCCCCCGACGACCCCTCCCACAATGATCCCAACCGGCCCCCCGAGCGCGCCCACGGCAGCGCCTATCTTTGCTCCTACCAAAGCCCCGCCCAGTGCGCCAACAGCCGAGCCGGTAGCTTCTTTCGTCTTTTCCCCGAAATGGCCTTCTTCCTGGTATGCTGAATAAATATTGTATCCTTCCATCACGATCCCTACCACGATGGCGCCACGCCCCACTACCTTGCCCACTTTGCTGACCGTGGAAGCATTCCGCACCAGGAAGTCGTTGGCGGCGCTCACCGCCTTGGTTCCCTGGATGCTGCGCGATACACTGTTGATCGTATTGGCTGCTTTGGAGCCGCCTCTCACCACGTTCGCCGGTTCCAGGTTTACTTTATTCCCTACATTGCCGTTCCGGTCTACCTCATGATACGAAATTTTCCCTTCAGGGTCAACACCCGCTGCCAGTCGTTTCAGGCTGGGATCGTTGGTGTTCACTTTGTCGAGCACGCGGGCCGCGTCGTCGGCCGGCAGCGATTGCTGCACCCTGCTGGTACCGGTAGTTTGCCCTTTGGACAGCCAGTGATCGCCCAGCTGCTTGCCGCTTCTTTTGGTGCCGGCCAGTTTAGGCTTACCTCCACGGGTGGCGAACTTCCCATCGGCAACGATATCCGTAGTACCTTTCACATCTTTCGCGCCGATGTCGAGACCATTCTGGCCGCGGCCCATGTCTGTGGAGTTGATCACATAACCCTTTGCCTTCAGGTCCATTTTAACCCGCTCCTCGCCATACATGCGTTTGAAGTCGCCTTTACTCGCAGCGATCTCGTCTACCGTCTTACCTCTAAAATATTCTTTTTCTATGTCTTTTAACGCTTTCGCGCTTTCCGCGAAATTCTCACCGAGGAACATGCCGCCGCTGTTCATCCCGAAACCCAAACCGGTAGTGGCCGCGGCTGCCGTGCTTCCGCCTGAAGGCACGTCAAAATCCACTTTCACTTTCCCGCCTTGTTTGCAAAGCAGGCAGGCGTCTTCGAACACCAGTTTATAACCGTTCACTTTCACGCCTTCGTTGCATTTATCCCAATAAATTGGATCCGGCTTGCAGGCGCCGCCGGTAACGGAGCAGGAGCCCATCGGGAAAATGTTCTCTCCCGGCACCATGTCCATTTCACTGGCCAGGTTCTCCCCGTAGATGCGGGTATTGTTGTGATGGGTCACCAGCAGGCGGGAAGGGGCACTCCCTTTGTCGCAGGTGAGCCAGCTGTTTGCAGGAATATATTTTTTTGAGCCCATGTTTGAAAATTTTTGACCAGGTCAGGCTTCAGCCTCCGCCTGGAATAATTTTTCCGGATGCCGCGCTTCCGCCTCCGATACCTGTGCCAATGTATGCGCGCCCGTGATACTGTACCAGTCGGATACTTTCGTTTCCAGGAACATTTCCGCCTGCGTCAGCCAGTGTGCGCCGTTGTAATGAAACTGCTCTTCCATGGCCACTTCCAGCTCTGCCCTGATATTAAAGACCCCGGTAAGGTCCTTCAGCATACGGGCGAACGCCTTCCTGTCGAACTGCGCAGCGTCCAGCGCTGCATTATTCACCAGGCTGTAGCGGTGATGGTGCAGTTCATATTCTTCCTCCCACCGCGATTCCATCAGCAGGGGCAGGTCTACCTTCCCGAAGTATTGTTTGAGCACAAAAGGCTTGCGTTCCAGCGGTTTCTTCTCTGCATAATTATCCCGGAAAAAGAAACGCCATGCGCTGTATCCTTCAAATGCCTGCATAAACCGCTGTTTATCTTTCAGCAGCCTGGCAGTCTCCGCGATCATGTTATCCGCAGCCTCTTTGAGGTGCTTATATTTTTTTTGCATCCTCGCCGCGAAAAAATCTACCCATTTCTGGTACAACGCGGCAAAGTTGCGTATGTCCTTCAGCTGGCCGTTGTTATCCAGTGCCAGCACCAGCGGCGATTGCAACTCGTCCATGTCTGCCGCCCATTCGTGGATCTGTATGGTACCCTGCATCTGCTGCGACAGCAGAGTGTATTCCAGCAACATTTCTTCGCCGTTCCTTTCCAGCGCCTGCAGCTTTACCAGCTTGTGCTGCACAAACTGCATCACATGCGAACCGATCGCCGTCCTGTTGGCGCTGGTAATGTGATAGTACACATACGAACCGGGCGAAGGCCTGTCTGCGTTGAACTGCATGGCATTTAACATTGATTGATCTCCACTTCGTTCGCGATGATATTGGCCATGGCGCCACCGTTTGCGGTGAACTTGTCCGCCGCCGTAAAGGTGATCTCTTTCGAATCCAGCTTGGTGGTGCCTGCTGCGGAATTGATCTCTACGTTCTTGGCAGTGGCGGTCAGGGAAATGCTTTCCGTATCCGCCGTGCCTGAAATGCTCTTTTTCGCGCTGATGGCCACCGTTCCTTCGCCGCCGCCCTGCTCGCCCGGCTGGGCGTTGATGGCGATGCTGTTGCTGGAATTGACGATAAAGTCTTTCGTATTGATCGTAAACTTCTGCGGTGCATTGAGCGTAATGGAACCGTCGCCATGCATGGTGAGCACATTGCCGCTGGGGTCTTTCACCACCACGCTGCCCTTGCTGTCGTCCAGCATCACGGTAGCTCCGCTGCGGGTGCTCAGGCTTTTCACCGCATTGGATGCTCCGCCGCCGCCGCCACTGTTGCCGTGATATACGCTGCCCAGCACGAGCGGCCGCGCAATATTCCCCTCCTCGAAAGCCACCACCACCTGGTCGCCTTTTTCGGGCACGAAGGTGAAGCCCCTGTTCTTGTTCACTTTATCGGAACTGCCGGCATTCGGCGATACGACGCGCAGCCATTCGCTCACATCGTTGCAGTTGCATTCCCATTTGAATTTCACTTTCACGCGCCCCTGCCCTTTCGGGTCTTCATTATCCTCCACGATTGCCAGCTGCATATCCGCCAGCGGCTTATCGTATTCCTTCACGGGTATCCGTTCCGAATCGGCCAGGATGGCTTCGAAGGTGTGGTAATAATGCCCTACGCCATCCAGGTGGTGATAAATGCCCGTTACCAGGAAACGGCCCAGCTGCTGAAGGCTGAAGCTAAGTGATTCTTTCACGCTCATGCTCACGTCCACTATTTTCCCAAGCCCCACCTGGGGGTTATCGCCGCTGGCCGTTACCTGCAACAGGTCTGCCATATTGGCTTTTTCCTCGTTCTGCACGTAGGAGTCGATCTCCTTTTTCGAATCGATGCGCACCTGCAGCGGTTGTGAATATATTTTGCTGTACAGCTCGTTCGAAGCGTTCACCGCATGCGCCAGGTCTGGCTGGCCACCCGGGGCAGCTTTGGCTTCGGCTTTAAAGAGCTGGTCTTCTTTGGGATTGTAGGCGAACTTGCGGCTCTTGAGGGGAGCCACCTGCATGGCGTATTGCAGGCTATGCAGGTCGCGGCCGTATACCAGCTTTACTTCCTCCTGTTCGTCAGGCTTACCGAAATGCAGCTTTACGCCGTCGTAATAAAACCATTCATGGTATTCGGCAGACAGGCGGTTGAGGAATTCATAGTCGCTTTCCCGGTATTGAATGAGGTAATCCACCGGTTCCTTGCGGGCCGGGTTGAGCTGGATGTTGAGGTCGTTTTCCGGCGCATCTTCCGTGGCCTTGCGGATCACGGCCGTAAGATCCTTATTAAGATAGGAACCAAGGTCCGGCCCGCGGTCTATCAGTATGCTGGGGCTATACCCACTCACGATCAAGGTGCCATGGTAGCCATGACTCTGAGACAGTTCCACGCGCGTCACTTTACCGGTGAAGAGCTGCTCCTGCCCGGCCATTTTACCGAATTGCACGGTAATGCTCTTGCCCATGAAGCTGCGTGATTTCTCCAGCGATATGATGCCGGGCGCGCCCATTTCATCGTGGTTGAAGCGCAGCTCGAAGTAATGATGTGCGTTGAAACGCTGCTCCAGCGTGAAGGATGAGAAATGAAGGATAGGTGTATCCTCTATGTTGATCTGTACATTCAGTTTTCCTTCCATCGGTTAACTTATTAGCTTGATTGTAAAATATCAGCCTTTCGCGGGCCATTTGGCGTAATAGCCAATTACTTTGTACTCGCCGTTTACACGGCCAAATACGAAGGCGAAATAACTCTCCGCGGTCCCGTTCTTTTCCGGGAACTGCATATATACTTCATACATTTTCGAAGCTTTGTCCGTACACTGCCGCAGCGCTTTGTAATAATCTTCCGGGCTCTGTGCGTCTATCTCAGACAATGCTTCCTCCTTTGCCCCCGGCAGCAGGCGGATCACATCCGGGGTAAAAATGTTTTTGTGGTAGCTGTTGAATTCCCTGCGGCTCACTTTGCCGGATTCCTTGTCCACATCCATGTTCTTAAGGTCTTCATTGCTCCATTGCTGCGCCGTTTGCAGCGGGAAGTACAGCAATGTTGCCAGCTGGCCGGGGTTATCCTGCTGTACGGCTTTCTGGAAAACGGCGAAGAAACGGCGGAACTTTTGTTCCTCGGGGTCAGACGATGATTGTTTTACCGCCAGGGCCGCAGCCGCCAGCTGCCGGCCGGTTGCTGATGTTTGCGCTGCTGCGGATGCGGGGACTGCTGTGCCGGCTGATGGCGCGGGAGCCGGTGCAGCCGAGGTGGACGGCGCAGCGGATATGCCTGTTGCAGCGGCTGTATCTGCTTTCACGGAAGCGGCAGCGGCGCCCTGCGGGCTGCGGGAGTTATGGCAGGCCTGCGTGGCAGTGACCAGGCAGCAACATAAAAAAGTGATATATAACCGGTATGATCTCATACTAAAACCTTGAAATATAGATCAGCCCTCTTTCCTCCATCCGTTTCAGGATCACGGCAGCGCCCATTTGCTGGGAAACCGCCTCTGCGTCAAACTTCCCGTCCTTCACATACTTCCCTTTCGTATAGTGGCCGGAAAAGCTCCAGAGATAAGGCGAGTTAATCTTTTTATATTTAAAATAACCGAAACCGTTATATGCTTCCAGTTTTCGAAGCAGGAAAGGCAATATCCAGTTCCGCACTTTATCGAAATTCATGAACCGCAACGCATCCACGGCGCTCTCTTCGAAAGTGAACGGCGGCGGATGCCCTACTTTCGGCCTTCCTGAAGGCACCTGCACTGTATACCCGGTGAGCGGGTCGCCGTTATGCAGATGTTTATTAAAGCTGAAGCTGCACTCCAGGTAATGCACACAGGCGATAAAATACCAGGGGATACGGCCGGAGTTCATCGAAAAGAAATCCGGTATCCCGTCGTTAAAGCCCAGGTCGAAAGGATTGGCCCTGCTCCCGGGTGCCGGCTTGTTGCTGAGCAGGTCCGGCAACCGGAACGGCTTAGGGGAAAAATCCGGCATCTGTATGTCTCCCGGCTGCATCAGGCTCCGGGCGTAACGGAGCGGCTGGAAAGCCGGCGTAATGCTGCTGAACGCCGCACCGGTTAAACCGGGACTGACCGCCGGCCCCTGCACCAGGCGCGATATCTGCTCATAACGTGAACGGTTGGCCAGCACCTTTTCATCGATCACCTTATCTACCTGCGCTACTTTTTCCGTCGCGATCACACAGGTATCGAACAGGTTGAGGTATTCGAGGTCCGAGGGAGTGGAAGGCACCGCGGCCTTCGCGGCCCGGGATTTCGTTTTTGTCTTCGGCCTGGCCTTGGGTTGAACAGTGGCTGAAATATGTTTTTTCTTCTTCATTTCCTCCTGATGCTGGAATATAGTGAGGTGTGCTGCCCGCATGGAGCAACACACCTGCTTTGTGTATTACAGATAGTGATTTACTTCGGCCAGTCGTTCACATGCTCCGCATTGCCCAGCTTCAGGCTTTGCGCAGAGATCACGAAACTGAGCGTCATCGGGTGGTTGCCCACTACGTTGATGCCTTCGTTGTACTGGATGATGTACCCGTTGCTGAAGAACAGCTCTTTCATCTTGGCGTCTTCCTCGGTCTTTTTGATGATCACTTTACCGGAGAAAGGCTTGAACTGGCTGTTCACCATCGACTCGATCACGGATGTATCTTCTGTTGATTCCACTTCCACGTGAATGGTTCCCCCGTAAACGCCGGATGAAGGACGGCCTTTGGCGTCCACATCGCGGTTGAGCGAAAAACTGCATTGCAGTACATCATATTCCTTGCTGCCCAGTTGCAGCGTTGCTTTAAATGCCATAGTGTTTCAAAATTTAAATGCTGCGAAAAAGATTGGTTTCACCGGCCTTTATGCACAGCCAGGCATCACATGCAATGATGTGAACGCGGCGGAGATACATAAGGTAACGGGAAAATTCAGATGGGAGGACTAGGCTTTGGCGTCCGGCCAGTCGTTCACGTGCTCTGCATTGCCCAGCTTCATTTTGCGGGCGGAGATCGTGAATTTTAGCTTCATCGGGTCAGCCCCGATCACGTTGATGCCTTCCGTGTATTTGACGATGTAAGCCCCTTCAAATGCCACTTCCTTCATCTTGGCGTCTTCTTCTGTCTTTTTAATAAGCACAGTGCCGGAGAATGGCTTGAACTGGCTGTTTACCATCGCTTCGATGATAGACGTGTCTTCAGTGGATTCCACTTCAACGTCGATAGTGCCGCCGTAAACGCCTGAGGAAGGGCGGCCTTTGTGGTCAACATCCCTGTTGAGGGTGTAGCTGCAGCTCAGTACATCGTACTGCTTACCTGCCATGTTTAATCTTGCATTGAATGCCATGTTAATTAAAATTTATAGGTCAACGAAAAAAATGAATATGGTTACGATTGATGGTTTCCGTATGATCTCCGTGGTTTCCTTTGGCAGATGTTGAGCTACAATTCTAGAGGTTCTTCCGAGTTTCAAACAATTTATCTGTTGGCTAAAAGTAAGCTAAAATATCACAGCAAGAATTTTAAAGGCGTTAAATTTTACATGAATTTTTGACCGAACGCATGCATCTTTCCTATCCATTTTTTTGCATAATCATTCTCCGGTGAATGTACATACCCGATCGTGCATGTACGCACCGGCATCACCCTGCAACGCTCCATCACATTGCGTTTGATGGAATGATAGGTAGGTTGTTTGTTCACCTGCCACTCCCGCCAGCTTTCTTCATCGAGTACAGACACAATCCGTGCCGATTTGCCCGGGTACCATCCCGGACCTGAAGGATTCCCGCCGCTCATACCCTGAGGCGGCACAAAAAGCCGGTCAAAGAAACCGGACAGCTTTGCCGGTATCGAATCATGGTTCACCGTACAGAAAAGCACCAGGTGCGTAGCCCAGCGTATCTTTTCCAGCGCAGCCTGCAAGTCCGGCTCCAGTGGCGTGATCTGGTTAGAGAATTGTTTATTGCTGTTGAACTTAAGGTCCATAATAAACAACTCCTTCACCATCGCCCCCGCCTCTTCGGCGCCCTGCCGGTACGCTTTGGCAAATTCATGGTTGATGCCCGCCTTGTCTGCATCGCCGTGTAAAATTAACAGTTGCTTCATGTTATATCTTGCAAATATAACATTCAGCCATTCATATCAAAGGCCTAGGCCTGGGCCGCATACTCCGTATTCCAGGTGGTATGCTCGTCCTCCCCTTTATGCCCGTCCAGCTTCACCACAAAGCTTTTCGCCGGAAAATAAGGAGTGATATGTATATCCAGGTGGATGCGGTCTTTCTGCACCTCATCCCGCTCAAAACGCATGATCTTGAACCGCTCTATCAGCCTGTCAGGCCCCTGGATGCTATCCAGGAAACGCACGATCTGCTGGCGCAGGTCGCTCTCGGTTTTCGTGTTCCAGTTCTCAAATGCACGGCGGTTCAGGAAGTCGAACAACACCTTCGTGATGTAATCGAACACGCGCACCACGGAATAGGTCTGCAGCCCGATGTTATCCCCGTTGAACAAGGTCTTCGCCGAGAAGGCCATCACCTTACCGTATTCATTCACCATCGGCACCAGGCCCAGCCTTTCCAGCTGGGATATCTCGCTCTTCTTCAGGTCGAACCGCACCCCGTCTGCCTCGTTCATCCCGCCATGTTTTTTCCCCGCCGTTACCTGGCTCATCAGCGTGTAATACATTTTACCCGCCAGCGCCGCAGAGCCGGGCACATGCAGGTCGTCTTCCTCTCCCGCTTCGTCAACCTTGCCGCGTCCTACCAGCCAGTTGCAGGTCATGATCACGTTGGAACGGAAGGCGTCGCCGCCGGTAAGATTAGCCGCGGTGAAAAGATCTATCACATCATCAGGCTGGTCCAGGTTCACGAAATCCGTTACCAGCATGGTCTTGTTGGCATGCGCGATCTTCGCCCAGCGCTCCAGCACCTTATTGGAACCCAGGTAGCCGGGGATCACCAGCAGGGAATAGTTGTCCCGCAGGTCCAGCCGGTCGTAATTCTGTTTCAGCTCCGCCGCCACATGTTCAATGAAGCGCGGGTTGTCCAGGTCAGCCAGCTGGTCTATGGACGCATTCAGGATGGCCACATTCACCAGCTTATCGCTTTCCGTATTCTTATAAAAAAGATGCACGGTACGGTAAGCCTGCTCCAGGTTGCGCGTAGCGTCCAAAGCCAGGCCGATGTTCTTTTTCAGCAGGCTGTCTGACTCATCCGCCTTTTGCTGGCATTCATCTTTCAGCTCGCTGAGAGCCCCCTGCTTTTGCAGCAGCTCCTGCCATATTTCAATTTTTTTGAGCAGCTCTTTTCTTTCCGTGGCCTTGTCCTGGTCTGTCAGGAATATTTTTTTCCGGGCCTTGCGTTCGGGGTTGAGGTTCTGCAAACCGTCAAGGATGGCTTCCAGGAAGTCGAACCCTCCTGCCTTGACCAGCTTCTGCAAACTTTCGTCGAGCGATAATGCGGTGGTTTCCGTTGGAACGGCATGTTGCAGGGCCGGCTGGTCCTGCCTGGTTTCCTGCATTCTTTCGTTAGATGCTGACATGAAGTACGGTTTTAGCTGTCCAGCAGCGGAACAGCGGGTATTAATTATAGTATATGGTCCTTTTCTAAAAGGTCAAAACAATCGTCGTGTATCAGGTATGCTGCTGTAGTTCTTTAGCAAGGTTTTCCAGCGCTGCCGCGAAGGCCTGGCGGGTCTCCGGGTTCTCGAGCGTCGCTTTCAGCGTTTTATTGGTCTTCAGCTGGCGTATGATGTTCAGGTACATATCGCTTTCCACTTTGAGGTTGCGGAGCGTATCGCTTTGCTGTACCAGGCTCTTCACGGAAAAATCACCGAGGTGCTCAAACCGTAAGGTCTCATCTTTCACTGAACCGTCATTGTTCTCAAAACTTACGCCCACACTGGGTTTGAAGTGCCTGAACACTTCGTCTTCCGTTTTGAGTCCTTCCACTATTTCAGGCTTCACGGGTTCGTTGTCGGTTAACTGCTGAATAAATAAGGTCTTGTTGGGCGATATGTCTACGAATGCTTCCGATGCATCCACTTTACGTTCGTTTCCGCCGATTTCATAATTGAACATATCTGAACTTTTTTGAGATAATAGATTAACAAAATTTACGGGTCTATATAAAAATAAGTTTTTTGTTTCAAAACATTTTCAAAACGACATTAATTTTTTACGATGACGCTATCGTCCATTCCAGTTCCTCACTTCCTTCCCTCAGCCCCACTTTTATTTTCTTCCCCGCGCCCAGTTCGCCTGCGATAATATGGCGCGAGATAGGTCTTCTCAGCTTATTCCGGATCACGCCGGATATCTGCCGCGCGCCGTAACGGGGCGTGAAACCGCTTAGTGCCAGGGCTTTTCCGGCCTCTTCGGTGATCTCCAGCGAAATGTGCTGGCGCGCCAATGCCTCCAGTAAACTCTTCAGCTGTATATGAAATATTTTCACCACGTTTTCTTCGGTGATCGGGCTGAACGGAACGATCTCCGATAACCGCGCCAGGAATTCAGGCCTGAAATGACGCGTCATCAATTCCATCAATTGCACACCAGTGGGAATGTTATTGTTGTTAAACTGTTCGGTGACCCACTCGCTGCCAATGTTTGAAGTGAACAGGATAAGCGCGTTGCTGAAATCTCCCTCCTTCCCCAAACGGTCATGGATAATGCCTTCGTCCATGATCTGGAGAAAAATATCGAACACGGAAGGATGGGCTTTTTCAATTTCATCAAACAACAGTACAGCATAAGGCTGCTGGCGGATCTTGTTCACAAGCAGGCCGCCTTCTTCATACCCCACATATCCCGGCGGAGCGCCATACAGCAACGCGGCCGAATGCTCTTCCTTGAACTCGCTCATGTCGAACCGGATCATGGCCTTTTCGTCGTTGAATAAAAATTCGGCGATAGACTTCGCCAGCTCCGTTTTCCCGGTGCCGGTAGGCCCCAGCAAGAAGAACGAACCAATGGGCTGCCCTTTCTTTCCCAAACCGCTCCGCGATTCAAGAATGGCGGCAGACAATGCTTTCAGCGCATGGTCCTGCCCCACTACCCGCTGCTTCAGGTGCGTTTCCATGTTCATTAGCTTCTCCTTCTCTCCTGCCTGTATCTTGCCGATAGGTATGCCCGTCTTGAATGCCACCACAGCCGCAACGTCCTGCGGGCCGGCGCTTTCCGTTCGTGTGGCGGCAAAACCGCTCAAGGCATCCAGCATGCCGGCGAGATAATCCTTACCGGGCTCCCCATCCGGCGGCGCCGCATCATGGCGGCCCAGCAGCACGGGACTGAGCCGCCGGCGTATATCCGTGTATACTTTGGCGGCATCGGGCTCTTCCTGCAACAACAGCCGTAGCTGTTCCAGTTCCTGCACGGAGGTTTCGTTCATCATCTTGATGGCGGCCATCGTTCTGTCCAGCAGGTCAAACGCTGCATCGGGCAGGCGGCGGTCTTTCATATACCTGCGCGCCAGGCGCACGCATTCCTGCACAGTGCCTTCATCTGCTTTCAGCTGGTGATGCTGCTCGTACAACGGCAGCTGGCATTCCAGCATGCGCGTGGCAGTGGCATCGTCCGGCTCTGCTACCTGCACGATCTCGAAGCGGCGGCTGAACGCTTTTTCAGGCTCTATCAATTTCCTGAATTCTTCGATAGTGGTGGCGCCGATCACGGTGATCTCCCCCCGCGCCAGTTCCGGCTTGAGCAGGTTGCCCGCCCCGCTGCCGATGGAACCTTTCGGGTCCAGCAGGCTGTGTATCTCGTCGATGAAAAGGATCACTTTGCCGGAGCGCTTGATCTCCGCAATGATGCTTTTCAACCGGTCTTCTATTTCCCCTTTGTAAGCCGCCCCGGCGATCAGGCTGCCGGTATCCAGTTCCATCACGACAGCTTCTCTCAGCGCTTCAGGCACATGACCGTTCACGATCTGCTGCGCAAGACCATCCACCAGCGCGGTTTTCCCCACGCCTGCATCACCGGTGATGATCACGTTGGGCTTGGTGCGGCGGCATAATATTTCCATCACCATACGCAGTTCCGCATCGCGGCCAATGATCGGGTCCCGGTGGCCGCGGCGTGCTTCAGCGGTCCTGTCTATGCAATATTTGGCCAGCGCCCCGGTGGGCGCTGCTTCGGGTTCCGCTACTGTTGTTCCGTTCACCGCCGGTGCGGCATCGTCCAGGTAATGACTGATGAGCTCGCGTTCCTTCAGCGGGTACGATTTCATCTGTTCTGCCGGGAAACCCGTATTGGGCTTACTGATAGCGGCCAGCACGCAGATAGGTGTGATCAGGTCCAGCCCCATGCGGAGCCTTACGTCATCGGCTTCTTCCAGCACAACGGACACTTCCGGCGTGCCTTTTACGTCGGATGAAAGCGTTTGCGCGTTCGGATATTCGTCCATCCGCACTTCCGCCCACTCCTGCAGGTAACCCGCATCTTTGTTGATAGCCTGCAGGAAAGGCCGCAGGCCGGTTTCACGGTGCAGCAGCCCTGCCAGCAGATGCGGCGGGCCGTAACTGGCGTGCTTCCGTTCCCGCGCCAGGCCCTGAGCCACGTGCACGGCATGTTTCACGGATTCGCTGAGGTTCAGAAAGTTCATGGTCATTCGTTTTCTTTTGCGGCTGCCACAGACACGGGTTCTTTGCTGCCATATTTCCAATCCTGCTGCACTACATAGAAGTAAGGCCTGCCATTGGAAATAAAATAATCGCCGGTTTGCAGCTGCACTTTCAGCACCTGGTTGCACTTGCGCAGGTAGGTCACCAGCTGTTCAAACTCTTCGCTGCTCATGCCGTTCTTAATGCTCTTCACGGAGAAACCGCCCAATGCGCCTGCGTCTACCGGCATGCCGGTTGCTTTTTCTATGTATGCGGGCAGCTTCATATTTTTTACCAGCGATTTGGTGGTGCTTCCTTTCCATTGACTGCTGCCATAAGCAACGTAAGTGCGGTACAGCATCTTGCGGAAAGCCTTGCTGTCCTGCTCCAGGTTATCGCCGCTCAGCCGCGAAAGCAGGTCCGTCAGCTGCAGCATTTCATCATGGCTCAGCAGGATAGCGAACTGCACGGGCGCGTTTTTCGCCACGATCCCTTCCTTAGCGTTCACGTCAAAATAATATTTGAAAGCATTATGCGGCAGCTGTTCGCCGAAATCCCGCGGCAGTGTGAGGCCGGGTTGATTGATGCTGTTCATCACGGGGTCGGGTATCTTTTCACGGAGACGGCCGGAGGTCATGAACACACTGTCCAGCGAGGTGATGATCTGCCGGTTATCTGTATATACTTCCCCGAGGAAGCGGTCCAGCGCGATCATCATTTCACGGTTCGTTTTCACTTCGCCCCTGGCGGGAAACACGATAGCGCCGGGAATGAGGCTGCCCTCGGGATAGTTGAGATAATACGATACCGAATCTGTGTAAGAGGTGTTGAACTGCTGGGTAACGGCCAGGCCTTCACCTTTCACCATCCGCAGCTTTTTATTCTCCGCCTGTTGCTGGGCAGCCCTTTCAAGCAGCTGCCGCGATTCCAGCACGAAGTTGTTGAACGAGGGATCGAACTTGTTGTATACCTGGAAAATGAGCATGCGCGCGTCTGTTTCGGTAAGCCCGCGCACCAGCTGATCTTCCGTGCTCACGCCTTTCAGGTTGCCTGTGCTGCCCGCCACGATGATGAGGTTCGTTTGCATCTGGTATTTTTTCAGCACGTTGATGGCCTGCTGCAATCCTTCATAATAAGGCTGGTTCGTCACGGTACCGTTGCACTGCTGCGTGAGCGCGGCCTGCTGGTTGATGAAATCCACGATCCTGCTGTAATTGCCCGTGGGCTCAAAGGTGTTCATCCCTTTGCTTTGGTAGCAGCCTTCGCTGCCGCGGTATACCACTGCGCCGAAACGGTATTCGTAACCGGCGTATGATTTTTTGCCGAAGATGTCTGCAAAGTTCTGGATGGTATTGGTGATGCCTGGAAGATAATTTTTCATGCTGCTGCCGCCGTCCACTACAAACATCACGTTCACGCGGTTGCCGAAGCGGCGCAGGCGGAGATAATTGTTGTAATCGATGCGCGTGCCTTTGATATTGATCACCGTGTTGCTGGATTTGTCGAACACATTACCGGCAACGGAGGAAGGAAAAGCATGCGCCATAACGCCCAGCCCCTTGTGCTGCATAACGGGAATGGAACGGAAAACGGGGTTGCCGGGCGGCAGCAACGGGTCGTATTCAAAATTGCCGCCGCTGGGTTTGGCGGGCGTGAGCCTGCTGCTGAAATACCGCGCTGCGGTGGAGTCTTCGTCGTAGGTAGACACCCGTTCGTTGCCCACGTACAACCTGCTGCCCCAGAGGTGCACTACGTCGGCAGATACCCAGCCGGCCACGGAAGCGGCCGCACTGTCTGCCGTCAGCTGGCTGGCATGCCCTACCAGGGCCTTGCGCCGGTCTTCCGAAAATTTATAGATATATACGAGGTCGTGCAGTTTCAGTTTTTCTGTGGCTTTCGCCTGCAATTCGGGCGAGTTGAATACGATCACGGAATCGTGCGCGAAGTAGAACTTCGGGCGGGCAATGGGGTCGCCGCTGCTGATGATGGTAACGGCTTTGATGGGGAAGCCGGTGCGTTCGTCCGTCAGCGCTTTCTGCCACATCAGCACTTTGTGCCGCGGGATCCAGCCGTAGCTCACGGCTTTGCGTTTATCTTTCAGCTTGGTGCCTTTCAGTACGGAAGGATCGTATTTCACCAGGCGCAGGTACCCCTCTTTTTCATCGCTTACGAAAAAGGGCTGCATAAAAGCGAGCTTTTTGAACACCAGTGAACCGCCGGGTGAGGTAGTAGTGTAATTATCTTCCCGGTCGGAAAAAACGATCCAGGCCGTGGGCGCCGCTTTGCCTGACGGGTCTTTGGTTTCGGGCGTAGGGTTGCGGAAATTCCCCGGCATGCGCGTGATCCGCTTGCCGGCGTAGAACTGTGCCTGCGACTGAAGGCAGCATATAACGGTTAATACAAAAAGGATCCCTCTCATTGCTTTACTGGCATTTATATACAATCGTAAATATCATTGGCGGCGATGTTGTTTCACCTGCACCAGGCTCACGCATTTGGAAGGCGAAAGGGTGAGGCTTACTTCATCTATCACCACGTTTTTGCTGAACGTGAGGCCGATGCAGTAGGAATAAAAATCCGTGTTCTTTTTTCCTGTTTCGTCCTGCGCCTGCGCGGTGGTCTTTTCGCCGTTGCACAGGTATTTGCGGACGAGATAATAATAATGCGTATTGAAATTGGCCCCGTTGGCAATGGCCTGGAGCCTTGTTTTAAAATCGTCCATCAGTGCCTGCCCGCCTGCATTCGGGTCCACCAGGCCAATGTCTGTCAGCGGCTCGGTGATGGTGAGCACGGTGTAAACGGGAACGGGACTTTTATCCGTCTGCAGCGACACCGTGTATCTTCCGGGCGAACGGTAGGTGTAATAAGCGTTGCGGCCTTTCGCATCCACGCGGCCTGTTTCCCCGAAAGACCATTCGAAGATATTGGCTTCGCCTTCTGCTTCCAGCCGCAGCTGCATGCCGGTTACGCCGGCGGTGGGCCCTGAAATGCGGATGCTGTCTGTCAGCGCCATCGGCACGGTATCTTTCACCACTACGGCAAACTGCTGCTGCAGCTTCCCGTCTACCGTGAGGCGCACCAGGTAAGTGCCTGATTCCCGGAAGCGGTAGTAGCCGCTTTGTTCCTTCGATTTGCTGCCATCGCCAAATTCCCATTTCCATTCCGATGAGCCGGGCGTATTATCTGTATACACGAGGTTTTCGTTGAGGAAGATCTCGTTGCGCAGCAGGTGGGCGTTGATCTCCCGGTTGCCCATCAGCAGCTTGATGAGCAGGAAAACGACCGCCAGCAGCAGCACAGCGAGGATGATGTAGAGATAGATCCGGTTCCGGTTGTCCGTTTGTACGGCCTTATGCTTCGTAGTTCCTTCCATTGAGTGGTATCAGTTGGGTTGTTGGCGGTTTCGGTTGATGAACGCTTCCTGCAGGCCGCGCTGGGAAAGCTTGCACTGCTCAAGGTCCTGCTCCAGCTTCCGGATATTCCGGTAATTGCCTCTCAGCTCTTTTTTGTCGTAGAAAAGGATCTCCAGCAGCTGCGCTTCCTGATGGAAGGTTTTGTACTTGAGGTCGTGCGCCTTCCGCTGGTAAGCCGCTTTGATGCCCGCGATGGAGTTGAGGATATCTGATTCGAGGAACAGCGCGGTGACCGTGGGATCGAATTCCATGATCCTTTTGTAGGTGGAATCCACGGCCGGCTGCACTTCGGCTACGGCCTGCGCAAATTGTTCTTCTTCCTGTATGCGCTGCGACAGCTTTTCTTTCATGGCTCCGCCGCTGTGGGCGCCTGTTCCGAACAGGAGCCAGGCCAGCAGCCCGGTGGTCAGGATGGTAAGGATGAGCAGGAAGATGAATTGTTCCTGTCTTTCTTTGATGCTCAGATGCGCCATTTCAGACGATGCTTAATGAGGTAATGAATGAAAATCAAAATCAATAACGGTTCAGCTTTTTGATAGCACTTTTCGTGGCAAGGCCGCATGCATCCAGCTGCTGCCGCAGGCTTTCGGTGCTGAAGCGGGTTTGCGACAGCGAATCTTTCAGGCTGGCGAGGGCCACTACCTGCCGGGTCATTTTGCCGTACAATTCATAACCGGGCGCGGGCTCTTCGCGGTTGGCTTCCAGCAGGCCGCGCACGCGGTTGTTCTCCACCTGCACGCCGTTGATCAGCAGCGCCTGGTTGCTCAGTTCGCGGGCGTCGGAATTTACATACTGGCTGAGCGCGCGGAGCTTGTGCAGCACCTGGTCGAAGCGGCCGGTAAGCTCTTCGCGCTGGTAAGCCTGCTGGTCGTACAGGCGGGCCTGCGCGGAAAGCAGCTTCAGCTCCTGGCGGGCGGTGATGAAAAAACAAGCCGCACAACCCACTACAAACAGGATCAGTACTACAAAATGAATGATGAAGTTGAAATATCCCTTATTCAGTTCATGCTGATTGACAGGTTTCATAAATCATGGTTTCAGGCTTTCGGATACGGCCAATGTTTGGGTAACCGGGTTATACACTAATGGCGCTTGGCTCTTCTCTTTTATATGGTCTGTTCCGCTTGGTCTTTCTTTGCGCGTACCGGGCTTTTCATATTAAGGTTAACTAATATGCAATGATTTCCCGTGTGTCCGAAGATACAAACAAATATTATGCTGGAAAATGAATTTATCGCGAATTTATTTAGATTTGAATGAAGTAACCCGTTAACCGCATGAGTGCCATATTCTACAAAAAACCTTTCGACCTCCGCCGGCTGTATGCCCACCAGCCCCTCGAAACCTGCGATACCGGCGTTTCTATCAGCCAGCATATTGAACTGATCATTTTTTCCCGCTTCGGCGAGCACCGCTTCGATCCGGGTTTCGGTTGCGAGATATGGGAGCTTGATTTTGAATTGATCGTAAATGAATCCATGTGGGAAGAGAAGATGGCGCAGAGCATCAAACGCAGCGTGCGCGAACAGGAAAAGCGGCTCACCGGCGTGGATGCGTTCCTGAAAGTGGAAGACGTGGAGAAGGTGTTCCCGCTGCGGCGCATTACCGAGATCAAGAAAAAGGCGGAGGTGACGGTGACCGGAAAACTGGCAGATACGGGAGAAAATTACGTATTCACCACGGCACTCTTTTTGAGCCCGCTCTCATCAGAATAAACCATGCAGTTCCCATTACATTATACATCCAGGGAAGATATCCGGGCGCGCATGCTGCAAAGCGCGGCGGAGTTCTGGGGCATCCGCTCGGCCGCCGAGCTGGACCCGATGGTGCGCCTCCTTATTGAAGCGCTCAGCGCAGAGCTGTACAATCTCGCCAACGACCTCCGCAATACCGAGCAGCGGCTGCTGGGCAAGCTGGCATCCCTGCTCACGCCAGACCTGCTTACTGCTCCCCTGCCCGCACATGCGCTCATGCAGGCCACCCCGCTGGATGCTTCGGAAACTTTGCCTGATCATACCCACTTCGTATATGGCCCGCGCAAGCAGGGTGCTAGCAGCTCGCAGGACGTGTATTTCACCCCTGCCGTGCCCGCACGCATACACGATGCGCAGGTGCAATACGTGGCGACGGGCAACCGGTTGTACCAATACGACCTCAAAAAGGGGAAAATATTGCAGGCCGCCGGTTCCGGCTTTCTCCCCGCCCGCACCATCTGGCTGGGCATCCGCGCTAATGGCGGGATCTCGGGTGAAGAAGCATTCCCGCTGTATTTCAACTGGCCCCATTTTTCCTTCGATCATGAATATTATAAATTACTGGCGCTCAGCGAATGTTCCGTTAACGGGGCTGCGTTGAGCCAGGATGCGGGCTTCCCGCATAACGGGGAGGAATTGCTTAACGCCCGCGGGCTGCTGAACAAAACCATTGCGTTCGACACCATGCCCGTGATCATCCGCGATGTGCTGGAATATTACAAAGATCATTTCCTCACGATTCATATCAATTTCCAGGAGCACGAACCGCTGAAATATCCTGCCGCATTTGAACAGGTGTTCAACACCAACGATCTCGGCAAGCTGCAGGACCCGCTCACCTGGCTGCGCATCACCGTGCCTGCGGCCTTACAGCAGCCGCTGCTGGACAATATGGACGTGTCGCTGAATACCTTTCCTGTATTGAACCGCAGGCTGCATAAGATCAAGCACCGCTTCAGGGGTGTGGGCAGCATCATTCCCATCAAGCCGGAGCCGAATGAATATTTTTTCAGCGTTCACCAGCTGGCAGACAGCCGGGGCAAACAATACCATCCTGTTTCGTACAACGACGGCGCCACGCAGGAAGAAGACTCTTACTCTGTGCGATTGGGCGGCGCCGAGCGGTTCGACAGCCGGAATGCGCGCGAGATGATCGATTACCTGTTCGAGCTGCTGCGCGATGAAAGCGCGGCCTTCTCCGCCTATGGTTACGATTTCCTGACGGACGTGCTCCGCAACCTGCGGCAGAACATTGCCCTCGTGGAGCAGAAGGCCAAGCACAGCCTGACAGACATGACCGAATCTACCCGTTACGTGATCGTGAAGCCGCAGCAGGCGGTGGAAGTGATGTACCTGGAATACTGGACCACCCAGAGCGAAGCGGCCCACCAGTTGAGAAGCGGTTTACCCCTGATACAATTTGAAGGAGCGGGCACACGCGCCGATTCGCTGCAACTGGCCAGCAGACCTGTGGGCGGGCGGAAGGCGGCGGACCAGGGTAATTTATTGCAGGCTTACAAATACGCGCTGATGACGCGGGACAGGATCGTAACCGAAGATGATATCCGCAATTTCTGCCAGCACGAACTGGGGCAGCGCGTAGCTTTCGTGCAGGTAAAACGGGGAGTGATGGTATCGGTTCACCCGAAAGAAGGCCTCAAAAAAACGACAGACATCCACATCACGCAGGCGCCCAACCACCCGTATACGCAGGAGGAATGGGATCTTGCCGGCAGGCAGCTTTTGCACAAGCTGAACACGCGCAGCGGCATACATACCAGTTACCGTATTTTCCTTGATTAACCTGCACACCGCCGGTACGGGGATTCCGGTATCGCGCAATGCAAGATACATGCCGTTACCCTGACGCGTTCCGGTTAATCCAGCAACGTCCAGGAGCTGCGCACACGGGTTTGCTCTACCTGCTTCTGTTCCGCCACTACGATATTCTCTTTCCGCTGGCCGATGAACTCAAGGCTGGCCAGTTTATTCCAAAGCGCCGCCAGCACCTGCATGCAGCCGTTCACCTGTTCCATCGAATGGCGGATATTGTAATGATCGTACACCACATCGATCGTACGCATGAGCAGGTCTTCGAAGTTGCCGGGCGTCACGTCTTTCCATTCGTAGAAATATTTCAGCATCTCTTCTTTTTCCCTGGCCCCGGGATAGTGCAGCGAAGTGTGGAAGATATGCGCGAGGTTGGAGAAACAGTTTACCAGCGCAATGGGCGGCTGCTGATGCACCATGTTGCGGTAAGAAAAAAACACCTGCGCGATATAATCCAGCAAACGCTCCGCCAGCATTTTAATGTTGACGGCCAGCGGCGTCCGGCTGTCGCGCGCGGAAACTTTTTCGATGATGCGCAGGCTGCTGATCTGTATTTCGTTGAGCAGTATGCTGAAGCGCTCATAATATTGGATAAGCCCGGGATGGCTGATGATGGCGGCGGAGGGTGGGATGTAGAGATCGTTCACCGCCGTGCGGCCGTTCTGCCGCGTCAGCTGCCCGATCACCAGGTGATGCAGGCCCATTTCCGCCGCTTCCACCTGCGCTGCCGGCAGCATGTTCAGCTCATATTGATGCACTGCATACGGATGGCGGGGCGGCGTTTCCTCCGGGTCCGGCACGCCGGCGGGTACGTGTTCGTACGGGTTCATGGCCAGTACGATGGCGTATTGCACGGCTACGCCTTCCGCTTCGTCTTCCCCGGAAAAAGTAAATTGTTTCACCAGTTGATGGTCATATTCCTCCGGCATAAAATGGAACCGCACCCCGCCGGATGTAATGGCGTTGCAATGCCGCAGGCGCACTTCCACCTGGCCGGCCATCCGCTCGGTGATCTCGAAATCGCAGGACAGGCGCCTGCCGCGGTAGGGCGGCAGCAACCCGAAATCATAACTGCGGAGAAAAACGGAAGCCTGGTCGCGCAGTGAATCCGTAACGTGGTTGCCGGTATCAACAAACTGGCGGCGGGAAATTTTCATTCCGTCCACCCAATTTACAGCATGGTGTTTTACAGGATATAACATAACAATCCGATCTTGAACTTTTTTCGGTAAATGCGTGTCTCTACAATATCACCACGCGGTCTTCGCCGGCTGCTTCGTGCTGCAGGCGGGTGACCCTCCTGGCAAAAATCGTGTGTTTCTCTTTCACCAGGTTCTTCTCCATGGTGAGCGCCGGGTCTATAAACTGTTTCCTTTTAAAGAAGGAAGGCTTCAGGTAAAAGATCCACCCATAGGCTTCGCCTTCTTCCGAACGGTAATGGATGCCGTTGCGGGGAAACTTCAGGTTATAATCGTCTATGAATTTTTTGAACCACACCCCGAAATTCATGTCGGGCGGGGCTTTTACTTTCACTTTCAGCGGCGACGGGTCTGCCGCGCCTTTGAACAATTCCACTTCCAGCACTTTCAGCTTATCCAGGTCCACATCATACATGTCCAGTTGGGGCGCTTTTTCAGGATAATACCATACGGAATAGATCTCCGAAGGAATGCCCGTCATCGCGATATACGTCCACCAAAACACCGGCGGGACGAAGAACGCCAGCACGGAAGTGCCTGCCAGCCAGCCATAATTGAGCCCGTTGAAGAACCTGAACACCAGCTGGAACAGGTAAACGCCCAGCAGGCCAACGATCAGCCCGAGCAGGATCAGCATGCCTTTGCGTTCGGTAAGGGCCTCGGGCATGTGCCGGCTGAGGAGGATAACGGCAGTAATACCCAGCAACAGGTATGCCACTTGTGCGAGCATATAACCCCAGGGCATAAATTGCAGGCCCAGGGCGCCTAAAAATCCGGGGAGGCCCAGTACCAGGCCGGTTAAAAGCAGCGTGACCACCAGCCGGCGGCTGCCCATGATACGGTTCTTCTTGTTCAGCACCACCATTACCGCAGCCATAATAACAGCAATAAGCGGGAACAAAATATAGCTGACGAAGGTCGATTTTACATCCATAGTCTATGGTCAACAAATTATAACAGGAAAATACGGAATAAACGCAAACATATTCCTGTAAAGGGTTAATTTTCCGGTAAGTTTACCGGCAGCACCTGCGGGATGCAGGATACAAATGTAAGGTTATGGAGAACAAAACGGTGTTTAATCTCAATAATTTTGAAACGGACTACAAAGCTTCCGTACTGGCTGCAGAGCTGGTGGAAGCGGGTTACAGCCTGGAAGACATCTTCATCTGGCCTTCCGGCAACAGCCGCCGCAACTTCGCGAAAGATGTGCTGAGCGTGGACTGGTTCACACCCGCAGCAGGCAACAGGCAACTGCTCTGCATCAGGAGCAGCCGCGAGGGACTGTACGACATGCTGCCTGAAGGGCTCTTCCACAAGCCCGTTCCGTACTCTTCCACGCGCACTACCGAAGAGATCATCGACCAGATCAAACGGCATAAGCAGGAAGAAAAGGATGCGCGGAAATTTTTCCTCCCGCTGGAAGCCGAGATCAACCTGTTCCGCATTCTCATTGAGCTGAGAGAGAATAAGATCGACAAAAAAAATATTTACGACGACCTCATCCGCATCTTCCAGCCTGCCTGGGAGATCTTTGATCTGCTGGACCAGCAGCAGGCCAATATTTTCCTGCACATGATCCCTTACCTGCAAAATACCCGCGGCGATATCAGCAAGCTGGCAAACATCACTTCCCTCCTGCTGCAAATGCCCGCCGCGATCCAGGTCCAGCCTGCCCGTTCCCGCAAAGCGGAGGCTTACCTGGCAGGCAACCGCGCAGGCGAGTGCACGCTTGGCGTAGACATGATCTGCGGCGATTCTTTCCTGGAAGGAGATGAAGAAATACTGATCACCGTAGGACCTGTGTCAGCCCAGGAAGCCCTCCGGCTGCTGCCGGGCAGCCGCCTGGACAAGATCGTGCAGTGGCTGGTGGCATATTTTGTGCCGGCGGATATGGAAGTAAGGCTCGAATCGGTGATCCGTGAAGAAGAAAGGACCATGGTGCTGGGAAGCGAAAGCCCGCTGGGTTATGCGTTGCATCTGGCGGGGTAAAACAACCAGCCTACTTAACCACCACCAGCTCCTTCCCCGGAATATCCACGGTAATGCGCGAGCCCAGCCAGTTGATCCACATGATGCCGTCATAAATAAGCCCATCCACGAACTGCGCGCGGAAGTTTGTAACCTGCACCGAAGGCACATTGGCCACGGCCAGTTTTGTTACCTGCGCGCGGTATGTTTTGGAGGCAAATGCTGTATTGATCTCGCTTTTGCGAACGGTGGAATCCTGGGCTTTCAGGCCCAGCCGTTGCAGGTATTTTGAATTGAAACGGTACACGTCTTTGCCCGCCCCGCTGTCAAGACAAAGCTGCAGCGTAAGCGAATCATTTACCCGGAAATACGCGAAGATGTCCAGCGCTTTGCCGCGGGATTGTTCCAGTTGGAGAGGAATGCGCTCGCCGGCCATGCGGGCGTTGGATAGGGAGCGCTCCGTTTCCAGCACCAGTTCTTTTTTAACGAGGTCTATCGTGAAAGGCTGCTGCTCGAAGAGCTTCAGCGAAAGGATGCCATCCAGCCCGCCGAGATTGATGTCCAGGAAACTCACTTCGTCTTCAGATTTTTGCAGCGCGCCCAGCTGGAAATTATAGACCTTGTACAGGTCGATGTCCAGCCGCTCGCCGGTGGCGCGGAAAGCGGTAAAACCACCGTCTACCGCGGCTTTATGTGGTATCTTCTCAAAGAAGGATTTGGTGAATACAGTTAGTCCCGCCCCGGTGTCCAGTATAAAATTCCCTTCCACCCCATCCACCTTCGCTTTCACCGTGATATGACCCGATTCCATCACCTGGATAGGTACCTGGCTGTGAGCCGCCAGTATGGTAATGATCATGAAGTTGGCCAGGGTAATGATCCTCTTAAGCATGGTCTGATTCGTTTCAATAAAGATAAATAACAAAATAATAACCTGCGCTTTACATAACGGTCACATGCCTTTTCTACTCTTGCGCCATCTAAAAACCTATATGGATCGCGTATGAAATTAAAATTCATGTTACCGCTTGCAGCGATGACTGCATTTGCCGCCTGTTCAAAAGATGACACCAAAAACCCTGAAACCGAGACCAAGGAAGATGCTTCCACCTTCGAAGCAATCGGCACAATAGACATCGGCGACAAAGGCGCAGCCGAGATCAGCGCCTACGACCCCGCCTCCAAACGCCTTTTCGTTGTAAAGAACGACGGCACCAACATGATCAAGATACTGAACCTCGCCGATCCCGCCCACCCCGTGGATCTGAACCTGGACATACTCACCAACAGCGGCGCCGTGAACAGTCTCGCCGTTCACAGCGGTAAACTGGCCGCCGCCATCGAGGCTACAGACAAAACGCAGCCCGGCCGCGTGGTGGTATACAACACCGAAAACCTCAGCGTTATCAAAACAATTGCCACCGGCGCTTTGCCGGATATGGTAACGTTCTCGCCTGATGGAAAATTCATCCTCACCGCCAACGAAGGCGAACCCGCTACCGACTATTCAGTGGATCCTGTAGGTTCCGTTTCCATCATCAGCGTAGACAACAATTACAGCGTAACGAACATTGATTTCAGCAGCTTCGAAAGCCAGAAAGACGCGCTCCGTCAAAAGGGCTTCCGCATATTCGGCCCCAACGCCAGCTTTGCGCAGGACATAGAGCCGGAATACATCACCGTTTCCCCGGATTCCAAAACAGCCTGGGTAACGCTCCAGGAAAACAACGCCATCGCGAAGATCGACCTGGCTACCAAAACCGCCACCGATATTTTCCCCCTCGGCTTTAAGGACTATAATACAGACGCCAATGCCGTGGACCTCTCCGACAAAGACGGCGCCATTACCTTCTCCAAATCACCGGTGAAAGGCATGTACCAGCCAGACGCCATTGCAGTGCTGCAAAACGGCGGCGGCATTCCCCACCTCTTTACCGTAAACGAAGGCGACGTACGCGAGTGGGACGCTTATAAAGAAAACGTCCGCATCAAAGACCTCCAGCTGGATCCCACCGCATTCCCGAACGCAGCCGCACTGAAGGCAGAAGCAGCCCTGGGCCGCCTCAACGTCACAAAGACCCTTGGCGACCTCAACGGCGACGGCCTTTACGAATCCCTTTATTCCTTCGGCGCCCGCTCGTTCTCCGTTTGGAATGGCAACACCGGCGCCCTGCTGTTCGACAGCAAAAACGAGCTGGACGTTAAAGCCAAAGAAGCCGGTAAATACGACGACGCCCGCAGCGACGACAAGAGCATCGAGCCTGAAGGCATTACACTCGGCGTCGTGGGCGATAAGACCATCGCATTTGTAGGCCTGGAAAGAGTGGACGCTGTAGCCCTTTACGACGTGACCAATCCCGCCGCCCCCGTTTTTATAAAGATCCTGGAATGCGGCGACGCTCCTGAAGGCGTGCTGTTCGTGGACGCCAAGAACAGTCCCAACAAAAAGAGCCTGCTGATCGTGAGCAGCGAAGACGATGGCGTGGTGAAGATCTATGCCCCGAAGAACTGACACCCCTTATATTTATTGATGGAACCGGCTTCGCAGCTACGCGGAGCCGGTTTTTCTTTTGGATTTTTGATTACTTTAGCGGCTCACCCGTTCCGCATGCAAAAACTGCTTTTCGTCATACTGCTTACCTTTTCCACGGCTGTTTCCGCGCAATACAACGTCCGCCCGCTGGATTCGCTCATCAACAAAGAAGAGCCGGCCTGGCCCATAGTGAAAGGCTGGATAGATTCCGCCACCAATAAGGTACAGGTGCTCCCAGTGGATACCGCCAAAGCAAAAAAGGCGCTGTACGACACGCAGGTGACCACCCGTTCGCCCATGGGCGCCGTTATCTACGAAACCGGCGGCATCCTGGTAGACGGTGGCTGGATACGCATACTCGGCTCCGGTAGTGCCAAACTTACCCGCTCCGTCCCTGATTGGAACAGGGGTAAATCGTTCCGGGAAAACGGGGAAAGGCCGCTATTCCTGCTGGTGGCAGACGATGCCATCGGCGGCTTCTTCGCCATCAATGGCGGCAAGTTCGGTTTCAACCAGGGCAATGTATTTTACCTGGCGCCGGATAACCTGCAGTGGGAAGACCTGGAGATCAATTACACGGACTTCCTCCTGTTCTGCTTCAGCGGCGATGTGGACGGCTTTTATGAAGGCCAGCGATGGAAAGGCTGGGAAAAGGATGTGCCGAAGCTCGGCGCAGATAAGTCTTTCCTGTTCACCCCTGCCCTCTGGGTAAGGCCCGAACGCGAAGAAGGACAACGCGCCAAAAAAGCGGTTCCCGTGGAAGAACAATATAAAGTGATGATGGACATGCGGAAACAGTTGAAGCTGGAGTAAGTTTCCTAAAATATTTTTGCGAGCCGAATTTGCTGCTGACATACGGCTGTCACACCCCCATATTTTCTTTGTACTATTAAAACCTGACAACATGCAACAAGTAACCTCTCTTTCACCGATGACCTCTTTAATGCAGAATTATGCAAATTACAACCTCTGGGCCAACGACCGCCTGGTGAACTGGCTGCGTACCAAGCCCGAAGAGGTGGTGCAGCGCGAAGTGCCTTCCAGCTTTCCCAGCATCCAGAAAACACTATGGCATATCTGGGAAGCGCAGCAATACTGGCTGTCTATCCTCCGGAAAGAAGAAACGGCGCAAAGCTACAGTGAATGCAATGGCAGCCTGGAAGACACCTATTCCGGCATCCTGGCGCAATCCAAAGAGCTGGCTGACTTCGTGGGCGCTATGTCCGGGGACGACATTCATAATACCACGCTCATTGTGAGCCCCTGGTTCCAATCTGATTTCCAGAATTTCGAATACATCATGCATGTGGTTACGCACAGCACCTATCACAGGGGCCAGATCACGACGATCGGGCGGAACCTCGGGTTTACGGATGCCCCGATGACGGATTATAACTTCTATAATGTAATGGGTAAACAGGAACGCAATTGAATAAATGCAGGACATTGCCCTGCTAAAATGCGACGCCTATTGTGATGTACCAGGATCATTTTTTTGATTTCGACGGCAGTGTCGTGTCCTGCATTTGCTTTTCTGGCCTGACAAATCCTGTTCATCATTTTCCAGTCCCCGTTGGCATACGCCCTCATTTCAACCCGCATCAAATCCCGAAATTGCGGCCATGAACATCACGCGGTACACATCTGCCCACCGCCAGGCCTGCCTGGAGATTTTCGAAAGCAACCAGCCTCGTTATTTCGCGGAGGAAGAAAAACCAGGCTTCATGGAGTGGCTGGATGACCATACAGATGAAAATCCTTATTTCGTCATGAAAGATAAGGATGAAACGGTGGCCTGCGGGGGAATTTTCTTAGACAGCGAACACAACGAAGCCGGCCTCGCCTGGGGGATGGTGCATGGCCGTTATCACAAACAGGGATATGGCAAACAATTCACGTTGTACCGCCTGGCGCTGCTCAGCGAAACCTGGCCGGGCGCGGTACATAAGATCGAAACCTCCCAGCATACCGAAGGCTTCTATGCAAAGATGGGTTTTCAAACCATCAAAATTGAAAAGAACGGTTTTGCGGACGGCATTGATAAATACATCATGCACCTGCTGCCAGCTAAATAATTTCGCCGCGCCATACTACTTCCTTACCGTGCCGGAAATGCCCGGATAGTGAAAAGAGATGTATTTTTGATGGGTGCCCTGGAAACCTATCCCTGATACATTTAATTTTGACGGCAGATGCATCACTCCCCCGCTTTCCTGAAAAATTCGCTGGTTATTTGGCTGATAGCCGCACTGGCATTGCCCTGCGCCGGGCAGCAGGCGAAATACAAATACGACCTGCCCATGCAGCGGCTGCTGCTCAAATTCGCGGGGCTCTATCTCCGGGAAGCCAACCAGGGTTTTATAGACCTGGACAGCGCCATGTACCTTTCCGCCGCAGCTCATCACCTGCCCAAAAGTTATTTTTACGACGAAGGATACAATACCGGCGCGCCGCTGCCGGGGTATAATGACTTAGTTAAGGGTGATCCCGCGCGGGCAGCCGCCCTCCTGCGTACCATCGCAGGGGAAGACCGGCTGAAGCTGCTGGTGCAGCTGGGCGGGTATTACCTGCACAAACCCCGCACCCTGCCTGCAGATATGCAGAATGCGCTGTATTACGCCTCACAGGCCGCCGCCCTCAGCGACTCCCTCCGCATCCCGCTCTGGCGGCAGCAGAGCCGCATCCTGATGGGCTGGTACTACGAGCAGGCAGGCGATGCCGCGCGCAGTCACACTTTTTTCCGCGATGCGGTAGCACAGTGCCGCGAAGTCGGCAATAAGGCCGCGCTGGCCAATGCGCTGGACAACTACGGCTCCGCCCTCCCATTCCGCGACACGATGAAAGGACCGTTGCTGCAGGAAGCCCGCGCTTTGTATACCACGCTGGGCATGCCCACCAAGGCCCTGGAAATGAAAGCGAAAATACTCGCCATCCACTTCTGGCTGGGCCCCTTCATGCAGGCCAGGCAGGAGCTGTATGAAAACCTGGAAGAACAGAAAAAGATCGGCTTCCTGCATACACAATACACCGAAACCACCATCGCTTTCGTAGAAATGATGACCGGCGGCATGAACAGAGCGCATGCCTACGCGCTGCAAAGCATACAGTCTATGGAACGGACCGGCGACACGGCGTTTTCCGATTATTTCTACATCCGCCTGGGCAACATATACGAATACATGGGCCGCTTCAACGAAGCCATCGCACTCTACAACAAAAGCCTGACAAGCAGCCGCCCGCGGAATGCCGCCTGGTTCAAAAGTTTCCTGAGCGTGATCAACACCATGGAAAACCGCGGCCAGGGCAAAGAAGCACTGAAATACCTGGAAGACATGTTGCCCAGGGCCCGGCCGGATAACCTGCTGGACACCATGCTGCTGGAACAGGCGATCCTCACATGCCTGCAGCAGGTCGGCCGGCAGAGCGAAATGGAAACGCACATCCAAAGCATGATCGATGCGGCTGACCGGCTGAAAGACCCGCAAACACAGGCTGAAAGGGCGGTTTCCTATTCAATGGCCGCCTGGCATTATGCCATTGAGGGAAACTTCAGCAAAGCCAGGATAAACCGGGACAAAGTGCTGGCCATGCGGTCTGAGAAAGACCGCATCTTCACCCTCCGTTACATAGAACTGGCGCAGTATAAGATCGACTCTTCCGAAGGGAAATTATTGTCTGCCATCGGGCATTACAGGGAATACAGCCGGTTGACCGATTCATTCTTTAATCTTTCGAAAGCGCGGGAGATGGAAGAATTACAGGTCCGGTATGAAACCGCGCAGAAAGAACAGAGCATTGCATTCCTGGAAAACGAGAGCAAGCTGCAAAAAAGCGCGCTGGAAAGAACCACCCTGCTGCGCAACATCACCTTTGCCGGCGTGTTCCTGCTGCTGGCATTCCTTGGCCTGCTCTACAACCGGTACCGGCTGAAACAACGCACCAACAAACAACTGGAACAGCTTGTCGAAGAAAAGGAAAGCCTGCTCAGTGAAAAAGAATGGCTCGTGCGCGAGATCCATCACCGCGTGAAGAACAACCTGCAGATCGTGATCAGCCTGATGAACATCCAGAGCACTTATCTCGAAAGCGGCGCAGCACTGGATGCCATCCGCGAAAGCCAGAGCAGGATGAACGCCATGTCGCTCATCCACCAGAAACTCTACCAATCATCATCCCTCGTGTCCATCAACATGCGCACCTACATCGGCGAGCTGGTGCGTTACCTCATGGAAGGACTTGGGCACGGCAGGCGCATCACGCATGTGCTGGATGTGGAAGACGTGGAGCTGGACGTGGCGCATACCGTACCGCTTGGGCTTATCCTCAATGAAGCCGTGACCAATTCCATCAAATACGCTTTCCCCGGTGAACGCGAAGGCGTCATCACTATTGCCCTGCAACAGGACGGGTACGAAGAGTGGACGCTGACAATAGCAGACAACGGCGTAGGCCTGCCGCCCGGTTTCGATATCCACGAAAGCAGCAGCATCGGCATGACGCTCATCACCACGCTCACCGAGCAGATAGGCGGCACGCTGGACCTCAGCGAAGGGCCCGGCCTGGCGATCACCATCCGGTTTAAAGTGGATGTCCCGGTCAAGGCCCGCACAGCGGCGGCATTGTAAAAGAAAAACAGGATCAAAAAGAAAGCATATGCGTGAAAAGATACTGATCGTGGAAGATGAACTGATCGTGGCGACAGACCTCAGGCTGCTGCTGGAGAAACACGGCTTTTCCGTTTGCGGCGTTGCCCGCTCCTACCACAAAGCCATGGAGATCATCGAAAGCAGCCGGCCGGATATGGTGCTGATAGACATCTTCCTGAGCGGTACTTATACAGGCATCGATCTTGCGCGGAAACTGAAGAAGGAGAACATCGCATTCATTTATCTCTCTGCCAATTCGGGCGAAGATATTTTAAATGCGGCGAAGAAAACACAGCCTTACGGCTTCCTGGTAAAACCTTTCCGGGAAAAAGACCTGCTCGCCGCTATCGAGATCGCGCGGTTCAGCCACGAGCACAGTCATGAAACACAACTTTTCAAAGAAAATATCTTCCGGTCCAAAACCGCTGCTATTGCCGGGGAGCGCGCCAGCTGGCAGGATAAGCTGCAAAAGGTCTGCAACGTATTGCAGCCGGTGATCCCTTACGACCTCATCACCTGGTGCACCGAAACGGCCTGGCTGCCCAACCAGTGCATCAGCTTTTACAGGATGGGATATGAAGAATACCAGGCCATCGGCATGGAAGAACTGCTGCGCATTACCGGCCGCAACGTGGAAGAGCTGGCCGCCCTTCATGCCGCGATGCCCGTGGAAACCATGCCTGTGGTGTACGACGAAGCCGCGTTCCGCCAGCTCAACCAGCAGCCCTCCATCAAAAGCCTGCTGGCCAAAACCTTCCAGCTGCAATCGCACCTGGCTTTGCCGCTGCAACTGCCCGGCGGGGAAACCGTATCTCTCTGCCTTTACAGCAAGCGGCCCGATGCGTACAGCTTCAAACACATCGCCGTGTTTAACCGCCTGCAGCCTTTCCTGCTGCAATTCGTGAAGCAGATGCAGGAAGAAGAAGGCTCACGGCTGGCGCCGCAAAGCTCCGCGCCGCCCCTGCATGCGGCAGACGGCCGGGACTTTGAAGGCATCATCGGCAACAGCCACCTCCTCCTCAATGTATTTGACCTCATCGCGCAGGTAGCGCCCTTCGAAACATCCGTGCTGATCACCGGCGAAAGTGGCACCGGCAAAGAAAAGATCGTGGATTGCATTCACCGTCGCTCCAAACGGAAACATAAACCTCTCGTGAAGCTCAATTGTGCCGCCCTGCCCGTCACCCTGATAGAATCCGCGCTTTTCGGCCATGAAAAAGGCGCTTTTACCGGCGCCAATGAAAAAAGGACCGGAAAATTTGAACAGGCAGACGGCGGCACCATTTTCCTGGACGAGATCGGGGAAATACCGCTGGAGCTGCAAGGCAAGCTGCTGCGCGTGCTGCAGGAAAAAGAGATCGACCGCATCGGCGGCAGGGAGCCGGTAAAAATAGACGTGCGCATCATTGCCGCCACCAACCGCAACCTCGAAAAAGAAGTCGCGGAAGGCCGCTTCCGGCTTGACCTCTATTACAGGCTCAATATTTTCCCGATAGACATACCGCCGCTGCGGGAGCGGAAAGAAGATATTCCTGCCCTGGTAGATCACTTCATACAATCCTTCAATAAAAAGACCGGCAAACAGGTATCGGGCGTTACAGACAAAGTAATGAAAGCGTTCGAGGCCTATCACTGGCCCGGCAATATCCGCGAGCTGGAACACCTGGTGGAAAGAGGCATGCTGTTATCGCGCGGCAGCTATATTGACGACGTTGCCATGCCCGCCGCCGCGCGCGGGCAGGCGCCAGCGCAGGAAGAAAGCCGTGTCAAGACCATGCAGGAAAACGAACGCGATCATATCATTGCCGTGCTCAGGAAATGCAAAGGCAGGATCTGGGGCGCGGGCGGCGCGGCGGAATTGCTCAACCTTCCTCCTACTACTTTGAATTCAAGGATCAAAAAGCTGGGCATACAGCGGGAACTGTACACCTGAGCGGGAATTCACAATTCAGGTATAAATACGCAAATACATCCGGGATAATTGAGGGACATTTGGGTAAATGTTAATCCCAGGTTATGATATCCCTCCAATCGATCAAGTTCAACCACAACAGCAGCTCCTGCAATACGGACGCGCTCACGATCCGCAGGAATGCCTCCCAGGCCGTGAATGTACCGGAATGGGTGGACGGGGTAAGCGTGAACCCCGAAGACAGTCCCGCCGCATATAGCATTGCGGACACGGCCGGCAACACCATCACTATCCAGGCAAGGTTCCTGAGCACGAACCCTGAAATAACGCGCATACAGGTGCGCGCACTGGACGCTGTGACGGACCCTCCCGGGGAAACCGGCTGCGCAGGCTTCATTGCGAAGCTCATCCGCCGTTTCATTAAGGCAGTAGTTGGCAATGTGCTCGGCGAAGTGCAGGAACGCTGGGTAGACCTCACAGCGGGCGATTCCGGCTTTGTTGCCTTTAACCTCATCAACACTAATCTTGCCAACGCCCGTGTAAGCAAACGCACCACCGAATGGCGCTGGCAATACCGCCTGAGCGCCGGCGATCCCTGGCAGGAACTGCGCCACACCCTGCACCGCATCTACGTGGTGCTGGGCACACCCACCCTGCCCTGGGTACAAACCGCCGGCAGCACACAATTGCCCTGGACCGAAGTGCTGGACTACGCCTGCGATTGGGGCATACTGGCCAATACACCGGACGAAGCCGGCGCCAAAGTAACCGAACGCGTGTATGCGCTGGGCCCCGGAACCATGTCTTATGATTGTCCCGGCGGCGGCGCTACGCACTACGCGCTGGGCAGCTTCGACTGCACCAAGTTCCTGGAGCTGCTTCGTGGCGGGCCGGGCAACGGCCACCTGGTGAATTGCACCGATTGCGCCACCATTCTTTCTACCTTCGCCAATATACTCGGCTGCGACCTCTGGCAAAGCCGCATGCAATCCGGCTTCAAGTTGAACCCATTCATCGCCATCGGCTACAATGCCTGGTATCCCGGGTGCAGCAACTGGCTGGGCACATCTTTCAACTACCACGAAGTGGCCTGGAAAGGCGGTTGCACCGCTTCAGACCCCGTGTTCGACGCATGCCTGCAACTGGATGCCGACGCATCGCCCGACAGTGCGCCGCATACGCCCATGCTGGCAACCAACCTGGTATTTGGCGATTGCAGCAGCCTGGGGTACCGGCTTCGCCTTTCGCCCAACGTGGCGGGCGGATGCAGCAATTGCAACCCCGCGCCGGGAACACGCCAGCGGAGAGCACTCATTTAATTTCTAAACCTGAACATCATGGCACAAACATATCAACCCGAAAAATGGAACGTCTCCAAAAACCTTTTCATCTGGCAGTTCAGGCTGAGCGGCAAAGAGCTGCCCGGATGGGCGCTCGCTGAAATGAAAGCCAACCAGCATTTCCGGGATCATGTGGTCCAGGAATATTACTGGCGCCAACAGGAGAAGAACAGCATGATCAAAACCGACGTGATCGCCACGGCATCCTGGAAAGAAGCACAGGAGGTCTTCCGCGGCATGTTGCAGGAACATATGATCATGCAACTGCCCACCGTACCCGATAAACTGGCGCTGCTGGGAGACGTGGCTTACACCGGCCCCATCGAAGATATCAGCAACATGCTTTTTTTACGCGCCAACATCATCGTGCGGCTGAACAGCATCGGCCGCGAAACCGTGAAAGTAGACCAGTTTGCTTTTGATATAGACGGCCTTTTCACGCGCAGCAGCGAGCCGGGAGAACGAAAAACCAGGCCCGGGATCAGGAGCTTTGAAGCGGAAAAAGGAGAAGCGCGGGCGGGGGAAACAATCGCGCTGAACCTCCGCGCAGAAGACCCGCTGCAACGGCCTTTATGGTACCGGTTCACCACAGATAACGGGGAAATTTCCCAGCAGGAAGAAAGGATCATCTTCACCGGCGAAAAAGCAGGAGACGCCAAAGTAACAGTGCAGGCGGTGAACGCGGAGGGAGATACAGAGCAGAAAAGTGTCAGCATCAAAATAAACTGAAAATAAACGATGGAGCAGGAAGGCATTGCATGAAGGGGACATTGGCCGTCCCTTTCTTTTGTTTTTGTATCCATTAGAAATTCATTTTGTTTCGGACAATTTCCCATTCAGTGTTTATACCAGATTCATATTTTTAAAGCATCTTCAGAATGTTAAAAATAAAGCTACAATGAACCCTTTGCTGAATAAGGGGACAACGCTGTTTAAAGACTTTTGAAAAGTTGCCCTGGAACCATTGTTTTTAATCACGAGAGACTTAAAACTCCATCCGCATCTATGGATTCTTTCAGCCTTTTGTTACTTGCTAATTTCAGGAGTATAATACCTGAGCACCATATTGCATTTGGAAAATGTTAACTTAAAAGTTATCTTTGTATTTTGGAAAAGGAAAGAAAAATCATATTTTCCAAGAGGTACTTTACTGAATTTTATATAGCTCAAACCCGTAAGGTTCAGGAAAAAATAGAATTTGTTTTGCAATTGATCCGTACCGTAGAAAAGGTACCCGGTAAGTTCCTGGCACACATGGAAGGAACAGACGGGTTGTTTGAAATTCGCGTAGAATGCGAAAGCAATATATTCCGGATATTCTGTTGTTTCGACAAAGGGAACCTGGTGATTTTATTTAACGGCTTCCAAAAAAAGACGCAAAAAACACCAGTCCAGGAATTAGAGCAGGCCCAAAAACTTCAAAAGGAATATTTCCTGCAAAAACACCTGCAGGAAAAAACCGGGAAACACACTATCCAAAAGCACAAACCCAAAAAATGACAGCGATGAACAAAAAAGATAAAATCAGGAAGGCCGCATCGTTTGATGAATTGCTGGATGCGAAATATGGCAAGATCGGAACTCCGGATCGTGAAACGTTTGAAGAAAAAGCACAGTATTTCGTGATCAGTGAGATGCTAAAAGAAGCCCGTAAAGCGGCAAACCTCACCCAGGAACAATTGGCGGAGAAAGTGGGCACCAAAAAGAGTTATATTTCCCGGCTGGAAAATGGTAAATGTGATATACAGCTTTCCACTTTATATAGAATTTTCGAATTCGGCCTGGGTAAACGGGTAAACCTCCTGATCACCTAACTACGGCATTAAACCCTTTACGTTGTAGTAAAAAAGCATCAAAATGGCTGTCTCCCAAAAGAAGACAGCCATTTCCGTTTATCGCAATACAGCAAATGAAACCCGTTGAAATATTAATGCGTGCACTCGTGAAAACCGTCATTAGCCGGGTAGCTGAAGAGGTTCACCAGCCGCCAGCGCGCTTTGTAGAGGCCCAGCGAGGTGTTTTTGTATACTACTGCACCCGCGATGTCGATGATCTGATCTGTTCTCCATGTTTCTCCGCCGGCGCCGGTGGCGCGGGCAAGAATAGTTGCGTAACCTGATGGCCCGGAAGAAACGGATTTCACTGCGCTTTGTGTTTTCTGCAGCGTGAATGCGCCGGTCACTACATTGAATTTGTAGATATGCCCCGAGTTCGTCAGCCAAAGATCCGTAGTGCTGCCATGCACGGGGAAAAGATCGTGCGCATTGCCTTCCGGCATGGTCCAGGTTTTTTTGAGCGTGAGGGCCGGGCTGCGGCAGCTGTTGTTGTAGGAATACACGCGGAGGATGTTTTTACCGGCGGCATACAACTGTTGCCGCGCGTGGTCCCACACTACGTTATGCACGTCTTCAAAAGCGATGGGCCCGGTCTGTGCAGATTCATCGTTGATGTAAGTATCCGTTACGAATATTTTCAGGTAGCCGCCGGTGGTGGAAGCGGTCACGATGTTGCCGTTAGGCAGCAGCTCAGCCGAATGCGTGTTGCCGCCGGCATAGTCGTACCAGATCGCTTTCTTGGAGCTGATATTGATCAGCGCAACTCCTCCACCGGAGGCAGTGGCGAGAATGTAATTGTTATTGTACACAAGCTTGGCTTCGCTCAGGTTGGAAAACCAGCCCTGCGCGCCGCTGCGGATCATGGCGTAAGACGCGGTGGCCTTCCATTCCCAGGTAATCGCGTTACCATTGGCAACGTCTACCATAATAATGCGGGCATTTTTCTGGTCGCAGATAATGATCTCCTTTTTGGCCGCGGCTTCGGCTTCAACAACTGCTTTCGTATCGATCTGTTCAGAAGAGGGTGTTACTGGCTGGCTGTCCCTTTTGCAGGATAACGCCATCAAAAAGGCGGTAACAATAAAAAGTGATCTCATGGGTGAATGGTTTAGGGTGGAAACATTTAAAATGGTTAAAAAGAGAGGCGGTCTGCTGCATTAACGGGAACAAGTGAATGTACAGAATTCAATCTAATTAAAGCAAATATTAATTAATTGTAACCTTATTTGAAATGTTTCATAATTCGAAATGTTTCATTTTGAGTATAAAAGCGTAACAGCCGGCAATACATTTATTCAATAAATTTGCTCTAAACTTAATTGTATGCGTATCCCAATGATCATCCTGGTTGCCGGCGCGGCAATCATCACCAGCTGTAATGCAGGCAACAAACCCAATCAACAGGCAGACAGTGCGGCGGCCAACACATCCGCCACTCCCGAAACCCCGGCAACAGCCACTTCCGCTGCGGCCGCTCCCAAAACCTTCGACATCAACAGCGTGCCGGTGTCCGACAAACCGCTCGGCGCCTTCCCTTATTTCAATGTACCCGAAGGCTATGAAAACTATGAGAAAAACAAGATCGTAGACTACGACCGCTTTCATATCTGGACAGGCGACCATTTTGAGGATCCGGAAGGCAAGATCTTCTGGAGCCGCATCACCGCGAAAGGTGATAAGGCTTTTTCAACCCTGGAAGTCATGAAAAGTTTCGATGAACTGATCACGGGAGCAGGCGGTGTAAAAGTTACAGAAAGCAAAGTGCCGCAGGATTCCGTATCCGCCCACATCACCGAGAATAAAAAATTGACCTACCTCAGCGGCTGGGGCTTCATGGGCTACGAACCCACCACCACTTACCTCCTGCGCCGCGCAGACCGCAACATCTGGGTGCAGATCACACCCGGCGATGACGGGGCTTCTATCGGCTGGGCCGTTGTAGAGACCAAACCTTTCAAACAAACCGCTACCCTCATCAAAGCGGATGAAATGAAAAAAGAGCTCGATGCCAAAGGCCACATCGCGCTTTACATCAATTTTGATACGGACAAAGCCACCATTAAACCTGAATCGCAGCCGGCAATAGACGAGATCAAACAATTGCTCACCGGCAATGCCGGGCTGAAAGTGCTGATAGAAGGCCATACAGACAACAGCGGCACGCCCGCGCACAACCTGAAGCTCTCCGAAGACCGCGCGCAATCCGTAAAAGCCGCGCTCACCTCCGCAGGCATAGACGGCGCGCGCCTCCAGGCGAAAGGGCTTGGGCAAAACAAACCCGTGGCTGATAATGGAACCGAAGACGGAAAAGCAAAGAACCGCAGGGTGGAGATCGTGAAGATCTGATATAATGTCATCGAAAAAGAAAAGCCCCGGCTGCAACCGGGGCTTTTTGCTGCGGGACATCCAATAAAAAAGGCCACCCTTGGAGGCAGCCTTCGTATATATTCCTTTCAATAAAATCCCTATTCCAACACCTTCTTCAGGTTCTGCAGGCTTTCATCAAAGTCTTTCCCGATCATGTTTTCCATGTTCATGAACAGCAGCATGAGGTTCATGGGATACTTCATGCGGCTGGCGGCCGTCCAGGTCACTTTTGTACTGTCTGCGCCTACAGGGCTTGTGTAAAGCCTGGATTGCAGCACGCCTTCAAAAGGTTTAATGAACACCACTTCGTAATCGATCCTTTCATTATTCACGATCTGCTTGATCTCCTGGCTGCCTTTGCCCACGCTTTTATGCTCGCTGTCCCAGTGATACACGAAGCCCTGCGTGGCGTCCGTGCCTACGAATTCCTTTTTCATGCCCGGGTCCATCATTACGTACTTGAAATAATTTTCCTGGTTCCTCAGGTACTTTACATAATCAAATACGACGGGCACCGGTTTGTTGATAACCACTTCCCTGGAAATGGCATAATCCTTACGGGAAAAAAGGCCGATGATCAGCAGCAGGGCGATGAGCCCCGCAAGGATGAGCAGGATGGTGATGAGGATATTCATTTGGTGTAACTGTTTTCATGAATGTACGAATTTGCTTTCAGCTGCCCGTACCGCTTCCAGGAAAAATACGATACGAACATAATAGCCAGCATGATCATCGGGAAGATAATGAAGAATGGCTCCGCCCCTACGAACGACCATGAAGCGGTAGCGCCGATGCACTGGAAAGCAAAACCCGCATAGGCCCATTCTTTCACCGCATGGTATTTCGTTTGCAGGAGGCCGGCAGCGCCCAGCAATTTGGCAACGCCGGCGATGGTCAGGTAGTATACCGGGTAACCCAGCATGTTCATCGCATCAACGCCGGCCTGCTGGTGCGTTACACCGCCGATACCATCTACTATGGCGAACAGGGCGAAAAAGACCGTGGATATCCAGTACGTGATTTTAATTGTTTTAGGTTTCATAAGTTAAGATGTTTTGTTACTGCAAGTTTAGGACGAATTCCATTGGCACATGATGTGCGATTAAGACAAAAAGAGGGTTGAATACGACACCTGCCTTCCCCATTATTGATCTGCCTGCGCATCCTTCGTAAAGATGAACATCGCGGCGAGTATCATGGCCGTAAGGATAGAAGCAATGGTACGCACGGTGTTAAGCATGTTCCAGGGCTTTTCGAACTGCCTGCGCCAGCCGCTCAGCTGCTCCGCCGAAGCGCCATCCAGCTTCAGCGCGTCCAATGTATTGTTTAACGGCACGTTGCCCGCAACGGTCACGCCGAACACGCCCGCCACATACATCACAGACGCGGCCAGCAGCCACCAGAAACGTATGTTGTTGCGGCCGTAATGCATCCAGGTGCTGGCAGGGAGCAGGAATACAGCGCCCATGAAACTCAGGAAAAACAAAGGATTGAGAATGGCGCGGTTGATGGATTGCATGGACTGGAGATATACGGTGTCTGATAAACGGCCCAGGCCCGGGTTCACGGACACGGCATAGGAGTAGAAAAGTCCTGCCGCCAGCACAGCGGCCATAGTAGCGAGGAAGAGTGTGATATTGACGATCATGGTGTGGATTGTTTACAGCAAAGCTAGGCTGCCTGCGCGCCGGAAAATAGAACAAAACCGCCAGCGCCTCAAAATCCTCCTGACCACAACGGTTTACCGGTTCACAGCAGTAAAATTCTCCATTACCTCGGGCGTTTTTTTACCAAACTGGAAAGGCGATACACCGGCAAATTCTTTGAAGGAACGGATAAAATGGCTCTGGTCCGCATACTCGTTGCCAAAGGCCACATCCGACAGTTTTTCATATTTCAGTTTGCGCAGCTGGCTCAATGAAGCCTGAAACTGCGAAATGCGGGAGAACATTTTCGGCGGCACGCCTACGATCTGCTTGAACTTGCGCTCGAAGCTCCTTTCGGACAGCTGCAATTCGTCGCGCAGTTCCTTGAGGGAAATGGCGCCTTCGGAATGCAGGATGCGGGCGAGTGCGTGCTCCATGGTCTTGTCTACATCCTTGGCATGGCGGCGCACGAGGTTGGCCACGTAATCGGTGAGCAGCTTGACCTTTTCGTCCAGGCCGGGCGTTTCGCCCAGCTGTTGTGTGAGGGAACGGGCGATCTCCGACAGGGGAAGACAACCGTTGGTGAGCTCGTCTGCCCGCAGGCCGAATACAGACCGCAGGCCGCTGGGGCTGAAGTAAATACCGATGGTACTGAACATCCCTTCCACCTTCACTTCCGCGTGAGAAGTGGATTGACCGTAAAGGAGAGCGCCCGGCAATTCTTTGTCGTTCTTGAACATCACACCTTTGTCCGTATCCTGCAATATCAGGCCCGGGCAGCCATCTGCTAAGGTCCTGAAAGTGCTGTCACCGTTCGGGTGCTCGCTTTCCAGTATCCAGAAATGACGGATATGATCTTGTAAATGCGGTGGAGGAACCAGTTGCCGGTATTTCATATACCAAGAGTTAGGTATAACAAATATAATGTTTTTTTATAGTAACAGGAGGTGTAAAAAAGCCATTCAAGGGGGTTGATCGCGACAAGCGGCAGCGGTAATTTTAGGGTATGAAACACATATCCATCCTCGTGCCCCAGGGCCACACCAGCGTAGTAAACATCGAAGGGTCGCTGCAGATCCTTTCAGAAGTGAACGGCTTCCTCGCCACCTTCGGCAAAGACCCGCTCTTTACCATCGAGCTGGTGGGCCTCGTTAAAGACAACAGCCAGCGCAACGGCCTCTTTTCCATCCGGCCGGATAAGCTGGTGAGCGAAGTCAAAAAAACAGACCTTATCATTATCCCCGCCATGCATGGCGACCAGTACCAGGCGCTGGAACTGAACAAGGGCTTCATTCCCTGGATCGTGGACCAATATAACCGCGGCGCCGAACTGGCGGCCTTTTGCATCGGCGCATTCTTTCTCGCCGGCACCGGTCTCATGAAAGGCAAACAATGCGCCACCCACTGGAAGCTGGCCAACGAATTCCGCAACATGTATCCCGATGTGAACCTGGTAGACGATAAGATCATGACCGGGGAAGACGGCATTTACACCAGCGGCGGCGCTTATTCCTGGCTGAACCTCACGCTTTATCTTATTGAAAAATATGCAGGACGCGAAGTGGCCATCCTTGCATCCAAAGCTTATATGATCGATATAGACCGCACCAGCCAGAGCCCTTTCATTATGTTCGAAGGACAGAAAACGCATGAGGATGAGCCCATCAAAAAAGCACAGGAATACATCGAACAGAATTTCGAGGAAAAGATCACTGTAGACCAGTTGGCAGCCATGTTTGCCCTGGGGCGGCGCAACCTCGAAAGGCGTTTCAAAAAAGCCACTTCCAACACCGTGGTGGAATACATCCAGCGGGTGAAGATAGAGGTCGCCAAAAAAGGACTCGAAACCAGCCGAAAAAGCGTGAACGAACTGATGTACGACGTGGGATACAACGACACCAAGGCTTTCCGCACCGTGTTCAAACGCGTAACAGGGCTCTCCCCCATCGAATACCGCAACAAATACAACAAGCATGCGGTATTGGCACAAGAGGCCTGAAATATGTCGTAATTACCCCTTCAATTTGTCGGGAAAGCAACCCGCTGTTTAGTATAAACCCAGCTACCTTTACATGAGTAATCAGGCACGGATCCAGGGCATACAGATGCCCGCGGGTCCTGCATCAAACCCAAACGAGCTCATGTCGAAACAATATAAACTTCTTCTTTATTCCCTGGGGATCAACGACCGGCAGCTGCACGCGCTCAACCGGCTGGTGGGCAAAGAGCCCGCCGCCATCAAACTGGCTTTTATCGAGAACGCGGCAGACGTGATACCGCAGTCTGAAGGCTGGGTAAAGGCCGTACGCGATTCATTCAGGCGTAAAGGTTACCAGGTGGAACCGGTGGACCTGCGGCTGTTCCGCAACCGGCCGCAGCAGCTGAAAGACAAGCTTTCCGGCAAGGATGTGATCTGGCTGGGCGGCGGCAACACCTACTACCTCCGCTGGATACTCCGCGCCAGCGGCGCCGATGAAATGATCCGGGCGCTTGTGGCCCAGGGCAAAGTGTTTTCCGGCTGGAGCGCGGGCGCTATTGTAGCAGGCCCAACCATAGAGTACTTCGACGGTATGGACGACCCCGGCGATGCGCCTGAACTGATCCTCGAAGGATTGAACCTCACTAATATCATCGTGATACCCCATATAGACAATGCCGATTTCATAGAAGGCGCGCATCATGCCAACATGGCCCTGCAGGCGGCCGGGTACAATACGCTGCCGCTGGGAGACGAAGAAGTGCTGGTGATATCCGGCGATGATCAGCGGATCATCGAATAAGCCGTATACAACACTTGCCGCCTGTGCATTTGAGAATTTTGCGGTAATTTCCCCTTTTATTCCATTCGGGGATGACCATTTCTACCATGACAGATTCCATTCAACTCAGGCCGGTGAACGTAACCCGGTACGTGACCCCGCTGCGCGAGGGCGGAAGCCTGCCGGCCATTGCAGAGGCAGACGACGGATTTTTGTACGTACTCAAATTCCGCGGCGCGGGCCAGGGCATTAAAGCATTGATCGCAGAGCTGATCGGCGGGGAAACCGCGCGCCTGCTGGGCCTGAAAGTGCCCGAGCTGGTATTCGCCTCACTGGACGAAGCATTTGGCCGCACCGAGCCTGATGAAGAGATACAGGACCTGCTGAAAGCCAGCACCGGGCTGAATCTCGGGCTGCATTACCTTTCCGGCGCGATTACTTTCGACCCGACGACCGCCACTGTAGACCCGCTCACCGCTTCGCGCATCGTGTGGCTGGACAGCCTGCTGACCAACGTGGACCGTACCGCCCGCAATACCAATATGCTGCTCTGGAACAGGGAACTGTGGCTGATCGATCACGGCGCTTCCCTCTACTTCCACCATTCCTGGACCAATTGGGAAGAACAGTCCAAAAAACCTTTTATCCAGGTGAAAGAACATGTGCTGCTGCCTTATGCCAGCCAGCTGGCCGCGGTAGACGAAGCATTCCGCGCCATATTAACGCCGTCGCATATACGCAATATTGTGGATCTAATTCCCGATGAATGGCTGGTTACACACGGCGAATCGCCGGAAGCATCGAGGGATGTGTATTACAACTTCCTCACCACGCGTTTGCAGCATTCCCATATCTTTTTAAACGAAGCACAACATGCCAGACAATCACTTATATGAATATGCGGTGATCCGTGTTGTGCCGCGGGTGGAAAGGGAAGAATTCCTGAACATCGGCGTGATCGTTTTTTGCAAGCACAAAAAATTCCTGCAAACCATGATCACCATCAACGAGGAGAAACTGCGGGCGTTCAGTCCTGAACTGGATATTGACGCGCTGAAAGAATACGCGGCCGCCTTTGAAAAAGTGACCCGCGGCGAAGGCCCCATCGGCCAGCTGGACCTGGCCAGCCGTTTCCGCTGGCTCACGGCCATGCGCAGCTCCATCCTGCAAACTTCGCGGGTGCACCCCGGCCTCTGCGGTCACCCGGAAGAAACGGTGAAAAGGCTGCATGCGGAACTGGTGCTTTAACAGCGGATTTTTTATATTCATCGTAAATACGGACCAATGAAAATTCCCTGTACCCTGTTATTGTTCTGTATGGCATACGGCTGCGCCGTCACCACCCATAATGCGGAAGGCAGGCGCTGCTTTAAACGACACAAACGGATGCTGGTAAAAGCCCATTTCACGGGCAAATTAATGGACCAGTACATCAAACTTTACCGCGGCAACTATTACAAGGCCTACGAAAGAGTACTGGGCCTTTCGAAGATCGCTGAATCCACCGGCCGTTACAGGCTTTCAGGTGATACCATCTTCCTGTTTCCCTGCGATTCGCTGATCAGGAACTGGTCAGACACACTGCGGATCGATTCAGGCAGCATCATCGTGCCGCTTACGGATATGAACCATTCCTATTCCCTGACCATCGAAAAAGACCGTCGCGCGCCGAAATAAGAACGGGGAGCTTGCGCCGCTCCCCGCTCTTCCATACGTCCACCTGGTTCCAAACTGTCTTTGCATTGGTTCCCGTGCTATACGTTTCCTTTCCTGTAACCATTATTTGTTAAGCTGCGTCCCTCAAAGCCTTCACTTCGTCGTGGGAAGCCCGCAGGGACTGCATCTGGGAAGTGAGCACACCCCTGAGATATGAGGGGATGCCGTCTTCCTTCAGGGCCATTTTGTAAGCGTTCTGCGCGGCGTCTTCCCCGGCCTCACAGTTGGCAAGCACCGTTTTGCGGTCGTTGCCGGTAAAGGCCGCCCTTACGTCCATCCAGGCGCGGTAGATCTTACCGCTGGTGGTGGTCCCTGTTTCAATTTCACTGCCGGCGGCGCGCACTTCGGCTGCCAGCGTTTCCCTGATGTCCTGGCTTTCACTGATCATGCCTGTAAACAGTCTTTCGAGATCGGTATCTTCTGTTTTTAATTCCTTCAGGGCCGTCTGGTACCCTGCAATACGATCATTATGAATTGCGATCAGGTCATTCAGGATGCCGGTTGTTTCTTGTTGCTCCTTCATAAAAATGGGTTTTAGCTATGAAAACAGGGGCCAGAAACATGCCAGCCGCCCAAACCGCCTGTTTAAGGCTTGTTTTGGCCGGTTTTGCACACTATGTAGACATCCATCCATGGCGCTCCCTACGCATTTCGGGGGCAATCTGCCAAATAATGCCTAGCTTTGCACGTTTTATATATATTATCAATACATGAAGACGTATTTCAGGCTTTTGTCTTTTGCTAAACCGATTGGAAGATATGCGATCCCCTATATTTTATTTACGCTGATATCCGTGGTGTTCGGCACGCTGAATCTTGCGCTGGTGGCGCCTTTGCTAACCACGCTGTTTGGCATCAACCAGAACCCGAACTGTCCTCCTGAGCCCCCCGTTAAGCCTGACAGCTATTTTGATGTTTTCAAGACGATGAATTATTACGCCGCCGAGCTTAACTCCAAAGTGGGAATCCAGCAAACCCTTCTCTGGGTTTGCGTAGTCATCGTTTCGTCTGTACTGATCAGCAATATATTTAAGTACCTCTCAGAAAAGACCATGGAAAACCTCCGGATACATACGCTGCTGAACCTCCGGAAATCCGTATTCAACAACGTTATGAACCTGGATCTCGCCTATTTCAACAATGAAAGGAAAGGCGACATCATGTCTAAGGTCTCCTCAGATGTGCAAACCGTGCAATTTTCGGTAACAGGCACGCTGCAGGTAATTTTTAAGGAACCTTTAACATTGCTGACCTACCTGATAATGCTGTTCCTTATTTCCTATAAGCTCACTCTTTTTTCCATGCTGGTAATACCGGTAGCGGGCTGGCTTATATCCAAGATCGTAAAGCGCCTGAAACAGCAGGCTACCGAGAGCCATGAAACATATGGGAATATGATCAGCTACCTCGATGAAGCCCTTTCCGGCATCAGGATCATCAAGGCTTTTAATGCCACTCCTTATATCAAGAACCGTTTCGATAACGAGAATAAAAGGTATAGCGGCATCATCCGGTCCATGGCCAAAAGGATACAACTGGCCTCTCCCGTGAGCGAATTCATGGGTGTGCTGATGGTAGCCGGTATCGTGTATTATGGCGGGACCCTTATTACCGGCAAGCAGAACCAGGAACTGAACCCGGCGGAATTCATCGCATATATTGCAATTTTCTCCCAGATCATGCGCCCCGCCAAGGCCATTTCACAGTCATTTTCCAGCATCCACTCCGGCATTGCGGCCGGTGAGCGCGTGCTGAACCTCATAGACACCAAACCCACCATCGTAAACGCCCCCGATGCCAAACCCATCACGGAATTCAAAGACCAGATCGAATTCCGGGACGTAACCTTCGGGTACCAGGAACGCACCGTGCTGGACAGGGTGAGCTTCAGCATCCCGAAAGGCAAGAGCGTGGCGCTGGTAGGCCCTTCCGGCGGAGGCAAAAGCACGCTGATGGACCTTATCCCCCGGTTTATCGAGCCCTGGAGCGGCGAAGTGAGGATAGACGGGCATAATATCAAGGAATACACCATGGAGTCCGTCCGTGATCTCATGGGAATAGTCAACCAGGATACCATTTTATTCAACGACACCATTTTTAACAACATTGCTTTCGGCAACCTGTCTGCCACGCAGGAAGAAGTAGAGGCGGCGGCCCGCATCGCCAATGCCCACGAATTTATTTTAGCCGCTGATAATGGCTACCAGACGCGTATTGGTGATCGCGGGGTAAAACTTTCCGGCGGCCAGCGCCAGCGTATCTGCATTGCCCGCGCCGTATTGCGCAACCCGCCCCTAATGCTGTTAGATGAGGCTACATCCGCGCTGGACACGGAATCCGAGCGCCTGGTACAGGACGCCCTCAACAACCTGATGAAAAACCGGACCTCCGTGATCATCGCCCACCGTTTAAGCACTATCCAGAGCGCCGATCTGATCATTGTCCTGGAACAGGGCCGGATCGTGGAAACTGGCACCCATATTGAGTTATTGGCAAGGAATGGTCTTTATAGGAAGTTGATAGAAATGCAGACTTTTAGCGGCAGTTGAGAAAAAATAAATATATACTCTTTTTTCATAACTTATATTTTCATATTTTTAAGCGCGTGCTGTAACATTTCCGGACGATCCCCGTTATAAAAGGGAACGGGAGCGCCGAAATCCTGACTATAACTATCGACCAAAGATGGTCTGCAAACGACCAATCTTTTGTAAAACCTGAATTAATCATCCTTGAATGGAAAGAAAAACGTTCAAAGTAGGATTGCTGATTTCAACCTACAACTGGCCCAAAGCGCTAGACACAATTTTTGCCAGCATCCAAAACCAAACGAGAATGCCGGACGAGATCATCGTGGCCGATGATGGCTCCGGGCCTGCTACAGCGGAGGTGATCCGCCGCTGGGAAAACATCCTGCAGATCCCTTTCAAACATGCATGGCATGAAGACGACGGGTTCAGGAAAAGCATCATTCTCAACAAAGCCGTTAAATTATCAGAAGTAGATTACATTATTGAAATAGACGGGGATATTTTACTGCATCCCCGTTTCGTGGAAGACCACGTTCGCCATGCACGCCAGGGCCAGTTCATCCAGGGCGCGCGTACCATGATCAGCGAAAGCAAAACAGGCGAGATCCTTTCACATGGTTATTCAGGCCCGTTTCATTTCTTCAGCACGGGCATCGGCAGCAGGATCAATTCCCTGCGTTTGCCCTGGTTGTCTTTCATCTTCAAGATAACCAAACAAAAATCCACCAACACCAAGGGCTGCAACCTTGCATTCTGGAAAGAGGACTTTATTGCCATCAACGGGTACAACAATACCTTCAATGGCTGGGGCTCTGAAGACAATGAGTTTGCAGCGCGGCTGATCAATGCCGGCATCCTTAAAAAACGCCTTAAGATGGCGGCGGTATGTTACCACCTTCACCACAAGTGCAATTCAAAATCAGAAGTGATCGCGAATGAGTACCGCTACATGGAAACGATCCGTTACAAGATCATTTCCTGCCTGAACGGCTACGCGGAAGTGTAGTACCAGATGAGGATGATCAGCAGGGGGTAGAGCACCCACTTCACCAGTTTGTAAGTATTGGAACGGTAAAACTGTACTTTCCGGATGACGCCGTTGTAATTGAAACGTTCGGTGATGCCGGTGAGGCGCCCCCTTGAAATATTCCCCCAGAACATCCCGGCTTCCTGGATCAGCCTGAGCGCCAGCAGGTAATAATACACTGCAATGCCGGGTTTGGCTTTCCTTTTGGCAGACTGCACAGCGCCGGCAATCACTTCTATGACTGCCGCACCGGCAATGAACCAGCCGATAGCCGGCAGCAGCGAAGGTTTCACGATAGCGGCCACGATGCCCGCCAACAGCGCGAGAAAGACAGTTTCGATCGTATTGGGAAAATCGTGGTAAGCATACCTGGGATTGCGTTCGGGCAGCAGGCTGTTGCCCATGCCGTAACGGAAAGGCCGCTTGAAATTGACCGCTTCGTTGTTCCACCAGGGATGCTCTACGGCTGCTTCAGGCAAAGACCGGAAGTCCATATAATTATTCCGCTCGCGGATATTGATAAAAAAATCCACGTCCTCCCCTCCTCCCGCTTTCGGGTATATTTCAGAGAAACGTACATCGCCCATGGCTTTGCGGCTGATCATCATGTTGGCGGTAGCGCCCCATGCAAAACCGTCCCTGTCTTTCGCGATCTTAAAAATATCCATGCTGCCGCTGGCCACAATGGCATGCGAAAACGGCTTTACCGGCGGCGGCATATTCACCAGCCCGATGAAACCTATCTCCCGCGGGTGTTTGCGGATAGCGTCCGCATAAATCTCGAGGAGGTTGGGCGGAACGGTGATGTCGTCGTCCAGGAATAATATCCATTCGGCGCTGCCCATTTCCATGGCTTTGTTGCGGGTACGCGCCGCGCCGAGATTTTCAGGATTGATGGAAAGGAACACCCGCTTATTGTCTACCAGCTGCTGAATGGCCGGCGAGGGGATGATAGATGGATTGTCTGCCACGAGAAAGAACCTGATCACAGTATCCGCAGGCTTTTTCAGGGAAAGGATCGGCAGCAGGTAATGCTCTTCCAGCCTGAATGAAGGTATAACTACATCAATTTGAACGGACATGCGGATATGTTGTATTTAGATCAGTAAAAAAATGCGGAAAGCCGCGCGCAAAGCTACTATTTATTGTGGTTTTTCTGGTATATTTCAACCTGCGGGCACATGTTTTGTTATCTATTTGTAACACCGCACGCTCATGCAAAAGATACTTGTACCGACAGACTTTTCAGACACGGCATTCAACGCCGCCCGCTACGCCGTTTCTTTCGCGCGGCAGGCAAAGGCAACAGACGTTGTGCTGTTTCACGCCTATGGCATTCCCGCCGAAGCCACCAGCACCGTATTCGCCATGATCCCCACCGATACGCCGGAATTCCGGCAAGACCTGGACCGCAGGATGCTGCAGGTGAAGCACGAACTGCAAAGCCTGCTGGCGGAATATGTGAATATCGAAACACAAGTGAGCCCGCTAACTTTCCTGGAAGGGCTGCATGATGCGGTAAAGGATGTGACGATATCGGCGGTAGTGATGGGTATTGCCGGGAAAGGTCCGCTGGAACAGCGTTTCATCGGCAGCAACGCGCTCGACGCAGCAAATGCCTCACCTCTTCCGCTGGTGATCGTACCGCATACGGTGGAATATGAAAAGATCCATCGCGTGCTGTTTGCCTGGAATAAAAAACAGCCTTTGCAGGAGCACCAGGTAACCGCCATCCGCTCCTTCGTGGCCGGCCTCGATGCAACGCTGGAAGTAGTGCACGTATCCACCGGCGAAAGCGGCGGCGAAGCGCCGGAAGAGCTGCTGCGGGCATTTGACCTTTCGCCTGCCGCCTACCATGAAGTGCAGCATACAGACCATGCCACCGGCATACAGGAATACGCGGCAGACAGCAACGCGGACCTGCTGCTGGCCATCCCCGGCGAATATGGTTTCTTCGCCGATCTATTCCACAAAAGCGTCACTAAAAGACTGGCCTTTAATGCGGACGTGCCGGTCGTGATCATCCGCTGATGCGGGCTGTTATGGAATAAACGCGATGCGGCATCTTTATGAAAAAAAACCGCATGCGCATTATTATCCTACTCACCTGCCTGTGCTGCACACAACCGCTTTCCGCCCAAACGAAAACCATTCACGTGCTCGTGGCCCTCTGCGACAACAAATACCAGGGCATCGTGAAAGTGCCCGCCCGCATCGGCAACGGGCAGGACCCTGCCAATAACCTTTATTGGGGCTGTGGATACGGCGTTAAAACATTCCTCAAAAAACAAACAGAATGGAAACTGCTGCGCACCATCCCCAACCCTTCCGCCAACATTTATGAACGGCTGGTCTTTCAACATAAGAACAAAGATTGTTTCCTGGTAGCCGACGCATATAATGGTGCGCACATGAAACAGACCGTTTCCACCTTCCTGGATTATGCCGCGGGAAAACAACCGCTACCCATCAGCGAACCTGTTATCCGCGCGGGCGGAGATGCCCAGCTGATCTGTTTTGTAGGCCACAACGGGCTCATGGATTTCGAATTGACGGAAGCGCCCGCCGCCGTGAATAACCAATCCAGGCAGGTGGCGATATTCGCCTGCGCCAGCAAACCCTATTTCTATCACGCCATCAAAAAAACCGGCGCCCTGCCGCTCATCTGGACCACGCACCTGCTTTCCCCCGAAGCCTATACCCTCGATGCGATGGTGGATGCGTGGCTGATGAACGAAACGCCTTCAGCGATCCGCGAAAAAGTGGCGCAGGCTTACCATCAATACCAGCGCTGCGGCATCAAAGGCGCCCGCAACCTTTTTATTACTGGATGGTGATCATCATTTTTTGACACGAGTGTGTAGTATACAAATCCCTTGATTTGCAGTATCTTGCCCGCGAATAACATCCCCTTACTTATGCGGAGAGCGCTGCTGCTGATCTGTTTTATGGCCTGGCATATCCCATGCCTGCGGGCACAATACAACCTTAGCGTATTGGAAGATACCGCGCGTACCCTCACGGCCCAGCAGGCGCTGGATATCTATAAGAACGGCGGCTTCAGCAAACTGGAATCCGCTTACCTCAACCCTGGCTTTACCAATTCCGTGTTCTGGATCGCACTGCCCGTGCGGGATACCGCTGCCGCGAAAGATCTTGTGCTGCTGGCAGACAATGCGCACATCAACCACCTGGAATGGTATGCGCTGAAAGACAGCCTGCGGCTGCTGGCTGTTACCGGCGATTTCCATCCTTTCCGGCAACGGCCCCTGGTGCACAATACCTTTGCCTTCCCGCTGAATGATGGCGCGCAGCTTTATTTGCTGAAAGCGGATAAACATCATGAGTCTCTCCAGGCGCCGCTGATCATCCGCAGCAGGGCGCAATTACAGGCACAGCAGACCAGCGAAGCGCTTGTAAACGGCATACTTACCGGTATCGTATTGCTCATTATCCTTTTCGGCACCTTCCTGTTCATTACCACCCGCGATAAAGTGTATGGCTGGTACGCGCTGTATGTATGCAGCATGCTGCTGTGGATATGGGCGAACAAAGGGCTGGGGTTCCATTACCTCTGGCCGGATTCTTATTTCTTTCCAAGCCGGGCCAGGCCTGTATTTGTGCTCCTCAATCTCGTGCTTTCCCTGCAATTCCTGAAAGGCTTCACCGGCATCCGGAAAGGCCACTGGATGTATGCGCCCTTCATCGTTTTCCAGGCGATATGGCTGATCATGCTCGGGATGACGCTATGGCCGGTGGACTACACCCGGTTTGTACAGACCAATTTTTACCTGCAAAGATCACTGCCGCTTTTTTCGCTGCTGGTCATCGGCTTCATCACTACCGGTCTCATCATGCAGGCGGTGAAAGGAAACCGCCCCTCCATCATCTACCTGGCCGGCATCAGCGTGCTCATCGGCTTCGCCACGCTCGAAACCCTGTATCACCTCGGCAAAATTCAGCTTCCTGAATTCTTCGCGCACTTCGGCATGTTCACCGGCGTGGTGCTGGAAATGATCATCATCACCTTCGGGCTTGCCGCGCGCTTCAACACGTACCGCAAAGAAAAAGAAGCCGCGCTGCTGGCCATGAACGCCCAGCAGAAAGCATTGACAGACACCATCGTGACCGTGGAAGAGAACGAGCGCAAAGCACTGGCAGACCGCCTGCACGACGAGATCGGTTCCATGCTTTCCCTCGCGTCGCTGCAGCTCAGCGCCGCGCAGGAAAACCCGCTGGGCAGCGAAACGAAATTGCAGCATGCGGGCGATCTGCTGAAAGACGTCAGTCATACTATACGCAACATCAGTCACCAGCTTACACCGGTGGCGATTGAAAAATACGGGCTGCTGCATGCCATCGAAGACATGGCGCAGCTGGCCAACGCTTCGGGCAAGATACATATAGAATTAGTGCTGGTGGGCTTTTCCGGCGAAAAGGAATACCCGCGCAACTTCCAGCACACGATATACCGCATCATCCAGGAATTATTGCAGAATATCCTGCGGCATGCGGGCGCCAGCCACGCGCTGATCCAGCTGATAGAGCATGAGGATGCATGCTCCATTATCGTGGAAGACAATGGCAAAGGCATGGAGAATGGCGCAGCGGCGCCCGGCTTCCTGCGCAGCATTCATTCCAAGGTCTCGTACCTTGACGGCATCTTACAAATCGAGAGCGAACCCAACCAGGGCACGATGGTGAACATAGACCTGCCGTTGCCCGGTAAAAACTGAGCTTATGGAAAAACTACGGATCATTATTGCAGACGATCACCAGTTGCTGATAGACGGCCTCATAGCCGTATTGCGGGAAAACCCTGAATGGGAGATACAGGAACCGGTGAACAATGGCCGCCAGCTGCTGGAAAGGCTGGACAGTGCGCCGGCAGACCTGGTGTTGCTGGACCTGAACATGCCGCAGCTGGATGGTATCCGCACGCTGGAGATCATGCGGCGGCAGCATCCGTCCGTAAAAATACTGGTGCTCACGAACTATAACCAGCCGCAGCTGCTGAACGAAGTGCGGAAGCTGGGCGCAGACGGGTATTTGCTGAAAAATTCCCCCGCTTCTGTTTTAAAGACCGCCATCGCCACCATCGCGGAAGGCGGGTCTTATTTTGAAGTATTGCAGCCGCAGGAAACCAATATCCCTGCCTACTTCCTGGATGAATTCATGAAAAAATACCAGCTCACCAAACGGGAAGTGGAGATCATCAGGATGGTGGGCAGCGAGCTGACCAGCCGCGAGATCGGCACGCAACTGTCCATCAGCGAATTCACTGTAAACACGCACCGCAAAAATATCCTGCGCAAACTGGAACTGAAGAATACCCCGGGGCTGCTGAATTTCGCCAAGCAGCACGGCATCCTATAACCGCCGCATCACCTCAAGGCAGGCGCGGCTGTTGTGATAAGGGCATTTCCAAAGGCCTGCTTTGTCTTCCGGCAACTTCTGTTTGTCTGCGTCTATTCCCCAGCACCATTCGCCATGCTCTTTGTCAAGGATGTACGACTGCACGAATTTCCAGGAGCCTTCCGCGAGGCGGAGATATTTTTCATCCTTGCTGATCTGCCAGGCGTTCACAAATCCTGTGATAGCCTCGGCCTGTGGCCACCACCGCTTTTCAGCGGTCAGCTTTTTGCCTTCCGCGTTCAGCTGCTGCCAGAGGCCGCCATCTGTATCCAGTCCTTCTACGGCGGCGTCAGCCATGCGGATGGCCAGCGCGCGGAATTTTTCTATCAACGGTCCTTCCCCTAAAGTTTCGGCCGCCAGCAACAACAACCAGCTGGCTTCAATATCATGACCGTAGCTGAGCACGTCGCCCAGCGGGTTCCATTGTTCGTCAAAAAAAAGTTGCAGGTGCCCGGTCTGTTTGTTTACGATCTTGTCGTGGAATACCAGCAGCAGGCCGCGCAGGTGGCCTTTCAGTCCCGCATCCGGCCAGACGGAATACAGCGCCGTATAGGCTTCCAGGATATGCAGCTGTGTGCTCATGGATTTTTTGATGCCAGGATCGGCGCCGGGAGAAGAGAACGCTTTCCAGTCGCGGGTAAACACTTCCTGGTAGCCGCCATAAACACAATCATACCCATACAGCTGGATCAGGCTGTACAGGCCGATAGCCTTTACCCTGGCCTCTTCCAGGCCCGTTGCCCTGTAATATTCGCTGAATGCGTAGAGGGTGAAAGCGATAGCGTATACCTGCTTCTGCGTCTCAATGGGATGGCCTGCATAATCCACGCACCAGAGCACGCCGCCAAATTCTTTGTCTACCAGGTAAGTATTGATATAATCATAAGCACGCTGCGCCATTCGCAGGTAGGCGGGTTCGCGGGTTGCATGCCAGGCAGCCGAGAAGGTCCACAGGATGCGCGCGTTCAGCACCGATCCTTTCAGCGCAAAACGGTCCGGCGTATTGTCATTCGCCAGCCGCCCGTAAAAACCGCCGGATTGTTCATCCACGGTATGTTTCATCCAGAACCCCAGTATGTTGGTCAATTCCTGTTGTAAAGCCGGTTTCAGATCGGTATGCATATGTAGGAAAACAAAATAACCGGCTCAATTGTTCCCGCAAGAACAAAGGCCGCCCGGTAGCCTCGGGGCGGCCTTTGGCGATAAAAATATGCAGCAGGCCGCTAGTGTACATTAGGTTCCAGCCGGGTAATAGCCAGCTTTCGGTCGGTTTCAAGCTCTTTGATGAAAGGCAGGCCGCCCTGGATATACAGCCTGCTGCTCAGTTCCAGGTAGTTATCCAGCTGGAAGAACATCGCCGCGCGGTTGCTGCCCAGCAGCTTGATCATCCTGCGGTAATAGCGGATCTGGAGCGACACGAACTCCTTATCATTTTTGATCGTGTTCTTCGTCAGTTCCGTCATCATTTGTTCGTCTACCGTCTGGAATTTTTCGTTGTACAGCCGGAGAAGGTAATTCCTTCTTTCTGTGAACGGGGCTTTTTCAGTTTCGTATTGGGTCAGTACTTCGCCAAACTCCGTTTGTTCGCTCCGCGTGATGCGCAGGAAATTGGAGAAGAGGGCTTCACGCGTTTTGCCGAACAGCCGGAAAATAATATCGCCGTCTGATGCGGCGGCTTCTTCGGCGGGGGCTTCGGTTTGTGCAAGCAGGGGCGTGCCGGTCAACTGTGCTCCCAACAAACAGATCAATAACAGATTTCTCATACTTCATAACTTTTATGGCAGTGCTTCCACCGCCTGTGGAGAGAGGCAGGTGCTGAAATATTTATGCCGGGGCGGGCGCTTCAAAGCTTCAGGGTAATTATGCCGTAATGCTGGTTAAATGTTCACCTGTTGATTTCATGCTGTATATGCAAGAAGTTTGCCGCGTTTTTACGGACTGTTCGCTCACTATGGAGGATCCGGTTGCAGAAGGCTAACGCTGTAGAAAAAGGGCAACACCGGTGCCATATGCATGCTTTTTTAACATGAACAAATGGAACGTTGATGCTTAAGGGTGGTTTTGTTGTAACGCCGGGCAAGGAAGGAATATTGTACGTGGAAAAGAGAAAATAACAACGGGCAGAAAATGATGGTAAAAGATGAATTCTAAGGTTCCCGCTGATTTTTTTGCAAATCTTCATGAATTACTGTGTTGACTGAACGGCTTTCCCGGTTTCGCAGGCTTTGCGTTTGAATTGTGCAAAACAACCGTCAATTTGAATATTCCCTATTTTTGCAGTTGATTTAAAAAACGACCAACAATGCGGAAAGGATTTATTATCAGTGCGGTCATCGGGATCATCGGCGCATTCCTTTTGGGGTATTATGCCAGTCCATGGTGGTACGTGCTGCTGGCCCTGATCATCACGCTTTTTATTATGGGGATCAACGACATGCGGCAGACCAGCCACTCCATCATGCGCACCTACCCGGTGTTTGGCAGGATGCGTTACTGGATGGAGGCCCTCCGCCCCAAAATGTACCAGTATTTCGTAGAATCAGATATAGACGGGCGGCCTATCAACCGCATAGACCGCTCCACCATATACCAGCGCGCCAAACGCGAAATGGACACTATGCCTTTCGGCACCCAGCTGGACGTGTACGAAGAAGGATATGAATGGATGAGCCATTCTATTTCCCCTAAAGATTTTCACAACCTGGACCATAAGCCCCGCGTAACGATCGGCAACAAGGATTGTAAGCAACCTTATTCCGCCAGCATCTTCAACGTATCCGCCATGAGCTTCGGCTCGCTCAGCAGTAACGCCATTGAAGCGCTGAATGCGGGCGCGAAGATCGGCAACTTCGCCCACAACACTGGCGAAGGCGGCCTGAGCCCTTATCATCTCAAGCACAACGGCGACATCATCTGGCAGATCGGCACCGGCTACTTTGGTTGCCGCGACGATGAAGGGAAATTCTCCGACGAGCTGTTCGCCAAAAACGTGGCCGCGCCGCAGATCAAAATGGTGGAGCTGAAATTGTCGCAGGGCGCCAAACCCGGCCATGGGGGCATCCTCCCGGCCAAAAAGAACACGCCCGAGATCGCGGCCATCCGCCACGTAAAACCCGGCACTACCATCTATTCCCCGCCCTATCACAGCGCCTTCACCAATCCGAAAGAACTTGTGCAATTCCTGCACCGTATGCGCCAGCTGTCAGGCGGCAAGCCTGTCGGCTTTAAGCTGTGCATCGGCCGCAAAAGCGAATTCATCGGCATCTGCAAGGCGATGCTGGAACTGGATATTTACCCGGACTTCATTACGGTAGACGGCGGCGAAGGCGGCACCGGCGCTGCCCCGCAGGAATTCTCCAACCACGTGGGCGCTCCCCTGCTGGACGGGTTGGCATTCGTGCACAATATGCTTGTGGGCTTCAACATCCGCCAGCATATCAAGATCATTGCTTCCGGGAAGATATTGTCCGGCTTCCACCTGCTGCGCGCCATCGCCCTCGGGGCAGACGCCTGCAACAGCGCCCGCGCCATGATGATGGCCCTCGGCTGCATCCAGGCGCTGCAATGCAACTCCAACAAATGCCCGACCGGAGTAGCCACGCAGGATCCCGCCCTGTCCATAGGCCTGGTGGTAAGCGATAAAAAACAACGCGTGGCCAATTACCATGGAGACACCGTGAAGACCTTCGTGGAGCTCATGGGCGCCGCCGGCATAGACGACTATAAAAAACTGACCCGCTCGCATATCTACCGCCGTGTATTCATGAACGAAGTGCGCACCTTCGAGGATATTTTCCCGTCGCTGGAGCCCAGCTGCATGATTACCAACAAGATCCCGGAGAAATACAAACAGGATTACGAAATGGCGCATGCAGACCGCTGGTATTGATACGACCGTTTTGTAAAAAAGCGGCTGCTCCGTCAAAAAGGGGCAGCCGCTTTTTCTTTGAATATCAATCCATTTCCCGGCCTGCAAAATAACGGCAGCCCACTGCGGTAAGAATATCAAATTAAATTAATATATTTATATTAATAACGTTTGATTACGCATATGAAAGTGAACGAGCGATTCAACTGGGCAGTGGAAATGCTGCATGTGGACCCGGACGACAGGATACTGGAGATCGGGTGCGGGCATGGCATTGCAGTATCTCTCATTGCGCCGCGGCTGACGAAAGGCTTTATTACCGCTATCGACATTTCCCCGGCTATGATAGACAAGGCCATCAAAAAGAACGAAGGGCTGAAAGCCTCTTTCATCAATGGTTCCCTGACCGATGCCCCGATAAAGGACCGCCAGTTCGACAAGATATTCGCCTTTAACGTGAACGTGTTCCATAAAGACGCCGAAAAAGAGCTGGACCTGATCCGGGAGTATCTTGCTCCTTTGGGCGCGCTGTACATCTTTCACCAGCCCCCGCCCACAGACGACATCGAAGTGGCCAGGTCGTTTGCCGACCGCATTTCCGGCGAGCTTAAAAAAGGCGGTTACCTGGTCAGGGATGTGCTGTATAAGCGCATCTCCCCCAGCCCCTGCGTTTGTATCATCTCCCAGCCCGCCGCTTTGCGGAAACCAGCATCCGCCGTAGCCTGATACCATTCCGCACCCCAGCGGGAATTTGCCTACCTTTGTACCCTTTAGTACAAGCAGCTGCGCATGAAATTTGAACAATACCGCATTTCGGAAGAATTAAAGAGAAGCCTGGAAGAACTGGGTTTTAAAAGGCCCACAGACATACAATACAAGGCCATCCCCTCCATCCTGAAGGGAGACGACGTACTGGCCATTGCGCAAACCGGCACCGGCAAAACCGCCGCTTTCGCCATTCCCGTCATCCAGCTTTTACAGCAGCAGGGCCGTTCACGCACCAAAGGCGAGGTAAAATGCCTCGTGATGGTGCCTACCCGCGAGCTGGCCATCCAGATATCAGACGTGTTCAAACAACTGGCAAAATACACCCGGGTAGACATTATGGGCCTCTACGGCGGCGTGGAACAGGAAGCCCAGATCAAAAAGCTCGATAAAGGCGTGGATGTGCTCATTGCCACACCCGGCCGCATGTTCGACCTCATCAGCCAGGGCCACCTGGACCTCAGCCACGTGCAAACCCTCATCCTCGACGAGGCAGACCATATGCTGGACCTCGGCTTTATCCGCGATATCCGCGACATCATCAAACATCTCCCCCGCCGCCGCCAGACACTGTTCTTTTCCGCCACTATCGACGAAGAGATCAAGGACCTGGCGTATTCCATTGTGCGCAATGCCATCCGCATCCAGATATCGCCTGACGATCCCGTGTCTAAGAACGTGAACCATTCCGTGGCCTTCGTGGAAATGGATGATAAAAGGTTCTTCCTCGAAAGGCTGGTGCGCGAATTCCCTGAGAACAAGATACTCGTGTTCGTGCGCACCAAAGTGCGGGCGGAACGGGTAGCCGCCGCCATGGAACGCGTAGAGATCAAAAGTCTTGTGATGCATGGCGGCAAAGAACAAACAGACCGCCTGAGCGTGATGAATGAATTCAGGAAAGGCGATGTGCGCATACTGGTCACTACAGACGTGAATGCCCGCGGCATCGATATTCCCAACGTGGATTATGTCGTGAATTACGACCTGCCGGAAGAACCTGAGAACTATGTTCACCGCGTGGGCCGCACCGGCCGCGGTGTGCAGAAAGGCCAGGCCGTATCGTTCTGCGCACCCGAGGAAAAACCGCTGCTGGAAGCCATTCAGAAATATACCGGCAAAGAGATACAGGTGATGAAGATCAACAAATCCGATTACCGGGAAACTATCAGCTTCTCCGAAGAAGCCCCCAACGATAACTGGAAGCTGCTCATAGAACAGCACGAAAAAACCATGAAAGAGGCAAAAAGAAAAAAGAAAAAGAAGTAATTGATTATTTTTAACGGGAAGCTACTCCCGTTAATATGATCAAAAAACTATGGTGCTGCCTGCTGGCAGCCGCAGCATTCTCCACGTATGCCAACGCACAGGAAAAAGGTACCTGGGTATCACTGTTCAACGGCAAAGACATCAGCAACTGGTTCGTCAAGATCCACCACCACCCTGTGGGTGAAAATTATGGCAATACTTTCCGCGTGAAAGACAGCATGATACAGGTGCGTTACGACCAGTACGGCGATTTTAATGACCAGTTCGGGCATCTTTATTTTGAACAGCCTTATTCCTATTATCATCTCCAGCTGGAATACCGTTTCGTTGGCGAATGGTACAAAAGCGCCCCCTCGTACACCATCCTGAACAGCGGCGTGATGTTCCACTCGCAGGACCCGCGCACCATGCCCGTGGAGCAGGATTGGCCTATCTCCATCGAAATGCAGTTCCTGGCTGGCCTTGGCGACGGCCAGCCGCGGCCAACCGGCAACATGTGCTCACCCGGTACCCACATTGTGTACCAGGGCAAGCTGGATACCAGGCATTGCATCAACTCCACCTCCAAAACCTACGAAGGCGACCAATGGGTAAAGGCGGAACTGATCGTACTCGGCGATTCGCTCATCACCCACATCATCAATGGCGACACTGTGCTGCAATATTCCAAACCGCAGATCGGCGGCCCGGTAGTGAACAGGTTTGATCCCGCGCAAAAGAAAGACGGCAAACTGCTGTCTTCCGGTTTTATCGCCCTCCAGAGCGAGGGCCAGCCCATCGACTTCAGGAACATCAGGATCATGAACCTGGAAGGCGTTGTGAATAAGAAATAATGCCACTACAGCAGATAAAAGCGGATGCAAAGACGCAAAACGCCCTTTGCATCCGCTTTTTTGTTATCCGTTTAAGCGAATAATTTTTTATTTTTAAAAGCAGTTTTTCTGCTGACATACAGCTGTCATAACCCGTCCGGAAATTTGTTTCATCAAACACACACTTATGAAACAAGCTATCATTTTCCTGACTATTGCTGTAATCGCATTCACCGCAAACGCGCAACCCAAAAAACCTGACCATATGACTGTAAAACCCTTTAAGATCGACGTGCAGCAAACCGTGCTGGACGATCTCCAAAACCGCCTCTCCCAAACCCGCTGGCCCGACGCGCCCGAAAACATCGGCTGGAAATACGGCACCGATCCCGTGTTCCTCAAAAGCCTCGTTGCTTACTGGCAAAACGGTTACGACTGGCGCAAACACGAAGCCGCGCTCAACAAATTCCCGCAGTTCACCGTGGAAATAAACGGGCTCACCATCCACTTCCTGCACATCAAAGGAAAAGGCCAGAACCCAAAGCCCTTGCTGCTTTCCCATGGCTGGCCGGATTGTTTTTACCGCTTTTACAAAGCCATTCCTTTATTGACAGAAGGAGAGCAAACTTATGACGTCGTGATCCCCTCCATCCCGGGGTTCGGTTTTTCAAGCCATACAACCACGACGGATGATAGCGCCGCCAAAATTTTCGCGACGCTGATGAAAGACGTGCTCGGCTACAAAACCTTTATGGCAGCCGGCGGAGACATCGGGTCCGGCATCACCAAGTCACTCGCCAACCTTTATCCTGAAAACGTAACAGCCATCCACCTGACGGACGTAGGTTACCCGGATGGTTCGGAAGATTGGAGCACGATGTCCAAAGCCGAGCAGGAATTCGGGCAAGTCATCCAGCAATGGTGGTACAAGGAAGGCGCCTACGCGATGCTGCATGCCACCAAGCCGCAAACGCAGGCCTATGGCTTGAATGATTCCCCCGCCGGCCTTGCTTCCTGGATCGTGGAGAAGTTCAATGCCTGGCGCACACCAGGCGGCACTATTGAAGATTATTTTACCAAAGACGAACTGCTCACCAATATCATGATCTATTGGGTGACCCAAACGATCAATTCCTCTATGCGCACATATGCTGTAGACGTTCCGCAGCAGCTGGCTTCCCACCAAAAGGTGAATACACCCACCGGCGTGGCCGTGTTCCCCGGAGAGGCGCCGCTGCCCCGCGAATGGGCCGAAAGGAAAGTGAATGTAAAACGGTTCACCATCATGGAAAGAGGCGGACACTTTGCCGCCCTGGAAGCGCCGGAACTGTGGGTGGGTGAATTGAAGGCGTTCTTCGGCAGCGATGCCGCGAAATAAAATATAAGGGATACTTCAAACAAAAAAGGAAGGCTGCATATCGCCTTCCTTTTTTTATTAAGCAACTTTCACCTGCTGTGAGGCAAAGAACTTCGCCACATCTTCCCAGGTGTCGTACCGGTTATAATCTTCGTAGTTCACATTATGCGGCGCGGTGAACAGCAGGCGCTCGCCTTCAAAATAGCGGAGGTTCTTGTCGTAGTCGTCTATCATGTAATCCGCTTTCACAATGGTTTTCAGGCCGCAGAATACGATGTTCTTCCAGCTGATGAAGGGAAAATGTTCCTTCAGCCAGTCGATCTTTTCCGTCAGCGATTGCGGGAATTCCACTGCCGCAGATACGATGAACACTTCATAATCTTCCATCAGCGAAAGGATCACTTCCTGGCTGCCGGGCATTACCGGCGCTGTTCTGAAAAAACCAGGAGTGTGTAAAAAATGGTGCACGATGCCTTCCTGGGGGAAACCGGTGGTTTCTGGCAGGCCTGTCAGCTGCTCCTTCGTTACACGTTCGCCTGTGCGTTCAAAATACCAGTCGCAGTAATGCTGGTTCAGATCCGCCATCACACCATCCATGTCAATTGCAATTCTCTTTTTTGCCATATTCTGCTATTTGATGCAAAGTTATGCAACATTTTCGGATATTCCAGCATTAAATCCGCGTTATTTTACCTAAATTTGCAAGAAACTGCAAGATTATGCTGAAGGAAGAACGCCTGGATTATATCCTCAGGAAGCTGAAAACGGACCAGAAAGTGTTGCAAACGGAGCTGAGCACGGACTTACAGGTATCTGAAGATACCGTCCGCCGCGACCTTGAATCTCTCGCCCAAAGCGGCCTGCTGATCAAAGTGCGGGGCGGCGCCATTCCCCATTCGCCCAACCCGCTCAACTTCAAAGAGCGTATTAACCTGCACTCCGACGATAAAGTGAATATGGCCCGCAAAGCGCTTTCGCTGCTGCACGACGGGCAAACCATCATACTGGACGGCGGCACGTCTACCCTTTCATTGGTAAAGCTCTTCCCGCCTCAATTACGGCTCACCGTCATTACGAACAGCGTGCCCATCGTGATGCAGCTGATAGAGCATCCCGGTGTGGAGGTGATCTTCACCGGCGGCCGCATATTCAAGGAATCACAGGTGGCCGGCGGGCTGGACACGATCCAGATGCTCCGCAGGGTAAGAGCGGATATTTGTTTCCTCGGTGTATGCAGCCTGCATCCCCTGCTCGGCGTAACGGGTATGGACCTGGAAGAATCCGAGGTAAAAACAACGATGGTGGAATCAGCCCACCGCGTGGCCGCACTGGCCACCGGCGACAAGATGGGAACGGCGGAACCGTATAAAGTTTGCGGCATCACGGATATAGACATTATTGTTACAGACGATCCCAACCAGCCGTCCCTGGAATCTTACCGTGAGCTGGGTTTACAGGTGCTGTGATTTCTTTTCGGTAACCGGCGCCTGCTTTTCAGGGATAACGCCCTTCGATTCCATTTCCACCTGTTCCACCCAAACCGCGTAATTGTTGGGATAGATGCGCTCCCCTTTCTTTTGCACATATTGCCGCGTGAATTCCGCCCCGAAATAAAGGATGGCGGCGGAATAATATACCCAGATCAGTAATATTACAATGGAACCGGCCGCCCCGTAAGTACTGCCAATGCTGCTGTTGCCAAGATAGAAGCCGATGGCGGCCTTCCCGGCCATAAACAGCACCGCGGTGGTGATAGCGCCCACCCACACATGTCTCCATCTCACTTTCGCATCCGGCAAAACTTTAAAGATCACCCCAAACAATCCCGCGATAGTGGCAAAGGTGATGATGAGATTCACCGCATACACGACCAGTACCGTTACTTCAGGAAAGACCTCGCTTAACCTCGCCAGCATCACTTCGATCACACCGTGTATCACTAGACTGACCACCAGCACAAATCCCAGGCTCACCACCATGGAGAATGACAACAATCTGGTCAGCAATATTTTCACCAATCCTCTTCCCTTCCTGGGCTTGGCTTTCAGCCGCCAGATGAGGTTGATGGAATCCTGTATTTCCGTGAACACGCCGGTAGCGCCGACAATAAGCGTAATGAAACCGATGATGGTAGACCAGCCCAGGTCAGGCGAAAGCGCGGAGTTGCGCACGATCTCCTGCACCTGTGTGGCCGCCGCGGGGCCCAGCAAGCCGTTCAGCTGACCATACAGATTGCCTTCCAGCGCATCCCTGCCCAGGAAAATATCGCTGAAGTACAGCACGATAATAAGCATGGGAGCAATGGAAAAAACGGTCGAATAAGCCAGGGAGGCGCTTAATTTCAGCACTTTGTCGTCCATAAAATCCGATCCGGCGCATTTGAACAGCTCCCACCAGTGTTTCAGGAAGAAGGGCTTTTTCATAAAAGTGGGTAGCACAAAAACGGGGCCATCCGCCATAAAAAAACAACCGTCCCCGGAAGAGGACGGTTATTGTGTTGCTCACTGTATGTCAAAATCAGGATTCAACTATAGACATGATCAATTTAATTCCCTTGCCCGAATGCGGGACTGTTCTTATCGAACCATAAACGTTGTGTGCTGAGTGCGGGCACGCCCCTGTCTCCGGGTGTAAAGCCCTGCGCCTGCTGCGCGCTTTGCCAGTTGACGTTGTTGGTGCCCAGCGGCGGCTCGTCCAGCGGGTACCTGCGCGGGATGGGCTCGGTCCATGCATTGCGCGGGTAGTAGGTTGAATTATTTTTCGGGTAACCGGTCCTGCGCACAAAAGTGAATGCCTCGGTTGCAAGCCGGTAAAAGTTCAGGTATTGCTGGATGTAGATGCGCTCCAGGTTATTCACCCCGTTGAATTTCACATTGGGATGCGCCAGGTAAGCCGCGATCTGCGCATCGCCGTCGCCAACGAGGCCGGTAGTGGATGCCGCTGCTACTGCGATCTTGTTCATCGTGCGAATGGAGCTGGTAATCCCTTTGATGTACCATTGCTCGGCCGTTCCTTTCGTGTCGAAACCGGCGCCGTAACCTTTCTGGATAAACTCCGCGATGTAAAAGGCAGTTTCGGCTTCAGTAACCATGTAATCCAGCATCTTACCCGTCGTATTGGTGCCATAGCGCGGCGCGAAGAACTTTTTGTTGATGTTGCCGATCAGCTTCCATTTGCTCCAGTCGCTCACGTTGAAAGTATTTTTATACCAGTTGGCCGTGGCCGGATCTGTCGTCCAGTCTGCCGGGCCTCCCTGGTACCTGATGAGCGGGTCGTTGATATTGATGAAGGCCGGAAGGGTCTTGTTATATTTGGTAAGCGTGTCTTTGAAGGAACCTACAAGATCATTCGGGCTGAAATAAATAGGCAGCCGCGGATCGTTGGTGGATTTGAGGAAGTTGATGATAGACGATGTGCCGAAGCGCGGGCTGCGGTAGTCGATGTCGTTGCCGATCGGGTTCCAGTCAGGCCGGTCGTATACAAACTGCGCAGCGTCATTGTCGATAGGCCCGATGGGGTCTTCCATCACTTCCCGGAATACGCGTTTGGCCACATTCACGTCTGCTCTTTCGTACCGCATGGCGATGCGCAGTTTAAGGGTATTGGCCAGTTTGATCCATTTATTCCAGTCGTTGTCGTAATAAAAATCCGCTTCGCGGAAATCCAGCTGGCCGGTGGCCGGTTCAGACAGGGAATCGACGGCGCTGGTCAGTTCCGCCAGCCAGGTGTCGAACAACACTTTCTGGTCGTCGTACACAGGCCTGAAGTTCTCTTCCGTTCTGCCTTTGATGGCTTCGGTATACGGCAGGGAACCGTTCATGTCCGTAGTTTTGAGCGCATGCAGTATGCCCACGATGTAGGTCACTGCGCGAACGTTGCGGTAACGCGGGCGTTCGGCCCGCATGTCCACCTGCCTGCGGATCTCCACGAGATTGGGCAGCACGCTGTTATACAGCACGCGGTAGCGGGAATTGATGTTCGTGCTCAATTCATACGGATCGGTGGTGAGGTGCTGGCTGAAACGCAGCAGTTGTTCGAGGTTTTCCCAGATCCATTCGGTGCCCTGGTAACTTTCGATATTTTCCAGCGAGTAGGCGAACAGCGCATTGACATCCGGCACGGTCACCACGCTGGGATCGGTGTTCAGCTCGCCAAAATCCTTTTTACAGGAAACGGCGGCAAAAACTGTTGTGCAGATGAAGAGTGTATATATCGTTAACTTTTTCATGTTGCTTCGTTTAGGTATGACCGTTAAAATCCTGCGCGGATCGTGAATACGAATGAGCGCATCATCGGTGGCACAAATCCTTCTTCCTTGTTTACGCTGGTTCTGTTCGAGTTATTGGAAGCCGGGTTGATGTTATTCGGCAGTGAATTATAAAGATAGAACAGGTCGCGGCCGATCAGGCTTACGCCCAGGTTATTCAGGTGCAACCTGGAGGCGATCGTGGAAGGCAGCGTATAATTCAGCGCCACCTGCCGCAGGCTCACCCAGGAATTCTTCACTACCCAGTAGTCCCCTACCGCAGTAGAGAAGGAACCATAACGGTAACTGTATTGCGGGAGGTGCGTAGGCTCCACATATCCTTTTTCGTATGCTTCCCTGAAAGTCATCCCGCTGACATCCACATCTGTGCCGTTCGGCTGCCTGATCATCTGGCCATTGTCGAATACGCCATCCGGGATGATGCCATCGTCGTAAGTACCGCCGTCGTCAGAATATTTGCTGGTCCATGAAATGCCGCCGTGCGCAGCGTCGCGGCCCTGCAGGGAGGATTTGAAGATGCCGGTGTGCGTGCCGTAGCGCATGGTGTGCATCACCATATCCCCGCCGATCTTGGCATCCAGCAGGATGTTCAGCGAGATGTTCTTGTAACGGAAGGTATTGTCCCAGCTGCCGCGGAAATCAGGGTTGATATCCCCTACGTCTGCCCATTCGTTGCTGCGTTTGGGAAAGGCCGCACGCGCATCCGAACGCCAATCCAGCACCACTTTCCCATTGTTCGGGTGATCGATGGGTTTGCCGCTGCCGTCTACAGCCTGGTATTTTTTGGAGCTGATGCGGGTACGGATCACACCATAGGCGCCGCCCACTTTCGCATAAGGGATCTGGTCGTTCCCGCCGAGGCCTTCATCGTCCAGGGCGTAGTATTCACGGTCCTGGTAAAGCTCTACGATCTTATTACGGTTGCGGGTATACGTTAAAACGGTATTCCAGTCGAAATCTTTTGCTTTAATGGGAGTAGCGTTCAGCGCCAGTTCCACGCCTGAGTTCTGGATATTGCCGGCGTTGATCAGCAGACTGTTCACGCCTGATTCAGCCGCGGCGGGGATGTTGATACCCTGGTTGAAGGTATTGTCCCGGTAAATGGTCGCATCGATGCCCAGGCGGTCGTTCAGGAAGCGAAGATCAAGACCGCCTTCTATGGCACGTTTGCGGAGCGGTTTGATGTTGTCGTCCACCACGAAGGTCTGCCCGTTCTCATCCACGAAAGTGAGCATGGGCACATTGCGGCCCAGCGCCTGCGAGAAGCCTTTCAGCTTGAAGCCGGGATTGATCAGGAAAGGATCAAGGTCGCCGCCCAGCCAGGCGATATTGCCGCGGAGCTTACCGAAAGAAATGAAGGACGGGAGCTTGAACGATTCGGTGAATATCCAGGAAAGGCTCACAGCCGGGTAATTGTAGAAGTTATTGCCGGTGCCATCTGTATAGGTCAGCGCCGAAGACCAGTCCCCGCGCCAGGTAGCCTGCAGGAACAGCATTTCCTTGTAGGCAAGGTCTGCGCTGGCGTATATGGAATTGATGGTTTTCTGCGTCCTGGTGCCGCCCTCTGCTTTCTGCGGCTTCTTCGAGTTCTCCAGGAAGTAGTTGGCCGGGAATACCAGGCCGCCTTCAGTTTGGGAAAGATTGTAGGTCTGCTTGTAACGCTGTGTTTCGCCGCCGATATAACCGTTCAGCGAAAGGTCTTTAGACAGCTGTTTGGTGACCAGGCCCATCCATTTCAGGAAATAGCTCCTTTTCAGGGAATGCCCCAGCGCATAAAGCCCGCCGGAAGTATTGTCTGACCCGGTAAAGAGGTAACCCTGGCCCAGTTCCTTGGTTTCGTTCTTGATGGAAATATTGTTGAAATTGCCTTCCAGCTGCATCCGCAACCACTTATTCAGTGTAGCCGTGATAGTGAGCCGGCCTCGGAACATCTGCTCGTCCTGCAAATAGTTGTTCTCGAAAATGCGGAACCAGTAATCCGCGCCGGGCACGAAGTTGGTCTCGTTCTCATCGTATACTTTCGGAACGCCACCCAGCTGGCTGGTGTATTTGCTGCGCTGCATCCAGTATTTCGTATCGTAGTTCCTCGGGAAGATCCAGATGAAGTTGTTCAGGCCCAGTTGCGGGGGATTTTCGCCTTCAATGGAAGTGTAATCCGCGCCTGCATCCAGGGTGATAAAGCTGGTGAGGTTATGGGTGGCTCGCAGTGAGAAGGCGTTCTTCAGCATCTTATTGCGAAGGTTGATGCCTTCTGCGTCGTTGCGGGAATAAGACAAACGGAAGGTGGATTTATCCGTTGCCCCGTCTACCGCCACGCTGGTGAGGAAGCCCACACCGGTCTGGAATGCGTCCAGGTAGTTGTTGGGTGCGGCTTTATATTCCGTCCAGGTGCCGTCGTAGTTCAGCACGCGCTGGTTGGCAAAGCGCGGGCCCCAGTTTTCCAGCTCGCGGTTCTTTTGCGGGTCTATATAAGGCTCGCCGTTGGAGTTGGTAGGAAATACTTTGGTTTGCCATCTTTCATTGTCTTTATAACCAGGGTCGCGGGTATCTGTGAAAAACGCGCCCACGGTGCCGCCGCCATATTCGTTCTGGAAATCAGGCCCGGCATAGGGATGCTGGATGTTTACAGATTGTGAAACGGAAACGCCCCAGCCTTTTTTCGTACGGCCTTTTTTCGTGGTGATCAGCACTACACCGTTGATGGCGCGGGTGCCGTACAACGCGGCAGCAGCGGAACCTTTGAGCACGGAAACGCTTTCAAACTCTTCCATGTTCAGGTTCTTCAGGTCATTCCCGAAATCCCGGCCTTTGCCGTCGAATGCATCGTTGTCCAGGATCACGCCGTCTATTACGAAAATAGGCTGGTTGTTAGTGCTCAGGGTAGAGTTACCGCGTATCAGGATGCGCGAGTTGCCGAAGAGGCCGCCGGAACCCTGGTCGATATTGATCCCCGCCGCTTTACCCTGCAATGCGTTGATCGGGTTCACTTCATTGGTCTGCGCCAGCTCGGAGCCTTTTACTTCGGTCACGGAATAACCCAACGCGCGTTTTTCTTTTCGTACGCCCAATGCCGTTACTACTACTTCGGATAATTCTTTTTTGGATTCCTGCAGCACCACATCATACACAGCGCCGCTGCCTACCACCACTTCCTGCGTGGCAAAGCCGATGGCGGTGAACACGAGGGTGGCGCCTTCGTCGGCGTCCAGCTCAAAACGCCCGTCCGCATTCGTAACGGCCCCTTTGGCAGTGCCTTTAACGGTCACAGTTACACCGGGAATGCTGGAGCCGTCTGCCGCTTTCACAGCGCCCGTCACTTTTTTGAAAAGCGCGGGGTCGATGGCCCGGGTGTTGATCACCATTTTCATCCCGTCCTTTTGTATGATGATCTGGTTGCCTACAGCTTCGTAGCTCACCTGGTAAGGAGACAGCAATACTTCCAGCACATCGCCAAGACGTTTGTCTTTCACGTCTATGCTCACTTTGTTGTTGAGCGGGATGGTCTGCGTGGCATAGGCGAATTTGACTGAAGCGGCCTGTTCTATTTTTGCCAGCACATTCTTCAGCCCTTTGTTGGACATAGACAGCGATATTTTTTTGTCCAGCACTCCTGCTGCACTGCGTCCGCCGGCGGAGGCTGGCATGCTTGCAACAAGGCATAGGAAGGACAACAACAGCGCTACCCTGATCTTTAGAAAGAAGGTATTCATACGCGTACTATTTTGGTTGACAGTAAAGTAAATTTCCCGAACTATTGACCGGCGGAGTTCCCACATCCATGGCCGGTGATCCGCACAACATCCTCATCTATCTCGTATGTTGCGCTCAGCACTTTCGTAAGTATGTCTAATTTATCGTACATCGATCCCTTATCCAGGGCAATCGTAATTTTGCATTTTGAAAAACGTCCGCGGTCGTACTCGAATGCTACACCGTAAGTACGGGTGAGCACGCTGATGATCTCATCCATGGAAGCCTCGTCATAATACATCGTTTCCCAGGCCGGAACGGGATTGGCCAGCAGTGCGGGCGCAGGCGGGGCGGTCTTTTCCAGCCGGTTCTGCTTCGCATTGAATACGGCCTGCTCGTTCATCTCCAGGATGCAGGTTTTGTCTTCCTTATCCTTTTCCTGCCTTACCACGGCCACTTTACCGGAGCGGACAGACACGGTCACGTCGTTTTGCGCCGCCACCCGGAAGCTGGTACCCAATACTTTCGTCACGATCCCGCCGCTCAGCACCGAAAAGGGTTTGGCAGCGTCCGGCGCTATTTCAAAAAAGGCCTCTCCTTCCAGCGTCACTTCTCTTTTCCGTTTGCCCAGGAGGCTATGGTATTTCAATTTAGCGCCGGGGTTGAGCGTTATACGCGAACCGTCTACCAGGTAGACTGTTTTAAGCGTATTGCCGGTGTTCTGCACAGATATGTCTGCGTGCCCGTTCCGCGCCATCAGGATGCCATTCTCGTTCACAATCGTACTGGTCTGGGTACGGGTACTGAGCGCATACCAGCCGCCGGCGAAGCCCAGCAGTGCCAGGATAGCGGCTGCGGCGGCATAACGCCTGTACCAGGGCAGGCGCGGGCGAAGTTCTGCCTGCATATCTTCCCATATCTGTTCAGCCAGCGCATGGCTGCTCATGGCTTCATGCTCCGTTTCGTGGATTGTCCTGATCATCTCGCGGGAACGTTCTACCAGCGCCTGGCGGTCAGGATGTTCGTTCATCCATTCCTGCCAGTAGGCATGACCTTTTTCGTCTGGATGCAGCACCCAGCGTACAAATTCATCATTCTGCAATAATGCTTCCAGTTCCTGTTGCGAATACGACATACGGACTTAAAATTATGCGCGGTTAATTACAAGTGTACCGGGGAGCGTTCCGATACTCACTTCTTTGAATATTTTTTTCAGAATAAGCCAAACAATGTAAAGATGAGCCCGGGGCCAAGTATTTCTCTTAATTGAACAATAGCCCGGTGTAAAAGGTTCACGGCCGATTGGTAGTTTACGGCCATGATCTCGGCAGCCTCTTCCGTGGTGCAGCCGTGGTAAAACCGGAGGTTGATAATTTCCTGCTGACGGCTGGGCAGGCGGCCGAGGGCATGGCGGATGCGTTCACGGCGCTGTTGTTCGCTTTCAGCTTCCAGGCGGTGCTGCTCGGCATTGTCAGGGTCCGCCTGGTCGGGCAGTTCGGAATAATAACGTGTTTTTACTTTGGCGTTTCGCAGCAGTTTATAACGAAGCGCCTTCAGGAGGTAACCCCTCGCTGACCGTACAGATTGTAGTTGCGTTCTGGAGCGCCATAGCTCCACAAATAAATCCTGGATGACATCTTTGACCACCTGCTGTTCGCCACTGATCCGCATTCCGTAGGCTATGAGCTGTTGTATGTGCTGATGGTACAACTGCGCAAATGCATCCCGGTCCCCTTTCCTGAAATCCTCCCAGGCCGGATCGCCGGCAGCAGGTGTTTTATCGTGTTGCGGCATGCTGGTTCGGCTGCTTTCTTGCAGAAAGGTAGGGATATTTTCGCAGAACTTTAACATTGGAATGACAGGGGATAATTTGAACCTATTTAATTTTGCACAATCTAATTTATAACAATGGAACAGTTGAAATTCGATCACCAGGTATGTTTCCCCCTGTACATGCTTTCCCGGCAGGTAACCGCCCATTACAGGCCGCTGCTGGAGAAGCTGGACCTCACCTATCCGCAGTATCTCGTGCTGCTGCTGCTCTGGGAGCACAAGCTGCAAACGGTTAAGGACCTGGGCGAAAAGCTTTGCCTGGACAGTGGTACGCTCACCCCCCTGCTGAAACGCCTGGAGAAAAAAGGCCTCCTCACCCGCTACCGCTGCAAGTCAGACGAGCGCGTGGTGGAGATCGTGATCACCCCCGAAGGCATGAACCTCCGTAAAAAAGCCCAGAAAATTCCCCAACAGCTGCAGGCCAGCCTCAACCTGGACGATAAAGAACGGGAAAGCCTGCACAAACAGCTGCAACGCTTGATGGACAAGATAAAACCGCTCCAGGCGCCTGCGGAAGAAGACTAAACGATCAATATTCCAATAACATAAATCAAAAAAGATCTGACAATGGTTAAAGTATTGTACACCGCCACGGCAACAGCCACCGGCGGGCGCGACGGGCAAGTGGCCACCAGCGACGGTATCCTGGACGTAAAAACTTCCACTCCCCTGGAGTTGGGCGGCCCCGGCGGGGCTTTCACCAACCCCGAGCAATTGTTCGCAGCGGGCTATGCCGCCTGCTTCGACAGTGCGTTGAACCTCGTGATCCGCAAATCGAAGATAGCCACCGGCGTTACCGCGGTAACCGCGCATGTGGGCCTTGGCCAGAATGGCGAAGGCGGCTACGGCCTGGCCGTAACGCTGGACGTGCTGGTGCCCGGCACCGGGCAGGCTGCTGCTGAAGAGCTGGTCGCAAAAGCGCACCAGGTATGCCCTTACTCTAATGCAACGAGAAATAATGTTGAAGTGACAATTAACACCCGCGTATCATGAAAAAAGTGAAACAGATCACCCTGGCCGCCCGGCCCAAAGGCATGCCGGACGCATCCATTTTCAGGTTCGATGAAGTGGTGCTGCCGGAGGTTAAAGAAGGAGAACTGCAGCTGAAAGGGCTATATTATTCCGTAGACCCTTACATGCGCGGCAGGATGAACGATGTGAAGAGCTACGTTGCGCCTTTCAAAGTGGATCATGCGCTGGAAGGCGGCGTAGTGGCGGAAGTGCTGGAGAGTAAAGACGGCGCTTTTGCCCCCGGCGACCTGGTGCTGGGCCCCTACCTGCCCTGGGCTACTGAATTTGTAGTGCCCGCTTCCACCGTCAAAAAGATAGATACCAGCCTGGCCCCTCCCAGTTATTTCCTGGGCGCATTGGGCATGCCCGGCCTCACGGCTTATTTTGGCCTGCGGGATATCGGGAAGCCCAAACCCGGTGAAACCCTCGTTGTATCCGGCGCCGCAGGAGCGGTAGGCCTGGTGGCAGGTCAACTGGGCAAACACCTGGGATTGCGCGTAGTGGGTATTGCCGGTTCCGGAGAAAAAGTAAAGATGCTGAAAGAAGCATACGGCTTCGATGAAGCGCTCAACTACAACACGCCCGATCTTGCCGCGCAGATCGCCAAAGCCTGCCCTGACGGCGTGGACATTTATTTCGACAACGTAGGCGGCGCCGTAACGGACGCGGTAGTGCCTAACCTGAATTTCTTCGCAAGGATACCGCTTTGCGGGCAGATATCTTCCTATAACAACACCGAACCGCCTGTAGGCCCGCGCATCCAGCCCACGATGCTCACAAGAAGCATTATCATGCAGGGTTTCATTGTGCGGAATTATGGCGGCCGGTACGCGGAAGGCATTCAGTACCTGGCCCCGCTGGTGAAAACAGGTAAGATCAAATTCACGGAAACTGTCGTGGAAGGGTTTGAGAAGATCCCGGAAGCCTTGCTGGGATTATTTTCCGGTAAGAATACAGGGAAAATGATCGTGAAGGTATGATAAACAAAGAGGAGGCCGTTCAGCCTCCTCTTCGCTTTTATATAATATGTCTGTTTATTATTTCACCCCAAACTGGTAGATCGTTGTTTGTGTATACTTTTCTCCCGGTTTCAGGATAGTGTTCGGGAATGTAGGCTGGTTGGGCGAATCAGGGAAGTGCTGGGCTTCCAGGCACAGGCCTGCATGTTTCGCGTAAACAGCTTTGTTGCGTGTGTGCTGCAGCGAGCCGTCCAGGAAATTGCCGGAATAGAACTGGATGCCGGGCTCGGAAGTAAAGATCGTCATGAGCCTGCCTGAAGCGGGGTCATGCAGCGTGCCTACCTGTGCCAGGCCTGCCTTTTCCTTCGGGAATACCCAGTTGTGGTCATACCCGCCTTTCACGGAATCGATGCGGGAGCCGATGCGTTGCGGCGTGGTGAAGTCCATGGGCGTGCCTTTCACTGAGTCGATCTTTCCCAGGGGAATGAGCTTGTCGTCTACCGGCGTATAGCCTGGCGCGTCCAGCTGCAGCTCGTGATCCAGGATGGTGGGGCTTTTGCCGGCAGAGAGATTGAAATAAGTGTGCTGGGTGAGGTTTACCGGCGTGGGTTTGTCTGTAGTAGCCACGTATTCGATCTTCAGCGCGTTCTGGCTGGTGAGGGTGTAGATCACTTTGGCATTCAGATTGCCGGGGTAGCCTTCTTCCCCGTCTTTGCTCTGGTATTCGAGCAGCAGACTGCTGTCTCCAGGGAGCGGCGTTACGTTCCAAACCACTTTATCGAACCCTTTCAGGCCGCCGTGCAGTGAATTGCCGTTGTTGTTCGCGGCAAGCTGGTAGGTGGCGGTATCGATCTTAAAGGTCGCTTTGGCGATGCGGTTGGCGTAACGGCCTACCAGCGTGCCGAAATACGGGTTGCCGGACTGCTGGTAGCCGGCCAGGGTGTCGTACGACAGCACAACGTTGCCGGGCGTGCCATCGCGGTCCTGTGTGATGATGTCCGTAATAACGCCGCCGTAATTCAGGATCTTCACTACCATCCCGTTGGCATTGGTAAGGGTGTACTGCACGATCTCCGTGCCCGAAAGATTGCCGTAAGGCTGTGATGTGAGCATAGTACCGGTTTTCTTTTCCTCCGCCGCGTTGTTACAGGCCGAAAAGGCCAATACTCCGCCGGCGGATAAAGCCATAAATGTGAAAAGCTTTTTCAACATGACGTGAAAATTTTTAAATAAGGGTGGATGTAGTTTTAAATATCCGGATTAAATCCGGAAAATTCCAGCTATTTTTCGGGAATGTTCTATAAATTGTCTGAGCGACATTTATTATAATTGATCCGCGTTAAACTGATACAACATTGAAAATCTCCCAATACGCCGGTAAAAACAAGGTGCTGGTGGCTGTAGACTGCATTATATTTGGATTTGACGGCACAGAAATGAAACTCCTGGTCATCAGGCGGGGTTTTGAGCCGGAAAAAGGCCGCTGGAGCCTGATGGGGGGCATCATCCGCCCCACCGAAACGCTCGATTTCGCCGCTGCCAGGGTCTTAAAAGAACTGACCGGGCTCGAAAACGTATACATGGAGCAGTTGCACACCTTCGGGGAAGTGGAGCGGGACCCGGTGGAAAGAACGCTGTCTGTGGTGTATTTCAGCCTCATCGACGTCAACAAGTTCAAAAAGCAGATCAACCAGGATTTTCATTCCGAATGGTTCCCCCTCAAAAAACTCCCCTCCCTTATCTTCGACCACCGCGACATGGTGGAGCTGGCCAAACAAAAACTGCGCTACAAAGCCGCCTTCCATCCCATTGTATTCGAGATGCTGCCGGAGAAATTCACCCTTCCCCAACTGCAAAACCTCTACGAAGGCATATTTGACACGCTGATGGATAAACGGAACTTCTCGCGCAAAGTGCTTTCCACTGGGCTGCTCATCAAACAAAAAGACAAAGAACGCCTGAGCTCCAAGCGCGGCGCGTTCTATTACAAGCTGGACAAAAGGAAGTACCAGACGAAGTTCAATGCATTCCTCAATTTTATTCCCAACCCGACTAATCTCGGGTAAAGGGAAGGGATCCAAAAATATTAAAGAAGGCTGCCCGTTGGAGCAGCATTTCATTTTTCCTATAATTTATAAAACCGCCAACTGGTCCTGAAATCCTTTTTCAGTGGCTGTTTCAGCAATATTGCCCTTACCATTTCCACCGGCATGGCGTTTTCGGTGATGATCGCGTCGTGAAACTCCCTGTAGCTCATCTTTCTCCCGTCTACCAGCTCCTTTTTCAATGCCTCAAACTGCAGCCCGCCGATCATGTAAGCCACCTGGTACAATGGCCCATAGCCGCCGGTAAAGGAGCGGCGCACTTCGCCTTCCGCATTGGCGCGTTCAAAATTCACGCGGTTCACCAGGAAGTCGATGCATTGCTGCGGCGTCCATTTGTGGGTATGATAGCTGAGTGAAAAAATAATGCGGGCGCAGCGGTGCATCCGCCAGAACAGCATGCCGATGCGGTCTTCAGGGCTTTGCGGAAACTTCAGGTCCCACAGCAGCCGCTCCCAGTAAAGCGCCCAGCCTTCCGTCCAGAAAGGCGTGCCGAAGCGGCGGTAGGTGCGGTAGCGGCTGTTCATGAACTGTTGCATGGCATGGCCCGCCAGCAGTTCGTGGTGAACGGTGGCGCGGGAGAAATGCGGGTTGTTGCCGCGCATGCTCATCATTTTATCTTCATGCTCCATGGTGTTGGTGGGATAGGAAATGATGAACTCCTCCCCTCCCAGGAAAAACGGCGCCACCAGCTGCCTTTCGGGGCTCATCATGCTCATCCGCCAGGTCTCTTCCGCCAGTTCGGGAATGGTGATCAGCTGGTTCTTTTTGATGAAATCAAGCGATTCGTTATATAATTTCATCATGGCCTCAGGTTGTTTACCTGCGGGCACATAAGCATTCTTCACCTTTTCCATGGCCGCTTTCCAGTCTTCGCCGAAGCCCATTTCGCGGGAGGCTTTCAGCATTTCCGCATCGCACCAGGCGAATTCTTTATTGGCAATGGCGATCAGCTCGTCCGGCGTGTAGGGGATCATTTCTTCTTTCAATTGCCGGATCAGCTCTTCATTCCCGATCGGGTTGCCGATAATGCCGCTGCCGTCATCCTTTTGGGAAACGGCATTCTTTCCTTTGCCCTGGAAGGCGGCCGCATAAGCGTTCAACAGGCTGTCCAGCCGCTGGTAAGGCATGGGGATCCACCAGCTGAACAACGGATCGTAGCCGTTATAAAAATCGTAAGCGCTTTTGAGGGAAGCCTGCAGGCCTCTTGCCACACCGGCAGCACGGCGGCTGAGCGCCAGCGAAAAGGAACTGTCCTTTTGCAGCGCGGCTTTTTTAACCAGCAGTTCTTTGGCAATGCTGTTCAGCTCGCCTGCCAGCTTTTCCGCATCCGGGGCGGCACCACGACGGCGGTTGCGTTCTATCGCATAAATGCGTTCTGCAAAAGGGAACCATTTTTCCACGGCTGCATATTCCTCCTTTTCTTCGTTTAGCCGGAACAGTTCGTCGTTGAGGTTCCGGTGGAACAGGATGTAGTCCACGCGGGAACCAACGGGCAGCTTGTCGAAGTCCAGCCGGTTGAGGCGCTGGAGATACTTATCCTGCAATACTTTCATTCTTTCGCGGCGTTCGGGCGTGTTGGGGATGGCGTAGAAGCGGGCCAGCGTGCCGCGGTCGGCATTGTATTCCACCATGATGTTGTTCACCTCGCTGGATTGCCGGTAGAGGTCCGTATCGGCAGACTGTGCATAGGCGGCGGATTGCAGTGCGATGAAACCAAGGCTGCAAAGGAGTTTTCTCATAAGTAAGTTTTAAAAACGTTCGGGTGCGAATGGCCGGATGTCCATACTCAGGGGCTGCCCGTTGGCCAGCTCGCTCACCAGCCTGCCGGTTCCCGCGCCCAGGCTCAGGCCCAGCATGGAGTGGCCGGTGGCCAGTATGCAATTTTCAAGATGTTTTACCCTGCCGATGTACGGCAGGCCGTCTGCCGAGCAGGGCCTGTAGCCGAACCACACCTGTTCGCGGGCCGGCATGGGAATATCGTAATCCGGCAAAAAGCTCTTCACGGTACGCAGGATGCCTTTCACGCGGTTCAGGTTGGGCGGCGCTGTCAGTGAAGTGATCTCCATAGTTCCGCCAAAGCGGATCTTGTTGCCGTTCATGGGCGTTACGGCCACGCGCCCTTCCGTCAGGATGGCGGGATGATTCAGCTTATACGGCGCGTCCTCGTAGGTAACAGAATACCCCCGGCCCGCCACCATGGGCAGGTTCACGCCCAGGCGGGCGGCCATTCCGCGGCTCCAGGAGCCGGTGGCTACCACCACCAGGTTGGTTTCGTATATGCCTTTCCGTGTTTTTACCTTGATGATCTTCCCATGCTGTTGTTCCACACCGGTCACTTCTTCGCCGGCAACCAGCTGCACGCCTTTGAGCGGCAGGTATTGGCGCAGGTTCTGCATCAGCTTGTTGGGGTACAGGTGTGCGTCGCATTTGAAATACACGGCGCCCAGGATGTTGAGGCGGGTTTGCGGCTCCATGGCCTGCACCTGTTCAGTTGTGAGGTATTCTGCATCAAGTCCAAGCTCCTGCGCCTTTTCGACGGTATGATGCGCATGCTCCTCGTTTTGTTTTGTCTGGAACATGTCCAGCAGGCCTTTTTGTTCGTAAGCGAAATCGAAACCCGGCTGCTGCAGCCATTCCTCATACATCCGTTTGCTCAGTACGGCGATGTCGCGCAGGGGAATGGCGCTTCTCTCCACGTGCGCGGCATTGGCGCTGCGCATGAATTTCAGGCCCCAGTCTATCAGCTCCCTGCTCAGGCGGGGCTTGATGTAAAAGGGGCTTTCGGCATCCAGCATCCACTTAAAACCCTGTTTGATAATACCGGGCGTAGCCAGCGGCACAAAATGGCTGGGACAAACGTACCCGGCGTTGCCGTAGGAACAGTTGTCCGAAAAATCCCCTTTATCCAGCACGGTCACCTCCCAGCCGCTTTGCTGCAGGTAAAGCGCGCTGGACAAGCCAATAATGCCGCCGCCGATGATTACACATTTCATCCTGTCTGTATTTAGCTTTTTGGTTGATCATAATACCTGGAAACCGTATGCATAGGGATCGTCTTCCGGGTCTATACTGATGGTGTTGTATCCATAAACCCTGGCCCAGCCTTCAATACCGGGCCTGATGGCGGGTTTCCCCGCAACGGTCGTTTCTTCTTCTATCGTGCCGGTAAACCGTGAGCCGATGATGCTTTCATGCAGGAAAGATTCCCCTTTCTTCAGCTTTCCCTTCGCATACCATTGCGCCATGCGCGCGGAAGTGCCGGTGCCGCAGGGCGAACGGTCTATCGCCTTGTCGCCGTAGAACACGGCGTTGCGGGCGGTAGACGTCGGGTCCAGCACGGCGCCCGTCCACATTACGTGCGAGCAGCCTTTGATGGTCGCATCGTCAGGATGCACGAAGGTGTATTTTTCGTTTATCCGGTTCCGAAGTTCGCGCGCCCAGGATATAAGTTTGTCTGCAGGATAATGCTCCAGCCCCGCAAAATTCTGCTGTACATCGATGATCGCGTAGAAATTGCCGCCATAGGCTACATCGAAGGTTAGCGCTCCCAGCTCCGGGCATTCCACGGTAAGATCCGCGGCTTCCAGCCAGGAGGGCACATTGGTGAGCTTCACCGTCTTCACTTTGTTGCCGATGGTGGTGTATTTGATGTCCACGAGCCCTGCCGGGGCTTCCATCTTCACGGTGCCGTGCGTTTTGGGCAACAGCAGTCCTTCTTCAATGGCGATGGTAATGGTGCCGATGGTGCCGTGCCCGCACATGGGCAGGCAGCCGCTGGTTTCGATGAACAATACGGCAACGTCGTTGTCCGGGTGATGCGGCGGGTAAAGGATGCTGCCGCTCATCATGTCGTGGCCCCGCGGTTCAAACATGAGGCCTTTGCGTATCCAGTCGAATTCTTCAAGGAAATGAGCGCGTTTCTCGCTCATGTTATTCCCTTTCAGGGAAGGGCCGCCGCCTGCCACCAGGCGTACGGGGTTGCCGCAGGTGTGGGCGTCTATACAAAAGAAGGTCTTTTTGGTGGCCTGTTTCATCAATACAAAATAAGAAAATTAATAAGATATCATGTATTTGTCCATTCGTTGTTCACTGTGCGCCAGATCCGCAGGGGATTGGCGTTTTGCAGCGCTTCGGGCAGCAGGTGGTCCGGGAAGTTCTGGAAACAAACGGGCCGCACCCAGCGCTGGATGGCGGAAGTGCCCACGGAAGTAAAACGCGGGTCGGAAGCCGCCGGGAAAGGGCCGCCATGCACCATGCTGGCACATACTTCCACGCCGGTGGGCACTTCGTTGATGATCACTCGTCCTGCAATACGGACGCAGCTTTCCAGCAGGTCCGCATGCTCCAGGAGATCTTCGTCCGTGGCCATAAGGGTCGCGGTGAGCTGGCCCTGCACACTGTTCAGCACCTGCTGCATCTCTGATTTGTTATTGCATTGCACCAGCAGGGAGAATGGACCGAACACTTCTTCCCGGAAATGCGGGTCGTCCAGGAAATGCTGGGCTGATATGGTGGCGATCATCGCAGTCTGGTCCGCTACGATGCGCACCTGCTGCTTTGTTGCGATGGCCGTGGCGCATGTTTCGTAATGCTGCCGGATGCCTTCATGCAGCATGGGCTGCGGTGAAAACTGTGCAATGTCTGTTTTGAGCTGTTCCAGGAACGCATCCAGTTCCGCCCCCGCCATGCCGATCATCAGGCCGGGGTTGGTGCAAAACTGTCCCATGCCCAGGGTAATGGACGCAGCCATCTTTGAGGCCAGCGCGGCGGCATTTTCTTTCAGCTTGCCGGGCAGCAGCAACACGGGATTGATGCTGCTCATTTCGGCAAATACAGGCACAGGAATGGGCCTTTCAGCCGCGTACTGCATCAGTGCCTTGCCGCCGCTGAGCGATCCTGTAAAGCCCACTGCTGCAGTGAGCGGGTGCGTCACCAGTTCTTTCCCGGTTTCGTTGCCCGGCGCTGTTACGTGCTGGATGGTATATGGAGGCAGGCCGCATATTTTAACAGCTTCCTGCATGGCTTCGAATACCAGCGCCGAAGTGCGCGGATGCGCGTAATGCGCGCGAATTACCACGGTACAACCGGCGGCCAGCGCGCTGGCCGTGTCGCCCCCTGCCGTAGAAAAAGCATACGGGAAATTGGAGGCGCCGAATACCACAACAGGACCCAATGGCACAGCCATTTTCCGCGTATCGGGCTTGGGCGGCGTACGCTGCGCGTCTGCCGTATCTATCGCCGCCGTCACCCAGCTGCCTTCCCGCAGAAGATTAGCAAACATCTTCAGCTGCCCGGTGGTGCGCGTTAATTCACCGTTCAGGCGCGCGGCCGGCAGGTTCGTTTCCTCATGTGTAATGGCGGTAAGCGCTTCGCGCCGGGTTTCCAAAGCAGCAGCAATGGTTTCAAGAAATATAGCGCGCTGTGCGGCACTGGTTTTTCCATATGCTGCAAATGCTTCGCCGGATAGCTGCAATACCTGGTGTATGTTCATAGTTCGTTGTTGTAATGCTTAAGACTGTATCCGTTTCAACCGCTTCATTTCCTCGCTCAGCGCAGGATTCGTGGAAACTGCTGCATATTTCCCGAGATCAGGGCGTGTGCTCAGCGCCTGCTCTATCGTTTGTGAAATGCGTTTCCTTTCTTCTCCTTCCAGCAAAAGCCTCGGTGCGCGCACATGCTCGGAACCCAGGCCGGTGTAAGCTTCCGCCAGCTTGATGTATTGCACCAGCTTCGGATGGATGTCCAGTTCCAGCAGGGGCATGAACCAGCGGTACAGCTCCAGTGCTTCTTTGATCTGGCCTGCTTTGATGAGATTGTACAGCACCACCGTTTCAGCCGGGAAAGCGCACACCAGTCCTGCTACCAGCCCGTCCGCGCCGGTTACCAGTTCTTCCAGCGTGAGCGTATCTACGCCGCATAAAATGCTGAAGCGGTTACCAAAACGGTTGCGCATGCGGATCACGTTCGTTACATCGCGCGTGGACTCTTTCACCGCTTTGATATTTTCACAGGCGGCCAGCTCTTCGAACATCGCGGGCGTGATCTCTATTTTATAATCCACCGGGTTGTTGTACAGCATAATGGGCAGATCCGTAGAATCGGCCACAGCACGGAAATACTGCACCGTTTCGCGTTCGTCAGACTTATACCGCATGGGCGGCAGCAGCATGAGCCCTTCCGCGCCCCATTGCGTTGCCAGCGCGGTTTGTTTCACGGCTTCGCGGGTGGCGCCTTCGGCGATGTTCAATACTACCGGTATCTTACCTTCCAGCCGTTTTACTGCAAATTGCACCAGCACGGCTTTTTCTTCCAAAGCCAGCGTGCTGGCCTCGCCCAGCGAGCCGCCGATAATAACCCCTGCTACGCCTGCGGCGAGCTGTGCGTCGAGATTTTTGCCGAACAGGTCCAGGTCCAGCTCATCGTTTGCGGTGAATTTGGTGGTGAGTGCGGGGAATACCCCTTTCCATTGTATCGCCATAGGAACTTTTTTTTTTCAAAAGTAGCGGGAAGTGCCGCGGCCCGCGTTACGTTTATTGATCAATATTACTCACTTTTTAACCTCTACAAAAACCACTATGTGCATAACGGTTAAATTTTGCATAATTTCAGGGTATGAAAGTCTTGCAGTTCACTATACCCGTAGCGCCGGATAAGAACGTCATCGTGCAAAAGGACCGGCTGCCTTACTTCTACCCGTACCTGCACCGCCACAACGAAATACAGCTCACCTGGATACAGCAGGGCAGCGGCACGCTCGTGGCGGACAACAGCATGCATGCCTTCCGGCCCGGGGAGATCTACTGGCTGGCGGGCAACCAGCCGCACGTATTCCGCAGCGATAAAGAGAAAGACGCTTCCGCGGAAGCTTTTACCCTGTTCTTCGACCCTAATGGCAAGCTCGCGCCGGTGTTTGACCTGGCGGAACTCAAGCCCATCCGTGCTTTCATCGATAAATTCCCACGGGGCTTCAAAGTGCCGGAACGCGCCGTTCCCACGATAGCATCTCTCATGCAGGAGCTGGACAGGTCGAAGGGTGCGCTGCAATTCACGGCCTTCATCCACCTGCTGCATCACCTGCGCGGTATTGCCGATCCCGAGCCGCTGGTGAGCGGCGCAAGACCCGCGGCGGTCAACGAACAGGAAGGCCTGCGCATCGGCGCGATCTACGATTATATCATGAAACATTACGAGACAGACATCCCGCTGGACGACATCGCCCGCCACGCCAACATGACGCCGCAGGCCTTCTGCCGTTATTTTAAAAAACATACGCGGCTCACTTTCGTGGAGTTCCTGCACGAAGTGCGCGTGCACGAAGCCAGCAAGCTGCTGGCGGCCGGCGCGGAAGAGAGCATCGCCACCATTGCCTACCGCTGCGGGTTCAACAGCATCGCTACTTTCAACAGGGTGTTCAAAACGGTGACAGGCCTTGCCCCGCGGGAGTTTGCGCGGGAAATGGAGGAATAAAAAAAGAGCATCCCAAATGGGACGCCCTCTTTCCTTGTATAAAACGCTATTGTACGCTCAGTTGTTTAGACTCGGTTTTCTTTTCCACGCCAATTACGCCGGTGTTGCCGCCGCCTTTCAGCGTCAGTTCCACGGGTGCATTGGTTTTCCAGGCGCCGCGGGTAAAGTCCGGGATATCGACGCTGGAAGAACGTTTGGAGATGGATTTTTCGCTCAGCGGAACGATACAGCTCCATGCTGCGCCGTCGTACACGTCCTGGTCCAGCGGGAGGCCGTTGCGCAGGCAGTCTATCAGGCGCCAGTCCATCATAAAGTCCATACCGCCGTGGCCGCCCACCTGCTTGGCCAGCTCGCCTATCTTCCGGATGATCTCGGGCGTGTATTCATCGTATAATTTCTTCAGTTCTTCCGGTTTGATCCATCCGTGGCCGAATGCGATGCGCTCGGGGCTTGGGTATTTGGAAGCAATGCCTTTGGTACCGCTCACGAGGTGGATGCGGGAATAAGGGCGCGGCGTGGTAACATCGTGCTGTATCATGAGGGTCTTGCCCTTGGCGGTGCGGATGGTGGTAGTGTTCATATTGCCGCGGTAGTTCTTACCCACGAATTCGTTGTAGAACGGATCTGAAGCGGCTTTTTCCTTTGCCATGTCTCCCATCATGAAATCATTGCTGGCCATGGATACGAGGTAATCCATCTTATCACCGCGGTTGATGTTCATGCATTGCGCGATGGGGCCGAGGCCGTGCGTGGGATAGAGGTTGGCATTGTGCGCTGCATTCTGGCGGAGCCTCCACATGTCCTGGTAACCTTTCTTTGAGAAATTCAGGTCGCGCAGGTCGTGGATGTACGCGCCTTCGGCATGTACCAGCTCGCCGAACATGCCCTGGCGGGCCATGTTGAGGGTAAGCAGCTCAAAGAAATCGTAGCAGCAGTTTTCCAGCATCATGCAATGCTTTTTGGTGCGCTCCGATGTTTCCACCAGCTTCCAGCAATCTTCCAGCGTAAGTGCAATGGGCACTTCAGAGGCGGCGTGGCAGCCATGTTCCATGGCATAGAGGGCCATGGGCGTATGCAGGTGCCAGGGCGTGGTGATATACACCAGGTCCAGCTTTTCTTTATCGATCATTTCCTTCCAGCCGTTTTCACCGGAATACTCTTTAGCGGCAGGGCGGCCCGATTTCACTACGGTGGCGTTGGATTTCGAAGCGCGTTCAGGAAGAAGGTCGCAGAGGGCAACGATCTCCACCCCGTCTATGAACGACATGCGCTGCACGGCGCCCGGCCCGCGCATACCCTGGCCGATGAAGCCGATCCGCACTTTGTCGATCTTAGGGGCGGCATAACCGCTCATGTTGAAACGCTGCTGCTTATTGGATTGTTCCAATGCTGCTTTAAGCTCGCGGTCGCTGGGCGCCGTGGGGCCGGTGGCAAAGGAAGGGAGGCCCATTGCAAGGGCTCCGGAGCCTACCGCCAGCTGGCGGAGGAAATTGCGTCGAGTAGCACTCATAATTTGTTGGTTGAGTTGTGGATTATGAAGTGGTTAAAATAGTAAAGTTTTAGGCTTTATCCATCATTTTTTGATGAACGCACGGATTCAGGTACAAAATTGCTAAATCAGGCTGGACGGGCATCTGCGCAAACGGTTGCGCAAATTTTACGGCTGTAAAAATCCCGTCATTGCGAGGAGCAGCAAGGGATTCCGTGCAGCAGAAAACGCGACGAAGCAATCTCCTTCNGCATCTGCGCAAACGGTTGCGCAAATTTTACGGCTGTAAAAATCCCGTCATTGCGAGGAGCAGCAAGGGATTCCGTGCAGCAGAAAACGCGACGAAGCAATCTCCTTCATGTATTGGAGTATGTCAAATTCAATGAAAGAGATTGCTTCGTCGCCCCTCCCGCATTAGCTCCGCTGCTCTCGCAATGACGATCTTTCGCTGCTCAGGAAAATACCAGCTTCTCCCCTGCCGCCAGTTCGTAAGGATCTTCGCCCGGTAAAAAAATGCGCGCGCTGTGCGCGCCCTCCAGCGTGATGTTTTCCCCATCCGCCGCTATCCAGTTGCCTTCGCGGAGACCTACTACCGGCGTGCTGTTTTGCGTATGAAATTCTTTGATCCGGGTTTCCCTCGTTTCGCCCATATGTTCCAGGCCGGGCACGGGGTCCAGGTAATGGGGATTGAGGTTAAAGGGAACGAGGCCCATGGTTTTGAAGCTGGCGGGGTAAACGATGGGCATGTCGTTGGTGGTTTGCATGCTCACCCCGCCGATGTTGCTGCCTGCGCTGCAGCCGAGATAAGGTTTGCCAGCATTCACGGCTGCGGCGAGCGCATCCATCAGCCCCAGGTCGTGCAATTGTTTTACCAGCAGGAACGTGTTGCCGCCGCCGGTAAAAAACGCCTCCGCCGTGCGGATGCCCTGCAACGGCTCATCGAAAGTATGCAGCCCTCTCACGCGGATGCCTTTCTGCTCGAACACGCCGGCAGCACGGCGGGTGTAATCATCATGACTGAGGCCGCCGGGGCGGGCATAGGGGATGAACACCACTTCGCCGGCTCCCGCGAAAAGCTTTGCTATTACAGGCTCCAGGTATTCCAGGTATTGTCCGCCATACAGTGTGGATGTACTGGCCAGTATGATCTTCTTTTGCATTGACCAAAAATAAAGAAACTCTCCTTTTAAGGGGAGAGTTTCTGATCCACATGTTACACCTGGTTTTTTGAATGGCAGGGTTGATAAACATGGTTCCGTGGGGTTACGCTATATGAGGTAGCAACACTAAATAAACAATTCATCGCTTCCTTTGCCCGCCGCCAGCACGGCCTTTTCGAAGCGGGCAAAAAGAAGAGGTACAGGGATTTCGGACCTGCTTTCAAGCCGTTGGTGGATGGCCTGCTCGGCAAGCAGCGACACCTTGAATACCGGGGCGCCTACCACCAGCACCGCCTGTTCCAGCGGATGATACCAGCGGTATTGCAAAGGCCATTCCCGGAACCGTTCGGAGGCTACTTTAAAAAGATAAGCTCCTGCATGAACAGCCAGCCATTGCTTCCTGTCGCGCTGCAATGCGCTGTTCCGGGCTTCAGCCAGCACCACATCCAGTATATCGAGGCTGTCCTGTTTACCATCCAGCCTGCATCCAAATCTTTCTTCATAGAAGGCAACGAACGCTTCCGCCTGCCGGTTTACCAGGAGGGTTTGCTCGATGAAAGGCCGTTGTGTCTGCCGGAAAAAGCGGGATAGGTGCATGCCTTCCGTTTGAATGATCAATTTAACATGCTTAACAGCTCTCCTTTTTGGTTATAGATCAGCGTAAAATCCGTCCCGCCGTTCTTCGGCTCTACATATACTGTGATCTTTAACCCGTCTTCAGGATCGTTGATGCGGCTGGGCATGGAGATAGCTACGGTGCTAACTACCATGTCCGTCATCTTCTTTTCTTTCTCCACCTTTTCGATGGAAGCTTTTACCAGGTCAGGGATCTTTTTCAGGTCCTGCACCTGCTGCAGCGTGAACATAAAGTCTTTGGGTTTGGCTTCTCCCTCTATTTCCAGGGTCACCTCGGCCTTGTCTTGCCAGATGCCTTTCTGTTTCATTTTCTCCATCAGTTTGTTGGAATTAACGTCTCCTCCTGTAGCCACGGTGCTGGTGCCGATGCCATCGTGGTAGCTCATGTTGATGCTGGTGTAGCCTGCATTTTCCCCGAATTTGTCTTTCAGTTCGCTGACGAGGGATGCGAGGTCTTCAGCATTGTCGAAGGCGCGGCCGCCGCCGCCGAAATACTGGCAGGATGCCAGGAGCAGTGCTGCAAATGCTGCAACGCAAAGTTTTTTCATGTTTACGGTTTTTAAAGGTTGTTCTCCGGGAGCGTATTCAATTGCGGCACAAACATAACGGGAATGCGGACGGGGAAAGGGCGGGAATACAAAAGCGCCCGGGGTTGTTTTAAATCCGGGCGCTTTTGATACAAATCCGCTGGGCGACAAACGCCGTCATTGCGAGGAGCAACAGGGAATTCTGTGCAGCAGGAAGCGCGACGAAGCAATCTCCCTCCTGATATTAACGTACTTCAATTTAGTGAGGGAGATTGCTTCGTCGCCCCTCCCGCTTTGGCGCTGCTGCTTCTCGTATTTTATTGATTATCGCGGCGGAAAGGGATGTCCAGCTCCACGCGGATACCTTCGCCGTTTTCAGCCTTTTTATCGATGATGCGCAGGCTGGCCGGGCGTTTGGTCTGTTTGCTCAGCATGCTCAGCCTTTCCTGGGTGATAACGGTGGAAAGGGATGTTTTTTCTTCCTGCTTTTCGGGCTGAAGGCCGCGGCCATTGTCTTCGATCACGCAATGCAGCACATGCGGGCCTCTTTTGATGCGGATAGTGATCACGCCTTTCCGCTCCAGCCGGCGCATGCCGTGCAGGATGGCGTTTTCCACGAAAGGCTGCAGCAGCATGGGCGGTATCAGCAGCCCGTCTTCTTCGTATTGTTCGTATACGTCAAGGTTGTATTCGAAGGAACCCTCAAAGCGCATGAGCTGCAGGCTGAGGTAGCTTTCGAGGGCGGTCACTTCATCTTTCAGCGGCACAAAGCTCTCGCGCGCGTTTTCGAGGCTGATGCGCACCAGCTTGGCGAATTTGTTGAGGTAACGGATGGATTTTTCCCGCTCGTCGTTCCGGATAAAGCTTTGCAGCACGCTGAGGGTATTGAAGATGAAATGCGGCTCCATCTGGCTGCGCAGCAAACGCTGCCGCAGCGAGGTTTCCCGGAGCTGCTGCTCCAGCTGGCGCCTGCGGTACAACAGGAACCCGATGGCCGCGATCAATACCAGGCCCAGCACCATGCTGGCGATGATCACCCGTTGCTGCTGCCTGATCTGCCGGTTCACCTTGTTCTCAAAAGCAAGCCGTTCTATCTCTTCGTCTTTCGCCTTCACTGCGTACTGCGTTTCCAGTTCCCGCGCCTGCACCACAATGGAAGAGTCTACTTCTGTCCTGTACGATTCGTAAGCGGAATCCATGAAAGCATATGCATCACGGTGCAATCCGCGCGCTGCCTGGTTCTGTGCCCTTTTGCGCCAGATCATCGTGATGATCTCCTGGTTACCGGCTTCTTTCGCCATCGTATAAGCGGTATCGAGATAAGCGGCGGCTTCGTTGTAACGCTCCAGCAGGTAATAGGTATCGGCCAGGCTGAACATCGACTGCCCGTCTACGCTGCCCAGTTCTTTATTCAGCGCGAGCGCCTTCAGCTGGTAAGGCAGGCCCTCGGCCATTTTACCCTGCTTGCCCAGCAGGATGCCGAGGTTCTCATATTTCACCGCGTCGAAATATGGGTGGGAAAACAGCGTATCGTTTTCCATGGCTTTAAAGAAGCTGACCGCGGAGTCTACCTGCGCCTGGTCTGTATAGTATTTGGCGATGTTGTTGGCGAAAACGATCTTCAGCTTGGGTTGCTGTGTACGTTCAAATCCTTCAAAAAGATATTTGCGGATAGCCTCGTAATCGCCTATTTCCATGTATATCTCGGACAGGCGGAGGCAGATGAGAGGCAGGCCGTTCGTATCGGCTTTCTGGGCGAGGTAATACGCTTCCCGGGCATAATGAAGGGCGCTGTCGTAGCGCTTCTGCTCCTTCAGCAGGTCTGCCAGCTGTATCTTGGCCGCGATAACGTGCCTGCCGGTGCTGTCCTTTTCCCTGGCCAGCTGCATAGATTCGTTGAGGAAGGTCCTGGCGCTGTCGTACTTTTCTTCCATGATGAACTGTACGCCCTTAAACCGCAGGTAAGAGCAGGTAAGCCCGACGTGATTCAGCTTTTGAACCGTGGGATACAGGCTGTCCAGCAAACGGCCTGCTTCCCCCGGGCGGCGGTCATGGAAGAAAGGATTGATGTCCGACTTCATATAAGCCAGGATGGAATCGGCGCTGCCAGGGTTCCTGGCGGCCTGCCGCTGCTTGCAGGCGGCGATGGCAAGGGGCAGCAACAGGACAAAGTATTTTAGCAGGGATGCATGGAGGCGCATAACGTGTTGTATTTTTTACCGGTTCCCGGTGAGATATTCCACTACATAGTCTTTCCGGCGGGTAGACACCGGGATTTCCGCGTTGTTGCGGAGGATGAGGTACCCGTCTTTATGATACCGGTCAATAAAGCGGTGGTTCACAAGGTATGACTGGTGGGGCCTGATGAACCAGGTTTCCGGCAGCAGCTCTTCATATTCCTTGATGGATTTGGAGACCACGATCTTGCGGCCGTCTGCCAGGAAAAACGTCGTGTAGCCGGCATCGCTCTGGCAGTAGATGATCTCTTCAAAGGCCACCACCTGCAAATACTGCTGCGAGCGCAGCACGATGCGGTTCTGCAGGCCGCCCTGCTTCAGCTGCTGTTGCGCCAGTGAGAGCTGTTCGGGAGCGGCGGGCCTGCTGTTGGTTACCCGGACCAGCGCCTGTTGCAGCTCTTCTTCGTCTACCGGCTTCAGGAGGTAATCCAGCGCGCCGAATTTGATGGCTTTGATGGCATAATCCTGGTGGGCGGTAATGAAGATCACTTTGCAGCCTGCGGCGGCGGGTTCGCGCAGGATGTCGAAGCCGGTGCCGTCTCCCAGGGAAATATCCAGCAGGAGGAGGTCCGGTTCGGTAGCGGGAATGATGGTACGGGCTTCCTGCACGCTGCCGCAGGTACCGGTGACAATAAAGCCGGGCTGCTGCTGTACAAGTGTTTGAAGGTCTTTCCGGATGGCGGGTTCATCGTCAATGATCACCACCCTCGTTACGGGAGATGGTCCGTTTTTCATACCGCTAAAGTATCGCTTTTTAGTTAACAGTACCAGCGGGAAAGCCCCTTAAAATTCGTAACTTGCCGGGATCAATAATACTAACGGACATGTCAATATCATCACAGGCGGAAATGCTGGGCATGCAGAAGGCCAGCGAAGCGGTGGCCCTCACCCTCAAAAGGATGCGGGAATATGCCAAACCCGGCATGAGCACGGCCGAGCTGGATGAATTCGGGCGGGCGGTGCTGGCCGCATTCGGCGCGCGTTCAGCACCCAAACTGACATATGGATTCCCGGGCTGGACCTGTATCAGCGTAAACCACGAGATCGCCCACGGCATTCCCACTCAAAAGACCATCCTGCAGGAAGGCGACCTGGTGAATGTGGACGTGAGCGCGGAACTGGAAGGCTTCTGGGCAGACAATGGCGGGTCTTTCGTGCTGGGCGAGGATCTGCACCAGCATCAAAAACTGGTGAATGCCTCGCGCGACATCCTGCGCATCGCCATTGCCAACATCCGCGACGGGGTAAAGATAGCCCAGGTAGGCGGCATCATTGAAGCCGAGGCCCGCAAGCGCGGTTACCGGGTGATCAAAAACCTGACCGGGCACGGCATCGGGCGCAACCTGCACGAAGAGCCGCATTCTATTGCCAATTATTACGACAAATACAACCGGACCAAATTCAGGAAGAACTCCGTGATCGCCGTGGAGACCTTCATTTCCACCAAAGCGAGCTGGGCGTATGAGAACGGCGACGGCTGGACGCTCACTGCCCGCGATGGCAGCTATGTAGCCCAGCATGAGCATACGATCGTGGTAACGGACGGGCTGCCGGTGATCCTGACCGGGGAGAACGGTATCTGGAATTAAGTCCCTCACAACTTCTTCATAGGCGCTCCGGGCAGTACCCGGGGCGCTTTTATTTTTAGCCGGGGTCTTTCCAAATATTTTATATATTGATAATAAATCCCTGACTATATGAATCCAACGCAACGCATTGCCTCTATCGACATTACCCGGGCGCTTACCATGTTGCTGATGATATTCGTGAATGACCTCTGGAGCCTTCAAAACATCCCCGCCTGGCTGGAACATACCGCTGCGGAAGAAGATGGCATGGGCCTCGCGGACGCCGTATTTCCCGCGTTCCTGTTCATCGTAGGCATGAGCATTCCCTATGCTGTCAGCAACCGCATCAAAAAAGGCGATAATACCCTGCAGCTGCTGCGCCATGTAACAGAGCGTTCCATTGCGTTGCTGGTGATGGGCCTGTTCCTCGTGAACGGGGAATACCTGGACCAGGCTGCCACGGGCATGACCCGGGGCGTATGGAACATCATCTGCTGTACCTGTTTCATTTTTATCTGGAACCAATACCCCGGCAAATGGCCGAAGAGTGCGCAGTATATCATAAAAGGCGTGGGCATCGCCGTGCTGCTGCTTATGGCCTGGATCTGCCGCGGCGGCGACGATGCGCAGCGCTTCTCCACTTACTGGTGGGGCATACTGGGATTGATCGGCTGGGCTTATTTTGCGAGCGCGCTTATTTATGTGCTGGGAAAGGGAAAATTTTCAGCGGTGTTCATTGGCTGGATCGTGTTCAGCGGGCTGAGTATGGCCACACACGCACAGCTGCTGCCGCGCGGTACTTTCCTCTCCACCCTGCTGGGCCCGCTGGATAACGGCGCCATGCCTTCGCTGGTAATGGGCGGCACCCTGGTGTCCCTGATCTTCAGGAGTTATATGGCTGCCGGCAAATGGACATCCGTAATCCCTTTATTATTGGGTATTGCCGTGGTATTGGCCACTGCGGGGCTGCTCACACGGCCCATCTGGGAAATTTCCAAGATACGCGCCACGCCCAGCTGGGTGCTGATCTGCAGCGCGCTCACCATCGGTCTGTTCGTTATTACCTACTGGCTCGGCGACCTTCAGCAAAAAGCCCACTGGTTCAAAATTATTAAACCGGCGGGTACAGATACCCTGCTTTGTTACCTCATTCCTTATTTCGCTTACGCTATCCTCACCATGACAGGCGTTTTCGCCATGGAAGCGCTCTCCGGCTGGGTAGGCATTCTCAAGTCATTGTTATTCGCCATTCTCATGATCCAGGTGGCAGGTTTACTCAATAAAGCAGGTATCCGCCTGAAACTGTAACTTTGCCGCATGATGGAAATTGCTAACGAATATATCCGAGTGCAGGTGAGCGCCCAGGGTGCAGAACTGCAAAGCATCGTACGGAAAGACAACCAGCTGGAATACCTCTGGAGCGGCGATCCCGCTTACTGGGGCAAAAAAAGCCCTATCCTGTTCCCCATTGTAGGCGGGCTGAAAGACAATACCTACCGCCACAAAGGCCAGGCATACCAGCTGCCCCGCCACGGTTTCGCGCGCGAAATGATGTTTAACGTGAACGAACACACGCCGTCTGCCATCACCTTCAGTTTGTCTGACGACGACAGCACACTTGCAAAATATCCCTTCCCCTTTACCCTCGCCGTGCGTTACGCCATCCAGGACGCCACGCTGAGCGTAAGGTATACCGTGCAAAACACCGGCGACGAACCGATGTATTTCTCCATCGGCGCGCATCCCGCGTTTAAAGTCCCGCTGGTGGAGGGTACCGCTTTTGAAGACTATTCCCTTCACTTCAACCGCCCCGAAACGGCGGGCATATGGCCCTTATCCGCCGCGGGGCTCATCGAAACGGCGCCTGTTCCCTACCTGGATGATGCTGTTGAGCTTCCCCTGCGGAAATCAATGTTCTACAAAGACGCGCTCGTGTTCAAGCATCTTGCATCAGACATTATTTCCATCCGCAGTGCTGAAACGCCGCACGGGCTGGAAGTGAGCTTCCCGGGATTCCCCTACATGGGCATCTGGAGCGCGAAAGACGCTGATTTTGTATGTATCGAGCCATGGTGCGGCATTGCCGATCATGTAACTGCCAGCGGCGAACTGGGGGAGAAGGAAGGCATCCAGGTGCTGGCGCCCGAAGGCATTTTCAAAAGAGAGTGGTCCGCGATCTTTTTCTGAGGTTAATATTTTCCAAATTTCGTTTATGCATATGGGTTTGACGAAGAAAGTCCGTCATTGCGAAGGTCATTGAAGAACAACTCGTCATTGCGGGAGAAATCCGTCATTGCGAGGAGCGAAAAGGGATTCCCTGCAGCAGGAGGGGCGACGAAGCAATCTCTTCCGCGGCTTGGAGTACGCCAATTCGACGCGAGAGATTGCTTCGTCGCCCCTCCCGCCTGGCTCTGCTGCTTCTCGCAATGACGAGTTGTTCTAAAATATACCTGGCCATCAGCATTTCAGCGTTTTCTTCTTTTTAGGCCCTCCCGGCCGGTTGCGCGATGCGTTGATATATTCTTCCGCGCCAGGCACTTTACAGGCAGTATTACCCATCAACACGGTCACCGGTCCTATCCTGCGCGCGGCTTCCATAGCTTCATCATGGAGCGCATCTACGTAAGTGCCCAGGTGGATCAGGAAGTTGTTCATCGTGTAGCGCACGCGGTTGGGCGCTTTGTGAATTTCCTTTTCCGCTCTTTTGAGCAGCTTCCGCAACTGCGGGATATCCAGCTCCCCGTCGGGTTTCAGGGAGGTGAGGCCGCTGATGGTGTTCCAGCCGCTGGTGGCCACGGATTCGTCTTTGTCGTCTATCCATTCCAGGCCCAGCTTCCAGGCGTCGGGGTGCTCTGCTGTTACCCAGGCTACGGTGCATTCGCTGATGCCCTGTGAATTGGCTTTCTGCGCCCACTTGCGCAGCTGCGCGGGCGTCATCTGCGCGCCGTCTGCCGCAAGGCCGGCCAGGTACTGCGCGTCGTAACCGCCGGTATCATAAAGCTGGAGGGCCAGCTGCTGGTCTTTTTTGATCTTTTTCAGGATCACCTTGAGGTCGGATACTTTGGCGCCGAAAACGGGTTCTTTCGCGCCGTGGTTCATCAGCGTACGCTTCGTACTCTCGCTGCCGGCGGAGGAGATGGCTTTGAGCGTTTCCTGCAGGGTCATGGTAGGGAGATTTGTACGGAAATTACGGTTTAATCTTCAATCAGGATACCCATTTTCCCGATCTGGTAATCACGCATGGCCTGCAACACTTCCGTTTCGGTGTTCATCACGAAAGGCCCGTTGGCGGCGATCTTTTCGTTCAGCGGCCTGCCGGAGGCGATGAACAGCCGGGTGTCTTCTTCCGCGGTAAACCCGATCCCCTCCCCGTCTTCACGGAACACCACGCAGTGAAAACCGGTGTACACGCTGGCGCCTTCCACTTTCAGCTCACCGTCTAACAGGTAAATAAAAGCATGATGATCTTCAGGAATGGGCAGGTACATGCTGCCGCCTTTTTTGCATTCGGCGGTGAAGGTATTAACAGGAGTAATGGCAGGTATGGGGCCTTTCACGCCGTTCAATTCCCCCGCCACCACACGCACTTTCACGAGGCCGTCCGCGCTCATCACCACCGGCGTATCCGCCGCATGCAGCGGGAAATAGGAAGGCTGGTCCATTTTATGGCCGGAAGGGGAATTCACCCAGATCTGTATCAATTCCTGTACGCCGCCGGTATCGTGTATATCCGCCGGCGGCCTTTCGCTGTGCACGATGCCCATGCCGGCATGCATCCACTGGGTGCCGCCTGCGCGCACCACGCTGTTGTTCCCCCGGCTGTCGCGATGATGAACGCCGCCTTCGAAAATGAAAGTAACCGGCGAAAAGCCCCTGTGCGGATGCGGGCCTACTCCGGCATGGCGCAGGGGGATATCATCGGGCACCTGCACCCGGATATGGTGCAGCAGCAGGAACGGGTCTATGCGGTCTGCATGGATGGAAGGGAACGGCTGCCGGAGGGGCGTGCCGTCCATATCTTTCTGGTCTGCGTAAAGCACTTCTTTTACGCTGCGGTATTTGTTCATGGGATCGTCTCCGGCTTGTACGGGATCATGGAAGGCGGGGATTATTCCTCCTGCGCTTCCGGCCCGGGTTTATCGGCATTCATATAAAAACTCAGCGCGCCGGAAGGGCATTGTTTCACCTGGGCGATGATGGCTTCCGTGGTCGCGTTCTCGACTTTTATCCAGGGGCGTTCTTTCGGCTGGAATACCATGGGCAGCCCCCTGGCACAGATGCCCGTATGGCGGCAGATACGCGGCTGCCACACCACGGTCACTTCACCGTTGGTATATTCTATTTTCGCTTCCATATCAGTTTGATTTTTTTACAGCAGGCTGCGCTTAAAGCCTTTGAACTCCTCGCGGAGCTCGATAAAGAGCCGGTCGAAGGTATCCATATCGTCCTGCAGCTTGTTATGTAACATGTGCAGCTGCGCATTGTCGCTGGTGTCTTCAGACATCATTTTGTCTCCCTTTATTACCTGTTGCAGCAGGTCGTTCACCACTTCCTTCTTGCGGATGAGCGAATTCTGGAAATGCTCCACTTTCGCGGCCTGGTCGTTGTTCAGGCGCTGTGCAGCCAGTTCCGTCAGCTCTTCCGTGAGGGACTTGATCTCTTTTTCATTCAATAACAGGTCTTTCTTCCATTCCTGGTGCAGGCGATGGAGCTGGTCGTAGTTTTCTACAGGCATAAAATAAAAACTGGATTAATTAAACATTGATACCATGCGCCAGGAGTTTTTTCCATTCCGGGTGCTTTCGGATATAGGTGGCCACGTAAGGGCAAAGCGGCACAAGTTTAAGACGGCGCTCTTCCAGGATGTACAGCACTCTTTCCACGAGGGCGGAGGCGATCCCTTTGCCTTCCAGCGCCGGGGGAACTTCTGTATGGGTCAGGAAGATCTTGTTCCCGCCGAACATGTATTCCACCTTCGCCAGATGCCCGTCTACCTTCGCCTCGAACTGGCGGGCATTCACATTATCAATAACTTCCAACAGCTTCGTTTCCATGATGTCCTTTTAGGGGGTATGACCAAATCTTGTGCCGTAACAATAAAACACAAAGTTACGTAAATGGTTCCGTCCGGAAATCATTAGCATATTCATGTATGTTTTGAATTCCTCATTTCTGTTGTACGCGCAATGGATTATTTTTGCCGGATGCAAAAAAGTTTAAGCGAGCGCGACCAGGCGGTGATCTGGCACCCTTATACGCAGATGCGGACGGCCCCGGCGCCTGTGGGCATCGTGCGGGGCGAAGGCGCCCTGCTGTACGACGAGCGGGGCAACAGTTACCTGGACGCTACGTCCAGCTGGTGGGTGAACATTCACGGCCATGCGCATCCGTATATCACGGAAAAGCTGGCGGAACAGGCGGCCCGGCTGCATCATTCCATCTTCGCGGGGTATACGCACGAACCAGCGGTGGCCCTCGCGGAAAAACTGCTGCCCGTGCTGCCCGGCAGGCAGGCGCGCGTGTTTTATTCGGATAACGGGTCTACCGCCGTGGAAGTGGCCCTTAAAATGACGATCCAGTACTGGCAGAACAAAGGCATTGCCCGCAAGAAAATACTCGCATTCAGGAACGCCTATCACGGGGACACGTTCGGCGCCATGAGCGTCAGCGCCCGCAGTGTGTTCACCCGCGCTTTCGACGATTACCTGTTCGAGGTCGTGTTTATTGACACGCCCGGCGAAGAAAATATAGAAACCCTCCTGGCGGAGGTCTCCAGCCTGGCGCCGGAAGTGGCCGCATTCATCTTTGAGCCGCTGGTGCAGGGCGCAGGCGGTATGCTCATGCATTCACCTGAGCTGCTGGACAGGCTGCTGGCCCTTTGCAGGGAAAGGGGCATCTTGCTGATCGCCGATGAGATCATGACCGGGTTCGGCAGAACAGGCACCAATTTCGCGATGGAACAGGTGAAAACCGCGCCGGATATGATCACCCTGTCTAAAGGGCTCACAGGCGGCACCATGGCGATGGGCATCACTACCTGCACACAGGAGATCTACGAAGCCTTTTTGAGTGATGATAAGCTGAAAACCCTCTTCCACGGCCATTCTTTCACTGCCAACCCGCTCACCTGCGCCGTAGCGCTGGCCAGCCTCGAGCTGTTCCTGCAACCGGAATGCCGCGCCAACCGCGAGCGGATCAACACGCTGCACCGGCAGTTTGCCGTAGAACTGGCCTACCACGGGGATGTGGACAATATCCGCACCCTGGGTACCATCCTGGCTTTTGAAGTGAGCACCGGCGAAGAGGACGGCTATACGAACAACCTGGCCGGCTTCCTTTCCCGCTTCTTCACGGAACGGCGCATCATGCTGCGGCCGCTGGGCAATACGCTGTACATCCTGCCCCCCTATTGCATATCGGATGAACAGCTGGCCGCCGTCTACCAGTCCATCCTGGATATGCTGGAGGAATATGGGAAGCAATGGCGGTAAATCCCGTATGAATGAAGGAACGCTTTTACCGGCTGGGATGATCTCATATAAATTTTTATTTAATGAATTTTACTACGGTTCCCCTACGGTATCCCTACTAAAGCCCTACTAAAACCCTACTAAAGCTATACTGAAGCAACGCCTTTACCCTCTTGTCCCATCATTCCATATAAAAAACCGGTCCGGCAGCAATTAAATGCTGCCGGACCGGCGAATGATCTTTTTTGCGTATTCTTTCGGGATCCTAGATCTTGATGGGCACTACGGCTTTGGCATCGTCCCACTCGAACACCAGTGAGCCTTTGGGCAGGCTGAAGGTCAGTTTTTCCACGGTGGAAGCTGTTTTCTGGCGGGGAACCTTTACCTGGAGCACATCTTTATCCTTATTTTTCTCGTAATCATAAGCGCCGGGCTGGCCGGTTACGCTGTTCAGGATAAAGGTGAAGTCTTTTTCCTCGGGAATGATAAAGAGAGCGTAAGTGCCGGCTTTAACGGGCTTGCCGCCGAAAGTAGCGTCTTTCTTGAAAGTGATGTCTGTGGATTTGTTGGCACCGGCACGCCATACTTTTCCGTATTTCTCAAGTTCACCGAAAATCACGCGGCCTCTCTTAGACGGCTGGCCGTAAGCAATTTCAACGTTGTCGCCGGTGGCGGTTACGCGCGGGCTCTTTGGAGGATCCTGCGCCAGCACGGTGGAGGCGGTAAGCAGGAAGGCAAGGCCGAATAACATACTTTTCATAAAATAGGATTTGATTTGAATGAAATGGAAATTTACGCCGTTCACTTCACAATTACCATACCATTCAAATAAAATCACTTCCTTTCACACATACTCCTCAACCGGTTCAGGCCCTCCTCCATGGAGGAACCATAAAGGCGGTCCATCAGGAAACCGCGCAGCTTCCACCAGGGCGCGAGCCCCACTTTGGCTTCCAGGCGCCATAAAATGGCCGTGCCATTGCCATCGGTAGTGGGTTTCAGCTCGATATACCCTTTTACAGGTTTCATAGAAGGATCGGTCATGTTGAATTCGATGCCTTTGGCAGGATCGGCCGCTACCACTTCTACCCTCCCGGAAGCCGCGCTGCCGGCGGTATTGCTCCAGGTATACCAGGCGCCCAGGCCCGCGGAGGGGTCTGAATATTGAAGGAGGATATTGCTGCGGCCATTGTAAGCGGGGTTCCAGGGGTTCCATTGGGCCCAGGTCTGCAGATCGCTGATCTCGGCGTATACCTTATCCAGCGGGGCGTTGATGGAGCCCGAGCGCTCCATGCGGGCGGTGGAAGGGAAAGCCAGGGATAATAAAAAGACCAGCACGCCTAATACGGCCACTGCGGCCAGGAACATCTTTAAGAATCTCATAATTGTACGAATGCGGGCCAAAGCCCAATAAAAAAGGGCTTTCCAGCCCTTTTTTATAACAAAATTACCGGTTGCGGGTTTTATACTTCACTCAATCGTTTCAGGTTGCTAAGGCCTTTTTCAAAGTCGCTGCCCACCCATTTGTCCATCAGCTTGCCCATCAGTTTGCGAACCGGGTTGTGGCCCATATCCGCTTCCATGCCCCAGGTAACGAGCGTGTCCGTTCCGGCAGGCCTGAACCTGAAATAGCCTTTTGCCGGGCCCCGTTGCAGGAAGTTCATTTCATTGGCAATATACTCATTCATCCGCGATTCCGTGATCTTCAAACTGCCTTTGCCAATGTTGCGGCTTTTCCAGGACCAGGCGGCTCCCGGGCCGGTGTCTTCAGGCGAATATTCCTGTTTCATCTGTGGGTCCGCCCCATGCCACGGGCTCCATTTGGGCCAGTTGCGGAGCGTGTTCACGAAGCTGAATATCCTGCCTGCGGGGGCGCGGATGAGTAAGGATCGTTCCACTCTTACGCGGGAGGGCAAATACGTAGCAAATACAAATAATCCCAACACTATCACAGCCAGAGCCCCCAGGGTAATCATTAAGGCTTCTTGTTGCATAACGCGTGTTTTAAGGATGGAGAAGAACGTAAAAGTTACGTTCTTTCCGGCAAAAAACCCACAATTATTCCCAACGGAAAACTTTCACCGCCAAGGCATAAACAACAATACCCCAAACGGACAGGATCAGCACCTGCGGCCCCAGGTTCCAGAGGTGCTGCCCCTCGAAGGCCACCTTGCGCAAAGCATCGTTCAGGTATGTAAGCGGCAATACTTTACATATAGGCTGCAGCCAGCCGGGAAACACGTCTATCGGGAAAAAGGTGCCCGCCAGCAGGAACTGCGGCAGCGTGACCATATTGGCCAGCGGCGGGATGGTGCTTTCGGTTTTGGCAATGCCGCTCACCACGAACCCGAAACCCATGAACACGATGAGCCCGAACAGGCACAGCAGCAACATTTCGAGGAAAGTGAGGAAGCCGTGCACCAGCGTGAAACCGAAGAGGAAATACCCCACGCCGATGATGATAATGGAGCCGAAGGACTGGAACAGCAAACGGCTGATAGCCTCGCCCAGTATGATATACATCCTGCTCACCGGCGTAGCGAAAAAGCGCTTCAGCACCAGCGTCTGCCGCAGGCTGAAGAACAGGAAGGCCGTGCCGAACACTGCCGCGCTCAGCAGCGAAAAGCCCAGCTGGCCGGGAAGGATAAAATCGATGCGTTTATAAATGCGCCCCGGTACCGTTTCAGGAACGATCCTGGCTACGGAAGGGCGTGGAAACTCGCGGTCATTGGCGATGTTGATGCCCGTGCCCAGCATATTCATCAGCATGCCGGTGTTTTCGGGCGTGCTGGCGGTGGAGGTCTTTACATGCACGGTATATTGCGGCGCGGGCGCTTTGCCGCCGGTATCTATCTTCAGGATGGCGGTGAGCCTGCCTTTAGACAGGTCGTCTTCCATCTGCTCCGCCGTGGCCGTGGTCACCAGCCTGATGTTCCTGCTGAGCCGCAGGCCCTGGTAAACGGGGTTCAGCGTGTCAGACGCATGGTCTACCCCCACCCTCACGGAGCTGCCCCCGCCCCCGATGAAGCCGAACACCATCGTGAACATCAGGGGAAAACCAAGGCTGAATACGATCGCGGAAGGGCTCCTGAACATTGCCCGGATGCTTGCCCTGGTGATCGACCACATTGCCCTGCCCTGGTTATACTTTTCTGCCATGCGTTTTTCTTTAGATGGACGCAAAACTAGCAAACGCCCGGCAATTATTCACGGGAAAAGGAAAGGCTCCCGCCGGGCGGGAGCTTTCGAACTTAAAACCTGGTAAACCTCAGTGAATCAAAAGTTTATTACAATCCATCCAGCGCGGTGATCTCGGCCTGTATGGCGCTTTCCGTGGTTTCGGCAAGCGTAAGGGCTTCGTCCATACCGTTGCCGATGGTGATATCTTTTTTCACGAAATAGTACCTGCCGTCTTTGATGGAGAAAGCGATCAGGCGGCCCTGCGCGCCAACGGGCATCATGTTGTCGTAGCTTTTCACGCGGTTGGCGCCGTCGGGCGTATAGAGCTGTGCTACTACGTTGGCATTCTTTGCAATGAAGAACACAAAAGTTTCACCGCTAAAGGCCCTGAAACTGGCCATGCTGCCGGGATTGTTAGGCACGGATACTTTCACGGTGGTTTTCGGGTTGGCCCAGGACCAGAAGATGTCGCAGTTCACCCAGCCAAGCTGCCCGAAATCGAAAGTGAATTTGTTATTCTCCATTTTCACATCCACCTGGCCTGCACCCTGGCGCGGCGGCTGCCAGGCGAACTGGTTGCCCTGCACCGTGTCTGCCCCTACCCACAACTGCGTACCGCCATCGCGTTTGGCGGGCACTTCCACCCTGATGGGCACTTTCAGCTGCCGGTCCACATTTTCGCCATTGGCTTTTACATCCACCAGGAATGAGCCGTCTGACTGCAGCGGCGCGCCGGAGATGTGATTGGTATTGGCGCCGAACAGCACGATGTCGCTGCGTTTGAGCAGTTCCACCGCTTCCACGCTGATGTTGCCGGTTACGGCTGCGCCGTTCTTAGTGAGTGAACCGGCCGGGAAAGTAATTTTCACGCCACCTTTGAGGGATATTGTTTTGGGGAGATCAGTTGCATTGAAGGTAAAAGATTGTACCTGCGGCCCGATCTTTTCCAGGAGGTCGCGGGTATCCTGTACGGGGTTGGCGGGCGGGGGCGCATCGTTCTTTTTACATGCGGCAAATAATGTAACGGCTGCGAACAGGGCTGCTAAACTTTGCTTTTTCATGTGATATCGATTTTAGTGAGTGATCAAATTTTGCTTGTTTGGAAGTAGATCAACAGGTAGGAATGTTTGTTACCCCCGCTCTCAAAATTTTATTCATAAAATCAATAACCGATAGTTAACAAATTTGGGGGAAAGGGGTTAGGGAACATTTATTAAGTTGCGTAAGCATCATATCTAAACCAATCCATCAACCAACACCGGGGTAAAGCCGGCAGTAAAACCCGACTGAATTATGGCAGAACTGAAAAAACAAGAAACCGCCGCGGAACCGTCCGGTTCCATGGAAAAAATGTGCGCGTGTTATGATGAGATACTGAAAGGCCTCCAGGAGTTCGATCCTTTCAGCGCTTCACAGATCCTCTGCAATGTGATCAACGAGCACATCAAGCGGCTTACCAGCGTGATCCGCCATCACAACGAGATCGCGGAATCAGCGGAAAAAAGTATGGAAGCACTGGCAGACGGCCTGCGCCGCCTGCGCATACAGGCGCAGAAAGTGGTAGATGATAATCACAACAACGTGATCAGGCTGAGCCCCGAAGAAAGGGACCCGATCTATTCAGAAGAAGGCTGAGCAGTACAATGTTGAACTTACGGTAAAGGCATTTCTCCCGGGAGCATGTATTAACGGGGCACTAACATCACGAAACGGTCTTTTTCATTCATTTGCCCGTCCCGCTCCTGCAAATGGGCCACCAGGTTTTTCGCGTCCTTCCATTTGATCATCACAGGTCCCCAGTTTTCGGGCTGCCGTTCCTGGACTAAGATGATATTGTCTCCCGCCACCCTGAACAGCTCGAAACCATTGGTGGTAAAACCCGCTACAAGATCGGAATTGCTGCAGATAAATGATCTTTTATCCGGCGACAGCTGCGGTATGCTGACCGTATTTATCTTCGCGCCCGTTACGGCATGCACCAGCATGCAGTGGTAGTATTCATATCCAATGACATATACCAGGTATGCTTTCAGCGCGGGAATGTAATCCAGGAAACGGTACTCCGCATCATTGTAATCCGCGCCATCATCCCCCTTCGAATGGCTCGTCACCAGCACTTCCGTTCTGCCATCCGCCAGCTTCAGCAGCAGGGAATCGCCCCGGCGTGAAACCTTTCCCGCATAAGGAAGGATGTTCTTTTCTTCTGTTTCCGGCCGCGGTTGGTAAGCCGGAACAGCCATGAACTCAGCCGGGGCAATATCGGTGACCGTATACAGAACATCCCCGATCGTAACAGTATCCCGCTCGCCCCAGTCTTCCGGATCTACCGGCGGCGGGGCCACCCATGCTTTTTGCGATGTATCCGGTATAGCCATCGTGTCCGGCACAACAGCCGGTTCTGAAGTTTGTTGATTTTCTTGCTTTTGCTGCGTTTGCTGGCAGGCGGTTAACATCAGGGCAAGGGACAGGAACCATTGTTTCATAGGTATCATTCTTTGCAACGAATATAAAAAAAGAAAAAGTGAAAAGCATGCCGCTTCTCACTTTTCCAGATCGATATATGATGCAGTGGAATTCGCTTATTCGATCACCATGCTGTAAGGCAGCTTGGCCTGTACCTCGCCGGTGGTAAGGGCGCGGAGCTTTTTCACCGTCTGGTAGAACGCATAATCTGCGCCCAGCTCTTCCTTAAGCGCGCTGGCCCTCGCGCTGCCGCCAACGCTTTTCATCAACCGGTCCAGGGTGTTCCTTGGCCTGGGATAGGCGGAGATCTTCACTTCGGGGATGTTTGCCATTTTAGCGGCGCAATCCACGGCAGCCTGTATGCCGCCCAGCCTGTCTACCAGCCCCATCTTCTGCGCCTGCACGCCTGTCCACACACGGCCCTGTGAAATGCTGTCTACCACAGCCTGGCTCAGCTTGCGGCCGTCTACCACGCGTTGTTTGAACGTGGCGTAAATGGTGTCTACCGAACGCTGGAACAATATTTTCTCTTTGTCTGTCAGCGGGCGGGTGGTGTTGCCGGCATCGGCATATTCGCCGGTCTTCACGCCGTCGAAAGTAATGCCGAGCTTGTTGTTGAAGAAACCCTGCATGTTGGGCACGATCGCGAATACGCCGATGGAACCGGTAAGGGTATTGGGTTCCGCGAAAATGGAATCGGCCATGCAGGAAATATAATAACCGCCGGAAGCTGCGTAGTTGCCCATAGAAACCACAACGGGCTTGGTTTTCCGCGCAAGGCTCAGCTCGCGCCAGATGCTCTCGGAAGCGAGCGCGCTGCCGCCGGGAGAGTTCACGCGGAACACGATGGCCTTAATGTCTTTATCCTGCCGCACTTCCCGGATCACTTTCACGTAGTCTTCACTGGCTATCTGGTCTTCACCGTTGCTGCCGCTCACGATATCGCCATCGGCATAAATGAGCGCCACGTTGCCGCTGTGCTCATACAGCGGGTTGGCGGAAAAATAGCGGTTAAGGGAAATGAAATTCACTTTTTGGTCGCCGCTGAGGCCCAGGCTGCGTTTGATCTCATCCATCACCTGGTCGTTGTACTTCAGCCCGTCCACCAGCTTGTATCTATCCGCGTCTGAGGGTTCCATGATGAGGCCTTCGTTGGCGTAACGGTGCAGCGTAGCCGTGTCTATCTTCCTCGCTTCGCTGATGCGCAGCAGGAAATCGGCATACAGGTCGCCGAGGAAGGCGGTGGTCTGGATGCGGTTGGCTTCCGTCATTTTGGTTTCGCGGAGCGGTTCGGTGGCGCTTTTGAACTTGCCGTTGTAGAATATCTGCAGCTGTATCTCCAGCTTTTCCAGCGTGCCTTTCAGGTACATCATGGTAATGGAGAAGCCGGCGAAATCGATGAAGCCTTTGGGATGAAGGTATACTTTATCGGCTGCGGAAGCCAGGTAATAAGCGTTTTGCGTGAGGGTCTCCGCATACGCATATACGAATTTTTTGCTTTTCTTAAACTCCATGATCGCCCTGCGTATCTCTTCGCTGGAAGCATAACCGTTGCCATTGCCGTCGGCCTTCAGGTAAAGGCCTTTCACGTTATCGTCGGTAGCGGCGTTGCGGATCAGGCGCACAGCATCAAAAAGACCGGGTTCCTGGGAGGGATCGTCGCTCAGGAAAGTGCGGAGCGGATCTTCCACCCGCTGTTCGCGGAGGCCCTGGCTGAGGTCTACCACCACTACGGCATTCGAGCCGGTCACCACTTTATCACCGGAAGATGCCAGCCGGGCAAACACCATGAGCATAAAGAAAAAGGCGAGGATGGAAAAAACGATAAGGGCTACAAAGGACGCCAGGAAGAATTTTAAGAAACTGCGCATGAGGATATTAGTTTAGACCTTGGCTCATTGGAGAAAAGCAGTTATACCCTCTTCCACAGGCCCCAGGTTGCAAAAACGCCATTAATTTTCTCAAAAATAGGGAATATAGCTACTTTTGATCCGTCAAAAATACATGAATACAGCAATATTACTTATAGGTGGCAATATGGGAGACCGCCCCGCGTACCTCCAGGAAGCGGTAAAACTGCTGCAGGAAAGGGCCGGCAGGGTGACGATGGAGTCTGCCATGTACGAAACCGCGCCCTGGGGCGACGTACAGCAGCCGGATTACCTGAACCAGGCCCTGGTGCTGGAAACCCCGCTGAGCGCTGTACAGCTGCTGGACGAAACCCTCCGCGTGGAAAGGGAGATCGGCAGGGTAAGAAGGATCAAATGGGGATCGAGAGTGATCGACATCGACATTATCTTTTTTAACCAGGAAGTGATCACGCTGCCGCACCTGAAAATACCGCATCCGCAGATGCAGAACCGCCGGTTTGTGCTGGCCCCGCTCCAGGAGATACTCCCCGGCTGGGTGCATCCCATCCTGCAACTAACCGTCAGCCAGCTGCTGGAAGTTTGCCCGGACCCCCTGCCAGTGCATAAATACACCGCTGCCGCCCACTAACGCATGCAATACCGTTTTATTACCATAGAAGGCAATATCGGCGCGGGGAAGACCACCCTGGCACTGAAGCTGGCAGAACACCTGCAGGCGCGCCTGATATTGGAAGAGTTTGCGGATAACCCTTTCCTCCCCAAGTTCTACGCAGAGCCCGAACAATATGCCTTCCCGCTGGAACTGTTCTTCATGGCCGAACGGTATAAACAGCTGAAGGAAATGCTGGCTACCCGCGACCTGTTTGCGCAATACACCGTGAGCGATTACCTGTTCGTGAAAAGCCTGCTGTTCGCCAAAATGAACCTGAAAGAAGATGAATTCGGGCTTTACCAGAAGCTGTTCGACATCATCAATCCCCAGCTGGCGCAGCCGGACCTGCTGATCTTCCTGAATGCGCCTGTGCCGAAGCTGCAGCAGAACATCCGCAAACGCAACCGCAGTTACGAGCAGCAGATAGCGGACAGCTACCTGCAGAACGTGCATAACATGTATATGCAATACATCCGCCAGCACCCGATGCGTACGCTGATGGTGGATACCACGAAAATGGATTTCCTGCACCGGCCGGACGATTTCGCGGCGTTGCTGCAGGCGTTGGAGAAGGATTATCCTCCCGGCATTAACTACCTTTAACTACATAACTATACAGCTATACAGCGAAAAACCCGTCATTGCGAGGAGCGGCAAGGGATGCTGTGCGGCAGGAGACGCGACGAAGCAATCTCTTCCATGACTTGGAGTACGCCTATTCAACGCAGGAGATTGCTTCGTCGCCCCGCTGCTTTGGCCCCGCTGCTCCCCGCAATGACGGGTTTTTCAACAACAAAAAGGCGGCCCTTTGCAGAGCCGCCTTTAAGCAATATTCACTTCCATTTGCGGTATGCTATGCAGCGTCGATTACGGGGTCAACGAAAGAAGTGAGCAAGCTGAAAGCCAGCGGGCCTGCCAGGGGCGCTGTGGCTATAAAACCTTTTGTAAGGGAGTAAAGGGCCTTGCCCAGGATCACAACGTTGCCGATGTAGCCGCCGCCTGTAATGTCCTGCATAACTGCGGGGCTCAGTTCTTCGCAACCGTAGAATTTGTTTTCCATAGATGATGTGTTTAGGTGAAAAAATAATTAGGGTATTAAGAGATTCTATTTTGCAGTGTATCAATTTTCCCATGTCAACAAGATCAGCGAAATAGCCACCACCGGACATTTCCTGTATCCCCCGGCGCAGGCTCTCTTTGCAACCGTAGGGTTTATTCTCCATAAAATGATGCATTTGGTTGAAAAAAATAATTGGGGCGCTTGTTGAAGTTAATCCATTAACTCCTGTTCATTCTGTTCATTTTGAAACAGCCTTATTCATTTTGTTCATTCTGCTTCAAAAAAAATTTACAGGGCTTATAGGGGGCGGCTGCATTTATCCGGTCATATTACCAGAAACACAAACTTCCGACATATGAAAACATTTACTTTAGCATGCGCCCTGGTCCTTACAGCACTTTTCGCACAAGCGCAGCAGATGGAAACACTCTCTTCCACCTTTAAGAACAAAGGCGGCGGCACAAAGAAACTCAGCGCATACGGCGCCCTGCTGGGCAAGGTCACCACCTTCGACGACCGTTTTGCGGTAATGACCGGCGGTTACGGCGGCGTATTCCTCAACAAAAAGATCATGCTGGGTGCAGGCGCTTACAGCATGGCCAATAGCCTGAAAGTAGACAACTTCGATGACGGCCGTAAATGGAACCTCTGGTATACAGGCGGCGTAGTGGAATACGTGCATAACTCAGACAAGCTGTTTCACTGGAGCGCAGGCGCCCTCGTAGGCGGCGGTGGCGTTTCGCAGCGCAGCAGTCACGACTGGGGCCGCGACCACGACCGCGACCATGTGTATGAATCCAACGGATTTTTTGTAGTGGAGCCTTACATCAATGCCGAGCTGAACATCACCAGCTACCTGCGCATCGTTGCCGGCGGCACCTGGCGGCAGATCATGGGCGCCGGAGACCCTACCCTGGCGGATAGTAAGATGAGCGCTCCCGGCTTCCACCTGGGCGTGAAAGCGGGCGTGTTTTAACCGCTTATGTATTCCCCCTTTTAACCATTGTACTATTTACGCTAATTTTGGCCGCCGGGTTCTGAAAAGAAGACCCGGCGTTCGCCATGTATAAACCCTGCTCCACCTTGTTACGTGCCTGTATATTGCTGCTAGTGCTCTTTCCTTCAAGCCTCTTTGCCCAGCAACTGGGCAAGACCATTTCCATCAGGGTGGTCCGCAAACCGGTAGACACCGTGCTGGCCCGCATCAGCCAGGCCGGCAATTGCTCTTTTTCCTATATCGGCAAGCCGTTCCGGGCAGACAGCCTGGTGACCCTCACCATTACCAATAAAACCGTGCGCCAAACGCTCGACCAGCTGTTCCAGGGCCGCATGCAATACATAGAAACCGGTGAGCACATCATCCTCCAGCGCTCCGAAGCCGTGCGCGAACGGCATTACGTGATCAGCGGCTACGTGCGCGACCGGGAAAACGGCCAGAGCATTGCCAATGCCAGCATCTACGACCGCATGGACCTCGCCTCCACCCTCTCCAACCAGGAAGGTTATTTCCAGCTGCGCCTCCGGGACAAAGGCCGCCAGCCGTCCGTGCAGCTCACCGTCAGCAAAGAGCTGTATATAGACACCAGCATGTATGTCATGCCCGGCTTCGACCGGGAGGTGGCCGTTACCATTGCCCCCGCCAAACCGGTGCAGCTGAAAGAATTCATCGTAAACGACCAGGTGGAAAAAACCTGGCTGGGCAAACGCCTCCTTTCCGAAGGGCTGCGCAGGCAAACAGACAATATCTCCCGCTTCTTTGCCAGCAAACCGGTGCAATCCTCGCTGCTGCCGTCTATCGGCTCGCATGGCAAGATGTCTGGCCAGGTGGAGAACAAGTTCTCCCTGAATATACTCGGCGGCTATTCCGCGGGCACTGACGGCCTGGAGATCGCCGGGGGCTTCAACATCAATAAAAAAGACGCGCAATACGTGCAGATAGCGGGTATTTTCAACATCGTGGGCGGCAACATCAAAGGCGCGCAGGTGGGCGGTATTTTTAACCACAACCTGAAATCAGTGCAGGGCGTGCAGATCGGCGGCATTGGCAATTACTCCGAAGGCTGGATGAAAGGCGCGCAGGTAGGCGGTATCTACAACATCATGGGCGATTCCGTGAGCGGCGTGCAGATCGCGGGTATCGCCAACCGCTCCAAAGGCAATGTGCACGGCGTACAGATCGCCGGGATCGTGAACAGGGCCACAGGCGCCGCCCAGGGCGGGCAGATCGCCGGGCTGGCGAATGTATACGACGGCAGCGTGAGCGGCGTACAGATCGGCGGCTTCGCCAATGTGAACAGGGATACAGCAGGAGGCGCACGCATTGCAGGCATTGCCAATTACGTGGAGCTTAACGCTTCAGGTTTCGCAATCGGCGGCTTCGCCAATTATACGGGGCGGAACGCTTCAGGCGCATACATTGCGGGCATCGGCAACTTTGCGGGCGGTGATGCTTCGGGTATGCAGCTGGCGGGTTTCACCAACATCACGACCGGTGATTTCAGCGGTTTCCAGTTCGCCCCGTTATTCAATTGGGCCGGGGGAACCATGCATGGCGTGCAATTGGGGCTGCTGGGGAATTTTACGCGAAAGCTGGAAAAAGGTTTCCAGTTCGGCCTCGTGAATGTGGCAGACAGCTCCGGCGGCATCAGTATCGGCCTGCTGAATATCGTGCGGAAAAACGGGTATTATAAGCTCAGCATATATTCCGGCGACCTTATGCCGGTGAATATCTCCTTCAAAAGCGGCAGGAAACAATTCTATTCCATCCTCGCAGGCGGCGTGAATGGCGATCTTCACAGCCTCGGCCTGGGCTTCGGCCGTGAATTTCCGCTGCGCAACAACCGCCTGGCCATCACCACCGACCTGCTGCAACAAAACCTCTTCAACCGCGATTGGAAAAGCATGGGGCAGGTGTACCGTTTCATCCCGCAGTTACATTACAAAGTCACACCCTGGTTCTCCGTACAGGCGGGACCGGTAGTATCATACGCTGAATACGAAGATGGGATCGTCGAGAAACCTGCGAAAGGGTACCCTTCTTTCACTTCCGGCAGCAGGAATGCGGGATGGCTGGGGTGGCAGGCGGGGATTAGTTTCTTTTAGACTTCACCTCCTTCCAGCTGCGCCGCGATCCACCCGCTCGTCCAGGCGTGCTGGAAGTTGAAACCGCCGGTGATACCGTCTACATCCATTACTTCGCCGGCAAAATATAAACCAGGCGCAATGCGGCTCTGCATGGTCTGCGGGTCTATTTCCGAAAGTTTTATTCCGCCGCAGGTCACGAATTCTTCCTTGAAAGTGGTTTTCCCTTTCACCGGGAACTCCATCGCCGTCAGGCTACGGATGAGCTTGTTCTGCTCTTTGGCCGGCAGCTCAGACCACCGGGCATTTTCGTGTATCCCTGCCTGTTGGAGCAGGAAATGCCAGAGCCGTTGCGGCAGGCCGAAAGGGTTTTTCGTCCACACCGCCTGCCCGCCCATATCCAGCCGCCACTGCGCCCAGGCTTCGCGGAGCGAGTTTTCGTTGTAGGCCGGCAGCCAGTTTACCAGCAAGGTAAACGTGTATTGCTGTTCCTGCAGGTACCTTGCGCCCCAGGCGGACAAACGGAGGATGACCGGGCCGCTCATGCCCCAGTGGGTGATCAGCAAGGGGCCGCTTTCCTGCAATTTGCTGCCGGCTATTTTAACCTGCGCCTGCGGTACCGATACGCCCATCAATTCAGTAACCGGGTTTTGCGGCATGTTGAAAGTGAATAATGAAGGAGCGGGCTCTTCTATGGTATGCCCCAAAGCCGTGAGCCAGCCGAATTTTTGCGCCTGGGCAAAACCACCGGCGGCCACGCATACATACCGGGCTTTCAGCGGCGGGCCGGAAGCCAGGTGTACGGTCCACTCCGCTCCTGTTCGCTCCAGCGAGATAACATCCGCATGCGTGCGCACATGCACGCGGTAGCGGTCTGCTTCGCGCAGCAGGCAGTCTATGATCGTTTGGGAATTATCTGTGACGGGAAACATCCGGCCATCGTCTTCCACTTTCAGCTCCACGCCCCTGGCCGCATACCATTCGATCGTATCGGGCACGAAAAAACGGGTGAAGGCTTTTTTCAGGAAGCGTTCGCCGCGGGGGTACCGTTTGGTCATTTCCGCGATGGAATGCAGGTGGTGGGTCACGTTGCAGCGGCCGCCGCCGGAGACCTTTACTTTCGACAGCAGCTTGCCTGTTTTCTCCAGCACCGTCACTTCCAGGCCGGGGTGCAGCCGGGCAGCGTTTACCGCGCAAAAAAAGCCGGCCGCGCCGCCGCCGATCACTACCAGTTTACCCGTTCCTTGATTGTCGTTTGCCATGTTATATTGATGCATCCCGCAACGGCGGCCTGCCGTCCAGGCATAAAGCCGGCGCGGGCCCCGTTTGCTGCCGCGAATTTCCGCAATAATGCGCCAAAAACGAAATGTTAAAATATCCGTATCCTTATCTACTAATTATTCGTAAATGACTATCTTGGATCATTAAACGATTAGCACTCCATGCAACGACCTTCCCTGAAAAAGCTGAGGATTCTGCTTACCGCCGGCCTTATGGCCACGGCCGTGTGGGGTTCCCTGGGCTTTTCCCGACCCGATGACTGGACCGAAAGGATCATCAAGGCTTTAGAGAAATTCACCAACAACTACCCGCAGGAAAAAGTTTACCTGCATTTCGATAAAGATTATTACGCTTCCGGCGAGAACATCTGGTTTTCCGCCTATCTCACGCTGAACGACCTCCCCGCCCTCGGCGCCCGCAACCTTTACGCGGAGCTGCGCGATGCGAAAGGCGCCATTGTGCAGAAAGAGCTGCTGCTCGTGAACGACGGCGGTGCAGCCGGCCAGTTTGCCCTCCCCGAGAACATGAAGCCCGGCCTTTACCAGATCAGGGCCTACACCGCGTGGATGCTCAACTACGACAGCACATTCCTTTTTTATAAGAACATACAGGTGCTGGACCCGAAAACCGGCAAAGGCGGAGACGATGGTTCTTCCGCCAAAGATTACGCCGTGCAGTTCTTCCCGGAAGGCGGCGACCTGGTGACCGATGTGAACAGCATTGTAGCCTTCAAAGCCATCGACCAGAACGGTTATCCCATTAAAGTGGCCGGCGCAGTGCGCGACAGCAAAGACCAGCAGGTGGCCGTGATCGAAACCCTGCACGACGGCATGGGCACCTTTGAACTGAAGCCCGCAGCCGGGGAAAGCTACAAAGCCGTAGTGTCCACCGCCAGCGGCCAGCAGAAGACCTTCAACCTTCCCGCGGTAAAATCCAGCGGCATTGCCCTGAAAGTATACAACCGCGGCGCCAGGATATTCTATCTCACCGGCTTCAACGGGCTGGACACAAGCATGAACGACCTGCTGCTGATCGCCACCATGCAGAACCAGGTGATCTACAAAGCCAACCTCAATATTTCCGAAGGAAAAGTGAGCGGCCTGATACCCGCCACCAATATACCCACCGGCATCATCACCCTCACCCTGTTCGACCAGAAAGGCACTCCCCTTTCCGAGCGCCTGGTATACGTAAGGCAGAAGAACGACCAGATCGAATATTTCCTGGACCCGCAGGAGCTGAACAAAGGCCCGCGCCAGCGCACCGAGCTGGTATTGCAGGTGCCCGATTCGATGCGCGGCCGCATCAGCGCATCCGTTACGGATGCAGACCAGGTGGGCTTCGATCCCTGGGGCAACAACATCGTGAGCAATACCCTGCTTACCTCAGACATTCATGGTTACGTGCACAACCCGGCCTGGTATTTCCGCAACGACAGCGCCAGCACGCTGCAGGCGCTCGATCTCGTGATGCTGACCAATGGCTGGAGAAGATTTAGCTGGCAGCAGATATTGCAGGACAAATACCCGCAGATAAAATATCCTTACGAACAGGGCATCAACATCACCGGTAAAGCCCGCACCGCAGGCGGACAGCCGGTTACAGACGGCAGCGTGAACTTCCTGATCAAGATACCGGTAGACAGTTCTTCCGCATTCGCATCCGCCCCCGTAAACCCCGACGGTACGTTCCAGCTGAACAACCTGTTCTACAACGATACCGCCAATGTTTATTTCCAGGGCAATATGACCAATAAAAAATGGAAAGATGTGGACGTGCAGTTCGACCGTCACTTCTTTGACGTATACACCAGCGTAAAAACGCCCATTCCCTTATTGCCTCCTCCGCCGCTGGACAACAGGATACTGAAAAATTACCTCGCCACCGTGGTGGAAAGCAATAGCGTGAACCGCAGGATCAACAACCGCACCATCCAGCTGCAGGGGGTGGACATCACCGCTAAAAAACCGACCGAGGCCGAGACCACTGAAAAACGGTATGCCAACGGCATGTTCTCCGGCGGCAACGCGATGACCTTCGACCTGACGAACGAAAACCCCACCTCGTTCAACGTATTCCAATACCTCCAGGCGCGCGTGCCCGGCCTCCAGATCACCGGCGACATCAGCAACCCTACGCTCTCCTGGCGTGGCGGCGCTCCCGGCGTATACCTGGACCAGATGCCCGTAGACATCGGCACCGTGGCCAATATCCCCATGGCGGATGTTGCGCTCATTAAAGTATTCCGCCCCCCGTTCATGGGCGGCATCGGCGGCGGCGACGGCGCCATTGCCATCTGGACGCGCCGCGGCGGCGACAGCCGGCCCGATCCCACGGTAAAAGGGCTGGAGCTGCTGAAAAAAGGCGGTTACAAGATCATCAAGGAATTCTACAATCCTGATTATTCCGTACGCAAACCTGTGCACGACCTGCCCGATAAACGCCTCACCCTATTCTGGAACCCGAGCCTGGTGATAGACAGCACCAATCACACCGCCCGCCTCATCTTCTATAACAACGACAATACGAAGAACTTCAGGGTGGTAGTGGAAGGCATGGACCAGTATGGCAGAGTGGGAAGGATCGAGAAGAATTTCTAACCAGAACATTTCTATAATAAAAAAGCCCCGGCGCAATGCCGGGGCTTTTTCGTGCTATGACAGTAATTAATCCTTCAATTTATTGAGGTAGTAGCTGAGCTTGTACAACAGCTCATCCTGCAAGCCCGCGCGCAGCTTGGCTTCTTCCTCGGTGATGCCGAGCCTGCGGAGGCGCTGGTAATATACGTAAGAGCCGCCGATCAGTTCCAGGCATTCCTGGATCTTGGTTTTTACTTCCGCTTCCTTGCTGCGTTTCTCGAATTCTTTTTTGGACAGGATCTTGTCTACAAAATAGAACGCGTCTTTGTCTTCCATCCACTTGCCGTTCTCCTGGTGCTGCGGCTTGTATACTTCCAGGTAGCAGTTGTCCAGCTTGAGCGGCTCGCCGAATTCCGCCTTGATGTCTATCACCAGTGGTTTGGCCACCGCGGGGTTGGACAGGCGTTTTTTGATGGTGTTGGCAATTTCCACACCCAGCTCTCCGCCACTCATAAGCAGCTGGTTCAGCTCTGAAAATTCGAGGCTGATGGTGATGCGGGTGTAGCGGCTGCCGGTTTTGATCTTGCCGAACAGGCTGGGCGTGGTCTTGTCGTCGAACACGATGTCTTCCACCTGTACTTTTGAAATGGTTTTGTAATTGGGCTTATAACCTTCTTCCGCGGGCGTGAGCCGTTTATTCTGCGGGCGCGTCACTTCCTGGCGGTGCTGGTGCTGCACGAAATCGTCGACGAACCGCAGCTCGAACTTCTTGAGTTTTGTGTAAAGTTCGTGGCTGGAATAATTGCTGATCTTGCTGAGCATCAGCAGGTCTTCCCAGCTGTTGTGCTTGTGTGCGCGATGCAATTCATCCAGCACGTCTGCGGCGCTCATATTGCGGCGGTACAGCAGTTCCCCTACCAGGAAAACGGCATATTCATTTGCAGGATACCCGATCTCCGGCAATACGTCGAAAGGGTTCCGCTTCTGGTCGCGGGCCTGGTTGAGTTGTTCCAAATCGCTCATGACCGGTGCGAGTAAATATTTCCTGGCGGCAGTGCGCAATTTCTTGCTCACATAATCCAGCAACTGGTCGTTTACCTGTCCCTGATTGACAAAATCGTGCAATATCTGTACAAACCTTTTGGATACCGGGAGCCCGAACTGTGTAAGGATATCATTCTCCAGGTCCTGCACAGGGTCTTTCCCCCCTTCCTGTGCTTCCTTCTTCGGCAGTTTGTCCTGCTTCCGGTAACGCTGATAATACTCCTGTAATTTCAATTTTAGCTGATCCATATGCATAGTTAGTTGTATGTCAACTTTTTATATAATTTTTTCTTGGTTAATAAAAACAAAAAGCCCAGCACTTCGCATGCTGGGCTAGTAAGTTTTCGGGTGATTTGCGAATGGCAAAGATACGCGTTTTTTTGTGGAAATCATGTGCATAACCGGGTCCCGGAAACAGATTTCAATTTGCAATATGTTATAAGCAACAACATCAGGCAATTACCGGGAAACAACAATTTCGATTTTTTGTAAAAGATTTCCGCCTCAACATTTGGAAATTGACTACGAAAAATATTACCTTTGCACTCCACAAAACACACATGGTGGTTGTAGCTCAGTTGGTTAGAGCATCAGATTGTGGTTCTGAGGGTCGGGGGTTCGAGCCCCCTCATCCACCCAGAGGGGTACAGTTCATTAACATGACGCTGTGCCCCTTTTTCGTTGTTGTATGAGCAATCCTCTCTTCGCAGCTTTTTTCATTGCCTAAAAAACATCCGTCCCGGTTCGTCCTTTCATAATTAGATTCGCAAATGCCACGGAAGGCTATCGTCATTCCGTTTCCACCTTCCAGCTATCCGTGCGGAACGGCGCCAGGGGCAGGCCTTCCCGGCTGAAAACATTGCCCATTGCAGCATCCCTGAAGCCATAACGCACCGCCGCAGGGGCTTTCACCATTTTGCTCGACACCGTTGCTGTGTGCTGATGTATCACCACATCCGCCGGGTAGAATATTTTATCCTCACCGGCGATCGTCCACTCCGTAGCGGTTGTTCCTTTTATCACCAGACCTTTACCTGCATGGTTGATAGTGACGACAGCCCTGTTGCCCCTGATGCGCATGTTGCTGAAAACGGGGCTTTGAAAGGGAATTCCCTGCCGGTGATAAGTGTCTGCCAGCGCGAGATTGGCTAAACGGAGCCCTACATCATGTTTGTTGGCAGGGTGAACGTCGTTGGTATCGGCCACCAGGTCCGTGATCACCACCATACCGGTTTTAGGATGCGCCGTGCTTTGCAGCTGCGCTTCCCGCAACAGGGCGCCGGTGTTCTTTACCTTGTACCTGAAAGGGGCGATCTGCACGAAATAAAAAGGGAAATCTTTTTTCCAGGCGGCCCGCCAGCCGTCTATCATGGCCGTGAATAACCGTTGATAGGTATCTGCCGCGCCGGTATTGTTCTCTCCCTGGTACCAGATGGCGCCGGCAATGGCATAAGGCGTCACCGGCGCAATCATAGCATTGAATGCATAACCGGGCTCATAGGGGCACATGCCGCTGGGGAGTATTTTGGTAGCCGCCTGTTTGAGCACAGGGTCCTGGCGCACGATGCTGTCCGGCGTCCATACTTCCGCCGCGGTGCCGCCCCAGCTGGCCCCGATAAGGCCGACGGGCACATCAAGCTCCGCGCTTAAACGCTTGCCAAAAAAATATGCTACAGCGCTGAATGCCTGCAGCGTTACGCTGTCGCAGGCCGCCCATTGTCCTTCACAATCATCCTGCGGGTATGGAGCCGTTGTTTTAGGAATATGAAAGAAACGGATATTGTGAAGGTGTGCGGAAGGCAGTTCTGCTTTCGCATCCCGCAGACCTTTTTGTGCGCTCATTTCCATATTACTTTGCCCGGAACAGATCCATACTTCGCCGATCAAAACATTATCCAGCACGATGGTGTTTTTTCCTTTTATGGTGATAGTATAAGGCCCGCCTGCGGCAGGCGTTGCCACTTTCACCTCCCAGCGCGCATCGCGGGAGCCGGTGGCTTTGTATGTTTGCGGCCCCCAGGATGGCCTTACGGTGATCTCTTCATATGGATCTGCCCATCCCCAGATCTTCACGCTGTCGCGCTGCTGCAATACCATGTTGCTGCTGATGATCCGGGGCAAACGGATATTGCCGTAGCCGGAAAGCGCGACGCACAGCAGCGCGGCAATAAATATTCCACGCATATTCCCTGTATTCATTTAAAAGCCGGAAGGATATAACTGTAAACCTCGTATCTCAATTCGCTCCACGCACTCTGGCGGGGAAACGGATGGCCGGGATATAATTCCTGCGAGCCGGGAACGAAGGTGATCCTCACCCTGATGGCATCCCGGCCTTTTGTAAGCGCGGCGGGGATAAGGAACTCATCGTCCCGGAAACGGCGGTTGGATGTTTCTACTTTGTATTGCCGCGGCGACAGTTCGCCGGGCGGCCTGGATATTACGTAAGTATTGGCTCCTGCCAGGTACCAGGTGCCGGCCTTCTGCCAGTTGTCTGATCCTGCCGCCGCAACAAATACTTCGGCAGTTTGATTGGGATAACTGTAATCCAGCGTTCTGCGCAGCAGCGCGCCCATATTGTCTTTGCGGAGGCGCAGGGTGAACTCGGACGTGCCGGTAGTGGTGCGGCCGTCTTCCGCATGCGCGGGATAGATCTCTTTTCCTATCAGCTCTTTGTAGCCCGGCCTTTTTTGCAGGTCGTAGCCCCATGCATGGGCGGGATAAGCATCAGGGCCCCATTCATATCTTGAACGGATAGTGTCTGCCGCGGAGGCCTGGGGTGAATGGTAGTTGTGCTGCTGTTCATCGGCCGGACTGCCAATATCCAGGGAATCAGTTTTAACCAGCGACGGTGCGGGCAGGCCGTACCAATAGCAGACCGTTTCATAATGTTCCTGCGATACATTTTCGTTATGTTCAAAGCGGATCACCGCGCGTTTGCCAAATGGCATCAGGTCTGCCAGCAGGAAGCGGTAGGCGGATTGAATGAGGTCTTTGTCATTGACGGCCTTTTTCTTTTCCGTGGCCCCGCAGGGATGCCCGGCCAGCGGCAGCGTCATGTTCTCTCCGCCCCAATAATCCCCTCCCCCGGCCCACTCTTCGGTACCGGTGCCGTATGCCTGCGGCGTGCGGCTGTCGTCAAAAAAGAAACGCGGGTCGCCTTCCAGCGTGCTCAGGTTGGCATTGTGGGAGAATATAAAAGACGTGCCCAGGAAGCTGCCTGACCATTCCTCATGGCCTTCCGCGCCTTGTGTATCCAGCCACGTCATGTCCCGGCCCAGTTCGGGCTTGGGAATGTCGCGGTAAGTGGCGTGAAAATAGGCGCTCCTGTTCGCGGGTATTTTTGAGCGTTCATAACGGAGCTCATAACTTATCTCTGTATTGTCCGGCTGTATGCCGGTAAGCTCGAATGTAGCCCCTTTAAAGAAGGGCATGGGATAATAACAGGCGAGTTCCAGTTTGTTGCCCGCATAGTCGTAACGGATATTAATAGGCAAACCTTTTACGAGATACTCTTTTTGTTCGCGGTTGTAAAAAGTGCCCGCGCCGAAGAACAGGCACAGGGGCGCGTCGATGGAAGGATGCGCCGCATCGTCCCAGGTCACGCGCAGCCGCACGCGTTCAAGGGCCTCTGCCTTATCCAGCGGCAGGGTGAGTTTCAATGCTCTCAGGGAAGAGGATGCGGAGTTGATGCTGGTCAGCAATACGGAGGGTTTGTCTAGTTTCACCCTGCCTTGCGCCTTTTTAATATTTTGCGGCGCAATGTCGGTGCCTGCGCGGGCCAGCAGGTCTGTTACATCACGGTCGGGCGTTTGGCTGATATCCCAGCTGCGCAGCGGTTTGGATAGCGCGTCTTTATTGGCATACAAGTGGTAGATGTAATAACCGGTGCCATAGAAGGTCCTGGAATAAGCGATCCGCAGCGAATCCCGGAATGGCATCGGGACCCAGATCAGGTTAGCGCCTTTGGTAGTGCCCCAGGTCCAGGCCATGGGCTCGGGAAACGAAGCGGCCGGGATAAATGCGGTGCTTTTGAATTTCTTCACCGCATCCACCGGGCTGGCGGTAGCGGTTTCAGACACCAGGTTGTCCTTCCCGTCCACCATAAAATGCCAGGGACTGCCGTGCCAATGATTAGCGCGAAAAAAATACAGCACGCCGGCGCCTTTCACATCCAGCGTTACATTTTCATCTTCTTTATTCATGAAAAGAAAATTCGACGCGTCGTAGCCGCCGCCATTACGGGCATAGGTGCTGCGCATATACGCCCTTACGCCAATGCGCTGCTGCGGCAGTTTTTCCCAAGCACGGAAAGCGTCGTAGCCGTTGGGAACTTTATGCTGCTGTGCAGCTGCATGCAGCGGTATACAAATCAGGATCAGTAATAAATTCCGGAGTGCGGTCATAATTGCCGGTTTTGAGCGTTTATGTCAATTAGCCTTTTTCCATTTTAAAGGGGCGAGGTAAAGCCCTTTTTTGTCCCAGCCCGTATTTGAAATGAACCAGCCTTCTTTTTTATCGTAGATCAGTTCAGCGGCATGTACAGGCAGCGTACATACAAGGTTCTCCAACGGGAAGTTCTCAGGGTCTTCGGACCAGTACACGGCCGTCAGGTTATAAGCCGTCATGGCCTTGCAGATGAAAAGATAGAAGAGCCCTTCCAGCCGCACTACAAAAGGGCTTTCCGCATCTCCTCCCCAATACACCTCGTAGGGCTGTTGGTGAACGATGCGTGGGCCGCTCCAATGCAGCAGGTCGGGACTGGTGCGCACGGCCACGGCAGATTTGAGGTCCGTTTCGGTGAGCACCCTGGTGTAATAGTAATAATATTTGTCCTTGTATTTCATGATGTAAGAATCCCGGGCATGCCCGGGATCACTGAAAAGCGGGTTCCTGCCGTGCCGCGTCCAGTTAAAGATATCTTTGCTTATGGCCATGCGCAGCTGCCCCCACGATGCATATTCCGGTGCATTTTTCTGCATATTGCCGGTGTTGTAAAACATGTAATAGGTTCCTTTTTCCTGTATGACGTGCGGCGCCCACAGCACGCGCTCCACCCCGGGTTCAGCCGTCATGGCGTAACCATGGTCTTCCCATTTGGCCTGTTTGATGGAGGAGGCCGACGCATGGAAAAGCCGGTTTTCATCCCAGGGCTTTACCGGCAGATGATGAATGATGCCGTAGGCATGCCAGGTACCGTCGCGGCCTCTGATGAAGGTATGATCGTTCGTATACCAGGCACTGTCGCCTTCTTTCCGTGCGTCGTTAGGATTGAAGATGTGCACGAAGGGCCCGCTGATCTCAGGAACGAGATAAGGGGCCTTCTTTTGACCATAAGCGCCGGTAAAGGCGGGAAGCATGCCAGCCAGCAACAACATGAGTGATATGCGCATACAATAGGATTGTGGTTTATTTTTCCCGCACTATTTCTTTCCCGTAACGTCTCACCCGCAATGCAGCCTGTTCCTTATGCCCGGCAAAACCTTCCAGCTCGCAGAGGCGCATAGCGTATTCGCCGATCGTGACGCTGGCTTCGGGCGTGCAACGCTGGTAGGTGCAGTTCTTCAGGAATTTCCCCACCCATAATCCCCCGGTATACCTGGCGGCTTTCATGGTAGGCAGGGTGTGGTTGGTGCCGATCACCTTGTCGCCGTATGCTACATTCGTTTCCGCACCGAGGAACAGCGCGCCGTAATTGGTCATGTTGTCAAGGAAAAACTGCGGGTCTTTTGTCAGCACTTCCACATGCTCGAAAGCCAGGGCGTCGGCTTCACGCAGCGCTTCTTCCAGGTTGTCCACGATGATCACCGATCCGCAATCGTCCCAGGCCACCCGCGCAATATCCGCCGTGGGCAAGTATTTCAGCTGCCTTTCGATCTCGGCCAGCGTTTCTTCCGCCAGCTCGGCTGAGGTGGTGATCAGCGCGGCGGGCGAGGTGGGCCCGTGCTCAGCCTGCCCCAGCAGGTCGCAGGCCACCATTTCGGCATCCGCGGTTTCGTCGGCTATCACCAGTATTTCAGTAGGGCCGGCAAAGAGGTCCATTCCCACGCGGCCGAACAATTGTCTTTTTGCTTCCGCTACATAAGCGTTGCCCGGCCCCACGATCATATCCACCGGGGAAATGGAAGATGTGCCAATGGCCATGGCGCACAAGGCCTGCACACCGCCGAGGATATAAATTTCATCCGCCCCTGCAAAATGCATGGCGCATACGGTGGCTTCCGGAATGTTGCCGTTGATGGGCGGCGTACAGGCGATCACTCTTTTTACGCCGGCCACCCTGGCCGTGATGATGCTCATATGCGCGGAGGCCACCATGGGGTACCGCCCGCCGGGAATGTAACAGCCCACACTGTTCACCGGGATGTTCTTATGCCCGAGGATTACGCCGGGCAAGGTTTCTATTTCAATATCCGTAATGGAGGCCCGCTGTTGCTCTGCAAAAAAACGTATCTGTTGCTGCGCGAAGCGGATATCGTCTTTCACCTGCTGGGGCGTGCGGTCCACGATCGTTTTGATCTCACGGTCCGTTAAACGGAATGAGCCGGGCGACCAGCCGTCAAATGACGCTGCGTATTTCCGCACGGCAAGGTCGCCGTTCTCTTCCACGTCCCTGATGATCTTTTCAACGGTTTTCCGGATGTCCGCATCTGCGTTCTTAATATCGGATTCACTTTTCCCTTTTTTCAAATACCTGCTCATTGGTTTGATTTTATTTGCCCGGAGGCTTGGTTAACTTGTATGATCAATTTCCCCACAACGTGGGGCCGTTCCCTTTGCTTTTCCGCCACTCGTCCCTCCAGCGGTGTATATCCGCCGGCCCTATGAGGGGGCGCGGCCTGCGGGCCGCAGCATTGGGGATGGCGGGGATGCGTGATGCGGTGGATTGGTACCAGTATGCCACGCTGGCCAGGTCCAGCGTCATGACGTTCATGCTGCCGTGTTCGATAGTGAACCGTAAGGAAGTGTCGAAATAAATCGGGTCCTGGATATGGAACCGGTAGATATGTGTTCTGCCCAGGAAACCTTTTTCACCGTTTATTTTGGCGTAGCCGAAATATGGCGTGGAATAGGGTTTGTCCGGCGCGCCCCAGGATGTGTTGAAATAATCTTCCGTACCCGTGCCATGCAGCGATGGGCGCTCTTCCCCGTCGATGAATATCATATCGTCTCCCTCGCCATACCAGAACGGTGTGGGGGAATGCACGTAATAGTTGACGCCCGCGAAATGCCCCTTTCCTTTTATGTCGGCCACCAGGTAATTGTTTTTACCGGTTTTGTTGGGCTTACCGGGGCCAAACATCCAGTGCTCATTCTCAACGCTGTCTTCCGCGCCGGTCAGCGCTTTATTGTACCAGGCATGGAACCTGCCGGTGTTTGGCGGCAGCTCATCCATTTCCACGTAGTCGATATAAAAATACAGGGTCCTGATCTCGCTGCCGGACTGGTTCTCAATCTCTATCCTGGCGCCTTTTGCGAAAGGCATCGCGAAGTAGCTGACCAGGCCCATCCCGTTTACGGGCGTTGCCGCGAGCGGCGCGGAGGTAAAGAGATAGCTGTCGTTCCAGCCCTGGCCGAAGAAAGGGCCGATGGGAGATTGTACGGAAGGATAGTCGTTCCCATCCCAGTACATGCTGATGATGACGTCGTTGCGGCTCAATTTGTCCGGCTCCGGCCCCATGGTGAACCAAATGTGCTGGATGATGCCGGCGCCTTTTACATCAAAGATGGTGCGCTTCTCCCCGCTCGCGATGCGCTGCAGGTTGTCATGGTTGTCGCCGGACCGGTCGTAGCTGCTCACGCGCTTCGACCGGGCTTTTTCCCTGATGCGGGTGAGGTCTGTCATTTCCTGCGCATATGCCTGCATGGTAAAGAAGCTGCATATAATGATGTACAATATTGTTTTCATCCTTATTACATTTTTTTTGAAGCCTGATGAAACGCCCCGGCGGAGCACATATCCGGTCTGTTTAATTGCCCCACAGCTGCGGGTCGTTGCCTTTGCTTTTTCTCCATTCATTTCTCCACCTGTGAAAATCGCCGATGTTGATGAGGGGCTTGGGCGCCCTGGCTTCCTTGCCCGGTATGGGCGGCACAGCCATGGCCTCGCTTTGGTACCAGTAGACCACACTGGCCAGGTCCAGCGTCAGTACGTTGTTGTGGCCGTGCTCTATGGTGAATTTAAATGACTTGTCGAAGTACAGCGGGTCGGTGATGTGAAAGCGGTACAGGTGCGTTCTGCCCAGCCATCCCATGTCGTTGTTCACGCGCGGATAGCCGTAATAGGCATGTTGAAAGATGTTCTTCGGGCAGAAGGCCGTGTTGAAATAATCTTCCGTACCGGTGCCGTGAAGCGTGGGAGAAGGCGAACCGTCGATGTAGATCATGTCGTCGCCCTCGCCGTACCATACCGGTGTAGGGCAATGCACGTAATAGTTCACGCCTACAAAATGGCCCTTGCCTTTTATGTCGGCAAATACATAATTGTCCTTGCCGGTAGTATTATTCCCGGTCTTGCCAAGGATGCCCCATTCATTCTCCCCGCCGTCGCCGGCGGAACCGGCGAGTTGTTTGTTGTACCAGCTGTGAAAGCGGCCGGAGTTAGCGGGCAGCTTGTTCATGGCCACATAATCCACGTAATAATAAAAATTGTCGATGCGCCGGCCGCTCTGGTTCTCTATTTCTATTTTAGCGCCGTTGGCGAAAGGCATACTGAAATAACTGACCAGCCCCTTTCCCCTGTCCGGCCCCGCGATCAGCGGCAGCGAATTGAACTCATAGGATTCGCCCCATCCCTGGCCGAAGAAAGGGCCGATGGGCGATACGACGGAAGGTTCCGCCTTGCCGTCCCAGTACATCCTGATGATGATATCGTTCCGGTTCAGCGCGCCGGGTTCGGGCGCCATGGTGATCCAGATGTGATTGATGATGCCGGCGCCTTTTACGTCGAACACGATCTTCTTTTCATCCTTCTCTATGCGGATAAAATCATCGTTGCCGCCGGTTTTGTCGAAACTGCTGACCCGTTTGGAGGTCATGCCCTGTTGTATCTGCGACAGCGCGGCGAGGTCGCTGGCGGGTGTTTGCGCCTGTGCGCACAGGGCGCCGAGGCATAATAAAACGGTGGCTATTTTTCCTTTCATGTATTTTTTATTTACGCATCATTGATTCGATCACGGCTCCTGCCGGTTTCCCGATCGGGGAGTTTTTGGTCAGGTCCCAGAAATTTTCCCGCTGCTGTATCTGTGCCTGCGTGGTAACGATCCAGCTTTGTATCCATCCTGTGAGCGTGCACCAGGCACCCCAGCCGGCATCTGAGTTGGATGCCCAATAGTCCCAGCGCCCGTAGTCAAAGCCCCTGAACCAGGCGCCGTCCACGTCTTTATGTTTTTCACTCCGCACCTGTATCCTTGTCAGGAAATCGGAGAGTTTGTTGACGGCGTCGCGGTATTTTTTATCGCCGGCGGCGGCCGCAGCTTCATTGAGGCTGAACACCGCGAAATTGCAGGTATACAGCATACAGGCCACTTTTTCGCCGTTGCGGAATATCAGCGATCCTTCATCCTGGCCATAATCATCATTCTTTTTCAGTTCCCTGAACATGCCTTTGCCCTTGCCCAATTCTTCCATGATGGCGCCGCTCTCATCCTGGTATTTCAGTATCTCATTGACCATTTTATCCAGCCACTGGCGGTGCTCCTGCGTATCTTCCACCCTCACCAGCCAGGCCAGCGGCAGTATCATGCGGGCGCGCTGGGTTTGCATGCTGCTGCCCCATAACCATTTGCCGGGGTAACCTTCCATCGTGATCCGGATGGCTTTTTTGGTCTGGGATAAAAGCGGTTCGTATTTCGTTTTATCGTACAGCCACAGGTAACAGGCCCACATCCAGGATTCAAAATGCGGGGAAATGTAAATGAGGTCGCGCTGCTGGTAGAACTGCAGGCCGTTTTTGATGATATCCGGTTCCTCGATGCGCTCCCCGCGGAAGCCAAGATTGCCGGTGGTCCTGAAATTGGCCATGATGGCCTCGGCCAGCTCCTTGTCCCATTTGCCTTTGTTGAGATATGATGCCGCGCCGATAGCGCCGAGGATGGCCCGGGCATTGTCGTCGCCGTAGAACGAGCCGGCCGCGGTGGTGGCCCAGCCGATCAGGCCGTAAACGGGACTGGCGGGATCGTTCTTGGCGCCCGCGCGCATGTTCGAGGTATGGAACATAAAATCGATCAGGCGGGCGGATTTGTCCTTGTATGTTTGATTGTTGAACAACCGTCCTGCCGCCGCCAGCGCCATGCTGGCTTCGCCCTGTACATCGGCGCGCATCCAGTAGCGGTATTGCTGGCTGCCGTCGTAATAAATGGTAGAGGTATGCCCTTCGATAATACCCAGGCTGCCGTTGCCGTTAGGCTTATCGGCCGGCAGCGGCGGGCCTACCGGGGTGGTGCCGTTCTTGCCGTCGTATTGATGCCAGTACTCCTTCCAGGCGGGATGTATAAAAAAGCGGCCGTTATCGAACCAGGCTATGCCTTTCCGGATGCTGGTGAGACGGGCCCCGGCGGGCAAGGGTGTTGTTTTACCGTACATCGGGCGCACATCTTCTTCCCACTTTTTCAGCGCAATGTTTTCAACGCCGGTGATCCGGGAAATGATGTAAGCCCATACGGTTTTTATAGAGGCTTTCGGCCCGTAACGTCCCGTCTGGAAATTACTCAGGCCCGTCATACATACCAGCGCATTATCCTGCTCAAACAGCAGGGGATATGTTTTAGTATCGGCCAGCCCGTATTCCGCTTTATCAAGCCCCACTACTTTTGCCAGTACGATCAGCGGGTTGCCGGCGCTAACGGGCAGGATGTGGCAGTTGTGGATGCCCAGCAAGCTCATAGGCGCCAGCCCGCTGCCGAATACGTCCGCGGTGATCACGCCGCGTTCAAACTTGGTTTCAATGGGTTTGCCAGGGATGTCGAGGCCCGGGAACGATGAGGGATATTCAATATAAAGCCGCAACGATTTTTTGCCTGCTTCATCCAGCAACTGGCGCGTAATGCGGTTCACCGGGTCTGCCTGCGGATAGTTGCCGGCCAGTATAAAAACACCCGCTCCCTGCGGCGCGGCTTTCACCGCGGCTTCCGGCGTACTGTACTTCCTGACGGTAAACCCTTCGCGCTGCAGCAACCTGTACAGGTCGTTGCGCGCATTGCCGTAGAAATACACTTCCTTCCCTTTACCCGCGTGGGCCGTAAGCCCTGTCGCAAGCAGGATGCATATCCATAGAAAAAATGTTGCCTTCATTGTTTTCATCTGTGAATATTTACTTCGTAGTTGTTTGTCTTTCTTAGTTGTCTCAGTGAACCTCCTTCCTCGGTTTACTTCGTAGTTGTTTGTCTTTCTTAGTTGTCTCAGTGGGTTATTGGAATATGAGTAGCAAATAACGCCGTCAGCAGCTTTTGTGCTTCCATAATGATGAATGCTTCCGCCTCTTTGGCCAGGTACGACCATTTGCCCGGCCCGGTTTCATAACCGCCTTCTTCGAACGCCGCTTCAGTAGGCACATAACCGATGGTATTCTCGGCATATGCCGTTATGATGGTATGTTCAAAAGGCGAATCCCGTTCAATGGCATAAGCGGTTTCCGTAAAGGGCTCGCCGGGAATGAACACCAGGGCAAGCGGGCCGATGGCGATGGCGTTGAGCCTTGCAAGCGCTTCCGCCGCTTTTGTTACGCCTGCTTCCGGCCTCACCGGCAGCTGTATTTCACTGTGTATACAACGGAATGCACCCGTGCACGGCACGCCCCGCTCCCGCCCTGCCAGCGCAGCCAGCGCCTTGCCATGCTGCTGTGCGTACTGCGGCCCGGCAGATACGGTGGGCGGATTGATATCGCCTGCCGCCCCGTTCAGGAAAAGCGGCATGCCGTGTTTGCCCGATGCTTCCAGCGCCAGGCACATTTCACCGGGAAACTCCGCGGAAATATGCGGCATGCACATTTCATGCACAGGATGGCAGACCGCATGCACCAGCGTGGCAATAACACCGCCATCCCCGCCTTCAAACCTTACCGTATGCACGCGGCGGTCCACAGGTTCCCTGGCAAGCAATTCAGGCGCTATGGGCTGCATGGCATCAGACATCATCACCCCCTCCGGTGTTGGAATGCGGCGTTGCATGGAATAACCTTCCAGCGTCGCTACAGCCACCGACGCATGACAGGGCTTCGCGGCCAGGGCGGCCTGCAGGATGGCCCGTTTGATCTGCTGCTGCACGCCGGCCAGCCATTGTTTGTACACCGGTGTGAGGTACAGGCCCGATAAAGCCACCGATTCCGGGCCGTTATGCGTATGCGTGCAGGTGATGATGATCCTGTGCGGCGGAATAATATCTGACAAACCTTTTTTGAACTGCTCCCATCCGCCGGCCGCTGTATCGTTCAGCGCCAGCAGATCCAGCGACACCACCGCCACGAGGTCCTGCTCCGTGCCCAATACCAGTACACGGGATTTCAGCGGCAGCCTCACCGATTGAAAAGGTTCATACAGCCCGTGTACGGAGGAAGTGAGCAAACCCACTTCCAGCGGCGGTGTAATGTCTGTTACCGAAGTGCCGGCCAGTAATTGCAATGATCTCATATGATGGCTAAGCTCCCTGTTTTTTTACCCAGTTAAGCGACTGCTGCCAGAAGGCATCGTAGCTGTCCCACAATTCAAAATTCAAACCCCAGTGCGGCGCGGGATCGGACATATAGGTAAGGATGCGGCCTTTCCCGTATCCGCCCGCCACTACCAGCGGATGACCGGTTTCTTTCACGCGCACCAGCACTTCCCCTTCGGGTTTCGCGGCCACCTCGTTATAACCGAAGATCGGCGGGAAGGTATTCCAGTTCAATCCTTTTACGGCAGGATGATCAGGTACGATTACTTCTGCGGTGAAGCCGGCGGAAGATTCAACCAGGTCTTCCGTAGCGAGGCATTGCACAGGCAATGCGTCGGAGAAAGAACTTCTTCCCCAGCCGCCTTTGCCGAATGCGCCGCTGAACGACAGCCAGCCGCCAAGCATCAGCAGGCCGCCGCCATCCGCGATCCAGTTCTTTACAGTGGTGAGCCGGTCAGGGAAAGTGACCACGGTATCTTTCCGTTGCGCGCGGTCAAAAAAGCTGGGGAAGAGGTGAAAACATTTTGCTTCCACATCGCTGATGATAAGGCCGGTTGAAACGTCCAGTATTTCTTCGAGCCTGCCGGGCTGCATACGGTACAGTTCCCAGTTGGCCATGCTGGTCACATCCACCACCGGGTCAATGGCTTTTACGAGTCTTTTTCCATAGAAGTGCAGGTCTGCATCTTTGGTTTCCGTTCCGAAAGGTGTTTCAATAAACAGCGGTCCCACGCTGAATACCCAGTCGCCCAGGTAAAGAATGTGCTCCCGTTTTACGTCCGTCGTTTGTTTCATGTTCTATCTGGTTTTATAATTTAATTCATGTTGTTGATGACCGGTTCTTCCGCTCTCATGGCTGGAGGTGCGGCATTGTCTGCCGCCCGCAGCGCCAGTACCGCCAGGTATTGTTTTGCCAGCTTCCAGAAAATAAGAAAGGAGGCAACCGCTGCCGCAACGGTCAGCGTTCCTGTGAGGTACCGTGCAAACCAGGCGTGGGTAAGCCCCAGCATCAGCAGCGATACGGACACGGTGCCCAGGATGGCGATAAATATGCCGCGGAACACCAGCCTGAACGATCCGGCGGGCCCCTGTTTGTCCAGCGTTCTATAGGGCGTCCAGCAGCCCAGCGGATGGGCCCTGAGATAGAATTTCCGCAACAGCTCATCCGGGTCGGGTTTGGTGAGCAGTGCCACGGCTACCCACAGTACTGTCGTGAGGCCCATTACGAGAAGCGTTTGCCAATACCAGGGTATGAGCAGGCTACCCGCCCAGGGAACGCCTAAAAAAGCCAGCAGCTTAGGTCCTAACACCACCAGGCAAAAAATGCCCGCGCCGCCAAAGGAAGCCGCCACGCGCGCAGGCCCGTTGAAACGCCACCACCACCATTGCGCCCAGTTGGCGGGCAGTTCCGCCGCGCTGAGGGAAAGCATAAAAATGGCCACGTCTGTAATGATGAGCACGTTGAACACCACGGCAACAGACAGGGCGAGAATGACGATCATGCCCAGCTTTCCCATCAGCATGTAATGGCTTTCTTTTGCTTTGGGCACAAACCAGCGGCGGTAGATGTCGCTCACCAATACCTGGCTGCCGAAATTGAGGTTGTCGCCTACGGTAGACATCGTGGCGGCCAGCATAGCGGCTACCATCAATCCCATCGCGCCCGCGGGCAGCAGGGTCTTCATCAGCCTCCCGTATACCAGTTCCCTGTCCGCGCCCGCCTCGCGCAGGTCTGGCCACATCACCGCCGCGCTGATGCTGGGCAATGTAACCAGCAACAGCAGGACGAACATGCTGATAGCAGCCACCACATACATGGTGAGCGCTTCCGCCGGTGTGCGCGTGGAAAGGATGCGTTGCCCTTCCATAGCCCCGCCCATGGGCGCGGCATCCCCGCCGTAGCCGATGCTCTGCCCCAGCAGCCAGCCCAATGCGGCGGCGAGCGGGAACACAGCATGGTCTTTGGGCGGTATGGAACCTAATATCTCCGCACCCGACGGGCCGAACCGGGTCTGAATGGCGGATACCATCGCCTCAGCGCCGCCGAAGTGCCGGAGAGTAAGCCAGGCCAGCATCAAAGTGCCGGCGAGAAAAACGATCATCTGTATAAAATTCGAGATCACCACGCCCTTGTAGCCTGAAGAGAATACGAAAAGCAATGAAACCGGTACGACGAGATATAATGTTTCCAGCTTGGAGAGGTCAAAAGCCGGCCCCATGATCTTACACGCAGCGAGCAGCGTAATGCCGGTCCAGGCCGGCATAGCCACCATGGAAGTACGGATGGCGATCCAGAGCCGCATCGCGGAAGCGGCGCCTTTCGGGAAACGCAGATCGTAAAATTCAAGACTGGTGAAGAGGTTGAGCCGGCGCCAGAAAACGGCGAACAGCACGCCTCCCAGGAAGAGCGCCAGGCCGAAACGGCTGAGGTACCACCAGCAGATGAAACCGCCGGTGGCTACCGCCAGGCCGCCGTAGCCGGTAGCCGCATCAGGGCTCACCAGCGCCGCCGTATAGGAAACACCGTTCAACCAGCCGGGTATTTTACGGCCTCCCAGGAAAAAATTGTCCATGCTCTTGTTGGCGAAACGGCGGTGCCAGAACCCCGTGCCGAGCATCAGCAAAATATAGATCCCTACTATCCAGATGTCTATTTGGTGCCAGTTCATACGTTGTTATTCCGGTTTATCAGAGAATGCCTTTTAATCGTTGTTCCAGCGGCGCCAGCGGCGGCAGGTTGCTCTCCGGCTTGTCCAGGTAGAAATATGCCGTGGCGGAATAATTGTCCACACGGTAAAAATTCACCCATTCGTCCGCCGGGAATTTATCGTCCATCAAACCCGGATAGGCAGGCTCTTCCAGCAGCTTGATGAGCCCTTTTGGCGTCATCACCGAAACAGGTTTCACTTTGCCGCCTGCTTTTGCAATGCCCCTGATCAGGTCTCTTCCGCCGCCGCCCATCTGCTGGATGGTCACCCTGCAATCCGTCTGGAAGTAAACGGGATCAGGAATGTGATAGCGGTAAAATGCGTACTGGCCTTTCGCTTTGTCAACGATGGGCGCGCCCTGGTACAGGTGCGCAAAAGGCCCGAGGTTCCAGGCGGAGCCTACATAATCTTCAGTGCCGGTGCCCACAAGGGTCGGATATTGTTTATCCCCGTCCAGGTACATTTTTATTTCGCCTTCGCCAAACCAGGTATCTCCATAGACCTTATCAGGGATGATGCCCAGGTTGGTACCTAAAAAACGCCCCCTGCCTTTTACCCGCGGCAGTATCTCGAAGTCATCGCCCGGCTTGCCATCGGTGCTGCCGGTCCAGCAGGCATGGAAATACGCGATCTCCTGCGGGTGCTTTTTCAGCTTTGTCAGGTTCACATCAAAGAACAGCAGCTGGTTGTGTTTCGACTCGTTCACAAAAACGATCTTCGCATGTTTTTTAAAAGGCATGGGGACGAAACAGTTGAATGATTTGCCTTCCGGGTCGGAAAACAGCGCGCTTTGAAAAGCCGTTCTGCGCCCCAGACCGATGCCGAAGAAATCTCCCAGCGGTACGGACACAGCGGGTTTGCCGGCGCCGTCCCAATACATTTCGATATAGATGGAACGCAGCGAAGCCGGGCTTTTTTCAATGATGGTCATCCATATGCGGTTGATCACGCCCGCGCCCTCGTAATCCATTATCACTTTCCGTTCTCCCGCTTTTATCCATTCCGACGCATGCCCTTTCGCGCCTTTGTTTTCCATGCCGCCTTTTCCTTTTGCGCCGGAAGCGTTCTCCAGGCTGATCCACTGTGTTTCAGCACCGGCAGGCAGCTCGTATAATTGCTGCGCATGCGCTGTTGCGGAAAAGAAGCAGCACAGCAATAACATGCATCCTTTGTTGACTAATCTTGCCATTCGTATGGGTTGTTTGATGATAGTTTACCAGCCCGGGTTCTGCACCAGCTTCCTGTTCTTCTCAAGCTCACGCTGCTGGATGGGCCACAGGTAATGTTTCTTTTCGAACACTCTTTTTTCCACCACTTTTCTTTTGTAAAAAGCGTCGCTGGACATATTGTAGCCGTCCGTCAGCACATCCAGCCCGTAAATGTTCCCATTATCTATGTTCTCCGCGGTCTTCCAGCGGTGCGTATCAAAATAGCGGTGTGTTTCAAAGGCCAGCTCTATCCTCCGTTCGTGGCGGATCTTTTCCCGCATATCCGCCTGCGAGAGGCCGGCGGGCAGGCCCGGCAAGCCTGCGCGGTCGCGGATCAGGTTCACGTATTTATACACATCCGCCACGGGCCCCTGTGTTTCGTTCAATGCTTCGGCGTAGTTGAGGTATTGTTCTCCCAGCCTGAAAAATATCCAGGTCCTGATGGGTCCGGATTCGGGCTGCATCACATATGAGGGGTTCGTCAGTTTTTTCATAAGATAACCCGTTTCGCTGAAATTCGCACCGGCGTCGAACGGACGGCCGTCGATGCCCCCTTTCCAGAACTGCAGCGGTGTGTTCCTGTTCTGCGGAGGGCCGGTCTTAAATTTTGCGCCGGTGAAATTGATGCTGGCATAAAAACGCGGCTCACGGCCTACATACATCCCGCGGGTGCCTGCGTAATAATTATCAGTGGCCGCCGCAGCCTGGATACTTTCGTCATAACCTGAAAGCGGGTTGATAACTGGCGTCATGTCTGCGTTGTAACCGAGGATGGGGCGTATGCCGTTCGCCATTTCATAATCGTCCACGATGTTCTGCGTGGCATTCTGCAGGGGCCAGTTGCCGCGGGGCATCCCTCTTGGTTCGCTGTAGGCGTCTACATTCAGGTAAGCGGGATCGCTCCTGGTAAAAAATACTTCGTCGTTAAAGTTGATATAAAATACTTCCTGGTAGTTCTTCACAGGATTGGCGCCGGAACGGTGCAATTTATGCCCGGCAGATTCCGCCAGGTCGATGCAGGCTTTTGCCGCGGTGGCGGCTGCCGCCCATCTCGCGGCCTGGAAACCCGGGAACAGGTGCATGCCGTCGTCGTCCGTAAATGCGGCGTAATCAGGATTGCCGTTCCAAAGCGGGCTGGCCATGTATAACAGCACTCTCGCCTTAAGCGCCATACAGGTCACTTTGGAAGGCTTACCGTAATCGGTAGTGGCCGTCACCCGCAACTGCAGCAGCTCAGCGGCTTTGTCGCATTCACTGACGATGAACTCCACGCACTTGTCGATAGGCTGGCGTTTAAAAGCCGTAAGGTCTTCATCCAGCAGCAGCGTTCTGTCTATGATCGGCACCGGGCCATAAGCCCTGATCAGGAAAAAATGATGAAGCGCCCGGAGAAAAATAGCCTCTCCTTTCCAGTTAGTGATCTTGTCTTCCGATGCGAGCTCAGACGGCGCCAGTTTGCTGATATTTTCCAGGAATATATTCGCCTTGCGGATGGCAAAGTAGCTTTGCGACCAGATGTCCTGCACATATGAATCAGCATTCCAGTTGCCGTTATTCATCGCGTTGGTAAAGTTCACCTCGTAGCTGATCTCCAGCTCGTCGGAGGCGGCGTTGAACGTATTGTTGGGCGGGCATCCGCCGCAGGGGTTATCCACCATTGCCAGTTCTTTCGGAAGATGGGAGTAGATGTTGGCAAGGTATTGCTCGGTAAAAATAGCGTTGGTAAATACCTGCTCCAGCGTCAGGTCTTCATCCGGTGTTTTTTCCAGGTAATCCTTTTTACAGGATGGCGTTGTAAAAAGCAATACTGCAACCAGCACGGGAATGATATATGATTTCATGATACCAGGTTTTAAATTGACTAAAAATTGGCTTCCAGCCCGAAATTGTAATTCCGCGGTATTGGATAACCGCCTGTGCCGAAATCGGATTCAGGGTCTATCACCTTGATCTTATCCCAGGTAGCGAGGTTGGTTCCCTGCGCAAACACCCTGATGCTTTTCAGCGCCGCTTTTTTGGTAAGGTTGACGGGAATGGTGTAGCCGATCTCCGCGTTCTTGATCCGCAGGTAATCGCCGCCCCTGTACCAGAGCGTGGAACCTGTGTAGTTGTTGGTGCTGGCGGCCCTTACCGCGGGGAATTCCGCATGTTCGTTATTACCGCCTACAATAAAACGTTTGTCGTACACCTGCTGCATCACGTTGTAATACCCGGCCTGCCCGGAGAAAGCCCAGGCCGTCCAGCCTTGTGTGAAGAAGAAATCGCGGCGGGCGGCGCCGGTAAAGAAGATGGTGGCGTCAAATCCTTTCCAGGCCGCGGTAGCGCCGAAGCCGTACATGATCTGCGGCTCCGAGCCATAGCTGCCGATGATAGTACGGTCTGCCGAAGTGATCTTGCCATCCTGATTGATATCCTCGTATTTGATGTCGCCGGGGCGGATCACAGACTGCAATGCGGTTTGTGAAGGGCTCTTGTCGATATCCTCCTGGTCCTGGAAGAAGCCCAGCGCGCGGTAACCGAGGTTGGAGCCGATGGCGCTTCCCCGGAGGTCCTGCCAGGGATACAGCGAGGGCGGAGCGTCGTTCTCTATAATTGTATTTTTCGCATAGGTGAAGTTGGCGGTGAAGGAGTAATAAAATCCCTTCCTGGTCGTGTTCCTGAGCTGCAGGCTCGCTTCAAACCCTTTGTTCTCCGTGATGCCCACGTTGCCGAAGGGCACCGTGCCCCCGGGGTAACCGGCGTAAATGGGAATGGTCCTCCGTTCCAGCAACTGCCCCTCGCGGCGTTCGTGGAACACACTGGTAGACAGCGTGATCCTGCTGTTGAACATTTCCAGGTCGAAGCCCAGGTCTGTTTTATAAGCCGTCTCCCAGGTTACATTCTCATTGCCGATGCGGGCCTCGCTTTTGCCGCCGGGGTCGCGGTTCTGGTCCAGGCCGAATACGTAGCCCGTGGCGGATTTGTTGTAAGTGCTCAGGTACAGGAAACGCGCGCCGCCGATCCGGTCGTTGCCCACGATGCCGTAGTTGCCCCTCAGCTTGAGCAGGTTCACGACATCCTTGTTCCAGAATTTTTCGCCGGATACGATCCAGCCCGCACCGATGGCGGGAAAGAAGCCATAGCGTTTACCCTTGGGAAAGTTCTCCGAACCGTTGTAGCCTGCGCTCAGCTGCAGCAGGTACCTGTAATCGTAGTTGTAAGTAAGGCGGCTGATGAGGCCCTGCCGCCGCTCAGGGAGGTTCTGGATGGAATTGCCGGCATTGACGTTGGTGAATTCCCTTCTTTCCCCCGTAAGCATACCGGTCACATGATGATTGCCAAAAGTGCGTTCATAGTCGATGCCCGCCTGCGCATACATCGTTCTGTAGGTCTCATTCCGGTTCTCAAAGCCCAAAGGCGATTCGGTAGACCATTGCTTATACGATTCAGCACCAGTAACCGGGTCTTTCATGTATGAGTAGGTAGCCGGCCATTTTTGCCGTATGTTCTGGGTGATATCCACCACGTCGAAGGCCACCAGGCCGCGGGCAGACAGGCCCGGCGTTACATATGAAAGGTCCCATTTGGCGGAGAGGTTGCTCACCAGCGTGTTGTAGAACTGTTTGGTATAACCTGTTTGCGTAACCAGCGCATAGGGGTTCAATAACAGGTCGCCGAAAGCGCCGGGCTGGCTGCCGTTGGGATTTTTGACGGGATAAGTGTTCGGCGCCGTGAGCTTCAGGCCCATGAGTATCCTGCCCGCATCCCTGCCCGGGAAATTGGTATTGGAAATAATGCCTGATAGGCCCAGTGCGAGTGAAAACCTTTTGCTCAGTTTCACATCCACGTTCGACCGGAAGTTGTACCGCTTCAGCGCGGCGTTGGTCTTGTAAGTGTTGGCGGGATCTTCGTTATAAATGCCCTCCTGTATGGTGTAACCCAGGTTCAGGTAATACTTCACGGTTTCCGTACCGCCTGATACGCCGAGGTTATTCATCAGCTGGCGGGTCCTTTTTTTCAGCACTACATCGTACCAGTTCACATTCGGGTACAGGTAGGGATCGGATCCGTCTTTATACTTTTGTATTTCCGCCGGGGAGAATTTCGGCTGCTCGCCAACGTTGGTGAGGGCTTCATTGTGCAGCAAGGCATACTCATACCCGTCTATATTGTCTTCGATGCGCATGGGCACCACGATCGCGGCTTCCGAGCGGAAAGTGATGTTGGGCTTGCCCACCGCGCCTCTCCTGGTGGTGATCATGATCACGCCATTGGCGCCCCTGTTGCCATATACCGCGGTGGAAGCGGCGTCTTTCAATACAGAGAAGCTTTCAATTTCCTGGATGTTCATAGTGGTCCAGTAGTCCTGCAATTCGCGCTCCACGCCATCAACAATAATGAGCGGTTTGTTCGTGCCGCTTTGCGATACCAGGCCGCGGATAAATACTTTTGCCGCATCATATCCCGGCTCGCCGGAGGTTTGCCGTGTAACGATGCCCGCCAGCTTTCCGCCGATGGCATTGGTCAGCGAAGGCGTGGAATACTTCTGTATCTCCCTGGGAGACACAGAAGAAACAGCGCCCACCATGGTGATCTTCTTTTGCGTACCATAGCCCACCACCTGCACTTCATTCAGCTTCCGGCTTTCTTCGTCGGGCAGCAGTTTGACGGTGATGCTCCTTTGATCGCCTGCTTTGACGGTAGTGCTGTAATAACCCATAAAACTGAATACCAGCGAGTCCTCCTCCCGCTCCACTTCGATCATGAACTTGCCGTTCATGTCGGTGGTCATGCCTTTGGAGGTGCCTTTAATGCGCACGGAAGCGCCGGGCAGCGCCTCGTTATTTTCATTGGTGACCATACCGGATACCACGAATGAACGCGCCTGCAGCATACCCGGGTGCTCCGCATTCCCGGCTTTGAGCGCCAGCGGCGCCATACTGCAAATGAGCAGTAATATTGCATAAGAAAAGATGGACCTGGCGGCGGAAAGGCGCCCGCCCGGAATTTTTCCGAACAAAAGATCGGTGAACCTGAATCCCGTAGAGAATTGCATAATAATAGGTTTAAAGGGTTCGGCGTTTGTTCAATTTTTTTGCGTCTAACGTGAAAACATAAAAAGCCCATGGGCCGGCTATCGGTCTTATCCTTCCTTCAGGAACGTACATTGCTTCATAGCGTCGCGGCTATGGAGATTCTGGCTGATACCGGCACTGTACCGGCGAAAGGATCGCCGGCGCAGCGCCGCTTATGGTAAATAAACGAACATTCTGTTTGTAAATGAATACGTATTCAAAAAATGAAACGGCAAAAAAAATCTACTTCCTGGACCTTACGGTGTTTCGCACCACCAGGTGTCCTTTCATCATCACGATCTGTGGTTTGGCGGTAGTATCGCCGATCTCGTTCACCAGCAGCTCAACGGTAGTATCTACCATTTCCTCGAGCGGCTGCTCCCAGGTTGTAAGCGAATAGGAAGGCCATTCGGACATGCGGATATTATCGAATCCGACTACAGACACATCTTCGGGGATCCTGAGGCCAATGGTCCTGATGGCGTCCATTACGCCAAGGGCAATTATATCATTGCCGCAAAATATACAATCAATGTTCTTGTTCCTGGTGATCAGCTCCTGGGCAGCCTTGAACCCGCTTTCAAAAGTATAGTTGCCGGGCTCTATCATAAAGTTCTTAATGCCCCTCTCCTTCAGCACTTCTTTAAAACCCTTCAGCCGGTCGATAGTGGTGGAAGTATCAGATGGGCCGGAAACAAAGGCGAATGACTGGTGGCCGGTCTCCACCAGGTAAGTGGCGATCTGCTTGGCAGCCAGGTAGTTGTCGCAGAACACGGCGCTGCTTTCCAGGTGCTCGGTATACCGGTTGAACAGCACCACCACTATGCCGTAGCGTTTGAACTTCTCGGAAGCGGAGGAGGATAATAAGGCATCGGTAATGATAACCCCTTCTATATTGTATTCGAGCAGTTGTGTGACCTCGCTTTCCTGTATTTCTTCGTTCTCTGAATTGATAAAGATAAGATGGTATCCCAGGGCTGATAAACGGTTATGGAAGATCTCCAGCACGGCGGAATAAAAGGGATTGCGGATGTTGCGCATAACGATGCCGATCATCATGGTCTTACGCGTGATAAGGCTCCTGGCATGCGCATTAGGCTTGTAGCCCAGCTTTTCCGCCGCAGCGAGTATCTTTTTCCTCTTTTTCTCCGACACATTGGTATTGCCTGCAAAGACCCTGGAAACAGTAGACTGTGAAACGCCTGCTACTTCCGCTACATCCTGAGAAGTGTAATTCTTTTTTTCCAAGGGTTTGCTTTTTTCTGAGAATCAGGTGGAATGAAAAAATGAATGCGTATTCATTTCTACAAATATAATTTCCCTTTTTGAAAAAAAAGAGAAAATTTTAAAAAAAGACCGGGATTTGTACTTTTTTCACATGTGGGGCGGGAAGATGTATGCTTCCTGCCTGCGCGCCCCTGAAGTGTTAAATAATGTTAATACCTTCCGACCCTGTTTTTCCGTCATTCGTGCGTGCTGTAATTCGCTCCCTTTATCCCTTTCAGCAGGTTGCCCGGCGAATAGCCATTAATTTTGCCAGGGCTTTATTTCCAATACCGTAAATGCTCATTATAAAAATAACGTCTAAAATTCGAGTCAAGTCAAAGTTTATTAAGATGAAAAAATTGTACGCATTATTCCTGGGGCTGATCGTAATGCAATCGTATGCGGCGGCGCAAGTTCCCCAGGGAGGCACACGACCGGCAGGAGCACCCGGCGGCCAGCGCCCCGGAGGCGGGCAGATGCCGCAGATCGGCCATATTTACGGCAAACTGGTAGACGCGCAGACCCGCCAACCCGTGGAGTACGCTTCCGTAGCGCTGCTCCGTCAGAAAGATTCCAGCGTGGTAACGGGCATGCTCAGCAAAGGCAACGGCGATTTCAGCCTGGAACAACTGCCGTTCGGCCCTTTCCTTCTCCGCATCAACTTCATGGGTTATAAGACCATCTTCAAAAAAGTAACAGTTACACCCCAGGCGATGGACCAGGACCTGGGCAACATCCGCCTGGAAGCCAATGCCAAAGCCCTTTCGGAAGTGGAAGTAACCGGCCAGCGCACGGCTTTCCAGATGAACATCGATAAAAAAGTGTTCAATGTGGACCGCAACCTGACCAGCGTGGGCGGCACCGCGGCAGACGTGCTGAAAAGCGTTCCCTCCGTGAACGTGGATATAGACGGCAACGTAAAAGTGCGCAACTCCTCTCCCAATATTTTCGTGGACGGCAAGCCCAGCACGCTCACTATCGACCAGATACCGGCAGATGCGATCGAAAGCGTGGAGCTGATCACCAACCCTTCCGCCAAATATGATGCAGAGGGCATGAGCGGCATCATCAACATCGTGCTGAAGAAAAATAAAAAAGCAGGTTTCAACGGGATGATACAGGCCGGCGTTGGCACGGGCGACAAATACAACGCGGGCGGCAACATCGCCGTGCGCCAGGGTAAATGGAACGTGAGCGCCAACTATAACTACAATGCCAACCGCAACTGGGGCAACGGTACAACAGACCGCACCAACTTTGCCACCGGCACAACGGACCAGAATTACATCAACCAGGAAAGCGACAGCCGCAGCGGGGGTAATTTCCAGTTCGGCCGCATCGGCGTGGATTATTTCATGGACAACCGCAATACCATTTCGCTGTCGCAGAACATCGTGAACGGTACCTTCAAGAACTATGAAGAGCTGGGAAGCCTTTACAGCGACGCCAAAATGGACGCGTTCCGCCGCAACACCCGGTATACCGACAGCAGGTTCAGCTTCCGCAACTACTCCACCACCCTGGGTTTCAAGCACCTGTTTGCCGAGCCCAACAAGGAGCTGACCGCCGACGTGTCTATGAACCTCAACAACAATGACCGCAGCGGCGCCTTCCGCATGCAACAGCAGTCGCTGGGGGGCCAGCCCACCGGCGATCCTTACATCCAGAGCAACCGCGGCGATGGTAAGACCAACTTCTACTCCTTCCAGGCCGATTATGTGGACCCTGTGGGCAAAACAGGGAAGTTCGAAACCGGTATCAAAGGCACCATCCGCAGCTTCAGCAGCAATTACGAAGTAGGCGAAGGGCTGAACGTGAATGTGCCGATAGACAGCCTGAGCAACGACTATAAGTACAAAGAAGAGATCTACGCGGCATACGTCAACTACTCCAACACCATCAAGAATTTCGGTTACCAGTTGGGCCTGCGCGCGGAACAATATATCTACTCCGGCGAGATCCCAAGCGAAGGCAAAACCTTCAAACCGACCAAAGCCGTACCAGGACTGTTTCCCAGCGTATACCTGAGCTACAAGCTGCAAAAAGAGCAGGAACTGCAGCTGAACTATTCGCGCCGGGTGAACCGCCCGAACTTCTTCCAGCTGGTGCCCTACCGCGATTTCAGCGACCCGCTGAACCACCGCGAAGGCAACCCGAACCTGCGGCCCGAGTTCACCAACAGCCTTGAGTTCTCTTACATGAAAACCTGGAAGAAACACAATTTCCTCGGTTCACTGTACTACCGCAACACCAACAACCTGATCAGCACGCTGAACACACCGGTATCTCCCGGCAGCGACACCCTGCTCACCACTTTCATCAACGCCAACAAAAGTTTCTCCTACGGTGCTGAGCTGACAGTGAAGAACCAGGTCATTACCGGCTGGGACATCACGACCAACGTGAACCTATACCAGCAGGAGCTGCAGGTGCGCAACGATAAGGAAAACTTCACCAACCGCGGTTTCAGCTGGCTGGCCAAGATCAATTCCGAAACCAAGCTGCCCTGGAACCTGACCTTCCAGGTAACCGCCAACTACCAGGCGCCCACCATTACCATTCCTACCGGCGGTGGTACCGGCGGCGGCCGTGGCGGCGGAGGCGGCGGTTTTATGATGATACCCACGTCCGCACAGGGCAGGATCAGGGGGCAGAGCTCAGTGGATGTTGCCCTGCGGAAAGATTTCCTGAAGAGCAAGGCCCTCACAGCCACCGTAAGCCTCAGCGACGTGTTCAACACCCGCGAGTACGGCCTGGAACAGGAGTCTGCCTTCTTCCTGCAGGACATGGTGCGCAAGCGCGAAAGCCGCATCCTGCGCCTGAACCTCAGCTACCGCTTCGGCAAGTTCGACTCACAGCTCTTCAAACGCAGGAACAACCGCTCCAGCTCAGAAGGCGTGCAGATGGAAGGCCAGGGCGGATTTTAATAGGGAAAAACCCTGTCATTGCGATGAAAGATCGTCATTGCGAGGAGCAGCGGAGCCAAAGCGGGTGGGGCAACGAAGCAATCTCCTTCATTGAACTGAGGTACCCCGATACCCGGAAGAGATTGCTTCGTCACACTTTCCGCAGCACAGAATCCCTTGCTGCTCCTCGCAATGACGGGCTTTTGAGCCATAAAACAAAACGGTCCCGGCGCTGAGCCGGGACCGTTTTGTTTGCGTGAATGTTTTGTTATCCTTTCTTGCCCGTGAGCATGGGAACAAAAGAAAAATCGTCGAAGATCTCCTGTTCGTAATCATCTTCGCCGGTCTTGGTGATACGCAGCATACGCTGAACGTCGCCGCCGCCCACCGGTATCACCATTTTTCCTCCCACTTTCAGCTGCTTCAGCAGCTTTTCAGGAATATGCGGCGCCGCAGCGGTCACCAGCACTTTGTCGAAAGGAGCATAGGTTGGCAGCCCCTCATACCCGTCTCCATAAAAGAACCGGATAGTGGGATACTTTGCCTTGAAAGGGAATGATTTCACCAGGTCGAACAGTTTTTTCTGCCGTTCGATGGTATAGACATTGGCTTTCAGTTCGCCGAGCACGCAGGCCTGGTAGGCGCTTCCTGTGCCGATCTCAAGGACCTTTTCAAATGGTTTTACTTCCAGCAACTGCGTTTGGTATGCCACCGTATAGGGCTGCGAAATGGTTTGCCCCTCCCCGATCGGGAAAGCCCTGTCTTCATAGGCGATCCCTTCAAAAGCCGTGTCCAGGAAATAATGCCGGGGGATGTTGTTGATGGCTGCCAGTACGTTTTCGTCCGTAATACCTTTCTGCCTGATGTTGTCTACCAATTGTTTGCGTAATCCTTTTTGCTTATAATTATCTTCGTACCGCCTCATGGGCGCAAAAATAACCATTACGGGCGATTTTTAAAGTCTAAAACGCAGGCAGGCGCCGGCGGGGGAAATACGGCTTGAAATTTGCCATGGCAGGGGTTACATTTCAAACCATTTTGACTGAAAACCTTTTTCTCATTATTTTACAGTCCATTTGATCATATCAAGGCCCTGTAAAAAGTAATTCAACACATGGACGCAAACATTCTCAGCAAAGCAGAGCAATGGCTCAACGGAGGCTATGACCCGGAAACCGTGGCATCAGTGCAAAAACTCCTCAAAGAAAACCCTGACGAGATCACGGACGCATTTTACCGTAACCTGGAATTCGGCACCGGCGGCCTTCGCGGTGTGATGGGCGTTGGCACCAACCGTATGAACAAGTACACGGTAGGCGTAGCCACGCAGGGTTTCGCCAATTACCTGAAGAAATCCTTCCAGGGCGAGATCAAAATTGCCATTGCGCACGACAGCCGGAACAATTCCCGCTTCTTTGCCGAAGTGACCGCCAATGTGATGGCTGCCAACGGCATCAAAGTATTCCTTTTCGAAGCCCTGCGCCCCACCCCCGAGCTTTCTTTCGCCATCCGCCACCTGCAATGCCAGGGCGGCATAGTGCTCACCGCCAGCCACAACCCCCGCGAATACAACGGCTACAAAGCCTATTGGAACGACGGCGCGCAGCTGGTGCCCCCGCACGACAAGAACGTGATCACCGAAGTGGAAAAGATCAGCAGCATCGGCGAAGTGAAATGGACCGGCTGGGAACAAAATATCACGCTCATCGGGAAAGATATGGACGAGGCTTACCTCACCATGCTGAAAGGCCTGAGCGTATACCCGGAAGTGGTGGCCAAACAGCACGACCTGAAGATCGTATACACGCCCATCCACGGTACGGGCATTACCCTGGTGCCTGAAATACTCAAACGTTTCGGTTTCACCAATGTACACATCGTGGAAGAACAGGCCACGCCCGACGGGAACTTCCCGACCGTGGTATATCCCAATCCCGAAGAATCCGAAGCCATGAGCATCGGCCTGAAAAAGGCCGCCGCGCTGGATGCAGACATCCTGCTGGGAACAGACCCCGACTCCGATCGTGTAGGCGTTGCCGTGAAAGACCATACCGGCAAATGGATATTGCTGAACGGCAACCAGACCGCCGTACTGCTTTTCAACTACATCGTGGAAGCGCGCAAACGTAAAGGTTTGGCCCAGCCCAACGATTACATCTGCAAAACGGTGGTAACGAGCGACCTGATAGACGTATTCGCCGCCAGCAACAATATCACCTGCTACAACACCCTCACCGGTTTCAAATGGATAGCCGACCTGATACGCCGCAAGGAAGCCACTGAAAAGTTCATCTGCGGCGGTGAGGAATCGTACGGTTACATGATCGGCGACAACGTGCGCGACAAAGACGCGATCGCCTCCGTGGCCATGATCTGCGAAATGGCGGCTTATGCCAAAAATGAAGGCAGGACGTTGTACGAGCAGCTGATCGATATTTACGTGCGGTATGGTTTCTACAAGGAATCCCTCATTTCCATCACCAAAAAAGGCATGAAAGGCGCCGAGGAAATTGCCGAGATGATGAGCAGCTACCGGCAGAACCCGCCCGCTTCCATCAACGGCTCCCCGGTGGTGAAGATATTCGACTACCAATTGTCTCACGTCACCACGCTGGCCACCGGCGAGCAAACGCCCATCGACCTCCCGAAATCCAACGTGCTGCAGTTCCTGACTGCCGATGGCAGCCGCATTTCCGCGCGCCCTTCCGGCACGGAGCCGAAGATCAAGTTCTATTTCAGTGTGCATGAACCGCTGGAAAGCCCGGCAGACCTGGAAAGAGTGGAACAGGCGCTGGACGCGAAAGTGACCGGTATTATTCACGACATGAAACTCGGATGATCCGATACATCAAGACCTTCTGTAAAAAGGCTGCCGGCAGTATTGGCTGTACCGGCAGCCTTTTTGCCGTTTGGATGTTGCCTGTACCTTTGAAAGCCCACACTGGTGCCTGCGCCATTGAATTGCATGCGGCAGCCCCACAGGACACACTGCCACAGGTACAGGACTCCGCCCGCTACATCGGCTTCTTCGACATCCCCGAACGGCCCGTGAAAGGCCGCATCTGGGCGCTTAGCGGCATGACTGCCGCCGCGTACACCAATTCGCTGCTGGTGCTCAACCAATTCTGGTACAGCGGTTATTCCCGGCGCAGCTTCCACACCTTCAACGATGCCGGCGAATGGCTGCAGATGGACAAGGCCGGGCATGTGTTCAGCGCCTATATGCTTTCCAAATACAGCCGCGAAATATGGCGCTGGAGCGGCCTTCCGCGCAAGCGGCAGATATGGGTCGGCGGTATGAGCGGGCTGGCTTATCAAAGCGTGGTAGAGTTGCTGGACGCGCATTCCGAGCACTGGGGCTGGTCCTGGGGCGACATGGCCGCCAATACCCTCGGCGTAGCCGTAATGATGAGTCAGGAGCTGGCCTGGAATGAACAGCGCTTCCAGCTCAAATTCTCCTCCTTCCCCATCCGCTACACAGACCCCGTGCTGAAAGCCCGCGCCATAGACCAGTTTGGGCATACATGGGCGGAAAGGACACTCAAAGATTATAACGCACAAACCTATTGGCTGAGCCTCAACCTCAAAAGCGTAATGCCCGAAAGCCGGCTGCCGCGCTGGCTCAACATCGCCGTGGGCTACAGTGCAGACAATATGTTCGACGATTACTCCAATCACTGGACAGACGCAGGAGGCGCCTACCGCGATTACACCTGGCTCAAACGCAAACGCCAGCTGGTCCTTTCGCCGGACGTAGACCTTACGAAGATCAGGACGAAACACAAGGGCGTGAAAGTGCTGTTCCAGGTGCTGAATATGATCAAAATACCTGCGCCCACGCTGGAACTGGACCTGAACGGGCGGCTAAAGATGCACGCAATTTATTTTTAAACCCTCATTGGGGGGGAACTCTTCATTGGGCAAGAAGTTCGTCTCCGTCATTGCGAGGAGCAACAGGGAATACTCGGCAACAGGAAGTGCGACGAAGCAATCTCCAAATACGGGAGCGCTCAAACCCAGCGTGGGAGATTGCTTCGTCGCCCCTCCCACTTTGGCGCCGCTGCTCCTCGCAATGACAGACTCCTCGTAATGACCGGGGCTTTGGTGGTCAACAGCGGGTAATTCTTTCTTTAATTGGTAAGGTAAGCGGAAGAGATCTTTTCGCCGGAAACGTCCACCATTACCATGTCTTGCAGGGTGGTGGCCAGGCTGTAGCCTACAAAGTCTACCGAAAGCGGGAATGATTTATGCCGGCGGTCTACCAGTACGGCTGTTTGTATCTTTTTGGGAAGGAATTGCAGGAAAGGTTTGAGCGCGTAGAGCATGGTGCGGCCGGAGTTGGCCACATCGTCTATCACGACAATCACTTTGCCGGTGAAATCCAGCTGGTGCGAGAGTTCCACCCCGGCCGGCTTTTGTTTGTCCAGCTTTATTTCCATGACCTCTACTTTAAAGGGCGCTATGCGCTGCAGGTGCGCGGCGATCTTCTGGGTGAGGATGGATCCGCGGTCCCAGATGCCCGCCAGTATGATGGATGGCTCGTCATAATTATGTTCGTATATTTCATACGCAATCCGTTCGATCTTCTTTTCAATCGCCTCCTGCGTCAGGATAACGTTCTTATTTTCCATATCGCAATTTTGTACAGCCGTAAAAATACATAAATTGCAACTAACAACCGGTCAAATCAAGGATATGCAAATTGTTTCTCAACTACTTTTCCTGGTAGCGCTTGTAGCTGCCGTTTACTACTTCTCCCGCAGGGCAATGGGTATACGGCGGAACATCCTGCTGGGAAGGGACATCGCGCTGAACGACCAGCCGGCCCTGCGCTGGAAGAACCTGCTGCTGCTTGCTTTCGGCCAGAAAAAGATGTTCCGCAACCCGCTGGTGGCCGTGCTGCACTTCTTCGTGTATGCGGGGTTCATTATCATCAACCTGGAGATCCTGGAGATCATTATAGACGGCCTGGCGGGCACCCATCGTATATTCGCGCCCGTATTGGGGCCGCTGTACGGCGTGCTGATCGGCTGTTTCGAGATACTCGCGGTGCTGGTGGCTGTTTCCTGCGCCATCTTCCTGGTGCGCCGCAACATCCTTAAACTCAAACGTTTTATCAGCAAAGACCTTGACGGCTGGCCCCGGTCGGACGCTAATTATATCCTGATCACGGAGATCGTGCTGATGCTGCTGTTCCTCACCATGAACACGGCAGACGGCATCCTGCAAAGCCGCGGCGCGCCGCATTACCCGGCTACCGATCCGTTCTGGATCACGCAGCACTTTGCCAGCCTGTTCAACGGCCTGTCAGACTCCGCGCTCATTGCCGTTGAAAGAACGGCATGGTGGCTGCACATCCTGGGTGTGCTGGCCTTCCTGAACTACCTGCCCTGGTCCAAGCACCTGCACATCATCCTCGCTTTCCCGAACGCTTATTATGCCCGTTTGAAGCCAAAAGGCAAAATGGACAATATGCCCGAGATACAGCAGGAAGTGCTCTACGCCATGCAGCCTGAACTGGCCGCCAATGCGGCTCCCAGCGATACGCCGCCCAAATTCGGCGCGAAGGATGTGCACGACCTCACCTGGAAGAACCTGCTGGACGCCTTTGCCTGCACCGAATGCGGCCGCTGCTCCGCCGCCTGCCCCGCCACGCAAACCGGTAAGGCCCTCTCCCCCCGCCTCATTATGATGAAAACCCGCGACCGCGCTGAAGAAGCAGGCCGGGCAAACGGGGAAGCCGGCAGCAAAACGCTTTTACGCGATTACATCACCGAAGAAGAGCTGCGCGCCTGCACCAGCTGCAACGCCTGCGTGGAAGAATGTCCCGTGAGCATCAACCCGCTGGACATCATCCTGCAAATGAGGCGGCACCTGGTCATGGAAGAAAGCAGCGCCCCGCAGGAATGGAACATGATGTTTTCCAACATAGAAAATAATATGGCGCCCTGGAAATTCAGCCCGGACGACCGTGATGCCTGGATCAACAGTTAAAACAAGAACGTATGCAAGTGAAAACAATGGCCGAATATTTTGCCAATGGAGAAACGCCCGAAGTGCTCTTCTGGGTGGGATGCGCAGGCAGCTTTGACCAGCGCGCGCAGAAGATCACCCGGGCATTTGCGGAGATACTGAACAAAACCGGGATACAGTTTGCCGTGCTGGGCAAGGAAGAAGCCTGCACCGGCGACCCCGCGCGCAGGGCGGGCAACGAATTCCTGTTCCAGATGATGGCATATAACAATATCCAGGTATTGAATAATTACGGCGTGAAGAAGATCGTGACGGCCTGCCCGCACTGCTTCAACACCATCAAAAATGAATACCCCGAACTGGGCGGGAGTTACGAAGTGATCCATCACACCACCTTCCTGCAACAACTCATCAACGAGGGCCGCATCAAAATAAAAGAAGGCGGTTCCTTCAAAGGCAAAAAGATCACTTACCACGACAGCTGCTACCTTGGCCGGGCGAACAACATCTACGAAGCGCCGCGCGCCGTGCTGGAAACACTGGATGCGGACCTGGTGGAAATGAAACGCTGCAAAAGCAAGGGCCTCTGCTGCGGCGCAGGCGGCGCGCAGATGTTCAAAGAAGAAGAAAAAGGCACTACCCGCGTGAACTTCGAAAGAGGCCGCGAAGCCGTAGCCACCGGCGCTTCCGTGATAGCCGCCAACTGCCCTTTCTGCATGACGATGCTCACCGACGGCGTGAAAGAATCGGGGAAGGAGGAGACGGTGAAGGTGCTGGATATCGCGGAGATCATTGCGGGGGAGATGGAGTAACAGCCACCGCTATTTCCTGTCCAGGTCCGTTATCAATAAGGGATTGTTTTGCTGCAAGCCGGCTATCATTTCTTTTACGGCTTCCGTGGTCGGGTTTTGCAGGAGCTGTGCCAATTCCGCGCTGGTAACGCCCACCAGCTGGAGAAAGCTGACTTCGCCGTGAGGCGTTTCTATTTTTCCCAATTCAGGGTCAAGGGCAATTACAAAGCCTGTGATGTCCGTTTCCGTATTAAGTCTTATAGGACCGTTGGCCGGGATGAACTGGTTCTCTTCAAACCATCTTCCGCTTGAAAACACATACCGGGCCAGGTTATTCATGACATGTATCGCCCATGTAGGGTCGCCTTCATCATCTTTAAAAGGCGCCAGCCTGATGGTAAATTCAAAACCCCATTTGCTGAACGTGCCGCCGGCCTTCTCTTCGTTGTAATAAAGTTCGCTCATGCCGTAGCTGATGATATGCCGGTGAAATACCTGCTTGCTGCTATCGTAAATACTGGCCCCATCGATTGGATCCGTTCCTCCTATGGCATAATGAATCCCGCACAGCGGCGGATAGTGGCGGGGTTCGGTATTTCCGTACACTTTATCCAGCTGATCGTCAATAGCCTTCCAGCCGGGGGTGTCCTCTTCGGTGAATTGTTTTTTATATTCTGCTGTTGTCATAATATTGATCGTTTTATATATTTCAAATGAGCGCTGCCCCTTTTTCAGATCGGCTTTTTTTGCACGCTGCATTCATCAGCTGCTTTCCAATGTTACAAACACATTGCTGAAATCCCTTTTTTCCAGGTCGCTTTTGTGAATGACAAAAAACAGGTCGCCTGCATCACCCCATTGAAAATCGCCGGCGGAGGTGACTTTCAGCAAAATGATCCAATCTTCAGGATTGCCCTTCAGCTTCAGTGAAGCCTGCAGTTCCGGCGATTCATGCTGCGTAAAGCCATATGCGTTCATGGCATAAACGTAAGGCCCGCTGTTGGCACCCTTATCATGCAGATCGCCCAGTGTATCGTCCAGGAGTTCCTCTTTATCCTGCAGAACTTTGGCAGCGCCTTTAAAAAGATAGCCGTTCCGGTGGCTGGCATAAAAAGACGGAAAAGACATTTCTTTGACTGCATCGACTTTGTACGCGGCATATGCCGGCTCAAACATTTCAAAATAATCTTCAGGGGAGAAATTGAACCGGGTCCCGGAAGAAAGCCCGGAGGCATCTTCTGTATAAATGACTTTACAGGGGTTGCCTTTCACGCTGCCATACAGGTTATGAATGGTTTCGAAGAAGAAGTATAACATGCCTTTGCGCGGCAAATATTCCTGCATACCGGCAATTGCCTCACAGTTGATCTGGCCAATGAATTCGTACAGGCATTCCTTCTCCGCATCTTCCCTTTTCTCTATAAACTTTGGATAGTCCATTTCCGCAGGCAGGTCCGGCATGCCGCCAAAGCGGTGATTGCCAATGGTTGTATAATCTTCATCTCCCGCATGCGTGAACGCGACGCTCTTTTTCACGAGCGACCTTATCGCTTCTCCGTATTCCGTCACTTTATATTCCCTGATAATACCCTCTATCCGCGTGTCGAAATCCGGATCGCCTGCTGCGCAAAATACCTGGTCGTTCCACGGAAGGATGCCCTTTCCATCTGCGCCTTTATAGGTAAAATCCATTAAGCGCATTTTATCTTCAATGGAAAGCTCCACATCTGCAATATGATTAATGGATGCCGGTAATGATTCCAGGGGATTATCCTTTATATCGACCCGTTTCAGCTTCGGTTGCTGCAATAACGTTTCCGGGAGCGTTTTCAGTTGGTTGCCGGAGAGGCTTATTGTTTTTATTTCCGGGAGATGGACTTGTTGCGGCAACGCTTCAAGCTGATGGCGGGAGAGAACCAGATGTTCCAGTTTTGGCAGCTGCAACAGGCTTCCGGGTATGGTTCTCAGCTGCCCGTTGTTGAAATAGAACCGGGTCAGGTTTTTAAGCTCCCCTATGCTTTCGGGTAAAGATTCAACATGCAGCCCGTTTACAGCAACCTGTTCCAGCATTTGCAAGCCGCCGATCTTTCCTGGCAGAGATCTTAACGGCAGTTTTTCCAGGGGCCATTTGCAGGTGATCCCCAACTCTTTAAGCTGGCTGAAGGAGAACAGCCGTTCGGGCATCTCTTCAAACTCAGGGTTGGCCATATCCAGGTAGCGGACCGTTTCTACAGGCGCCGGCAATGTTTCCCCGTAAGAGGTAAACTTATAGTTACGCCAATCCAGCGTACCCGCGTCGAATTTCTTGTATATTCTAACCGGGAAACACGGGAAATCATCATAAGAGCGCTTTAGATACCCGTTATAGGCCACCCAGTTGTCTTTGAAGGTAATGGTGCCGAAGAAATCGAGACCATATTCAAAACCTTCCTTGCGCACGTAAGCATAGGTAGCTTCGCATTTGTCTCCTTTAATCTCAAAACTGCCTTCCGGTATCCCGTTCCCGTATACGCCAATGCCGGGGAAATCGATATGCACCGTTGCTTCATCCCCTTCTGTATATTCATCCAGCAATTTGGCTGCTATAGCCTTTTTCACATCGTTCGTCCTGGCTACAATGTGGGTATTAAGCTCTTTGCTAAAGCCCGGTATTTCCCATTTTGATTGTTCTTCGATAATATCAAATGAAAAACCGCCAATATCGAATATCTCTTTGCCATCTGCGGGTATTTCAAAGGAAAGTATCTCAGGCGTCGCCCCGGCTCCCTCCGCCGCAGCATCTTCGCTGATTTCCAGCCGCTCCTCTATAGCCTTCAATGTAGCAGCCACCACATCGTCCTGCTCCTGCAGGCTTTGCTTTAAAGCCTCCGCATCACGTTCCCACGTTATCGATTGCCAGACCTCATCAAATAAAGGCTCCAATCCTGCGCGCACATTTTCTTCGGCCTCGCCGATAAATTCAAGACAATATTCATCATTGATCAAAACACAACCAACGAAATAGAACAGATGATAATGCTGCTCATTAAAGACCACATCCGTTTTTCCATGAACGACATAACAAGGGCGGCCATTGAAAAGCGTTTCTGTCGTGTTAACCACAACGGCCTTGAAGCGCCTTTGCGGCAAGGCATTAAAAAAACGCTCCTTGAAATCTCCGCCGCCAAACGTTTCGTAGGCGCTTTGCAAACTAACGCTGACGGTAATACGGGGTGGCTGCATGGAGTCCTCAGCCGCCTCAGCCACCGCCACTACTGTAGCGGGAAGCTGCCTTACCACGCTGAACCCTTGGGGTAATACAGCAGTAAATACACCTGTTCCTATCTTATTTTCGTTTACTGACATGGGCTAAAAACTATAAAGTGTTAATATAAACCGGGGCATCTTTCCAGGCACTGCAAGTAAAAATGACATTACGGGCACTCTTACACCAACAATAATGCCCAACTTACCCTGCTTCCATCTATTCTGACACAAAGATAGATACATACGATACTGGCAAAAACACCATTTTCAATGAAAATGAATACCCTGTTTTCAGGGGGGTACTGATCGAGTCTTGATTTGGATGGCATTTTCGATGAGGGTAAACTAAATACGCTGCACTTTCGGCGCAGCGTATTTAGTTTAAAGCAGATCAGCCATTACGAGATTATGTTTCTTCATCCCTGATCTTGCGGATCTTTTCTAATTCGATAACATCAATCCGGTCTTTCGGGCGATTGACTACTTTTTTATTTTCAATGAGGTGATTAATATGCAGGAAAGGAATGGCAACATCTTCCAGGTTAGCAACTGAAGCCATTTTCAAACATTCATCAAAGGATAATTGCTCCAGCCCTTTCATGTTACCAAGAATATCCAATTCGATTCCGTTACAGATAGTAATGTTTGAGAACCCAGGCACAAATTGCATCGTTTCTAAAGATTCGAGATCACCATACCCTAATTGTATAAAAGCTGCTCTTAATCTTTTTCTATTTCCCAGCGTATCTTCTAACCATATATCCAGGTCATCCGTATTTCGATTATATCCATGGAAACGGGTTGCAAAACCACCAACCATAATATACCTCACCTTATTCTCATTTAAGGTTCGCCAAAACCTGATTAGCTCTTCATCTAAAAGATCCATTCCTTTTATTTATGAGTGACTTTCGCCTTTTTAAATAAAGCATTTACCCGCAACATTTGAGTAAAAAGATGCAACTTTTCAATATCCGGACGATATATATCGCGCAGGAGCCGCTCGCGGTCATTGGTAACAGATATTTTAGATTGAGGTGTCAGTTCCTTGGAAATTGGCTTCTTCTTTGACATTATCATTCTATTATATAAAAAAATCAGTAATGCAATTTACCAAATTTTATGCAAACCGATGCTGTCTATAGGTAAAGCGTATCATCCTGTGCCCCGGCCTGCCATTTCCCGGATGGAAATTTTTGTCTAATTTTAAGCCGGTCCAAAATAACGTACCTTCCCATTGGCATACAGCGGAGGATATATTGATGAAACAATTTACGATCGCGTAGCAGCGGGAGAAGAACAGGCCTTCCGGGAGCTTTTTGATCTGTATGTCCCCCGCCTCCAGGCCGTCGTTTATCGCATTACCCGGTCTGAAGCCATTGCCGACGACCTGGTGCAGGAAACCTTCCTGAAGGTCTGGGTAACGCGGGACCAACTGGCAGATGTGGACAATCCCGGGGCCTGGATCACCAGGATCGCCGTCCGGCTGGCGCTTAATTATGTCCGCAGGCAGACCGTTCATGGCAGGGTTATTCAAAATATTGAATACCGGCACCTGCAGGATGATATCGTCAATCACACCGCGCAAACCGTAGAGTTCCGGCAATTGATTCACCTCGTGGAGGAAGCGGTAGCGCAGCTGCCGGCCAGGCAGCAGCAGGCGTACCGGCTAAGCCGTGAGCAGGGTCTTTCCATTTCAGAGATCGCCGCGCAAATGGGCCTCGCCGTAAGCACTATCAAGAACCTGCTTGTAATGGCCATGAAAGATATCCGGCATTACCTTGAGAAGGCAGGATATCCCACCGCATTGATCGTCTCCTATATTTTGCTGGTCTAAACATCCCTCCCAAAAAAATAGCCCTTTTTTTCGGTACTACCTCTTATTTCGGGTGTCATTTATGTATAGGGGCATATCGCCTGTCAGTTAAACATTACATGCAGTGGAGCAATCAACCCGTTTACATTTTTTATTGGAAAAGCTGGTGGAGGGAAACGCCGGTGAGGAAGAGCTGGCAGAACTGTCGGACCTGGCCGGCCAGGATGCATCCGGGATAACGCCGGAAGTGCTGGAAGGATTGGCCGGGCCCGACCTGGCTTACTTCTCGGCAAAGTATGACCGTGAAAAATGGATGTCGGTAGCCGGCAAAATACTGGCGTCGGATAAATTATCAACCCGGGAACAGCCGCTTGTTCCACGGACCCGGATACTTCGCCGCCTGCGTTGGGCTGCGGCAGCGGCCATGCTGGCTGCGGTTGCGCTGGGCGGCTATTGGTGGCTGCAGCCTTCGGGCAACCAGCCAATTGCAGGGAACCGGGAAATTTTACCCGGTAGCAATAAAGCGCTTCTCACATTGGGCGACGGATCGGTGATACCGCTGGACAGTACTGGCAACCAGGTGATCAGGCAGGGCAAAACAGCGATCTACCGGCAAAATGGCCGGCTGCAATATGATGCGGCTGCCGCCGGGCAGGAGCATGTTTATAATACACTCGCAACGCCCCGTGGCGGCCAATACCAGGTGATGCTTCCGGATGGCAGCAAGGTCTGGCTGAATGCGGCATCCACGCTCAGGTATCCCACTTCCTTTAGCGATACAGCCCGCCTGGTGGAACTTACAGGGGAAGGTTATTTCGAGATACAGGCGCTGGCACGGGCTTCCAAAACCCGCATTCCTTTCAGGGTAAAAGTGGGCGATATGGTGGTGGAAGTGCTGGGCACGCATTTTAATATCATGGCCTACAGCGATGAGCAGGCAGCCAGGACCACCCTGCTGGAAGGATCCGTACGTGTATCGCAGCATAATGCCGGCCAAACGCTTCGCCCCGGCGAACAAGCCATTGTGACCTCTTCCCAAAACATCCACGTAATAAAAGAAGTGGATGTATCCGAAGTGACCGCATGGAAGAACGGCATATTCCAGTTCAACCGCACAGGGCTACGTGCGGCAATGCGGCAGCTGGCGCGCTGGTACGATGTGGAGGTGGTGTATGAAAGCAATGTACCCGATGTAGAATTCTACGGTAAGATGCAGCGGGAACTGAACCTGCAGGAAGCTTTGAGGATACTGGAAAAGAGCGGCGTTCATTTCCGTGTGGAAGGGAGAAAGATCATTGTAACATCCAACTGACGGCCATATAAAATCACATTATACAATCACTCAAATCATTAGACATGTAAAACAACTATGCCTGAACCCATATGAAAACCGGTAATGGTGGAACATTACCGGTTGGATGGGTATTCAAAGAATCATGTGAAATAATATCTTATCACCCAACTCGAAGTTATGTATTTCTGCACTTTTTGCCAAAGTGAAGCTGGCAAACTATTCCTATCAACCAAATGGATCAGGATCATGAAACTTTCCGCCATTTTATTATTTATTTGCGCATTACATGCCAGCGCAACGGGGTTCGCACAAAAGGTCACTTTTTCAGGGAAGAATGTCCCCATTGAAAAGATCTTCCCGGTTATTGAAGCGCAGACCGGGTACCTGGTATTCTGCAATTATGAATTACTCAGCCAATCCAGGCCGGTTACGCTGTCGGCAAAGGAAATGCCGATGAAGGAATTTCTTACTGTTATGCTTAAAGGCCAACCGCTGGAATATGCGATCGAACGGAAAACTATTGTTATAAGCCGTAAACCAGCCACCGCGTTTGAACCGGTGGCCCCCTCTCCTTCTGCCGAAGACACCACTGTTACTGTGACCGGGAAAGTTACCGCACCGGATGGCACACCTATTCCCGGTGCAACTATTTTAATAAAAAATACAAACTATGGTGCAGTAACGGATGGTGAAGGAAGATTTACGTTTTGGAAGACCCGCAAAAACGACGTGTTAATTGCCCGGTCAATAGGTTATCAATCCAGGGAGATTGTAGTGCGCAACAAAGACCTGACGATCGTTTTGAATATTGAGGACAACAACCTGGATGCAGTGACCGTGAGCACCGGCTACTGGACAACGGAGAAAAGAAAAAGCGTGGGCAATATTTCCAGGGTCAATGCCAGGGAAATAGAGAACCAGCCGGTTACAAGCCCTTTGCTGGCATTACAGGGCCGGGTGGCGGGTGTGGAAATAACGCCGTCTACCGGCGTTGCAGGCTCCGCGCCACGAATTTTCATACGGGGGGAAAATAGTTTGAGAACGCTGGGAAAATCTGTAATAGTAGGAACTTTCCCGCTTTATATTATCGACGGGGTGCCGGTGGAACCGGCTCCACTGGCCACCAGCTCCTCTTCACTGGCAGGCGGCGACTATGCCGAAAATAACAGGGGATTTGATCCGCTCAGCACAATAGACCCCAACAGCATTGAAAGCATTCAAATTCTAAAAGATGCGGATGCAACGGCCATTTACGGCTCCCGCGGCGCAAATGGCGTGATCCTTGTCACCACTAAGAACCGCAGGCCGGGTGAACGCTCCAGTTTAGATATCAACTTTTACAGGGGTGCGGGCGCTTTGGTCAGGAAAATGCCATTGCTGAACCGCCGGCAATACCTGGACATGCGGTATGAAGCCTATAAAAATGACAACCGGGACTTTGCAACTGACTATAACGGGGGCGCCCTGGATCTGCTTACCGTGGATACAACGAGAACAACCGACTGGCAGGAGACATTGATGGGTGGCACCTCTCAAATAACCGACGCACAGGTAAATTTTTCAGCGGGCAGCGAACGTACCGGTTTCAATATCGGCGGTGGCTACCACCGGGAAACCACCATCTTCCCCGGTGATTTTAGCTATTCAAAGTTTTCCGCGCGGTTGGGCGCAATGCACCGGTCTGCAGACAACAAATTCTCTGTAAACTTCACTGCCAGCCTGGGAATCGATGATAATAAGCTATTTTCCAGCCCCCAATATAAAGGAATTGTACTGTCAACTGCTCCTACAGGGCCTGCCCTCTACCTTGAAGATGGATCCTTAAACTGGTGGCGGCGGCCTGCGGGCTTCCCGCTCCAGGGAAGAAGCGCCTGGAGAAACCCGCTCGCTGATCTGAATACTTCGCAGAATGTGAATGTCAACAATATCGTTTCCAGCCTGTCGCTGAATTATGAACTGGGGCATGGCATCTCATTGCTTGCCAGGCTGGGTTATACAAAACTGGATGGAAACGATGTGACAAAAATGCCTATCAGTGCCCAGGACCCCTATGGATTCAATACTCCTTTAGGCACAAGGAATCTTGTAGAAAACGAAAGAAGCTCCTGGATCGTCGAGCCGCAAATAGTTTATAAAAAACAACTGAAAGACCATCACTTCAATGCCGTATTGGGCGCTACTTTCCAGGAATCCAAGACAGCCACAACACGTGTAACGGGTTCCGGTTATACCAGCGATGCCCTGTTGAACACACTGGATGCGGCTCCCAAGATCACCAGCTCCAGCAACGATTTCCAGTACCGCTACAGTGCATTGTTTGCCAGGCTTGGTTATGACTACGCCGGGAAATATATCGTCAATCTTACTGCCCGGAGAGACGGATCCTCCAAGTTCGGGCCTGCTAACCGTTTCGGCAATTTCGGGGCGGTGGGCGCGGGATGGATATTTACAAATGAAAAGCTCCTCGCCGGTTCCAACCTGCTCAGCTTCGGCAAACTAAGAACCAGCTATGGCGTAACCGGCAATGACCAGATCGGTTACTCCGAATATGTAAAACGGTACGGCATCACACAGGATGTGTATCACGGGAGGGTCAGCTTTCAGCCACTGGCGCTTTTAAACCCGGATTATAAATGGGAAGTGACCCGCAAACTTGAATTTGCGCTGGAACTGGGATTATTGAATGACAGGCTCTCAGTAGAAGCCGCATGGTACCGGAACAGGTCGAAAAACCAGCTGGTGGACTACCCGCTTCCCGCTACCACCGGGTTTCTGATTGTCACGGATAATTTTGATGCGATCATTCAAAATACAGGTTGGGAATTTGTTGTGCATGCCAAAAATATACAACGGAAAAACTTCAGCTGGTCCACCAGCTTCAACCTGACACTGCCGCGCAATAAGCTGTTTGCGTTCGATGATATTGCGAATTCTTCCTACAATACCTTGTATAAGGTCGGGGAGCCGCTGTCTATTAAAAGAACTTACGTTTCATTAGGCGTCAATCCTGCTACAGGTCTGTATGATTTCAAAGATCTTAACGGAGATGGCGCCATTACAACCGACGACCTGGACTTCACCAAAGCGATTGCGATCAATTACCAGGGAGGGCTCAATAATACTATTTCCTTCCGGAGCTTTGAACTTTCCTTCCTCTTCCAGTTTTCCAATAGCATGGGGAATAGCCGGATACCCGGAACGCCGGGAATGGGCAACCTTACACCAGATCAATACCTGGACCGCTGGCAAAAACCGGGTGACCTCGTCCCTGTTCAAAGGCTCGCCACTTCTTCAAACCTCGATGCCTCTTCAGCAAACTCCCGTCATGGCGTAAGTGATGCTGCAATTGGCAAAATAATCTTTGCCCGGTTGAAGACACTGACTTTCTCCTATACAGTTCCCGTGAATGTGATCAAGCAGATCCGGCTGGAGAGTGCAAAGTTTTTCCTCCAGGGGCAAAATCTTTTTACTGCCACCAATTATACAGGCTGGGATCCCGAAACATTAATGAATATTCCCCCATTACGGATATTATCATTCGGAATACAGGTTAAGATATAAACACCATCGACAATGATACGATCACTACTATATATAGCCATCGCCTGCGCGCTATTCACAATGGGTGCATGCGAAAAATTCCTTGACACGAAACTAAGTGACTCGCAGATAGATAGCGAGCGGGTATTTGAAAATGAAAAGAACGCTACTTCAGCTGTAACGGGGATGTACCGGACCATGGTGTCCGGCCCTTTTGCCGGCGGAGGATACGATGGATTAGGCGCGCTGACAGGGTTGTCTTCAGATGAGTTATCCAATGTATTCGATGATGCGGAATACAGGTATTTCCAGGAAAACCGCCTATTGGCCGAAGACGCGAAAGTATTTGCGTTATGGTCCGGAGCCTACCAGGCTATTTACCAGGCCAATGATATCATCGAGGGGCTCGCCAACGCTTCTCCGGTTGATTCCGATGTCAAAAGACAACTAAAAGGCGAAGCGTTATTCGTCCGCGCATTCTGTCATTTTTACCTGGTAAATCTTTTCGGGGATGTGCCATTGGTGACACAAACCGATTATAAACAAAATGCCCTGGTGACAAGAACTGCCACCACAACGGTATACGATCAAATCAAAAAAGACCTGGCAGAGGCGCAATCCCTGCTGCCGGAAGCCTATGCAGAAACGGAAAGAGTGCGGCCCAATAAAACCGCAGCTACCGCCATGCTGGCAAGGGTATATCTATACCTTGAAGATTGGCAGAATGCCATCCTTCAATCCAGCTCAATTCTGGATAATAACGGCAATTATTCACTGGCAACTCCCAATAATGTCTTTTTAAAGAACAGTACAGAAGTTATCTGGCAGCTATCTTCAGACGGCGGGGTCAATACCCAGGATGGCACCAGTTATGTAATGGCCTATGGCCCGGGCTATGGTTCAAAAGTTGTCAGCCGTAAGCTACTAGACGCGTATGAAACAGGCGATGCCCGGAAAGCGCAATGGGTAGGCATTTATAACGACGGCACACAGGATTACCACTACCCCTATAAATACAAAGCATTCGAATATGGCATGCCGATCACGGAGTATTTCGTAGTGCTGCGGTCCGCCGAACAATACCTGGTTCGTTCGGAAGCCCGTGCCCGCCAGGGAGATATCGCAGGCGCTATTGCCGATCTCGACATGATCAGGGAGCGTGCAGGCATTCCGTTGATAGCGGACATCAACCCTGGAATTTCACAGGATGACCTGCTACTTGCCATCGAAAAAGAAAGATGGCTGGAATTATTCACTGAATGGGGGCACCGGTGGTTCGACCTGAAAAGGACCGGCCGCGCCATAGCAGTTTTATCAGCCGTTAAACCGGGTATCACGGCGGAAGACCTGCTATATCCTGTTCCTCAAAGCGAATTCGACAAGAATCCAAGGCTCGGCGACCAGAACGACGGCTATTAGCGATTCATCATTTAAACAGGTTAAAATAAAATTCAACTATGACAGTAAGGATCAAAGCCCTACAGGCAGTGCTATGCCTGGTAGTTTCACTTTCAGCGGAAACTGTTTCCGCTTCCGGAAAGACCGATACCATTCCGCTGGACCCTGCGGTCAGGTATGGGAAACTGGAAAATGGATTTACTTATTATATCTGTCAAAATGAAATGCCGGCAGACAAAATTGAACTGGCATTCATCGTCAAAGCAGGTTATTTTCAAGCCGACAGCGACCAGGCGCATCTTCCGCATGTGCTGGAACATGCTGTATTGGGAAAAACCAGGAACATACCCAGCATAATGGGATTCCTGAAAAATAAAGGCCTGGCTGTGGGCACGGATTTTAATGCTTCAACAGGCTATGCTATGACCAGGTACTGGATATCGGCAGACGCCCGAAAACACAACCTGCTGGCTGACGCCCTTTTTGCATTCCGCGAAATTGCTGCCAATGCAATGCTGGATGATGCAACCCTTGAGGCCGAAAGAGGAATTGTATTAAACGAGATAAATCATAACAGTGACGATGTATATTATGCAATAAAAATAGTTAACGACCCGCACTTTTATCTAAGCGGGCGTGATATTGAAAGTGTCAGGAACTTTAAATACGAATCACTAAGACGGTTTTACCGGGATTGGTACAGGCCCGATCTGCAGGCCATATCCATTATCGGAAACATTAACGTGGATTCAGTGGAGCATCTTGTAAAAGAACGGTTCAGCGACCTGCAAATGCCTGCCCGGCCAAGGCAATGGCATTCTTATACTTCACCACTATCCCCGGAAACAAATACGATCATACTGGATGACTGGCATATGCCTAACCAGATCTATGTGGAAATACTGAACCGCGATAAAGGATTTTATACACAAACGCCAGAGAATTACAAAAAGCAATTTAAAATTGATCTTATCAATGAAATGCTAAGACAACGCTTCAGCAATTTTGAGGCAAAAAATATCCAGCCTGCGACTACAATGTTCTGCCAGAACGCAACCCCGCTTTATTCGGCAGAAATCGACGCCCTTACCTTTGCTGCCATTCTCATTCCCGAAGGCAACAGTTTTTCTTTGACCAATACACTCGCACCGTTTATCAATGAACGTGAGCGCCTGGTAAAATATGGATTTACACAAAAGGAATTTCAGGCGGTCAAAAAAAGAATGGCACGTTCCGGCTTTACTTTACAGTGGCCGGAAAATTCAAAGGAAATACAAGCCCGAATCGATAATCATTTCCTTGGCAAGGATGCGGCGCCGGGAAAAAAATATATCGATTCGATAACGGTGGCTTTGATCACAAATATTTCCCTCGCCGAAATAAACAGCCAGTTTAAAACCTGGCTAAAAATGCCCCCGGATATCGTTATCAGGTCTTCGAAGGATACAAAGAAATACCTGCCTGCGCAGGAAACGGTGCCAAACCTTATGGACAAAATCGCCAAAAGTAAAATAGCGCCATACATCAGCCCGGATGAAACAACTTCCCTGCTATCTAAAAGCACAACCGATTCCCTGACCCGGCAAATGAGTGTTGTTGATAAAATAGCTATGCCTGAGATTGCAGCAACGAAAGTGATACTGAAAAATGGCGCTGCAATTATATTTAAACCTTTCAAACCGCAGGGGGTCCGATCAGATAAAATATTAATTACTGCATTCAGAGACCCCAACGCCAATAAACCCATTAAAGACTACTTTAATTATTTTATCGGCGAAACGCCTGTCCTGAATAGCGGTGTAGGTAATTTTACATGGAAGCAGATCGAAAAAACACTATCAAAATCTTCTTCTACCATCCGCCCTTTCCGAACCCAGAACGCAGAAGGGGTTAATATAGAGGTAACAGGGGAAAATATTGAACTGGCCATGCAGTTACTTTACCTGCACCTCACCTCTTCCCGCTACAATAAGAAAACATTTGACGTCATTAATCATTACACTTTCGTAGTTACAGGCGATTTTAACATGGATACGGTATTAACACAGGCAGGCAAATATATCGCAGGCATGCCGGCGGGCCCGGTGCGGACGCCCGTACTGGTTGACGCAGCCGCCCACGCAAATGGACCTGTGTTATACAAAACACTTGATTCGGTCAGCACTACATCCAATAGCGTTAAGCTGGAATTTGCCACTACATCACAACCGGACCTCAGAACAAAAGTGGAGCTATCGGTACTATGCCGTGTATTAGGCAATTTATTATTTACAAATATCAGGGAGAAGATGGGAATGGCTTATGCTATTATGGACCCTTCGGTTGTTTACCGTTCCCCGGGTAATGTTTCTATTATCTCCAACTTCTTCACTTCAGGGAATGCCGGCCTGGTGGCAGATTCCTCGATAGCGGTCATCAACCGGCTAATAGCCGAAGCGCCTTCGCCTGCTCTGACAGAAACAGCCAGGCGGCAGGAAATAACAGACAACCAGGCAAAAACTACCAGTAATGATTTCTGGCAGGAATATATAGTTGAACAATTGGCTACCGGCGGGAATCTGAATGAGATTTACCAGCGTATAGATATTGCCCGCACCATCGATGCAAAAACTATTCATGAAACGGCACGTAAATATTTAGTACCGAAGGAAACATGGCTCATTTCTTCTTCTAAAAACCCTGCCACGAAAAACATCCCAGTCAGGCCGGCCGAGGAAATAAACGATGCAGCCTGGCAAATTTTCAGCACATCTGCCGACAATGCGCAGCTGAATGCCGCACTTGCTGATATGACGCGGGTACTGGCTGATACAATCAATAAAAACAACCCCTATTTCATAGATACTTATGCGAACCTGTTATATAAGCTGAAGTTCCGGGAAAAGGCGATGGCAGCAGAGGCCAGGGCATTGAATATCGTTTCCGTTAAACGAAGCGTGATATCCGATCTCGCCCTGAACCTATACAAAATGAAAACCGGCCAGCCCACCTGGAATAAAGAAAATAAATACCTGGAAGACCATCAGGCATGGACAAATGTACAATCGAACCTGTCCCATATTGCTTCACGGGCATCGGATAGCATCATCGCCGTGGCTAAAATGAAATACGCCAGGGAAAAAGATTCCGCCATGTATGTGAAGAAGCTGATTGAATACCTCAGCGCCTTCAAACCGTTTGCCTCACCGAACGATTACAATAACCGTGCTTATGATATTTATCTCTTTTCTTCCGATCCGGCAGCGTTAAAAACTGCGCTGGCATATAGCCAGCTATCGTTGAAGGATTCAGCGGCCAACCCCAGCCTTTTCGCCTTCTATGATACCTATGCCGGTATTTTATTTAAACTCGGGAAAAAGAAACAGGCGATCGCTGCCCAGCAACAGGCAATATCGCTGGCTCCCAAAGCAGACAAAGCAGCGCTGATGCAAACCCTGGAGCGCTTCAAAGGCAGGTAAAAAACTCAGCCCATGTACTGATTACTGGAATAATAATGCCCGGCCATCTTCATGGCCGGGCATTTTCTATACAATCAAATCTCCGGTGAAAACTACTTCTTCCCAAAGGGCAACACCCTCCCGATCGTCCCTTTTATCAGCGTCTTCGCGATCCCCGTCGTGAGCTGTATCGCCCCGGTTACTGCCATGTTCATCAGCTGCTCGCCGGATTGTTTGTCTAACCGGAAAGAAGGTGGCGGGTTGTTTTCATCCACCATGCGCACGCCGCTCATGGTGGCGCGGTAGGAGGCGGTGCCGGGGTAATACATGGCAATGTCGTCGCTGATGTATTTTTCCAGTTTATCAAAATCATGGCGTTCGAGTTCATCCACCGGGCAGCAGTCCTGGCGGTCTTTCGGGCGCATGATGAGCGGGTATGGGTCGCAGGCCTGTATCATGAAGAGCGCGGCGCGGTCTATGTACAATTCGCTTTCGCCGTTTTCCTGGTATACGGCAATGTAGCAGGTAATGCGCGGCCTTTCGGCGGTCACTCTGACTGACATATGCACCCATTCATCTACTGCGGCGGCTTCCACCCATTTAATATCTTCCGAAACGGGATTGGTGCCGCCCGTGGGATCGATGCCGATCCTGGCTACGCCCCTGCTGCGGGTGGGCAGGTGATAAAAAGCGGTGAATTCGTAATCCCAGCCGGTGTTCGCACAAATACTTTGCCGTATGCCCGCAATCCCGGAGCCTTCGATCACCACGCCCTGCGCGCGCTGCCCATCGCGGCAGATGAATTCGTCGGGGATAAAATATGCGGCTTTGAACGGCGGCACATGAGAGTTTTCCGGGTCCATGATGAGCACAGGCGAAGCGAAGGGCTGCCATTCGTTGGCCACGATGGCATCTTCCTGGGTATTGCGCGCTTCTTTCTGCGGTTTATAGCGGAAGCCGTCCTCGAAATTCGCATTCTGCAGTTCGGTAACGGTAATGAGGGAATATGCTGTACCGGTGCCGCCATCATCGTCCTGCACGGTCACCTTGGCCACGTAATTGCCTTTGCAGGTGTATACATGCGATGCGGAAGCGATGCCCACGCCCTGCGGGGATTTGTTCTTCTCACGGATGGTCGCCATTTTGATATGCCCGTCCCCGCAATCCCAGGTGCCTACATGCGAGTCGCACCAGCCGGCGTCTATAAATACTGCATCGAGGCGAACGGGCTGGTTTTTGAGCACGCAGAGGCGTTTGTAGGTGTATACTTTCGGGGCTACGTTCACCACGTTCACGGTCATCACAGCTTCTCCCACGCCGCCGGCACTGTCCTGCACGAGGAGGCGCACGGTATAGGAGCCATTATCGCACCAGGCGTGTTCTGCGCTGGCAGTGCCCTGCGCCTGCGGTTCGTTGTTGGTTTCGGTGACTACCAGCGTTTGCGGGACGGTGTTGTCGCCGAAATCGATGACGGCTTTATGGGTATCCAGCCAGTTATCGTCTGTGAAGGCGGCTTTCAGCGTTACCTTCTGCCCTTCTTCGATGGTGATCACGGGTGTTTCGAAATGCACGACCGGCGCAACGTTCTTCACATTCACGCGGGTGTAGTGCCTGGTGGTGGCGCCGCCGCTTTCGTCTACCTGTATCTGCACGCGGGCCACGTACACCCCGCTCCTGCCGAAGCGGTGAGACACGTTGCGCAGGTTGAAGGATGCGCCGTCTCCCGCCAGCCAGAGGGCTTTTGAAGTAGGTTTGTCCGCCCCGCCGTTGAAGTTCACAAAAGCGTTGCCGGTAACGTTGTACGGGCCATGCGAGCGGGCCATGTCTTCGGAAGTGAGCGCGAAAGTGCTGGTGACGATCATGTTACCGGCAAATACAAGACCACTGGGCTCAATGATGACGGGATTTTCGAAACGCGCCTGCACATTGCCGATCGCATCCAGGCTGCCGGGCCACGCGCCGATGCCGGTCACTTTGCCGGATTCATCTTTCGCCACCACGCCGCCGATCTTGGAAGCGATGCTTTCCACGACGGCCATGATGATGAGGCCGATGATCAGCCCGATCACGCCAAAGGTGAGGAAGCCCAGGAAAGCTACCAGCAGCCAGGCTCCCGCGCCAAGGTCCACATCGGGATCGCCTTTCAGCTCATGCTCCAGCATCTGCGTGCCGTCAGGTTTATCGGCCCATTTGAGCCCGACGCGCTGGTCGAAGCCGGCGTCGATGTCTATGCTGTCCAGTACGGCGTCTACGATGGTCACTTCGCCGTTTACCTCCAGTTCGCCGGTATGCAGGACCAGGCCGAGACTGTTGAGTTTTACGGTCTTGCCTTCTACTTTTTCGTCCAGCGTGGTGGGCAGTGAGCCGTATTGGTCGGCCACGGTCTTATTGAATTCCTGCCGCACTTTGGCTTCGCTGGTGGCAATGGCAAAATCGCGCCCGGCGGGCACAAAGCTGGTCACCGCCCCGGGGTTGCCGCCACCGCCGCCGTTGATGCAGAGCGCGAAACCGTCGCTATAGGCCTGCGGGGTGACGTCGTTGATGGTCGTGGTGCCGGTGGGGTCTTCCACTTTCCATATCTGTATCTTTTGCCGCGCTACCAGTTCATCGCGCACGCGGGCGGCAATGAAACCTTCTATCTGCGCCATGGTGGGCACAAACACGTCTACATCGCCAAAGGCGTGAAGCGGGCCGGCGGCGGCGGTGCTGAAATTTGTTTTGATGAGGTTTTCCAGGTCGTAACCGCCAATGGAGGCTGCCGTTTTATTGGAAGTATAGTTGCTGCCTCAGTGCCGGGCGCGGGCGTTACATTTTCAAGCGTTACGGTGGCGGTGGAGGTTTTCACGAGGATGCGGTCTGCCGTCTCCGTGTATTCCGCCAGCATCACGGCTTTCCCGGTTATGCCCATCGGCGTTGCCAGTTCAAACCCGCCGAAGCTGCCGGTGATGTCGTAAAAACGGAGGTAACAGGGAATGTTGACCTTCACATGCCCGGGGTCCGGTTTTTCGATGGTGATCTTGCGGGCGGGGTTATTCACATCGTCGTACAGCTCGGTATGTACTTTCATGCTGAACGGCCCGAAGCTGATGGTGGGGTCGGGTGTGATCTGCGAAGGGATGGCGCCTTCCTGGTATTTCTTATGCACAAATTCTTCGATGGCGGCGGTGGTAATGGGCGCAATGGGATCTCCGCTGGTGATGGCCACGCTCACCGCGTCTGCCGGCATGGCCGTGAAATCCGCGCCCACTTCATGATTGGCGGGGTTGGTCTCGCGGATGGGTACGCGCACACGCACGTCCGCTGTAATATCGAACAGCTTGGCAGCGTCTATGGGCGGGTTGGCGATCTCGATGTGGTTGATGGTACCGAGCTTGATGCGCACGCCGTTTACGCCGGTGTCCATTTCAAGATCGAGCTGCTCTTTGGGGATCTGCACATGCCCGCTGGCCACCTGGTAGGGGCCGAAGCTGATGGTGTTGGGGATATTCACGTATTCGGGTATCACACCGGGGCCGCTGGCGTCGCCGCCAGATTTCCATGCGGCCAGCAGCAATTGTTTCAGGGCAGGAACGGTAAGTTCCGCGATCACTTCAAAACCATGCGTGTTTGCCATTTGAAGGGGTTTTATCGGGATTATACATGCCACGGAACGTAGTGTTTCGCGGTTTGGGGTTTATGCATTTTTCCGCCGAAGTTCGTCATTGCGAGAAGCCGCAGAGCCAGAGCGGGAGGGCGACGAAGCAATCTCCTTCATTGAATCGACGTACTTCAGGCCTTGGAGGAGATTGCTTCGTCGCGCTTCCTGTCGCACAGAATTTCTTGCAGCTCCTCGCAATGACGAACTTTATCACGACAATTCAACACTATCATTTCACTTTCCCGTTCGCGCGGTTCATCCTGAAGCTGATGCTGCGCAGGGGAAGCTTATCTTTTTGTTTTACGAATGCCTCGGCCACGCTCTTTTCCGCCAGCCGGGGATGTGTAGCCTCCAGTTTCCGGAATTCCAGCAAAGGCGCTATTACGGCGTGTTTGGAGCTGTATTTTTCCAGCGGGTCTATCACTTTGCCGCCGGTTACTTTCACGGGTTGCTTCACGCTGTGCAGGATGGCGTCCACTTCTTCTTTCGGCAAAGCGAGTTTATCCGGGCCCGCTGCCTTTGCCCGGGCGGTTTCTGCTTTGGGCTTGCCGGCTTTTACATCCGGCGAAGCGGCTGCTTTGGATAATACGGCGGAGAGATTTTGTTGCAGCACGGCGGCATCGCGGAGGTCGAAGGGTTTGCCAGCGGCGGCAAATATCTGTTCCTTCAATGTCTCCACTTTCGCGGCACCTGCCTTACCGAAACGCACATGCGCTTCAATTTCTTCCCTGGCTGCCGGGCTGAAGGAATAACCTATCTTTTCCAGCGCCAGCAAGGGATTGGCGAGGGCAAGCACAGTAAGCGAAGGGTCTTTGCCATGTTGTTCGAGGATACGCGGCATCTGCTGTTGCAATTCTTTCAGGGAGGAAATCTTTCCTTTTTCCATAAGAAATGATTTAAAATTTGGGGCGATAAAACAATTCGAATACGCAGTACCTTATGCTGATGATTTGGGGCTCGGAGTAATACATCAAATTTAAGGAAAAGCGCCGATACTGCATGTTATTTTTCGTAAATTCGGTTATAAACTGACCCCATGAAATGGCATGTAACCCCGCAGTACGATACAGACGTACTGGTTATAGGCGGCGGCCCGGCGGGCGCTTCCTGCGCTTATCACCTGGCCGCACAGGGCATTCAAGTTACCATACTGGACTATCAGCCATTCCCGCGCGACAAAGTATGCGGCGATTTTGTAGGCCCCGTTGCCATCCGCGAACTGGCAGGCATGGGCATTGATCAATATGAAACATTCCGCAAAACGAACGTCATCACCCAGGCCGCGCTTTACCTGGACGGGAAGCCCATGATCACGAAGAACATCCCGCGGGTAAACGGCATACCGGACCATGGCCGCGTGATACCGCGCATGGAGCTGGACGAATGGATACTGCAGGCCGCGTTAAAGAAAGGCGCAAAGCTGGTAGCCGGCAGGTTGCAGGATTACCAGGTGTTCAGCAATGGCGTGCTGGCGCATCATAAAAAAGGTTCATTGTTTGCCAAACTCATTGTAGGCGCAGACGGCAGCAGTTCTACCGTAGCGCGCATACTGACGGGCAGCAAGCCGCAGGCGGAAGACCGGATACTGGCCGTGCGCGCTTATTATAAAAACGTGAAGTGCGTGGCAGACCAGGCCGAACTGTATTTCACCTCCCTCAGCTTTCCCGGTTATTACTGGTTCTTCCCTACCGGCCCCGATACTGCAAATGTAGGCGTAGGTATGGTACAGGAAAATTTCCCGCAGCAGGAAGTGAACCTGAAACAACTCTTGCTGGAGCTTATCGAAAAAGACCCCGCGCTGAAAGCAAAGATCGGCGATGGCGAACTGGAAGATAAAGTAGCGGGCTGGCCGCTGGCCACTTACAACCCGGCTCATCCCAAGATCGCGGACCGGCTGGTGCTGGTGGGCGATGCAGCAGGACTGATCAATGCGCTCAACGGCGAAGGCATCCAGTACGCCACGCTCAGCGGCCGCTGGGCAGCGGAGGCCATTACGGAATGTTTCCGGCAGCAGCAATTCAACGAAGCCGCCTTGGCCCCATACAAAAAGAAGATCGTGGACGAGCTGGGATTTGACATGTCCCTATCCAACACCCTCATCCAGTTCATCCGCAACCGCAACCTGAACCCACTGTGGCTGAAGCTGCTGGACATCATCGTGCAGAAGGCGCGGAAAGATGATGAATATGCGGACGTTGCAGGCGGCATACTTGCAGGCCTTAAACCCGCCAACGAAGCCATGAGCGCGTCTTTCATCGGCAAAAGCATCACACAGGGCGTGCATACCCTCGCGGCTGACGCATTCCGCGAAGCGGCCAAAGGCCCGGGCAGCATTACACGGCTGGCATGGGGCGGCATGGTGTTCGGCATGCAAACGGCCGGCGATGTGATGCAGCATCCGAAGGATTATATCAGCTGGGGAAAAGGCATTCTCAGTAATTCCTTCCAGCTGGCCGGCCATGTGTGGAAAGACATGGGAAAGTGATTCAATAATCGCGGTTGATCATATACAGGATCATGCTTTCAATAAACTGTTTGTCCTCCGAATCGGGCATGTGGCCGAACACGGTGTAGAATTCTTTCAACGCCGCGCCCGCCAGGTTCTGCGCGTTTCTGCGGCCATATGCGATGCAGTCGTATTTCTTCATCATCTTCATGACCCATTCCGTTTCATCCGGCGTGCGAAGGGTGCGTTTTTTCGCAAGGTATGCCTCCAGTTGCTGTTTCTCTCTCGGGCTACAGGTGTTCAGCAGGTGTATCAGCATCAGCGTGCGCTTGCCTTCCAGCACATCACCGCAAATTTCTTTCCCGTATTTATCCTGGTCGCCGATCAGGTTCAGCAGGTCGTCCTGTATCTGGAACGCCGCGCCGAGGTAATACCCGAAGCGGTTGAACACATCCGGGTCTGCCGCGCCGCCTGAACCAATGATAGCACCGATCCGCAGCGGATGGATGCAGGTGTACCAGCATGTTTTTTTGAGGATCATGCGGAGGTAATCGTCTTCTTTCAGGTCGCAGAGATTATCCTGCCGCCAGCCCAGCTCCATGGCCTGGCCTTCCACGCTTTCCAGCACCATGTGCTCAATTTCTGAGAACACCTGCCAGGTGAGGCCGGGGCCGAGGGTGAAAATGTTGTGCATGAGCGGTTTGATGCTGAGCACGTTCATCGCGTCGCCTACGTTGATGGCTATGGGAATGCCGTGTGCGGCGTGCATGGTAGGGCTGCCGCGGCGGTCGTCGCTTTCATCCTCGATGTCGTCGTGCACAAGGAAGGCGTTATGGAACAATTCCAGCGCAATGGCGGAATTCATGGCCTCGCCCGTGGTGCCGCCGTAGATGTTGCAGGCGGCAAGGCACAGCCCGGGCCTGAAACCTTTACCGCCGCGTTTGGGGTAAAGCGTCACCAGGTCGTAGAGGTACTTTTTTGGCTCGCGGTCCGGGATGAGATCTATCAGGGTTTTGAGGCTGAGGTCCCGGTACGCGCCCAGCCTGGTCAGGAATTGTTCCTGTATGTCTGTGGAGAGCATGCGTTTAAACTACTTTCACCAGCAGGGTGGCTTTAAGATTGGCCACGTTCTTCCCTTGTATGAAGCAGGTGTAAGAACCAGGCTTCGCCCCGTCGGGCACATTGATGGCGATCTTCACGCTGCCGTTGCTGCCGGGCTGCAATACGAGGGGGTTGGGCGTGTAGGTAATGGCTGCCGCATCGATCTGGTTGTTGGAAGCGTCCAGCAGTGCGGTGTTGGTGAACTCGATGGTCTTCACCTCCGTTTTGCTGTCGTTTTCCAGCGTGATGGGCACTTCCAGCGCCTCGCCTGCTTTCAGGTCTTTGGGAGCATGGATCAGCGGGATCTGTACGGGGTCTTCCGCCTGCGGGGCTTCGCCTGTACCGCCGCCCTGCTTGATGTTGATGATGCGGGAAGTAAGGCTGCCTACGTTCTTCACGGCAATGGTCGTAAAGTCGATCAGCAGGTCTATCACATCATGCGCATCCTGCCGGAAGCGGGTAAGCAGCTCTTCTTTGTTGCCGCCGCGCAGCTTCTGCACGTCGGTGAGCTTGCCTTCGATCTGTTTGGCGGCCACAATGCCGCGCGCAATCTCCTCTTCGAGGATGTTGGCGGCTTTCAGCACTATTTTGGAAGCACTGTCCACGATATTGCCCAGCCCTTCGAACTGGATGCCGGTGGAGGGGGCGCTTTTTTCGGGTGCAGATGTTGCCGCAGCGGGCTCTGCCGCCTTTTGCTTCGCTTTTGCGGGCATATGGGGTATGTTTTTGGGGGAATTGAACGATATACTGCTAACCTACGGGATTCGTGGGAACATGCGTTGCAGGGCCTCCGGGATTAGGATTGTCATTCGGTTTGTCGTTGTTGTCGCGGCAATTGAACAGCCGGGTCACGCCCCTGATCACGATCTCGGCGAAAGGCTGCCCCAGCAGGTTGATGCCGATACGGTAGTTGCTTTCCGCGCAAATGGGCTCGCATAACTTGATACATAAAGGAACGGCCTGCCCCTGGTTGTGCAGCATGCTTACCTGTAATGGTTTTTCGTTGAAAAGGTGCTCCAGCCGGGCGGCTCCCTCTTTTGGCCACTCAACAATGTGGACATTGTGGTCTTCTGCCATGGTAAGAAAATTTTGAGGTTAATGGATCTTTGGTGGTTACTGTACCAAATTTAACTAAATAATCGCATGCAAAAAACAATTGCAGGTTAATTCTTCCGGCCGGTTTTACCCGGATTACCGTAATTTTGCAGGATGAACACCGATATCACCCATATTTTACCTCCAGACTTCTCCCCCGCCAGCCGGGTTTGGATATACCAGAGCAACCGCCCTTTTTCTGCCCATGAAGCGGCTGAAATAGAGGAACAGCTGCACCAGTTCACCGAACAATGGAACACCCACGGAACGCCCGTAAAAGGCTGGGGCCGCCTGCTGTTCGACCAGGTGATCGTGCTGATGGCGGACGAAACTGAGGCCGGCGTAAGCGGTTGCAGTACAGACAGCTCCGTGCGGATCATCAAAAGCATGGAAAGGCAGTACAATGTGAACCTGTTCGATCGCCTGGCGCTGGGCTTTATCGTGAAGGAGAACCTGCAATTGCTGCCTATGGCGCAGGTCGGTTATGCGCTGGAAAAAGGTTACATCACCGCCGATACCCTTTATCTCAACAATACCGTGCAAACGAAGGGCGAACTGGAGAAACACTGGCTGGTGCCGCTGAAAGAAAGCTGGCTCGCCGCCAAACTCGGGCTGCATGCTTACTAAAAGAAATTTCCTACGCAGGTGTATCATACCCTGCTTCAGAAAGGGTGCATCGGAATCCGTTGCACCCTTTCTTTTTTGCCCTGCTTCATCATAAAATAATAATTGGCGGCTTGTGGAAAGTTTTATTAATTTGGGTCATCACTCTATATATCAATCAAGATCCGCGAAGAAATAATATTGCGTTAATATTTGCCACCGAACAATTCTATACTTTTCCGGCATGATGAATGAGGAAGCGCTCCACCAATATTTCCGCCAGGTCTGTGACGACAATGACCAGGACGCTTATAACGAGCTGTACAAAGGGCTCTGTTCGCGCCTGATCCACTTCTCCGCCGCCATTACGGGCAGCTGGCACCTTGCTGAAGAGATCGTGTCGGACGTATTCATCATGCTCTGGCGCAAACGCGCCCAGCTTGCCGGGGTAGCCAATCCTGTCGTATATCTCTATGTATGCACGCGCAACCAGAGCGTGAACGCCCTGCGCCAGCAGCGCAGGCACCAGCATATGAGCCTGGACCACCTGGATACCGAAGCCTTTGCCATCAGTCCCGATACCGAACAGAACATGCTGTCTGCCGAAGTGACCCAAAAGATAGAATCCGCCATCCGCAGTCTCCCTACCCGCTGCCAGCTTATATTCCGGCTGGTAAAGCAGGATGGCCTGAAATACAAGGAAGTGGGCGAACTGCTGCAGATCTCCCCCAAAACGGTAGACGCCCAGCTGGCCATTGCCGTGAAAAAGATCGCCGAGGCCATCCGCCTGGACATGACGGCAGACACGGCCCAATCCTACCTTTTCCGCTGATCAGAAAAAAAATTTCAAATCCCTTAGGGAATTCCCTTCCCTTTAATTGTCCTGTTACTATGATGCATGATAAGATCTGGAACCTGCTGGCCAAAAAAATGGCGGACCAGTTGCCTCCCGAAGAGGAAACGGAGCTGGAACGCCTGTTGCAGCAGCATCCTGACGCTTCCTATATCAAGGAAGTACTGATGCAGCCCTGGAAAGATAAACACAAGCCCTTTACGCCCGAAGAAACGGAGCTGGCGCTGCAACGCCACCAGGAAAGGTTGCAGGCCGCGATGGAGCATGAAGAAGAAGAGCCTGAACCGGAAACGGGCCGCGTAAGGCGGATGATATTGCGCATCAGCGGCGTGGCAGCAGCGCTGGCCCTGGCCTTTTATATCGGCTACGCCGTTTGGCCGCAGCGGCGTGTTTCAGCCGAGGCAGCACTGCAGCAGATGGTCACCCGCCAGGGCTCCCGTTCGCAGATCAAACTGCCCGACGGCACCAGCGTATGGCTCAATGCCGGCAGCCAATTGGACTACCCGAAGCAGTTCACCGGCCAGTACCGCGAAGTGACCCTGCTGGGAGAAGCTTTCTTTGACGTGGCGCAGGATGCGGAGCATCCCTTTATCGTAAAGACCAAAACCTTTTCCATCAGGGTACTGGGCACCACCTTCAACGTGCGCGCCTACCCGCAGGAAGAGAACGCCGTTACTTCGCTCGTGAGCGGTGTAGTAGAAGTGGTGATGGATAAAAACACCGTCCGCCTGATGCCCAACGAAAAGCTCAGCATATCCACGCTGCAAACCATGAGCAGCGGGGAGGCAGCCGAAAATGCGGGAAGCATTTCAGCCGCCGCGCCTGTTGTAAAATCCACCCTCACCGAAGTGACAGACAGCGTGATGGCAGAAACGGCCTGGGTGCAAAACAAGCTGGCCTTCAAAAAGCAGCCGCTCGAAAAAGTGGCCGTCATGCTGGAACAATGGTATGGCGCGGATATCCGCTTTAAGGACGAGGCGAAGAAACAATTATATTTCTCAGGCGTGTTCGAAGAAGAAGACCTCTCAGACGTGCTGAGGGCGCTGGAACTGACAGGTTCATTTCATTTTAAGAAAGACGCGGAAGGCGTTATCTGGATAGAGTAGCAGGCTCAGTAAACAGGAATTGAACATTTAAACAAAGTGCCAATGGCATAGACCTGCACAGGCAGGATCAGCAAAAACTATTTTTCATTTTCAGGCAATGAAGCCATAAAAAAACGGGAAATGTTCGCACCATTCCCCGTGTAATACCGGCTAATGACATTGCTATGCTTGTACATGAACTAATCATCAATTAACCGACAATTTCAAAGGTATGAAAAAAAACCTAGTGGTGAGTTGGCTTCCACCCCGGCGAAGCCTTAAAAAACTACTCCTTATTATGAAGCTCTCCGCGATCATCGTTTTTGTTGTATGCATGCAGGCTAGCGCCTCCGTACGCGGGCAGAACACGATTTCCGTCAAATTATCCCGCACAAACCTTGAAAAAGCATTTTCGCTTATCGAGCTTACATCGCAATACCGTTTTGTGTACAACGATGACCACCTGCCGCTGAACAGCAGGGTGACGCTGGATGCGAAGAACTGGCCCATCAGCAAAGTGCTGGACCAGATGCTGAGCAATACCACGCTCAGCTACCGCCTGATGCCGAACAACCTCATCGTGATAGCGCCTGCGGGCAACGAAAAGAAAGACGTGACCGCCCGCGGCAAGGTGACCAGCCCGGCCGGCGAACCGCTGCAAATGGTGAGCGTGCGCCTGAAGAATACTTCCATCGGCACCTTTACCAACGAAAAAGGCGAGTTTGAGCTGAAGAACGTGCCCGAAGAAGGCATTCTCGTATTCAGCTACATCGGCTACGAAACGCAGGAGCTGCCCATCAACGCGGGCTCTTCTATGCAGGTGAAGCTCGAGCCCACATCCAATTCCATGGAAGAGGTGATCGTAGTGGGTTACGGCACCCAGCGCAAGATCAACGTAACCGGCGCCATCGACCAGATAGGCGGCAAGCAGCTGGCAGAAAGGCCCATTGCCAACGTATTCCAGGGCCTGCAGGGCCTCAGCCCCGGCCTCAACATCACTTACCTCGGCGGCCAGCCCGGGCAAACGCCCAACATCAACGTGCGCGGATTTACGTCCATCAACGGCGGCTCTCCCCTCGTGGTCATAGACGGTATCGCTTCCGCGACGGATGACCTGCTGCGCCTCAATCCCGCAGACATCGCGTCCATTTCCGTATTGCGCGACGCAGCCTCCGCCGCCATTTACGGCGCCCGCGCGGCTTACGGCGTATTGCTGGTAACCACCAAAGAAGGCGCTTCCGGCGGCCGGCAGGTGCTTTCCTACAGCAACTACTTCGCCCTGTCGCGCCTCACCGTGCTGCCCGTGCCCGTTACAGATCCCTACATCTACTCCCGCGTGCTTGAAACCTCTACAGACAACACGCCCTGGGATTACGTGAATTACAGCGACGAACATTATACCTGGGCCAAACAACGCTCCGAAGACCCCTCCATTCCCGAAGTGCGCGTAGACCCCAATGATCCCAACAAATGGGCTTATATGGGCAGCAACAACTGGAATGATTATTTCTTCAGCAAAACCAGCCCTTCAACGTACCATTCCATTTCCCTCAACGGCTCTGCCGAAAACGGCCGCAAGCTGCCGGTGGCGTACCTTTTAAGCGCCGACTATACGAAAGAGAACGGCCTTAACAAGCTCACCAAAGACGACTGGGACCGCTTCGGCCTGCGCAATAAACTGAACCTGAAACCGCTCAAATGGCTGAGCATCGATAACAATATCAACGTTTACCAGACGCGCAGAACGCAGCCCACTGTAAGTATCACCGACATCTATTACCTGCGCCCCACCGACGTGGCCAAGAACCCTGACGGCACCTGGGCCAACACCGGCGCGGGCGCCCTCGCGGCAAGGCTTACAGACGGCGGCGGCAGGCAGGATACGCGCTTCGGCTTCCAGAACATTGCCAAAGCCACTGCCTCCTTCCTGGACGGCGACCTGCAGATCACCGGCGATGCCAGCTTTAAACGCGAGCTGTGGAAATACCATTCCGACAGTAAAAAGTACACCATCGGCTATGGACCCAACGACATCCGCCAGGTGGGCGGCGCAGGCTCCGTGAGTGAGAACACCGGTACCATCAAGCACGATGTGTTCGACCTGTTCGCCAACTACAACAAAACCTTCGGCAAGCATGCCTTTAAGCTGCTGGGGGGTTACAACCAGGAAAGCTACAAATGGCTTCGGATGGATGTTACCCGTACCGGCGTTATTTCTTCCACCCTGCCTTACATCGGGCTAACCAGCGGCGAAGCCACCGTTACCGTGCCTTACAACAACGACTGGAACTATGCCATCCGCAGCTTCTTCGGCCGTGTGAACTACACCTTCAGCGAAAAGTATATCCTTGAGCTGAACGGCCGCTATGATGGTTCTTCCCGCTTCCCGGAAAGCAACCGCTGGGGCTTTTTCCCCTCTGTTTCCGCGGCTTGGGTCGCCAGCGAAGAATCATTCATCAAGAATAATATCCATGCCCTGAGCACGCTTAAACTGCGCGCTTCTTACGGTGACCTCGGCAACCAGAGCGTGGATTATTTCGGGTATATGCAGCTGTTCCCCCAAAGTAAGTCTCCTTACCTGATCGGCGGCAACTCCATTCCCGTGATCACGGGTTCTCCCTCGCTGGGGATAGATCCGCGTACCTACACCTGGGAAAAAGTGACCACTACCAACGTGGGCGGTGATGTAGGCGTATTGCAGGATAAATTACTCTTCGGCTTCGATTACTACGTGCGTAATACCAGGGGCATGCTCACCGCCGGCCAGGCGTTGCCGGCCGTGCTTGGCGTCAGCGCTCCCAAACAGAACGCTGCTGACCTTGCAACCAAAGGCTGGGAATTTTCCATCAACTACCGCGACAATGTGACCGTAGGCGGCAAACCGCTGAACTTCTCCATCCGCGGTATCCTGTCAGATTCCCGTTCCAGGATCACCAAATTCAAGAACGACCAGAAACTGCTGAACAACACCACCTATTACGAAGCACAGAAAGCGCCTACCGGGCAAAACAGTTATTATGAGGGCCAGGAGATCGGCGAGATATGGGGCCTTACGAACGACGGCGTGTTCAGAGACCAGGCTGAGATCAACAAGCTGGATCAGTCGGACCTCGTGCCCTGGGGCGCGATAGACGTGGTGCCGGGCTGGCCCAAATACAAAGACTTTGACGGCAACGGCAAGATCGAAAGAGGCTTCAGTGCGAACGATCCCAAAGACCTCCGCGTGATCGGCAACAGCGCCCCCCGCTACCGTTACGGCATCAACCTCGACCTGGACTGGAACGGCATAGACCTTTCCATATTCCTGCAGGGCGTCGGCAAAATGGATTATTACCCTCACCACTACCTGTATTGGGGCCCGTACCAGCAGCCTTATGCCAACGTTTACCCCTGGAACCTCGACTTTTACCGCGGCGAAGCCGATACCGATGCAGAGCGGGCCAAACACTCCGCCTCCTACATCGCGGCAGGGCTTGCAGACGCCAATCCCAACGCGTTCTTCCCCACGCTGCAATCGTGGCTGGCAGACAATAACTACACCAACAGCGGCGGCAGAACCGGGCTGGACCTTCCGCAGACCAAATACCTGCTGAACGCGGCCTACCTCCGTGTGAAGAACGTGACCATCGGCTACACGCTGCCCGCTTCCCTCACCAAACGTTACAAGATCAGCCGCCTGCGCCTGTTCGTAAGCGGTGAGAACATATTCGAGTTTTCATCCATCAAAAAATACCTGGACCCTGAATCCATCACCGACGGCTATGGCTGGGAATATCCCTACCAGCGTAAATACGCGGCCGGCCTGAACCTTGACCTGTAATGCGAAATGGATTTAAACCGTAAATGAAAACAACATGAAAAAATTACCAATATACCTGGTTGCGGCGCTGGCATTGGGCACATCCTGCAACAAGGATTTCCTCAACCGCTACCCGGAAACCGCCATCACACCAGAAGTGTTCTGGAAAACACAGGAAGACCTCGCCCTTTATATGAATGGCCAGATGGACCAGTGGGGCATGGACATCTACCGCGATTCGGACCAGAGCACAGACAACATGTCTACCACCGGCGTCGTGGAAATGAAGACCGTCATGACCGGTACGCCCACGGCTGTGAACATCACCGGCGGCTGGGACTGGGGCCGCCTGCGCAATCTCAATTATTTCCTGGAGAATTATGAACGTGCCGACGCCATACGGGAGGTTAAGGACCATTACGCCGGGCTGGCAAAATATTACCGCGCCATTTTCTACTACGAAAAAGTGAAGCGGTTCTCCGACGTGCCCTGGTACTCTAAAACCATAGAGCCGTCAGATATGGCACAGCTCAACAAAGCCCGCGACCCGCGTACGCTCGTCGTGGACAGCATTATGAACGACCTGGCCTTTGCCTCTGCAAACGTGAAAGAACGCGGCGCGGCGGAAGTTCTCGCCAACACGCCGGACAAATGGTCTGCCATGATCAGGTATGCCCGCATAGCGCTGCATGAAGGCACTTTCCGCAGATACCATCCCGAGCTGAACCTGCAAAACACTGCCGCCGGCTTCCTTCAGAAAGCCAGGGATATATCGCTGGAGATCATGAACAGCGGCAAGTTCCAGGTATATAACACCGGCAAACCCGAAGCAGATTACGGCGTCCTGTTCAACAGCCAGGAACTCAGCGGCAACAAGGAGGTCATCCTCGCCACCGCCTACGATCAGAATAAACAGATGGGCGCCAATATCAACGGCACCGTGTTCGGCGACTTTGAATGCTCGCCTGCCCGCAGCCTGGTGAACGAATACCTGATGAAAGACGGCACCCGTTTTACCGACATCCCCGGCGCCATGCAGCAGACCTTCGTGCAGGAGTTCCAGAACAGGGACGCAAGGCTGATGCATACCGTGGCTTATCCCGGCTGGAAGTTCGTAGCCGATGCCGCGCCTTACATCCAGAAGCTGAATAAGAAATTCACCGGTTACCACCAGTTAAAAGGATATATCAATTCTACCGATAACATCCTGGCTAACAGCGTGGATTTCCCTGTATACCGTTATGCCGAGGCCCTGCTCATCTACGCCGAAGCGCAGGCAGAGCTGGGCCTGCTCACACAGGCAGACCTGGACAAATCCATCAACCTGCTGCGCGCAAGGGCCGGCGTGGCAGCGATGAACCTGGCCGCGGCAAACGCCAGTCCCGACCCGGTGCTGGCTGCGGCTTATCCCCAGGTAAGCGGCGCCATGAAAGGCGCTATCCTTGAAATACGCCGCGAGTTCCGCGTGGAATTCGCCATGGAAGGCCACCGTTATGACGACCTGATGCGCTGGGCCGCAGGCAATTTGTTCGCGAAGATCCCACAGGGCATGTATTTCCCCGGGCTGGGCAAATATGACATGACCGGCGACGGGCATGAAGACATCATCCTCATCGACAAATCCGCTACCGTGCCACCTGACGGCTCCAAGGAAAAGAACGCGCTGGGTGTGCGCCTCGTGTATTACAGGGCCGGCACTATCAACGACGACGCCACCCTTTACCTCAGCAACGGCACCAGCGGTTACATGGTAACGGAAACGGGCACACGGAAATTTGAAGACCCGAAATTTTACTACCGTCCCGTACCCCATAGCCAGGTACTGCTCAACCCCAACCTGAAACAAATATTCGGTTGGTAAAGAAATGACGCTTAATTTGTAATAGAAATCACAACAAGGATGAAACGAAAAGGCTTATTGTTACTGGCTTTGTTCATAACCGGCGCCAGCTTTGCGCAGAACAAAAAGAAAGCGGTATTTATCATTGCAGACGGTATTTCCGCCGACGCGCTGGAAATGCTGAACACGCCCAACATCGCGGATATCTCTAAAACAGGGACCTACCTCCGCGCCTACGTCGGCGGCGAAAAAGGCGGTTATTCGCAAACGCCCACCATTTCAGCCGTAGGCTACAACAGCGTGCTCACCGGCACCTGGGTGAACAAACATAACGTGTGGGACAATGACATCGCCGCGCCGAACTATCATTACTGGACCATCTTCCGCATACTCAAAGAACAGTTCCCGCAGAAGAAAACCGCCATCTACAGCAGCTGGACAGACAACCGTACCAAGCTCGTAGGCGACGGCATGCCTGAAACCGGCAACATCAAATTCGATTACAAATATGACGGCTACGAGCTGGATACCGTGAAATTCCCGCAGGACAAGGGCCGCGATTTCATGGAAAAGATAGACGACCTCGTGGCCACCGAAGCCGCCAACAGCATCCGCAAAGACGCACCGGACCTGAGCTGGGTATATCTTGAATATACGGACGATATGGGTCATATGTATGGCGACAGCCCGCAGTTCCACACCGCCATCCGCAAGCTGGACGATAAGATCGGGCGCATCTGGAAAGCCATACAATACAGGCAGAAGGAGCATAAAGAAGACTGGCTGATCATCATCACCACCGACCATGGCCGCGATGAAGTGTCCGGCAAGGGCCACGGCGGCCAAAGCCCGCGCCAGCGTTCCAGCTGGATCGTGACCAACCAGAAAGGTCTGAACAACTATGCGAAGTATTATTACCCCGGCGTAGTGGATATTATGCCTACCATCGCCCGTTTCATGGATCTTCGTTTGCCCATTCACGTTAGCCGTGAGTCAGACGGCATTGCGCTCAGCGGGAAAGTGTCCGTTGCGCAGCCCATGCTCATCAAAGCCGGCGAAGGCAAACTGGACATCAGCTGGAAAGCGATGGACCCGGAAGGCACCGTCAAAATATGGCTGGCTGCTACCAACAATTATAAAGACGGCGGCGAAGATACCTATAAACTGGTGGCGGAAGTGCCTGTTGGCCAGGAACATTACCAGGCAGACATCAAAGACATCCCTTCGGATTTCTATAAAGTGGTGCTGGAAGGCAGGTACAATATGACCAACCGCTGGCTGAAGAAAGACCAGAAGAAGTAAAAAACGTCTAAATCATCAAAAAAAGGCAATTGGTAATCAACCAGTTGCCTTTTTTATTTGGGTAATTACCCAAGTTGGTTTAACTTTTCATTAACAGACAAACGTCCCGGAAATTGTTTTTCCAGTTAATCGGAATGCCCAAACATGAACGCGGTCTCACATCAACTGAAATACATTATCAACCTGGGCGCCCGGGATGCGGATGCCAACGAGGCCAGGTCGATCGTGATCGTCAATATCATGGGTATTATCCCTGCCGTTTTCGCTATTACCATGGCGCCGATACTTTACGCGGTGACCGGCGACCTGGCATTGCTGATCAGTCCTTTGATCGAAGGCTGCATACTTTTCACCATCCCCTTCCTGAATGCAAAACACCGGCACAACATTGCCAGGCAGGTGATGTATTACACGCACAGTATCGGCCTGCTTTATTTCGGCCTGCTCATGGGGCCTGATGCGAATATCGAGCTGATCGTTGTATTCCTGATAGGATTATCTTTTCTCATTTACCCGAACACTACTTACCGCCTCATCAGCGTAGCGGTGGTGGTGGGCGTGCTTACCATACTCGGCATCAACTTCGGCTATCACTTCGTGAAGTGGCTGGTGCTGGGGGCTACTATTTTGCTGAACGTGATGGTGTTCTATTTTTATTCCGCCCACTTTTCCGAGAGCATCGATGCGCTGGTGATGCAGAACAAGGCCAAGAGCCGCGAGTTTACCCGCACCAACCATGAAACGCGCAACCACCTGAATGTGGCGAACACCGTGTGTGAAGAATACCTCCGCCACTTGCCCACCGGTACCGAAAATGTGACCATCCCCGTGAAAGACGCCAAGGCGCTGAGCTTCTCCATCAACCGCATCAAGGAGGTAGTGAATAACGTGCTCGACTACTCGCAGCTGGAACACAGCCGGCCCGCACTTGCTTACGGGAAAGTGAGCCTCCGGCAGTGGGTGGAAGAACTGGTGGCCTCCTACCAGGTATTCGCCCGCGAAAAGAACGTGGACATCCGGCTGGAACTGTCTCCTAACCTTCCGCATACCGTAATGGCCGACGAAAAGGCCATGACGACCATCCTTTCCAACCTGCTGTCTAACGCCATTAAATTCACTTTCACAGACACGGCGATCACCGTGCAGCTGGATGCCGGCCGCGACAATATTGCCATGCGGGTGATAGACCAGGGGCCGGGGCTGACCGACAGTCAAAGCGCGCAGCTTTTCCAGGCTTATATTTCAGACCGCAGCAACCGCTACAAGGGCACCGGCCTGGGCATGCCCATTGTGCTGGAAACCCTGAAACTGCTCAGGGGCAGCATTGCCGTGAAAAGCAACGACGGCGTAGGCAGCGTATTTACCGTAACAATCCCAGCAACCGCCGTGGAACAGGAAGCTGCTTTTCCCCAGGCAGCGCAGCTGGAACCGCTTGGAAAAACAGTACTGGTGATAGACGATAACCCCATGAACCTCCGCGTAGCGGAACTGCAGCTGAAGAGAGCCGGCTGCAGGGCCATTAAACACACGGACGTTCATGCAGCCATACAGTCTGCTTCCCTGGAATGCCCGCATGTGATACTGCTCGATTACCAGCTGAACGGCATGAACGGGCTGGAGGCCATTCAACTGATCAGGAAACAGGAACATTTAAAAGACGTGCCGGTAATTATAACTTCCGGTGTTACCGGCATCGATACAGATAAGGGGTTGCGGGCAGCCGGAGTCACCGGTTTTCTCAGCAAGCCCGTAGAGCTGCACCGCCTGTACCAGTATATACAAATGTCAGAAAACGCTTTAACAACCAGCTGAACGGCACAAAAAGACACAGTGCCCGCTTGTACTATTATCATACGTTCCTGGGGACAGGGAACCGTGTGACTGTTTGAAGTTTACCGCGATATTCCTGCCTGCAAGTAATCCTGCGTTTGCGGCCCCGCGCTGTTATTTCGAGAATGTGCGCCGGCCTTACCCTTCTTTTTATTCCAATCACCTAAAAACATCAGCTTATGCAAACACTCACTTTGGATCGGGCATTGTACTGCCCTTTCCCGGCGCGTATTAGCGCCATGGTTGACGCGGTAGAAGAACATACCGATCAATGGACATTGGCTTTCGATCTGCATCGCGGGGATTCATTCCAGGAATATAAACGGAGCGCCTTCGGGCATATGACCAGCCGCTTCTATCCCACCGCCGGCTTCAAACGCCTCTGCATCACCAATGACCTGCTGGTACTGCTTTTCCTGCTGGATGATATGCTGGACCATGAATCCGAAGCAGACGCGCCGCCCGTCAACTTCGAGCAGTTCGCCCGGCAGTTCTGCAGCGTGCTGATCAACGACGAAGCGCACACTTACAAAAGCGGTCCCGTGCTGGCCGCCCTCAGCGACGTATGGCGCCGCATGCGCGACCTGTGCAACGCCGAGCTGAAAGGCCAGCTGATCCAGGACATCGTGCTGCTGCTAAAGGCCATTAAATGGCAGCACCAGAATACGCAAGCCGGCATCATCCCATCGCTGGACGAATACAGCCACTGGCGGCCACTCTTCGGCGGCGCCCACCTGGCAGCCAGCCTGATTTTTTTTGCCGAAAACACACAAACTCCTTTGAAGACCTTCCGCAAAAAACCCCTTGACCTGCTAACGACATTGTGCGGTCACCTCGGCTGCTGGGCCAACGACCTCATTTCCCTACACAAGGAACAGGGCCATGGCGACTTCCACAACCTGGTGCCCATCCTGCAAAACGAATACGGCCTCACCGAAGACATTGCCTCCGACCGGGCCATACAGATCCACAACCAGGAAATGCGCGACTTCCACCTGCTGTATAAACGCCTGGATTATTACGTCGGCAAGCAGAAAGACATCGGCACGTACATCATGGACCTGGCGATGATCGTGAGGGGGAACCTGGATTGGTCGTTTATTGATTCCGAGCGGTATAGCGCGAGGATGAATTTGATGTGAGGGGTTGGAGGGTGAAGGGTTTAAAGGGTGGCTGGGCGGTTGGGCCTGGCTGCCCTTTTTTGATGTGCCGCCCTGGTCCCTGCGGCTGGGATGCCTTACAGCCGATTTCCCCGTGAATTTGTCAAATACTCGCTACTTTTTATATATTTGCTTTGATAATTATTTTGTGCCCAATGCTTATGATCCGTCGATAATAGTTTGTACCCGGTAACCCATGCTATGATATCGATTGGTTCCAGACGGTGCGAATGGAATCCGAATCCAAAAAGTTATAAGACCCATTCTCCATGCAGAGAAAGATTTTCCCGATCCTATTGTTATTGCTGGCGTTGCTGGCATTCCGCGGTCCCTATGCCCTCGCACAGTTCGGCCACGCAGGTTTCGACCTCAACAAGACATACCCCAGCCCGGACGTGGCTTCACTGGGGAAATACGCCCTTATGCCGGCGAATCCTTTTAATGGCCAGGCCAGTATAGCCATACCGGTATATGACCTGAGCTACAGGGGACTTACTGTTCCTATATCGCTGCAATACAGCACAAGCGGCAACCGGGTAGACGACCATCCCGGGCAGGTTGGGCTGGGATGGAGCCTCCATGCGGGCGGCGCTATCATCAGGAAAACGAACGGCGCGTACGACGAGCGTCCTAGAACCGGCACTACCTGGGAAACAAACTGGTTCAGCAACTGCGGGCGCGTGGCGCAGAATTTCTCCAATATAGACACCATACAGGCTTATTTTGACCAGGGGCCTTTCCAAAGCTATGACGCAAGCCCGGATGAATTTATTTTCAACTTCAACGGGTATTCCGGCAGCTTTTTTATTACAAGAGCCAGCCATAATGCCCCTGTGGAGCTAAAAGTCAAATCCAACGGGGCTTACAAGCTCAAAGCGGAAATAGTGGAAATGCGGACCTCCATTACTTACCAGGACTGGTTCAGCACGCAAACGAACGCCCTGGAAAACGGAACTGCGGGGCCGAACATCTTCACCTTCCGCATTACCGACGAAAACGGCGTCCAATATACATTCGGGAACAATCCGCAGGCGATTGAGTTCAGCAATATGGGGGACTATGGGTGGGATTACTTTACGATTGCTTCTGCATGGTACCTGACCGAAATAAAAGACCAGGCGGGAAATGCGATCCAGTTCAATTACAAACGCGCCGGGCGCGTGTTCCAGCAGCACGAACAGCGGAACGTAACTTTTTATTCACAGACATATAACATCCAGGGCAACGCGGGTATCCTCTTTTCTTTTGACCAGGGCTACACCTCAACTTCCGGCGACCAGTCTGTTATTTCCTACATGATCCAGACCCCTGTTTACCTTGCTTCCATCATAACGCCGGTGCAGACGGTCAATTTCACACATGCGAATTCCCTGGAGCGGGATTACAATTTCAACGAATCAGAACTGAAGAATATCGTCGGTTTATTGTGGAAATATGGCAAACACAAAAGCCGGTGGCAGAAGCTGACAGATATCGATATAGTTGGCGTTAAAAAATTCCACTTCAATTACAGGGAAGCTGCCACCGAACGTTTACGGCTCTCGGATATAGAAATGCAGGATAAAAACGGGAGCAAGGTAGGCGTTTATTCATTCACATACAATCCAACAGCGCTGCCGCCGTACAATTCAAAAATGGGCGACCACTGGGGATATTTCAACAACCGGTCGTACGTGTACGGCACAAATTACCTGGCCCTGCGGGAGCCGGTAGAAGCTTATATGCGGGCCGAAATACTGGAAAAGATCACCTATCCTACCGGCGGTTACCTCCAACTGGAATACGAGCCTCATTATTACCGGAAAACAGGCAAACAATTCCCTTTTGACGTGCAGAACAAAGGCGCCAACCTGATGGCGGGAGGGCTTCGTGTGCGTAAAATGACGGCTTCCGACGGTACCGGGGGCGAACCCATGGTAAAGGAATATTTTTATTATAAAAATTACCTTACTGCCGGCATCGCGGAATCTTCGGGCATCCTGGGCACAGAGCCTCAATATGCCAACGCCGGTACCGCCCATGGTTCTGCGCGATGGGGAGAATGGTGGCATGGCGGATGGCTGAGTGTTTCCATGAACTATGGAAAGATGGTCGATAACAACATCTTAACGCTCAGTACGACCAATGGCAGCCACGTCACCTATTCGGAAGTAACGGAAAAAAGCGGCGACGGATACACCGTTCATGAATTTTATAATTACGAAGACCCTGGCTATAACGACGCCAGCCCATTCCTGATATTCGGCAACTTCACTTCCGCCTGGCATGAAGAAGGATACCTGAATATGGAAGCGTTTCGGGGATTACCGAAGAAACAAACGCATTACAATGCATCCAAACAAGCTGTTCAATCCACCGAGTTCCAATATTTAAAAGATGTGACCACACCTTACTTCATGGTACCGTATTTCAGCTTCACAGTGGAGCAACTGGCTGGCGTGCGAAGGGTAAGCGCATGCGCACATTTTCTCAAACCGCCATTGCTGAAAAAACGGACGGTTACCACATTTATTCCCGGCACCACGCAACAAATGGTGGCCATCACAGATTTCAAATATTACCCGGATGCTTATCCTACCGGCGCTCCCGGGCATGACAACTTCCTGGAAACCGAAATTACCACAACAGAAAGCTCGGACAAGATACACCGTACCGTTAAACGTTACCCTTACGATTTTGCAGTGGCGCAAGGTTCTGCCAGCGTTTACCAGGGCATGCTGGATAAAAACATCAATTCGCCCTTAATAGAACAAACCACTTACCTGGGCGCTCAAAAGACAGCCCTGCAGCGCACGAATTATTATGCGCCGTTCACAGGCGTGTTCCTTCCTCAAACCATAGAAAATGCTATTGGCGCCAACAACCCGGTTGTAACCAGCCGCAACCTGTTGTACGACCAGCGCGGCAACCTGCTGGTGCAGGCGCTTGAAAATAACATACCGAACAGTTTCATATGGGGCTACCAGGGTGAATATCCCGCAGCCTATGTCAGAAATGCCGGCTACCAGGAAGTAGCATACAGCAGCTTCGAGGAAGGCGAAACGGAATACGCCGGCAAATGGCTGGCAGCTAACGGATTGGCGTCGGGCAGGCAGATACATGCCACCGCTCCTACCGGGCAGTACGTATTCCGGCTCGAAAACGCATCAACCGGGCTAATGACTTTCCCGGGCACACTGAGCGCTTCCAAAAAATACATCCTGTCTTTCTGGGAAAAAGGATCCGCCGTGTCGGTGACCACTTCCACGGGAACGCTGAATATACAGTCAGATAAAAATGAAACCATGCACGATGGCTGGAAATACCGGCAGATCATCTTCTCCGGCATTACCTCAGGTCTTACCCTTTCTTCCTCGTCTGCGGTGTTTATAGACGAGGTGAGGCTTTATCCTTCCGATGCGCAGATGATGACCTACACCTACCTTTTGCCGGTAGGAAGAAACAGCCAGTGCGATGAACAGAACAAGATCACGCATTTCGAATATGATCTTTTCGGCAGGCTGCAGCGCACGCGGGACGTGGAACGGAATATCCTGAAACAGTACGACTACCGTTATTTCGCCTTTGTGCCAGGGCTGGGGCCTCATTGGGCCACCACCGGTTTTACGAGATGCGTGAAAGACGCCAGCAATAACAATACCGGCGAGCAGGAAATAGAACAGCAGGACGGTAATCCTTCCAGCGATACCTATAATACAAAAAGATGGATCAGCAACGGCATTTGCGGATGTTGCCCGCTGCCTCCACCCTGTGAAGGCATCGATAAAAAACAGGTCAACAACGTATGCGAAACGGGCGTCAAACAAACCCTGAACTGCGTACGGCTGGCCGATAACAAATGGCAGGAAACTTTCCGTTACGCATTCAGCGACGGTACTTATTCCGAGACCATTGTCCGAAACACCCCTGTGCCCTGTCTTGATTAATAAAATTTATCCCGCTAACGCTATGCAAAAGTTAGTTCAACTTATCACACTCTGCTTCATTCCCTGCCTGGCATTTGCCCAGCAGCCCAATGGCAGCCTGCCCCCTTCCGCACAGCCCCGGCCGCTTCCTGTGAAATACACCGGCGACCTGATCAGTTATATAAGAACATGGGAACCATCGAAAAAAATAACCGATCCCGCTACTGTTACGCTCACGCAGGACGTGGCCCAGGTAAAACAATCCACCACTTATTACGACGGCCTCGGGCGGCCGCTCCAGGAAGTGATGAGAGGCATTACGCCCACAGGAATAGACCTTGTGAAACCGCACGTATACGACGGCCAGGGCCGTGAAGCCTACCGCTACCTGCCTTTTGCATCGAGCAACAACATGTACCCCGGTACATTCAGGAATAATGCTTTCGCAGACCAGGCTGTTTTTATGCAGGGAGTTTATCCTAATGAGAGCGTCTTCTACAGCCATGAGCAATTTGAGCCGTCGCCGCTGGGCCGCTCCACGCTTTCGATGGGTGCAGGCAACAGCTGGGCCGGTTCCCAGAAGGGAACAGGTACGCAATACCTGCTCAACGCGGCGAATGAAGTCGTGAAATGGAACATTGGCCTGAATGCAGGAGATTACCCGCAAAACGCCGGCACCTATGCCGCCGGTGCCCTGAACATGGAGATATCGACCGATGAAGAAAATAGTAAAACAGTCACCTATATGGACAAATCAGGCAGGCTTATCCTGAAAAAATCCCAGTTCAACGCAACGCCTGGCGCCGGCCATGAAAACTGGCTATGTACTTATTATGTGTACGATGATATCGGCAATCTGCGGTATGTCATTCAGCCAAAAGCCGTGGAAAAAATAAAGGGAAACGGTTGGGACTTGTCCGGGACAGCACTGCGGAAAGAGCTTTGTTTCAGGTATGAATATGACCATCTTAACCGGTTGATCCTTAAACAACTTCCCGGCACGGAGCCTGTAGAAATGGTATATGATGTTCGCGGCAGAGTCGTATTTGTTCAAGATGGAAATCTTCGTAATCAATCTACTAAAAAGTGGATCGTCACTTTTTACGACCAGCAAAACCGGCCGGTCATGAAAGGATTATATGCAACACCTGAGAACAGGCAACAACTTGCCAACGCACTCACAACAGTTCAGCCGTCTGCCCAATACACATATAATTACCCCGTGCCTTCAGACATTTCGGTAGGCTGGCACGATGGCAGAGCGGCCTATACAGCAGGGAGTTCCATTGAGTTCACATCAGGCTTCTTCTCGGAAACAGAAATGGAAGCGTTCATTTCTCCCGGTGCAACTTCGGGTGCAGTGAGCATAACCTTGCATAATTCCCTCCCTAACCTGCAGACAGCCAATCTGGAGCCACTCATGTATACTTTTTACGACAACTATGGGTTTGAGGGAGCACAAAGCATGAGGAACGACCTGCTGCAAATACCTGCCGCTCTGCCGGACCAGGGAGACTATAAAGAAATACCAGCCTCTTCCATTATGACCCACGGTTTGCCAACCGGCTACAAAATAAAAGTTCCCGGCACGAATCAATGGTTAACAACCACCAGGCATTACGATAGAAAAAGCAGGCTTGTACAGGAAATTATGGGAAATATCGGTGGTGGGTACGACGTTCAATCGTTTATGTATAACTTCTCCGGCCAGCCGGTGAGTACTTACACCTACCAGCACAACCCCGGCAGCGGCCTGGTGCCTGAAGTTAAAATACTGACAAAATTTGGGTATGATCATGCAGGCAGGTTGGTAAATGTTGTAAAAAAGATCAATAACGATGCTGAACATAGTATTCAGGTAAATGAATATGATCAGCTGGGCGGGCTTAGGCTCAAAAAGTACCTAAAAAAAGATGGCAGCACACTGGAAAGCGTCGCCTACGATTATAACATCCGTGGATGGATACTCAGCATCAATAAGGCCTATATAAATGGTAGCGAGCCCCATTACTTTGGTGAAGAGCTGGCATACGATCATGGCTTTTCCAACAAAAGGCTGGATGGAAATGTGGCGGGTATAATATGGAAAGGAGCTGCAAATAATGTAAAAAGAGCATATGGCTTCAATTACGATCCTTCCGGAAGACTGACCTCTGCCAACTATACGCAGGAAACCAGCCCGAATTCCTGGTCGTCCACTGTGGCCGATTATTCAGTCTCTAACCTGACCTATGATCACAATGGCAATATCCTCACCCAATATCAAAAAGGGATGCAGGGTACAGCCAAGGTAAATATGGACCAGCTTACCTATGAGTATTTTCCGGAAACGAACAGGTTGAAAGGCGTTGCGGAGCCCAACACTACCGATTTCGGTCTGTACGACTTCACCGACCGCAACAGTGGAGATGATTTTACATATGACTGGAATGGTAACATAAAGCAGGACCTGAACCGGCAAATTTCATCAATTACCTTTAACTATCTCAACCAGCCGGAACTGGTCACATTTTCCGGCAACAAGGGAAACATTAGGTACATCTATACCGCAGCCGGTAAAAAGTCCCGCAAGATCGTAACGGATCAAACTGTAACCCCGGCCAAAACGATCCGGACGGATTATATCGGCGATGCCATTTACGAAGATGGCAGGCTGCTGTCAGTTGCCCATGGCGAAGGGCGAATCAGGGCCAAATACGATGCTTTGGATAACGTCAGTTTCGTGTATGACTTTTTTATCAAAGACCATCAGGGCAACGTCAGAAGCATGCTGACAGATGATTCGTCGCCCAATCAGCTTTACGTGGCCACGATGGAAACGGAGAGAACGGCGGTTGAAAATTCGCTTTTTAGCAACATAGACGCGAGCAGGTCCACAGCACCGGCAGGTTATCCTGAAGAATCAGGTAAAAACAAACATGTTGCACGGCTCAATGCCAAATTTCCGGACAAAAGGGTCGGGCCATCTCTCGTGCTGAAAGTAATGGTGGGTGATACAGTGCAGATCACCGCGAAGGCCTTTTACAAATCTCAACAAATAGCACAAAACAAAACGACGTCCCCCCCGGTGGATATGCTGGGCGCGCTGATCAGTGCCTTCGGCGATCAAAATGTTCCTCAAGCTGGTCATGGAGCCGCCGTATCGGCTAATCTCAGCAATACCCCGTTCAACAATAACTTCAGCAATGCCTACCAGCGTTTAAAAGATAAAGATACGAAAGCGTCCAATCCAATGCGCCCTAAAGCCTATCTGAATTTCGTTCTGTTCGACGAACAATTCCTTCTGGTTGATAAAAACAGCGGCGTTAAGCAGGTGCAGGAAAAGCCGGATGAAATGCAGGAACTGGTGAAAGAAAAAATGGTTATGGACCAAAGCGGGTTCCTGTACGTATATGCCAGTAACGAATCGGTACAGGATGTTTATTTTGACGATATTGTGGTAATGAACGCACCTGGACCTTTGCTGGAGGAAATGCACTATTATCCATTCGGGCTTACAATGAAAGCACTGAGTTCAAAAGCTCTCAACAAGCTTGAGAATAAATATCTTTTTAACGGGAAGGAATTGCAACGCGAGGAGCTTAGCACTGGCGAGGGGTTGGACTGGTATGATTATGGTGCAAGGATGTATGATCCACAGATAGGCAAGTGGCACGCAATGGACCCGAAAACTGAAGAATATTTCGGCTATTCTCCTTATACTTATGCTATCAATAACCCGGTGAACCGTGTTGAGATAGCAGGAAAGTGGAGTGTTTCACATCACTATTATCTGACTAAAAACGCATTGCTGGAATTTGGCATAGGCGGCTTTAGCGAACAGTTAGACCTGTTATCACACTACGCATCTGTATATTCCGATCACCCGCCATCTCACCTGCTTAAGGCACAAAATGCAGTTCATTGGACCGGTGTGCCGATGAAGTATAAGGATGACATTGATTATTCCGGCACAGCAGGTTCCCAGACAACCGATTGGGCTGTTGGCTCTAAAGAATACAATCACAATATCTGGCATTCAATGCGTTCTGGAGATGAAGCAGAAAAGGGTGTCATTTCAAGCTGGAACGCAATGATGAGGGGAATGGAATTTGGCTGGAGCCAAATTTTCGCATCAGCAAAAGAAGGTACTTTTCACGATCTGAAGAAAAACTCCAAGGGCATACAGGCTTTCGGGCAGGGTTTACATGCATTACAGGATGCCTATGCTCATAAAGGAACACATATGGATCAACATAATATATGGAAGGATATCTTCGCCGGAGGTTTTGAAAAATATTCAGCTGATTACATGGACGCATATAATATGACACTCAACGCCCTGAACGTTCACAACCTGATGTCCGGAAATTTCAAAGGTGTAAAAACAGAGCAGGACGGATCTGTAAAAATAGAAACCACGGGTATGAATGCCCAGCAGGTGAAAGAGTTATGGGAAAAGATCCTACAATTCCAACAATATAACAGATAGCATATGCAGCGATTATTCACCTATTATTTCGGCCTCGTTCTTGCCAATCTCCTTATGAGCTGGCTGATTATCCTGGCTGCGGCGCCGTTTCATCCCGAAAATCGGGATACCCAAATACAGATTGCAGAAACAGTGCTGTTGGTGAACAGCTCCGTCTGGCTGCTGCTGCACATATATTACGAAAGCACCGGAGTGAGGCGGATGGTTATCACTTCGCAGGCAACGGTAGTAGCCTGGTCAGCTTTCCGGATCGTTCTTTTTATAATCCAGCACGGCATGGGCATCATATCTGCCGTGTTTATACTGGTATATCTTTTTTACATCATGTTCAGCATATGGCTAATATGCAGGGTCTGGAAGAAGCCGGATGTTCTATAGATCTTATTTAAAATAGACAAAGGCCAGTTTTTTAGCTGGCCTTTGTCATTCCTGAGCGGAAAACCGGGCTCGAACCGGCCACCCTCAGCTTGGGAAGCTGATGCTCTACCAAATGAGCTATTTCCGCTGGTGGTTTAAAACGCCCTCCGGTGTTGACTTCTCTCCTCCGGAAGGGAGACAAATATACGAATGTTTTGGATTTGGCCATATAATACCCCTTGCAAAAAAATATTTTCCTCTCCACTAAGGGTCCTCCCCTCATTTCATCTCTATATCCATAGAGCGCAACCACCACACGGTATGAAAAAAGAAAACGACATCAATTCCCTGGCGGAAAAATGGCTGAACGGCACCATTACGGAAGAAGAGAAGCAGCAATTTGAAGCATGGTACAACAACCAACCGGGCTTTGACATCCAGTGGCTGAAAAACGAGACGGAAGAAGGCCTGAAAAAAAGGATCTTCCAGTCCATTATCCACCAGCTGGAAGGGGAAAGCCCTGTCATCCGCCGCATATCCTGGAAACGCAGGCTCTCAGCGGCCGCCGCGGTATTGCTCATTTTAGGCGGGACGGCCTTTTATCTTTTTAACCGCCAAGATAATATCCCCGGCCAGGATATTTCCGCCGGCGCCAGCCAGGCGATCACTTCCCCGGCATCAGCAACCGCCACGCTTACCCTTGCAAACGGCGCCATCATCCGCCTGGACAGTATAAAAGTCGGCCTCCTGGCCCGGCAGGGCAACGCCACTATTCATAAACTCCCCGACGGCGGGATCAGGTATGAGAACGGCGGGCGCGGTGAAGCCGCGATGCCGAACACGCTCACCGTTCCCAGGGGCGGCGCCATCCTCACCGTAATACTCGCCGATGGCAGTAAAGTATGGCTGAACGCGGAAAGCTCGCTCCGTTACCCGGCGGCATTTGCGGGCAGCAGGCAGGTAAGCGTGTCCGGCGAGGCGTACTTTGAAGTAAGCCCTTCCGCCGCCAAGCCATTCCAGGTGAACGCGGAAGGCGTTACCACCCAGGTGCTGGGCACACACTTCAATGTAAACACTTTCGAAAAGCAGCGCGGCGTTTTTGTGACCCTGCTGGAAGGCGCGGTAAAAGTAAGCAATACATCCGCCGAACATTTGCTGAAACCCGGCCAGCAAGCCGGCGCAGCAGCCACAGGCAGCATCCGCCTGAACCAAACGCCGGACCTGGAAGCCGTGATGGCCTGGAAAAGCGGGATGATCAAACTGAATAATTCTGACATACATACGGTAATGCAACAACTGGAACGGTGGTATGATGTAGATATAAAAATAGAGAACGGCGTGGAAGGCAGGCCCTTTTCCGGGTCCATATCCCGGAACAACGACCTGGCCACCGTGCTGGAAATGTTAGCAATGACAAAGGAAATAAGTTTCAGACAAGAAGGCAGGACCATCATCGTATCTCCGTACCGGTAGTATTTTTTTGCAGCCAAAACTATTCAACCAGCTAACCACGGTAATTCCATTTTTATGAAAAAAGAAATTTCACGCTATGGCGGCCCATGGGGCCGGCTGATACCGCGTATCCCTTCCTTTCCTTTCCGGAAGCTCGTTTATTTGCTGTTAGTCCTGTTCAGCCTGCAGGTACACGCCAAAACCTACAGCCAATCGCTCACGCTCTCCTACAAGAATGTATCGCTCGAACAAATCTTTACCGAGATCAAAAAACAAAGCGGGTACCTGTTCATCTGCAGCAGCAAACAATTGGAAAACACCCGCAACGTAAGCATCTCCGTAAAGAACGCCACGCTGGAGCAGGTACTGAACCTTGTATTCAAGGAGCAACCGCTCACTTACCGGATCGTAAAGAACACGATCGTGGTGATCCCAAAGGAAACCAGCGCCCCGGCCGCTTCCCCGGCGGCGGCCGCCGCAATAGAGATCAGCGGCACGGTAACGGATGAAGCCGGTGTACTGCTGCCGGGCGTCACGGTGCAGTTGAAAGGAACGAACACCGGCACCAGCACGGACGAAAATGGCAAATACGCCATCAGCATTCCACAGCACGGTACGCTGTTGTTCAGCTACACCGGTTTTTCCACCCAGGAAATACCCACGGCCGGCAAAACTTCCATCCACGTAAAAATGACCCGGTCTGAAACCAGCCTGAACGAAGTAGTGGTTGTAGGCTACGGCACGCAGCTGAAAAAAGATATCTCGGGCTCCATCGCCGTTGTGTCTGAAAAAGATTTTAATAAAGGCGTTACGCAGACCGCAGCAGACCTGCTGCAGGGCAAAGTAGCCGGCCTCACCGTGACCACGGAAACCGGAGATGTGACCGCCAAACAAACCATCCGCCTGAGAGGTTCTTCATCCCTCACCGCGTCCAGCGCGCCTTTTGTGGTAATAGACGGGGTGCCGGGCATGGATATGAATTCCGTATCGCCGCAGGACATTGAATCCATCAGCGTGCTGAAAGACGCCGCCGCCACGGCCATTTACGGCTCCCGCTCCGCCAGCGGCGTGATACTCATCACCACTAAAAAAGGCAAAAGCGGGCAGGCCAAAGTACAATTCAATAATTATGTCGCCATAGACCAGGTGTCCAACAAACCGGAACTGCTCTCCGCCTCCGAATGGCGCGCGTACACGAAAGATAACGGCATGGACGTCACCGGGCTGGATGTAGGCGGAAACACAGACTGGTTCAAAGAGATCATGCGCACCGGCGTTTCATACAACAACAACCTGTCCGTATCCGGTGGCAACGACAAAGGCAATTACCGCGCTTCGCTGAACTACCTCAACCGCGAAGGCATCATGCGCGACAACGACCTGAAAAGGTTCAACGCATTGTTTTCCGTGAACCAGAAAATACTGGACGGAAGAGTGAACCTTTCACTGGTAGCAGGCGCCGTTCAAAGCGACTTCTCCCCCACCAACAGCTTCAACTCCGTGCTGGCCTATACCATGCTGCCGGTATACACCATCAAAAACCCCGATGGCAGCTGGTTTGAAAAGTTCGATTGGGAACAGGGCAACCCCGTGCATAACCTCGCCGAAAACCGCAACCTCACCAAAACCAGCCAGCTGTATGGCAACGGCAACATCAGGGCCACCCTTTTCGAAGGGTTCACCGCCAGCGTAAACCTCTTCAAGCAGCGCAGCACGCAAGACGGCAGCCGTTACAACGCGATCACCACGCAGGCCGGCAGAACGGACCATGGTTACGCTTTGCGCGAAAACAGCGTATGGGACAAAAACCTCATGGAGCTGACCGGCGAATACGACAAAACTTTCGGGCAGCATCACCTGAAAGTGCTCGGCGGCTATTCTTACGAAGAAAATTTCATGCAATACATGAAAGCCTCCAACCGCGGTTTTATCACGGACCAGTTTGAATACAACAATCTCGCCGCCGGCGAAAGCCTGTTCCCCAGCGACGTAGGCTCCGCCAAAGAACTGAGCAAGCTGATCTCGTTCTTCGGAAGGCTGAACTACAGCTACAACAGCAAATACACCGTAAGCGCCACGCTCCGCCGCGATGGCTCTTCCAAATTCGGCAACAACAACAAATGGGGTATCTTTCCTTCCGCCTCCGCCGCATGGACCCTCTCCGAAGAAACTTTCCTGAAAGGCAGCCCCCTGGTGAACGACCTGAAACTGAGAGTAGGATACGGCGTAGTAGGCAACCAGGAAGGCATTGGCCCGTACAGCTCCATTGCGTTGTACGGAAGGGGCGATGAATATTACGACAACGGGCGCTGGAGAAATACCTACCGTTATGCGCAGAACGACAATCCCAACCTGAAGTGGGAAGAAACCTCCACCCTGAATGCGGGCATCGACTTTGCCATACTCAGCAACCGCATTTCCGGCACGCTGGATTATTACGTAAAAAAGACCAGCGACCTGCTCTACGTATACAACGTTCCCGTGCCGCCCAACCTCTTCCCTACCACGCTTGCCAATGTTGGCGATATGACCAATACCGGTTTTGAACTGGCCATTAATACAGAAAACATCCGCACAAAAGACTTCCGTTGGACCAGCTCCGTAAACTTTGCCACCAACAAAAATGTAGTGAACAGGCTCTCGAACGAACTGTACCAGACGGAAAGCATCAAAACCGGCGGCATTGCCCTGCGCGGCTCCGGTAACCTGACCAGCCATATCATCGAAGAAGGCCGCGAAGTAGGCACATTTTACGGCTGGAGATCAAAAGGCCTCGATGAAAACGGCAAGTTCATTTTTGAAGACCTGAACAAGGACGGGGAGATCAACAGCCTGGACTATACCTACATCGGCCAGGCGCTGCCGCGTTTTACTTACGGCATCTTCAACTCCTTCGCCTACAAACGTTTTAACCTTTCTTTTTTCCTGAGAGGCGTGTATGGCAACGACGTGCTGAACAATCCCCGGCTGCAATACGCCAACAAAAAATGGCTGCCCGGCTCCAACGTGATGAAAGACGCGCTCACCAACGGCATCAACGACGACCCGAAATATTCCAGCTATTACATCGAAAAAGGCTCATTCCTCCGGCTGGACAATGCCAGTCTTTCCTATGATGTGATCGAAAAGCCCTGGAAAGGCATCAAGGGAATGCGCCTTTATATCACCGCGCAAAACCTGTTTGTGATCACGAAGTTCAAAGGGCTGGACCCCGAGGTGAACATGAGCGGGCTGGCGCCCGGCGTGCTGGAAACGGTTTTCGTTCCCAAAGCCCGGACCTATTCATTTGGTGTTGATCTTAATTTCTAAACAGCCAACAACAAACGTCATGAAAAATTTCAGATTACCCATACTCACCATCCTGATCCTTACAGTGCTCACGCCAGCCTGTACCAACCTGGATGAAAAACTGTACACACAGGTTTCCGTAGACGATTTCGGGAAAAACCAGGAGCAGATCAACGCGCTGGTTGGTTCCATTTACAGCGGGCTGAAGCTGCACGGCATCGACTGGGATACTTACCTCACCATGGACGGTCTTTCCTCGGACATGATCGCCATACCGGGTTACAAAGGCGGGGACTGGAGCGAGCCCATGTACAAAGAAAGCATGCAGCACAAGTGGAATGCCAGCAGCAGCGGGTTCAACGAATCCTTTTTCGGCCCCTCGTCAAACATTGCGCTTTGCAACCAGATCTTTTACCAGATAGACATCAACAAAGCCATTGCGCCTGACCTGAAAGAGCAGATACTGGCGGAGATCAGGGGCGTGCGCGCGTTCTGGTACTACATCCTCTGCGACCACTACGGCAACGTGCCCATCGTAACGGACTTCCTGGACAAAAGCCAGCCCGTCACCAAACCCCGCGCGGAAGTATATAATTTCATCGTTTCAGAGCTGAACGACATTAAGGATAAACTGAGAAGAGATGTGGCCACGCCTGCCAGTTACGGCAAAATGACCCGCGGCGCGGCATATATGCTGCTCGCAAAAATGTACCTCAACGCACAGGAATGGAACCCGGCAGGCGGCACCAAGTGGCAGGAATGTATCCAGGCTTGCGACACCGTGCTGTCCATGCCCTACCAGCTTGAAAAATGGGATATCAATTTTGTTCCGAACAACCACATTTCCCGCGAAGCGATATTTTCAGCCGCCTTCAAATCCGGCGGAACAGGCAGGCAAAACAATATCGCGCTCAACACCCTCCATTACTTCGACCCCATCGCGCTGGGCCTGAGCATCAGCCCATGGAACGGTATTGCAGCCAACCCGGCTTATGTGAAAGAGTTTGACCCTGCAGATGCACGGTATGCCGCGTCTTTCCTGATCGGCCCCATGAAAGACCCTTCCGGCAATATCATCATGACACCGCACGGCCGCCCGCTGATCCACACCGTGGATATGGTCATGAACGAGCCCGGCCCCGACGGCTGGGGATGGATCAACCAGGAAGAAGGCGCAAGGATAAAGAAGTGGGAGTTTGAACCCGGGCTGAGCAATAGTATGGAAAACGATTTCCACATCTTCAGGCTGGCCGATGTGTACCTGATGAAAGCCGAAGCGATCCTCCGCAACGGCGGCAGCAACGGGGAAGCGACTACGCTGGTAAACGCCATACGCGCCAGGGCCTTCGCCGACCCGTCCAAACTCTACGGCTCCGTGACGCTGGAAACCGTTTATAAAGAAAGAAGGTTCGAGCTGGCCTGGGAAGGTTTTACCCGGCAGGACATGATCCGCTATGGCAAATTCCTCGCGGCACGCCCTCCTTTCAAGCCATTTGTCAGCGATAAAAAATACCTGCTGTATGCCATCCCGCAGGCGGCTATAGACGCCAACAACAAACTGGAACAGAACGACGGGTACTGAGTTCCCGCCCATCCAAACTACATACATCTAATAAACTCTCTCGCATGAAGAACATGACCAGGAAAGACTTTTTAAGCAACGTCAGCGTACTGGGCGCAGCCGCCCTGCTGTCTCCCTCAGCATTTGCATCTGCCGGCACACAACAGCAACCCTTCACGCCGCTCAACAGGAAAGTAAGGGTAGGCCTCATCGGCTGCGGCAGCGTATCCGGCGTATACCTCCCTCATCTCGCCAAATGCCCTTACGCGGAAGTGGTAAGCCTCTGCGACATCAAGCCCGAACGTGCGGAAAGAGCCGCCAAAAAGATCGATGGCGCCACCGCCTACCCGCATATCGATAAAATGCTGGCCGGCGTGCCTTTCGACCTGCTGGTGAACACGACGAACATGCAGGAGCATGGCCGCCTCAATAAGATCGCGATTGCCGCGGGCAAAAACGTATGGTGCGAAAAACCGCTGGCCACCACTTACCAGGAAGGCGTGGAAGTACTGGCCATGGCCAAAAGGAAAGGCGTGCAGATCTGGGGGGCGCCCGCGGTGGTAAACAGCCCGCAGTTCGCATTTATGGCCAAACAGGTGAATGAAGGCAAGCTCGGCAGCATCGCGGCGGCACACGGCCACTACGGTCACGAAGGCCCTACCTGGTCCGCCTTTTTCTATGAAAAGAATGGCGGCAGCCTGCCGGACCTGGGCGTATACAACATCGCAACGCTCACCGCCCTGTTTGGCCCCGCCAAATCGGTGGTGGCCATGGTAAACGTGATCACCCCCACCCGCAAAGTGGACGATAAAGGCACGATACCGGTGGTAGCGGAAGACAATGCGCAGGTACTGTTCGATCACGGCAGCGGCGTGTTGTCGCATATCCAGTGCGGCTTCAACTACTTCGACCCCTACGGCCACCAGGGTACCGGCCAGGAACGGCCTACCATCTCCGTATACGGCAACAAAGGCAATATGCATATGGTGGGTTACGACTGGAAACCGACCGGCGTGGATATGGCCACGCACGACAATCCTGCCACCAAACGTTTCGTAGAAGACGCAGGCACTTATGTATGGCAGGAAGGCGCTTCCGTGATCTGCGAATACCTTTCCACCGGCAAAAAACCGCTGATCAATGTAGAGCATTCCCTGCACGTGCTGGAGATCATCGAAGCCGCCAATGAATCGCAGCGCACCGGCAAACGGATCCCGCTGAAGTCTTCATTCCCCTGGCCCATCGTAAGCTAATGGCGGCTATGCAACATATACTGGCAGGAAACAACCGCTACCGGGTTGTTTTCCTGTTCAGCTTTGCCTCCCTCGGCAGCTGGATGCCCAGCCTGAACCTCTGGCTGGAAGACCAGGGCATGCGCGGCACGGAGATGGGCTATCTCTCCGCTATCCCCTGGCTCGTGATGCTGCTGGTGCAGCCGTTCTGGGGCATCCTGGCAGACAGGGCTGGAAAGATGCGCTGTTTTCATTTTTCCGTCATCCTGGCCGTATTGCTATTCGCCGTATTTCCGTTCATCGCAAAAGGAACATTGCTCACGGCGGTGATGATCTTTTTATTCGCTGTTTTTCAAACGCCCGTGCTGCCCCTGCTGGACAGCATTACGCTGGATCATGCGGCGCTTCACCCGCAGGTTTCCTACAGCAGCCTGCGCTTCTGGGGCGCGCCGGGTTTCGGGCTGGGCGCCTGGCTCACGGGGATGCTCGCTGAAACATACGGCAGCAACGTGATCTTCTATCTCAGCGCCGCCTTTCTTTTACTGGCCTGGCTGCCTGCCACCCGGTTCGAAAGAACGGCGCCCGCAGTTTCTGCGGCGGACCTCAGCTTTAAAGAACTGGGCCGCACATTGGGCAACAAAGTGCTGCTCATTTTTTTACTGGTCGTGATGATCGTATCCATCGCACAATCCGCCAGCTCATTTTTCCTGACGGTGTACATGCGGGAAATAGGCGCTTCCTCTTCCGTAACCGGCGCCGCCATTGGCGTACAGGCGTTGAGCGAACTGCCCTTTTATTTCATTGCCGCATGGCTGCTGCGCAAAACCGCGCCGGGAAAGGTGCTGATCATTGCCATATTCGGTACGGCCCTGCGGTTGCTGTTGTATTACCTGAACGGCAACCCTTACGCCGTGATCGGCATCGAAAGCCTGAACGGCGTCACCTGGACGTTGCTATGGCTCGCATCCGTAGAGTTTGTGAATGCAAAAGTACCGGCGCAATGGAGAACCACCGGGCAATCGATGCTGTGGGCCATGTATTTCGGCGCAGGCGCTGTACTGGGAAATATCATCATCGGCCGGTTGTATGAAACCATGCCGATGCAGCAGGTGTTCGGCATATTCAGCCTGCTGGTTCTTATAACCGGCGCCGCCGCTCTCCTGCTGCTGGTCAGAACTTCCGGCACAAAGCCCATGGCCGTGCCCGAAACATCATCAATTAAAAAATTCACCTGATGGAACAACTACTGGAACAATATAAAAAAGGATGGAGCCTGCCCCGCGATCTCTACATGAGCCAGCAGGTACTGAACCATGAAGCGGATGCCATCTGGAAACAAAACTGGCTGTTTGCAGGCTTCTCCTGCGAGATACCGGAGCCTGGCGATTATTTCACCTACGCCGTGCTGGACCAGTCTGTGATCATTATCCGCAACGACGACGGGACGATCCACGCACATCACAATTCCTGCCGCCACAGGGGTTCCGCCATCTGCATTGAAGAACGCGGCAACGAAGACAAGCTGAAATGCCCTTATCACAACTGGGTGTACGAAAAAGACGGCCGGCTCAGGAATGCCCGGCTGATGCCGGATGATTTTGACAAAAGCCGGTTCGGGCTTCACCCGGTGCATCTCACCGATGTGGCCGGAGCGATCTTCATTTCACTGGCAGACGATCCGCCGGATTTCTCGCAGGAATCCGCCGGCCTCGCGCCTTACCTGCAGCCTTACCAGCTGGAAAATGCAAAAGTGGCTTACCGCGACCGCTATGAACTGGAAGCCAACTGGAAGCTGATCGGCGAGAACTTCCGCGAATGTTACCACTGCGGCCCCGTGCATATCGAGTATTGCAGCATAGTGGTAGGCGCGAACCTGGTGGAAAACCGCGACGCCGTGCTGCAGGACAGCATGGTGGTGTGGGAACAGCAGGGCCTGGCTTCCACCACCATCGAAAACGTGCCGGAAGCCAGCCATTACGCCACGCGTTACCCGCTGCGCCCGGGCATGGAGAGTTATACGCTGGACGGCAAACCGGCAGCACCGCTGATGGGCCGTCATCAACAATACGACAGCGGCGTGGTGGGCCTCATCAATTATCCCAACTTCTGGATGGATGGCGTAAGCGATTACATCTGGGCCATGCGCATCACCCCGATAGACGCCACACGGTCTATGGTAGACCTCACCTGGCTGGTGGATGGCAAAGCGGAAGAAGGCGTGGATTACGAGCTGGACAGGCTCACGGAGTTCTGGAAGATCACGGGCGAGCAGGACTGGCATCTTTGTGAGAACAACCAGAAAGGCATCCGGTCCACCCGGTACGAACCCGGCCCCATGGCGCCTTCGGAAGAAGATGTGGTTAATTTTCATGCCTGGTACCTGGACAGGATGCGCAGGCACCTCACCCAATCCAGGTAACGATGAAAAGAACAACGATCGACCCGGTAAAGAAGAAGAAGCTGGTCCTGGTAGGTAACGGCCCGGCTGGTTTCAAGTTCTGCGAAAAATTTGTGAAGTACCGGCTGGGCAAACAATTTGACCTGGTGGTGTATGGTGAGGAAATACATCCCGCATACGACCGAATTCATCTCACAGATTTTTTTGCCGGCGGCTCTGCTGAAAAGCTCTACCTCGCTACGCCAGCCTGGTATGCGCAACATAAAATAACATTAAAGACCGGGCAACGGGTGGTGGCAATAAACCGTTCCGAAAAACTGCTGACCAGCAGTACCGGCGTTACAGAACAATATGATACGCTGGTACTGGCCACCGGCGCCGTTCCATTTGTGCCGGCATGGGCAGATACCAGCCAGCCGGGCGTATTCATTTACCGCACACTGGAAGACCTCAAAGCCATACAGGCATACCTGCAAAAAGGCCGTCGCGCGGCGGTGCTGGGCGGCGGCATACTTGGGCTGGAAGCAGCCAGGGCCTTATTACAGGAAGGCCTGCACACCAGCATCGTTGAAACGGCGCCGCACCTCATGCCCCGCCAGCTGGACGCGGAAGGCGCCACCCTGCTCCGCCGGCAGCTGGAAGCACTGGGGCTGGACATCCATTGCGGTAAACACGCACAGCATATCTCGGGCAAAGGCATTGATTGTACAGACGGCACACTCATTCCCGCGGACCTTGTTATAATTTCCGCCGGCATCACCCCGCGCGATGAGCTGGCCCGGGCCTGCGGGCTGAACATTGGCGCGGCGGGCGGCATCGTGGTGAACAACCACAACCTTACTTCAGACGAACACATTTTTGCGATCGGCGAATGCGCGCTTTCGGACGGGAAGATATGGGGACTGGCCGCGCCTTGTTTTGAAATGGCAGAAGTAGTGGCAGCAAGGCTTGCAAAGATCTACAAAGTTTTTGGCGGCCACCTGCCGCTTACGAAACTGAAGGTGATAGAAGTAAACGTAGCATCCTTTGGCGATGCGGCGGGCCTGCAGCCGCACACGCCGCTTGTAAGCAGCGGGCCCGGCACTTACAAAAGGATCAACATTTCCCCGGACGGACAGTATGTGCTGGGCGGCATATTTGTAGGAGACACCACCGGCAGCACGCGCCTCTTTCATATGCAGCGCAACCGTGTAAAGATCACCGGCGACCCCGCCGCGCTGATAGCGCCGGGAGCGGATGCTGCGGAAACGATCGCCAGCCTGCCCGGCGATACCGTGATCTGCTTATGCGAAGGCCTTTGTAAAGACGCAATAGTGGCAGATATCCGCGGGAATAATCTCACACGGCTGGATGAGGTCAGGAAAACAACCGGTGCGGGTACTGGTTGCGAGAGTTGCACTTCGCTGCTGGAAGACCTGTTGAACGAAATGCAGAAAATCATTCAAAACGAAAACCCAACAAGATGAGCCGGTACTTAAAGGATATACTCGATCAGCCAGGCCAGCTGTTACAATCGTTGCAATACAGTGCAGACAATGGCGGCCGCGCACTGAAAAAAGCCGCGGGGCTGATCACCGGTGCGAAAAATGTATTTATCACCGCCATTGGCGCCAGCTGGAATGCGGGCATCGCCATCCAGGCGGCGTTCAATGAAGCGGGCGTGCAGGCCGTTTTATGCGATGCGGCGGATTTTCTTTATTTCACCCTCATTCCGCCGGATTCGGCGGTCATTTTCCTGTCGCGGAGCGGGAAGAGCGTGGAACTGGTGCAGGCGCTGCCAAAATGCAGACTGGCGAAAGCATCCGTGATAAGTATCACCAATGCCGCAGACAGCCCGCTGGCTCATGGCTCCGACGCCTGCCTGCTTACCAGTGTAAGATTTGACCACAGTATTTCCGTGAGCACTTATTCCTCCATTATCCTCACCGGTTTATTGCTGACGCAGTATTTCAGGCCGCAATACCCCGGCCTGCTGATTCACGACGCCCTCATGGAACCGCTCCGGGAAACCAACAGCAGGCTAACGGAATGGCGGGAAATTATTGAAGACACAGCCTGGCCTGAAAAAAACGCGCATACCTATTTCACCGCCAGGAGGGCGAACCTGGCTTCCGCCCATGAAAGCATGCTGCTGTGGGAAGAAGTGGCCAAACAACCTGCATCGGCCCTTACCACCGGCGCTTTCAGGCATGGGCCGCAGGAGATCATCAACAACCCGCTGAACATGGCGGTGTGGCTGGAGAGCAACACCGCGCGGGATCATGACGTGCAGCTGGTCAACGACCTTGTTGCAAAAAAAGTGAATGTGCTCGTTATTGGTCAGGAATTGCCTGCGCAACTGAGAGGGCATGCAATATCCGTTCCCTCCTGCCCCGGGTTGTTTGGCCCCGTCATCAATATCATACCCATGCAGCTGGCTGCGGAAAAACTGGCGCGTATGAAAGGGATCGACCCGGATATATTTTTTTACTGCAATTTTATTGTTGAATCAGAAGGAGGGCTTTGAGGAAAAAGAACAGGCGGTGCTGCAGGATGGTACGCAACAGCTTCAGCGCGCGCGTCATGTGTGCCTGTACGGTTTTAGGGGAAATACTTAATTTTTCAGCGATCTGCTTCTCCGAAAAGCCATGTTCGCGGCTCAGCCGGAATACAAGCCGGCACTTGTCAGGCAGGTTGCGGATGGTGTCTTCCAGCTGTCTGCGGGTGGATTCGTAATCCACCCATTCGGCGGTATAATTATCCTCCCTGCCGGCAACGTTGTCATAAAAACTATGGTACGCTGCCTGCTGCTTTTTTTGTTTCACCAGCACGGCCATGATCTCATACTTCACGCAGGAAGCGATGTAAGTATGAAAGGAATGCCGGAGATGGATGTTTTTCCGCGTCTTCCAGATATTCATAAAAACGTGCTGCACGATTTCCTCCGCATCTTCTTCAGAACCGGTCTTTAGTTTTGCCTGCAGCAGCAGCTTATCCCAATACCGGTTATACAGGGCTTCAAATGCGGCACTGCTGTCCTCCTCCCGAACCAGGCGGAACAGTTCACTGTCATCATATGGCCGCAAGTCTTTCATTTATTTCAATGCATCATCTTTTTCCCTTCCGGGAAACCTTTCCTAAAGTATAATTTTTTACGCGATTACTTTATCCAGGGGCTTTGAAAACCGAGTTTTTTCATGCCATTCTGTATATCCGGTATTTTCATGAAAAGTTTCCACAACAGCCCGGTGCGGTAATTCTCGATCATCACTACGATGGGTCCCTGGTCTATGGCCAGATGCGATTTGGCGTACCAGTTGTGATGAATGCTGAAGCCGTCCGTAAACCCGTATTTGCTCCATATCTTACCGCCCATTTCTTCATAGAAATAACGCAGCGCCTGCATGCTTTCCTTCGGGGTAAAAGGCATCGATGAAATGGCGGCCGTGGGCTGGATGACTCCCAGGTCTGTATCCGGGCAGTGCGCGGCATAGCCTTTGTAGCTGTCTCCCGCCGTGAGGCCCCAGCATTTTTCGCTGTAGCCTTTATACTGCTTCGGGTTCTCGATGCAATACGCCCGGTTGATGAGGGTGTGGGCACGCGCCTGTTCCAGGTAATCGATGCCCAGCGAGTCTTTCAGGCCATTGGGGTCTATTCCCTGGAAAGTGTATTGTTCAAAGAACAGGGGCCCGCCCCGGTCGAAATTCCCCAGCGGCAGCCTGATGCCGTAATAAGTATTGCCATTCCTGAACCCTTTGCTGCCGGCCCAGGAACCGTTGTACACTTCTTTTGAAATGCCGTGCCGCGGCGAGGCAGCGGCCATGATGTAAGTGATCAGGCATTCGTTCCAGCCCCATACAGGGAAATTCATATCAAACCCGTTGTTGGGACTCCAGTGCCAGAACAGTTTATCCTGGTTGTTGGTATGCCAGTTCCAGTTGGCAGCTCCCCACATCTGGTCCACTCTTTTGCGGAGATATTTTTCGCGGGGCGCATCGGCGTTGAAGTATTCCCTGGCGCAGAGGAAACCCATGAGCAGGTAGGAGGTCTCCACGATGTCTGCCGCATCGTCCAGCCGGTCGAATTTGATGGTCTTGCCGGTGCGGCCGTTCATAAAGTGCGGGTAAATGCCGTGGTAACAATCCGCGTTGATCAGGAAATCCGCGATGCGGATGAGCCTTCCCACGGCGGTATCCCGGCCTATCCAGCCTCTTTCCACGGCTACGATGGTGCTCATGATGCCGAAGCCCGTGCCGCCGATGGCGCCCGCATCAGGGCCGAAGGGCGTGGTGCTGAAATTCGGTTCGTCCCAGGCCTCGTTGATATAATCCCAATAATGCTCGGCCAGCACGGTATTGCTCCTTTCCAACGCCAGCCCGCTCACGGGATGGGCGCCATGCCAGAAGAAACGGAAGGTTTGCCGCTGAACGGTTTCCAGTAATGCCTCGTCGCTAAGGCCTTTTATGACGCCTACGGGCGCAATGGAATGTGGCTGTTTTTTTGTCTGAGCTGTTGCGGCAACGCTGAAAGCGGTCGCCAGTACCAGGATCATCTTTTGTATCATGTCTGCGTGCTGTTTTGGCTGCGGTTGATAATTGGACGTGGCATGTGATCCTACGTGGAGGGAGAACTGCAACGGATGGTACGTGGCATATGAACAAAGCTAAATACCCCATCCCTTTCAAACTACCATTTTCAGCAGTAAATTCTATACTTTCATAGCAAAATCCGGCAAATAAGCGTTAACTTATGAGCATAATACAATCGTTATGAAGCCGGCGCTGGAGCATCTGCCAAAGGAGCAAAACCATTCTTTCGTCGTAAAAGATTTCGACTACAGTTATTATCCCACGCCCTGGCATTACCATCCTGAATACGAGATCGTGCTGGTAACCGAAAGCACCGGGAAACGTTTTATCGGCGATCACCTGTCCGGTTTCCAGCCGGGCAACCTGGCTTTTATCGGGCCTAACCTGCCGCATCATTACAGGAACGACGACAGGTACCTGGAAGAAGGTTCCGCATTGCGGGCCCGCTCCATCGTTATTCATTTTACAGAAGCTTCACTGGGAGAGGATTTTATTGCCCTGCCGGAAACCAGGCGCATCCGCAGGTTGTTTGAGCGCGCCGTTTGCGGGCTGGACGTAACAGGCGCCACCCAGCGTAAAGTCAGCCAGAAACTGCACGACATCATACATCTCACCGGCATGCGCCGCTGGCTGTGCCTGGTGGATATACTGCAGGACATGGCCGAGTCCAAAAACCTCAGCGCCATTACCCGATCTCCCCTGGTGGGGCACAACCAGAAAGAATCCAACCGGCTGAGCAATGTATTCGAATGGATACACGCCAACTTTGAAAGCAACATCCGGCTTAGCGAAGCAGCCGCCATTGCGGACATGAACGAAAATGCGTTCTCCCGGTTCTTTTCCTCGCGCACGCGCAAAACATTCTCGGGATTCGTACAGGAACTGCGGCTGCAAAAGGCTGCGCGGCTCCTGGAGGAAAATGAGCTTTCTGTTACGGCGGTGTGTTATGAATGCGGGTACAATAATATTTCCAATTTCAACCGGCAGTTCCTCCAGCATTATCATATAAGCCCGCTGAAATACCGGCGTTCTTTTCTGCGGGAAAAATGAATTCCCCTCCTAACACGCCGCCGCGCCTGCTTTCAGCCGGGATAAATAAGCGCTGGGCGTTTCGCCGGTGATCTTTTTAAAATAGGCATTAAAAGAAGATTTCGCTTTGAAGCCGCATTCAAAGGCGATCATGAGGATATTGACCGGCAGGTTCTTCTGATGGATGGACGTCATGATCTCCATCGCGCGGGAGATGCGGTATTCGTTGACGTATTGGTAGAACGATTTGCCGGCGTACATGTTCAGGGCTTCGGATACGTGGTATTTGCTTTCGCCGATGGCGGCGGAGAGTTTGTCGAGGCCGAGATCGGGGTCCAGGTATAGTTTGGTGGAGGCCAGGTGCTGGTCCAGCTGCTGGAGTATTTTTCTATGCGCTGCTTCGCTGAGCTGTATCTTTTTCGGGGCAGGCGTTTCTGTATGGTCTTCTTTTGCATGGATGAGGCCGGTGCTGTCTTCTTCAGCGACAGGAGCCGGGGGCGCAGCCGTCCGCCCGCTTACAATACCGGCGTATTTGAACCGCAGGATGTCTATACAGATCAGTGAAAGCAATATGTAGCAGATATTCCTGCAAAGCAGCATGTTTTCCATCGTAAACTCCCTGAAATACCCGATAGCCCTGAAAACGGCGCCCACCGCGGCTACCGCCAGCATCAGAGAGCTGATGTGCAATACCAGCTGCCGTTCTTCTTTTGCTTTAATCTGCCGCAGCTTCCTGAAGATCATCAGCGGGAAAGCCGCGCCGAAAGCGATGAACAGCCAGGTGGAAAGATCGTTGTACACCCGTAATGCGCGGTGGCCCACCGGCACATCGGCCAGCAGCAGGCAAAACACCGTCAGGTATGCGATGGCGGCCAGCACGAAAGGAATAAAAAGATACATCCGCGTGGCGGGAATAAATTTATCGTCCAGCAGCTTGAGCACATACAAATAAGCCAGGGGACCATAACACAGGCCGATGAAGGTATTCATCTGCGTGCGGATGTGCAGGTCTTCCACGAAAGAATAGATATAGAACTTGATGCCCAGGTGCGTGGCGATGCAGCATAACAGCACGATCAGCAAAGCATCCGCCTTGTTGCGGAACTTGTTCTTCCACAACAATAAAACGGCTATCAATGCCTGGAATGCGCCTATTGAAATAACGTATAACATACCCGGATCGCTGCCTTAAAATTAGCGCAGCTGTATTATGCGAATGTTAACTCACCCGTTTCCCGCTGCTTTTATGGCATTGGTAATAATTTGGTAACAGCCCCTAATGCACTGGTTCCCAATACGCAGCCGTACTATTGCATCGGCATGCACTTTCCCGCGTACCGGTACATCTACCCGGTCGCCCGGCTGCGGCCGGTTGCTGACTTTTGCAGAAAATTATATCAACTATGATCGCTGGTCTGAAACAAATCCCTATCACAATTATAACGCTCGTGCTCTTTGCTTCGGCAACACAGGCGCAAACCATCAAAGGAGTGGTAAGCGGGAAGGACGGGCAATTGCCCGGGGCAACCGTTCAGTGCCCCGCCACGGGACAAGGCGCCACTACCGACCTCAATGGTAACTTTACGCTCAATGCCCATGCAACCGGCAAAATAAAGATCCTTGTCACCTATATTGGCCATGAATCACGGGCTATAGAGCTGGATGTAAAAAAAGGCATCAACGACGCCGGCATCATCCAGCTGGAGCCGGGCAGCCAGGTAAAGGAAGTGCTGGTAAAAGGCACCATGGCCCCTTCGCAGCTGAAAGCCCTCAACATCAAGAAAAATTCCCTGGCCATTATGGACGTGATCGCCGCGGATGCTATCGGCAAGCTCCCGGACCGTAACGCCGCCGAAGCCGTGCAACGCGTGCAGGGCGTAGCCGTAGCCCGCTACCATGGCGAGGCGGATGCAGCCACCGTAAGGGGCACGCCTTTCGCCTGGACCTCCATCCTCTTCAACGGCAACCGCCTGCCCAGCGCCAACGTAATGGGCAGCCGCAACTCCGTGCTGGATGCCGTGCCTTCTGAAATGATCCAATACGTGCAGGTAGCCAAAGCAATTACCCCCGATATGGAAGGCGATGCCATTGGCGGGTCGATTAATTTCATCACCCGCACCTCGCCGGCAAAAAGGCAGCTGAACGTAAGCGCCGCCGCAGGGTATAACACTTTTTCGAAAGACGGCACCTACAACGGCTCCATCGTATATGGCGACCGCTTCTTTAAGAACAAACTGGGCGTGATGGTGGCTGCCGCCATCTGGAACCGCCAGTGGGGCACCGATGCGTTCGATGTCACCTATAACACCGGCCTGGCCGACGTAAAACAGAAGAATTCCATCAGCACCGTGATGCTGAAGCGGTATATGGGCAAACGCCAGACCTACGGAGCGAACCTGGGGCTGGATTACACTTTCAATGCCGGCAATAAGATCTTCCTGCGCGGCCTCATGGACAAGTTCAACGACATCCGGCCGGTATATGAATCTTATATTGATTACAACAACAGCCAGTATCAATACAATTACCGTTATTCCCATTACCAGACCGTGCTGAACGGCGCCGAGCTGGGCGGCGAGCACCAGCTGAGCCCCAAAGTGAAGATAGACTGGACTTTGAGCAATTATTATACAAAATACTTCCTCGAAACACCGCCTACCAATTCGAACAAAGGACTGCCTATCTCCACTTTCCGCCAGAAGATCAACGGCGGCTTCAGCAACCTTTCATCGGATGGAAAACGTTACTGGGATTTCGATTCACCGGACGGTAAAGGCGGCATGCCCGGGGCATTCGACCCGGGGCTGAGGGACAAGGGCGAAGTGATGGACGCGTCGAAACTGCTGCTGCAACAGCTCGTGATCGCGCAGCTGGATACCCGCGAAGAGGATAAGACGGCGCAGCTCAATTTCCGTTACAACCTCAATAGCAAAGTGCACCTGAAGGCCGGCGTGAAATACCGTCACAAAGACCGCAGCGGCATGTATGGCTCCAGCATCGTGTACCTCGCCGGCGCATCACTCGGCATCCCGCAATCGCCCGCCCTGGTGCCGCTGAGCCAGCTGCAACGGACGGACTTCCCCATGCGCGGCGGCTTCTTCAAAGGCCTGGACGGCAATTACGACGCCTACGCCATCGACCCGCTCACCAAGCAACAGCTCTTCGACCTGCTCGATACCGCCACCCTTCGGAAGAACGGGTTCATGAACGTAACGTCCAAAACCAATCCCACCAACATTTACAACGGCACCGAAGAAGTCACGGCAGGTTATGCCATGGCAGAGATCGATGCAAGTGAAAAATTCAAGATCGTGGCCGGTGTGCGGAATGAATACACCACTTTCACCCTGCACGGCACCAAAGCGGTGACAGCCGGCACGCCTGCTACTGTGACGCTCAGCCCTGTATCAGTGAATAATACCTACAATGCCCTGCTGCCGATGGTGCATTTGAAATACAGCATCAGCCCGCAGGCCAACGTCCGCGCGGCATACACCCGCACATTCGTGCGGCCCAATTTCTCCGACCTCACGCCCGGCGAGTCGGTGGACAATACCAAAAATCCCATCACCATCACCAAAGGCAATATGGACCTGAAACCTACGTTCGCCAACAACTTCGACCTGATGGGCGAATATTATTTCAGGAACATCGGCCTGCTGTCTGGCGGGGTGTTTTACAAGAAGATCAAGAACGTCATCTTCTCCAACCGCGTGAATTACCAGCAGGAAGGCCAGAACTACACGCTCACCCAGGCGCAGAACCTCAGCGACGCCTGGCTGCTGGGCATGGAAGCCGGTATCAATAAAAGGCTGGATTTCCTGCCAGGTTTCCTTTCCGGGCTTGGCGTGGAGCTGAACTATACTTTTATTAATTCAGAGGTGAAGCCTACGGGCACTTACACCACTACCCTGCCCAACCAGAGCAAACACCTGTTCAACAGCATCCTGTTCTACGAACGAAAAGGCGTGATGGTACGCCTGGCCGGCAATTACCGCGGGGCTTCCGTGGAATCCATCAACCAGCAGCTGGGCAGGGATTTCTTTACTTATACAGACAAGAACTTCACCGTTGACGCCTCCGCGACCGTGAACATTACCGCTTCCATCCGTGCCTTCGTGGAACTGAACAATCTTACCAACGAGCCGCTGAAAGTATACATGGGCAACCGCAACAGGGTGGTGAGCAACGAATGGTACGGCAGCCGCGGGCAGGCCGGTATCCGTTGGGACATTATCAAATAATCTAAAAACATCAACACAATGAAAAAATGGATCTTAGCAGCAGCCATGCTGATCCCTGCAGCCGCATTTTCGCAGCTGGCAGACAGTACGCAGCGGCTGGTGCGCATGCAGGGCACCGTCAATTTCCGGGACGTGGGCGGATATAAAACCAGCACCGGCAAGACAGTAACCACCGGCAGGGTGTTCCGCTCCGCCGATGTGAGCCGTCTTACCGACAAGGACCTTCAAACACTGGAAGAAAAACATATCCACACCGTATTTGACTTCCGCGGAAGAAAAGAAGCCGCCGCCGCGCCGGATCACATCCTGCCCGGCACCCGCTACACCCTTTGCCCGGCAGGCAGCGACAGCCTCCCTACCCCGGCCATGATGGCGGATTATATCAAACAGGGCGGTTTCCTTGAAAAGTTCTACAGCAACATTACGCCACTGGGCGAGCGCTACAAACCCCTATTCCAGGAATTGCTGGTATTGCCCGCCAACGAATCCGTGATGTACCACTGCACCGGCGGCCGTGACCGCACCGGCATGGCCACGGCTTTGTTTCTCTACGCTTTGCAGGTGCCGCAGGAGACTATCGAAGCGGATTTTACCGCCAGCAACGTCTATCTCGCTCCCATGAATGCCCGCATGTTCCAGGGTTTGCAGCAGATGACGGGGATGAGTAAGGAGCAGATCACCGATGCGATGGCGCTGAAGCCGGAGTATCTCCGGATCATGTTTGATTCGTTGAAGAAGACTTATGGGTCGGTGGAGAATTTCTTTGCGAGGGAGTTGGGGATTGGGGAGAGGGAGATGAGGGTGTTGAGGGAGAGGTATACGATGTGATTGAATATGATGAAGACCGCCGCATTTGCTTTGGCAGATGCGGCGGTTTTGTATTTTTGGTTTAAGACTCTCGCTAATCCTGAAATAGCGGAGGTACTTCCTTCCACAGTTTCATTGAATGGACGGTAACTTCGTGTACCGATGTCGCTTCCTTTAGCAGGTAAACATTTACGGCCGGGATAGCGCTATTGAGATATTTCGCCTGTTTCCTGAAGACATCCTTTTGGACATCAGTGATCGCTATGCCCTTAAGCCATTTTCCCGTTAAATAGAACACCTGGTAGCAATATTTATCCGAACTATTAAGTGTATAATATTTATTAGAGTTTAAGCCTTGGCAGGTATCCATTTTTAACCGCCCACTGTCATTGCAAAATTGTGCATCAAACAGCGAATAGTTCGCACTGCTGCAATAGAGATAAATGGCATCGTATTTTTTATCAAACAAAGAATTTAATTCTTTTCTTAAATCTATAGTGTCCGCACCAGCGGGAAGAAAGAAACTTTCGCTCATTCCATTTTCTATGAGTACTTTAAAAGGCCTGTTATCCAGGCGTTTCTTTCTATTCTTCCCACGATCGGTTATTACTTTCTTTTCGAATACCCGTACATAGTATCCTTTGAATTCGGTCAAAGAATCGACACCATGTACTTTTCGCTTACCATCTGGTATACTCTGCTGCGCACACAGGCTATAGGGTATAAACGTCCAAAAAAGAAAAACATAGAAAATCCTCATTTTACTCTTTTTTTTTCAATGGTTTGGGTAAGCGGGCTATCTTAATCCCTGAAATTTTTTCACATCTTCTTTATTGACAAGTTCCAAATAGCATTCTTTCTCTATAAAATAGATCCTTCCATCTTTTCGATTTAAGAAACTGACCTTTTGAGGAAGTTTATCACAATGGGAGCAAAGTTTATATGCAATTTTTGTTCCGTCAGTCACAGTAAGTGTATAAGTACTTGTGTCGTTTCTGACAATGTTAAACTCCATCATTACATCAGCTGCATATTTGTTAGCCCAATTGGGATATATTGTTGGCATACCTTTGAATAAAATACCATTATACACCCTCTCAAATTCTCGGGTTTCCAGAACCCGGAAAACTAACAGGGTATCATTACCGTTTGTTAATTCCAATGTCGCTTCCCCTGGATAGTTTAAAATTTTACTATTTTTAAAATCCCATTTTTTATTATCATTTCTCAACTTGAAATTCTCATAGTATAAAACTGATGTCTGTTTAGCTGTTACATAATAAAATTTAACGCCCTGGATATGTGAATGCTCCTGCCCATTATAGATCAAAGGTCCAATTGGATCAGCCCAAACAAAGATTTTTTCATCTTCGGAACCGAAGTTTAAAAGCGTTGCAAATTCTGAAATATTTGGGGGTCTCTTAATGCTATCTACTCTCAAGCGGGGGACTTGGGGTGAAGAGCAAGCTACCAAGAAAATAAGTAGTATAATAATACTGCTTCTACTATTCATTGTTATTATTCTATTTATTTACTTCAATTGGTTTGAGTAGGCCCCTCGCTAATCGGTATTTAAAATTATCAAAGGAAATGTAAGATTCAATTTCCAAATCCGTTTCAACTTTGATAAAAATATATTTCTCCGGTCTTTTTAAGACTTTCATCCATTTGGAAGTAAACCCATTTTCAAATATCAGCCTAACGCTATCTATTGTTTTATATGAGCCGTCGCATAATTCATAGGCTGGCAAGCATCTGACACTGTCCGTATTAATGTTAACAAAAGCACTTGAAATGCTTTCACCCTTCCTGTTTCTGACGATACCAAATATTGATAGCCCAAATATATCAGTTGTGTCATTTGAATACGAAATAGAAGCCGGAACATCTTCTTTCTTTATATCGTTGTTTAATACCAGTATACTATTAGAAATTTCCCATTTCCCGGTACTGTAGAAATTGAATAAGCAACCGTGCTCAAAATATTTAAACCTCCCGTTTTTATAAAGAAAAATCGTTTCCTTGTAATAGCCGGTTTTATCGGTGAATTCATATCGCCATCTTACATTTTCTCTAATATCAGATTTGGTCAATTTCATCATTTTTAGATCTTGGCCGCAAAGCGCAATTGAAGGCATTATGAATGCCCAGAATATTATTATACTACATGCAAGCTGTTTCCTTATTGAGTTATTCATTCAATTTCCTGCAATTATTTTAACTGCTTTACTTTGGTTAAGTAATGTAGAGTGCAACCGGATAGTTGACTCAGATATTGTCAAACGAGAAAATCTCGTAGTTGACATTAGGCTGAAAGGTGAAGGAATCACCGGATTTCAATTGTACATAGGTAGTACCATCATACACCCAAAAGCCACAAAAACTTTTAACGAAACCTGGATTGGGATTCCAGATGATCTTATAAGTACCGACCGGCGCATATGAAATATCAGTTGAACCGGTCATTACAGGTTTAAATTGCTTCCTGTAAATGACGTGCTCATTCTGCACCAGCATGACGTCAATCGTAGCCGGCGCATTGGCAAACCACATCCCCGTATGTTTCAACTGCACATGTGCCAGGGGCGAGGGACACTGGCTGTTCAAAACCGGGATCATTACACCTTCCCCACTTTGCAGCCTGCTCTCCAAAATATCGTTCTGATAATCGGAAGATCCGGTATTGAAAGTGCCACCGAACAGCACCCTGTTATAAGTATTCAATACAGCTGGCGTACACTCACTGAAATGAAATGTTGCCATCCGGGGCATATTGGCAGCGATAAAACCATTAGTGGCATTTGTGGAAAAACTGTCGATGTAGTTGTAATCCATTTGTTTGACGATTTTGGATTGATAATCGCGTACCAGCTTTAGCCTTCCGAAATGGTCATATTCATAATACTGCGTATTACCTTCAGGACCGGTCATACTGCTTACACCAACCAAGGGCAGATAAGTAAACGAACTCACCATGCTGCCTGCATCCGACCGGAGATTATTTAAGTTATCTATCAACTGGGCATCATTGAGCGGTTGGTTCAGTATAGATTCCGTAATAAGTGCTTTGGTGGCGGTGTAAGTCTTACCTTTCACTTCCGCTACCGGGTATTGGGAGTTGTAACCCCAAAGATAAGCGGTGGTAACGCCATCTATGCCCGTCTTTTGGGTGAGGTTACCATAAGAGTCGTAGCTGTTGAAAGTCACTTCTGTTACGGGAGCATCACTGTTGGTGGAGGTTTGAACGGATGTAGGCAAATAAAGACCTGTTCCACCGCTAAAAAGAGCATAATTGGTGATGGTTTTGCGGGTGGACGACTGCACCGTATTAGTCTCCTCTACCACCGGCGAAATAATGTTCTTTGCCACCATGTCAGCATACACGGTTTGCGCCACAAAATCGTAGGGATATTTGAGCTGCTGCGTCACATTTTGGTTCTTACTATTGGTAGTTACAATCCGCGTAGGCTGCATGTAAGCCGGGTTATCATAATAGTAGGTACTGGTTTTGGTAAGGCTTTCCGAACCCTGGAAGACAGTTTCAACTTTAGTTTGCGGCAGGATCCTGCCGATTTTTACATGGTATTGACCCGCAAGAAAATCCGATTGCGTCCTTAAATAATCACCGGACTGGAAATTATAAGTCGGGTCATACAGGACACTTTCTGATACGCCTGAATGCATCGTGCCGGCAATAGGTACATACACATTCTGTAAGAATGCATATACCACCCTGACCTGCTGCGCAGTAAACATGGATGTATAGGTAAAGGATTGCTGGTGCACCGGCTGATATACGCCATTATTGTTCTTATAGGATGTAACGGATTGCAATGCGCCCATCGGCCAGTCTGAGTACAGATAGGGTATGTTGGTGGCCCTAACTACAGACGGCATGTTCTGATAAGCCGTAAAGTAATACGGACTCAGATACTTGTGTACGGTTTTGCCGGTCACAACTCCAAGGTCGCGGTCGTATTCCGTCACCTGCATGTAATAGATGGGCGATCCGTTCTGATAGGTAAGGTCCTGGTTACTGGCCGGAAAATAAGTGATCTTCTTCTCATTTGTCTTAAGCCCCATGCAGGTTTTATTGAAGCAACTCGGGCTGGTTTCGTCATATTTCCCGCCATGAAAATACAAGACGTGCTGCGTATAGGATGTTGCTTCGAACCCGGTAGAATTCGGTTTGAAAGTACTGGAAGGGTTAGTGCGCAAAAGACCGGTCCCATCTTCATTCTCTCCATATACATAATACTTCTGGGAAGCAGGAAGCGGGTTGATACCGTCGTAACGGCTAATCGTTCTGATCCGCAGGCCGCCGCCATAGCGGGGAAGCAGCGACTGATAATTCCCTAATGTCTGCAATAAACGGTATTGGTTCAGTTCAAAAGCAAAATCGGTATATCCCCCGGTAGGATAAATGATCCTTTGCAGCGTGCCATATTGGGCCTTGATTTCATCCGGGTATTCCTTCAGGTTGTCATTCCCGAAAGAGAAGGCGGCATTCGTACGGGTTCCCGCGCAGGCATTAGAGGTGGAGGTTACATAGTCATAGGGCAGTACCTGTTTCGGGATATCCATGTTGTAATCGCTATTTCTCCGGAAATAAATATCCTTCGTATTATTGTTATAATATCCCCAGGTATCGCCACCCACAAGATGACTGCCTAAACAGACTTTTGTCTTGTATAGAAATGTATACCGCTCCGTATCTGAACTCCCCGAACCGATATGCAGGGAATCGAGATAAAGCGTGCCGTTAAAGGAATCGCCATTATGCAACCTGGCATCAGTAAGATTGGCAGGAGCTGTATATTGCGAAAAAAAGGTCACTTTCTTGACAACCTCCTGTTTGGAATTCTTTAACTGGATGCTGGAAAGCTCATTACTGCCGGTAAAAACCACAGTCCCTCCGCGGAAAGTAATTTTGGAGAGCGCGAGGCCCGCCATATAAGCACTTTTACCATTTAGATCCTGCACCCGGTCGTCCTCCAATACAACATCCACGATACTTGTACCATTCAGATACGGTATATGAAACCGGTTTTTCTCCCAGGCAAAATGTTCCACATACTTGGGAGAAGAAAGACTGTACCAGGGATTTTGTGACAATACTGCTGATAAAGAGCTCCCCTGAGTGAAATTATTCCCTGTTCGGTAAGGGGCCAGGGTTTCCAAATTGCATGGGGTCGGGTTATAAAACCATTCTACGTAATCCTGGTACGAAGTACTCTTCATCTGGGCTTTGGCGGCATATTCAAAATCAATACGGTCGGTACCGGAAGCGGTTTCTATAGAAATGCACTTCCAGGCGGTGAGCTTGCAGTTGGTGCAGCCGCCATGTATATCGATGTAATCAGCAGTAAATTCTTTGGCGCTGAGCGGGTCGCCAACGTTTCCGGAGTTACCTGCCTGCCCGAATGTGTATTTTGTACCGTCCGTATCGGTGATAATGAACTGGTTATTTGTCAATACGATCCTGATATTCTCATAAGGTGCCGGAACAAATGTATACGTTGCACCATCTCCGCTTTTTTGAACATAAAACGAGCCGGATTTTCCCAGCAGCCGGTAATTGAACTTATCAGGCGCCCCATCTTCTGTGCCGGTTGCCAGATTATAGGTCCGCATCCAGTTGGTGTAAAAATCGTAAGAGGCTGCGTCATCTTGCGAATAATTAGTATACCCTGATTTGATCAGATTGTTACCGGCATATCCGTTAAACTCGAAATCGTCTTTCCCGTTGATGGTACGTGTAACCTGCAGCTCACAATTCAAAGACCATCCCAGGCCTACGCTGGTAGACTTCTCTGTGATCTTGAACCCGCCCGCATGATAACTGATGCCGATGGGAAGTTTTAAACTGCCGGAGCTAATCTCGAAGAATGGAATGCCGATATTGGGTACGCCCGTATTCATACTCACTTCATAATTATTCGCTTTCGCGAGGGCCGCGGCTTCCGGTGTAACGGGAACGATTTTCTGGTGCTGCGCCATCAGTGTGTGACTTGCAAAAGGTAGCAACATGGTCAACATAACAAGGCGTTTCGGGTCTAAAATGCGTGGAAGGATACTCATTTTCATATGTAAGGGCTGTAAAAGGTTAAGCTTGGGATTTGATTGTTAAGTATAACTGCATTATATGTAACACTAAAAATAATTGTTCAGATACTTTTCACTACCTATTTCCTATTTCCAGCCATTTTCCGATCGCAGTTAATATTGTCTTTTTACCGGTTTAGATGCTTGCGTGTCTGATTATCTACCCAAAACTCAATATTACTTTGTTTCCAAACTTCAAAAATTGCTTTTAAAGAAACCGCCTGCGGTTCCTCGAGCAAGAATAGAAATTCCTTCTTCTCACCATGGTAATTGAACATAACAAGATTATCCGATCCTTGTTTTATGGATATTGAATTCATGGAATAGAACTCACCTTTAATGCCTAAAAGCTGAAATTTCAACGATTGTATACCTTGCAAATTAAATAATTCCACACTATCAGGTTTTTCCACCGCTATTTCATTCGTCGTAATTTTAATTTTTCCGATAATGTTATGATCCTTGAACATACCTCCTACCCACAATGACAATAAACCGGCAATCAAGAATATGAGCTTAAACTGATTTACCCCCAAAAAAGAACTGAAAAGAGCGACGGACAACAAAATAAGACCTCCAAATAAAAACAGTTTTATCTTTACTGAACGTCTTCTGCTAATCAATGGGAGTATTACTTGTGGATTCATTTTATTCAAAAAATTAATCGGTGATTCTTACTTTGAGAGTGTTGCTTTTATCGGATCAAAAAAACCAGCGTCATCCAGAAAACCAATTTCCATTAAAGCATCGTCAGTTATGGTTCCTGCCCCAACCGCAGCATTAACCACGCTATTACCCACAGGCAAGAATTTTGCACCTTTCGCCAGATTACCAAATCCGGGAATCGTTGAGACAAGACCTACCCAAGCCAGTGTTTGATCTGCACTACTAGAAGCGTCTACTCCGTACATATCCTTTTTTACTGTTATTGAATAAATACTATTAGTAGCACCAATTAAAGGATTTAATCCCGCAATTCCTTTAACGATCCCTGGGGCTTGCCCCTCTCGGTTAAATTCACCCGAACCACGCGCCCATGCATCCCCCATTATTGCTAAGCCCTTCACATATTCAAATCCGGATTTTGTTGTCAAGTCGATATCATAGCTATTCTTTCCTGTTGCCCTAAGTAAATCTGACCTATCTTTTCCGGGCCGAAAAACCTGATTAGTAACGTTGTATTCTTTTGATTTTACACCATCCGCATTAGTATATGAACTGGTATATCCGGATTTATCTTGTACAGATGCCCAGTTCTTGCCGTCACTTCCTTTAAACTTATGAAATTCACCTCCTGTTTGCTTTGCATATTCACGTGCTTGCCTAATATGCTTTTTCTCCCAAAACCATTTGCCATCAGAATCAACACCATTAATAGGATTATTACCCATTGAAAGATAGGGCGAGCCGTATTGAAGTTTCGGGTCATGCGTTTGCCATCTCCCTATCTGCAGATCGTAAAATCTCGCACCATAATCATACCATTCCAGTCCGCTTCCATTACCAAACTCCCCATCCTGCAACTCCTTCCCGTTGTACCGGTATTTATTCCGCAGTTTACTATAGGTCGCATCTGTGCTAATACCCCTCATGGTCAGCCCAAACGGATAATAATGCGTCTCTTCCAACATCGGACCCGGTAAGCTCAAGACCGTTACATTATCAAAGAACACATCCTGCGGACTTTCATTACTGGTGTACACATACAAAAAGCCACTCTTCTCCATCACCATCTTATCCTGCGCCAGCGTCTGCAGTTCATCCGGTGTGGCCTGCACCTGTTTCACCCCGCTGTTATCTTCCACCAAGTTAAACTGTTCGTCGAACAACACAAAATTCAGGTAAGCCCTGGGCCGCTGCGGGTTGGCTGCATCTTTGTCCTTTTCCTTCAGCCGCTGGTAGGCATTGTTAAAATCATTGTTGAAGGGCGTGTTGTTCACGGCGGTGTTTGCTGCACCATGGCCAGGTTCCGTGGTATTTTGCCCATTGCCGAAGGCGCTGATCAAGGCGCCCAGCATGTCCTGCGGTACAGCGTTGTTGTTTTGCTCTGCTGGGCCGGATTTATAGAAGGCCTTGGCACCGATCTGGATCGTATCACCCGCCATCACTTTCAGCACCAGGCTGGGGCCGATCTTTTTATCCGGGTTATTGCCGTTCAGTTTGGCTACGAAGCTGTTTGGCTGGATGGTAGTCTCTGTGGTGGCTTGTGGGGTCGCATCCTCGGGGTAACCGGCAGGCTTTTCAGTCCTGGTCGCATCGATGTTGCTGAACAAGGCATTTTCCTTTGCTGCGCTCTCCGGCTCCATGCTGGCCATATACATCGAAAAATCCGTCTGCTCCGTCAGCACCACCCGGATATTGCCCAGGTGGTCCTTGACAAAGTAATCATACCTGTATTGCAGCGGCTGGCCCGATTGGAATACTGTCCGGATACGGCCCTCTTCGTGGCTCAGCAGTTGCAGTGTGTCATTCTCATATACCAGGCCCCCGCTCATATAGTCTGTAGTGGTTACTTTGGAAGGGGTAATTGTATTGTCTGTCACCGTCTTTTTCAGTTTATTGCCAGCTGCATCGTACTGGTAGGCGATGGTGCCTTTGCCCGTGATGGTTATCGTCTGCGGCAGGTTAAGATGGTTATACACAATGCCTGTGATCTCCTTGTTCTTATCCGCCATCATATTGCCATTCACATCGTAGCTGTAATCGAAGTCCGTCGTGGGGGCACTTTGGTTGGAGGTATTATTGGCTGTGGGTTCCTTGAAGTCGCCCAGCGTGCTGCTGACGTCATTGACATTATCCCGCACATAGCGCAGCCGGTTACTGTTGGCATAGTAGGCATAGCTCAGCTGGTCCACCGTAGCCGGGGCGCCGGCTTTCAGGCCCCGCTGGGTCATGGACAGAATGTTGCCATTGGCATCGTAAGCCAGGTTGTTCACACTGAAGTCCACCAGGTTCTTTTGCCAGGTGGTGGTGCCGGTATTTTGCTGGTTGAAGTCCGTAGCCGTCAGCCGGTTGGCTTTATCATACCCGAATCCCATCGCCCGGGCAATACCATCACCGCCGCTTTTCCACTTGGCTCCGCCGATATTGCCATTGTACTGGTTGGTGGTAAATCCGTAATCGTAGCTCAGTTCCTGGCCGAACCAGTTGGTGGTGCTGCCAGCAGTGCTGACATAGGTTTTGTTGATCCCTTTCAGCCAGCCCCGGACATTGTATTCATAAGCCAGTTTCTCCAGTTGGGTGGAGGCGCTGGTAACGCCCAGTTTCTTTTCCTTGAGTTGGCCCAGCTCGTCATAGTCCATCGTAGCCACGGTCCTTTCCAGGGCGGTATTGTCGTTGAGCTGTTTTTTAATGGAACGCAGCCGCCCTGCAGCATCATAGGTGTTCATCGTCAGTACCGTCGTCTGGGGCGTGGCGCCACTGCGCGGGTTGGTGTGGCGGACATAGCTGCTGAGCACCTTGCCGTTAAAATCATAGAGGCTGGTTACAATGTCTTTGCCGCCGCCGGTATTGTCGCTGATGGCTTGGATCACCCGGCCTTTGTTGTCATAAAACATCGTGGTGGTCAGCCATTGGTCAGATGTACCCAGCACCTTTATCCGGCTACCGGTGGTCAGCCCTTTGGTCATGGTGCTGGCGGCGGTGACAGATTCCGCATAAGGATTGGTACCTGCCTGGGGCTTGGAAAGGTCTGCCGATTGCAGGCTGTGGCTGCCGGTATACGTGTAATTATCGTAAAAAGTATAGGTCAGTGGCTGGTAGCCAGTGATGCTGGGCAGCGGGTTGCTGACGGTGAGCTGGGTAGTCAGCCCTTGCAGGGCAGGATCGATCTCGGCCACGAACTCCGCCGCCGTTTCACTTTCAAAGCCTGGCTGAAACGTGACGCTGCCAGTGGCTTTGTAGCTGGTCAGGCCGGTTTGCCGGTTGCCCACTACCAGGTCTGCAACTCCGGGAGCGGTATAGGTTAATGTCGTGCCTGTTGTAGCGGTGTTCATTGCTGTTTGCAGCTGGTCCCGCGTGGAATTGGAGGGATAGAGCGCTGTCATTACCGGCCGGTTCAGCGCATCATAAAAGGTCACCAGCCATTCTTTGGTGGGTGATTTAGCACGCTGCACAGAGTCCTGAGTAAACACCAGCCGGTCCCGGACGTCATAGACCATCTGCACCGGTCCGGCGCCGGGAACCCGCTTTTCGATCATGCGCCTGCGTCCATCGTATTGATACCGGAAACACAGCTCGTCGGCAATGGAGGTGCTAATCACCCAACTACTATTAATGAGTTCTACGGCCCGGGGTGGGATTACACAGCGCAGGTTGTTCAGATCATCATACACGTAATACGTGCAAAGCCAGCCTACATGGGCTGTGCCAGGGGTAACTGCCAGCTGCACTTTCTTCAGGATGACCCGCTCTTCTTTGTCTTTATACTCCACCACCTGGTTGCCCGCTTCATCCTGGGTGATATTCTTATACAACTGTCCTGCGCCATATACCCTGCCAGCTGCACTGGTCGGAATAGTGACACTGGTGGGCATGTCCCAGATATGCACTGAATCATTTACCGCATTAACCAAATATTGCAGGCTTACCGGTTTGTTACCACCTTCCAGCGCCCAGCTGTTGCCGGGTGCATAAGTGCTCAGCACCCGGTTCAAAGGAGAGGCTTCAAATGCCGTGCGTTTATAATAGATACTTTCACCCTGTGCACCGGGATTGAGTGTTGCATTCTGGTAAAAGGCGGCCTGCCCGGCAAAAGGCGCGGTCTTGAATAAACCGTCACTGGTATTACCCGTCTGGGGTACATAGGGCAGGTATTTTAGCTGCTCCCGCCCGTAAGCGTCATATATCTGCATGTTCACCAGGTCCTTACCACCGGTAGCCTCCACCGTTACACCACCGCTCATACCTTTGGATACCTGCTGGATCGGACGGCCTAACCCGTCAAAATATTGCGTGGCCTGTTTTACTTCCTTTACCGTCCGCGCCGTGGCCGTCACTACCGCAGGATCGGTGGTCGGCATGGCCGGCTCCCAGGTGCGGATGTAATTGATGGTGGGATTGGTATATGCTGCAGGAACAGTAGCCGCTGTCGCCGAAGGACGGGAGCTTGTGTTCGGGGCGTTCTGGGCCTGGCTAACATGGTAACTTAACAAACCCGCGATTAACAAAACATACTGAGGGATTCTGAACATAGGTATCAAATGGTTCAATGAAGAGATAAATAGCAAATAGCTAATAGTTCTAAATATAAATATTTTTTTTGGAAAGCAATATTTCCTGCTGCCAGCTAAGAACGTCGTAAAGACCGGGACTAGATAGAAGCAAGATGGAAGGATGACGCAGGGAAAGGGCCTGCATCAATACAGGAATAATACCGGATACGTGGACTTGCTGCGGAGATGATGTGGAAATAGCATGGAGATGCCGTAATAGTAGCATAAGGCATTTTTTCACCTAATGTAAATGGCATTTTGCATAATGAAATTGTGTTTTCTGAGAGAAAATATTGCTGTACAAAGCACGGGGTTAAACGAAAGAAGCACATTAGAGGGAAAAATGAAATGAAGGGGCATAAAGGTTCACCGGCAAGCGCTTGCCGGGCAATATCATAAGTATATTCTACAAGTTATTGCAGTCATAGTTTATTCCCGTTGCGGCGAATGAATGATCATCCCCGGCAGATAAGGCATAGGCTGGCGATAGCGCCGGGCCTGCGCTTCGTCACGGGAGTAAGTAACCGCCCCGCGATGCTCCACCATTGGCGGCAATACCGCGATCACTTCCGCAGCCGCATACTTCCTGTTCCGCAACATATACATCCGCCCATGCTCTTCCTGTAACGAAGTTACTTCCAGTATTACGCAGCTTACCGCATCCGGCGAAGCAGGTACCGTAAGCGTAAAAGCTTCCGAAGACTTACCCATTTCCAACAATACCGGTTCTGATTGCTCGGCAGTAGCTGCCGTGTAACCGGGACGGATACATACCGCCAAAGCTTTAATGCTGATATGCGTAGCCTGGGGATGCCCATTCAATGCCTCCATCGCCGGAACCGCCACTTCAATATTGCCATTACCATCCCGGGTAACTACGGGAGCAACCGTAAGCAGCCTGCCCAATTCCGCATGCGGCGTGAAACAAAAACCCTCCAACGCCCGGAAATGCCGGGGAATAAACCGTTTCATACCATGCAGGTCATCCTGCCGCAGCACGCCCAGCAAAGCCCGGTTCAGCCGGTTCCCCAATGTGCTTTCAGAAGCGGTATCCATGATACCCTCCAGGGCATGGCGTATCGCCGCACCCAGCTTGCTGGCCTTGCCAAAGCAGCGCCCGCTGATCTTACTGCGCGGGCTTTGCCGCACCCGTTGCGGCATGGAGCGCAGGTAGTACTCCCCGCCTACGCGGTAGCCGATGAGGTTGCCCAACCGGCCCGTGAATTTTAAAACACCTGTTTGTGTAGCCATAATTTAAGTTTTTAACTAAAGGTAAATCAATGCCAACTGGCCGTCCCGGGAAGCCATTCGTCAATTACGAATACCCGTAGGAACAGGCTTAGATAATTTCGAACAGGGGTTACACTCCCAATTAGTGATTATTTAAAGCCCGTTCTACCAGCATTGAATGTTTTCGAAATCATAAACCACCCGGTATTCCCCTGATGATCATTCCGTTAAAACCACCCTCCATCCAACACAATCCTGTCATTCTGTCATTTTTTTATGTATTTTTGCTGTCCTAAAAACGAAGACAGGATCATGCTGGAAACAGTACAGAAAATACACGATGAAAGCCGCCAGGGCGAGGCCATTGCCCCGGCCAGTGAAGACACGCGCACTTATTCAAAAAAATTCTATATAGAAAGCTATGGTTGCCAGATGAATTTCAATGATTCTGAGATCGTAGCCTCCATCCTCAACCAGGAAGGTTTCGGCGCCACCCGCAACGTGGAAGAGGCCGACCTCGTGCTGCTCAACACCTGTTCCATCCGCGAAAAAGCTGAACAGACCGTCCGCCAGCGGCTTACCGAGTTCAAAAAGACCAAGAAAAACAAACCCGGCTTCCTCGTCGGCGTACTCGGCTGCATGGCTGAACGCCTCAAAGCCAAATTCCTGGAAGAAGAAAAGCTCGTAGACCTCGTGGTAGGCCCCGACGCCTACCGCACCCTCCCCGCCCTCATCGAAGAGGCTGGCACCGGCCAGAAAGCCATCAACGTGCTGCTGAGCCGCGAAGAGACCTATGGGGACATCAGCCCGGTACGCCTGGACAGCAACGGCGTCACCGCCTTTGTATCCATCATGCGCGGCTGCAACAACATGTGCTCCTTCTGCGTAGTGCCCTTCACCCGCGGCCGCGAACGCAGCCGCGACCCGTATTCCATCCTCGCGGAAGCCACTGATCTCTTTGAAAGAGGCTACCGCGAAGTGACCCTCCTGGGCCAGAACGTTGATTCGTATTATTTCGTGGACGAGGCGAAGGACGAAACCGTCACCTTCGCCCTGCTGCTGGAAAAAGTAGCCGCCATCAGCCCGCTGCTGCGCGTGCGCTTTTCCACCTCCCACCCGAAAGATATCACCGATGAAGTGCTGTACGCCATGGCCCGCCATGAGAACATCTGCAACTACATCCACCTGCCCGTCCAAAGCGGCAGCAACCGCATCCTTCAGCTCATGAACCGCACCTACACCCGGGAATGGTACATGAAAAAAATAGACCGCATCCGCGAAATACTGCCGGACTGCGCACTGTCTACCGACGTGATCACCGGCTTCTGCACGGAAACGGAAGAAGACCACCAGGATACCATGGCCATCATGGAATACGCGAAATATGAGCTTGCCTATATGTTCGCCTACTCCGAAAGGCCCGGCACCCTGGCCGCCCGCCGCTACCAGGACGATGTGCCCGAAGACGTGAAAAAACGCCGCCTGGCCGAAGTGGTGGCCCTTCACCGCCAACACTCGCTGGAAGGCATGCAAAAAGAAGTAGGCAGGACCTGCAAAGTGCTCATCGAAGGCGTTTCCAAACGTTCGGACGCCCATTATTTCGGAAGGAACGATCAGAATAAAGTAGTGGTTTTCCCGAAGGAGAATTTCCAAAAGGGAGACTATGTGATGGTTAAAATAGATGACTGTACGGCCGGTACACTGATCGGTACGATCGTGCCGGGGCCGTACCAAAACTAACGGACATGGACAATATTCAAAGCATTAAGAACCGCTTCGGCATCATCGGCAACTCGCAGGCGCTCAATTACGCCCTGCAGGTGGCCGCACAGGTGGCCAACACCGACCTCACGGTGCTGATCTCCGGCGAAAGCGGCGTTGGTAAAGAAGTTTTTTCACAGATCATACACGCGCTCAGCGCCCGTAAACATAATCCTTTCATCGCCGTCAACTGCGGCGCCATTCCCGAAGGCACTATCGACTCCGAACTGTTCGGCCACGAAAAAGGCTCCTTCACCGGCGCGGTAGACAGCCGGAAAGGTTATTTCGAAACCGTGAACGGCGGCACCATCTTCCTGGACGAGATCGGGGAAATGCCGCTCGGCACACAGGCCCGCCTGCTGCGCGTGCTGGAAACCGGCGAATACATCCGCGTAGGCTCTTCCAAAGTGCAGAAAACAGACGTGCGCGTGATCGCCGCCACCAACCGCGACCTGCTGGAACGCACCGAGCAGGGCAAGTTCAGGGAAGACCTCTACTACCGCCTCAACACCGTGCCCATCCGTGTGCCTTCCCTGCGCGACCGCAAGGAAGACATTCCCATGCTGTTCCGCAAATTCTGCGTGGACTTCGCCGAACGTTATAAAACCACCTCCATCCAGCTGGACGATGAGGCCCGCGACATACTGGTCAACTATCCCTGGCCGGGCAACGTGCGCGAGCTGAAGAACATCGCGGAACAGATCTCCGTGCTGGCCCCCGAGAAACTGGTGCATGCGGCCGACCTCCGGCGCTTTTTACCGGAGCAGCCCGCGGTCAACCGCCTCCCGGCCGTGATCCCCAGCACGCACAACGGCGCAGCCGGCGGTGATTTCTCCAGCGAGCGCGACATCCTCTACAAACTGTTCTTCGACATGAAGAAAGATGTGACCGAGCTGAAGAAAATGTTCTTCGACGTGCTGCAAAACCCCGGCATGGCGCATGCCGCGGCTTTCCAGGACTCCGCTCCCATGCACAACTTCCAGCCTGCCGAAACGCCCGCCACGCCCAACATCATTGCTGCGCCGGCACAGCCGCTGATCATACACGACAACAAAATAGACCACCACGAGGAAGTGGAAGAAACCCTGTCTATCGCCGATAAGGAAAAAGAGCTGATCGAAAAAGCGCTGAAAAAACACAAAGGGAAAAGAAAGGACGCGGCGCTGGACCTCGGCATTTCGGAACGGACTTTGTACAGGAAACTGAAGGAATACAACATCAATGAGTAAATACCCTATGTCAAAATACTTTTACCTGGCCGCCTGCCTCGGCCTGTGGATGGCCCTGGGCGCCTGCACCATTAAATATTCCGCCAACGGGGCGAGCATAGACCCGGAAGCCAAGACCGTGCTGGTAAGGTTCATCGAGAACCGCGCGCCGCAAAACAACCCGCAGCTGAGCCAGCAGATCACCGAGAAGCTGCGCCAGAAGATACTCGCGCAAACCCGCCTTACGCAAACCAACGAGCAGAACGCGGATTATGAATTCAAAGGCACGATCACGGGGTATTCCGTTTCCAACGCCGCCGTAACGGATATCGACAAACCGGCCACGGCCCGCCTCACCATTACGCTGAATATTACTTTCGTGAACCGCATACCCGGTAAAAAAGGATTCGCTAACCAGTCGTTCTCCCGTTCCGCGGACTTCAACGCCTCGCAAACGCTGAATGACGCGGAATCGCGCCTGCTGGCGGAGATCGTTCCCAACCTGGTAGACGATGTGTTTAACCGGGCCTTTGCCAACTGGTAGAGGCGTTTATTTGATTTAAGTATTATTTTCATATTTTAGCATCCATGACCGCTAACAGGATCATTCACCATATTTTTAGCCAACCGGACCTCCGGAACGTTGACCAGGCAAGCCTGGAGCGGCTGGTGGAAACGTATCCCTACTTTGCGGCGGCCAGGGTGTTGCTGGCACAGAAACAATTCTCCTACACCCCGGACTACAATACCCCTGTTTTCAAGAAAGCGCAGTTATACACGAGCACGCCTCAATACCTTTACCAGCTTGCCATTGCGGGTGAAAAGCCTGTGGAAGCGGAAGAGCGCGCCAACGGGTTTGCGCCGGCAGCATACAGGAAGGAAGCCGTAGCGGGTGAAGACAATATCGTGGCGAAGCTGGAAGCCGAAGCGGAAGCGAGCCTAACAGCCGCTGACGCGGCGCCCGACCCGGATGCGCTGATGGAAACCGTTGTGGCGGAAGAAACGCCCGCTATCATTCCCGCCCCGCTCACTGTGGATGAGGAAATAGCCCTCGAAGACGAGGTAAGCGCAGAAGACCAGGCCATCCTGGATGCGCTGGAAGCGGAAGACCGTGCCACTGCCGCCAAGGCGGAAGCCGAAGCGAAGAGAATAGCTGAAGAAGAAGCTGCCAGAACGGCTGCCGAAGCCGAAGCAAAGAGAATTGCTGAAGAAGAAGCTGCAAGAGCTGCGGCTGAAGCTGAAGCAAAAAGAATTGCCGAGGAAGAAGCTGCAAGAGCCGCGGCTGAAGCAGAAGCGAAAAGAATTGCCGAAGAAGAAGCTGCGAGAATGGCTGCTGAGGCTGAAGCCAAAAGGATAGCCGAAGAGGAAGCTGCAAGAGCCGCGGCTGAAGCAGAAGCGAAGAGAATAGCCGAGGAGGAAGCTGCAAGAGCCGCTGCTGAAGCAGAAGCGAAAAGAATAGCCGATGAAGAAGCTGCAAAAGCTGCGGCTGAAGCCGAAGCAAAAAGAATTGCAGAGGAAGAAGCTGCAAGAGTTGCTGCTGAAGCCGAAGCAAAAAGGATAGCAGAAGAAGAAGAAGCAAGAGCCGCTGCGGAAGCCGAAGCCAAAAGAATTGCCGAAGAAGAGGCTGCTGCAAGAGCCGCGGCTGAGGCTGAAGCGAAGAGAATTGCCGAAGAGGAAGCCGCAAGAATGGCTGCTGAAGCCGAAGCCAAAAGAATTGCCGAAGAAGCTGCTGCCGAAGCTGAGAAAGACGAAGTGGTAGCCGTGGATTACGAAGCCGTTGAAGCAGAGATCGCCCGCACCTCTACGGAAGATGAAATTGTCGCTATCGACTACGAGGCCGCCGAGGCTGAAGCCGCCCGCACTTCCACCGAAGATGAGATCGTGGCCATCGACTACGACGCGCTGAAGCCGGAACAATACGAACCGGAAATTGAGGAGGAAGAGATACTCGTGCCTTCCCAGACCCGGCCCGAAGGCGCCGGCCTGACCCTGCCCAGGGCAGACCAGGAAACACCCCTGGAGCAGGTGGCCACAGACGATCATATTGAAGAAGCGGAGGAGCCGCGGACCGCTGCGGAAGAGGAAACGCCCATCCGCATCCACCCGATGGACACCCCGGCGGAAGAAACCGTGCTCACCTTCCAGCCACTCTATACGGAAGATTATTTTGCCTATAAAAAGTTGAAAGACCCGAACGCTGCAGATAAGATGACAGAGAAAGCCGCCGCCGAGATGAGGAGTTTTACAGACTGGCTCCGCGAAATAAAAGACAATTTTTCAGGTAGGGCCGCGAAAGACTGGTATCACCAGCAACTGCACAAGCTGTATGAAGACGACGACCCGGAAGTGACCGAAAGAGTGGAAAAGATGGCCATCCAGTCCATCACCCTCAACGACGACATCGTGTCCGAGACCCTGGCAGAGATCTGGGTACGCCAGCACCAGCCTGAAAAAGCGATTGCCATCTACCAAAAATTAAGTTTGCTTAATCCCGGTAAAAACGCTTATTTTGCGCAAAAGATAAACGAACTTAAACAACTCAGACAATAATAAATTACGACTAATATGTTGATTTTCTTTGGAGTATTGATTGTGGTGGCCTGTATTTTACTGGGCTTCTTCGTGCTGGTACAGAATCCTAAAGGCGGCGGCCTCTCCGGCTCCTTCGGCGGTTTCGGCAACCAGGTGATGGGCGTTCGCCAGACCACCGACGTACTGGAAAAAGGTACCTGGATACTCGCAGCAGCCATTGCTGTTCTCTGCCTCACTTCCACCATGTTTGTCGGCAGAGGCGGCGCTACCGGCCCCGTAAGAGGCAACAGCGCCATCGAAAAATCAGCAGGATCTGGCCCGGCAGCTACCCCGCCCGCAACGCTCCCGCTGAACCAGCAGACCGCTCCCCCGGCCCAGCCTGTAGACACCAACAAGAAGTAATATTATTTGCCAATATAATATTTGAAAGGACCTCGCCGTTAAAAGCGGGGTTTTTTATTGAATGACCGCCACTGTTCCATGAAACCGAGCATGAGAAGATTTCTCACACAGGGGAATGTTAATGCGAGGTTCCATCCGGCCTTGAAAAGACAAATATTAACGGATGAAACAAAAGACCAAAAAAAATAATTCCCCCTGGGTGCGCCGTATTGCCGTGATCGCCGCCTGCCTGCTGGCCGGCGCGCTCGTTGCCGGAGGTTACCTCCTGATGGGCCCCAACACCCGTTCTTTCGGTGATAAAAAATATTTCTACATACCCACCGGCAGCAAGTATGCAGACGTGCTCCAGGGCCTGAAAGACCAGGAGATCGTCAGCTCCCCCGCCACCTTCAACCTCGTTGCCCGCCAGCTGGATTACCCGGACCGTGTGAAAGCCGGCCGCTATGAGATCAAAAAAGGCATGGGCAACCTGGAGATCGTGCGCATCCTGCGCTCCGGCAGGCAGTCGCCCGTAAAACTCGTGATCAACAAGCTGCGGCTGAAAGAAGACTTCATACGCCTCGTATCTTCCCAGTTGGAAGCCGATTCCACCGCCCTGCGCGCCATTATGGACGACGGCGTGTACCTCCGCCAGTTCGGGCTGGACACACAGACCGTGATGTGCGCAGTAATGCCCAACACTTACGAATTCTACTGGAATACCACCGCCGGCAAAGTGTTCGAAAAACTGGAAGAAAGCTACGCCCGCTTCTGGACAGACCAACGCAAGGCAAAGGCCGCAGCCCTCGGGCTCACGCCCGCCGAAGTGGTCACCCTCGCTTCTATCGTGGAAGAAGAAACGAACCGCCACGACGAAAAACCGAACATCGCCAGCGTATATCTCAACCGGCTTAAACAAGGCATGCGCCTCGGCGCGGACCCCACCGTGAAATACGCGATGAAGAACTTCGCGCTGAAACGCATCTGGGGCGCTTACCTCGAATACGATTCTCCGTATAACACTTACCGTTATGCCGGCCTGCCGCCCGGCCCTATCTGCACCCCTTCCGTAAAATCCATCGAAGCGGTGCTGGAACCGGCGGACACGAAATACCTTTATTTCTGCGCAAAGGCCGATGGCAGCGGTTATCACGCTTTCGCCGAAACTTTCAAGGAACATCTCGAGAACGCACGCACCTACCAGAAGGAATTGAATGCAAGAGGGATTAAATAACCCTTTCTTCGTACTTTTACACCGGTCCAACAAAATCCCCGGATGATCGATGTAGAAAAAATCATTCTCAGTTCCAAGCCTGTACGTTGGGTGATCCATAAAAGCAAGTCGCTGGTGTTGCCGGGGTTCGACCGTGCGCCGCTGTACGACGTGATCGTGTTTTTCCTGAAAGAAACCGCGAAAGAAAGCCTCACCGAACGCGCCGCCGCGATCTCTTTCAACTTCCTGCTGGCTATTCCGCCCTTCTTCATCTTCCTGTTCACCCTCGTGCCCTTCATTCCTTTGCAAAACGTGGAGCCGACCTTATATGACCTCGCGGAGAGCCTCACGCCCAACTACAACAGCTACATCATCGTGCGCGACATGATCCACGACTTCCTCTACACGCAGCGCAATACCCTGCTTTCATTCGCATTCATACTCAGCTTTTATTATTCCTCCAACGGCGTAATGGGCATGCTCCGCTCGTTCGACAAGCTGCTGCCGGGCTTCAAGCAGCGCACCTGGTGGCAGACGCGGCTTACCGCGCTGATGCTCACCGTATTCCTCGTATTGCTGCTGCTCGTAACCGTCGCGCTGATCATCATGCAGGGCACCATCCTGAAAATGATCCTGCAAAAACTGGCCATTGCGGACGCCGTTTCACAATTCTCCATCGGCCTGGTGAGGTGGGCGCTCATCGTGCTGCTGTTCTTCTCCATCATTTCCGTGATCTACCGCTGGGGGCCGGCCACCAAAAAGAAATGGAAGTTCATTTCCGCGGGTTCCACCTTCGCTACTATTTCCATGATCGTGGTAACATTGGGATTCTCTTTCTGGGTGACGAATTTTGCGCAATACAACCAGATCTACGGCTCTATCGGCACCATTCTCGTGCTGATGCTCGTGGTATATTTCAATTCATTCATATTGCTGATCGGCTTCGAATTAAACACCAGCATCAGCACGCTGCGCGAAATAGCCGCAGAACGCGAAATGAAGGAAGCGCCTGAGTTACAGGGACTTTCATGACCTCTCCGTTAATATCATATCAATTTCCCGCTGAAGATTTTCTAAATTGGGATAGACGGCTTTTTATTCCCTGCGAAATGCCTTAATTTCATGTTGAACCAAATAAGGGAGCCTATGAAAAAGCAAATTCTTTTACTGCTTTTAGCAGTGCTTTCACTTGTGGCATTCCGTTTTCCCGATTCGCTGGATATCGGGGCGAAGCTGCCTAAGGCAGATATTAAAATGAAAGATATTTCCGGCAAGGAATTCTCGCTCAACGATGTAAAAAAAGCCAACGGCCTGCTGGTCATGTTCAGCTGCAATACCTGCCCATACGTAAAACGTAACCAGGACCGCACCCGCGAAATATGCCAGTTTGCACTGAAGAACAACATTGGCGTGATACTGATCAATTCCAATGAAGCCGAACGCAACGGCGGCGACTCTTACGAAGCCATGCAGAGCTACGGCAAAGGGCAGCGCTACGGCTGGCCTTATGTTGTAGATAAAGACAATGCCATCGCGGACGCCTTCGCGGCAGACCGCACGCCCGAATGTTACCTCTTCAACAAAGACGCCACCCTGGTGTATAAAGGCGCGATAGACGACAATCCCGGCAGCGCTGAAAGCGTACAGACCAAATACCTGCACAACGCCATCGCCGCCATGGTCAGCGGTAAACCAGTGCCGGTAACCAGCACCGCATCCGTAGGCTGCGGCATCAAACGCAAAATGTAAGATCAGCTCATCTTAAAAGCCGTTTAAAAATCATTCCCTGATTTGCTTACAAGCTTCAGGGGTTTGCATACATGCGCGCGGTTTGGCTTACCGACCTTTGGATCATGGAAATAAAACAAATTGCATTGGGCAGCCAGGGTTTGGTGGTGCCCGTGATCGGCCTGGGCTGTATGGGCATGACAGGTTTTGAAGAAGCACATATGTACGGCCCTGCAGATGAGCAGGAAGCCATCGCGACGATCCACCGTTCGCTTGAGTTGGGCGGGAATTTTTTGGATACTGCCGATCTATACGGGCCGCTGAAAAATGAACAGCTCATTGCAAAGGCAATCAGCGGTAAACGTGATCAGTATATTTTGGCCACCAAGTTTGGCTGGGAAATCGATGACAACAATAAAGTGACCTGGGCCATCAATGGTAAAAAGGACTATGTAAAGAAATCTTTAGAGCGTTCGCTGAAGAATCTCAATACCGATTACATCGAGCTGTATTACATGCACCGCCTGGATAAAAATACGCCAATCGAGGAAACGGTTGAAGCCATGGCCGGGCTGGTCAAAGAAGGTAAAGTGGGCTATATCGGCCTGTCGGAAGTTTCGTCTGAAACGGTTAAACGCGCATATGCCGTGCACCCCATCACCGCAGTACAAAGCGAATATTCTTTATTTGAACGGACGGTGGAAGAACGCGGGGTGTTAGCCACCTTAAATGAACTGGGTATCGGGTTTGTAGCTTACTCACCATTGGGCCGTGGTTTTTTATCAGGGCAGATCAAAAGCATCGATGACCTGCCGGAGAACGATTTCCGCAGAACGATCCCGCGTTTCCAGGGCGAAATGTTCAATAAGAATATTGAATTGGTCAAGGCTATTGAAGCCATGGCTGAAGCAAAGAACGTCACGTCTTCGCAGCTGGCCCTGGCCTGGATCATGAGCAGGGGGATTTTGCCGATCCCGGGAACGAAACGCAGAAAGTACCTGGAGCAAAACCTTGCGGCTACTGCCATTGAGTTGACGGAGGCGGATCTTTCACAGCTGGAAAGCATTGTGCCTTTGGGTACGGACACGGGCGCGCCTTATGATGAGTTCAGCATGGGTTTAATTGATTAATTTTGTGTATGCACGCCATTAATTCCATATCAGAATTTCACCGGTTGCTGTCATTGCCCGAACCCCGCCACCCGCAGGTGAGCGTGATCAACCTGGCGGAAAGTGTTTTTTTGGAAGATGAGATCTGGAAAGGTTTCGTTAACCGCTTTTATTGCGTGGCGCTCAAACGCGACGCCAAAGGCAAGATCAGGTACGGACAGCAGCATTATGATTACGATAAAGGCGTATTGAGTTTTACCGCGCCCAACCAGGTGCAGCAACTGGACCTGCAAAATATGGAATGCGGGTCCGGTTATCTCCTGATCTTTCACCCGGATCTCCTGTTACATCATACGCTGGCGAACAGCATTCATCACTACGGTTTTTTTGATTACGCGGTTAACGAAGCGCTGCACCTGTCTGCCGGCGAAGAAGATGACCTGATCACGATCCTCCATAAAATTGATAAGGAGTGCCAGCATATCGATAAGCATACCCACGAGATCATCCTGACGCAGATCGAGAGCCTGCTGAAATACTCCAACCGTTTTTATGAGCGGCAGTTTTTGACCCGCAGGAATAATAATTCAGCGCTGCTGACCAGGTTCGAACAGTTGGTAGATGCCTACTTTAACAGCGATGTACAGGGTTTGCTCACGGTACAATATATTGCTGCGCAGATGAACCTGTCGCCGAACTACCTGAGCGACCTGCTCCGGGTTCATACCGGGCAGAACACGCAGCAGCATATTCATGAAAAACTGATCGCGAAAGCCAAAGAAAAACTCTCCACGACCAGTCTTTCTGTCAGCGAGATCGCCTACGCCCTGGGCTTTGAGCACGCGCAATCCTTTAGTACGCTTTTCAAAAAGAAGACAAATTTATCGCCGCTGGAATTCCGTCAGGCTTTTAGCTGAAGTCCGTTATTTCCGTCATTGCCCCACCATAAACACCGCGTTGCCAAATAGCAGCTTCCCGTTCTCCCAGAAGCTCCTGAACAGCGGGTTATCCACCAGCAGCACCACTTCCCCCTGCCCTATTTCCTTCACGCCAAACAGCATGCCGTCGTTGAGGCGGAGCTTGGTCTGCGCGCCCACGAAACCGGTGAGATAATCGTTTTTCTTCAGCACGCCCACATTCCAGCCGTCCGATTCGATGTAAGAAACCAGCTTGTCGCTTTGCTTGAGCGTGTAATAATAATCGGGATAACCGAATGCAAGCGGATGCGTTCTGTCCATATGCACTTTGTAGATCGCGCCGGGAATGAATTGTGACACGCTCTCGCGCTCGCGGTTGGCGTATGGTTTCAGGGGGAGGTAGGGGTCTTTTTTCTCTCCTTCTTTTTTATCCTTGTCTTCCTCCTCCTGTTCTTTTTTCAGTTTAAAGCCCCATTCGCCCTGGGCAAGCTGTGCAACGGCGTCTTCCACGGCAATGAGCCTGCCGCCGGCATTCACCCAGTCTTTCAGGCGCTCTGCAGCCTGTTTGTCTGCCAGCGCGGGATAATAACCATCCGGCAGGATAAGTACGTCCAGGTCGCGCCAGCCCGCATTGCCGAGCGCCGATGCGGGAATAACGGTGAGCGGGTATTCGATCTGCTGTTCAAAGAAATGCCATATTTCGCCCATACCCAGGGACGACACACCGTCTCCCGCCACCACGGCCACTTTCGGCTTGCGGATATACCGTATCTTGTCTGACCCGAAGTCTGCTCCTTTATCCACGAAACCGGTAGGCACTTTCACCAGCGTCACTTCCATTTTTGCGGCGATAGCCGTTACCGCGTCCAGCGAGGCATTGCCGGCCTTTGTAATAATGAGCGTGCCTTCGGGATATGTTTTCTCTCCGATAGTGAAAGGCGCTTCGGAGTAGCGCACTTTAATATTCCTGTTCAGCAGCGCCGCGAGGAACTTCAGGTCCTTGGTACTGTTCCAGGGCGCAAGGAAGGCATATGTATTGCCCTCCGCGGGCGCGATAGCCGCCTTTTCAGGCTGTGCGCTTACAGCGGGGTCGATCTTACCGGCCACGGCGTATGCGGGCAGGCCGTAGGCGTAAGGAAGCGCCCAGGCGGTGATGTCGTAGGTCACGGAGTCGGTGAGGCGCGCCACCGGTTCGAACAATACTCTCACGAGGTTGGAACGGGGCTGGTAGGCGCTTATAACAAGATCGCCTTTTTCGATGTTGAACTTCTCCGTTTTGCCGGTGAAATAATTGAAGCCCGTGCCTGCGCTGCTGCCGGTGGCAAAGCCGGTCACAATGTCGTTGCGGCGCAGGGTTTCGGCGAGGGTCTGCAATTTTTCGGTGTTGCCCGCTCCTTTCACCACGTACGTTTTATAATCGCCGGAAGGCTTGCTGCGCGCGTCCGCGAAGTATTGGGCGAACTCCTGCACGAGCTTGTCCGCATGGGCGGAAGATACTTCCACGGTGGCGATGCCGGTGGTGAAATGATGTTCTATCCTGTCTTTCAGCGTGAGCGTGTCGCCCTGCCGGGTGGTGATGGCCAGGCCTGCGCGGCCGCCCCCGCCCTGCTCGTAGGTCATGCCGATGGAGCCGTTGTAAGTGGGATAGGTATCGCCGTAGCTGGGGTAGAACAGGTCGAACTGCTCGCGCGTGAAATACAGCCAGCCTTTGGCGTCGAAATACGTAGCGTTGTGTTTGCCGATCTGCACCTGGAAAGCGCGCTGCCATGCGGTGATCGCGTCGTGCAGCGGCTCTGCCGCGGGCGCAAAATAATACGGCGCATCCACGCCCTGCTCATGAAAATCCACATGCACCTGGGGCATCCAGCGGTTGTATTGCAGCACGCGCTGCCGCGATTCGGTTTGCGTTTGCCAGGCCCAGTCGCGGTTCAGGTCGAAATAATAGTGATTGCTCCGCCCGCCCGGCCAGGGCTCGTTGTGCTCCCTGGCGTAAGGCGTGGCATCGGCATTTTTGCCGCGGGCAGCATTATAGAAGTTCACATAACGTTCCCGCCCGTCAGGGTTCAGGCAGGGATCGATGATGATCACGGTATTCTTCAGCAGTTCCTGCCGGCCGGTCAGCAGCGTATACAGCGTTTTCATGGCGGCTTCCGTGCTTACGGCCTCGTTGCCGTGCACATTGTAGCTGAGCCAGACGATCACGGGCTGCGCGCCCTGCGCATTGCCGGATACAAGGCCCATGTTGTGCGTGCGGATCTCTTCCAGGCGGGCCATATTTTCAGGACTGGAAATTATGGCCATCATCAGCGGGCGGCCTTCATAGGTTTCGCCATAGGTCTCCAGCTTCACGTTTTTTGCCGTGGCGGCCACCTCGCGGAAATATTCCATCACTTTAAAATGCGGCGTGAACCGCGTTCCAAGCGGGTACTTCAGGTAGGTTTCCGGGGACGGCTGCGCCTGCGATGCGGTAACGGCGGCAAAGACAGCCAGCGCTAAAAATATATACTTCATAGTTGGATTGTATCCCCCTAAGATAGGGGAAATTGTGGCGTGGATTCGCTGGAAAATAATATTAATTTAGCCGGAAAAGATACCGGCAATGATGCGTTCCCTGATCTTTCTCCTATGCATGCTTTCCCTGGATGTGCTTGCCCGGCAAACGGGGCCGAAGCCATATTCCGTCACCAAGCGGATAGAAGCCCGCAAATACGCCGTGGCCTCGGCCCATCCGCTGGCCAGCGAGGCAGGCACGGAAGTAATGAAAGCAGGCGGGAACGCGTTTGACGCAGCCATTGCCACCCAGCTGGCGCTGGCCGTTGTATACCCGGAAGCGGGCAACCTTGGCGGCGGCGGCTTCCTCGTGGCCAATATGCATAACGGCAAAACAGTCGCCATCAACTACCGCGAAATGGCCCCCGGCAAAGCCCACCGCGATATGTACCTGGACAGTGCCGGCAACCCCATCGTAAAAAAGAGCCTGGAAGGCCACCTGGCCGCGGGCGTACCGGGTACCGTCGCAGGATTGATTGCCACGCATGCTTATGCCAGGCTTCCGTTCGCCAGGCTGGTGGCCCCTGCTATCCGTCTTGCAGAACACGGTTACATCATCACCGCCGCCGAAGCGCGCGGGCTCAACCGCCACCGCGATAATTTCCTGCGGCTGAACACGCGGCCCACAGCCTTTGTAAAAGATACGCCCTGGAAAGAAGGCGATACGCTCGTGCAGAAAGACCTTGCCCGCACCCTGCGCCTGATCGCTGAAAAAGGCGCGGCCGGTTTTTATGCAGGTGAGACCGCACAGAAGATCGTGGAAGAAATGCAACGCGGCGGCGGTATCATTTCCCTGGAAGACCTGCAAAACTACCGCGCCGAAGTATTGCAGCCCTTGCGGTTCAAATTCCGCGGCTACGACGTGCTCACCATGCCCCTGCCCAGCAGCGGCGGCATCTGCCTGCAGCAATTGCTCGGCATGGTGGAGAAGCACCCGATGGAAAACTGGGGCTTTCACAATCCCAAAAGCGTGCAGCTGATGGTAGAAGCGGAACGCAGGGCGTATGCAGACAGGGCGGAATACCTCGGCGACCCGCATTTCGTGAAAGTGCCCGTTAAGACCCTCACCGATACCGCTTACCTGCAGCGCCGCATGGCCGATTTCACGCCGGGCCTCGCTTCCCTCAGCGCGCGTGTACCCGCCGGCGTTATCAAAGAAAGCGAGCAGACCACCCACCTCAGCGTAGTGGACGCACAGGGCAACGCCGTGGCAGTGACCACCACCCTCAACGGCGGTTACGGCTGCGATGTAGTGGCAGGCGGTGCAGGCTTTTTGCTCAACAATGAAATGGATGATTTTTCCGTGAAACCCGGATCACCCAATATGTACGGCCTGCTGGGCAACGAAGCCAACGCCATCGCTCCCGGCAAACGCATGCTCAGCTCCATGACGCCCACTATCGTGCTGAGGAACAAACAACCGCTGCTGGTAACCGGCACGCCCGGCGGCTCCACCATTATCACTTCCATGTTCCAGACGCTGGTGAACGCGCTGGTGTTTGGCCTGGATGCGGACCAGACCGTGAACGCGCCGAAGTTCCACCATCAATGGCTGCCCGATGTAGTGTATATCGAAAAAGGATTTCCGGAGCCGGTGAAACATTCGCTGGAAAGGATGGGTTACAAATTCACCTCCCGCGAATCCATTGGCAGAACGGAACTGATAAAGATCCACGGCAAAGGAAAACTCGAAGCCGTTGCCGATAACCGCGGCGACGACAGCGCTGCCGGAGAATAATTGTACATTCGGCATATAAAAACAGACCGGTTATGAGCATTTACCTGGACAGCCTGAAGAAACGCCTGCTTTCTTACAGGGAACTCGCAGAAAAGACATTCGCCCAGCTGAACGACGAACAGATACACTGGCAGCCCGCCGGCGATCCCAACAGCATTTACATTATCGTGAAACATATGAGCGGCAACATGCTCAGCAGGTTTACCGACTTCCTCACCACAGACGGCGAAAAGCCCTGGCGCAAACGCGATGCGGAGTTTGAAGACAACGAGCCGGAGGCCACCAAAGCGGATATGACCGCCATCTGGAACAAAGGCTGGGACTGCCTGCTGCAAACGCTGGACAGCCTTACCGATGCAGACCTTTCAAAGATCATCCATATCAGGACCGAACCTTTGATCGTGATAGACGCGCTCAACCGGCAGCTGGGCCATTACCCTTACCATGTAGGCCAGATCGTGTATCTCGGCAAGATCATGAAGGCAGGAAACTGGCAAAGCCTTTCCATTCCCAAAGGCCAGTCACAACAATTCAACGATCAAAAAGCCGCCGGCAAATGAAATCACTGATCTATACCTGCTGCCTTGCAGCCATATTCGCATCGTGCAGCAGCGGCAAGACCAATGCGCTGCTGCAGCACAAAAAATGGAAGGTCTACGACGTGGCCGTACCTCCGTCCGACCCATACAACAACGCGCAGATCACACAGGCGCGGGACTTGAAGGACGGGTATTATTCCGACGCCCATTACCAGTTCCTGGACAACGGCCTGTTCATCGCCACCATTGCCGGCGTGCCGGACAGCGGGAAGTATACCCTGCTCAGCAACGGGAAGATCATTTCCATCACCAGCTCCAACGGTTCCCGCAACGCGGAGCACCTGGTGGAGATCGAAAAACTGGATGAGAATAATTTCGACATGAAAGTAGCCTCCGGCGACTACCATTTTATTTTACGCACCCGGAAACAATAATATGTTCAGCATCACAGACAGCACGCCCGGCAGAACGGCACAGATCGAAGGCAGGACCTGCCTTTTCTTTTCGGGTTTCGCTTACCTGGGCATGCATGTTTCCCATACCTTCCGCGACCTGCTGGCCGAAAGCCTGGCGCGTTTCGGCAGCGTATACCCTTCCTCCCGCATCGGCAACCTGCAGCTGCGGCTGTACGAAGAGCTGGAACATGCGCTGGCTGCGCATCTTCACCAGCAAAGCGCTGTTTGTTTTTCCTCCGGTTACCTTGCCGCACAGGCGGCCGTTACCTATGCCGTGAGTAAAGGCGAAGCCCTTTATTCGCCGGGCGCCCACCCTGCCATCCGCTTTCCCGGCGCGCAGGTACCATGGGGCAGCTGGGCGGCGTGGATGGAAACAGTGGTGGAAAAGATCAACAAAGGAGAAGACCACCAGTACGTGATCATCGCCGATGCGGTGAACCCGCTTACCGCTACCATCAACGATTTCAGCGCACTGAAAACATTGCGGCGCAAAACGCTCGTGCTGGTGGACGACAGTCACGGGCTGGGCGTGCTCGGCCCCGAAGGCGAAGGTATTATTTCCCTGCTGCCCGCCAACGAAGCTATCCATTACCTTATCACCGCTTCGCTGGCCAAGGCCTATAGCCTGGAAGGCGGCATGGTGGCCGGTCACGCCGCGGATATAGCCGCCATCCGGAAGCTGCCGCAGTTTACCGCCAGCACCGCCATGATACCGGCCTATGCCCATGTTTTTTTACAGGCGCAAAGCGCATTCGCCAACGCGCGCAAAAGGCTGCAGAAAAACATCCTTACCATGGAAGGGCTCACAGAAGGTATTGCTGCCATCCGCCACCAGCCCGGCCTGCCTGTATTTGTGCTGGACGATCGGGAAGAAGATGTGAAAGACTACCTGCTGGGCCGCGACGTCATTATCTCGTCATTCGCCTACCCGGATCCGCAGGGGCCGAAGATCCACCGGGCAGTGCTTTCCGCGCTGCACACCCGCGCCGACATCGAGATACTGATGGTGCAGCTTGTTCAATTTTACACCCAACTATAACCATTGTATATGATCAAAAGAACGTTTGCCACACTGGCCGCCATTTGCCTGCTTTTACCCGCCTTCGCCCAGCAATCGCTGCTGTATAGGATCTCCGGCAAAGGCCTCAAACAGCCCTCCTACGTGTACGGCACCATCCACCTCATTTGCCCGGATGATTTTTTCCTTTCTCCCAACCTCCGGAAAGCATTCAACCAGTCCAAATCCATTTACCTGGAAATAGACATGGACGACCCCGCTATGATGGCCACCATGCTGGGCCGTTTGCAGGAGCAGGACGAGCAGTATTCGCTGGAAAAGGCTTTCCGGCCTGACGATTACCGTAAGCTCGGCAAATACCTCAAAGACAGCATGGGCATGGATGTGAGCGTATTCAAAAAAATGAAGCCACTGGTGATCCTTTCCATGATACTGCCCAAGATGCTGAACTGTTCTGCCGCCGTGGCCTACGAGACCAAATTCGTGAGCATGGCCAAAGAGCAGCAGAAACCCGTGCTGGGCCTGGAAGGGCTTGACGACCAGATAGACGTCTTCGACGCATTTCCCGATACCCTGGAAGCGCGCATGATCATGGATTATATCAACGACCTGCCCAAACAAAAAGCCATCTATAGTCGCATGGTGGCCGCGTACAAGAAGCAGGACATCCAGCAGCTGCATAACTTCCTCCGCGAATCGCCGGAGTTTGCCGGGTATGAAGACAAGCTGGTGTATAACCGCAACCGCAACTGGATACCCGTGATGGAAAAGGCCATGCAGCAGGAAACCGTGCTGTTCGGCTGCGGCGCCATGCATTTGGGTGGGGACCAGGGTGTGGTGGAGCTTCTGCGTAAAAGAGGCTATAAAGTGGAGCCTGTCACGAAATAGGCGGCATGGCTCGCCGGAATAGCAGATTGTTCAAGCCTTCGCAGCCAACATTTTTTACATTTGTTCTTATCCTGTGAATTTTTTTTTAGTTTGCCGGGGGGAAAATCGGTCATTAAAGATAATTGTCATATCATCAGACATACGGCGTGAGAGAACTGCTTTTGCGGATAGCAGAAGGGGATCAGCAAGCTTATGCCGCTGTATTTCACCTGTACCGGGAGAAGATCTATTCCCTGGCTTTTCATATCACCTCCTCTGTTTCAGCCTCTGAGGAGATCGTACAGGATACCTTTCTAAAAGTATGGCAGCAACAACAAACACTGCCCGGTATACAGGATTTTGACAGCTGGCTCTTCATTGTTGCCCGGAACCATATCTACACCACACTAAAAAAAATGGCCAGGGACGCTACATTTCCCCTGCCGGAAGAATATGAGGCGGCAGATATCACCACTGTAGAAACCGAAATGGATGAAAAAGAATTCAGATCGGTGCTGGCAGAGGCCCTTGAACGTCTTTCCCCCCAGCAAAAAGAAGTTTACCATTTACTTAAAGAAGTAGGTATGACCCGGGAAGCTGCCGCTGCCCAACTGGGTCTCTCGCCGGAAACCGTTAAAGTCCACCTCGCCCGTGCCATGCGGTCCGTCAGGGCATATATCGTTGCCAGGTTCCCTCTTTCCATCGCTTTGTTCATCCTGTGGAGATACCTCTGATTTTTTTTTCCGGGTGGTGTAACCCATAATGTTTTCCATGGAGTCTTTACAGTAAGAGAGAATGCAAACACGCCTTTTATATCTTTTTGACCGGTTCCGGGACCGTAGTATAACCTCCGCTGAGCGGGAGGAACTGGCTTTATTGTTACGTGATGCCGCCAATGAAGAAGAAGTGAAAGAATGGATCGATAAGCTGGCTTCCGGGGAAGTGCCGCATTATCCTATGGACGAAACCGCCGCCGGCGATATTCTCGAAGCAGTTCTGAAAACACCATTACCTGCCAGGCCGGCGAAAAAGATCAGTTTGTTCCGGACCTGGCATTGGGCCGCGGCGGCGCTGGTATTAATGATAGGTACATACTTCCTGGGGGAGCGATACCTGGTACAGAAAACGCCTGGTACGGCACAAACAAAAGACCTCATAAGGGATATTGCGCCGGGTAAAGATGGTGCGATACTTACGCTGGATGACGGTTCCCAGCTGGTGCTGGATAGTTTGCAGAACGGAAATGTCGCTGTTCAGAATGGTGCGCGTCTCACCCTTCACAATGGCCAGTTAACCTATTCGCCGTCCGCTAAAGCGGCGGGAGAGCTGGTCTATAATACCATTACTACTCCAAGGGGGCGGCAGTTCAGGGTTACTTTGCCGGATGGCAGCCGGGTTTGGCTGAATGCAGCCAGTTCGATCAGGTATCCTGCCAATTTTCCTGCTCATGAACGAAAGGTTGATATCACCGGGGAGGTATATTTCGAGGTGGCCCGGGATGCGGCTGCCCCATTCCTGGTGAATATCAATAACAAGGCAGACATAGAAGTGCTGGGCACCAGTTTCAACATAAATGCCTACGAAAACGAAGAACATGTCACCACTACCCTGCTGACCGGTTCTTTGAGAATAAAAAAGGATGGCCGGGAGCGGATCCTGAGACCAGGCCAGCAAGCCAGCCTGCTGAATAATATCCAGGTGACAGAAAATACAGACCTGGGAAAAGTGGTGGCCTGGAAAGATGGTTTCTTTGATTTCAGCGGGGTAGACCTGGAGCATGCCATGCGCCAGATCGCGCGGTGGTATGAAGTAGAAGTGGTATATGCCGGCAAAGTGCCCAATGTCCGGTTCTATGGAAGGATCAGCAGGGATATCAGTCTTGCAGGGCTGATCCGGGGATTGAACAGTACGACGGATGCAAATATGAAAATTTCAGAGGGGAAATTAATTATCAGCCAATAAAAGTTATTTATCAACCATCAAATACAGTCAGTAAAAAGTCAGGTATCAACCAAAAAAAAGAAACCGGAAGCAGTGAAGGGCTTCCGGCGATCGTCCGGCCATTAGGCAATCCAGTGTAATCAGATTACTAAAACCAAACTATTGTAAAAGTATGCAAAAAACCGCTCTGATTGAACGGGCAGGCAATCTTATGCCCACCTTTTCTCAAATGCTGCGAATTATGAGAATGACTGCTTTTATGCTTCTTGTATCCTTCCTGAGTGTCTCCGCAAACACTTACTCCCAGGAAGTCAACATTTCCGGCACCAACCTGCCCCTGAAGCAGGTTTTCTCCCTGCTGTACAAGCAGACAGGGTATGTTGTATTCACTAATGAGCGGCTGCTGGACCGTGCAGCCCCGGTAACCGTGAATGCAAAACATCAGCCGCTGATGGATTTCCTGACGGAGATCTTCAGTACGCAGCCGCTGACTTTCACTGTTGAGGGCAAAACTATCTTCCTGTCGGAAAGAAAAACGGGACCCGTGGCAGACACCGCGCTGATACCGGTGTTGAAAGGCCTGATCCTCGATTCCGCCGGCACGCCCATACCGGATGTAACCGTAACCCTCCGGAATACAAAAAGGATCACCATGACGAACACACGGGGCGAATTTACAATTGAAAACGTACCGGAGGATGGCATATTACTTCTTACCAGTATCGCCTTCAAAGGAAGGAGTGTAAAGATCGAAGGTCGCAGTACCCTGACCATTACAATGGAAAAGGATATTAAGAACCTGGGAGAAGTAGAGGTTGTACTGAATAACGGGTATGAATTGCTGCCCAAAGAGAGGGCTACCGGCTCATTTGGCGTTGTTACCACCAGGCAGCTGGGGAAGTATCCTGTAGTCAGTATCCTGGAACGGTTGCAGGGCCTTGTTCCCGGCGTGGATATTTCCATGAAAACAACTGCCAACAAAAGCCGTAGCGGCACCGTAAAGATCCGCGGGCTCTCCACGATCGTAAGCAGTTATACCAAGGTATCCACGGACCCATTATTGGTAATAGACGGCTTTCCTTCACAAATAGCTATAAAAGATGGCGCGCTGGATTTCCTGAACCCGGATGATGTTGAAACGATCACTTTCCTGAAAGATGCCGCCGCCGCCTCTATCTGGGGCATACAGGCGGCCAACGGCGTAATAGTGATCCAGACCAAACGCGGTACCCGCAACAGCAAACCGACGCTCAGTTTTTCTACTACGCTGGGCACCAGCAGCAGGCCCAGCCTTGACTATGGAAAAAGGATGAGCGTACCTGCCTATATTGAACTGGAAAAGGAACTGATATCCAAAGGCCGGCTTCTGGATCCCTTGCCGTCCAGCACTCCCGGCAGTTATTATCCCGAAAATATCAGCCAGGCACAGGAGATCATTTACCGTTTCAAAAGAGGGACCATCACGGAGGCCCAGATGAATGAGCAACTGACCGAATTAGGGAAAATCGATAACAGGTCGCAGATGGAAGATTATTTGCTTCAATCCCCGACAACACAACAATACAATATTTCCCTTTCGGGTGGCGGAGCGACCAACTCCTATTTTCTTTCAGGATACATGTACCAGGAAAACCGTGTATATCGGAACAACACCAATCGCGGTTATTCTATTAAGGCAGGCAACACCTCCCATATGGCGAATGGCCGCCTCTCCGTCAGCACAGACCTTACCTTCAGCAACACGAAAGATAAAGTGAACAGCTCCGCGGTAACCGCCATGAGCGTGGTATCCGGCGGCATGCGGCCTTACGACCTTTTGAAAGATGCGTCAGGCAATAATGTGTATTACGACCTGCTGGTGATCCCCAGAGTAGCACGGGACCTTGAGGGCAAAGGTTACCTGCCGTTCAGTTACTCCCCTATAGATGAACTTAATTACAGCAACACGACCGGCACCAGCCATAACCTTTCATTGAATGTGGCTGTAAACGGGAAAATAACCTCCTGGCTGGGTGTGAACGTTACAGGAAACATCGGCAGGATGTTTGGCGAATCAGAGATCTATTGGGAACCCGAAAGTTACGATGCCCGGATGCTGGTAAACAAAGGAACGAGCATTAACAGCACAGGCGGCCGGGTGTCTGGTGTGCCGCTTGGAGGGAAACTCGATCTCAGCAGGAACAGCCGAAAAAGCTATAATCTCCGCGGGCAGGTCAATGTCAATAAAACTTTTAATGACATCCACCAGCTCAACCTGCTCTTTGGAACAGAGATCAGGGAAACCTATGGGAAAGCAGACGGAGAGATCCGGTATGGCTACGACAGGGCTATCAACACTTTCCGGACGGTCAACCCCGGAGCGCAATTCAGGGATATATACGGTTCCACGCAAACAATCGGCGCCACGAGCAAGCTCGTCACGGAAAAGACGACACGTGCCCTGTCTCACTACGCCAATGGCTCTTATACGCTGATGGATAAATACACCGTGTCTGGCAGCATGCGGTTTGATGACTATAACCTGCTGGGCGTTGAACGGCGTAAGAGAGCCATTCCTTTATGGTCCGGCGGCGTGAAATGGGATGTCAGCAAAGAGAACTTCCTCCAGCACATATCCTGGCTGAACCGCCTGGCCTTACGCGCAACGTTGGGCACCAGCGGCAACGCGCCGCAGGGATATGCCCCGGTGACGGTTATCTCCATCCTTGGAGCTGATTTTTATACTACTTTCCCTTACGCAAACATCAGCTCCCCGGCTGTGGATAACCTTGGATGGGAAAAAACCAGGATGACGAACTACGGCGTTGATTTCTCTTTATTCTCCAACCGGGTAAGCGGTTCCGTGGAATATTACCGCAAAAGGACCACAGAGATCATCTGGGAATTGCCCATCAATTCCACCTATGGTTTCAGCAAGCTCCTGTTCAACACGGCTAACCTCCAGGGGCATGGGGTGGATATCGGGTTGAATGTTAACATCATTGCTTCCAGAAAGTTCAACTGGTATAGCACGATCAATGCTTCCTACAATACCAATATCATTAAGGATGCACGGTTCGAACGGCCAACTACCAGTTTTGACCCGGAGTACCTGTACTCCGGTTATCCTTCAGATTATGTTTTCTCCTACGCCTGGGCCGGGCTGGACAATACAGGGCAATCCCTGATCAGGGACCCGAAGAACCCCGGCAAAACTTACACGGTAAATGAGTATCCCTTCGAGGATATCCGCGTTTATTCCGGCAGAAGCACTTCACCGTGGATAGGCATGTGGAGCAATACGGTACGGTACAAAGGGCTGGAATTGAATGTACAGTTCCAGGGCGCCTTTGGCGGCGTGTTCCGTAAACCTTCCATTGAATCCGTCGGCTTTACCAACAATCTTTTCGTGGGCAGAAGCGGAGACCTGGAGGAACGATGGAGGAAACCCGGTGACGAGGCCTTCACGAATGTACCCGGCCTTGAATTCGGCCCCGGCACCGTCTATTACACCAGTATAGACCGTTACCGTTTTTCTGATCTACTGATCCGCAGCCGCAGTAATATCCGCCTGCAGCAGGTGTCGCTTTCATACGAGGTGCCTGCTTACCTGCTGGCCAAAATATACACCAAAAATATTACCCTGAGCGCCGTTGCCCGGAACCTGGGAATGATATGGGCTGCCAATAAAGAAAAACTGGATCCGGAATACCTGTATACAACGGGCAATAACTATCAACTGCCCCCATTAACGAATTATTCATTCCGGATTGTGCTCACCTTATAACCGTTATAATAGAATTATATGAATACTCACATAAAAGTTTTAGGCTGTTTAATGGCAATGGCTTCGCTGCTATCGTGCAGGAAATATGTGGAAAATGTGCCTATCCAGGGGCAACGTGTGCTGGTTTATACGCAGGACTTCCGTTTACTGATGGATAACAGGGAGCAACTGGAGAAAGCCATCGGGATCCCGCCGGTCCTTAGCTCGGATGACGTAGACCTTACCGCACAGACGCTGCAGGACAATATCATGAGCAACAATATCCGCCGGGCTGTCTATACCTGGGGGAAGCCGTTTTATGTAGACAGGAACAATGATTACGATTGGGATATACTCTATGCCGCCAACTATGTTTGCAATGTGGTGATCAATGGTGTTATGGAGAGTAAGAACGGCCTGCCGGAAGTAAAGAACGCAATTTTAGGAGAAGCATTGGTGCACAGGGCATACAACTTCTTTACGCTTGTCAACTTGTACGCAAAGCAATATGATGCGGCTTCCGCAGGCAAAGACCCGGGTATCCCCATCCTGCTCAAACCGGAGCTATTGGGAAACCTGACCAGGCGCACGGTTAAGGATACTTACGAGCAGATAATTGCCGATATCCGCCAGGCTATTCCCTTTTTACCCGGTAAACCCGTATCGAATACAAGGCCCTCGAAAGCTGCTGCTTATGCTTTGCTTTCCAAGGTCTACCTGAACATGCGGGATTTTGCCAGTGCAGCGGCTTTCGCAGACAGTTCCCTGGCTATTTCCGGTCAATTGTATGATTATAATGAAGCAATAGCCGGTAGTTCTCCCGTTTTCCCTGCGCAATACAACGACGTACAGGTACTCCTGCGGAAGGTTCCCCGGCAAACCTACAGCGCCATTCAGCTCAGCCAGCCGCTGCTGGACCTGCTGGGCACCAAAGATATACGCTATGAGCTGTTTGTAAAATCCGGAACCAGGTTCTACCCCAGTTTCACCGGCCTGGGATATTGGTCGCGGCAGAACTATGGTGATGGCCCCGCAGTCGGCCTGTCGGTAAACGAAACCTGGCTGATAAAAGCAGAGTGCCTGGCCCGGGCCGGGAAGAAAGATGAGGCAGTAACGATGTTGAACACCTTACGAAAACTCCGCTTCCGGCCCGCAGACTATGCTGACCTGGCAGCAGCAACTGCCGACGCTGCATTGCAGCTGGTAGTGGATGAAAGGAGAAGAGAGTTCTTCGGAACAGGATTGCGCTGGTTTGATCAACGCAGGCTTAATAAAGATGCACTTTTTGCCAAACCGGTGACCAGGGTTTTCAATAATGTCACTTACACACTTGAGCCTGACGGCAATGGATATGTTTTCCCGCTGGCCAGTATCCTTATCACACAGAATCCTGAAATAACACAAAATCCCTGATACTTACCGGGAACGGCAGTGCTGCTTAAATAGGCTGCCGTTCCATATTATCTTTTACTGTCCGGCCGGGATCCGGGCTGGTGATTTTTTATGCCATAGATGAAAACGGAAATAATATAACAAGAGATGGAAAACAACATTGTAAGGATTGAAGGGTTATCCCATAAGTACGCTACGAAGTGGGCTATCCGTGATATCAACATGGTTATCGGGAAAACAGGCATTGTAGGGTTGCTGGGCTCCAATGGCGCAGGGAAATCCACCACGATGAACATACTCTGCGGAGCCTTAAAGCAAACGGAAGGGAATGTTTATATCAACGGGCTGAATATGAAGGAAGATCCGGCGCGCGCTAAAAAAGAGATCGGTTTTCTTCCGCAAACTCCGCCGCTGTATATGGACCTTACTGTAGACGAATACCTGTACTACTGCGCCGGCCTCCGGCTGATACCGCGCAGCAGGATGAAATCCGCCGTTGATGAGGTAAAGGAACAATGTGGCATTGCCCATTTCAGCAAGCGTTTGATCTCCAATCTTTCAGGCGGCTACCGCCAGCGTGTGGGTATTGCACAGGCTATCGTGCATCGTCCAAAGCTGGTCGTGCTGGACGAACCTACCAATGGGCTTGATCCCAACCAGATCGTCCAGGTGAGGGCGCTCATCAAAGAGATCGCGCAGGAGCGGGCGGTTATTTTTTCTTCGCACGTGTTAACCGAGGTACAGCTATTATGCAAAGAGATCAAGATGATTGAAAACGGCAGCATCGTTTTTTCCGATACGATCGATGCATTCAATAATTATGTAGAGCCGCACAGTTTGGTGCTCCGCCTGGAAAACCCGCCTGCCGCGTCCGTGCTGGAGCAGATCGAAGGCATCAGCAAAGCGGAATTCCTTACTGAACGCCAGGTACGGCTGTTCTTCAATGGAGACCAGGAAGTAACGGAAAGGATCGTAGCGGCCAGCGTACAGCATGGCTGGAAACTGCGGGAACTGAACCTGGATAAGAGCGCGCTCGACGAAATATTCAAACAATTGTCCAACCAATCATAACGACCAGCAATAAATGAAAACAATAATCAGAGTTGCAAAGACCGAATTACGCACCTTGTTCTTTTCCCCGATCGCCTGGTTCCTGATCATCATATTCCTGGTGCAATGCGCAATCGTTTACATCAGCGCCCTGGACATGTTGGCAAGGGAGCAGGAAAACAGCGGGAAAATTTTGATGAGCGTCACATCGTTTTTGTTCATTGGCAGGACCGGCTTGTTCGGTTCGGTAATGCAGAACCTCTATCTCTATATGCCATTGCTTACGATGGGACTGATCAGCCGGGAAACGAGCAGCGGTACGATAAAACTTCTTCACTCTTCCCCGATAGAGATCAGGGAGATCGTTTTGGGGAAATTTTTGTCCATGATGATCTATAGCTTTTTGCTGGTGTTGGTCATAGGGGGCTTTGTATTATCCGGCTATTTCCATGTCGTATCTGCTGATATGGGCATGCTGTTCAGCGGCATGCTGGGATTTTTCCTTTTACTATGCGCTTATTCAGCTATCGGGATCTTTATGTCCAGCCTTACCAACTACCAGATCGTAGCGGCCATCTGCACATTTGTTATGTTCGGCGTGCTTAGCAAGATCGGCGACTTATGGCAGGATATAGCCTTCGTCCGCAACCTTACTTATTTCTTATCTATCTCCGGGCGGACAGGCAGTATGCTGGGCGGCCTCATCACAAGCAAAGATGTGATCTATTTTGCGGCTATTGTATTCATGTTCCTGGGCTTCACCATCTACAGGATGATGGCTGCTATGGAATCTGTTCCTTTCGTGGTAAGAACAGGCCGGTATCTTCTGGTGTTTGTATGTACGCTGGCCATCGGTTATATCAGCTCCATCCCTTCACTGATCGGTTATTATGATGCTACCGCCGATCAATCAAGGACGCTGGCCGTAAGCGCCCAGAAGATCTTAAAGGAAATGGATGAGCCGCTGGAAGTAACCGCTTATAACAACCTGATGAGCGGGCTATTTTCACTTGGCGAGCCCAAATCATACAATACCAATATCCAAAGATGGGAACCCTACCTGCGTTTTAAGCACAACATAACGCTGAATACCGTTCAATACTACGATACTTCATACGAGAACGCGAATTTTGCCCGGTATATGGGCAACAAAACACTGGAGGAATATGCAAAGCAGATAGCGGACAACAGGGATGTTTCTTTTCAGGTATTCAAAAAGCCGGAAGAAATACGTAAAATCATCGATCTCAAGCCGGAGCTTAACAGGTATGTGATGCAATTGAAGTATAAAGGAAGGACCACCTTCCTCCGGGTATTTGATGACAACAAGCGCTGGCCCAGTGAAACAGAAGTATCAGCCGCTCTAAAAAGACTCCAGGGCGCCCGTATGCCAAAGATCATTTTCCTGATGGGGAACCTTGAAAGAGATATCAATAAGATCGGCGACCGGGATTACAGGGCGCTTACCAATCTGAAAACTTTCCGCAACTCCCTCATCAACCAGGGATTTGATGTGGATACCCTCGCATTGAATGCCCAGGATATTCCCAAAGATATTACAGCACTCGTGCTGGCTGACCCCAGGGTAAAGCTGTCCGGGCACGAAATGGATAAACTCGGGCAATATATCGATGAAGGTGGCAATATACTCATTGCAGGAGAGCCGGGCAAACAGGATATGCTGAATCCCCTGCTTTCAAAATTAGGCGTCCAGTTGAGGAAAGGCATCCTGGTCCAGACCAGCAAAGAGTTACAGCAGGAACTGGTAACATCCTACCTGACGCCGGAATGCGCAACATTCTTTCCTCCTTTGGCGCATGCCCATCATGACAGCGCCAGGGTGTCCATGCCTAATGCCAGCGCGTTTTCCTATGCAGATACCGGCTCATTCAGGATCTTCCCCTTGCTGATGACCGATCCGGCAGTTAGCTGGCTGAAAAAGGGCGAGCTGGTAAGAGATTCCGCAGAAGTGGTGTTCAATGCCGCAGACGGCGATGAGCGCGCATCTTTTCCCACCGCGCTGGGCCTCTCCAGGAAAATCAATCAGAAGGAACAACGTATTGTAGTACTGGGCGATGCGGACTTTATGAGTAATGCGGAACTGAACCGCTTCAATTTACGGAGCGTCAATTTTATGTTTTCCACCGGTCTTTTCAGTTGGTTGAATGACGGCGAATTCCCGATCGACAGCAGCAGGCCGCCACCGAAAGACATAAACGTGACGGTGACAAAAGAACGCGTGAAACTGTTAAGGATCATCTACATATGGGTGCTGCCGGGTTTGTTGCTCGCAGCCGCGGTTATTGTCCTGTTGAGGCGGAAAAGAAAATAAGCTATGCATTTCAATACAGACAAACAAACAACAGACGATCTCAATATATTCGGAAAGCCCGGGGTGGATTCTGTTTTTACAATTTACGATCATACGGCCACAAGAGGGGGCAGCGCTATGCTGGAAGAAATGTTCCGGTACCCGCTGGCAGATGCGGATGCCATCAATGACCGTATCCGGTCCATACAACACTTTGGTGCTTCAGCAACAGAGTTCCCCTTTAACTGTTCCTGGTTCAGCGGCGCTGAATTGTACCTGTCGCTGGAAGATGAGCGCACACGCCTCTCTCACGAAAAGGAAACATTGGGGGACAAGGTTCGTTCTCTTATTGCCAAAGACCATGACTACCAGGTGATCAGCAATGGCGTAGTTGCCATGCTGGACATCCTGTTTGCCCTGAAAAAATTCCTGTGGCAGGACCCAGCCGGGATAGGCGTATTAACAGAACTGCGAAGGCTGCTCGAAAACGAAGACCTCTTGCCTGTTATGCAGGAAGATGCGCCAAAAAAAATGACCCATGCCGCAGCCGTCCGCTATGATGATCTGCTGCGTTTTCGTTGCAGGAAAACATTGGGGCTTATCATGCGCAACATTTATACCCTGGATGTTTATATTTCAGTTGCGAAAACGGCCCGGCGCCACCAGTTCGCTTTTCCCAAGGTGCTTGACAAGGGGTTGCATACCGTGCACCTGGAAAATGTATACCATCCATTGGTAAAAAATGCAGTTCCGAACACATTGCACATTACACCTGAAAGTAATATCATTTTCCTTACAGGCGCAAATATGGCGGGAAAATCAACTTTTATGAAATCTCTCGGCATTGCAATGTATGTTGCGCACATTGGCTTTCCTGTCGCTGCCGGGAAAATGGAATTCTCCGTAAGGGACGGTATATACACGACGATCAACCTTTCCGATAATTTATCTTCCGGCAGCAGCCACTTTTACGCGGAAGTATTGCGCATAAAAAAGGTGGCGCAGGAATTGGGCCAATCCAGGAACCTCTTTATCATTTTCGACGAGCTGTTCCGCGGAACCAATGTTAAAGATGCCTGCGATGCCACCATTGCAGTCACCAGCGCATTTTCTTCCAGGAAAAACTGCATGTTTATCGTATCTACCCATATCATAGAAGCAGGAGAGGTTTTGAAGGAAAAGCATCCCAACATCTATTTCACCTATATGCCCACAACCATGCGGGGAAATAAACCGGTATACTCCTACCGGCTGACACCGGGAATTACGGAAGACAGGCATGGCATGATAATTATCAATAACGAAGGTATTCTGGATATCATCCGCAATGGCCGGCACAAAACCGAAGGAGCATGAGTTTCTTAGCAGATAAGCAGACACTGGAAGACCTGAGCCTGTTCGGCAGGTATAAAGGCAATTCCGTTTACAAACTGTTTGACCGTACGCTAACCAGCGGGGGCAGGCAATTATTAGAGAAGATGTTCCGGGAGCCACTAACGGATGTGGAAGCTATTCAAAACAGGGTAACCGCATTTAAGTATTTCAGCCATCATCCTGCCGTTTTGCCATTTTCCGCGGAAGATTTTGCGGAGACGGAACAATACCTTTTTGCCGGCAGTGAAAGTCTCCTGGATACCACATGGAGAGTAATTTCCCTGAAGGTCCGCAGCTCAGTAACCGGCACGGAAGAATACAAGACGCTGGAATCAGGTTGCATTAAAACCATCGGTGTTCTTAAGGTTATCCGTCATTTTATTTGCCAGCAGCAAAAAAATACAAACCATCCATACGCAGATCAATTGGCCGCCATTCAACAAACCTTTACAGATAAGCGCATGAAATGGCTGGATAATCACCCGGCAGATGGGAAGCCCACTTTGTGGCAACTGATCGGTTTCGATCATTGCCTGCGTTCGCAAATGAAACATGAAATAAAAACCTTGCTGCAGTTCATCTTCCGGCTGGATGCCGGCATTTCGGTAGGCAGGGTAGCCGCTGAGCGGGGATATACCTATGCCAGGGTTTTGCCGGCAGAGAGGAATGTTCTCCGTATTGAAGGATTATACCACCCGCTGCTTGAAAAGCCGGTTTCCAACCCTGCTTTCTTTGATGGGGACAGTAATGTGGTGTTTCTGACCGGGGCTAACATGGCAGGAAAATCCACCTACATGAAGGCAACAGGCATAGCCGTATATCTTGCACATGCCGGCTTGCCTGTTGCTGCGGCGGAAATGGAGTTTTCAATTAAGGATGGGATCTTTTCATCTATCAATGTTCCTGACGATCTTGAGCACGGGTATAGCCATTTTTATGCGGAAGTGCGCCGGGTGAAGAAAGTGGCGGAAACCGTCAGCACTCCCAAAAACCTGGTGGTGCTGTTTGATGAATTGTTTAAAGGTACAAACGTAAAAGATGCTTATGAGGCAACCTTGTCCATAACAGAAGCATTTTCCGCTCACAGGAATTGCTTTTTCCTGGTCTCAACACATATCATTGAGGTAGGAGAAGCGCTAAAGGAACGCTGCGGGCATATCCGTTATGATTACCTGCCTACCATTATCAAAGAAGGCAGGCCGGCATACACCTACCAGTTAAAAGAGGGAATTACCGCCGACCGCCAGGGAATGATGATCATTGAAAACGAAAAAATAGTTGAGCTGATCCGGCAGAATTGTGAAGTGCCCCCAAAAAGTTAGACACTTTCCGGGGACACTTCAATGCCGGGGGCGGCCTTCCCTGTTGATACCGGGAAAAAACCGGTTCGCAGGTGACCAACCCGGTTGATCCTTTAAATGGGCCTGTTGGTGTATCAAATTTTCAAGCCGGCCGGTTGCGTAATAAGTTTGCATCATCAAAATTACCTGTATGCGAACACTTTTTACGACCCTTCTTTCCGCCACTATGCTTATGACCGCTGCAACCGGCAGCGCACAGCGAAAAGACACGATCCCCGCTCCTTCCGCCAAAAGAGACAGCATCCCGGCCCCTTCCGTGAAGCAGTTAAAAGAGGTGAACGTTACCAGCAGCGCCCCGCCCATCACTATGCAGGGCGGCACGATGGTGGTGAACGTTTCCAAATCCGCCACCGCGGCTGGTTCCAATGCCTGGGAGATCGTTTCCAAATCGCCCGGAGTAACCGCGGACAATAACAATACCCTCCAGCTGAACGGCAGGAACGTATCCGTTTACATAGACGGGCGGCCGAGCCGCCTCAGCGGGGACGACCTGAAGAACCTGCTGAACAGCACGCCCGGCAGCAACATCGAAAAGCTGGAGCTGATGAGCAACCCTTCCGCCAAATACGACGCGCAGGACGGGGCCATCATCAACATTAAAATGCTGAAAAGCAAGGACATGGGCACCAACGGCTCCGTGACCGTGGGCGGCGGCTTTGGCCGTTATCCCCGCAGCAACACCGGCTTCACCCTCAACCACCGCACCAAAAAAGCAACCCTGTATGGCGGCTACGATTACATCTACGCCAAACAGTTCGTGCATACTACCGCCGAACGCTTCTTCCCCGGCAATTATACCCTCGAAGACAGCGATTACAACCGCGAAGAGCGCAACAGCCACAACCTGAAGGCAGGCGCGGATTTCGACCTGTCCAAATCCACCACCGCGGGCTTTCTCGTGAAAAGCATGTTCAACAACCGCCACCGCGCCAACGACAACCAGACCACCCTGCCGGATTCCATTTTCCGCCAGACCGCCACCGGCCGGCAGACCCTTGTGAATCCCAGCGTGAACGTATATTTCAAGACCGGCAGCGAAAAACATAAGAACGAACTGAGCATCAATGCCGACTATTTCAATCACAGCAAGGACTGGAACGACGATTTTAATGGCCACTACTTCACCGTCAAAGAAGTGCCTTCCGGCGATCCTACCTACATCCGCAACAATACCGAGTCCCGCATCAACCTGTACTCTTTAAGCGCAGACTATACCCAGCAGCTGAAGTTCGCCAAGCTGGAGGCCGGCCTCAAAACCACCTTCACCGAAACGGACAACGATACCCGCTGGGAAAACCAGTTCAACGGCCAGTGGGAAAACGACGGCGGCAAGACCAATCACTTCATTTACAAAGAAAACGTGAACGCCGCGTACGCAGGGCTTACCAAGACCATCAAGAAATACACCATCCAGGCCATGCTGCGCGCCGAGCATACACATGCCACCGGCAACAGCCTGACCATGGACCAGAAATTCGAGCGCGACTACGTGCAGCTGTTCCCCAGCGCCAGCGTGAGCTACATGAAAAGCGCCAGGGACCAGTTCAGCTTCAGCTACCGCAGGAGCATCACCCGCTTCGGCTTCGATATCGTGAACCCCTTTGTAACTTACCAGAACGCGTACAGCTACCGCCAGGGCAACCCAAACATCAAGCCCGTGCTGTCGCAGACCATCCAGGGCACCTGGAGTCACAACTACTCCCTGTTCACCACACTGGGCTTCAACATCGTGAAAGACAACCTCAGCATGATCTTCAACCAGGACCCGGACACCAAGGTGCAGATCACCAGCTTCGACAACCAGACAGACTTCAACGTGGCCTACCTGAACCTGGTATGGGTAAAGCCCATCACCCCCAAGATCCGCACCACCTGGACCGTTACCGGCCTCTGGCTGGACATCAGCACCAATATGAACGGCATCGCCTACCAAAAGAGCAGTGTGACCGGCATGGTGAACATGCAGAACACCTTCACCCTGCCCAAAGGCTTCACCGCAGAGCTGAACGGCAACTTCCGCGGGCCTTTCATGGCAGGCTACGCCGTGATGAAACCCGCAGGCGGGCTGGACTTCGGGGTGACCAAGAACGTGCTGAAGAACAAAGGCTCGCTCAAGCTTGGCATCGTGGACATTTTCAACACCCAGCCGATGCGCTTTGAAGTGAAATACGCCAACGTGCACAACCTTGCAAAAATGAACAACGACACCCGCGTGGTGAACCTGACCTTTAACTATAAGTTCGGCAGCAACACTGTGAAAGCGGCCAAAACCCGCAAGAACGCCATCGAAAGCGAAGCGGGAAGGACCAACGCACAGCAGGGCTTGTAACAGCGATCTCCTGGAAGCTTCCTTTTAACCAGCAACGCCCCGTCATTGCGAGGAGCAGCAGAGCCCAAGCGGGAGGGCGACGAAGCAATCTCTCTCATTGAATTGGAATACTCCAGGCCAGGGAGGAGATTGCTTCGTCGCGCTTCCGGTTGCACAGTACCCCCTGCTGCTCCTCGCAATGACGGTCTTTCGGGGCAATGAAGGGATTTTCCCATATCGGGAGAATCAAGCGGGAAATCATTATTTGTTATATTTGAATAAACACAGCAAAAACCACCATGTTACTGGAACAAACAGCCAAATTCTTCAAAACGGAATGGAAACGGATACTGATACTGGCACTTATCGCAACGGTATTTTTCCTGTTCTTCTACGGTTTTATCTACACGCTCGACCCGCAGGCCACCACCCGGGCGTACGAAAAATACGGCGGGTTCATACTTTCCACACTGAAGTCCATCGCCGAGTTTACAATTACCTATTACGTCCTCATATTCGTGGCCTGGCTACCTTACCTGCGCGACAGGAAGCTGGGGAGGTTCTTCTTCTTGATCCTGCTGCTGTTTGCCGCCAAGCTGCTGTACACATTCCTGTTCGAGTACAGCAAAACCGATTTTAACGCCAGCAACAACCCGCAGTCCATGCGGGACTTCATGGTCAGGAATAAATTCCTGTTCTATAGCTTCATTACTGTTTTCTCCTACCTGTTCCACCTCTTCGTCGGCTTCGTAGTAGCCATCTTCATAGACAACAATCACCGCAACAAACGGGAAGACGAGCTGCAGAAGCAAAAAATGGACGCCGAGCTGAGCGCCATCAAATACCAGATCAACCCGCATTTCCTGTTCAACTCCTTAAGTTTTATTTACAGCAAAACAGTGCCGCTGAGCGAAGAAGTAAGCAACGCCGTGCTCCTGCTGTCAGACATCATGCGGTATGCCCTGGGGAAAGAAGAGGACGCGGAAGGGAAAGTGGCGCTGTTCAAGGAAATAACGCATATGAAGAACGTGATAGCGATCAACCAGATGCGGTTCAACAACAAGCTCAGCATTCAATACAGCGAACAGGTAGACAATCCTAACGCGCGCATCACCCCGCTGATTCTCATTACCCTGGTGGAAAACGCCTTCAAACACGGCGACCTGCTGGACCCCGCCAACCCGCTGGTGGTCAGAACAGAATCCGACCAGCAGCTCATCCGTTTTTACATCAGCAACAAAAAGAAAGCCGGTCCCAAAGAGCTGAGCACCGGCATCGGGCTGAACAATGTAAAGCAGCGCCTCCAGCTGATGTACGCCAATAAGCATACCTTTACCACTACTGAAAACGAACATTTTTACACCTCCGAACTCATCATAAACCTGTAGTATATGATCAACTGTATTGTGATAGACGACGAACAGCACGCCATCGACCTGCTGGCGCATCACATCAAACAAACGCCCTTCCTCAACCTGCTCTACTCCACCACCGACCCGCTGGAGGGGCTGCAGTTGCTGCACCAGCACAAAATAGACCTCATTTTCCTGGACGTGCAAATGCCGTCTATGACCGGCATCGATTTCATAAAGGCCATCAACGGAAAGTGTAAAGTGATACTTACCACCGCCTACAGCGAATACGCCATGGAAGGGTTTGAGAACGAAGTGGTGGATTACCTGCTGAAGCCCATCTCCTTCGCCCGGTTCATCAAAGGCGCACAGCGCGCCCTTTCACTCATAACACCCGTTACGCCCGGCGTGAAGGAAGAGAACGATTTTATTTTTGTGAAAACCGAGCAGAAAGGCAAGCTGATCAAGATCAACATCAAAGACATCCTGTTCATAGAAGGGCTGAAGAACTATGTGAAGATACATACCCGGCTGGGCGAGAAGATCATAGCGCTGCTGAATATGAAGGACCTTGAAGAACGCCTGCCGGCAAGCGATTTCGCACGCACGCACAAATCGTTCCTGCTGGCCACCGGTTTCATCAGGATGATTGAAGGCAACCTCGTGTACCTGGAGCATACGGAAGAAGCCGTGCCCGTGGGGGATACCTACCGGGAAGGGTTCATGAACCAGATGAAGGAAAAGATCATGACGAACAAGAAATAAAAAAAGGCCCCGGAGCGATACCGGGGCCCTTTTTTTCATCTACAGTAATCAAATCAATTGCTATGCTTAATTATTGATTGAGCAGTTGCACTTTCCAGACGATCTCCCACTTCCCCGGCCTGAAGATCTGGAAGAAGACGGCCGCGAACATATCGTGCCGCGCGTCTTTCCCGAAGGATGAGCCGGGCACCCACCACTCAAACTCCCGGGGATTGCTGCCTGCGTTGAAAGGATACGCACAGTCGTACTCCAGGCGGTCGCTGAACTTGCGGTAGGCAAACACGAAGTCTTCCAGGCGTTTGCCTTTCTGTTTGCTGCCTTCGGGGAATTTGCTGGGATCCATGATATTGCCGTTCTGGTCTTTGAACTTCCAGGTCATCATACTGCCGGGCCCCATGTATTTGAAGCTCTCGATCTGGATGTTCACGGAATCGAAATAAGGCGCGCAGTTGTCCCAATCATAATCCGCGCACACGATCCAGGCGTAGTCATTGCGGTATTCGAAGTCCTTGCCTTTTACCACGTTCACTTCCACCGCGTCTTTGATAATGCGGGAACCCGCGCCGTTGGTCACTTTCACGTCTATCATATACACGTTCGCCGCCATGTCGTAGCTTTCTTTCCTGAATTTCAGGCGGCCGTCGGATTTATTGATCTCGAACACCGGGCGTTTTACGATCTGTTTTTTGGCTTCCAGCTCCTCCAGTGTTTTTTCCTGGCCGGTGAATTCCTCTTTCCATTCCACGGCATCTACTTCCTGGAGCATTTCAGGAGCAGGTTTGCCGTCTTTGGTATGGATGTCTACCAGTTCCACCGTAATAGGGCCGGTGGTACGGTCGAGGATAAGGTCGCCTTTCATGATATCGCGGCCTGTTTCCAGGGTGATGATCTTGTCTTTGTAACGAATGGTTTCAGCGATGTAGCCGTCCTGTAGGTCCACCTTACGGCACCCGTACAGGATACCGCCCAGCAATGCCAGGCCCAGGGCTGCTTTTACCATTATATTCTTATGAGTCATGATGCAAAGTTTTAAGTACCGTTCAGATAATCGGGTCTATTTGTAAGGGAAATTGAAGGTATGGGAGCCGTTCAGCACCTGGATGTTGCCGTTGGTAGCCTGCAGATCGCTGGTGATCACGTTCCCGCTGTTCACCCAGGGATTGTAGTACTTCGGGCCGGGCTCCTGTGTTTCAGGCCAGGTGTTGGCCGCGTCGAACCTTCTGGAGCGGGCGTATGCATAACCGTTCGGGTACCAGATGCGGATGAATTTCGGGCCGGCTTCTTTCACGCCGTTGTAATCCTGCCGCGCAGGGGCGTCTACCAGCATGGAGTCGCCTGCCAGGTTCGTAACGTAGTCACCGCCGCCGCCGGGTACGTTGAAGAATGATACTTCATCTCTCCATATCTTTTTGTTGGGGATGATGTATTTCATCATCGCGGCCTTCAGCTCAGCAACAGGCACGTCTTCCAGCTTCGTGCCGCCTCTTTTCTTCAGGTAGTTGACGATGCAGAGGTCCTTGGGCGCGAAAAAAGTGATATTGTTCTTCTTCACTTCTTCCGCCAGCCCGGTCTTATCCAGTATCTGCACGATGGTATCAAATTCGAAGGGGCGGGATTGCAGGAAGGAATAGATATCCGTATCCAGCTTGCCGGTGTGGGTACCGCCGTCTTTAAAGTGTTCTTTTTTACAGGATGCTGCCGCTGCGATCAATGCCGCGCCAACCAGGAAATATTTCAGTCTGAATCTTTTCATCACAAATAATTTTAAAGATTAATAACGTTGCCAGTAACGTAACTGCTCCATGTTGGGATTGTCGGTAAAGGCTCGTTGTGATACGGGCCAGGTCCATGCTCCTTCGTCAAAGTCCGTCTGGGTCATATCGGGCCTGGTGGGAATTTTGTTATAATCCGGATCGGTGATGAACCCGGTTCTTACGAGGTCATAGAAATAATGGCCTTCGCCCAGCAACTCGCGGCTGCGTTCCCTGAATATTTCGAGGTAAAGGTCTGCATCTGCGCCGGTCCAGTTGTCCAGCCACACCCTTTGGCGGATGGTGTTCAGGTCTGCCCTGGCGGCGGTATAGTTCTGCTGGCGGGCGTAGCATTCGGCGCGCAGCAGGATGATGTCTGCCATGCGGAAGATCACGATGTTGGCATCGAACAGGTTAGCCACGGGGTCTACGGCGTAGCCGTATTTGGCGAACACATAGGTTTGCCCTACGGTAGCTGATACCGGGCTGGCCAGCAGTGTAAGGAAACGTTCGTCTTTCGTGCTGTCAGGATAGATCATTTTCGGATCGGAGATGCGGGTAATGGCGCGGTTGCCATTGGCCGGGTCTACTTTCATATAGGCGGGCGACCAGTAGGGCTGCGACCTGGTGGAGTACACGCCGCCGAAGAGCGTCATGTTTGCCAGGGAGCCATTCCTGCCGTATTCGCCGGTAGCCGCGTCGAAGTCGATCTCGAAAATGCCTTCTACGGTGCGGCCTTTCCAGATAGTGCGGTACAGCGGGTTCACAATGCTGCCGCCGGGTGCGGGCTTGGTGTCTTTTATGAGCTTGTACACGCCGCCGTCTATCACTTTGGTGGCCCAGGTAATGGCTTCAGCGTCTTTATGCCGCCAGGCAAGGCTGTGCGCGAGGGTTGCGTATGCGGTGCCTTTCGTGGCGCGGAATGCGTTGCGGCCTGTTTCAGGGTACTGCAGCGGGAGATTTGCCTCAGCTGCTTTCAGCTCTGCATCCACGAAATCGAGCACGGCGTTCATATCGGTACGGCCCAGCTTGTCCGTGGTCTTGGATTTGGTGACTAAAGGCACATTGCCCCATACGCGCACGATGTAGAAATAAGTAAAGGCGCGGATAAAGCGGGCTTCAGCCACATACAGGTCGCGGTTGTACCTGATGAACTGGTTGTCCGGCACACGGTGCGCGTTTTCCAGCACGATATTGCATTGTTCGATCACCTGGTAAAAAGCCGCCCAGTTGAACAGTATGTCTTCCCACTGGCGGGTGCCGCCCAGTACGGAGCGCAAGCGATTCACTTTGATATCGTTATCGATATTGGCACGGATGGGGTCCTGCCCTACGGCCATGAAGTTGGACGCGCGGCGGTCGCCATACATATAAAAACGCGGGTGGTAACCGTTGTCGTCGTTGTTGTTCTTCGGGCTTTCAGACAGGGTTTTGCGCAGCAGCGCATAAGCCCCGGCCACAGCGCCGTCGAGGTCCCTTTCTGCGGACCAGAAAGTGGCGTCGGGTATCTGGTCGATCGGGTTGATCTCCAGCTGCTTGTTGCACGACAGCACGGAGAAGCCCACCAGGCAAAGCATCACATAATATATTCCTCTTTTCATACTCTTACTTTTAAAACTGATTAGAAGGTAACATTCAGGCCCAGTGTCATTTTGCGGCTCAGCGGGTAGTTCCTGCCACGGTCGTAGCCGGAGGGGAACTCGATCGCTTCAGGATCGCGGCCTGAGTATTTGGTAAGGATGAACACGTTCTCCGTGTTGCCATATGCCATTACGCGCTCGATGCCGAAGCGTTTGAGGAACTTGCTGGGTAGGTTGTAGCTCAGCATCACGTTCTTCAGGCGCAGGAAAGAAGCGTCTTCCACGAATGCGCTCTTATAGTCGTAAATGTTCCAGAACGTTTGTATGGAACCGGTCCAGTAATCCAGCGTGGGGAAACGCGCGTCTTTGCCGCCGCGGTCGCCGGGGGCGAAACCATAGATATCAAATTCGCTCATGGGAGGAATGCCGCCCCAGTCCAGCGAGTTGCCGTTGAAGTAATCGAAGGTGGTGTAGTTCGGGTTGTAGCCGCCCACTACCTTGGTAGAGTTCCAGTAACGTTGTAAAGCGGAGTTCACCACTTTCACACCCCAGCGGAAGTTGAACATCAGGTCCAGCGTAAAACCTTTCCAGGAAACGGTATTCACCCAGCCGCCTTCTATCTTCGGGGTAGGATCGCCCACCCAGGTGCGGTCGTTCACTTCGCGGGCGCCGTCGCCGTTCAGGTCATTGATCTTGTAATCGCCGTTCAGGTCCAGGAAGCGGGGCGCGCCTTCGCGGTAAGGGAGATACCCGTAATCGAAGTACAGTTTTTTACCGGTGAAGGGATCAACCGGCACTTCGCTGTTGCTCTGCCATACGCCGTCGTTTACCATGAACACGAAGCCATAGGGGGCAGAGCCCACTTTCACCATGGTCACGTTGTCCAGCATAAACGGACGGTTGTTGTTGGGCAGCTTGGCCACCTGCGTGGTGTTGCGCGCCAGCATGAAGCGGGTGGTCCAGCCTACAGGACTTTTATCTTCTGTCACTTTAACCATCAGCGTCAGTTCGAACCCTTTGTTCAGCATGTCTATGCCATTGCGTTTGATGATGCTGTAGCCGGAACTGGTAGGCAGCTGCTCATCGTAAGTGCCGCCTTCGGTATAACGCTGGTAGAAATCGCCGATCAGGCTGACACGGTTCTTCAGCGCGCTCAGCTCGATACCAAGGTTCGTCTGGTCTGAATATTCCCATTGCAGGTCGAGGTTCTGCATCTGGTTAAAATTCTGCACGGCTACTTTCGTACCGCCATAGCTGCTCACGTAAGTGTAGGAAGGTTCATTGAAACCGCCTGCATTGGCATTCAGCGAGCTTACGCTGGCGAAGTTCTCCACGTACTGGTTAGCGGTCTTACCCCAACTGAGGCGCACTTTCGCTTCGTCCAGCCAGGGCAGGTTGTCTTTTACCCATTGCTCTTCGGCAATGCGCCATGCGGCAGACACGGTGGGGAAATAACCCCATCTTTTGTTCGGTGAAAGTTTGGAAGAACCATCCGCGCGGAGAGACGCATCTATAAGATATTTTTCGCGGAACCCGTAGTTCACCTTACCCAGCACGGAAGAAGTGGCGTTGGCGCCATAACCGGTCGTGGTACTGGTTCTGCTGGGACTGAAGCCCTGCACGATCTGTATGTTGTCTGATGAACCTCCCTTCGCATCTATCCGCGTGGCCTCGATGGTGTTCTTGTTGAACTCCTGTACGAGGAACGCGCCGAAGTTGTGGTCGTTGTTCCTGGTGTAATGGTTCCAGGACAATTGGTTGGTCCAGGTATACGCATTGCTGAGCGCATTGTACTGCCCCGCGTCGGAAGAGTTGTTGTTGGCTACGGAAGCGAAGAAATAATCGCGCTTGTCGTTCGCATAGCTCAATGAGCCGGTGGACGTGAATATCACCTCCGGCGTGATGGCGTACATCAGCTGCAGGCTGGTGTTCACGGTATTGGTGAAGTTCTTGTCCCTGTTCAGCCGGTACGCATCCAGCATGCCGCCGCCGTAAGGGCTTTTGTCCGGGATCATATAGGTAGAGGAAGGGATGCTCCAGATGCCCTGTGAGCTGATCCCCTGGCCGTTCTTGCTGTTGCCGCGGCTGCGGTCCGTACGGCCCAGGTAGGTCTGCATCACGATGGTCGTCTTTTTGTTGGGCAGCAAACGGCCGGTGAAGTTGGCCGTGTAGCGTTTGAAGCCGGTGTTGATCACGATGCCGTCTTCACTGTAATAACCGCCGCCGATGCGGTAATTACCCATGTCGTTGCCGGCTGAAATGCTGGCGTCGTAGTTCTGTATCCTGCCGGTGCGGAAATACATGCTCTGCCAGTCGGTAGAGTTGTTGAAGAAGGGGTTGAGGGAATCCGTCATCTGGATGGGCATGCCGCTCATTCTTGCATCATACGGCGCAAATCGGTTCCAGATGTCAACTTTCGCGTCGCGCTCTGCTTTACCGCCCAGGATGGGGAACAGCGAAGGCGCGAAATTGATGCCGTTGTAAGCGCGCAGGTCGATCTTCGGTTTGCCGGTTTTGGCGGTCTTTGTTTTGATGATGATAACGCCGTTGGCGCCGCGGGAACCATATACAGCGGCGGCGGCGGCATCTTTTAACACGTCGATGGATTCAATGTCGTTCGGGTTCAGCCAGGAGATAGGACTGTTGCCCGTACCGAGGGCGTTGGCCGTGAAACCCTTGGCTGATGCGCGGTCCGCCGGCACCTGGATACCGTCCACCACAAACAGCGGATCAGAGAAAATACGGTCGTCGTTGAAGCTGGAAGCCACGCTGGCATTCCCCCTGATGAACACGGGCGCGCCAACGCCGGGCATGCCGCCGTTGTTCACTACTGACAAACCGGCCACCCTGCCCTGCAGCAGGTTCACCACGCTGGCAGCGGGAATGTTCTGGATCTCTTCAGCATCCAGGCGGGTCACGGAAGTGGTCAGCGTTTTGCGCTTCTTCAGCTCGTAACCCGTGATCACCACATCTTTCAGCTGCTGCGCGTCCGTCTGCAGCACAATGTTGTAGGTTGCCCGCCCGTCAACTTTGATGGTGGTTTTGGCATAACCCAGGAAAGTGAGTTCCAGCACCGGGTTGTTACCTTTTAATGTAAGTGTGAATTTACCGGTCACGTCAGACGCGGTTCCGTTGGATGTTCCGGCTTCCCGGACAGATACGCCTGGCAGCGCATCGCCCTTACTGTCCTTAACAGTGCCGGATACTTTTCGATCCTGTGACATGGCGGAATACACCATCCCCATGAGGATGACCAACAAAAAGAGTAGCTTTCTGGTCATAGAAATTGAATTGATAAAATATAAAACGGTGGTTGATCTAGTCCCTGTCCAATTAAAAAGAGTCGCTTATCATTACAAACTATCAAACGAAAGGTATAAACTCTAAAAATTTGTTAAAACTGCGGTATTATAATCATGATAATCCGCAGACAATTACGGGAACTTGTGCTACATGGTAAAAAAACAGCCGGCCCCGGGCACTACCTGGTAGCTATCAACTGCTTATGCAGCCTATATTTTAGCAAATATGAAGAGCAGGAATTTTCACAATAAAATCATACGGGTTTGAGTTAATTTACTACCTGCCGGCAGGATAGCCCATGACACTGTAATGACAATTTAATAAATAGAACTTTTTACTGCTATGACGGGATCTATGCGGGAGATGGCCCGGGAAGGTACTCACAGTGCAGGCTACACTGAACTGGAACGCCTGCCTGGCACCGCATTATGCAGCAAGACCAGATTCAATTGGCAAACATTTTGCGAATGACTATTTTTGTCGGATAAATAATGCTGTTCCCTGAGAAAAGTACGTAAAATATTGACCATCACCCTGCTGAGCCTGCTGGGACTGGTACTGTTGGTCAGTATCCTCATCAATATCCCCGCCGTACAAAACCTGCTCGTGCGGGAAGTGACCGCGCGCCTGTCTAAACAGCTGCAAACGCGCGTGGAGATCAAACACGTCAATTTCCGCCTCTTCAACAGCATGCGCCTCGAAGGCGCCCTCATCGAAGACCGCCATAAAGATACCATCCTCTACGCCGGCGCGCTCCAGGTGCGCATTACAGACTGGTTTTTTATACAGGATAAGCCCGTGCTGAAATTCATCGGCCTGGAAGACGCGCTGATCAACCTCGTGCGCCCGCGCAATGATTCGCTCTGGAACTACCAGTTCATCGTGAATGAATTCGGCGGAAGCCCCTCCCCTCAGCCCGCCACCAAAAAACAATCCGGCATTTCCCTCGACCTCAAACGGGTGGACCTTCGCCGGGTGAAATTCAATATCATCGACGCATGGGTGGGCGAAGACATGCAGGTGGCGGCCAACCGCATTTACCTGGACGCCAACCGGCTGGACCTCCGCGCGCACGACGTGCACATCAACGAGCTGTCGCTGGACAGGCCGGAGTTCATTATCTCCAGCTACGCCGCCAGCCCATTGCGCAAAAAACGGCCGCCGTCCGTAGCCTTGCCCAAACCGGAGGCAGATTCCCTCAAACCCGTGCCCCTGCGCTGGAATGCGGACAACTGGAAGCTGGTCGTGAAGTCTATGACCATCAAAGACGGACTGCTGGGCGTGAACAACCTCAGCGACACCGTGCCCAGCACACCCGGGGAGTTCGACCCCTCGCGCATCCGCTTCGGCAACATCAACCTCAGCATTACGAACAGCAGCCTGGTGAAAGACAGCATTTACGCGGACCTGGCGCTCAGCACCAAAGAGCGTAGCGGGTTTGAAGTGAGATCACTGAAGAGCCGGTTCAAAATGAGTCCCGTGGAAATGGAATTCAGCAACCTGGACCTGCGCACCAACAACAGCCACATCCGCGATTATTACACCATGCAATACGAGGACCTGGGCGACATGAACGACTACGTGAACAACGTGATCATGCGCGCCAGGTTCAAAGATACCCGGCTGGCTTCGGAAGACATTGCTTATTTCGCGCCGCCGCTTTCCACCTGGGACACGGAGCTGAAGATCAACGGGCGGGTAGACGGTCCTGTGAGCAATCTTTCCGGCGACAGCCTCGACATCAAAGGCGGCAACCATACCCGGCTGAAAGGCACGGCAGACATGCGCGGCCTGCCGGATATCAATGAAACCTTCATCGATTTCACCGCGAAAGAACTGGTGACCAGCGGGCAGGACCTCCGGCAGTTCTTTCCCATGCTGAAAGACATCCCGCAGGTGCGCACCGACCTCATCACCAGCCTCGCTTTCCAGGGATCGTTCTCCGGGTTCGTGCACGACTTCGTGGCTTACGGAAAATTCCAGACCAACCTCGGCAACCTCGATTCCGACCTGAACTTCAAGACCAATAAAGACGTGCCCGTATATTCCGGGAACCTCACCACCTATAACTTCCAGCTTGGCACCCTGCTGAACACCGGCCTGGTGACCACCGCCAGCCTGAAAGCCAAAGTAAAAGGCGAAGGCTTCAACTTTAAAACCCTCAAAGCCTCCGTGGATGCGGATATCCAGAAGATCGGGCTGTATGGGTACGATTACCAGAACCTGAAGGCCGCCGGTGAAATGAACCGCAAGTTCTTCAACGGTTCCCTCACCGCCGCCGATCCCAACCTGGACATGGATTTTGCCGGTACCATCGACTTCAACAGCCGCCTGCCCATATTCAACTTCTATTCCGAAGTGCGCTACAGCGACCTCAAGGCCCTGCACCTCACAGAAGATTCCATTACCCTCCAGGCCAAAGCAGACCTGAACTTCGCCGGCAGCAACATAGACAACTTCGACGGCACTGCCCGCCTGTACGACCTTTCGCTGTTCAAGAACAAGAGCCGCGTGGAGTTCGACTCATTATCCGTTTCCACCCGCACCGAAAACAACCTGAAGACCCTGCGCATCCAGGGGAACGAAGTGAACGGTTACGTACAGGGCTCTTACAGTTTCATGGAACTGCCCAATGCCTTCAAACTTTTCCTCAACAAATATTACCCGAGCTACTTCAAAAGCCCGCCCGCGGCCAATGCCGGGCAGGACTTCACGTTCTCCTTCGAATTTGGCCAGGTAGACAAGCTCATACGGGCCTTTACCGATGAGGTGAAAGGGCTGAACGGCACCCAGGTGTCCGGCGCGCTAAACACGCTCAGCGGGCAGGTGACGCTCAACGCAGCCGTGCCTTACGCCGCCTACAACGAATTTGGCGTGCGCAACCTGCTGCTGAAAGCCAACGGTGATTTCTCGAAGATCAATGTGAGCACCAGTCTCGGCAACGTACTGTACAACGACAGCACCATATTCACCAATCCCCTTATCGTGGCGAGTTCCGGCAGGGATACGTCTTTCATTAAGCTGGACCTGAAAGCGGAAGACACCACTTCCCTGGACGGGTTCTACGCCCGCGTGATCACGGTGGGAGATGGCGTGAAGGTGAACTTCCTCAACAGCAGCTTTACGGTGAACGGCAAGCAGTGGAGCATGACGCCCGGCAACGAGGTCTATTGGAGCACTCACTTCCTGACGGTGAACAACCTGCGCATTTCGCGGAACGACCAGAGCATCACTATCAGCACCAACGAGTTCAATCCTGATGAATCCACTTTCCGCATTGCGCTGAAAGACCTGAACCTGGCAGACATCATCCCCGCCGGCATTACCAATACGCTCATAGAAGGCCTTGCCAACGGCAACATCAACGTGCATGACCCTTTCAACAACCTGCAGGTGGATGCCGATATCAAAACCACACAACTGCGCATAGACAACGATTCCATCGGCCTGGTGAACCTTAAGGGCGGTTACGACAGCCGCATCGGCGAAGTGCAGTTCGATGTGCAGTCAGACAACTCGCTGGCCAGCTTCAACGCCAAAGGCACCGTGGGCGTGAGCGACAGCAACCGCGTGGTGAATGCCTCCACCAACCTCAACAATGCATCCATCAGCCTGCTGGATAAATACCTCGGCGATTATGTGAGCGAGCTGACAGGCTCCGCCACCGGCCAGCTGACCGTTACCGGCACTACCGATAAACCCTCCTTCCGCGGGAATGTGAAGGTGCAGAACATCGGCATGAAAGTGAATTACCTGGGCACGTATTACAAAATACCCCTGCTGCATGTGCATAACATGGACGACAACCTGATAGAAATGTATCCCTTCACGATGATCGATAAGTTTAAGAACCAGGCCACCGTGAATGGTTTCATCAGCCACCAGAACTTCTCGAAGATGAATTTCGAGTTTGACGTACAGTCGCAGAAATTCCTCTTCCTCAATACCGGTGCGGCAGACAACAACCTGTATTACGGCGACGTGATCGCCCAGGGCAGGGTGTATTTCACCGGGCCCATGGACAACCTGCAGCTGCGCGTGCTGGCCCGCCCACTGAGCGGCACGCACTTCTACCTCCCGCTGTCTGACAGCAAAGACATCGGCAAACACGAATACATCACCTTCAAACAATACGGGAAAGTAGTAGAAGAACCGAAGAAAAAGAGCAATGTTAAGCTGAACGTAAAGATGGACATCGCCGCCAATCCTGATGCGCAGATAGACGTGATCATCAACGCCGCCACCAACGATATCATTTCCGCGAACGGCACCGGCGCCCTTACCATCAACGTGAACCTGGACGGGGATTTCACGATGTACGGCAATTACACCATCAACACCGGGACATATAACTTCAGCTTCCAGCGCCTCGCCAGCTGGAAATTCGACATCGACAAGAACAGCACCATCACCTGGAACGGCGATCCCGTGGACGCTAAAGTGAACATCACCGCCAAATACAGCCTGCCCAAGGTGAGCCTTTACAACCTCAGCACCGCCGCCGTCACGGGCAACACCAACGCCAGCAACCAGGATGTGCTGAGCCGTTCAGAGCGGGTAGACATCCTGCTGTACCTGCGCAATTCCCTCATGCAGCCCACCATCACTTACGAGATCACCCTGCCGGAAGTGGGTTCCCTGGCTTATGAGAGCGGTATTGCCAGCCAGCTGAAAGAGATCAACCAGGACCAGAACAAGGCCCTGTACCAGATCAGCTACCTGCTGGCCACCGGCCAGTTCCAGCCGCCAGACGGTTCCGCCAACGTGGCCATCACCGGCAAAAACAGCGTGGGCCAGGCTTTGAGCGCGCAAGCCTCCGCCATCCTCAACAACTTTTCCAACACGTTCCTGAAGAACGCCGGCATCGGCTTCAACGTGAACTATACGGCCTATAACTTCAATAACAGCGCCAGCAGCAGCTACGACAGGAACCTGGTGAGCACCGGCATCACGAAAACCTTCTACAACAACCGCATCCGCGTGTACGTAGGCGGCGATTATGACTGGGGAAGGGTGAGCGCCACCTCATCGTCGCAGAACTTCGCGGGAGACTTCAGGGTAGAGTACCTGCTCAGCCCCGACGGCCGCGTGCGCATCAACGCCTTCAGCAAAACCGACTACGACGCCTACAGCTTCGACAACCGTACCCGCAGCGGCCTGGGCCTCTCCTACGTGCGCGACTACAACAAACTTTCCGAACTGTTCAGCGACAAACGCATCCGCCGCATTGCAGACAGCACCAACCGCGCCGCCGCAGCGCGCCGGGCGAAAGAGGATAGTGTGAATGCTGTACCGGCGGATACGGGTAAAGGGCCATCAAAGTAAACTGTATTTCCCAAGTTTCTTCTTCCGATGCTCTTTACATTTTAATACTATAGTATTAAAATAATCGGCTTCATTTAAACCTAAAAGTTTAAATGAATATGGCTCCTATTTCCCATCCGATAAAAAAAGCCGCTCCCATCGGAAGCGGCTTCGCATATCATTAAAAAGTTGAGTTATCCTTTCAATATCTCATGCCCCAGCTTATCGCGCTTGGTTTTGAGGTAGAACTCGTTGTGCGGGTTGGGCGATACCTCGATGGGCACGTTTTCCACCACTTCCAGGCCGTAGCCCTTCAGGCCGGCGCGTTTGCGCGGGTTGTTGGTGATCAGGCGCATCTTGGTAACGTTCAGGTGGCGGAGGATCTGCGCGCCAACGCCATAGTCCCGCTCGTCCATGCCGAAACCCAGTTCCAGGTTCGCTTCCACGGTGTCTTTCCCTTCTTCCTGGAGCTTGTAGGCCTTCAGTTTGTTCATGAGACCGATGCCGCGGCCTTCCTGGTTCATGTAGAGGATGAGTCCTTTGCCTTCTTTTTCCACCATCTGCATGGCAGCCTGGAGCTGCTCGCCGCAGTCGCAGCGGAGGGAATGCAGGATGTCGCCGGTAAAGCAGCTGGAGTGCACGCGCACCAGTACCGGGTCTGCCTGGTTCCAGTCGCCTTTTTTGAGCGCCATATGCATATCGCCGGAGTTCACCTGCTTGAAGGCTACCAACTCAAAATTGCCGTATTTGGTGGGCATCTGCACCCGCACTTCTTCTTCAATGAGCGATTCCGTACGGAGGCGGTATTCTATCAGGTCTTTGATGGAAACCAGTTTCAGATTGAATTTGCGGGCTATTTCGCGGAGCTCGGGGAGGCGGGCCATAGAGCCGTCCTCATTCATGATCTCTACCAGCACCCCTGCCGGCTCGAAACCTGCCAGGCGGGCCAGGTCTATGGTGGCTTCGGTGTGGCCGGTACGGCGCAGCACCCCGCCTTTTTTGGCCTTCAGCGGGAAAATATGACCGGGCTTGCCCAGTTCTTCCGGGCGGGTATCGGGATTGATCAGCGCCTGGACGGTCTTGGCGCGGTCGTGGGCGGAAATGCCGGTGGTGCAGCCATGGCCCAGGAGGTCCACCGAAATGGTGAACGGCGTCTGGTGCAGGGCGGTATTATCTCTTACCATGAGCTCCAGGCCCAGCTCTTCGCAGCGCTCCTCAACGAGCGGGGCGCAAATGAGGCCCCTGCCGTGCGTGCTCATGAAATTAATGATCTCCGGTGTTACGTTGCGTGCAGCCGTGATAAAATCCCCCTCGTTTTCGCGGTCTTCATCATCCACTACAATAACCAGTTTCCCCTGTTTTATATCCTCAATGGCGGATTCGATGGTATCCAGCATAATATGTTCCTCGTTAGTATAAAAGATGTGCAAAGTTAGCACATAAAGTTGAGGTTTTGGGGCATGGCCGTTGGGCGCTACCCTTTGGGTAACTGTGGATAACTTGTCATATTATATTTATTTTAATTCGAATTATTGAAAATTCTACTGTTAATGATAAACAATTCGGTCCTGAAAACAGTTATTACAGGGAAGAAATCAAAATCTAACCGCTCATAACTGCAAAATGGCTAACATGTAACAATTTGTTAATTTCAAGTTAAAGTTCGAAAAGCATATTTCATCATCTTTGCAGGATCATCAAATAGTTTGTTATGGGATTTAAAAAGTTACTCACTACATGCCTATGCATGCTGGGAATCGCTGTGGCTTCGGCGCAGGTGACCACCAGCGGTCTTAACGGAACCATCAAAGACGCAACGCAGGGACTTCCCGGCGCCACTGTAAAAGCGACACACCTTCCTTCCGGAACTGTTTACGGAACCACCACCCAGCCTGACGGCCGCTATACCATCCCCAACATGAGGGCTGGCGGTCCTTACCGCGTGGAGGTATCTTTTATCGGCTATACAGCGCAAACGTTCAACGACGTTCAGCTGAAGCTCGGCGTATTTTATAAACTGGATGCCACCCTCGAAAGCGGTTCCCAGCAGCTCAAAGAAGTGACTGTTTCGGGCCAGCGCGGCGGTATCATCAACCCCAATAACAGCGGTACCGCGGTGAACATTTCCCGCGCCCAGATCGAGAACCTGCCTACCGTTACCCGCAGCGTGCAGGATTTTGCCCGTCTCAGCGCGCAGGCCACTTCCTATAGCAGCGGCTCAGACGGCTCTCCCCTGGGTATTTCCTTCGGCGGCCAGAATAACCGCTACAACCAGTTCGCGGTAGATGGCGCCATGGCTAACGACGTGTTCGGCCTTGCGGCCTCCGGTACCAATGGCGGCCAGGCAAGCGGCAACCCGATCTCCATCGAAGCCATCGAGCAGATACAAGTGGTATTGAACCCTTACGACGTGAAACAGAGCGGTTTCGCGGGCGGCGGCATAAATGCTATCACCAAAAGCGGTACCAACGATTTCCATGGCGCGGCTTACTTCCTTTACCAGAACAGGAACTTCGTAGGTGAAAGCCCCAATGCGGCCAAGCTGAAATATGGCAAATTTAACAGCAATACATACGGTATCGGCCTCGGCGGCCCGATCATCAAGAATAAATTGTTCTTTTACCTGAATGCCGAAAGAGTAGAGCGCACCTCTCCGATCGATTTCAACCCGGCTGATCCTGGCACCGGCACCACCAACTACACCGAAGCACAGCTGAAAGCGATTTCAGATAAGGTGAAAAATACCTGGGGTGTGGATTTGGGTGGTTATACCGCGCAGGAAAAAGAATTCACCAATACGAACATCCTGGGTCGCATAGACTGGAACATCAGCAGCGTCCATAAACTGACTCTGCGCCACAGCTACAGCGAAGCATCCAATGTAGCGGGCACCAGCCGTTCCAGGGACGCAGCATATTTCTATAACAGCTACTACAGCTTCCCTTCCAAAACTAACTCTACTACGCTGGAACTGAACTCCATCTTTTCCAACAGGCTTAGCAACGAGCTGCGTATCGGTCTGAATATTGTTAGAGATAACCGCCAATATAACGGCGATCCTTTTACCAACGTGCGCATCAACGATCCCGGCACTACGTACAACGTGGGCAGCGAATTCAGCTCACAGGTGAACGCGCTGAAACAGAACATTATCACCATCACAGATAACGTAACCCTCTACAGGGGCAAGCACACGATCACCATCGGTACCAGCAACGACATCTACAACATGAAGAACGACTTCATGCAGGGTGCATTCGGCGCTTATACCTTCGGGTCGCTGAACGACTTCCTGAACGATGGCAAGCCTACCCAGTACCAGATCACTTATACTACAAACGATACCCTGGCACGCGATGGCGTTACTTTCAAAGCCGCACAGCTGGGCCTGTACGCACAGGACGAATGGGATGTGACCCAGAACTTCCGGCTTACCTATGGTTTGCGTGTAGACATGCCGATATTCCCCACCGATCCGTCGAAGAACGAAACATTTGCAAAAGAATTCCCAGGTTATTCTACAGACGTGTTGCCCAAATCCAAACTGCTCTGGGCTCCCCGCGTAGGTTTTAACTGGGACGTAATGAACAACGGCAAAACGCAGATCCGTGGCGGCGTAGGTATCTTTACCAGCCGCGTGCCTTTCGTGTGGATCTCCAACCAATACAACAACACCGGTAACCTCTATACCGTTGTAAACCTGAATAATGCCGCATTGCCTGCCAGCTTCAGGATGCGCTTCGATAAAAACGATCCGTTCTACGGCCAGTACAGTGTAAAAAACCTGCAGGCCATGGGCATTTCAGTATCCCAACGCGCTTCTGCCATCAACCTGACGGATGAGAACTTTAAGTTCCCGCAAACGTTCAAAACCAACCTGGCACTCGATCAGCAGCTGCCCTGGGGCGTGATCGGTACGTTGGAACTGAACTACTCTAAGACCATCAACAATGTGATCTGGACCAACCTCGCCACCGAGCTCACTGGTAACACCTTCACCCTTGGCGGCCAGGATACCAGGCCTACCTGGAGGAAAAAGACCACGCCTTCGGGTTTCGAGCAAGTTCTGCTGCTGGAGAATACCAGCGAGGGATATACTTATAACCTCTCTGCAGAGTTCACCAAAACCACTTCCAACGGACTGTTCGCCAAAGTGGGTTACTCTTTTGGCGAAGCCAAATCTCTCAACGACGGTACTTCTTCTACCGCCAACTCTAACTGGCGTTTTCCACCGAACGTGAATGGCCTGAACAACCTGGACCTCGGTTACTCTAAATACCGCATGGGCCACCGTGTATTTGGTGCGGTTACCAAGGCTTTCCGTTACGGCAGCCAGAAACAATGGGCTACTTCCGTGGGCCTGTTCTATAATGGCCAGTCCGGCACGCCTTATACCTGGGTATACTTCAACAACACAGACCCCACCGGGGACGACCTGGGCGGCAGCGGCAACAACGACCTGGTATACATCCCCACTGCAGCTGAAGTAACCACAATGCGTTTCGACGTGATCACCAAAAGAAACGCTATCACCGGCGCTGTAGAATATACCCGCAGCGAAGCAGAACAACGCACAGACCTGGAAGAGCTGATCAAGAGCGACAAATACCTGAACTCTCACAGGGGCCAGCGCGCAGATAAATACGCCGTGAGAACCCCCTTCGAGCATGTGTTTGACTTCAAATTGGTGCAAACCATTCCCATCATCAAACAACACAAGGTGGATATCACTTTCGATATCATGAACGTTGGTAATCTCCTGAATAATAAATGGGGTCGTTCCCACTTCATCACAAATAATGTGGCCACTCCCATCACCTTCAGAAGCAACAGCGGAGGTACACCTATATTCCAATACGACAAAACCCGTCTGAACGATACAGACGGTAAAATGACGCCTTACTTCGTGAATAACTTTACCGCCCGCTGGCGTGGCCAGCTGGGTGTGAGGTACAGCTTCTAAACGAATACCAGCATACAATAAAAGCCGGCTCAATTGAGCCGGCTTTTATTCTTTAATGATATTTGCCATCAAAACTTCACCGCCACACTCGCCAGGAAGTTGACCATCTTCTGCGGCGTGCCGGAAGAGTTCCAGTATTCTTCATTCAGCAGGTTATTCCCTTTCAGGGAAATGCGGTATTTCGGCTGATCGTAATACAAGGCAGCATTCAGCAAAGTATATCCCGGCAATACCATCAGGTTGGCAGCTTCAAACCAGGAATCGGATACATAGTTGCCGCCGATACCAAAGCCCACGCCCTTTATTTTCCCGCGGGTAATGAAATAGCTGGCCCAGAGATTGGCCACGCTGGTCGGGCTTGCGGCTAACCGCTTGCCCTGCACCGCTGCGGTCGCTTTCTTATACGTATTCTCATTGTATGCATAACCGGCCACAAAGTTCAGCCCGGAAATGGGGTTGGCGATCACTTCCACTTCGAAACCACGGCTGAGCTGCGTTCCGTCCTGCACACTGTAGGTTTTGTTATCCGCCCTTACTTCGTTGCGGATGGAATTGGTCACGTCGATATTGTAATAATTAATGGTTGCATTTAGTTTGTTGCTGAATACGTCGAGCTTCACACCGCCTTCCCATTGATTGGCGTATTGCGGTTTCAGCTCCAGGATGGAGCCGTCCGGCTGCGTGGAAGGCGCAAAATTCGCGTAGCCGTTCATGTAGTTGGCGAATAAAGAAACTTTGTCTTTCACTACCTGGTACACCAGCCCCAGCTTGGGCGACAACGCATTCTGGTTGTAAGCGCCGGTATACTTCCCATCGGCAAGCGCGTAGGTGCCGTCTGTGGTAAAATGTTCCGCGCGAAGGCTCAGCATAGCCATCAGCGTGGGTGTGATGTTGAACACATCAGAGATATAAGCGGCGTAGCTGTGCGTTTTGGTGGTAGTGCCCCTGAAACCGGCGGCATAAGAACGGTCGTCGATCCTTTGCGCGCTCATATCAGGGATGGCCTTGCGGAGGTCCACCGTGTCGTAGTTGAATATCGCGCGGTACAGTTCGTTGTAGTTATAGTTGTAATCCAGGCCGATCACTACCCTGTTGCGGAAAGAACCGATCTTGAAATCGCCGATGAAATTCTGCTGCAGCTGGATGTTGCCGAAGGTTTCCGGCGTCTGGTTGCGCATGCCGCGTACCACGGAATCTTCGCCCATGAACGTGAGCGTGGTCCACAACAGGGATTTATAGAATCCTTCCGAATAAAGGTAGTTCGTCTCTGACCGCCACTTGTCCGAAAACTTGTACTGGAACTGCGCCTGCACGTTATTGATCCCATTGGCCACGTCCACGCCGTTGTTGATGAGCGATTGTTTGTAAGGAAGATGCAGGTCCCTGAAGCTGCGCGTCTTCATTTTATTCGCCAGCGCGCCGGCGTTGAAGGTAATGGAGGTAGTGGTATAGTTCCCTCTCGTCAGTTCCGCTTCCACGCTCAGTTTCGCGCGGTCGTTGATCTGGTAGGTGAAGCTGGGAGCGATGGTGAAATTCCTGTTATATCCCTGGTCCTGGAAGGAACCTTCGGACTGGTAGGCGGTATTAAGGCGGAACAGCATGGTCTTTTCTTTGTTGACGGGCGTATTCACATCTGCCGTTACCCTTACAAACTCAAAGCTGCCGCCGGTAAAGGTCACTTCCCCACCAAAATCTTCATAAGGTTTCTTCGTCACGTAGTTGAATACGCCGCCGAAGGAAGTATTGCGGTTGCTGCCGAACAGTGTGCCGGAAGGACCTTTGATAGCCTCCACGCGCTCGAGGATCACGGGGTTGAGGGGAACGATGGCGCTGGTGGCCATGCCGTTGCGCATGCCGATGGTGCCTGCAAAGCCGCGCATGCTGAGGCCCTGGGAGCCGCCGGCGGAAAAGTTAGGCACAGCGCCGGAGATGTTGCGGTAAATATCGGTCCGCTCTATCACCACCTGTTCTTTCATGACGATCTGCCCTACGGTATGGTATACCTGCGGGTTTTCGAGGTTTTTGATCGGCAGGCGCGCGATCTGCTCGCTTTCTTTGGTCACAAATTTATTGGAAACGCCGCCGGTGATGGTAAACTCTTTCAGCTGGGTGCTGGATACCTGCAATTGCAGGTTTACGGCGGCGGTCTGGCCTTTTTCCACGGTTACGTCGTGGCGGAGCGTTTCGTAACCTACCAGCGACACTTCCAGCTGGTATTTGCCCGCAGGCACGCGGTTGATATAAAATTTGCCGTCTTCGCTGGTAATGGCATGTTTCCCGGTGCCTTTCACCACTACGGTCACCGCTATTGCCGGCCTGCCTTCATTTGTCAGTATGGTTCCTTTGATAGATCCATATTCCGGCTCATTATTCCCCTTGAACGCAAAAGCGGCCAGGGGTAGCAACAGGAACAGGGATTGTATAAGCTTCTTCATCGTTCGTAAATAATTTCCGCAAAGGTTGCTATCGCCGGAAGCGATAGTTTTAACATTCGGGAATTTTATTTACGCGATACGGAAATTTATAAGGGTAGACAAGTTCAGCTTTTCACCACCCACTCCAAAAACCCCGGCATTACGCCCGCCCAGGTGGCCATATCGTGCCGGCCGCCCTGCACCAGCTCGTAGCGGATGTGTTTCCCCTGCTCATACCCTTTTTCTTCGAGGAGGTGCACCAGGTCTTCGGTATCGTCTACCGCATCCACCACACCGTTCACATTGCGGTCGGATTCTTCGTCCTGCGTGCCTGCTTCGAAAAAGAAACGCAGGTCCGGGTGAAAGCGTCCTTCCTGCACCTGGCGGTGCATGATGCGCTGTGCGGGGTTACTATCTGAACTGCGCCACCAGAGCGAGCCCGAGAATACGCCTGCTTTGTGAAATTCCCGCGGGTTGTTCCACACGATGTCCAGCGCGGAGAGGCCGCCCATGGAAAACCCGGCGAATGTTTTATCCGGGAAATGCCGGTGGTAGCGGCTTTCGAGGAAAGGCAACAGTTCTTTCAGGATAAACCGCGTGTAAAGCGCTGCTTTACAGCCGCGGCCCTGGTAATCGATATGCCTTGCCGTGCCGTACTCCTGCATGCGCTGCGGGCCGGCGTGCACGGCCACTACCCAGAGGGAAGGATGGCTCGTGTCCTGCAGGTGTTCCAGCATAGCCGGGAAGCCCAGCTGCTCAAGGTCCTGGCCGTCGTTCATCAGCAGCAGGTGCGGCGTGTCTTTCGTATTGGCAGGCAGGTATACGTCGAAAGTGACCTCCCTTTGCAGGAAAAGAGAGTATTGTCCGAAGGATTCTTTTCTGGGAAGCATATGCGGCGGGTTTCCTTACTAAGTTAAGGAAATACGGCCAGAAATGTTATTTTACAGGATTGAAAGCTGTATTATGAAATTGTCCCATCTCTGCATATTGCCTTTTTTATTGTTGTTCCAGCCAGCCTTTGGCCAGAAGGCGCCGAAGTACGAAGCGGACCGTTCCCTGAAGGCCGGCGCGCCGGATGCAGCTTATCCCTTCCTGCTGGTGACGGACCTGACCATTCCCGGCTGCAAACCGGGAGCTGAATTATCTGAAACACAGGCGTCCATTGCAGATGCCGCCGGCACGCAGCTGCGGCTGCTGATGAGCAGCATACATGCGGGCGCCGTGATGCAGGAATGCCGCCGCACGGATTACTACTATGTGAAAGACACGGCAGACGTACGGGTGGTAATGGAAACCTTCTACCAGGACAACTTTTCCAGCTACCAGCGCAGCATCGCCATCCGCCCCGATCCCGCCTGGAAAGCTTACCTGGATACCCTGCTGCCGAACGCCAGGTAACTGCCGCCAGGCCGCTGACATGCATGAGAAAAATTCAAACTATGAAATACCGATTCCCTGACCACCTTTGAGAACCCGTAAATTTTCATGAAATTCGTAACATATCCTTCGCCGTACAGGCGTGTATCCATAAAACCCGAGCCGTTGACTGAAAACTTCCATACCTGGCACTCCCCGCACCTGGGCCGCGAATTCGAAATGCTCGTATTCGGCGATGCCGGCTACCCGCTGATCCTCTTCCCCACCTCCATGGGCCGTTATTACGAAGGGAAAGACCGGGGGCTGATAGACGCCGTGGCCTGGTTCGTCAGGAACGGGAGGGTGAAGATCTACTGCCCGGACGGGATAGACACCCTCAGCTGGTACAACAAACAGGCGCACCCGGCGGAAAGGGCGCATAATCACTCCCTGTACGACGCTGCTATCCTTCACGAACTATTGCCGCGCATTGAAGCCGAAACAGGCCACAGCCGCGTAGCCGTGGCAGGCTGCAGCTTCGGCGGCTACCACGCGGCCAACTTCGCCTTCCGGCATCCCGAAAAAGTAGCCTACCTGTTCTCCATGAGCGGCCTGTTCGACATCCGGAGCAGAACGGACGGGCATTACGACGACAACATTTACTTCAATAATCCCATGGACTTCATGCCGGACAACGCGCACCCCGACCTCTGGCGGATGGGCATCGTGCTGGGCGCGGCCGAGCGGGACATTACCCGCGGGCAGAACGAGCAGTTTTCCGGCATCCTTCAAACCAAATCCATACAGCACTGGCTGGACGTAAGGCCCGATACAGAGCACGACTGGCCTGCGTGGAGGCAGATGCTGCCGCACTATTTGTCTTTACTAAAGCACTGAGCGTGAAAAAGATCGGGATCCTTTACGGGCAGGAGAACACGTTTCCGCAGGCATTCACCGCCCGTGTGAACCGCTACTGCGGCGCGGGCATCATGGCCGAGCCTGTGCAGATCAGCAAAGCATTGCAGGGCGGCCAGCCAGAATATGCCGTAGTGATAGACCGCATTTCGCACGACGTGCCCTTTTACCGCGCCTGGCTGAAGAATGCCGCCTTGCAGGGCACGGCGGTGATCAACAATCCTTTCTGGTGGAGCGCGGATGAGAAGTTCTTCAACAACGCCATCGCATTACATACAGGCGTGCCCGTGCCCGCTACGGCTCTACTGCCCAGCTTCGAGCTGCCGGACGATACCACCGGCAACAGTTTCCGCAACCTGAGTTACCCGCTGGACTGGGAGGCCATTTTCGCGGAAACCGGTTTCCCCGCTTACATGAAACCCTTTGCGGGCGGCGGCTGGAAGCATGTGTACCGCATCAGGAACAGGGAAGAGTTCTTCGAGGTCCATGCCCAAACCGGGCGGCATGTGATGCTGCTGCAGGAAGAGATCATTTTCCAATCCTACTTCCGCTGCTACTGCATCGGCGGTAAACACGTGCACATCATGCCCTACGAGCCCCGCAATGCGCCGGACAAACGGTATGACGCAGATTTCCACCTGGATGAAAGACTGAAGAATACCATCACCCAATACACCCTGCTGCTCAACCGCGCGCTGGGCTACGATTTCAATACTGTTGAATTTGCCGTGAAAGAGGGCGTTCCCTATGCCATCGACTTTTGTAACCCCGCACCCGATGCAGACCTGCGTTCCGTTGGCGAAGCCAACTTTGAATGGGTGGTGGAGCATGCCGCCCGTTATGCCATAGAAAGGGCCGTGGAACAGGAAAACGGCAAAGACAACCTCACCTGGGGCACCTGGCTGAAGCATGCCGTGCAGCAGGATCACAAATAATTACGAACTTCACCACTGAAACGCATGATAAGACATGAATTACGGAGCCTTTACACTCGGAATTGAAGAAGAATACATGGTAATGGACCCGCAAACGCGGGAACTGCGCTCGCATGAACAAAAGATCGTGGAGCAGGCGCAAAAAGTGATCAAGGATAAAGTGAAAGCGGAAATGCACCAGGCCGTGGTGGAAGTGGGCACGCAGATATGCGCCAACATCGAGGAAGCCTACCAGGACGTGCTGCTGCTGCGCAAAACGATCACGCAGATCGCGGGAGACCTGGGCTTCAGCATCGGCGCGGCCGGCACGCATCCCTTCTCCAAATGGGAAAAGCAACTCATCACCGACCACCCGCGGTATTTTGAGCTGGTCAATGAAATGCAGGACGCCGCGCGCTCCAATCTTATTTTCGGACTGCATGTGCACGTAGGCATGGAGAACCGTGAAATGGCGCTGCACATCGCCAACAGCGTGCGGTATTTCCTCCCGCATGTGTTCGCGCTCAGCACCAACTCGCCTTTCTGGGAAGGCCGCAACACCGGCTTCAAATCCTTCCGCACCAAGGTGTTCGACAAATTCCCGCGCACCGGCATCCCCGATTATTTCACGAGCATCGAAGAATACGACAACTTCATCAAACTGCTGGTAAAAACGAACTGTATAGATAATGCGAAGAAAGTATGGTGGGACCTCCGCGTGCATCCTTTCTTCAACACCGTGGAGTTCCGCATCTGTGACGTGCCGCTTACGCTGCAGGAAACCATCACGCTCGCGGCGCTGTTCCAGGCTATTTGCGTGAAGATCTATAAGCTGCGCACGCAGAACCTCAACTTCATTATTTACAACCGCGCGCTGGTGAACGAGAACAAATGGCGCGCGTCGCGTTATGGGATAGACGGGAACCTGATCGATTTCGGGAAGGAAATGGAAGTGAATACCCGCGCGCTCATCTACGAGCTGCTCGATTTCGTGGACGATGTGCTGGATGACCTCGGCACCCGCTCCGTTGTAACAGACGGTGTGAACCGCATCCTGGCGGAAGGCACGGGGGCGGATAAACAGCTGAAAGTATTCGAAGAAACCGGCGGCGACCTGGTGAAAGTGGTGGATTACATACAATCGCAGTTTCTGCCGTAATTTTGTAAAAGTGCGTCATTGCGAGAAGCGGCGCAGGGGATTGTGCAGAAGGCGCGACGAAGCAATCCCCAACATAGCGCATATCAGTTCAACGCAGGAGATTGCTTCGTCGCCCCTCCCGCTTTGGCCCGGCTGCTCCTCGCAATGACGTAAGCAATTAAAAAGACATTATGAACGAATGAAGATCGCGATATTAGATATGTACGATGGCGTCCCCAACGAGGGCATGCGCTGCATCCGGGAGCTGCTGCTGCAATTCGCGGAGGCGGCGCAGGTGCCGCTGCAGATCAATGAATTTGATGTGCGCGGGCAACAGCAAACGCCGGACCTGCAATACGACGTATATATCTCCACCGGCGGGCCCGGCAGTCCTGTAGACAGTGAAGGCAGCGAATGGGAAAAGGCCTATTTCCGCTGGCTGCACAACGTGCTGGAGTGGAATGAAAAACCGGGCAGCCGCAAAAAACACATCTTCCTCATTTGCCATTCCTTCCAGGTGGTGTGCCGCTATTTCCAGCTGGGAACGGTTTGCCGCCGGCGGTCTCCCGCATTCGGCGTGTTCCCCGTCCACAAAACAAAAGCAGGCGAAACAGAACCTGTATTCACCGGCCTGCCCGATCCATATTTTATCGTAGACAGCCGCAACTGGCAGGTGATCCAGCCCAACGAAGCAAAGCTGGCCGCCATGGGCGCCGAAGTGCTCGCCATCGAAAAAGAAAGGCCGCATGTGCCGCTCGAAAGAGCCACCATGGCCATCCGCTTTAACCCGTATATGCTGGGCACACAGTTTCACCCTGAAGCCGATGCGCCCGGCATGCGCAAATACCTGCTCACGCCCGCCAAAAAACAACGCATCGTGGAAGAGCACGGGCGCGAGAAATTTGATAACATGCTGGAGCTGCTCACTGAGCCGGATAAGATCCTGCTCACGCACAACACGCTGCTGCCCAACTTCCTCGAAGAAGCGCTCGCGTACCAGTTTTCCCAAACCAGACCAACATGATCCCGGAAATACGCCAGGCTTATATACAGCAATTCTCACCCGCCAGGTATGCGGACCTCCTGGCAAACCTGACCGTGGAAACGGGCGTCACGCCTGCTTTCAGGGTAGCGGAAACGCCGGTGTTCGTTCCGAAAGAATTACAGGAACAACTCATAGCCGCCGGCGACGCGGTGATTGAAACAATCCTCCGGCCGGACCTGCTCAGTCTTACAGAGGCCTCCATTCCAGGCGGGCAGCTGGTGCCGAAAGAAAATCATCATCCCCAGTTCATCATCATCGACTTTGCCGTGACCCGCAACGAAGCCGGCGAACTTAGTCCGCAACTCATAGAACTGCAGGGCTTTCCCAGCCTGTTCGGTTTCCAGGAACTGCTGGCGCGGCAATACCGCCTGCATATGCCCGTGCCGGAAACATTCACCACCTTCGGCCCCGGGCTGGACCAGCAGGCTTACGTGGAGCTGCTGCGCCGATGCATACTCGGCACGCATCAACCCGCCAACGTGATATTGCTGGAAGTGCTGCCGCAGCAACAGAAAACGCTGATCGATTTTGTATGCACCGAGGCCATGCTGGGCATCCCGGCCGTTTGCGTGTCTGAGCTGATCCAGGAAGGGAAAAAACTCTATTACCTTAAAGACGGCGAAAAGGTGCGCGTACAGCGCATCTACAACCGCATGATATTCGAAGACCTTGCAAAATATAAAGAGCAGCTGGGCACGGTGATCAATTTCCAGCACGAGCTGGAAGTGGAATGGGCCACGCATCCCAACTGGTACTACCGCGTCAGCAAGTTCCTGCTGCCCTATATCCATGGCCCGTTTGCGCCCAAGGCCTGGTTCCTGCACGAGCTGCCCGTGCTGCCGCAGGACCTGGAGAATTACGTATTGAAACCCCTGTTCTCCTTCGCGGGCCAGGGCGTGATCATAGACCCCACGCCGGCGGATGTGGAGAAAATCGAAGACCCGGAGAACTGGATATTGCAGCAGAAAGTGCAGTACGCCCCGGTTGTTGAAACGCCTACCGGCCCCGCCAAATGCGAAATACGCCTCATGTACTGCTGGCCGGACGATGCGCCCGCGCCCGTGCTGGCGCAGAACCTGGCCAGGCTCAGCAAGGGAAAGATGATCGGCGTGAACTTTAACCGCGACCTGGATTGGGTGGGCGGCAGCAGTTGTTTTTTCGAACCTTAAATACACAACATATGCAAAGGTTAAACATCAGTTCAGGCGCTCCCTGGGAGGCCAAGGTGGGCTATTCCCGGGCAGTGCGGATCGGCAATGTGGTGGAAGTTTCCGGCACCGTATCGCAGGACGGCGATAAGGTGATCGGCATCGGCGATGCATACGAACAGACCAAACATGCGCTGGCCAAAATTGAAGCGGCACTGGTGAAAGCGGGCGCTTCCCTGCACGATGTGGTTCGTACGCGCATGTACGTTACCGATATAAAAAAATGGGAAGAGATAGGCCGCGCGCACGGGGAATTTTTCCAGGCCATCAGGCCCTGCACCACCATGGTGGAAGTAAGCAGCCTCATCAGCCCGGAGCTGCTCGTGGAAATCGAAGCCACCGCGGTAGTGCCGGTGAAAGGATGATCTTCCGAAAGGCATGCATAAAAAAAGCCACCCCTTGAAGGATGGCTTTATGTTGTGTGCAATGTAACCGTTTTATTGACCCACTTTCTCCTGCCAGGCCAGCATGCCGCCGGTAAGGTTCACGAGGTTGGTGAAACCCATGGTTTCAAGAACCATACATGCCTGCCCGCTGCGGTTGCCGCTCCTGCAATACACGATCAGTTCCTTGTCTTTATAGTCTTCCAGCTCGTCTACCTGCATGGCGCGGATGTCTCCCAGTGGAACATGTATCCCGCCGATGTTGAACTCCTCTCTTTCATGCGGCTCGCGCACGTCTACCAGTGTAACGTCTTCCCCGCTGTCCAGGCGTTTTTTCAGTTCTTCGGGTGTGATTGTCTGCATGATGCGAATATTTTTTACAAATGTAAAGATTCTATTGTTCCGCCGGCGGGTTTTGCACCGGGGCTGTGGAGTCTTTCACGGGCCTGGTGGCGCTCAGCCAAAGATCCACGCTTTCTCCCGCGCGTATCAGGTTCAGCTCGCCCAGCTCATTCCTGCGCGGAGGGCTCTGCCTGAACACGAATGCGCCCAATGTATCCGTCACCCCGCCGTCTATCAGCACGGTGCCGATGTTCAGGTTGCTGGCGGCCAGCACTTCGCGGGCTTCCATATAGGTCATGCCCACGGTCTCGGGCACAGGGTTTTCCATGCTGCCGGTGCCGCTGCTCAATACCAGCGTGATATTGCTGCCTTCGGGTATCTCCTTGCCCGGCTTGATGGGCTTGCCGTTGAGCAGTTGCTGCAAAACGGTGTTGGTGGCGAAGTCCGGCTTATAGATAGTATCCCCGATGTTCAGCCTGCGGGCGCGGAGCGTCATTTCGGCGCTGCGGTAGGTAAGCCCTTCCAGGTCCGGCATGGGCACCATGGGCGGTACCACTTTGTTTACCGTGAGGTAAATGGTGCGGTGGCTTTTCACAACGTCGCCGCGTTCGGGCGTTTGCTCGTATACCAGCAGGGCCGGCATCGTATCGATATAAATGGAGTCGCGCACTTCCACTTCAAAGCCCAGCCCCTCCAGCGCGGTGGTAGCGTCTTTGATGCTTTTGCCGCGAACGTCGGGCACGGTTACCTCTTCGCCATGGCGGGTGAGGAAGCCGAGGGACATGAAGAAAAGTATTCCCAGCAGCACAACCAGCCCGAAAATGACGAGGATATTGAAGCCGAAGGAACGCTTTGTGATATTGTGAAACATTTTCATATTAGCAAAGTATACTTAATTTTTTACAGCCGCAAGGCATTCTTCAATAAGCATGCCGTAAAAGGCCCTGAGTGTAAGGCCCGCAGCCCGCACCTGCTGCGGCACCAGGCTGTTCTCGCTCTGGCCGGGCATAGTGTTCACCTCCAGGAAATATACTTTGCCGGTGCCTTCTTCCAGGATAAAATCCGCCCGCGCAATGCCCTTGCAGTTCAGGCGGTTATACAGTTCCTGCGCCGCGGTCCGGATAGTGTCCGCCGCTGCGGGGTCTATTTCAGCCGGGGTCACTTCGTTGGTGACGCCGGGAGTGTATTTGGCTTCATAGTCGAAGAACTCCTTCGTGCTGCGGATCTCCGTGAGGGGCAGCACGGTCAGCCTGCCTTCGGCGCGGAAAAGCCCGCAGGTTACCTCGGTGCCTTTGATGAACTCCTCGATCAGCACCTGGCTGTCTTCGTTGAACGCTTTTTGAATGGCCGGTTCCAGTTCCTCCGCCTTATTCACCTTGCTCATGCCGATGCTGCTGCCGCCTTCGGCTGGCTTTACAAAAACAGGAAGGCGCAGCTGGCTGAGGATCTCCCCCGCATTGTAAGGCTGGTTCCGGAAAATATGCACGGAACGGCTTACGTTCACCACGTTGAGGGCCGCCACTACTTTGTTGCAATAGCTTTTGTTGAAGGTAAGCGCGGAAGTGACCATACCGCAGCTGGTGTAAGGGATGCCCAGCATCTCGAAATATCCCTGCAGGCGCCCGTCTTCACCCGGCGTGCCATGGATGCCGATGAACACGGCGTCGAAGCTGATCTTCCGGCCGTCCAGGGTAAGGCTGAAGTCATTCTTGTCCACCTGCACGGCGGCGCCTTCAGGGGAAGTGTAGGTCCAGCTTTCTTTGGTGATGATGATCTTGTAAACGTTGTAGCGCGCGGGATCGATGTTCTTTTCGATGACTGCTGCGCTTTGCACGGAAATCACGTATTCTCCGGAGTACCCGCCGGCTACCAGGGCTATATTCTTCTTCATAAATGGCAAAATAACAAAAAAGGAAGGCCCAACATACCGCTGGTACTTCCTTTTCGTTGAATTATTTCAATTTGAAAACTGTGTTTGCTGGTTAGATATGCAGGCGGGCTTTCTTTTCCATCAGCTCGTCCACGGTTTCCTGGTACATTTCATCGGGCACACAGCAGTCTACCGGGCATACCGCCGCACATTGCGGCTCTTCATGGAAACCCTGGCACTCGGTACATTTATTGGGTACGATATAATAAGTATCAACGCTGATGGGGGCATTGCGCTGGTCTGCATCCATGGGGCTGCCGTCCATCAGGGTATATGTTCCTTTTACAGTGGTTCCGTCTGCAAGCGCCCACTCAACTCCACCTTCATAGATCGCATTATTGGGGCATTCAGGTTCACAAGCTCCGCAGTTTATACATTCATCTGTTATCTTAATTGCCATATTGTAAACTTTTTGTTTAGGATGTAAGCCATTAATTTTGCTTCAAAAATAGAATTTCTACAATTTAAATACTCAAAATATTTTTCGGGGATATGATGGAATTATCGCAAAAATTAGCAGTACTGGGCCGGCTGGAGGCGTATCTGAGCGGGAAAGGCACTGAAGAGGAGCAGGAAAGCCTCCGTTTGGCAAAGCAGCGCGCTTTTGCGCATAACGGCTGGTTCACCCCCGAATTCATCGACCTTGCCCTGCACAACATCTGTAAATATTACCTGGCGCCTGGAAAGCTGGAGGCCTGGGTGACGCAATATCCCGGCTTCGGCAGGCCGGCCAGCCGGAAGAAAGTGGGGATCGTTGCGGCGGGGAATATCCCCCTCGTAGGGTTCCACGACTGGCTCACGGGTTTCCTGAGCGGGCACGAGATCAGGATCAAGCTGTCGTCTAAAGACAATATGCTGCTGCCCCATATTTTCGGAAAGATCGCGGAATGGGCGCCGGAAGCCGCGCAGGACACCGTGGTGGCGGAAATCCTCAAAGACTGCGACGCCTACATCGCCACGGGCAGCAATAATTCCGCCCGTTATTTCAACTATTATTTCGCCAAATACCCGCATATCATCCGCCGCAACCGTACTTCCGCCGCGGTGCTCACCGGCGCAGAGAGCCCGGAAGAGCTGGGCGCGCTGGCAGACGATGTGATGCTGTACTTCGGCCTGGGTTGCAGGAACGTTACCAAAGTTTACGTGCCGGAAGGCTACGATTTTGAACCCCTGCTCACTGCGCTGAAAAAATACGACCGCCTGGCGGACCATCACAAGTACAAGAACAATTACGATTACAACCTCGCTTTGTACCTGCTCAACCTCAGTCCGTACCAAACGAACGGCAGCCTGCTGCTGCATGAGAACGAATCGCTCTTCAGCCCGCTCAGCGTGCTGCACTACGGCTTCTACCGCAACCGGGAGGAACTGGAGGCGCAGCTGCGGGAAAACCAGGACCTGCAATGCCTCGTAGCGAAGGATGCCATTCCTTTCGGGCAGGCGCAATATCCTTCGCTGACAGACTACGCGGATGGCGTGGATACCGCTGCCTTCCTGGCTTCGCTCTGATTGGCGGAGTTAACAAAATGTCATTCCACATTGTTATCTTGACAGGCATTGCCATACTTTTGGCAGTGCCTGTGCCGTTTAATTAAGGAGCTTTTAACGATTGGTATAAAAATCTGTTAAATACTTCCGTGTTACAACTTACATCCTACGTTCTCCGTTAAATTTGTATGGAAAGGCATGTAATTTGACCTTAGGTTGTCTGAGAACATTAATTCTATCAACCCTTTTTAAAAACCAGTGCAAATATGAAAATTTCGCAAGTTGCGGGTACCATCCTGATAAGCGCGGCCACTGCGTTTGGGAGCATATTTGTTTACAGTAAGTACTTTCAGAAGGAGCAACAAGGCTTTTTCCAGAACGGCTCCGATACGATCCCTGTAAATTATGCCAGTTACATGCCCGGATCAGCCGGCAACACCAATCTCACGCCTCCTACTGATTTCCAGCAGGCAGCGAAGATAGGCACGCCGGGAGTGGTTCATATAAAAACGAAGATCAATCCCAAGCAGCTGGGGAATAATCTCCAGAAAAGGAGAAGCCTCCTGGAAGAGTTTTTCGGGGAGGATTTTGACGAAGGAGATGGCGGCCGCCGGTATTACACGCCGGGCCAGATGGCTTCCGGCTCCGGGGTATTGATCTCCGACGACGGGTATATCGTTACCAACAACCACGTGGTGGACGATGCGGATGAGATCTCCGTGACCCTGAGCAACAATAAATTCTATACTGCCACCGTGGTGGGAACCGATCCCAGTACGGACCTGGCATTGATCAAAATAAAGGCCAACGGCCTCCCCTACCTCCTGTACGGCAATTCAGACGATGTGCAGGTGGGCCAGTGGGTGCTGGCGGTAGGTTACCCGCTTAACCTGGAAACCACCGTTACGGCAGGTATCGTAAGCGCCAAAAGCCGCGCCATTGGTATCAACCGCCGCAACAGCCGCAGCGCGATCGAATCGTTCATCCAAACGGACGCGGCGGTGAACCAGGGCAACAGCGGCGGCGCACTGATCAACACAGCCGGCGAACTGATCGGCATCAACTCAGCCATCGCATCCCCCACCGGGGCTTACGCAGGGTATTCCTACGCCATCCCGGTGAACCTGGTGAAGAAAGTGGTGAACGACCTGATGAAGTTCGGCAACGTGCAGCGCGCCTACCTGGGGATTGAATATAAAGATCCCAACACGATGACGGACGAACAGCTCAAAACCCTGGATATGAGCCGCGATATGGCCGGCATCAAGGTACTGGGCGTGCCGTCTACCGGCGCAGCCGCGCAGGCAGGTATTAAAGAAGGAGACGTCATAACCAAGATAAATGGTGTAAATACTTCATCAATTCCGGAATTGATGGAACAGATCAGCCGATACAAACCAGGTGATAAAGTCAGCGTTAACTATTTACGCGGCAATAAAGAGTATACCGCGAACGCAATTCTGAAGAACCTCGACGGGAATACGGAAATTGTAAAGCTGGGTGTACTCGATTACCTGGGGGCTGATTTCAGATCACTGCCCAAAGAACTTTCAGAGAACTTTGGCGTTGAAGGCGGCGTACTGGTGGAAAGCATCGGCAGCGGCCTGATCAAAAAGCAAACGAACATGAAGCCTGAATTCATTATCCTGAAGGCAGGCAACACCAAGGTGAGGAACCTGGACGAGCTGAAAAAGGCCCTTAACGGCCAGAAGCAGGCAAGACTGGAAGGTTTCTACGCGCGCGACCGGTACGCGAACATCTACTACTACGATCTGAACCTTGCCAACAGCACTGAGTTCTGACGCAGTTAAATATTACAGACATTAACATGTGTTTTCATATAGGTTTTATAGGTTAGGATTAAAGGGCTCCTGTTTCCAGGAGCCCTTTCTTTTTGCGTTTCAGGAATCATAATAAAACAAAGGCCCCGGCATACGCCGGGGCCTTATTATGGCCATTGTTGTAAAGGCTCACAAGAATGACCATATATCCTATGAAAACCCTATACTAAATTTAGTATTATATGTAATAACCGTATTCCGCGAATTGGTAAACGCACAGAAATGGCTCGTTAACGATCGTAAAGCTGCGGTAAATGATATCCGGGTAAACGGTAAATGGACGGAAACCTGGGGTTACAGGTTGATCACACCTTTGAGTTGTGTGAAGAACTCATCCTTTTTGCGGGAGGAAATAGGGATATTCTTCTGGTCGCTCATGATCACGGCGGTGCCTAAGCCCTTGATGATCTTGACAATATGGTGGATATTGATGAGGAAGGACTTGTGCACACGGTAAAAACCCTTATCGGAGAGCATTTCTTCGTACTCTTTGAGGGATTTGGAGATCAGGTGGGAAACGTTGTTGATCAGCTGGATCTTGGTGTAGCTGTCAAAAGCTTCACAGTAGATAATATCTTTAAGATCAATGACATTATACCCGTCGTTGACAGGTATTACGATCTTGGAGAAGGCATTATCATTGTTTTTAACATAGTCTTTGAGAATGGAGGCCAGTTCGTTCAGGCGGCCTTTTTTGCTGCGCTTCACTTTCTCCAATGCATCTTCCACCTCGCTCACCTTGATAGGCTTGAGGAGGTAGTCCAGCGCGGCGAATTTGATCGCCTGGAGCGCGTATTCCTGGAAAGCAGTAATGAAAATCACTTCGAAGTTAAGGACAGGGAACATTTCCAGTAACTGAAAACCGTTATGTGGGGGCATCTCAATATCCAGGAACAAAACATCAATAGGGTTATTCTTGATCATTTCCGCGGCCTCATGGATATTTTGTGCTTCGCCTATCACCTTAACATCCTTGCAGTAATTTTCCAGAATGTTTCGCAGGATATGAATGTTGCGGACCTCGTCGTCAACAATGGCAGCTTTTATAATACTCATAACATCTTTACAATGGGAATCAGGATTTCAACCAAGGTACCTTCCTTGTTGCCGAATCCAGACTTAAATTTATCAATAATTTCTAACTTTCCAACGCTTCCATTAAAAGATTTAATAATCTGGAGCCTTTCTTTTATAACACTAAGCGCTGTAGATTCATGTTTGGCAAGCCTTCCGGTCTTAATGCTGTTCGCATGTTCCCAGCCTATCCCATCATCGTCCACCGCGCAAAACAGCAGGTCTCCCTGCATCTCCAGCCGCACCAGCAGGTGGCCGCTCCCGTTTTTGGGCGCCAGCCCATGCTTGATGGCGTTTTCCAGTATAGGCTGTATCAGCATCGGCGGGATATAGACCGTATATTCCTTTAATTCCTGGCTTAACTCGAACCGGTATACGAAAGAATTGGCGAAACGGATCTTCTCCAATTCCAGGTACCTTGCCAGGAAAGCGATCTCGTCTTCCAGCGAAATATAACTTTTCCGGCTATTGTTCAGCATTTGCCGCATCAGCGTCGCGAAATCGGCGAGAAAGTTCAGCGCCTGCTTCTCTTCTTTCTCTAAAATGAGATGCTGCACAGAATTGAGCGAATTGAAGATGAAATGCGGGTTCATCTGGTTGGTGAGCGCCTTGGCCTCCAGTTCCGCAATGCGCCGGTTGTATTCCGTTTTTCGTTTCTCCCCGCCCTTCACCCGGTTGATGATATACCGGAGAATAAGCAGGATGGCCATTACAGCCAGCAGCACGAGTATGCCCCTCGCCCACCATTCCTGGTACCATTGCGGCAGGATGTAGACCCGCAGGGCCACCGGCTTGCTCCAACCGCTTTTGTACTTGCGCGCCCTGATCAGCAGGGTGTAATCGCCGGGCTGCAGCTTGGGGTACGGCACGATGTTGCTCATGGTGGTGACCCAGCCGGAAGCGGTATCGCTGGAAAAATTATACTGGTACTCCACCATTTCGGGCAGGTCGTATGCAATGGCGCCGAATTCCACCTCGAAGGAGGCGCCGCGGCGGTAAATATGCTGAAAGTAAGCCCTGGGCAGGTAGTTGCTGTCGCCATAACGGATGGCGTTGAGGTAGACCGTCGGCGGCACCGTGTCTACGGGAATATGATCGCGGGAGAAATAACAGAGGCCGTTGGAAGTGGCGATGTACAGGGTATCTCCCGCGTGGCTCAGGCCGCGGATGTCGTCGCTCATGAGCCCGTCGTTGGAGGTGAGATTGCGCAGCAGTGCGCGCCTGCGTGTATCTATAACCGATACGCCGCGGTTGGTGGCCACGTAGAGGCGGCCATCGCCGTCGTAATAAAGCCGCTGGCAGATGTCGCTCACAAGGTTGTCCACCATCCTGAAATGGCCGATCACCTGGTTATTCTGCAGCACAAAAATGCCCTGGTCGCTGGTGCCGATCCAGAGGAAGCCGTCTATCCACTGCAGGTCTTTGATGCTCTGGCTCAGCCGCTGATCGCCCTGAAGGGGAACGGGCTGGCGGTTTCCCTCGCCGTAATACAGGCCGGTACCGGTGCCCAGGTAATAGGATGTATCGTTTATACAGGCCACGGAGGACACCTGTGTTTCGAGATTACTGAGGTCCAGGGGACGGGCATCCAGGCCGTTTACCACTTTGTTTCTCGCCACCACCCTTACTTTGCCGGAAGGCGTCACGTCCAGGTCTTTGATCCCCCGCATCCTGAGCGTTTCCCGCGGCTTGCGCATACCCGGGGCAAATTCATAAATGGCATTGTCTGTACCGATCACGGCGGCGCCCCTGGGCAGCGGCAGTATGCTGAGCACGCTGTTGCGCCCGCCGGTGGAGTCCAGCGGGTAACGCTGGATGCGGCCCGAGGGGTCCATGATGTTCAGCATGCCGGCATTCTCGCCGATGTAAAGCAGGCCATTGCGGCGGTCTTTGAACACGCTGTAAACGGAATGTGAATAAAGCCCGTTCGTATTGTCGAGGTAAGCGAAATAGAAATTCTTGAAAGGGATATGATACACACCGTCCCCATAGGTGGTGATCCAGATATTACCGTCGCGGTCGTTGAGGATAGAGGTGACAAAGTGATTGTTAAGCAGCTTGTTGAGCTTGCGTTCGCCTTTAAAGAAATCCTTGATATGGTACAGCGAGCGCGGGGTGCCTATCCAGAGGTCATCCTTGTCTATGCTCATGCAGCTGATCTCTTCGGTGATGCCCCACTCAGGCCCTTTGAAAAAAGGAATAATGTCTGCCGGGGTGAAGGAATACAACGTATTGTTCACGATCACTACCGGGTTCCGGCGGATGCGGGCACTGAAACGTTCGTCCTGCACGGAAAATGCGGGCGTGAGAAATATTTTCTGGGATTCGTTGGCGCTGTCTTTAACATTCTGAAGATGGAAATATTCCTGGAGTGGATGGAATAGCCCCGGCCTCCCAAGCAGCCACATGAGGTCGAAGGGCATGTTTCCCAGCTTATAGGCGGTTTGCCGGCCGTTGTATTGCGCTACACGGCCGGCGGTGTTGAGAAACCAGATGTTCCGCGTAGTGTCTTCGAAAGCATACTGCATGTAATGACTTCCACTGGCGTATACAAGGCTGGTATCGTTCTCGTCGTTGTGCAGGATGTGCCGGTAGTAGTAGGAAAGACGGCCGTTGTTGGTAAAAAACCAGATCCTGCCGCGCGAATCGGCGGCGAGCTTGATCACATCGTTGTCTGTAAGGCCGTCTTTTTTGGTGTAGTTGCGGAAACGTTTTCCGTCGAACTTGCTGACGCCGGTGGGTGTGGCGAACCAGATGAAACCTTCCTGGTCCTGCACTGCGCTGTATACCGTAGCGTTGGCAAGCCCATCCTTCACATTATAATTGCGTATCACCAGGCCCTGCGCAGTTGCGGAACGGGACAAAACCAGGCAAAAGAGCAAAAATGCTATGTAACGGATGGCTTGCATCAACAGCTGATGGCTTAAATATGCTTGATTAATACGCTCTTGCAAACAATACCCTTTCCCTGGAAGGTTTCCCTGTCAGGATGCAGCTGCCTGCTTCCTGGGGATTGTCCAGCGGAATGCATCGGATGGTAGCTTTGGTGCGTTCCTTGATGGCCGCTTCCGTTTCCTCTGTACCATCCCAGTGGGCGGAAATGAACCCGCCCTTTTCGTCCAGCAGCTTCTCAAATTCTTCCCAGGTATCGGCTTTCGTGATGTGTTCTTCGCGGTAGGCCTTTGCTTTGTTGAACATTCCTGTTTGTATCTCATCCAGCAGCGTGATAATGTGCTGCGCGATACCATCGAGCGAAACGCTGGATTTTGTTTTGTCGTCCCTCCGGGCAACCTCGGCCACGTTATTTTCCAGGTCACGGGCGCCGATGGCGAGGCGTACGGGCACGCCTTTCATTTCATATTCCGCAAATTTCCAGCCGGGGCGGGAATTATCGGAGTCGTCGTATTTCACGCGGATGCCGGCTGCTTTCAGCTCCTTAACGATGCTTTGCACTTTTTCGTCTATGAGCCCTTTCTGGTCGTTGCCTTTATAAATAGGCACGATCACGACCTGGAGGGGGGCGATGCGGGGGGGCAGGATGAGCCCGTCGTCGTCGCTGTGCGCCATTACGAGCGCGCCCACAAGGCGGGTGGATACGCCCCAGGAGGTGGCCCAAACGTATTCCAGCTTGTTTTCTTTGTTGGAGAACTGTACATCGAATGCTTTGGCGAAGTTCTGCCCGAGGAAGTGCGAGGTGCCGGCCTGGAGGGCTTTACCATCCTGCATGAGCGCTTCGATGCAGTAAGTGTCTACCGCGCCTGCAAAGCGTTCGGAGGGTGATTTTACCCCTTTGATGACGGGCACTGCCATGTAGTTTTCCACGAAATCGGCGTATACGTCCAGCATTTGCCGGGTTTCGGCGATAGCTTCTTCGGCGGTGGCGTGGGCGGTGTGCCCTTCCTGCCAGAGGAATTCGGCGGTGCGGAGGAAGAGGCGGGTACGCATTTCCCAGCGCACGACGTTGGCCCACTGGTTTACCAGGATGGGCAGGTCGCGGTAGGACTGGATCCAGTCCTTGTAAGTATTCCAGATGATCGTTTCCGAAGTGGGGCGGACGATCAGTTCTTCTTCGAGTTTGGCTTCCGGGTCTACCACCACGCCGCCGCCGTTGGGATCGTTCTTGAGGCGGTAGTGGGTCACCACGGCGCATTCCTTGGCGAAACCTTCCACGTGGGCGGCTTCTTTGCTGAGGAAGCTTTTAGGGATAAAAAGGGGGAAATAAGCGTTCTGGTGGCCTGTTTCTTTGAACATGGCGTCCAGCACGTCGCGCATATTTTCCCAGAGGGCAAAACCGTAGGGTTTGATCACCATGCAACCGCGCACGGCGGAATAGTCGGCCAAACCGCCTTTCAGAACAAGGTCATTGTACCATTGCGCATAATCCTGTGACCGGCTAGTAATCTCTTTACTCATATTAGACTTTTTCTTTTTCCGTTTTCCCCGATGGATCTGAATTTTCAAGTACCTGCAAAACAATCGTTTAGCGGGAGGTGTTTTCCGTTCATCCGTTACAGTTGCCATTCACCAGAAACCCTTTATTTATGGGGGTTCCGGCACAATTTATTGGCGTAATATTTGTTCTATATTTAACGGAAACTTCACAAACCTACGTCGAAAACAGCAAACCCTTTCAACCGGGTGTGCGAAGATAATAAAACGCTTTGTGGTGTAACCCTTTAACGATAAATTTCGTTTAAATTGAGTAAATTTACATTGTTAATCAAATATCATCAGATGAAACCTATGATATATAGTGCAGTAGCCGCCCTGCTTGTGTTCAGCAGCTGCTCTACCGCATATCAGACCGCACAGACGCCGGATGATGTTTACCACTCTCCGGTGAGGCAACAAACTGTGTATGCCAGCAACACTGCCAGAAATACCCAATCTGCATCCAATGTGGAAGAAACGTATGATGACGATGGCAACACCTATGTGACCTATGAGGACGAAGATGACGAGCGTTATGATTACGCGCGCCGGATCGACCGCTTCAGCAGGGGCTATAATGGCAGCTACTGGGATGGTTATTATTTCGACAGCTTTTACGGCAGCCCGTACAGCAGCTTCTACGGAGGTGGTTTCGGCTATCCTTATGTAGGTTCTTACTGGGGCCCGTCCATCACCATCGGCCTGGGTTATGGCTGGGGTTACAATCCCTGGCGCTACAATGGCTGGTACAGCCCGTATTATAGCGGCTGGTACGGCGGCCATGGTTGGTATGGCAGCGGATGGTACGGCGGAGGCTGGTACGGAGGCTACCCCGGCGGTTATTACCCTGGCGGCGGCTATTATCCCGGCGGATGGCATGGCGGCGGTGGTTATTACTCCACCCGTCCTTCCAATTCCTGGGGCCCGAGAACTTCTTCCAACACCCGCGTGTTCAATTCCCGAGATGGTTACACGACCCCGAGGCCGAATACCCAGGGCCGTTCAGTTCCCCGCAGGAGCTTCAACAGCAACGGTACTGAAGTGCCTGCCGGAACTGGTAATTATAACAGCGGCCGCGTAAACAACGCCAATAATGAGAATTCCCCGAGAAGGGTATTCCAGCGTTCCGCTACCGAGCGCCCGGTAAGCCAGCCCAGCAACAGCAGGCCGCAGCCGGAACGTTCCAGCAGAACTTACGAACGTAACTACGAAAGGAGCACACCGCAGCCGCAACGCTCAGAACCAGTTTACAGGGCACCCGAACCGCAGAGAAGCGCACCCAGCAGCTCACCGTCCAGCACGCCTTCCAGGACGTTCCGTCCGAGAGGCGGCAGGTAAGACAATACTGTTAACAGTCGCGTATTATCAATGTATAATACGTGACTGTTAATTCTTATATTTACTCTCGCATATTTTTTCACCAGATTTTTTAAGATGAATAAAAGGATCACATTTCTTTTGATAGCCATAGGTGTATCCAGCCAGGTCATGGCGCAGGATGAAGGGGATGCCTTGCGGTACAGCCGCCTCACCACCGGAGGCACGGCCCGTACGCAGGCTATTGGCGGCGCGGCAGGTTCTCTCGGGGGCGATATTTCCGCGACCCATGTGAACCCGGCGGGTCTTGGCTTTTTCAAAACGAGTGAAGTGAACGTTTCGCCAGGGTTTTACTTCCGCAATAACAGTTATAACTACCTGGGAGAAGCTACGGATGCGGACAAAAGCGGCGGCCTGCTGAGCAATGCCGGGGTCGTTTTCGGCCTGCCCAACCGGCGCAACCCGAACTCCCGCTGGAAAAACTTCGCCTTTTCGCTGGATTACACCAGGATGGCGAACTTCAACAACAAAACCTACATTGCTGGGGTAAACACCACCACCAGCTATTCAGACCGCTGGGTGGAAACACTGAACAACGGCGGAAGCCCGGTTTCTCTTGTTGAGGCTGAAGATAACTATCCCCTCGGCGCCAGCCTCGGCTACTGGGGTTTCCTGCTGAATGCGGATCGCGATCAGAACGGTAACCCGACGAAATATTATACCGTCGTGAATCCTACGAATCCCGGGGGCATCGACCAGCAGGATGTTGTGAAGGAAAAAGGCGGCCTGGACGAGTTTTCCCTCGGGTTCGGCGGCAATTTCAACGAACAGTTCTACATGGGTATCTCCCTGAACTTCCCTACTATCCATTATGAGCGCAACAGGACCTTCGCTGAAGACGACCTGTCTGGCAATAATGACAACGACTTCTCCTTCTTCGAGCATACCGAGAACCTGACGACGGACGCGGTGGGCTTTAACTCCAAGCTGGGTATCATTTATTCACCCATGCCCAGTCTTCGTTTAGGCCTGGCGTATCACACGCCTACCTGGTACAATATGCGCGACGCTTCCACGGCCACCTTCCTGGTGAACACCGAGAACCTGCCTGCAGACGGTCAGTCGGAGCATTATGTGACTGCGGGTTATTCAGAAAGAGACCTGACAGACGGTTTCCCCGTAGAATACGAATACAGCCTGCGTACGCCTGCCAGGGCCATGGCCAGCGTATCCTACATTTTCGGCACTAACGAAGATGTAAAACAGCAGCACGGCTTCGTGACAGCAGACGTGGAATATGTCAACTACGGCGGCACGAAATTCAAATACAACAAGGGCGCAGAAGGAGACCGGCAGATCTCCGACCGGCTGAACAACGTAATTGAAAACGCATACCAGGGCGCGGTAAACGTGCGCGTTGGCGGTGAAATGAAGTTCAACGTATTCGCCGTTCGTGCAGGTTTTTCCTACTACGGCAACCCGTACAACTCCGATTATGCTGATGTTGACGCCAGCATTAAAAAGGTAAGCGGCGGCGTTGGTTACCGCAACAGGGGTTTCTTTGCTGACCTGACGTATGTGCATACGCTGTCTACCAAAGACCTTTACGTTCCCTACACCCTCTCCGGCATGCCCGTTTCAGCGGCATCTGCGGATTTGAAGGGCGGGAATATCGTAGCGACAGTAGGTTTTAAGTTCTGATATCATCAATATCCAGGATACAAAAAAAGGAAGGGCCAGCGCTCTTCCTTTTTTATGCCTTCAACAGCTGCAGCACAGCGGTTTCAACAGCATCGCCCTCCCGCGCGTCGAACCATTGCATGGCAGCGTCGCGGCGGAACCAGGTGAGCTGGCGTTTGGCGTATTGGCGGGTGTGCGTTTTGATCGCTTCTATGGCTTCGGGGAGGGTTATTTTGCCGTCGAAGTGGTCGAATATTTCGGCGTAACCGACGGTCTGGAGCGCGTTGTGGTGGCGGTAAGCTTCCACGCTGCGCACTTCATCCACCAGGCCTGCGGCCATCATGCGGTCCACGCGCAGGTGGATGTTTTCATGCAGCAATTCTTTCGGCAGCTGCAACCCTATTTTGATCACGTTAAAATCGCGCTGTTGCTGCGTGCCGGTGCGGAATGCGGTAATAGACTGCCCGGTGGCTTCAAATATTTCGAGCGCGCGCAGCAAACGGTGCGGGTTGTGTATCTCAGCTCCTGCGTAGAATGCAGGGTCTTTCTTTTTTAAAGTCTCCTGCAGCCACGAAATTCCTTTTTCTTCATATTCTTTACGCAGTTGCTGCCGTATGTCCTCCGGCACCGGCGGCATTTCATCCATTCCTTCCAGGAAAGCGCGGATATAGAGCCCCGTGCCGCCGGTAACGATGGCAAAAGGCTGGCGGGAAAAGATCTCATCCGCATACCGCAGCGCAAGCTGCCCGTACATGGCGGCGTTCACCTCTTCTGTAATCGAATGTGAGTTGATGAAATAATGCGGCACGGCCTGCAATTCAGCAGCATCGGGCTTCGCGGTGCCGATGGTCAGCTCGCGGTAGCACTGGCGGGAATCAGCAGAGATGATCTCCGTTCCCAGCCGTTCTGCCAGGCGTATAGCCATGGCCGTTTTACCTACTGCGGTAGGCCCGGCGAGTACTACAACCGTATTTTTCATATGAAAGCAGGCATCATTTGGGAAAAGTGCCAGGAAATAAATTTATGCGGGCAGCCCGCCGTACGGCAGATGCTGAATGACCGGGCTTATTGAATGACGCCGGCTGAACCCGGCGCAGGCGAGGTTTTAATAGATGTTCTCTTCTTCGCCGCCGGATTCTTCCATGCCATCGTCTTCCCCTTCGGCTTCCTCTCCTTCTTCGCCAAAGCCGTCTTCAGACATCCCTTCGCGGTTCAGGTCATATTTCTCTTCCATTTCCACGAGCTTGTCGCCAATGAGGCCTTTGGTGCCGTACTGGCTGGGCGCGAGGCCTTCCTTGCGCACGCAGGCGGGATAGCTGAGCTTGGTGTTCTCGTCTTTGGCAACGCCGATCAGCTCAACAAGGAATGTCCAGTTTTTGGCGTAGTCGTAGAGGTAGATGAATTTCTGGTTAGGATCTTTTACCATGGCGCCTATCGGCGTATCCGACATCAGCAGCGGCTCCGCTTTGCGGGGCTGGGCGTCCTTTTCGAGCAATATCTCGCGGCCTCTCTGCCAGTTGTCGTTGCTGCGGAAAAAAGTAGCCTTATGCTTGGAGTCAAACTCATATGCGGTTAATATGGCTTGATGGAACTGCAAAAAATTCTGGCTAGGCTTTACCGCAATGTCTCTGTAGACACTCTCATCTTCCTCCCAGTAAACTCGGAACTTCAATACCGGCATATGAATTACATTAAGCGTAAGGCAAAAATACCAAATTATTTAACAGGGGTCAAGTCAAGTTCTTTGGCTTTCTGCAACATATACTGGTATGCTGCATCGAAGGAATTGGGAATTTCCCCGTCCAGGATGGCCTCCCGGATGGTGTTTTTGAGGTCTCCCACGATCCTTCCCGGCTTCAGGTTGAACGTTTCCATGATCATTTCCCCGGTTATGGGCGGCTGCCAGTTACGGATGCGGTCGCTTTCCTCCACTTCCTTCAGCCGCTCGCGCACCAGCTCGAAATTTTCCAGGTAACGCTTCACCTTGGCCTTGTTCTTGGAAGTAATGTCCGCCTCGCATAGCATCATCAGCGCATCCAGGTCCTCGCCTGCGTCGAACAGCAGGCGGCGTATAGCCGAATCCGTTATATTCTCCTTCGTAAGGCTGATAGGCCGCAAATGCAGTTCCACCAGCTTTTTCACCAGCCGCATGCTTTCATGCTGCGGCAGCTTGAGGCGTGCAAAGATGCGCGGCACCATTTTCCCACCTACTGCATCGTGACCGTGAAAGGTCCAGCCATGGCCTTCTTCGAAGCGTTTGGTGGCGGGCTTGCCAATGTCGTGCATGAGCGCGGCCCAGCGCAGCCAGAGGTCGCGGGTATGGCGGGAAATATTGTCGATCACCTGGAGGGTATGGTAAAAATTATCCTTATGCCCTTTGCCTTCCACCGTTTCAACGCCCACGAGGTCTACCATCTGCGGGAAAATAATTTTCAGCAGGCCGGCCTGGTACAGCAGATCGAGGCCGATCGAGGGTTTGGACGACAGCATGATCTTGTTCAGCTCATCCGTGATCCGCTCCTGGGTGATGATCTTAATGCGCTCCGCATTGTCTTTAATGGCCTGGAATGTTTCCGGATGTATCCTGAAATGCAGCTGCGACGCAAAGCGGATGCCCCGCATCATGCGCAGGGGGTCGTCGCTGAAGGTGCGGGCGGGGTCCAGCGGGGTGCGGATGATCTTATCTGCCAGGTCCTGCTGCCCGTTGAAGGGATCGAGCAGCTGGCCGTAGTCGGCTTCGTTGAGGCTGATTGCCAGTGCGTTGATGGTAAAATCGCGGCGGAGCTGGTCATCTTCCAGTGTACCGGGCGCCACTTCGGGGTTGCGGCTGTTTTCGCTGTAACTTTCCCGGCGGGCGCCAACAAATTCAATTTCAATGTCTTTATACCGGATCTGGGCGGTGCCGTAGGTCTTGAAATAGTTCACTTTAATGGCCGGGTCCAGCAGGGAAGCCACCCGGTGTGCAAGCGCGATGCCATCGCCCACGCAAACAATATCCATGTCTTTGGTACTGCGGTTCAGCAGTTTATCCCTCACAAAACCGCCGATGAGATAACAGGGAACGCCAATCTGGCGCGCCGCCTGTGCCACGCTTCCGAACAACTCCTTTTCCCGTGCTGTACAGGGAATCTGCATATACTTTCTACTGGTTTAAGGCGCAAAAGTACTCAATTACGGATGATTTCCAGTGCGCCATCTTTCGCGATGCGCACAATGCGCGAAGGCCGGGCAGGCGTATTGTCCTGCTGCCGGTACTTCACGGTATAGTCTACGCCCTGCCGGATGGCTTCGCTTACTTCGCTGAAAACAGCTGGGGAAGGCTCTCCGCTGAGGTTAGCCGATGTGGATACCAATGGCTTGCGCAGCCGTTTGATAAGGTGCCTGCAAAATTCGTCCTGCACGATGCGGATGGCAATGGACCCGTCCTGGTTCACTGCGCCGGGCGCCAGGTGCAGCGCGCCTTCGTAGATGACGGTGGTGGGGCGGTTGAAGGTCCTGAGGGTCTGTTCGATATCCGGCGGCGGATGCGCGAGGTACCGCACCAGGTCTTTCACATCGGCCATCAGTATAACGAGGCTTTTGGCTTCACTGCGCTGCTTGAGCGCGTAGATGCGCTTTACAGCCTGCTCGTCCGTAGCGTCGCAGCCGATGCCCCAGATAGTATCCGTGGGGTAAAGAATAATGCCGCCGTTGCGGAGTGCGGTGAGGCTTTGGGTGATATCGTCTTCAAATTCCGTCATGCTGTAATGGTTTCATACACATTCATCACTGCCGCCGCGCATTTATCCAGGGTGAAGTGCTGCGCGTGAAGGATGCCTTTCTGCTGCATATCGGCCCTGAGCACCTCGTCTGCCGCCACCTGTTCCATGGCATGGGCAATGGCTGCGGGCTGGAACGGGTCTACGTAGAAAACGGCGTTGCCGCCGGTTTCTGCGAAGCAGCTGCCGTTGGAGGTAACAACGGGCGTGCGGCTCCAGAGGGCTTCCAGGATGGGAATGCCGAAGCCTTCGAACATGGAGGGGTACAACAGCGCCAGGGCGCCCTGGTAAAGGGCCGGCAGGTCGGCGAATGCGAATTTATGTGTTTCGTTGAGCCAGATCACCCGCTGCTCCAGGCCTTCTTTGCGGAGGTATTCCTTTACTTCCTTCTTATAGCCCGTGCCATCGCCGAGCACCACCAAAGGCACGTCCAGCTTACCTTTCAGGGAGCGCATGGCCTGCGCAATGCCCATCAGGTTCTTGCGTTCTATCACGGAGCCCACGTACAGGAAGTAATCCTGCGGCAAGGCGTACTTTGTTTTCATGTGCCTGATGCCTTCTGTGGTATGCTGCAGCTGGAAAGAAGGGTCGCAGCCCTGGTAACACACGCTGATGCGCTCTTCCGGCACGCGGTAGAACTCCATGAGGTCAGCTTTGGTCTGTTCGCTGATGGCGATCACGCGGCTTGCCTGGCGGCATGCGTACACGGCCTTGCGGCGGTATGTATATACGTCGATGGGATTATATTGTTTCGGGTAGCGTTCAAAGATCAGGTCGTGCATGGTAACCACGCTTTTGACGCCGCTGTTGTGGATGCCGAAGGGCAGTTCGGCGCTGAGGCCGTGGTAAACATCGATATGATGATGCCGGAGATCGTTCACCACCCAGCGGCTGCGCCATACCGGCTTCAGCCAGCGGTGATGGGGCTTTTGCGGCAGGATGGTGCGCATGCCGGCTTCGGGCCTGAAAAGCGGTTTGGATTTGGGGGCGAACAGGAAATACTGATGCTGCGGATAGTACGCTGCCAGCGACTTTACGAGGGTGCGGCTGTAATTGCCCAGGCCTGTGCGGTTCTGAAAGGCCCGCTTGGCGTCGAAACCGATGTTCAAAGCAAATAGTTTGATTCGGGGGCAAAATACTGAATTTGATTTTTTTCTTTCCTGTAAAAATGCTAATTTAATTGTCCGCTTAGAATCACCGGAACTTATTGTGATTGGCTTTCGACAATTTTTTTGAAAAAATTAGTACTGTATAACCGTAACCATATTTTCTTCCATTAAACCACTAAAACGTTAACAGGTATGAAGCCCAATGAAAACGTACTAAAGCCGTTCTTTGCACAATTCCTTGAGTCACAGCAAAAGAACGCGCTTCCCAAACAACAACAATCAAACGAAAATAACTGGACCAGCAAGCTGGCCGACGTTCCCGATCAGACGCATAAATATCCTTCCGACGGGGACGAGGAATGGTGGCTGTTATAAATTCCACCGGCATTCATTCATCATTGCAAGCAATGGCCACGGCCGTTGCTTGTTTTTATTTGTCCGCTTCATGATTCTTTGCATTACGCATTCACAGGACACCTACACCATTGATCTCGTGCAGCAGCGGCTGCAGCAGCTAGGTTACTCCGCTTTTCGTTTTAATTCAGATGAATTCGGTACCCGGTACCGCCTCCGTTACCGGCTTACTGCTTCAGGTCCCCAATACCAGCTGCAATGCGGCAGCCAGGTGATAGACGCGCGGGACATTCAGGGCGTATGGTACCGCAAGCTCTGGGCTTTGCAGGTGCCTCCTTCGCTGGATCCCGCCTATGTTCCTTCATTCCTCAAAGAATACAACACTTCCCTCAACATATTCCTCGACGCGCTGGACGTGCCGTGGATCAACCGGCTGGACCTGGACCATGCCGTGGGCGGCAACAAGCTGCTGCAGCTTTCCGCTGCGCAGGCCGCCGGCCTGCACGTTCCGCAAACACTTTTCAGCAATCATGCTGAAGACGCCATCCGGTTCTATGACGACCACCAGGGCGAAGTGGTCGTAAAGCTGCATGGCGCGCTGTCCAAAACTATGGACGGCCGCGGCGACTTCTTCCCTACCACGCGCCTGCGCAAGGAAGACGTGCCCATGCTGGAATCGCTTTCCGCCTGCCCGATGATATTGCAGGAATATATTCCCAAAGACCGCGAGCTGCGCGTCGTGTACATCGACGGCGATTTTTATACCGGCAGCCTGCGTGCGCCCGAGCTTACGGACTGGCGGGCCGGCAGCACCACCCTCATCCAATGGGAAGCATACGAGCTGCCCGGCCATGTAGAAGAAAAGATAGACGAGATGATGCGCTTGCTGGGTCTGCAATTCGGCGCGATAGACATGATCCTTCAGCCCGATGGCGAATATGTGTTCCTCGAAGTGAACCCGCAGGGCGAATGGGGCATGCTGGAAAAATACCTCGGCTTCCCGATAGCCGCCACCATAGTGGAAAAGCTCGTCAACCGGATCACCAATGAATAAAGTCCTGATCATTACCCATACGGCGGACAATGAAGCAGTGGCCTCCGTGATACAGCATATCAAGGCCCTTGGCGGCGAAAGCATCCGGTTTGATGTGGACCGCTACCCACTGACCACACGTCTCACTACCCAATATACCGGCGGCCGCTGGCAGCTGTGGCTGGAAGATGAGTATGGCAGCCATTCGCTGGACGATATTACCGCGGTATGGTACCGCCGCAGCTATAATATTGGCAAAGGCCTGGAAACTGTGCTGGATAAGGAGTTCCTCCCCTCTTCCATCGGCGAGGTGCGGCGCACGCTGTTCGGCATGCTCGAAGGCCTGCCCTGCTTCCAGCTGGAACGATACAGCGTATACCGGCGGCTGGACAGCAAAGAAGAACAGCTGCGGATCGCGGCCGGCTGCGGGCTGGAAGTGCCGGCCACCTGCATCACCAATTCCCCCGTGAGGCTGAAAGCCTTTATGGAAGCCATTAACAGGCCGGTAGTCGCAAAGATGCAAAGTTCCTTCGCCATTTACCGCGAAGGGCGGGAACACGTGGTATTTACCAATGAGATCAGCAGCCATCACCTGGAACAGCTGCAACAGCTCAGCTATTGCCCTATGACCTTCCAGGAAAAGCTGCCGAAGGCGCTGGAGCTGCGGGTGACCGTGGTGGGAAAAGAAATATTCGCTTTTTCGATAGACAGCCAGCAGCTGCCTGAAGCGCAGACAGACTGGCGCAAGGAAGGCGCCTTGCTGGTGGAGGACTGGCAGCCTTTTGGCCTGCCCGAACCAGTAAGCGCCGGGCTTTTGAAGATAATGGATTTTTACCGCCTTAACTATGGCGCTATAGACCTGGTGCTGACGCCTGAGGGGAAATATTATTTCCTGGAGCTGAATGCGGCGGGGGAATTCTTTTGGCTGGACAAGCTTTGCGGGCATTCCATTTCCCGGCAGCTGGCAGCGATATTGCTGGGGCAGGCAGAAAGAAGAGAATAAGGGGGAACAACTGTGCGGTATTATATTATTTTTGCGGAAATTAATTATTAGACAATGGACGTACAGCAACAAATACTGGCTGCATGGAATGACCGCAGCCTGTTACAGCAAACACAGTATTCCGATGCCGTGAGAGCAGTGATAGAGGCCGTGGATAAAGGAAAACTCCGTGTAGCGGAACCGGGAGAGAACGGGTGGAAAGTGAACGAATGGGTAAAACAGGCCATCCTGATGTATTTCACGATACAACCGATGGAAACCATGACGCTGCCTCCTTTCGAGTTCCACGATAAAATGAAGCTCAAGACCAACTATAAGGAACTGGGCGTGCGCGTAGTGCCCCATGCAGTGGCCCGCTACGGCGCGTTTATCGCCAAAGGCGCTATCCTGATGCCTTCTTATGTAAATATCGGCGCGTATGTAGACGAGGGCACCATGGTGGATACCTGGGCTACGGTAGGTTCCTGCGCGCAGATCGGCAAACACGTGCACCTGAGCGGCGGCGTAGGCATTGGCGGAGTACTGGAGCCTTTACAGGCCAGCCCCGTGATCATTGAAGACGGTGTGTTCGTAGGTTCCCGCTGCATCGTGGTAGAGGGCGTGCATGTAGAGAAAGAGGCGGTGCTGGGCGCCAACGTGGTGCTGACCCAATCCACCAAGATCATTGACGTGAGCGGCGCTGAACCGATCGAATACAAAGGCCGCGTGCCTGCGCGCAGCGTGGTGATACCCGGTACGTATACGAAGAAGTTCCCTGCGGGCGAATACCAGGTGAGCTGTGCGCTGATCATCGGTCAGCGTAAAGCCAGCACCGACCTGAAGACCAGCCTGAACGACACGCTGCGTGAATTCAACATTGCCGTATAAACATTTTCCATATACATTTGGAAGCCGTGCTATGCGCGGCTTTCGTTTTTTACGGCTGTTTTTGTTGAAAAAAAGCTGATGGGAATTTGGAAATAATGAGAAAGTACGTACTTTTGCAATCCCTAACACGGAAAAAGATGCCCAGATGGCGAAATTGGTAGACGCACTGTGTTCAGGTCGCAGCGCCCGCAAGGGTGTGCTGGTTCGAATCCAGTTCTGGGCACCACAAACGGTTGTAAGTCATTGATTTACAACCGTTTTCATTTTATACGTGTGTCATTTCTTCCCCCTTTTTTGCGGTTTTTACCACCATTGTTGACACACAATTGACACACCAAATGACACACCAACATGCGAGCACACTACCAGCACGTAACCAGCACCACACACCGCAAAAATTAACCAAAAAAATCGCCTCAGCATACGAAAGTCATTCTGACACTGACACCTTCCATGGCCTTTGGCACTGCCTGAAAGTGACACGAAAAAAAAGTTCCATTCATATCATCCCACATTTTACCATTACAGGAACATGGCCTTTCCAACCTAACGGTACGGCATATACATTGCGGATGGATTTTACTCACCCTTTAAATGAAGTGGCATGAATTTCCTGAAAAGAATGAGTAAAAAAGGGGATAAAATTACTTTCTATTATGATTACGGCCGGCAAAAAGGGCAAAGGCCATCCACGGGGATCTGGATTTACACGAAACCAAAGGACCCCGCGGAAAAAAAGCATAACCAGGAGGCCATTTCCCTACTGAAGGTGAAAGACAGCCAGCTGACCATCGAACGGCAAGCAATCGGATCCGCCTATATTCCTAATCATAAATTCAAAGGAAACTTCCTGGACTACTACGCGGAATACGTGAAAAATCACACCCGTGAAGGCAACCGGCATTTATCGAACAGCTTAGTCCAGTTCAAATCTTTTCTCAAAAAAAACTTTATTTCACCTGTCGATATTACCGAGGAGCTTTGTAAAAGATTCAGGCGTTACCTGCTCGATAAATACCATGGAGAAACACCTTCTGATTACTTCACCCGGTTTAAATGGGTACTGGCGGCTGCAACATCAGACAAGTATTACTTATCCAGCCCAGCTGAAAAAGTAAGCGCAAAATCCAATCCTTCAACCAGGTTAAAAGAGATTATCGAGGTGGAAGATTATTTGGCGCTGTTGGCCACGCCTATTTTAAATTGGGAGGTGCAGGAGGCCTTTATCCTTTGTTGTTACACAGGCCTGAGATGGTGCGACGTTGTAACTTTAAGTTGGGATCAAATTAAAGGGGATACGCTTGTAACGAGGATTATACAGCAAAAGACGGGGCAACCGATTACCTTGACGCTGCACCCGATTGCCAAAGCCATCCTCGTGAAACGCAGGAACCAATTGCAGGGTCTTAGCGATGCCGAGAAGTTCACCAGGAAGGTCTTCCAGCTTCCCGGTGCGAACGGCGCCAATAAAATTCTCAGCCAATGGATGAAAGCAGCCGGAATAATGAAACATATCACTTGGTCATGCGCGCGGCTTAGCTTCTCTATTCTACTGAAGGATAAACTGGTAGATGATCCAACTATTGCCTACCTACTGGGCCATACCACAACAGCACAGGTTCAAAAAGTATATAAAAGGCATCGCCCGAAGGATCAGTCAGAATCTATTAGCTTGCTGCCCGAACCGGAATTACTTCCGTATTTCCTGCAGCTATAATTTCTCAGCAGCGGATATATACCTGGAAGGTTTCCCGGCCATTATATTATCGAGGTCCTCCTTCTTGAAGTATCCGCTGCTGGTTTTTAATATGCCGAATTCAGAACATTTCAAGGCAAACTGGGTCCTACCCAGGTTTGTATAAATATATGCCTCCTCAGGCTTCAGGTACGGCTTGAAACAAAGGGCTATAGCTCGCATCACGGTCAACTCATCACTTTTAATCATTGCACTTCATTTAACAAAATTATTAATAGAAATTGGCGTTACCAATCTAACTATATCGTTTGTGTTGATTACCTCCAAGGAGGATCGATGAAAAAATTTGAGTTACATGCGAAGTCTCAGGAAGATCGAAGGCCCTTACGCTTAACAAAACACCAAGTGACGGCAGGCTTTCATATCCCCCCAAAAGGTCTAAAGCGCAGGACTAAGCGCTCCCCTTTCGAGAATGTACTTTAAGAACATTGCGCTTATTCGAGCTGCATACTTCTTAGCGCTGTCATCTTTTACAGTCATATTATCCATTACAGCCTTGAAAATTAGCCATTTAGTAGAACCATCATTAGCAATTTCAGTGGATCGAGCAACCCCATAGCTCTCCATCTCAACCGCAGCCACCTTTCGATGTACTGGCATTATATGATCCTCGAAATATCCCTTCTTATTAATAACCATTGTACTACAAGCGATTGGCTCAAAAACAATTTTAATCTCCTTACCGAAGGCCTGGATCTCTTTATTGATTAATTTTTCAATTTCGGGAATTTCAGGTTCCAAATGATCTTGTAAGAGCGAATCAATAGACAACACAGAATCCTGTTCTCCCTCAAACTTCTCTACACTTATAGCAATTTGTTTTCCGCTTTCGTCATACAGATGATCATAGTCAATTTCAACCTGATCCTTGTTATAAAGCTTAACCTTCTTTCCGTCTTTGCCTGCAATATCACTTACTTTCCCCTTCTGAAAAGTAAATACTTTTTTTGCTACAACGAGGTCTCCGAAATTCAACCCCTCTTTCCCCCCACAGACACCTGACATCATCAAAATCTTGGGTTTAAACATGTTCAACATTTCCGTAGCAATTATTGCAGTATCAACCATGCCTGTGTCAGATGGAATCCCGACCACAATTCGCTTATCAGGCTGGCCGACGAAATGACCGGTCCTATAGCGTTTTGTCCTTGTATTAATATCAAGTTTTGGCGTCCAAATAAAATAAGGCTCAATTTGCTCAAATTCATTCGAAAAAAGTGCTGTAATTATTGCATATTCAAAAACTAAGGCGTTTCCCCCATTTTCACTTAACACAGATCCCGATGCACTGCCGTGATGCTCCTTGGACAATTCGCTTTTTGAATAAACCTGAATTCGTCCCGCTTTAACCTCATCTCTCATGGTAGAATAAATGTAAACAGGCTTCGGCGACTTTTCCAAATCATAGAGAGCTTTCATAACGCTTCCAGCATCCCCAGCTGAAACAAAAACCGGGATGACACCATAGTCTTCATATATTCCAGTATTGTTAAACTTTAAAACGCCTCGCAAGGCTACCTCACTTTCACTTTTCGCGGCATGAAAGACGTGACAAATCAACAAAAACTTCTCATTTTGCTCAAGATTCGTATATTCTCGATCAAATTCTTCTCGTGATTCAATCAAAATGACCTTCTTGAATAAAGCGCTTCCGATTCTATCTTTTGTAGTCGGATTATTATAATTCTCACGCTCGTCAAAAACAAACAATACTAAATCCTTTAGAGATAAAGACATATTAAATCGATTTAAAGATTATCGTTTGGACAAAGTCATCCTTAGAAGTTCTGGTGGCCTCATCATCAACACTATCCCCCTTTCTATAGTTGACAACATTATTAGGCATTCTATTGAGGTTTTCTAACTTTGAAATTCCAGATCCACTTCCTCCGTTCCTATTATTAGGATCAATTTTATTCTCAATTCGCAAAGTTAAAAAGCCGTAAGAATAACTCCAGGTAAAAAACACAGGAAAATTGATGTGAGCGTGCCTGAAGTTCAGACGAAGCTCCTTAAACAACACCTCTTGTATAAAGTATAATGGAACTGCTACAGAGCCTTGGGATATATTATGCCGTTGAGGTTTAAGGTCAAGTTTCGGATGATCATCTCTGGAAGCACTCAAAAACTTCTGAAATTCGAGAAAAATATCCGAAGTTGAAATATTAATAAAAATTCGATAATAAATTGTGTTACTGCCAATAAATCTTTCAAGCACCCGTTTTATCCAATTCCTAATTTTTCCAATTTCGGACCGTTGTGTCAAACTAAATATTTCATCGGATATAAAGCCATGCAACTCACGTAGAGATTCATTACTATACTCCAGTCGGCTGTAAATTTTATCATCGCAAGGCGCAAAAAAAAGGGGGTAGCTTCGACTAAAAGATAAAACAGATTCAATAAAAGAAGAAATATCCTCTTCCCAAGTTTTTAAAATTTGCGGAACTTTAAAGGTATCAAATTCCTCTTCCATTACCTCTAACAAAGAAACTATCACGTCTACCTTAAGAGTAATAGATCGATCATGAAATTTTTCGTCAGTAACGTTGCTGTACAAATTATTCAATAATGAAATCGCAGTATCAAAATCACTCTCATCAGCCGGTAAGGTGGCGATAAATGACCTATATCTTTTGAGCTTATTGACTAAACCTCCATTTAACTGCCTATTCTCTATTGCCGCATTAACCAACCATCGAGCTTTACCAGCATATTTCATTTCATACTTGGTCGTTGAATTATGAGGCAAATATTTTAAAAGACGATAGAATAAATAATTTAAATCTCCATCCTTGCCGAGACAAAACCTATTAATTAATTCAACAAATTTTCCGACTGTCAAAAAGTCGAATAGTTCGTCATTCTGGTACAAAATGAAAAACAAATGGAATAAATTTTTGTTAGACCAGATGTAATACAAGCGCTTTTTGCTCAGGATCGGTTTATTTGGTTTTGTAGGGTTTCCAAACAAGATCGTCTGAATAAATAACTCTAGTCGCTCAGTAAGATCAGGAAGCACTTCTTTGACTTTCTCATATAAATTTGGTTCGTGTAAAAATACCGCGGAAATTAGTTCAATTGTTTTATATCGGTCGTCAGTAAATTCGGTATTCTCAATTTCAAGAATAAATTTGTCAAAAAACTCGAAATATTCTTTATAAAACCTATAAGTTGAGATCCGACCTATTTGTTCCTTGGTCAGTAGCAAATCCTTTAAAAATTCACCATCTTCCGTCCTTGGCTTAATAAGATACTTGTTATTTAGCGCTTCGATCTCCTTTAACTCTAATTCCGCCTTTACGTTTTCTGCGATTTCTCTTATCCCTATCGGAATGTTCGAATGATTTAGAATATCATCAAGCCAGGTTTTCTCTTTTATAACCGGGCTTTCTTGTATATAGTAGGTGGGAACATGCCAGTGACTTCCAAAAAATACCGAAATTGAGACTTCACCGTGCTCGCTTCTTATCAACTTTAACCGTGAAAAAAAATCCTTTTTATGATCATTAACTCTCCCTATGATGGATAAAACAATAATCTCTCGTACATTTAACGTGGCTACTTCATCTATCATTTGAATCACTGATTCGCCCGAACATGACCCATCATCGAGAATCATGACCTTTTTATTTCCAGCAATATCGTATAAGAATTCCGGCGGGTGAGGAAATCGCCATCCCTCATTAGTGGAAAAGCGCTGCAATTCTATTATAGTTAATGCGTGATTATTCAGGATAGAGTCTTTAAGATATTCTAGGTCTAAATTGCCAACACCGGACTTTTTTGGAAAGAAAATGATCTCCAAATCCTTAAGTAAAACTGAGTCGATTTTATTAAACAATTCTCTGAGAAGGAGATTGCTTCTACTTCGGTCCATTAACAGCTTATCCATATCGAAAAAGTATGGATGAATCAGGTTATTAAACTTAAAGTAACCAACTTTAATATACGATTCATCCAGAATTTTAATAAACTGCTTGTTACCTAGCAACGACGAATGTAAGTAAGCATTTCTAATATTGCTTTGAGTTATTGGCGTATTTGTATACGGGTTAATCCTTCTGACATGCAATGCCTTTTTTAATAATAGTTCCCGAATTTGATATCGTCTCCTTTTGCGCATTGGAAAAACGCTCAAGGCCACAATGTCTTTTGAAAACAAATCATATCGTTGGATGGCCGGTTCAAATTCAAGGTCGATTCCGTTAACAATCACCCCAATCTTTGCGATAGCGATTTCGGCTTGCAAAAGGGCTAACCGCAATTTATTCCACATGTAACCTGTTGACAATACATCACAGACCAAAACAAATTTGCTGGATTTCGGCAGCTCCTTCTTTTTAACTGCTCCAATAAATTGTGAAAGACCACCTTTCGCAGAAAAGTATCGACTACTATCAAAAAATCCCAGAGCAATCAATTCTTCGACTATCTTCTCACTGCTTTGTGTATTACAAACAAAATAATAGGAGGAAAGATCCCCAAGCTCTTCAATCAATTTATTGGCTAATGCGGAAGCTAGTAATCGTACGTTGTTTTTATTCGTTAATAAGTCGAAAAGTTGAATATATTTTTCCTGATAGTAATTCCCATTGCATAAATACACAAACCCTTCTTCTGACTTTACACAATCTAAAATAAGTTTCTCCACTTGCTCATATTCCAATTGGTCTTTTTGTTCCTTAAGAATATTCGAGATGTTATTTTTGTCAACAAGTGAAATAAGGTTGCGGTGCTCATCATAGTAGTTGACATTCCCTATTACCCCGTCTGGATTTGCAAAGTCACTGGACCGCAAATCACTTACTTCAAACAACAATTCATTCAGCTTAAGAATATCAGAATGCAAAAATACACCCAACCAAAAAATTGAAATCTGGTCCGTTGCAGCTTCAATATAAATAAACGGCGTAGGGTGAATGTGAAATTGTTTGGAAATTTCAGGAAGAAACTGAATTTCTTTGTTAACATTCTCTAAGTAATCAATTGGTGGAGGGTCTAATATGATTACACTGTTACTAATATTAATTCTATAGTCAAATGCCAAAAAATATATGAGTTTCTTTGTAACTCTATCGTCAATCTCAAATCCTTTAAAACTTATATAAAATAGATTGTTTCCAGTACTGGTATCAAAAATCGAAACAAATTTCTCAAACAGCTTATCGTAGAATTTTTCTTTCAAAAAGTTCATACTTTTCACTTCAACCTGCAAGTCAAATAGACTGACATGTATTATCTTTTTCTTAAAAAAACTGCGCTTATCAAGGTGATCTATTGGCTTAATTGGGATGGTAGTAATAGAATTCTGTTTGTCACGTTCAGGCAAATAGATACTTATAAGTGTTCCAGGGAAATTCTTGCTACTGTCTCCGAACCGGGATACAGCTTGTGAAAATGTTTGACCTTGTGAAAAATTAAAAATAACTTTACCCCTATTGCTACGAGCTACTAACAACCCATTGAATCTTCGAACAATTGTAAGTAAATCAAAGAGTCCCCTTGGTATGTTCGACCGCTCAAGGTATCGCTTGTCAATTGGATCTTTTGAAGAATCAAATTGAAATGCGTATGCCAGAATATTATCATCAAGGCTCCCAGCTGTAAAAAGTATATCTTTTTTTTGATCATCCCTGGCTTGAAGAAATTGCTTTTCCAATGACCTGCAGATTCCTTCTCCAAAATCCACGAATGAAAGTTGAAGCAACGATCGGTTAATATACTTTTTTGAACTATTATCATAGTAAAAAGATGCTAGTTCAGGCACCTGCTCTTCAAGAAAATTCTTCTTCAAGACATGCTGAATAGTATCCGGCTTATTTGTCGATTCACTTAACCTTTTTATTAGTGAAATATTAAAAAAAGAAAAATTCTTTTCTACATTGAAAATACCTTGCTTAAAATGGTCCAAAAAATTCTCATACAGCTCCCTTGTAACAATTGAGCTCAATGTTTTATTATCAAATGGCATTGTACAATTGTACCTTTGGAGAATTTCAGTTGTAGCTTTGCTCAATTTGTAAATTCTCGCTAATTTTTCCGATACTCTTTGGTCGTCGTAATTTTCTATTTTTTCTAGCTCAACAAAAGGGGTGACGCCATATCTGTCATAAATATCAAGACTATCCGCTGGGATATTATATTTTATTTTGAGTCTCTGGACAAGGCCATATGATATATCAAAATATTTCTCAAACTTAGAACCCGGCACAACACTATCAGCGATATTGTCAGGAATAACAGCTCCAATCTTCCATACTTCCCAAATCTGAACAATTTGACTTGCTAGGCGTCTATCGACGTTTTCTGGAATCCCCACTTTCAGAAAACGTACGAAGAATTCAATTTCAGCCTCAAAAAAGTATCTTAAAAGTGCAGTAAATACTAATAATTCCTGGTTAGAAAACCACTTACAAGCGGAAAGGTCAAATACGACCCTAATTTTCCTTTGTAGAGCAAGGGGCAGTATCTTTTGAACATCATTGAGAAAATCGTCAAGGTGTTGTTCACTAACTTTCTCACCAAATGAAATTATGCGATCAACGTGATCCATAAAGTATAGAGATTTTTAAAATACGTTTTGGACCCTCATGTAATATCCCATACAGACTTGCTTATTTGCCATCAGGTCAGCACAAACGTCTTGGAGTCAGCTGTTGCAATTAGCTGTTAGGAAGCTTACTATTCGAGGTACGAAAAATATTGTATTTTACTTATATAGCCAAAAAAAAATGAGACCCATTAAAATTGACCGGAATCCGCAACTGGCCTTCCCTAGATAGAATTGAATTTATTGCGAACAAAAGCTGATCGAGGCTGAAGACTATTGCGCACTACTGGCCACCCCGATATTCCATTGGGTGCTACAGGAAGCTTTTATTTTTTGTTGCTATACAGGTCTCCGCTGGTGCGACGTCCTTACACTGAGCTGGGATCAAATCAAGGGCGACTCCTTGGTAACGAGGATCATTCAGCAAAAAACAGGGCAACCGATTACCCTGACGCTGCACCCGATTGCGAAAACAATCCTCGTGAAACGCAGAAGCCAGCTAAATGATCCAGACGATGCTATAAATTCCGGGAGGAAGGTTTTCCGGCTCCCAAGTAAAAATGGGGCCAATAAAATTCTTAATGAATGGGTAGCCGCCGCGGGCATAAAAAAACATATCACCTGGTCCTGCGCAAGATTGAGTTTCTCGATATTATTGAAGGACCAAAAAGTGGACGATCCGACGATCGCATACCTCATGGGGCATACCACCACAGCGCAGGTACTAAGAGTATACAAAAGGCATCGCCCTAAAGATCAATCCGAAGCCATCAACTTACTATCAGAACCAGCATTACTTCCGTATTTTCTTCAGTTGTAGATCATCGGCAGCGGATAAAAATCTGGAAGGTTCCCCAGCCATTAGTCTATCAAGATCTTCCTTCCTGAAATATCCGCTGCTGGTTTTTAATACACCAAATTCAGAACATTTCAGGGCAAATTGAGTCCTGCCAAGGTTTGTGTAGATATAGGCTTCTTCAGGTTTCAAATATGGTTTGAAACAAATGGCTATAGCACGCATCACAATCAACTCATCACTTTTTATCATAGCACTTTACTTTACGTTATGATCAATAGAAACTGACTCAAACAATATAACAATTTAGTTTGTGCTAATTACCTCCAAGGAGGATCAGTGAAAAAATATTGATGACCCATGAAGTCCTCAATAGAAAAATGCACTAATTTTCCACGAAAATAAATTTCATGCATTTTAAAGAAGCAGAACAACTCGTAAAAGAGTTCAACATCGCAGAGGACGGAACTCGTACTTTTATGGCAGCTGCCATCATTTTGCACGGTATAGAAACAGGAGAATGGAATCCAGTTAAGATTAGTAAAAAATCAGGCTATCACGATATAACCGTACGTGCGATGATCAGAAACCTAAAGAAGTATGAGTTCCTTGTCGACGGACAGATTTGCATGGAATCAGAACCAGATTCTCCGGATTTTGCGCCGGAATTCATATTAATGGCCATGGCAGTTGCCGGCAAACTGAAGGTACAAAAAGTGACGATTACCAATCCTCTCCCGCCCTCCATTGAAGATAATGTAAGAAATCTTCCAGCCATTATTTATGACATCCCATGGCTACCGGAACAATCAAGCTTCATCAGGAAATGATTGCTACTTCCCTTCCAGCCATCACTAATAATTCAAGTAACCTCCCGTCAGTTATTTATGACATCCCCAGGCTATCTGCATTTCACTCTTCAACAGCAATTATGTCATAACGGGCCCCGGTTAATTCAACCATCCAAAAAATATTAAATTGCCCATGTGGAGCGGCTTCTCTAATACTATAAGCGAAGATTATAAGTTTGCGCACTTATTTTTTTCTTCATCCATTGATCACTACTTGTCCCAACCATTCATCTATTCGAAACCACGATTTATTTTACAGTTTAGGTAATGGCTAAATAATCATTCCCGTTACCATCTTCATATTGTTTAACCTCATAGTCAGATACACCTGAAATATGAATATTGAGCTGCTGACATTGCTTCAGTAAAGCCGTAAGCTGTTCAATGACCGATATTTGCTCTTCTGAAAATTTGCTGTTTGTCATTTATATCTGCATTAATATATGCTAAAGGCTATCAAAGCTTTTTTAATTTTGCTTGAACTAAAATACTTTCCTAAGAAATGAAAATGGATGGCTTGCCCCGATCAACATCGTAGGCTGCAAAAGTCAAAGGAGGTGCGGGCCAAGCCGAAACTGCCTTCATCTCTAACAGGATGTTTTTAACTCCAATTTCCGAAAGTTGGTTCGCAAAAACTGCTTTACGCTGTTGTACATATTGCAAACGTTGTTGCAGGGCAGGAATTGCATCCAAAATGTGCTGTTCTTCCTGTAAATACCGATCTCGCAAAAAAGTCAGTTCTCTAATATTTAAATGTGCTATTTTCAAGGCAGTAATATTTGGTGACGGGACCATAAAAATACAATATTCCATCAAACTTCCCTGTCTCTGAAAAACTCAGTAAAAAAGGCTATATTTGTCTCTCAAAATAACCATTCAACACCTTTTAGCAAGTTGGCATGCAAACAACCAGTAATACTAAGGAATTCCCCGATATCATTACGTTCGACATAGCGATATTGGATGCCAAAATCAATGAATTGTCGGCAAAACTCAATGATGAGCAACAAAAGCTTGATCAATTAAAATTACTACGATCAAATATCATAAAATACGCAGAAAACGAGCGTCACAGTTAATTTCCAGCATATTCACATCAAAACCAATCAGGTACAAAGGTTCTCGTTCACCGAAGTTGATTTCCCCGCGACAAAAAAGTAGAAGTTAGGCCATGGGGTCGTTCAAATTGCGTAACCTACTGTACATCCTTAACTTCAATGGAGGATCTTTTAAAAAAAGTATCATTAAAAGTAAATTATCAAAAAACACCTAACTAATCTTCTTTTAACATCTTCGCACGAATCGTATAGCCTTTTTTCCAAAAGGATTCTATGACTTTTTCCTTCACTAAACTAAATCCAGGACCATGCCGCTGCTTGCGTGTAAAACCCTCCACCCTGAAAGGTTCACTGCGGACAATGGTAGTATACCAGCGAGCGTCGAGTACATCAATATCAAATGACGTCCCGTTTACAATCTTTTCTTTATTGATAGTTTGAATTTTCCCCTTTGCGGGAACGACATACTTTGTTTGAGGCTCTACATTCTGCACAAAAAATAAAGTGGCCAAGATCTGAGCAAAAACGTTGTATACTTCCGTACGATGGTGAACATCAGCTATGAACGGATCGGCCAAGAAAAATAGTTCGGAGGATGGTTCAGTAGCAGAATTTTCTAACAACAAAACCGACCGCAAACACAAATTTCCTTGGTACGGGAAAAATTCGAACACGCAATATCGCCCTTTTTCAGCATCTGTATAAATACAAAACGTGCGATTTTTTGACATAAACGTCGCACTTCCGCTAAAAAATGTCGTTCTCTTTTGCACCTGAAAATCTTTTAAAATATCTGCACTCCACGTGAAAACATCCTTCTCCATAGCCTTTATAAAAGTATCGGCCATAAAAAATATATTCTTGGAAAACTCACTGGAAAATGCTTGCCATCTGCTATTAATAGTAGGGAAAAGGGCAATAAGATGTGATGAACCCCTAAGTTGCAAAGGCCAAATATCCAATGAGCCTTTTAACATCTCTAAAACAGGAAACGTCCTATGCGTAAATTTCATTGATCGAAAATAATTCTAAAGACACAGTTTACAAAAAAAAGACAGGATAAACTAAATCATCCAGCTACCTAATAATATAAGAGGAGAAAAAGATTAAATAGGGTGAAAATGTCTAACAGCATCTTACTAACCAATTATTAACATTCACTTTCCAATTTTTCATGTAATATTAGAAAATAAGGGTTTCATCGGCGCCGTAACGCTTTGAAACCCCAGGTGGAAATTAATTTCTCTCGACCCGACTTTAATTTCTATTGACAAAATTTTTCCGGCTACAATATGTGCTGGAGTTCCGGCACTGTCGTGTGCCGGAACACTTCTTATGCTTCTAGTCCCCAAAACGTCGCATTGACTTGAACGCCTGTCGATCGCCTCCCCATTCAATAAGCCACTCTTCCCAGCAGATGGCCTCCAAAACACTTGATATTCCGCGACCTTGCCATTAAAAACGGCTCATTTCCCGAAGAAAGCTACACCAGCTTTCTCAGGAGGAAAAAGTGTGAAATTAGCTGCAGTCTAAATGTCATCTTTCAGGAAATGAAAGAGCATGAAATCTGAGCACCTATTTGGAATACAGTTCTCCTCAACAGATACATTCAAAGACTTTCTAGTACTCGATTTTTCAACGTGGTTAACGATACGGGCTTTCGAGGAAAAAAGAAGGACAGAAGAAAAGTTGATCAAGCTCGGCGAACTTCTTGGCGTTAGTCGCGAGCGCGCCGAGCACCTCGTAAATAAATACGACCCAATCGCGCTGGAAGTCCCTGATGTAACGGAAGTCAGTGAGTTATTGAGTGAAAAAGATATTCACCAATTTTACATCACTAAAAATGTGTTGGATCATTGCCAGAAGATAAAAGTAAAAGAGCCCTTTGACTTAGAATGGCTCGCTCCAATTCCAGACGGAAAAAAGCAACTGAACTTTGGGGATAAATTTGTCCGCTATAATAAGATCGGATCAAAAATAAATGCGTTGGTGGCATCTGGAAATAAATCAGATAAAGGATCAAAACCAATCCGGTATAGTTTCTTTAACATGGACCTGAGCAGTAAGGAAATTTCTACACCAGAAATGGAAGACTACTATGATCTTAAGCAGGAAAAAGAAAGCTTTTTGGATTTTGATGCGGCTTCCCGGAAACTGTTCTTTCAATTAATCACCTTCATTAAACTGGCGGAAGTAGAAGAAATAATGGTAAAACCCAAAAGTAAACATGGCGTAAAAAAAGCCCCCGCGAATTTGTTAAACCAGGAGACATTCCCGATCAGGGTGATTGATATCAACTGGAACAAAACGATAATCACAGAGGGATTTGGTGTTAAATTTCATTACCGCCTTCAGCGTTGCGGTCCTAATTTCTCAAAACGGGAGCTGATCCCAATTCACCCGTATCAAAAGAAAGGTTATAATTTAAAAGCCAGAAAATTGGATGACAGAAATAGGGGTCCACGGATATAAATTTGGTTCCATTCTCAAACAAGCTTCGTTCGGGTTGCATCAGGAACTACCGGATTTTTTGTATGCCATGCTGAGTCCCATTCAGGTACGTATCCCGCCTCCTTTGAAAAAAGCTACAGCTTTCCAATCCAAGCCGATAAAATTTCAGGTACTGAAACAGACTTCAAAAAACTCAGCAAAAAAAGTAAGCTCCGATATTGCGTTTTCAATGGCCTCCGCCCATTCAGAAAAGCAAAATGTCTCGTCCCAATTTTCCAATAATTCGATTTGATTTTTTTTGTTCTGGCAAAACCACTGTACATGCTCGTCTAAGGTTATCAAAAGAGTTTGCACTTCATGTAGCCGATCTTTAAAGCCACTGTAATTCTGAATAACATTAAAAGGGTTCACAAGGGCGGATTCAGAGAGCCGCTTATCTGTTGCCAGGTATCGAAGATCTGCCATTGGCTTCATAACACGGTTGGCTAACGCTAACTGATCCCGATAAGTATTTAAGTCGTTATTTTTCCCAGTGAGCGGAGTGTAATTGATTAATAAATTCACCCGGCGTTTGATGCCGAAGAGTTCCTGATCTAGTATAGCGAGGGAAATCTCAATCTCGTAGAATGACATAGGCGCTATTGGTTTTGCAAGTATATTAAGTTCTTCAGAACAGATCCTTTGCTGTAAATAAACATTGCCGGCAATTTTGGAAATAGCTAAAATTGACTTTGTAATTTTCTTGTTAATCATTGATAATTAGAGATGCCAGTCTTTCATAGAAAATTATTGCAGTTGATCAAAGCACCAATTGAGATGGGTTTACAGGGAGAACTAACATCACCGTAGGTACAGGTAAGATATTTTAAATGTAACAGTCATTATTGGGTCATAAAATTTATGACTACGAGTTAGAATATACTCTTACAATCTCTGATTTCTTATTATTTTTACTCGGTAGTGTTTCCTTGAAAGTCCATTCAATTGACAAGTCTGATAAAGTAAAGCTAAATAAATTTTTATGATGACTGCAATTACTATTCCCTCGATTTACGCACTCACTGGCATTGTACTTATCGCTATCGTATTAGTGAGGCTATTTTTAAAAAACTATTGGCTCGCCTACTTTCGAAGGCACAGTGATTCGACCGCAAAATACTATCAAGCTGAAGCGGAAAAGTTGGCATTAAAGGCCCAGGCACTCAAAGAGAATGTTCAAAAATTAGAAACCGACATCGATCTGCTCTGGATGCAATTACTTCAATGGCGTGAATTCGCGGAAGAAAATCGATCTTTTCGTCACGGGATACTTCCATCAGTGGAGAACAAGAACTTCCATAAATTGGCTGCTGAATTGGATCAGCATTTCGCGTATCTCTATGAAATATCCGAATTGGATCGGCAGCAGTACATACAGAGCCTCCGTAAAAAGGAAGATTATAGGGCGGAGTTTAATAAAGTGATTACTAAAATCGCGAACAAGTTTTCTGGAATGAATTTGGGTGAAAATGCTGGTGAGACGCCCATTTTGAATAGCAATCGAGAAAATTAAGACGGTGGTAGCCAGCTATCTCTTAAAGATATATTCAATTAATGAATCTAATAAAATCGAGTAAAATAAATTACAAATGGTACTGCAGGTGTGCGATTTTGTAGAGGATTGCCCCGTCCTAGTATAGCTATGAGTAGATGACACCTGTAAGATTAAAGCCTAGCGGCAATTTGACCATCGCAAGATCAAATTCAGTCTTTTACATTTTATAATTCTAAAATCCCCGGTACCCCTTCTGACTTAAATTACCAGAATTTCCACCAACTTCGTCTGACCTTCAAGTCGATAGGTTCTCGCTTCTGTTGTTCGGCAACCGGCATAAATTCGCTCAGCGACGGGAAATTATCAATAGATCTGTTATCGCCATGTCGCAGATCGTAGGGGTAGTATGGATGGTTCTCAAGTGAATCATCGTTAAGACCCATTATTTTTGCAATGGCCGCACTTTCGAAGCTCCAGTAGCCTGTATAGCTATTATCATTCCTTTTATGGGAGCCGTAATCATCTTCCAGGTTGTCGGAAGTGTAGAAATAGTTTTGAAGATAGTCCATCAAACTATCACTTGCGGTAGCCCTTTCGGACAATGTTATCTCCCGCAGTTTCAGGCAAGCTACATCCTGTGACCATTGCAGCTGAGGCATCAACTCTATTGCGGGAACTGCAAACCGGAGGAGAAACGAGATTAAATAATCGTGATAACCAACGGCCTTCAGTTTACCGGCGAGATCACCTAGCGCATCGTTGGCATTTAATAGCACACCTTTTGCGATTATTTCGAGAAGATCAGCGTAGATAAGCCCCCCGCCATCAGAATAATCCACATCAGGATCTATGGATAGCGTGTAATTTTTCAGCATTTCATTACCTGGTGCAACCAGCTGTGCAACCGGCCATCCGAATGAATACCCCAGGGAAATATAGTCGTTTAAGCCATCTGCCAACACGTAGTATTCATTGAAATACGGCTGTTTTCTTTCTGCCATGGACCGCCGCCTCTCATTCAATGAAGATTGCAGCCTGGCCACTAAATTCCCAAAATACTGTTGTGACTTAAAGTGATCTCTTATCATGTCGAATTTAGTTATAGTGAACCCATTATTCAGAAACCACCGGCCATTTGGCATAATAGCTAATCATCTTGAACTCCCCTTCGACCTGGCCAAAGACAAGGCCGAAAAAAGAGTCCGCGGTTTCGTTCTTCTCAGGATACTGTATATACACTTCATAGATCACTTTGCCGCTATCAGTCCGCGACTGCAGGCGCCGGTAATAGTCATCTGCATTATCGTCGATCACCTCGATATTGTCCAATGAAGCCATTGGCAACAACCGCAAGATATCGCTGGTGAAAATTGCACCATAATGCTCCATAAACTCCGGCTGTTTTATTTTATCCGTTGAAGAGCTGTCATGCTCTAAAGTCAGCCCGTCATCCGATGGTTTAGGGGCAGTGGGCAGCGGAAAGGAAATCATCGATTGTACCTTAACAACGTCCTTTTGAACCACCGCGGCTTTAAATTCGTTGAGAAACCCCAGAAATCTTTCGTCCACCAGGATTTCCGAGGAAAGACCGCCATTCACCGGGCCGACAGGCGTATCCTGTGCTGCCATTGACACGGGTGCTTTAGCCCTTCCCGATCGATGATTACAGCTAATAAATGTTACGTAACCTAAGCATATGATAACCCAAAAGATCATTGACTTCTGAGTCATCGTCGTACGACGAAGCGTACTACTGTACATGCTGATTGACCTTATCATTACAAATGCATATTTCCGGGGCCTTCTCATTTTGCTATTCCTATGATTAAAACAAATATACCTTTCACTCACGACAATTTCTCCTAGTATGACTTAAAAAAAGGAACAGCATGACATACCGCTCAGCTTGGTACAACGATTTGAAAGCACCTTCAAAATTGAATCTTCTTATACCACATCCTCATCCAACATGAAATTTGCCAGTCGCTTCTTCATACCACCAGTAATGAAGTGGAATCGAAAGCACCTCTTGTATGCGGCGGAAGTACGCTTGATGCCATCCTTTCATCTGTTCCTTTGATATAATTTCAAGACGTTCCATTGTAAGCCCCGGGTACCAGCAGGCATAGTCCAGGAGCTGGCCTAAGGCATCGCGAACGTTGAATCGTAGATTAAAGGAAGTTTTTATTTCGAAAATAGAATAGGTGGTATTATGATGTCTTATCACCAAATCTGCGGTGTGCCAGCCAAAATGACACCAGTAATATCCCAGTGTCTGTGCAACCGGATCAGTTTGTCCATGCTATCCGCCTTTTAACCGAAACGGACTGCAGACGTAATGCCGATTCGGGTTCGGATTTCAAGATAGTCCGTACGGGCTGGGATAACGTGCATAGCGATGGACGTTTTGAAGAAATTGCACCTTTACCTGGCGCACATTATCATGAACTGCCCCTGACCAAGCAGCAGGGCATCGCAACGTTCTGCCGGGCGGCGGCTATGGCCCTTCCCCTCCAAATGGATCAGCGATACCCGTTTGCCGCCAGCAAAGCGTAATACCAAGTTAACTGCTGGCTTAGAACGAATCCCCGTGGCACTAAATTTACCTCGCAAATGCTATTAAGGCCGTGCGATTATCGCACCGGCCGAAAAGTACCTCGGTCACGAGCATCGTCACAATAAAGGGGTAGCCATTTCTCAGGTTTTAACCACGAGGGCCAAGTTCATATGTCGAGAAAGAAGTATGTATCCAATAGCCTCAATCTTTTTCTGCCGGGAAAAAATATCTACACATCAGAACCCGACGGTCCAAAGCTTGCCAGGGTTTCTGTTGAACAACGGCGCTTTTAGAACTCAAATAAAATGGCCACCCTCTTCCTACCCCGACCTGTAAAAAAAATCTCTGAGCCCCGCTTATCCCAACCGGGTCTCAGAGATTCGTAATAATCGACGGTGTTTGTTATTCCCATCCCGGATTTTGGGGGATACTGGATGCACGAATTATTTCAGCCGGAACGGGGAAATTATACTTGTAGCTATTGGGCTCCAATGTATACGTCTGTCCAGCTATCGATCTGGAAATGGTGATCGCAAACTCGCTCTCAAGATTCAACCTCTTAAGATCAGCCCACCGAATGTTTCTTAATATTAGTTGCTTACGCCTCTCTAGGAATATTTTCCTTAATGCGTCAATTTTATCAACGGCAGTCTGATCGACATAGGTGGTCGTGCCATCCTCCTTTTTTGCATAACGCGTTCTGACCAAATTGTTCAGGGTCTCCATCGCCTTTTCAACCTTATTTTCTCTTGCATAGCATTCAGCGCGAATTAAATAAACTTCATCAACAGCCACCCCTGCAAAAAGATCACTGCCAGAATTCCCGTATGTACCGATAAACTGGAAGCCGCCGCCTCTTTGGACAAAAAACTGCGATCGGCGCTTATCGTTTTCTTCATAGAGATCGACAAGTGATTGGTCAATCAAATAGTCGCGGGTGACTTCCCGCGCCGCTGGAACCAGACACACTAATAAGACCTCTTTATTAACACCAATAAAACCCTTTCCTGCCGGTAGTGAATCGTAGGTCAAAAGTTGATTCGCCAGCTGCAGGCATTGATCAGCGTACTTGCCGGCATTGCTGTAGTCCCCCATATACAAATAGGTTCTCGCCAGCAACGCTAACGCGGCCGGTTTCGATGGCTGTGTAATTACCGGCGCCACCGTGGGTAGGTTATTGATGCAAGCATTTAAATCGAACAGGATTTGCTCATACGTTTTTTTAACGCTACTGCGCACGGAAGGTTCATTGACATCATCGCTTAGCCGAATGGGGATTCCTACGTCGCTTCCAGCTGAAGATTCCTTGTAAGCTGGCGCATAAGCTACCGCCAGGTTCAGAAAAGCCATCGCTCTAAAGAATTGCGCTTGTGCTTTAATGTTGGGTATGCGCGCATCGCCAGCAAACCGCTCCGCTTCAGTTAAAACAACATTACAGTTCAGGACGGCGAAATAAGGACCATTCCAGTCTGTCACGGTTTCATATAAAATGGCATTTGTCCAGGTGTAGCGATTCTGATTAATGGTTCCACGGTACCGATTCCAGGTTGCCTCTGTAATATAATGTCCATCTGCTGCGATTTCGGGTCCCAGGGGCGTTGTATTAATATTGAGATTGACTCCATTGTCCAGTAAGGCCTGTAGGTCCTGGGCGGTGGCAATGGTGGACGTCTTCTTGTCACCTTTTTCTTCCATCCAGTCCTTACCGCAGGATGAAAACATCAAGCAGGCAAAAATCGAAAAGACACCCGATAAAACGTTTATTTTTGAAGTACTCATTTTGGTTGTTTTTAGAACACAATATTTATTCCCAACGCGATACTTTTACTCAAGGGAAAATTTTGAGCTTCAGGATCCAGGTTCAGGTCATTGGCAACCCATATTTTTCCAAGCTGGGTAGCGTATAAGAAAACGGAAGCTGCATTTAGTCTCAATTTTCGAAGTATCGACATGCCCAACGAATAGTCAAGGCGCACATCTTGCAACCTTATGACATCTGCCTTCATGACCAGAACTTCGGAATTTCCATAAAAATCATAGCGGTTATCCGTATTACCGGGCATGGAAGGTACATTCGTAGTTTTTTCATCTCCAGGTTTTTTCCACCTTTTTTCATAATCACCATGTCCACCGCCATAGTAATAAAGTGTGTTATAATCTATGGAACTCCTTCGAACATAATGTCCGAATGAACCAGTGATGTTAAAAGAAAGCGATATGCCGTTATAGGATACGGTGTTCAGAAAGTTACCAAATGCCGTGGGTAATCCGGGGCCATGGTAGTGAAGGTTTTCAGGCTTCGTATTCTTCCCACTGAGCACTACATCATAACGAGCGATGGTATCAGCGACATAGCCCCTGGGATCGCCAGTAGACGGGTCTAAACCCGCCCACTTGTAACTGTAAATTCCAAACATTGGCCGGCCGACAATGGGAGCCTCCCCACTTAAATAAATGGAAGGATTCTCTAACTGCTCCTTGGGTAAATCGTATTTAACAACTTTTGATCTATTGAAACTAAGAATCAAGGTTGATTTCCATTTTACCTTTCTATCCAATACCAGCCCATTCAAAGTAAGATCTAACCCTTTCCCTTTAATCGCCCCAAAATTGCCAAGATAACGGTTAGCCCCGGTTGTTCTGTCTGCTCTTACTTGACTGATCATATCCGTCCCTTTCTTGGCGTAATATTCTATGCTCCCAGAGATACGGTCATTTTTTAATCCAAAGTCAACTCCCAAATTTATAACCCGCATTTTCTCCCACGTTAACCCGGGATTGGGAGGACTTGTTAAATCTGCGTATGTAGGGCGCCCGTAAAAAAAGCCGCTAGGCATGTATTGAATTAAAGCATAGGAGGTCGCCCTATTATTAATATTCCCATTAAATCCATAGGTCGCACGCAGTTTGAGCCGCGGGATCACTTCACTGGGAAAGAAGTCTTCTTGCGCAATATTCCATCCTACGCCAGCTGACCACAGTGGCTTTCTACGCAGGTTTGCTTTTACGCCTAACATGTTACTCTCGTCAACGCGGGCACTTCCAGTAAGCATATACTTTTCTCTATAAGTATAGGCGAAATTTGAAAACGCACTTTTGTACCGGCTAAGACTACCCTCCAGCAGGCTGCCGTCCGGTATTCTACTCATAAACCCCTCCCCTGGGCGAATATTCAAATTCGTATTAAAATCCATCTGCGTACTGTAAGTATAAGTATTAGGATCATACCCATATTTTCTAGACCGGTTATAATCATAATTGGACTCCCTAACATCAGCGCCGGCAATGGCTACCAGATTATGAATCCCCCAGTCTTTGTTAAAATTCAACTGGCCTCGTACATTCCAGCTTGTCTCGGTAGCGGTTCCCTGGTCCAGGATACCACCCAGGGGAACCGGGTAAACTGGATTGCCGTTGAAATCGTAGTTCAAAAAAGTGTTGATCATATTCCTGGCAGTATAAGACTCCAGGCTATAAAAATTTTCTTCATTGGTCGTCGCACGTTCATATTGCCCCAATACTTCCACACTTAATCCTGGAATTATCCGATATCGAACGTTGCCCCCCAATCGGGTACTGTTGAGTTTTGCCGTATTATCCAAGATCCGCTGTTCTTCCAAAGGCTTATAGTGCCAGTCTACCATACCTGGTAATGAAAGGGTATCGAGGTATGCAGTGCGAATATTCTGATTGCTGGTACTCATATGGACGGGTAGCCCATTATCATCGACCAGTCTGCTGTAGGGTGAAACCGCAGACGGACTGCCGTTTGGGATGTAATCGGAAAATGAAAGGGAGTTATTGAAGGTATTGGCTTGGGTGTAATAAATATACGAGCCAAATTCCAAATTTAGTATCGGCCGGTACGTGTTGGTCATTTTAAAAGTGATTCTATCATCCAGCCTTCCTTTTTCATTGCCTGCGTTTCGATCATACCCTATTGATGCATAATAGGAGGCTTTATCAAAGCCGCCACTCACATTGACATTATACTGCTGGTTGACGGCTGTCCGCATTAAGTATCGAGAAACGTCACTTCGAATCTCATTTCTCGAAAGCCGCTCTAACTGCTCGTTAGCCTGACTTTCCGTAATTTCACCACTGCGCTGTTTCATTAAAATCTCCACTGCATCCGGCACTCTCGGATAGTTATACCAGGAGGGGAAAGGCGGGCTATTGATATCATAGAACCCAGTGGAAAAGGCCTGCCGTTCAAATGCAATAACATCCTCAGAACTCACTAGACTTTGCTGATGTATTTGCGGCTTTTCAATGACATTTACGTTCGCATTGAGCTGAACGGACATCTTTCTATTATACGCGCCTTTCTTGGTATTGATAACAATGACTCCGTTGCTGGCTCGCGCGCCCCAAATGGAAGCAGCCGCTGCGTCTTTCAACACAGTAATGGATTCAACATCGTTTGGATTAATATTTTCAATTATAGCCAATCCGGGGCCAGATTCATCTCCCTCGTAATAGGGAAACCCATCGACCACAATAAGCGGACGCGCAACAGCAAGTATCGTATTGATGCCACGGATATTGATATTTGTTCTTCCTTTCGATGTACGGTTGTTGTATAGCCCGCTGGTCACATTCAAGATCCGATCCATAACATTGGTCGAAACAGCACGGTTGAAAAGTTTGTTATCGATATGAGAGAAGGAGCCTGTTGTTCGTTCCCTGGGAATGTTCTGATACCCGGTTGAAACTACTTCAACCGCGTCAATATCCCTGATCAGCGAATCCAGCACCACCCGAATATATGCACGGTTAGCGATTTTTATTTGCCGGGTTTCGTAGCCAATGGAAGAGACGAAAAGGGTTCCATTCGAAGGTATGTTGTAGAAAGCGAATTTACCGTTATTGTCGGTACCCTGCCCTCGGGGTTGGCCTTTTACTGAAACTGTTGCCGATGGTATGGGTCTTCCTTGTGGGTCAGTGACAACGCCTGAAATAGAGATGTTGGGAATGGTGTCGGTTAAGTTTACCGAGCTATTCGCGCCGGTAGCCCTGCTGAGCACAATTCCGTTGTCGCGAATGCGCCAGTTGATATTCCGCCCTTTTAGTAAAATGCTCATGACATCGGGAAGCGTGCCCCTTTGTATATTGATCGACGCCAGGCTGTTGCCGTCCAGTGTGGATTTACTGTAATAGAAGGTAAGACCTGTTTGTTTTTCGATTTCCTTAAAAATGCTCTCAATTGGCTGATTACTAACACGTAATGTGATTTTAGTAGAATCATCCAGTGCATCAGCTTGATGATAAAAGGCAAATAGTAGACATAAAAACATCCACATGCCCTTCCAAGGGAGAGGGTAGTGTATTCTCATTTTGGTTAGTATTTAGCTTAAAAAGGATCTCGAACGCATTATGGAAATAATAAAGACGCTGGCCCCGTTGACTGTATGAAACCAGCAACAAGGTTTTTCTAAAAAAGTTCATTGCACGACCTCATGCTGTATGCAGCGCGTTGGTTGATAAATCCGCTTAACTTATGACAAATAAAACATTAAGGGCAGAGGAATAAAACGCAATAGATGTCTCCATTTCAGTAAGTCTTGCCTGGCCAGGGAAAGGTGCGTTTTGACTGTATTTATACCACGTTTAGGCAATCCTAAGGCAGTGGACAATTCGGTATAGGTCATGTCTAGTAAATAATACATCTTAAAAGCTTCCCGTCGCTTGCGGGGAAGTTTTGATAGCAAGAGCTCAAGCTTTTCCCACAAATCATGTTGTTCTTCCTGATCATACTTCATATAGGCTTCTGGCATTTCCGATAAATTCAAAAGTTCAGACTCCAGATCTACCGCGCTGACCCACTTTTTATTTTTCCGTATATACTCAAGGCTGCGGTTTTTCAACGCGATAAAAAGGTAGGACCTGACATTTTCAATTCTAGCCCATAATGCAGAGTCAGCGTAAAGTTTGGTGAATACGTCCATGGCGACATCCTTCGCCGCATCGCCATCCCCTAATATTGTGAAAGCGTATTTACTTAGCGGTTGATAGAATTCATTAAAAAGCTCTGAAAATACCGCCTTGTCCCCAGCCCTAAGCCGGGAAATATAATATTTATTATTCATGCAGGTCGCATTAAGTAAGCTAACAAAAAAGGGAAGTGGATCTATGACTTAAGTATAATTGCGAGAGTTTCAATCGTACAAAAGTAGCAAGCAATATGTAAAGCATTTCGCTGGGTCAAAAATGCAAAAAACCTACCTATTTCAGGTTAAGAATTTGTTAAGCGAGTAAAAAAAGCATCATAATTTGAACACAAACTTGCTTGAACCAATACGATTTGCAAACAATTATAGTTATATGGAAGTAAAATTGATAAAATACTGCAATCAAAAGCAATTTTTCACCCTTTTTTTCTCGCACTGCATCCCTTCTATTCAGTTCCCGAATACGTTTGGAAGGGCCAGTTTCAATATAAAAAAAACGGTTTACCACCCTAAAATAGCTCTCGGGTATTATTAAACTTTGTTAACGGGTTACAAACAAGATTGTGTAAGAAATAAAATCCCAAAGAGGTGTATTGGATAAGGTTAAGACTCCCCGACCTGGCCGATCTTCCACACAGGATACGACCATTAACAATTGAATTTTCGGAATTTTCACCCTGAAAGGGGTAGCTTTGCGTCTTATAAAAGATGAAAGACGATACCCACGCATATACATTATTAATCAAGCAACACTTCAATGGATTAACGCCTGACGAGGAGAAGGCGTTAAATGCCATGATAGCGAATGACAGCAGGCTGTTGGCAGTGCAGGATGAAATTCGGAGAATTTCCCAGGAAGAGGCACAAGCATTTGCCGGCCAGCTGAATAACGAAGTTGCGCTGGCTGAAGTATACCGTCGCGCTGCGAAATTAAAACGACGAAAGACAATTGTTAAGACGGTAAGCATTTCTGCGACAGCGGTCGCGGCGGCTTTCGCAGCGGTGATCATCCTCATTCCCTCAAAAACTTCGATACCTCTTACTGCTTCTTTTCAAGATTCCCTGGAGAATAAAGCCGTGCTTGTCCTGGCAAACGGCGAGTCCATCGCCATGGAGGATACAGGTAGGCAGCAGGTGGTGGCGGGAGCCATTCCACTAAATAACAATAATCGTAGTTTAACATTTTCGACGGCCGGACAAAAACCGCTCACTGGCCTGAATACGCTCAGCGTCCCAGCCAAACTGGACTTTCAAATTGAGTTGGTAGACGGTACAAAGGTTTGGCTGAACAGTACAACAAAATTTCGTTTTCCCTTCGAATTCGCAAAGGGAAGCCGGGAGGTATTTATTGATCATGGCGAAGCCTATTTTGTGATCGCACCTGATGCGAACAGGCCATTTACCGTACATACCTCTGCCGGACCGGTTCGCGTTTTAGGCACAGAATTCAACATCAATGCCTATAACCACGGCAAAGTAATCACCTCCCTGATTTCAGGTAAAGTAGCGGTGTCGAACGGCACCAAAACCATTGAATTAAAACCTGGCTCGGAAGTCATCGCACAAAATGGCTTATTAACTGAAAACAAGGAATTCGATCAGCTGAACACCCTAAGCTGGAGAAAAGGTGTTCACTATTTTGATAATGCCACCATAGCAGAAGTAGGCATTATGCTGAAACGATGGTTTGACCTTAAGTTGATAATCGATAATCCCCAGGCTGCACAAACGGAGTTTCGCGGGAAACTTTTCCGAAATCAACCGATCGACAAATTCATACAGCAAATCAACGATACCGAGGACGTTACTTTCTATTGGGCCAACGGCGAGCTCCATTGCAAGTAGTTCACAAGCAAACTTTTCAATCCTCCATTCATTTCCATCGCTTTCAGACGCCTTCCGCTACAGGAGAAGGCAACCAACAGGCTTCCAGTAATTTCCTCTCAGTAGCCTCCGACGCTCGGCCCCCTCACACCCAAGGCCGTACAAAAAATTGGGAAGCCAGGCCGTAATGAAATGGGATAGCGCTAACCTCTGACTGGAGGTAACTTATACTTGAAACACGACCAGTATTACATCCCAACCATAAATAAACGGGCCCAAAGCTTGACAGCTCCGGGCCGAATTTTAACCATTAAAAGTTAAAAACTAAAAATGTATCTAGTAAGCTTGCGAAATTTTCGCTGATATAAATTTAGTAAAACCTTCCTGAAATAATATCGCAGTTGGTCATATCCTTCGAAGCTCCTCTAGTCTAGCACCATCTGAAGATCACCACATTCCCGTAAAGAAAGCTCCAGGGGCCACCCGGCATGCCTACTTTATTCTTTGCATCCAGATTCCTACAGAAAACAATAGTACAGCTGAGAAAAGACGATCCTGCTTTTTCGTTCACCTCTTGCAGATATCCATACCTTCAACAACCCCGCTGTTCGCACTGCGCCTCCCTCACCAATTTTTAAGGAATCTACCGGTTGCCGGCGAGGTGATCCCCTTCCCGCCAAATATACCCACCCGCACTGTCTACGATTCCCTGAATATTCATGGATATATAGCGATGACTGACACCAGCCTTTCTTGCGGCTTCCGATTTGGTGGCAAAAACAGCAATAGGATTCCCCAAAAGGTCAAACTGTGTCACTTTTTTTCCTCGTTTCTCCCGAAAAGATCTCTTCCTTTTATGAATGGCCTCACTCACTTCCTTCCAGTTGATTTTGCTGGCGCTCCCCTTACGCCAGTAATAGCCGCCTGATTTTCTCGCGCTATTTTTTGATGCAGCGATAATCCCGGAAACACTGATCCCAAGATGCTTTGCAGCGTCTGAAATGCTGTTGAAAGTATCAATAAGACAACCTTTATCATCATACCTGGAGACTGCTATACTTGTAGCCGCTTTAGCCGCCAAATTTGCCTCGATTAGCCTAAATTTACTCACCTGAAATGGGCTTAATTGTCGGCCAGCGTCATAAGACTTTTGATTTTTCACGCCATACGTCACCAGTTCAAGATTCTCAGGAAATACGTCCAAACCATCGCCACTTTTCGCTCTAACGACCCAAAATTTGTCCTCCAGGTTAAATTCCTGTACAAAACAATAATAAACAAGGCGATTAATCTGGAAGTGATATGCTATCTTATCAACGTGAACGATCACTTGTAAGCGCAAAGACCAATCTTTCATCAGCATGTTGCGATCCCTGTTGATCTGCGGTAAGATAACCTTCTGTGAAATGGTCCTCGGACGACCCAGGACATCATTAATAATCCTTTCCTTGCGCATTACCCTACCAAAATTCGAAATTTGGTACAATCCATCAAGTCCAGGAATATCTGCCCACAATTCCCCCAATCGGTCGCTTGTGTCCGTGTCTCTGTAAGACGGTGTTTCTATTCTATCCATAAGGCACGATTGATGTTCGACATAAACGTAAAACAATATACAATTACTCACTGCGGAGACACTGCGCTAATTAGGCGTTTTTTCTTTCAGCTGACCATTTCATCAGCTCCATTCACTAGTAAAATGCGAGAAAGTAAAATTTATTACCTCCCTGATGTGGATTTGCAGTATAGTGTTCTAGTTTTGAGTCATTGAAAGAATGAATGCTTTAAAAATAACTATGGATGTTGCCCAATCCTAAGTAAATCACATATCTAACGTTATTTCTATTACCAGATTTTCTACAATTGTCATGCAGTTTCAATAAGTCTGTTACAACTATTCCGCAACATAAACACTCATTAAAATGGCACAGAAATCAGTGACACTGAATCCCCAATATCCCAGGAAATCAAAATGGAAAAATATCTTTATTGAAGCAGTCAATGCCATTCTTATCATCACCTGGTTGCATACAGGCATCAGTAAATTGATCACGCACGTAGCATTCTATATTCAAATGCAACAATCACCATTGTTCTATAAAAATGCGCTGGTTGTGTCGTATGCAGCACCGATTCTGGAAATAATCATCGCGGCCCTGCTAATTGTAAAGAAAACGAGATTCATCGGGTTCCTCTCTTCATTCATACTAATGGCCTTCTTTACATTTTATGTAGTATACCTGATGGTGAATGTCCCTAGTCTGCCCTGCAGTTGCGGAGGGGTTGTCAGTTGGATGAACTGGCCGCAACACCTGGTGTTTAACATTCTGTTGACTGGGCTGTCATTTGTAGCATCCATACTATATAGAAAAAAAATAAAACAGGAAAGCATCTTATAAAATACGCAAATAACTTAAGACACTAAATATCTTCTACTGCGCACTAGAGCAAGTTTTCTGTCTTGATAAAACAGAAATAAACCATTTAGTTAACATTAAAATTGACAAACAAATGAAAAGCTTCAAACTTTCTTTTGCCCTTATTATCGCCGTTTTAGCAGTTGGCGTAACTTTTGCCACTAACGCAAGTGCACTCGCCGGTAAAATCGTTACTGGCTGCTGGAAAGCAAACAGCCTCACTATCCAGGTACGTGATCTCGCAAACCCGAGTAGCCCGACCAGCAGTGAAATTTTCTCTCCGGTTTATGATGTTACTTCTTGTACCACAGTTGACACCGAAGTTTTCACCAACGGAAAATCTTTCCTGCGTGTTGCTACCGGTTCCCCCGCGGCTCAGGTAGGTTGTGACCTGGTTTCAGCTGATTTCTGCTGCTTAACTCTCCAGGAAATTGCTTCTCCGAACGACCCCCTGTATGCTGACGTACCCTTCATTAACCTGGGCGACGGCAACAAGAAATACGAAATCTCCGAAGTTAGGTGCAAACCCTAATCGAACGGTCTCTTAAGAGAATGCTGCTTTTTTCGAAAGCAGCATTCTCTTCTTCCATTTTACAAACTGAAATTTCAAATATCCGTTTGGTACATTGTTTTGTCAATCAGATTAATATCCTCCAATAGCTACGAATACGAATGATAGAAAAACGTTGGTTCGAAACAATATATTGATGTCACCCAATAAATTGAATGATCTAAGTTCCAAAATATATTCTATGGCGCAAGAGAGAGCAAGCTAAATGTTTTTATAAAACAGTGCTAAACGTTCTTGAAATTATAAATCCCCAAAACAATGAAAAGCTTAAATTTTTCTATTCCCCTTGTTATCGCCGCTTTAACAGTAGGCATAACATTTGCCACTCACGCAAGTACGCTCGCTGGTAAAATAGTTACTGGATGCTGGACAGCGAACAGCCTCACCATCCAGGTACGTGATCTCGCAAACCCAAGTAGCCCAACCGCGAGCGAAATATTTTCACCTGTACATGATGTTACCAGTTGTGCTACTGTTGACGATCAAGTTTTTACAAATAGTAAAACTTTCTTACGGGCTGCTTCCGGCTCACCTATATCCCAATCTTGTGATTTAATTTCAAACGTCTTCTGCTGTTTGACTATACAGGAAATTGCAAATCCTAATAATCCTTTGTATGCCGATGTGCCCTTCATTAACCTGGGAGACGGTAACAAGAAATACGAAATCACCGAAGTTAGGTGCCATCCATAAACGCTCGGCATATTTAGACCATAAGGCTCTCTCGTAAGGCTATTCACTTTTCCTTTTAACAAATTTAAACTTGTGCAGTCGATTCATACTTTTCCGGATACTCCGATATCGACAGATCCTAAGTTTTATTTCGAACCAATCGCCAGTTCAACATCAACTTTTCTATTCTCCTATCGACCTATAATAATGGACTGCTATTCCAACTTTTTATTATCAATAATTTTTAAGGAAATGGAAATGGTTTGCTAAGGTTACATACCTAAAAATAGTTTACCATGAAAGCTATATCTATGCCGGCAATGACGGCCATTTTAGTTATCATAGAATCTTTTGTCGTGAACTCTCAGGTATTTAACAGTAAGATTGTCACAGGATGCTGGAGTGGGGAGACCATAACAATTCAGGTACGCGATCTCATTAACCCTGGCACACCTTCTTCCTGGGAGATCTTCACCATCGTAAACGACGTTACAACGTGCTCCGACGCCGATGAAGCAGTTTTCTGGTGGAATAGAGAATATTTGAGAGCAATCGTTGCTCCCAACCAGGAACTGGGTTGTGATCTGGTAAATGAGAATTTCTGCTGCGTGACCTTGCAGGAGATTAGTTTACCTTCAGACCCACTTTATAGCGATGTTCCATATATAAATTTGGGAGATGGAAATAAAAAGTATAAGGTGATCGAAGTCCGGTGCAGGCCCTAGTCCGTCAAAGCGACAACGCCGATTCAGGATGGCTAGATAGCAACTCATGACGATAACAATAATTCCGTTCAATATGAAAATGGGTGTCATCAATATTAGATATATCGCTGCAGCTATCGCTTTAACAGGTTCTATTTCAACTACAATTGGCAATGGTAGAGAAAGGCTAATTTCGGGTTGCTGGGTTGCTGATTCTATTACACTACAGGTGAGAGATCTTGCAGATCCCGGTTCTCCAACGCCCAAAGAAATATTCTCCCCAATACAACACATTACAAAATGCAGTGATCTAGAGAACCAGATATTCTCGAATGAAAAATTCTATGTCAGAAAGTTGAGGGGTGACCTCGAAAAAATAACTCCAGGCGATCTTTTAAACGGGGTTTTCTGCTGCCTGATCATCCAGGAGATAGACTCCAGCTCGAGCCATGCTTACAAAGACCTACCGGCAATTAACATTGGAGAGGGAAATAAAAAATACAGGGTTATGGAAGTACGATGCCATTAACAGCTTTTCCCTCCTTCATAGCTGAGATTAAATTTGGAGGGGTGGACTAGCTTTGGCCACCCCCTGAATTAGCTAATTCCATACCCTCGGCAGGAATTGCGCATTGATGCAAAATATGATTCCAGGGTATAAATAGTTAACCTAAAATGATAAAGAATTATAGTTTTCCGATATCTTTCCGGGAAAGCACTAAAACTTTTTTTGAGATCTGAGACCATTTTAAACCTAATCCAAATTTAGTAAGAGATTGATTTATTGCCTCAATGGACCGTCCTTCAAAAGTTACTTCAAGATCAAATCTCCCACCGACATTCGTTTTATCCACAATAGGCGTACAATGACACTTCTTACCGTTATTGATTATCTCATTGAGCCCGTCTGTCAATGATCGGCCGTTTCCATTTTTCATTCTAAAATTCAAATCATTCATTTCTACAATTGATTCATCGTCATCAATATCCTTGTAAATTTTAAAAGGTAGCTTATCGCTTATTATTATTAATTCAAGTGACTGAAGTATGGTATCCTTCATTTCGGCGACAATTGACAATTTCTCTTCCAGATCCATCTGGAGCGCCTTTCGTAATTTCAGATCATTAATAATATTGGCAAGGCTATCAGAAAAGATAAGGTAGTCGTAAGTAGTCTCCAGCTCCCAGGTATCGAACCCATGTTGATAGGCAACACATGGCTCCATAATATACATCAAAGTTGGATCACTGGATACTATATCGGTCCCCGATGATATTCCCTGCGTGCCGTATGCCAACAGGTAAAATGCAATTAATGGGCGATTCCACATTTCCGCACCGATCACTTTATTGCCGTCCAGGATCATTCTCCTGTTAGTTTTACCCAACATGTCCGGATTGGACTTTTTCAACCTCGAGTTATACTTAAAATCGCCGATGGATTTGGCGGGCTTTTTATCAATAAAAAAACGTTTTGTACTTTTTAGAAACTCAAGATCTTTGGACATATTATAACTCCAAAAATTCCCATTAATGTAACTCGCGATTGTTGAATCATTAAAATGCGAAGGAGGAACTGCGGCATCTAATTTTCTCTCCGGGTCCACCCATATGTAGTATGGAACTGCCGGCAGCGGAAGTAACCTCTTTAACATGGAGTCTTCCACCGCAAAGATAAGCTTAGAAGTATTGATATTCCTATATTTTTCTCTTAATTTCTTAAAGTCGGAAAAGCTGTCATCAGTAATGGCAATAATAACAAGTTCCTCTTGATATTTTTGTCGCAATTGATCAACCTTTGGAAACCCGGCAATACAGGAAGAGCAGGTCTTATCCCAATAGTCGAATACCACCTTCTTTCCTTTAAAATCTGACAGTTTTCTATGAACGATACGATTCCCCTCTGCTAATTTTAACGGGATATCCGGCATGATCTGACCCGTTTCAAGGACCGGTTCCTGATACTGCGCATTCGCGGCAAATACGGGAATCCACAGACTGATATTGATGATGATAGCTATAAATTTCATGGTTGGATATTTTTACGGGAGTAATTGACTGATTACGGCATGAAGATTTTCTGAAAGCAATTTTTCGTTATTGGTGTTTAAAGCGTTGTTGGCGGTAAACATCATTTTCTTAACAATCTTCCCCTCCTGATCCAGCAGGATGTACGCAGGAATGGCACTAAGGGAAAAAATATTTTGACCAGCTGCATCTACATTATCCAGGGTCTGTATCCAGGGTACATTTTCCTCCCCTACGGCCTTTTTCCAGTGCTCGATTTTTTTGTCAGTTGATACACCTACAATACCAAATCCCTTCTTTGCGAAATCCTGGTAGACTTGTTTCATCCCCGGTATTGCTTTCCTGCAAGGGCTGCACCAGCTGGCCCAGAAATCGAGTAATGTGTATTTGTTTGCTTTAGCCAGCTGCAGTATACTGACTTCCTCTCCTTTCAGGTCGGTGACTTTAAAATCCAACAGCGTGTTCCCAATCTGAATTAATTTGGAGATCGAGTCAGTTTTAATATTTTTCCCCAGCTGTTTGCCCCAATAACTGGACTGAATGTGGGGCTCCAGGTGCGTGTAGAGTTCCAGTACCTCTCTGGAATCCGCCAGCTGCCGGAGGGTATTTATGGCATATGGAGCGAAGAACGACGTGGAGTATGCTTTTGTAAACTGCACCAAACTTGTCAAGTTACCCCGGTTGATGATGGAATCGGAGATTTTCATCCAGGCTTCATAGACTCTTTGCGATGGGGAACCCGAAAGTCTGAGTTCCTTAATGCTTGAAAGATCCCCTTGCAGCGTTAATCGTTTGTTTTCCAGCCATAATGCGTTACTATATTTTTTTGTGACGGCAGTATCGAAGCATAGAAAATAAAAATCCGCCCCGTCCACTTCGCCTTCCATTTTAAATGTATTCCCACTGGAAATGGCCTGATTAACGGTATCTCTATTGGCAGTAATCAACGTAACCGTCGTCTTATCCGGCAACCCGGTAATAGCAGCTTCCAGTAAGTACCCGGATGACTGAGCAGAAGCAATAGTCCCATAACAAAGCATGGCTACGGAAAGAATGTTGTTTTTTATATTCATGTTTTAATTAATATATATTCCATACTGCGGTATTTTCGCATGGAAATTGGTTTTAGATTAAATATTTTCATAATGAGTATTTCCGATAAAGGTGCATGGCAGTCTCTTATAATGACGCAGCTCCAATCAAAATGGGGGAAAAGGAATCAAAATATTTTCAAATATTATTGACTATCATTCAGTTATAAATTAATAGTAATAAAACTCCAGCAATTTTTGGGTGCGGCCAGGCTTCGCCAGGTCTAATAAAGGGGGCAGCGACCTCTGATCGGCAGGATCGTAAAAAAGGTAGAGGATAATTTCTTTATTCTATCTACCAGGTCTTTCAAGCCTGCGAATGTTCGATCAAAATGCCACATACAATACAAACAGAATACATTGTGCTTCTAAGAGAAAAACTCCACGTATCAACTTTCCAAAATTCTCTAAAAAAAAACAAACATTGTTTTACCCCTTTTTTTCAATAATCTCATCTTACTAATATACAAGCGTAAATAAGGTGCATGACATGAATCGTGTGCAAATTCTCGAAGGATGGATATCTCTTTGAAAAGACTGCCTGGGATCCTGCAGGTATGAATGTTAAAGAGCTGCAAATACCTTCCTTTAAAGTGCCTGATAAAGGGCATTGCCTTGTGAATGCACCAGAGTACGGAGTGATATTGAAAATAGTGGCTTATGCCTTGAAATGATTACTGGAATAAGAAGACAACTCCAGTAAACAGGCTTAACGCCTATCCGGATGGAAGTGATTTTTATACGTGGATCTTCCTCCCCTTGCATAGACCAAAAACGGCACAATGAATAATAACACAGAGCTTTACTCCCTGGAGGTTGTACGACAGCTATTCCTTCGGCAGCTTGCTGGCGAAAAATTAAACCACTCTGATGAATTGTATCTACATAGCGCCTGCGAAATAAAACATTGTAAAAAAATGTGTGAGGAACTGAAAGAGATATATACATCACCAGACATGCTCGCACTTTTACGTGAGCGCCCTAATTCTGCGAGGTGGGACGAGATAGTGGAAAGACTGATGGGGAAAGATCAAGAAATAACATCCGTTGACTTTCTAAAGCCTGTCATCGCTTTATTTCGACCCATATGCAATTATTTTAAAAAAACCAGCAGTGTGCCTGAATCGATCAACGAAAATCAGTTACACTCTTAATATTTACCTTCTTTTTGATAATAACATGGATGTATGTGGAAGCGTATGTTCATACGCTTCCCCTTTAAAAAACAACAAAATTCGAACTCTAATAAATATTATAAATTTCTCATTTAATGGTTAGGCCGGAAATGCATGTCTATGCATTTCAACCATAAATCATAGGACTTCATACACCTACTTTTTATAAATTAACTTTAAAAAGCTTCAAGGTGATTTCTTTCAGACTCAAACCACCCATTCAATATAACATCGATGATATATTCGATATTTCTTAGTGCGCTCAGATGGCTAGACAAATTCCTGGATAAGGAACCTAAAGATAAAACAGAAAGTAAATGCACACATAGCCTTCATGAGATTATTGATGATTTCTGTAAGAGCCTATCGCCCTTTGATATCACATTCGTGTCGATTCACATTACAGGAAATGAAAGTATACTCTTCCAAACAACTGACACTTCATTTTTTGAACAAAAAAACAATGATTATTGCCTTCAATATTACAAACCGGAGCAGTCAATAGTTATACATGTCTACTTACAAGGCTACTATACGAATTAGACCATTGCTTTGATAACGTATATGAATATTAAAAATGCGCTCCAATATATATTCGACCTTAACTGTAATTCTGAACTGCAAACCCAGTAGTACAAATGTTAATTCTGCCCTTGGAAGATGGGGCGAATTACACATCCGACAAGCTGGCCGGCATTATAAGATGCCGGCCTTTTTTTAGGGTGGGGAGGTGTTCAAGAGCAAAAACCTATTTTTTTCTATTGTATTGCCGGGCAAGCTTGCCCGGCTTTCCCCCAGAGGCAACTTACAGGTTGTTCATCTAAATCTCCCTTCATTCTTTGTTGCAGAAAAACAGAAAGCTACCGGACTGTGCCATCTTCCGAATAGTGTACCGCAGCGCGTGTTTTTATGGCACCACTTCCGTTCGTTTTTTTATATTGCCAGCGACGGTACCAGGTTGCATTTTCCAGCCATTGCGCCAACTATGTATTGATTTTTTATATTGGAAATGTAGATTGATAGTTTGGGAAATCCCGGGCCGAGCCCGTTTTTCTACTATGTGTCCCCCTGAAATTGTTAATCGGTAGTTATAAAATCAGCTCAGGGACACAAATTTGTTTGGATTTTGGCTAAATTTTGTAGTATTGCTAAAAATATTAGCAACATGAGAGCGATTGAAAAGCCTGTGCAGGACCAGGTAAAGAGCCATTTTGCCCGCAAAATCCCTTTTTTTGACGGCTCTGTTAATGCTGGATTCCCCAGTCCGGCTCAAGACTATCATGAGGAAGAAATTTCAGCGGAGGAACTACTCGGATTAACGCCTACATGTTACCTCAATAAAGTAAATGGCCCATCGATGGAGGGCGCGCACATACCTCACGGAGCTGTTCTCGTTGTGGATCGGGCTAGAAAGCCATCTTCAGGGGATGTTGTTGTAGCCTTATTGAACAACGAGTTTGTAATAAAACGCTTCGTAAAAACCCCGGCAGGATTGGTTTTGCATCCTGAGAATGCAAATTACCAGCCTTATCTTATAAAAGGCGACGATCAGTTTCAAGTTTGGGGCGTCGTTAAGAAAGTAGTTATCTCGTTATGATCGCCTTAGTTGATTGTAATAACTTCTACGTCAGCTGTGAACGGCTATTCCAGCCCCATCTCCGCGGCCGCCCGGTCGTCGTGCTGAGCAATAATGACGGGTGCGTCATATCACGTAGCGAGGAAGCGAAAGCTTTAGGCATCGAAATGGGCGCGCCAGCCTTTTTGATGGAAGATTTTCTGACGGTTCATAATGTCGCTGTGTATTCTAGTAATTACACGCTGTATGGCAGCCTTTCCGACCGGGTAATGAGTGTGCTGCAAGAGTACTGTGGAACGGTCGAGATCTACAGCATTGATGAAGCTTTCCTTTACCTGGGCGACATGCCCGATCTTAACCTGGAACGTTATGCCGCTGATCTACGCCAGGCGGTTGCCGCCGTAGGCATCCAAGTGTCCGTTGGGATAGCACCAACGAAGACGTTGGCGAAGATGGCGAACCGGTTCGCCAAAAAAACAAAGAAGGACACTGGCCTACATGTTTTGGATACTCCGGAAAAGATCCACGAAGTGCTGGAATATACTCAGGTGGCTGACATCTGGGGGGTTGGCCCGCAATATGCATCCCTGCTTCAACGCCACGGTTTTACTACGGCCGCAGCGCTGGCCGGAGTGTCGGCTGAATGGGTGCGAAAGAACATGACCACGGTAGGCCTTCGGCTCTGGAATGAGCTGCATGGAATGCAGTGCATAGAAATGGAAACCGGGGTGCCGGATAAAAAAAACATTTGTGTCGCCCGGTCATTTGGCCAGCTCCTCAGCCGGCGGGAAGATGTAAAAGAGGCTTTAGCGAATTACACCGCAATCGCAGGGCGGAAGCTGCGTAAGCAGGGCAGCTGTTGCCGTCGTATTCAGGTATTCATCCAGACAGCCATTTACAGGCTTCAGGATCGCCAGCTAAGGCATGCCACCACAATGGAACTTCCAGTTGCCACTGCCAGTACTGCAGAGTTATTGCACTTTGCGGAAGAAGCGTTAAGCCGGATATGGCGCGACGGGTATAAATTCAAAAAGGTGGGCATCCTCCTTCTCGACCTGATCCCCGCCGGCCAGGTTCAATTCGGACTCTTCGACCAGGTGAACCGTAGCAGGGACGAAAAGTTAATGAAAGCTATGGATTGCATTAACCAGGCTTTTGGTAGGCAAGACCTAGTGAAATTTGCCGCGCAGGGGTATGGCCGGAAATGGAAATTGCGCCAGGAACGGCTCTCACCGTGTTACACAACCCGATTATCCGATATTTTAACAATCAAAATATGAGGGAGATAGGATACCGGGTAACTTTTAGTCAGGTAAAAAACGTTGTGGTGAGTGAGGTCAGCGGCGCGGGAGGTGTTTGGTATGTCTACATAGACAATTATTACCAGGGCCCGGTCTTCAAGAGGCGTGGAGAATGGGTATTTGAACCACAGCTTCCAAAAGATTGGCTTTGGGAGGATATGCTTATAATAACGCAGCTAGTCGCCGAAGCTACAGGAGAGTAACCAGGCAGGATTTTTTAACCGCCAAAGTCGAGAATTTTTCACCTCTCGCGATTTTCATAACCCCGACATTCACTTTTGAGCCACCTGATCACCATATTCAGCTGACGCTATACTCGAAAGGGGAACCTTCGTAGGCCCCTGGCCATTTTATTTTCACTCCTGTCACTTGATGTTATAGGATCATTCATTTAGCAACGCATCCTCATAGGATTACCAGTGTTCTTCCTAGCCGCAGGTAGAGTTAATTGCAATAAAAGCAATTGAATCTCAACCATGCATCCTTTATTTTATTTAGTTGGTCAACCATTTCCGGATGAGCGATACATCAACGTTGAGTTTGGCGCTGTCATTGATTTTAAGGATACCACCTTTGATCTGAATATCTTCATCGATGGCCCAAGCAGCGCTGAAATAGCAGCTATCCAGTCCGGTGCATTCACCTATGGACTATTCGACAAAGACAATATTCCAATTTTAACGCTGGAGTTCAATGGATTACTATTTGATTGTTCATTCAATATTCTGAAGTTAAACGAAGCTGATTGTGAAAAATGGCTGGCCAGCAGGGACAATGCCATGAACATTTTTGTGGTAGACTCATACAACTACCAATTGATGGCGATCAGAAGCGTCGGGCTGCATTTAACATTCATCGATGAATTAAAAAAGACGCTGGCTGCCCAGAAATCACACTTTCAACACATGCATGCGGTGGATCATCACATAAGGAGAATAACTCAACAGCATAGCCTGACTGATTTAAACCGCCTTTCAAAGAAGTTTAGAATAGGCTAATTAGTTTTTTAGTCGTCCTTTTAAATGATGGTGGCGAGATGCCGAATGATAAAAAAGTAAGCCACCGCGGTACAGGCCACCTTTAAATAAAACATGATCGTGATGGGCCATGATATACCGTTGGGCGCTTCAATGTCCTTCGCAAAATCAGCCCGATAGCCGGCACGTTTCCATTGTCCGTACTTGTGCTCATAAAACCGGTCCCATGCGATCCCGCCGAATACATATTGCAACAGGTCCAGCGACAGCGACAATGCCAGGAAAAACAAAGGCAGGTTCAGCAAGCCCGTTATAAGCGGGCCATCCTGGTCCGGCTTTTTGAAAATCCAGATGATAGCGATCCCCCCGAGGGCAAGGCTGCGGTTGGAACTGCTGGCCTGTGTCGAATAGAATCGCGCAAACTCCAGGAAGCCGCTGAGCGGGATCCCTTTGGGGGGAATTTCCGGGGCAGCGGGCGCCCCGGCGCCGGTCCCATTGCCGGAAATGCGCCGGGCCAGCAGTTGAACGGTTTTGTCGGCCACCGCCTGCTCCATAGATGCCATCTGCCCGGCGATCAATTGCTGTACTTCTTCTTTTGTCAGGCTCGCAGGCGCTGGACTGTGCTGTTCTTCCATAGCGAAGGTAATTTAGTAACCGATATCATCCGAGTCCCCCATTGCCGCCACTACGAGGGCTGGCGCTAGACCTTTTCCTGCCAGCTGCTTTCTTTTTAGGAGCAGCCCTCTTGGCGGCCGCTTTCTTTTTGGGAGCAGCCCTCTTGGCAGCAGCTTTCTTTTTGGGGGCGGCTTTCTTTGCGGCCGCTTTCCTTTTTGGGGCAGCCATCTTTGCCGCTGCTTTCTTTTTGGGGGCCGCTTTTTTCGCCGCCGCCTTCTTTTTCGGTGCGGCCTTCTTTGCGGCCGCTTTTTTCATTGTAGCCATACTGGTTCTGTTTAAAATATGTTTTTGTCGCCCGCTGGCTGTTGCCGGCAGGTAACGGAGCAATGGATCACTGTTTTACGACCAGGCGATAAATGCTTGTCGTTATACGGTTTTGATTGGTCCCGGAAGAAAAGGCCACTTCGACCACGTGTGAGTTATCCAGGTCGCGGGTGTCGGTATAATACTGCAGGCTGATTTTACCGGCAGAATCGCTCCGGTTGCTTACCAGTCCCGCAAAACGGCCAACGTCCACCGTGTCAGTCCCCCGCAGCTGGTATGCTCGTGCCGATATACTACGGGCGAGGCTTACAGCTCCTCTTGTTTTTCGCAGGTAAACAGAAAACGTCACAAAGGAGTTGCTCGTCGTATCCGCCATGCTTTTATCTGCCTCCACCAACAAGGTGTCCGGTAGCGATGGTGCCAATGTAATAGAAAAGTGGCGGGCATACTGAACGTCGTTGTTGAGGAATACCGAAAGGGAATACGTGCCCGGTACCAGGCCTGCACGTAGATGGGCTGTGGCCTCATCATCCTTCAGGAACAGTTTGCCCTCGCGAAGCCCAAGCACCATGCCGCCAGCGGCAGCATAGTCAAACTGGAAAAAGGCAGAATCTGCCACACTGTTAAGGCGGCAAAGAATGGGCACACTGTCCACACCGTTGGCAAGCGGGCCTGGGGGCGGGCTTACAGTGACCGTCAGGCTGTCATTGAGCGTGATCTTCATCAGGTCGCCATCACGGTCGGTCTCGCAGGCCGCCCAGCAGAGAAATAAAAGCCCAAGCAGGAAGCTTGATAAATACCTATACATAAGCAAATCGGTGTGTGCGTGGTTCAGGACCGGAAACATGCGGTGCCGTTACAACAAATTCTAAGGAGACTTCGCCCAGGGGGCCAGGTAGATCGCCGTCCTCGATCAGGATAAATTCCAGGCCTACATCGCGGAAATTGTCAATATTCTCAAATACGAGTGCGTCGACATAGCGGCCATTCTCCGTCAGAAATGAAAAGCTGTCCGTTTCGACGATATAGATCGTCACGGTCATGTTGGAAGGGTCATTGGTGCCGTGAGGATAAATAATCGGCAGGAAATAACAGGTCTCCCCTATCCGGATGGCGGGGATCTCATTTTGCAGGTCGTCATCACTAAAGACCTTTGGTGGATAAGGTATCGAGAGGTAACTCATGGTTTTGGGATTTTATTGAATGATCTTTAAGGCTTTGCCAACATTGGTAAGTCCGCCCAGCAGATCAGCATCTACGGTCAGCGAAACACAGATCTTGCCCGCTATAGACCGGTCGTCGACTGCCGGGTCATATGCTTTGCGAAAATAGAGCGCGCTGCCCACATTGATCTGCAATGCGCGGTTCAAACGGTGTCCTACACCGATCATCAGGTCATTGCCGCTACCCAGCAAGGGCTCATAGCGTTTACCGTTGGCGTTGCTCTCGTAATAATTGTGGATGATGCCAATGGTCAGGCAGGTGCTTTTCAACGCATAGATCAGTGGGTGATCCCTGTAGTTCCTTAAGGGTACTCTCTTCTTTACCGGCAGCAGGTACACGTTCACGCCGTACAACGCAAAAAAGTTGCGGAAGCCGCCATTGTAACCCACCCCGGCATTCAAACCGATATAAGGAGAGCTGCTGCTGGCCATATCAATGCTTACCTCGTCTTCAAAAGAGATCTGCTCGGCGACATAATAATCTGCAATCAGGTCCGGGAGTGTTGATTCGAGGTTTGCCTTTGTTCGCAAGGCGGCCATATACTTCAGTACACTGGAAAGATAAATATTGATCAGTTCTCGAAGTCCTAATAGGGTGGCGTCGAAATGTGTCGGTTTTTGGCCAGGCTTAAATTCTGTTTGTTCCAGTGCGGTAAAATAGTTGTACAAGAAGTTCAAGAAAGCAGTGTCATGGACCTGGCTCGGTTCCAGGAACCGGCCGTTAAACGATCTGCCGCCATCAAGGATATCGTCAACGGCCAATTGATCGCGCAGAATTGTCTGCAGGTACGTTTTAAAATTGCGGATCGTATGCCCGGCAAATCTTTTGTCGACGGTATCAATCTGTCTGTCAAGGATCTTTTTACCATTTTCAGTCAGCATGGCCGGGTTTGTCGCGGCGTCCAGCAGGGAAGCAAGCTGGGGCTGGGGATGAGTGAGCATGGAGTCAAGTTCCTTTCGTACCGCGGTACTGCTCTTAAAATCGCGAATGCGATTATACCCGTCTCTTAGCAGGTCGTTAACCTGTTGCCTGATAGCGCCCAGCCGGAAGATGGTATCACGGTTGTCCAGCATATCTATTTCAACGGGTAGGCCGGGCCATTTCTCGATTTTAAAATAATGTTTTTTTGATAGGGCCACTTTGATGGCATTGTCAATCTTGCGTTCCAGTGATAATAATTGTTGGCTTGAAAAATCTTGCCGGGTGCTATCCAGGAAGGAACGGATATTGCTTGCGATAACTTTTTTGATGCTTGCTTTCAGTTTTTCATCTTTCAGCGAGGAATAGATCAGGAACGTGAACGTATAGGTATGATTAGCCGTCACACCTTCGCAATCCACGGTAAAGGTGACACTATCTGGTTTAACGAGGGTGATCATTGGTGCAGAGTTCCCCCGGAACCGCTTATTCACCCAGAAAGCATGCTCCCCTTCTTTGAGTTTGTACCGCAATTCAACAGCTTCTGCGCCTTTCCACTTGGAGAGGTCCCCTGTGATCCGGAACGGCTCATCGTAGGGTAATACCTTGTCAAAGGATTCAGAAATCAGATTAACAGTTAATACCTCCTTCTTAAATACCTGCGCATGCGCAAGGGCGCAACCAAAAAGAAGAAAAAGCGTTAAATATTTGGTCATATAGGGATGCTTTCATCTTAAGATGCAGGAGTTCAATTCAAGAAATGGAAAATAATTTTTGCACGTTGGGGTGCGCGCCGGCAATGGGGCATTATGGAATTAAAAATAGTAATTTTTTGAATACAAAGTATAGAACGTAAATTTTTAATCACAGTAAGGCATAAAACTAAATGAATACACTAGTTATCCTGAAAATATGAACGTGGCGTAGTTAGAATAAATAATAACTCAGCCCAAATGCAGAACGGTGGGCTTTGATTGCGCAACTACGTAATTCCAGTTACCACAGGAGCATTTCCAAAAAATGCCGGTTATCCTACTACGCTGGGCCATCCTGGGCAACGTCTTAAAAGATCTGACCAGCGACCGGCCCCATAGGGCCGGTCGCTCCCGGGCTTTGGCAGGCCAGCTCAAACATCTTTGCGCCCGATGCATGCAACTTTATTTGTGCCTTCGGTCCCATAAAATAGCATCCTATATCTGGCTGATTTCACCAGCGTTGAGCAAATGGCCTTGCTGCTTCTGTTCAACGCTGGTGACCACTTACTAATCCACCATAAGGGGTTGCAGCCGGTAAGTCGCCAGATTGAGGAAAAATCCCCTGACATCGGACATGCCCTGCCGAAATAGTTTCCAAAGCAGTGAAGTACCTAGCGTAGCCAGGGATGGATTGATAAAAAGGTCCTGTTTGGTAAGTGCAACAGGTAGGGAGCAGCTTGGGCTGTCATCCTCCTGCGTGGATTGTGCCAGCAGTTCACGATATTCATCGGTCAGCAGGGGCAATGTTGCTACGGGCCGGTATTTTTTCGACGCGGGCTGTTCTATTTCGCCAACGGTTGATAATATGACCTGCCCCGTATACTGACTGTTGCCAAAATCAAGGTGATACAGCGGCTGGTGGGCGTGGTGCCCTGCCTTTCCTCGAATATCTTTCAAAATGTCGATGATTTCGAGTCGGGGTCTTACTTTGTCCACGCATGTAATAGTTACGCTGGCCAGTGCGCGATAGCCGATCCTTGACAGGGTATCATACCCAAAGGAAAAATCGAAGGCTTTCCAATCGGTGCCCATGCTGCGATTAATATTGTTGACCAGCAGCCCTGCTTTATTTAACCCGATCTCTCCTTTCAAAAATCCGCGCCCTACATTGGCGGCGCTGACGGTATCTTCATCAAACACGTATACGCTCATACCGGGATGGCCAAAGGATAACAAGGCATAATGAATGCGGGCCAGTTCGTCCAGAACCCGGCTACCGGTGCCTCCACATCCGATCAGGTTCACGCGAACCGGGTTAGTGGGCTGCAGCAGGCCAGCGGGTGTAAAATGCATTTTCTTTTTTGATGCTTGTTTCATGTTAAAATATTGAAAAGAGTTTTACCCATACTTTTTAATGAACCCTCCGGGAATGGCGTACCGGAGCCGACCAGTTTCTTCCATAGCTGGACGATATTACCTTTAACGGGGCTGGCCGAGCCATTCACATGGCTGAAATAACTCCGCCAGAAGGTTTGCTCCCAACCGGCCATGAACCGGTTCAAGGTGGGAGCAAACCCTTCCGGTTCTACAGTACCCATACAAACCGAACCATTGTTGTACAGGTTAAAAAATGGGGCATGATACAACGGTGTTTTTGCTTGCGGCTTGTCCTTCCCTAAAAATGCAAACACTTGCAGCGCTTTCGGTGTGGCCTTCCAGATGAGGCCCGGTACATAAGCCTTTCCGTTGGGAATGCCCAATTTTTCGATGAATAGCAAATTCACTTCCTGCGGAGGTGTATACCAGATCACCATGCCTTCCCCTATGGGGGAGAGATATAATACGTTTTCCGGCAGTAAACCCTCCGGGCATAAAAAGCCTCGCTGTAAAGCGTACTTTACATCCAGCATCCTCGACAACCTGCTGGCCTCGTCCACAGAGAGTGGACGGGCATTGACCGGCCTGCCATGATCATTGAAGTCATAGGTTTCAACGTATAGCTCCGGGGCATGCGTCCGTGATTGGTAAATGACCATGGCACATGCCGGAGCAAAAATGTTTTTAAACGCTTGTGTGATCTCTTTCATGGCAATTCATATAAAAAGGTGGAAAGATCGGCGATCAATGAAAACAACCGAACACAGAAATCCTGATCGTGGAAAACGGCAGCTTGCGGGCTGTTGAATACCTGGTAATTCACCGGCTCGTCAATGGCGGAGTTGTTTTCCAGATCGCAGTTGACGTAGCTTTCGAGTTGCTCGGCCAATGCGCCCCTGCTGCTCCAATAAAAAGAAAGGTATTGATCCAATGTAGTGACATAATAATTGTCATCTTCCGCGAGTTCTTCATCCCGGTCGGGGATGAGGCCGAAGATGGATTGGGTTGGATAATCTGCATACAGGCTGAGTGCTGCCTGCGCAATTTTTCGCAGTTGCCTGTCCCCATTGCTTTGGGGCCGAAAAGTCTTTACCCGCCGTTCAAATGCCTGCAAATGGGCGACTTCACGCATTTGTGCCATCATCTGTTCACCAATCTTTTCCAATTGGTCCATCTCCGCTAATTCCTCGGGATAATTCTGTTCGCCGTCCCCGGTTTCCGTATCATCCATCCACTGTCGGATGCTGGCGTATGCGCCACAGACATAATCCATCCCGCCAGTAAAGGTGGGCACCATCACCACTTGGAGCAGGTAGGCGCAGATAGACAACAACAAGCCCACTTGCTTAGACAGCCCCTGCTGTTCCAGCAGATAAATGGGTTTAACAGGGATATAGTAGAGTGTCCAGTTGGTGTCGTAAGGTACAGTAGTGACCAATGCCACCTCATTACCTGTTATGGCGTAGATGCGCAGACTCAGATTTCCCGTTTGGCGGGAAAGCACCTCTTTGGCATGTTCATAGGCCAGTGTAATGTTGAGCGGGTAGGTAATACCGGTGACATCTCGTGGCGTAAAACCGTACAGTTCTGCCAGATGGTGGAGCGAAGCAAAAAAAGATCGCTCCACGCCCATCCGCTGCTGATGCAGCAGCGGATGGTAAGGCATGACCGGGGTAAAAGCATGCTTTAAAAAATTTTGGTCAGCAAAGGCAGCGGAGCCGTCGCCAGTTTTTCGATGGTTACAGCCGCCGCGTCTTTGGGCCGGTTTAACATGTCGAGCATATCTGAAAATTTTTGATACATGGTCCATTCGGATGAATATTTATTGAGCTTACGAATTCGTGCCTGTTTTTTTGTTTTCATAATTTCCCTATTTATCCTTTGGTGCCGAGCGTTGGAACAAACTGGTAGATGACCTGATCATTATCAATCTTCGGCCCGACAATTTTAGCTGTCGTAAGTTCCGGGTAATTGTTGGCATAAAAATTCAACACGTCCTCCGGGCTGAGATCGCCGCCGATCTCCGGTAATTCGATGGCCTTGCCTTTCAGCTCCATTTTGAATATGCGCGGCATTTCATTGATGATAAGTTCCATATTGATACATTATTAAAGGTTAAAACATAGACAACTGCCCGTGCAGGCTACGGAGTTCTTCATGTAGAGATTTGATCTCGGCTTCATGCTCGGGGAAATCCGCAGCCTTGGGCAGCTGACCAATGGCCTCCCCATATTTCTTCTGCTCCCTGAGTTGCTTTACTTTGTCAATTTGTGTCTCGTACTTCTTTTTGCGTTCAGTCTGCTCTTTGGTTTCTTTGTCTTTCTGGTCTTTTTCCATCCGGGATTCGGTGCGGTTTTTTTCCAGCGCTTTGTCATACGCTTTCAGGTTGGTGATCAGTTCGACGGTTTTTTGTACGGGTTTGGCAATCGTGGCAAAAAAACCTTCATCCAACATCGCGGGGGTGCCGGTTAACACCAATGGCACCGCCGGAATATCGGATTGCCGCTGACCGTTCTCCCCGGTCAGCATGATAGAAACCTTCATTTGATCACCGCCATTGGTTTTGACCACTATCTGAAGGTTACCCTTTGGTAAAAGCTCATATATAGACTGAAAAAAATTAGCGGTTTGCATGTGCATGTTTTTTTAAGTGAATAAAAATGCTGATGGCAGCTACAGGCATCATCCCTGTGCTTTGATCTGCCGTTGCAGGTGTTCCACCGCCTGCTCGATTGTTAGCAGCGGGATAAACTGCGCATCGGGATAGGAATCAGCCAATGGATCGCTGGTATCGAACAACAGCTCCCCTTTTTCCAGATCACCCGGGCGCAGGCAGATATAAATACTGTTGCTGGCTTCCATCCGCTCCGGCAGGGGCAGCGATAGGTCGCGGTAAAAAAAGAGGCCAACCTGCGGCTCGGCAGGACTAAAACTGTAACTGAGCGGATCGGGCAACCATTCTGGTAGTTGCCGGGCAATGGCTTCCATCACCGGAATGACCAGTTGGCGCGTCCAAGCCACCGGCTCCCGTTCAAGAGAAGCCAGTTGCTGTTCCAGCTGCGCGACTTTGGTTCTGCTATCTTCAATAGATTTCAGCAGCTGCGATCTGTGCAGACTATACGCGGTATGAAGTTGTTGAAAATCTTCGCGGATCGTATCCAGTTTGTGCGGTGTGTTCATCGTCGTTTTTGCTGCCCGTAACCCGGCAGCGGGGTAAAAGATGGTGAGAGAATACCGGCCACGAGGGTGGCCGGTGTTTACAATCGAACCTCGCTAACCTTAAAAGGGCAGGTCATCGGAAACGGTTTCTTCTACAGTGTGGTCGGCGGTGGCAGGCTCCTTCCTACCCTTCCCATTGCCGCTGGTCCGGCCATGGAGCTTCAACTTGTCCAGATGACAAATCAACCTGGCTTTTCCGCTGTCCTCGTTGATGTAGAGTTCCAGCCATCCGGCTACCTGCACCAGTACGCCTTTGGTGAGGTACGGGGCAATGGCGGCCCCTCTCCAATATTCGCAATCCAGAAACAAGGTTTTATCTACCCATATTCCTTTGTGCATATAGCCCTGATCGACGGCTATACGAAATTTTGTGACACTCTTTTCTGTGCTGAATGTCTTTACCTGCGCGTCTGCGGTTAATCTTCCTACCATTTCCATAACTATTGATTTTGATGTGAGTGAATAAATGACGAGATATTTTAAGTGTTGGCAGCCGTTTCCGGGTATTGCCAGCCCAGCTGCTGGGCGATCTTGTTCACCTGTCTGACAGGGATGGTATGGCAATTGATAATAATGTGAGTAGCTGTGATCTTGGAGACGTGATAAGACAGCAAGGGAATATCACAGACATATTGCTTCCGGGCAATATGTTCCTGTATGGATCGCCAGCATCGATAAGCCAGCGCCACCGGCATTTGTATTTCTTTGCTGGTTTCAATCCTATTGGTGAGATCATTAAAGCGTAAATAAGCAATGTCCGCTAATTCCTCAGGGCAAGCTGAATATGAAACGACAGGCAGGAAGCCCTTCTCCCATGCCGCTAATTGTCGTAGAAAATGTTGTTTGAGGCTGAGGGCCTTTGGTGCTGTAGTAAACAGGCGGCCCTTTACCTCCCGACGAAGGAACACCGACAATTTCTTGGCATCCACGGCTTCCAATAAGGCCGCAAAAGATTTAGTGGGAATAATCCCCAATAGTTGTATAAACTGACGGATATAGTCCGCGTATGCCCTGATTTTCTGCTCCAGCGAACGCCTTTTCGGGTGCTGGGCCAGCTGCTGCCAACACGCCTTCATCTCCTTTAACCAGTACTCGACATTCCTTTCCTGAAAGCTCCTGTCATGTCGGGGGTCACGATCCACCGGGAGTACCTCCACAGGTATGACCTGTTTATGTTTGATCTCATTTCTCACCAATGATTGGTGACAGGAGGTCGTAACAGAATATTTGCTATGATTAAAAAAAACAACGTGACCGAAAATCGTTGCTATCGGGAAGTGCATGCCATAACTGAAAATGGTGTTCCCATCAAAAAAAAGATGAGAAGCATGCCCTTCCATGCATTGTTGGTTTGCCCATGCCCTTACACATGCTGCCTGATCGTTGAATCTAATTGACCTTCCCATAAACCTTGTTTTTGATTTTTCCTTGATCTGTTAAAAATGTTTTCCCTCGACGGCCGAGAGGCCCTCTCACAAGCAGCGTGGGTGATGTCTGGAATGGATTTGCGCAAAAAAATACGCCCGCGGCCATTGGTCGGATTTCAACAACGTGGGGAAGATTTTTTTGGGCAAACGCGCAAGGCCCGACGGACAGGCGGGCCGCAGTCCATGGAAGACATGCGTGGAGCTTAACTTCGCCGCTTCGGCGTCGAGGGAAATAATCACCCTTCAGCTGTTGCCTACATTTTTATTGGCGCCGCAAGAGAATAACCTTGTAAAAAAGACCAGGGAGTTTTTGCAGGTCATGGCCATGAGGATTAGCATCTTTCGATGTTGTATCTACCAACCTGCAGGAAAACATAGATTGGGGGAAAATCACCTATAAGCGCCATTCAGCCCGTTGAGTGCATCGGAGGAGTGGTATGATAGAACTTTACTGGAAATTACCTCGAATAGCTTTTTATATACAGGCAATAACAAATATGAGATTGCGTATTTTCGTGAAAATTATTTTCAAATACCCCTAGGATTACTTCGCACGAAAATTATAGTACATTGGGCCATCATTTACCCGCTAAACGCAAGGTAATTAAGTTGGATGTGATAATAATTGATGGAGCCAGCAGGCCACTGATCGGGCTTACACTTATTATGATATGTCGTCCATTCGACAAACAACCAGTAATTGCCGTCAACCAGCAATAGGCGGACCTATTTGCGACAGAATCAAAAGAACCTATTGCCCCAGTGAAATCCCACTTGTAAATTTTATACAGTGACAGCTCCATATTTCGGGAAATTTTCATGAAACTGAAAATAAAAATGTATTATTAAGAATGATTACCATATTAGTTCATGAATTGGGTTTTATACCTGGTAGCAACCGGCTTTGGGTGGCAGCTAAATCCGGAAAAATTCTGATGGAAGTGTTTTCAAATGTCTCGATTGAGATCGGGGAAACCCGCTGTGAAAACCCCGTTTGTCATGCTGATATGGTAACCAGCGAGGATATAGAAATATTGCTGCAGCAGCCGGGTTGCTGGGAAGGCACCAAAGATCAACGCAACGACGAAATTATCATTCCCGCTGGAGCCATTGAATTTAGTCCAATAGGTAACACCATATGGGTGCAATCACCGATCGGTGCCACCATTTTGCGCATCAAGTCGAAAAATTCTATTAAGCTAACAGACCCGTTGTTAGAAGAGTTGGACGGAGAAGATGAACGGTTTTATTGTAGCATACATGTTGATCAGGTAATCGACATCTGCCTTGTAGAATCAATTGCTGCCAAGTATAACCTTTTGTAGCCCTTTTGTCAATAATTCCAAATACCAATAAAAAAGTTCCCGGAATTGCGATCACATTCTTCCCGGGAACTGTCAATTGTCAATTAAAAATATAATGATTTCCTCATTACACTTCCATAGTGGGAAGCGTTTTATCAGCATCCAGTGCGCTTCGTACAACATTGCAGGTATGAAGGACGTAGGCGGTATCTATGAGTTTGTTGATGGCCAAAAACAATCTGAAAGGGTTTACACAGGACTCGGTGGTTTGAAGCTGGCTGGTCGTCAACGCATGCTCAAAAATTTCCTTCATATCATAGGTCCATCCCGCCATCTCATCAGTGAATATACCCCTTAATACCTGATAGGGATTGCCGCTTTCCTCTGCGGATAGGTACCGAAGCGGCGAAATTTTTAAATCACAGACAGCTACTCTGGAACGTGCTTTCCTTTTCCTATTCTCAGGATTGCTTTCGAAAGTCAAATGAAGTTCAAGGCCTGCCTCGATTAACGATCCAAAAAGCTTGGCGAAAACGAGTACGTCCCTTGGCTGACCCTTTTTATAAAGATTAGTGGAATGGGCTGCAATAAAAATGTCCTCTATGATCTGATGGGCTTCCTCTACGTTAAACGTTGAAAAAAAATCGGCGATGCTCAGCTCCGGGTCATTTTCCAGGGAGCTTGAATAAATTGATGCTTGATTTTTCATATGAAAATTGGTTTTGGTGAAGTTGAAAGCCTTAACGTTTGAAGCTAGTTCAACCTGGCAGTTATTTCGGGGAGTACTACTTCGTGATAGCAAGCGCCTTTAGCGTCCATCAACTCCCAAACACGGCTAGGGGTTTATGGTCCGCTGATGGCCGAATCGCTTTAGGGGCCAAAGCTATTAAAGCCCACGTGATGGAGATGAAGCAGGACCATAACATAAGTTGATATTCCCGAATTTAGATTAATCTTGTAGACCTGTTTCTCCTTATACATTCCGGCAGTATTTTTTTTTTGCGAAATTAGGCCAGCTATCAAAACCCACTGTTAATTTCAAGTTAACGGACAAAAAGACAAATCGCTTTGATTTTTGGGATGTAGAAAATGACAAGGGACCCAACATAATTCCCCATCATAATCTAAGAATATTCATAAGTCAAAAGGAGTACACCAGGTGAAAAACGCAAGGCTTCTCTATTCACTCGAAAATACAGCCCAAAAAAAGCTGACCAGCTTCACGCTATTCTACGGCTTTTTCCCGCTTTGGTGGAGCGGGGGATTTCGGCCCACGGTAAAATTCATACACGTGAATGTATATTGCAATCGAAAAAATAAGTCCGATAAGCAATAAATATCCTATTACAAAGAGCACAGGATGGGTTTCAATGAAGTGATAAACTTTCGCCATATACTAAAAACTTTATGAAATCGGCAGTTATAGCCTAAAATTTACGAAAAACCTCAAATATAAAATGTAAGTATACTGGGAGGACATATTATAACCCTTGTCTCACATGCTTGTCATCGTCTATTTCAAACGATCCATCTTGATTCCGGCGAATTATAATATATGATTCCTTCCCGGTACCATCATAAAACTGCAAATTTATTGTATCAGCCGATTCATCAGGATAGATAGTTAATTCTACTTCATACTTTTTTGCGACGATCATTACTTCGATGTACTCTTTATCAGGCAAGTCAACTTTAACCTGCTCGTTGTCATTAACGTTCTGTTTCATATTTTATGAATGCATTTATTAAAAGAAAATGAGCATCCTGGAATAGCATGTTGCTTCGCCATTGTCTATCCTGGATAAACACGGCCACGGTTCAACAACAGGAACATTGGCCAATTTTCAACAACTAATCTAAGTGTTCCCATACTACATGGACGAAATAACATAAAGTAAAAAAGTATGAATAGCCCCCGCTGAGGCGGGGGCTATAGGTCCATCCCCATGATTAACCCTATTACCTCGCAAAGTTGCTCTCCAGCAGCGCCCTGCTCCGACTTCGGGCTAATTTTTTCCAGATAATCAGTATTACTGTGGGCAAAGTACCTGTATTCAATGATCGGGAGATCCTCTCTTAGGAGGATGCTTATTCATGGCGCGATTCTTTCCCTTATTGACATTCTTCACTGTAACTGGACGGTTAGTTTTTTGTATTGGGGCTCCACTGTCCGCGAAAATATCCGGACTGTAAGTATTGTGATGATCATCTTCAATCCTCAGGCTGATATTGGCGGCATCAATGGACATGGTAAATAATTTATCATTAACATATGCAAATAAAGGCTTACCGGCATGTAGCCGATCCAATGCTATTTGTAGTCCGGGACCTAAATAAAATGTTAGGGGTTCTAACAATACAGGAAGATCAAAATCAGGGTAGGCTTTTAAATGACACTGATCATTATTCCGTTCTTTTTGTGATAACTGATACCATTGATATGCTACCCCCTGTGGTACAGTATAAACACTTTTGCGTACAGGCCGAAATTGCAATAGCTCTTTCGCCTCCTGTATGGTAAATTGTTGTACTGAAAAATCAAAATCATAAGTGATGCCCGGAGACAGTGTAAGGCTATCCCTATTTAATCCTACATGTTGGCCAAAATGCTGGCCAAACCAGAAATTTTGTTGCAGTTGTAGGGATATTCCGACCGCTTGCGTATTCCCGGACTGCATGAGAGTGATCACATCCAAATAAATCTGTTGTACAAAGCGTTCCTCCTCATTCAAAGGCCTTTCAGCCGACTTTTGCAAATGGAAGAAGGAAGTGGTGTCTTGATCATTCCAGAAAACCGTTGCCATTCGTTGTTGAAGTTCAAAGGTATTGATCCCTTTATATTCCATATGCTCAATCACAGAAATAGGGAACGATCGCGCCTGCATACCAGGAACATGGTATATGCCGCCTTCACATTTACAGGTAATTTTACATCCGAATATTTCGCGTGTGCCCTGTCCATCCTGGTCTAGAAAGACTAAGATATCAAAAGCCTGCACGCCTTCCAGTATTTTTTGAGTGATCCAATTTTTATTGTTCGGTCTATCTGGCAATCCAATTTCGAGTAACTGCGCATAGACTACATCGATGTTCTCCTGCGTGTTCATGGCTATGGAATTGAAGAATAAGCGTGTCTACTATCATAATTTCTTCCCATGCTATAGAAAATAAGTATACTTCCTCAGGTCTTCTGAACCATATTAATGAATGGTCCTTCCTCGTCTTGGATTCTTCCTACCGATCCCGATTAAGCGACGAATGCGTTCAAATATTCCTTTTTGTTGCAACACGACTGGCGCGCCTGCCACCAGATAATACCCTGCTTTTGTGGCGCCGGCAGGGCCATCTGGCAATTTAAATCCGGTCATTTCTTCAAATTGATGCCGGGTCAACAGTTTGGGGTTGATCCGGAGATATACGCCTGGTGGCATACCAGTTATATCATTGGCCCGAAGAAAATGTTTAGCTGCCATTACCAATTTGGTTTTCGCGTCTAACACCATGGCATCGTGGTAAATCAGGCTGTTTTGATTTTTGGCGGACTGACCCTCTTCAAACTTTTCGTTGTCTAAAGCAACCAAAGCTTTGCAAGCATCCTTTAAGTCACGATACAAGCTGGTACGCGAAAATGTCGAGAAAATGCCATAGACCTGATCATCACAGAGAACGATCAACTCATACCTATCATTCGCATTACTCATATTGCAAACTTTTACGTTAACAATTAACTACCTGGGCGGTAAAATATCTGCCTTTGTGCACGGACAAAGGACCAAAATTGAAATAACCCTGGTATACACCTAAGCCACAGCTATATCGTCACCATTCAGCGTTCATTGAAAAAGCAAAGGATCAGCAAGCCGGTGAGCCGCCGACCCTGACTTTGCTCTAAACGGTAGTAAAAGTCATGTAATACCGTTCCCCTTACCTCGTCCTTTGGTGGGCCTATTATTGTTCTTACCCTGATATCCCTGATTGGCCTTCAACCGGCGGTTGTGGTCCTTCGAATTTTTTTTTTCAGGCGATAAACCCTCTTTGCTGGAGGTATCGGTATCATCCTCCCTCGTTGGTGTACCAGGCGCAATGATCCCTTCCGGCACTTCCAACGGTTGAGCAGCTTCCTGGATCACCAGTGTTGTTGTTTCGGCTTTTTCCGGCACCCTGTAGGGACCATGCTTTTCCAGTTTCATCAACATGCTAAAGATCTGTAGGGAATCATACAGGGGGTTGGCGCCCAACCGCACCTGCAATAACGCGGGATTTACCGGTGTCACCACCGGCAGGTCCCCTTGTCTGATCTGGTTGCAGATTTGATGGATTGCTGCCTGCCTAGCCCTCGGATCCGGAAGATCAATTTCCTGGAACGCATACCTGGCCAACACCTTTTCGAGATCATACTTCATGGCATCGTGTGCTTTGTGGTACTCGTGGTTGCCAGACGGCGTTAGTTTGTTAAAGTTGATTTTATGCCATGAACCATATTCTTCACCCGTTTGTTCATGTTGAAGCTTCAGGTAGACCCAAACCTTATGAGCCAGCATCCTGGTAGCCTGCTGGATGTTAATGCCATATTTTGTCTTAAAATACTGGAAAGGTTGGTGCCTGTCGCGGGTCTGCTGTTGCCTTTTCAGCATTTTGTCGGGAATATCAAAATCGACCGATGGCTCATATTTGACCAGCAAACGATTAAAGATGCCGGGCTCCTTGGTCATCAGCAGCTGTAAATCGCGTTCGATCTCTTCAATCCCCCTTTTGAGTTCTATTTGCCTATGTTGCCCGGCCAACTGCATTTTTAGTTGGGAAACAGGGTCACTGATTTCCAAGGAAAGACGTTGTTGTTGCAAAATTGAAAGCTCCACCTCCAGTGTTCGGGTATCAACATATAGGTTATTACCCCCCTCCAACACTGAATAGGGACCAATTAACCCGGGTGGATGTTTGATAGAAATCGGGCGATAGGCGGTGGCCAGGTAGCCGTTGTAAAAATAGTTCTCCGGTTTATCTCCCTGTTTAAGCACGGCTTGCGCTATGACTGGAATGTCACTGTGCTCTTGTAGTTCCACAATTTTCACTTCTGGCAATCCCGCTGCCAGCTTCTCCGGCAGGTCCTGCAACACGGCATCTCCAAAACCGCTAGTTTGCAGTTGCTTCCTTACATAATTCACATTTAAGTCACTCATATTAAACATATTAATAAGATAAACAATACGATATTTTTTTCAGGTTCTGATTACTGGCGGGGAGGCCCTCTTTTGCCAAATGGGTTCCGTAGTGGAACGCCCTTTAACGTCCGCGGGAACCTGACATTTCGGAAAACGGGCGGCCCTTTTTTCTGCAGGAAGACATTTGTAGGATCGAACCGCCTCAATAGTGCAGCATGACTGATCGGTTCCAAATAGTCATTTAAACCATAGAGTACCCGCTGTGCAGGGTCCACAGTAACAGTAACCGGTCCAGCTGGAGAAGTCAGATAGAGCAGATCGCCGGCATGCAGAATCCGTTTACATTGGTGCAAAAGAGGGCCGTTGATTTCAGGGCAGGGTAACTTTGCCAATTGCGGTAGTAAGTTAAAGTCAGGGTACTGCAGCATTTCACTGGGGTCACCGAAGCCCCGGGGATCCAGGTTCAGCCGGAACCATTGAAAATTGGTCCCCTGCACCGGATCATGTATTTTCTTCCGGACCGCCCGGCTGCTCAACAGGTGATAAGCCTCCCTGAATGTGAAAGGCTGGGCTGTCATATCAAAAAAATGGCTGAGCGGTGGACTCAATTGCAACATATAAGCATGAAGGTTGTGAGCCACGCCGTTCGGTCCAGCCATCACGTATCGTTGTATCAATTGCAGGGAAATGTCTATGCCACGATCACCGCCGGTTGATTGAAGGGCCAGTAGATCATCGAGAATCGCGGTCACCTTTGAAAGGGTCTTTGCCACTTCCGGATTGTTTCCGTTCGCTTTATGCAAGGCGCCGTAATCCCGCATCCAGTCAATGGGTTTCATGCGCTGTTCAAGCTCGCTGGTATTGAGCCCGTTAATGGTGCAATGACGGATCGGCAAATTTCGGTGCAGCACTACAGCTGCGCCGTCCCAAACATACCCCTTACGATACCTGCTGACTGTTAGCATATAATTTACCTGGTCGTCATTGATTCTAAACCCACCATCGCGAGGAAACAACTCTATCAATTGCTTACCATTCTGCATATCAATGCGCAAGTCCTCTTTCAAATGCGGATCTATGTAGCCATTGGCCTCAATTTGCCGGCATAGTTCATTGTAATTGGTAAGCATCATTTCTCCCAGTATTTCTGGTTACATATGTTAAGTTTATGGTTGCATTCCTTTGGACTGACCTTTTTGCTGCTTAAGAAGGCGGGGGCGCCGGGGTACAAATCGCCCCTTGTTCATCTCCTTAACCAATTCCTTGTATGCAGTACTGAGTTTAGGGAGATTTTCAGCGGAATATGTTTTCTGAGCGGAAAAGCGATTTTTTAAGTGGGATAAGTCATGATATTTTTCAAATGGTGTTTCTAACAGAAACTTGAACATTAACTTGTCCCGAAATTCAATCCCCGCAGGGTCGTCGTTGTGAGAAAGTTTCCACAGGTCTTTTAAAATCGCAATAATCGGAGAATTCTCTTTTATTTTTTCAAGCGTATCATCAAAGAAGTGGAGGTAGGCATCCTTAAAGTCTTTGCCCCAATTCACATTTTCCATCCTGTTATGCAACGTTCTTACTGAAATGCCGTTTATGGTAACATCCGGAAAAACCATGGGTTGCTGCACATGCACCCGATATCTATCTATGTGGTACTTCCCCGTTAAGTAATCGATGCTAAAATTCAATTCTGTCAGCAGGGAATTGCCATCCTCCTGATCAGTCACGGCGCAAACTATAATCTGCGGCTTTCCGTGTTTTACTTGATCTTCAATGAACGCCCGATGCTGTTCACCCTCCAGGCCAATGCGATTTACCGACTTAACGATATCGTCAACTTGTTTATTCATATAATTGTAATATCTGCGTGACAAAAAGCTGTTTCTCCACTAATGGTGCATTCCCGGAGGGCTGGCGCGGCCTGGAACACCCGGAAGACGGCGAACACTGATCAACTGGCGTGGTTGATAGAAAGACTGGCGGAGTGTTAACGCGGCTTGCGTAACATGAGGCATATTGTCAGATGTATGAAAATGCCGTGTGATTTCAAATTGCTGTTTGACCTGTTGACAATCGATATACCATTCGATACCGGTGCCCAACAGAAAGTTGTAAATGAAATGGTCCCGTGCATGCATCCCCTGCGGATCGTATCCTTTTCCCAAGCTGAATAAATCTGTGAGAACATCCGTCGTTTTTAGGTCGGTGCCTGCACGGCCAGAAAAAAACGACTGATAGAGCCGCGGTCCATTCTGATGCCAGTCGATCTGATCCATCCGCCGTTGCAACAGGGTCGTATCAATGCCATTGATGATAGCCCGTGGCAGCGCCATGGCAGGGACCCACCTGGCCGAATAACATTCCAGGTACAAGCCCTGCATGTGCTGATCCGTATTCATAAATAAATCGAGATGCATTTTACCATCCAGCTCATCGCGCCGTTCCTGCAGCTGAAAAGCCAGTTTCTGTATTTGCAGGTTTATAAACAGGGCAGGAACATGTTGCTTCGCTTGAAATCCTTTATGTTCCAGCATATTAATTGCACGAGCGACTTTTGCTTTTATCGACATGGCTAACCATTTATTTGAGTGATATAACGGCATCGTATCAACCGGATATTGACGGCCCATCTTTACTCCTGCCCTGTTTATTGAGCTTTATTATCCTTTTGACAAGGGGCTGGATGAGTTGGATCGGCTCTTCTGGCACGGTCACTGCCGATTGTTTGCGTTCCGCCTGTAGTTTACTCGCCAGATCCTGTCCTGTCGGTTCCTGAACGGCATGCCCTCGTGCGAACAACCGGCGCACCTGGTCGTCCAATGCATCTTTAAGCCGATCGTATTGCCCCCGCGCCATCCTACCAAGGGGCCGCACCAGCGGCATAACTGGCATCTTTAACAGGTTCCAGGCGCCGCGAATGATTCGCTCTTTTCGTGAATACAATTGTTTATTCAATTGATCGATTTGTCCTTTCAGTGCCTTGAGGTCTTCTTTATGGGAAGGGTCTGTCAAATGCCGGTTATCGCGATAGATTTTTTTGTAAGCCGCCAGCCTGCTTTTGAGGAAAGCCTTACTTTGGCCCATACCTGTGTTAAGGACTGACTGGCGGGCATCTTCCTGCGATTTCCAATCTTTGAGTGCGTCGATGACAGGAGAGCTGTATTGTGGCATGTGGTACGTTTTTTGCTACCTAACGACAGGCAGCGGTTTTACAAAAGGTGTAGCTGCCAGGATATGGCGCCCTTTTATGCGTATTTTCAGGAGCCGGTCACCGCCTTCTTCATATACCTCTATGTCGAAATGCTTTTTCTCCGCGATTGTAAATTTGTCGAAAGCGGCTACCACGGTGACGGGTTCGCCTTCAATGATCGTGCTGTCGGTACTGAAATACACATGCCGGGGCGCTATCTCTTTTTCCAGGGCGGTCGTCCTTTTGGCGCGGGCCATATCGCGGACATAAAAACGGGTGAAATAAACGTCGTATGGAATCTGAGAATGGTTTGAAATAGAAAAAGCAAAAAACAACAATCCATCCTTGATGTAGATATTGCGCAGCTGGACTTTCATTCTGTTATCACTGAAAACGGGACGACGCAACCTGGGCGGGCTGATCGATACCTGCTGGGCATAATATTCAATCTCCGCCGGCGACATGGCTTCATCAAAAGCGACAGTTGGCACGGTCCCGGACTGGGTAAAAGTATCATAAGCCTGTACAGGCGGATCTTCGTCATAATAGACATTGATGCTATAAAGTTTACCACCTGTCGTGATCACGCTAATATTGGTGGGTTCGAATGCTTTCCTGGCAGCTTTAACTTTCAGTACATTCGCCGTCCGCTTTGGCTGGCGCACGATGATGTCGGCGGAGCCAAAATCTGCATCTTTGATGTTTTGCGGGAAAACGAGCATCGTTGTCTTCTGGTAACAGACTTTGATATTGTTGGTTTGGCCGCTGGCACTGGCGCATGCCCATAATACCAGGATGACCATTATGCGAATGTTTCTGTTAAAAATTTTCATTACACCCTCCATTTTCTCATTACTTTTAAAATTTGAACAATAGTTACCTCAGCCTTTACGAGCTTGAAGTGTTTTTCTTGCACCAGGTTTGTCGCGTTTAGCCGTTGACGGATGACCTCCTCTCCGGGGGATCAGCAGATCATAGGCTTTGTCCACCGGAACCAGCCCCTGGCCGCGGGTAAACGTTCGGGACGGAAAATACTTGCGGCACAATTCTTCCAGGTTACCACCATCGAGATATTCGCGGTTAAAGCTGCTGTCGTACCAGTATTTCAGTTGTAAGCGCTCGCTGATTGTCCGTCCCTCCTCTCCCGCTGCCATTAATTGTTCCATGGCTTTGAGGATGATACCGAGCCTGGCTTCCAGTGTTTCATCCAGTTGCCCATATTGCAGCAGATAACCTTTGGTAAATGCCGGTGCATTCCAGTTGATCTCCTGGAATAGTTTTTCCAGGTGGCGGGAATTTACCGGGTCGGCGACCAGGTGCTCGATTAATAGTTCTGTTTGCAACATAGCTTCATACTGTATCAGCATGGCATGATCCGCTGGTGGCTCTAATTGGAACTCCAGCAGGCAGCGTAGGATTCCCGCATCATAGGTCAGCTTGTCTGGAAGGTAAAACCGACGATAGCCGAGTCTGACGCGATGCGAATATGCGTCCTGGAGTTTCACTGAAAAACCTAAACCGCTAATCTGGTCCAATCCTGCTTTAGACATGTTTGTTTACTTTTCCCGATGGATGTTGGATTGTTACGATCGCAAGCCCCTTCACCGCCATTACCCTACATCGACTGCTGATCTACCAGCAGGACCGGATGGTCGGCCTTGAGCGTCATTTTGATCAGTTTGGTCTTCTTCCTGACGATGCTCCTGACGGTTTCTATGCCGGCAGCTGCTGCCTGCTGGGTAATAGAAGGATCCATGGCTGCCAGCTGCAGACTCTGTAGCGCATCGGAGGCGCCCTGCCGGGTGGCATCGCCGGTAATGGAACCCTCAATATGAATGCCTTCCAGGCCATCCAGTCCATACACGCTTAAGGCGACCGAATAGACGGTATTGCCGTAACGGACCTCTTCTATGGGGATCACCATCCGATCCCCATTCATCTTGCATTTGCCGTATACAAATGTGCCAGCTGGTATCAATTGTCCCTGGATATATATGGACTGCTCCAGCCGGAGTTTCACCGTCGCTTTTTCTGTGACGGATTTAGTTTCGTGGATCACCGCAGCGATCGCCGTCGCTGAAGGAGGAACGCTGCGATCCTCCAGGTCATAAAAGCGGTTATAAGATCGTGTAGGCACTACCGTTGAATGGGTAGTCGCTAAAGGGGAAGTCCGTTGATGACCGCTGTCGGCGGCGAAGGTGTCCGTGACTGGTACGGGAAGGCCACCGCCGAAAAAATCTGTGACATCTTCCTTTCCGGTAACTACGACAGGGAATACACGGGTTTTATCCGCAGTAGATGCTTTCCGTGCCTGTTCATGGGCCATTTGCGGGTTGGTGATCCGCATCACTTTATCCAGCATGTCGTTGAGTTGAGCCATTTCCGGATCAGGGGCACCAGCAGTGGGTAGCCCCAATGGCTCCTGCGGGGAAGATTCCATACCGCCATATAAATGCCCAGGCAGTCCATTGGCTGCAAGACCGGGGGCATGGCTGGTATCCATGCTTCGCAACTCTCTTTGCAGTGCTGCCATTTTTTCCTCGATCCTTGCTTCCGTCTGCCGGGAACGGGAATAAGCAGGCGTTGTACCGAGGGAGGAATGGCCATTGCCGCCGCTAAAAGGACTTGCGACTGCGCCATCCGGACCAATGTCAGCCGGCGGATGCATGTCAGCAAAAAAACCGTCACTTTTCAAGAGTTCCCGCTGTTTAAGGGAATCGCGTTCTGCTTGTTGATAAATGGACAGTTTATCCACCGGATTGTCAGGAGACAATTCCGCAGATGGAATATTGGTATTGATCCCTTTAGTGGCTGTCGCCTTTGCGTTAGCAGGAGCACCACCACCCAGGCTGTAAAACAGTAAGGCCAGGAAGGCGACCACGGGCAGTGGCATCACCAGCAGTATTTTTCGTTTTCTTCTGATTTGATCTTCCATCATATTTTATGTTTAAGTCAACGGAAATTTTGTTCGGCATTTTTAAAGCTGTCCAGGAATCCCGGCCGCCCGGCGAAATATTTTTCCAGGGTGGCCCGGCCTTCCGGCGTTTTTTCCAGGCTGTCGATAATGGCGCGGAACCGGTGCATGCTGGCTGTATCGCTATGGGAGAACCGGGGCACCTCGGTGGTTGGTCGGTGAAAAGGCACGGGCATGGGCGTAATAGTTAAGGCCGCAGTATCCTGCTCTCCGAAAAGGGTATCGGCCAGGATATACGTACAAGCTCCGCATGCGAGCGTCACGAACACAAAAAAATAGCCCTTGCGTTGCCGGATAGATAATTTGGACTCTTTATGATGCAGGTAACTGGCACATCGCCGCTGTACTTTTACGCTTGTCGCCAAAAAGCGGCTACGCAGCTGTTGCTGCAGATCCTGGAAAATGGCTTTTTTCTTTTTCCACCACATCGGTTATCGTTTTATTACTTCAATATCTTCATTGGTTACAATAGTCCATCTTTCGATCAGCAATGCATGAGAATTCTGATCCGTACGAAGTTTTAACTCGCGGAGATTGCCTTCAGTCACTAAACTGCGGATGACAATTGCCGTGGGTCTGACGATGCGCTGTTTACCATAAAACCGGAATTGATAAGGGTTGCGATTTAATTGCACCACAATGGAATCCTGCATCACTTCCTGGCTAATATTGGCACTGATGATCTGGGCGTAATAACCGGATTCCCGGAGATTGTCATATTGCTGCTTGGCAGTTTTGTCAGCCAGGTACAAAGCGCGACTGATATTGGCATCAATCGCCTTCTGGTCCGGCGTGAGGGTGAAGAACAGGCGGTGAAATTCGTCCACATGTTTTCTGGCTTCCACCGCCAGGTTCTCTTCCCGGCTACCTGCCTGTGCTTGCACGATCTGGCCGTTGATCATCACATAAATTCGTTTAGACACATTGTCCACATACAACTGGCTGCGGTAAATAGTATAGCAGCATATCACCGTTGTGGCGATAACCAGCACCAGGCAGAAAAGTTGGATGTGTTTAAAAGCGGTATCGATATTTTTGAGCTGTTTGAACATGCCGGATTATTTTTCATAAAAACTGGGAATGAACGGTTCGACTAGCGCTGATACGCCATCAGCCCGCTCTGTCAGCCAGACAATTTGTCTTTGAAATAATCGGAGCCCATCCCCGACATACCGGAATTCATCATCCTACTATCATTGCCGAAGCTGTCACGGGCCATGCTGCTGAGACCAGCGGCTCCCATCGCCCCACCTGTGCCAGCGCTGGCGACCGTGGTGGCAGTTCCCATCGACATCTGGGTTACTTTATGCTGCAAGGCGCCGCCTCCGCCCGCCATCACGATCTGGTCGGCTATGCTGGGAACCGTAGTGTAGGCGATAATACCGATCAGCATAAAAATCATATAGCCGAGATCGTAAGAGTTGAAAAAAGACTGGCCGCCCCGGATGATCTGTTCCATATCCATTTCCAGCATGTTTTGCTGAATCTTGCCCAACACGCTGGATAAAATATTGGCAATGGGTAACCAGAGGTACACGTTGATATAGCGGGCCAGGTACACGTTCAGGGTATGGTGAAAACCGTCAAAAACACTGATGCCCAGCACCAAGGGCCCCAGTATCGCCAGGATAATGAGGTTAAACGTTCGCAGGGTGTTGATGCACAGTGCCGCTGCGGCATACACGAGTTCCAGCACCACGGAGATAATATAGCGGACATCGTTTTTGAAATTATATGCCATCTTATCCATGACAAATTCCACGCTATGGCCGATGGCATCGATCCAGCCTTCTTCTGTAACCTCCGGGTGGGCATATTTCAGCCACAGTTCGCGGTTCCCTGTTTCACTCTCTCCTACAAGGGCTTTCCACTGATCCGATTTTTTCATTTCCTCCTCTTTCTTTTTGAACAGTTCTTCAATCGTCTTATTGGAATTATCTGCCAGTTTCCCGGTTCCTGATACGGTTGGCTGCAAAACGCCATTCATCACGGCCAACACGCTGGGGAACAATATAATAGCAAGGCCAACGGCGAAAGGTCGCAACAGCGGATAGAAGTCTACCGGCTCGGCGTTGGCGATATGGCGCCATACCCGGTTGGCGATGTAAAAGGTCGCCGCAAAACCCGCAATGGCCCGCCCTACGCCAATCAGGTTAGAACATAATGGTAACATCTCCGTATAGAGTTTGTCCAGTACGCCTTGCAGGCTTCTGATCTCCCCTGCTACACCGCCACCGCTCTGGGCCAGACAAACCACTGGAATCCCGGTCACTGCCACCAGCATCAGCGTGGCCCAAACACATCTGGTCATACATCTTCATTTTCATGCTTCACTACTCTTGTTCGTACATCCGTCTCAGTGACTGGATGGCGGACTTTTCCTTCATTTTTTTCATAGCATACAGCCGGGTGGACTCGTTAAACTCCCGCAAGAACACCAGCTTGTTTTGCATCTGGTCAAACACCCGGTCGATGACCGCCAGCCGTTCATCATCGCTCATCCTGGCCTGGCCTGCTGTTATGACCACCAGCAACTCCTCCATATTGACGGCTGATTCTTTCAACAACCCGTTGTACACCGCCTCCAGGTAGGCCAGGTCTTTGGCATTAAAGAGGTCAGCGTCCTTAAAGGACTGGAAGGCATGGCGGTATTCGCTGAGTAACTTTCCCTGGTAGGTCACGATATCGGCGATGCGCCGGTATTTGCGGACGGACGGATTAACAGCATAGAGTCCATCCAAAAACACCTGGTGGATCTTGTAGTTACCGCTGGCGATATTTTTAATCTTGCTATAACCTTCCGTGAGGATTTTATAGCCGTTATACATGTTGGTCAGGATTTTCTTCAGCTGGGATAACTTTTCTATGTTGAGCGCCAGCTGGGCCAATTCCTCAGCCTGTGCTGCGCTCCGTAAGGGAAAAAGGGTGATAGCGCCCCATACTGCGCACACAAATACCAATCGCCTCATTATTCACTTCTTTTCAGGTTATACAATGCGCCTACCCCTTCCAGCTCGGAGGCCAGGCGCTCTCGGTCCGTTGCAGCCAGGGTAATATCGGTGTACAACGCACGGGCGGCCTGCCCCCGGACGGACGCCTGCGCATACAGTTTATCAATACGAAGGATGCGCTGGTTATCTTCCATTTCCAGCTGGTCATCTGTCAGCACATCGATCAGCTCCTCCAGGCCGGCCGCGGCATCATCGAGCATGCCGGCAAATACGTCGCCGAACATGTCCAGCTCCTGGCCGGTAAAATGACCACTGGTGCGGGCGCGTAGCATACCTGCCCGATGCGTCCGGATCAGGGCAGCCTGTAGTGCGATGAAATCTGCGATGCGTCCATATTGCCGCACCTTCGGGTTGACCTGTCGCAGGGACTGTAGGAACGCATCATGCAGGGAGAATTCCCCATTGGTAATTTGGCGAATGACACCGGTGCCTTCCCGGGCAATTTTATAGCCTTTAGAGAGGTAACCGACATAGAGACGGAAAGCAGCGATCTGCTGGATCAGGTATTGGCGCTGGGTCTTCTTTTGCCGGAACCACTCATTAAAAGTCTGAGCATGGCAGACAGCCTGGAAGCTGATCAAACAGCCTATTATCAACCACATCTTTTTCATCATCACAAAGGCTATTTTTCTATTTCTTCAAAATCATACAGTACCCTCAAGCTGGATATCTCGTCGGCACTCTTGGCTCGCTGCATGCTCAGCAAGGCGTTGGAGCGATTGAACTGCCGCAGGTCTGTCAATACCTCATCCATCCGGTCGCCGGCTTTGGCAATGACAGCCAGGCGCTGGGCATCAGACATTTCGGTAGCGAAGGAATTGATCACCATCAGCAGCTCTTCCAGGCATTTGAGGCTTTCCCCCAGCATGCCTTCGTATACTGCGCTCATCGCTTCCAGTTCTTCCGGCCGGAAGTGCTGATCACGTTGGAACAACCCATAGGCTTTGCGATATTGGTCCACCATCGCCACCTGTTTGTCGGCAATATCACGGATGCGCTTGTAGTAAGCAATGGCAGAACGCACCTGCCAGAGCTCTTTATAATAATCTTCGTATTGTTTACGCTGTTTTTCCACCCACTCGGAGATCTCGCCGAGCTTCATTTTGCTCATGGTGTTCTCAAGGGCTTTCTGCGCGTTTTGAAGGCCTATGGTTTTATTCTGCAGCCGCTGGACCTGCAGGTCCACGGCTTTAATGACTTTCTTTGCAGCCGCTTTGATCACCGTCCAAATAATGGCATGGCTCTTTTGCGGTACAAACGTCAGGCTGATACAAGTGATTCCCATCACGATCCACTTCCACATAATCTTTCACTTGAATTTTAGACAATAGCATCTACCTGCGCCTCAAAGAAGCGCACGGGGTGGGGTTACAAAATGATGAATTAGCTTACCGCTTTAGGCTTCCCACTTTACGTAACGTATCGCTGGCATCCATGATCAGCTGCTTTTGCAGGTTGACGCGGTAAGTTTTGCCACGCTGCACGAGGTACAGTTCTTTGGATGCAGGATTATAACGGGCGGTGAGTTGCCGGGATTCTTCCCGGGGTACCCACTTGCCTTTTCTACGTTGTTCCACCTTTACGTACTGTACCACGGGAAATTCATTTAAGGGGCCATCCGCCCGTCCGATATGCAGCGTTTCTGTCACTTTAGCGTTATCGAGTTCGTGATAGCGGCTATATTGACCTGGCAATACGGCTTGAACATCGGCGGCCTGGTCATGGCGACAAGCGCCGAACAACATGGTAAAAGGCAATAAAAATTTTAATCTGTGCATCATATCTGTTGTATTTGTGAGGATGATCAATCAATAGGTGAACCCAGTAAGGCCAATCTTTTCTGCTCAGCTAGGTCATGGATCAGGGCGCGGATGCCTTTAGCCATGTCGCCAAATTTTGCCGCATATTGTTGGACCATCACTTTCTCCTTTTCTTCCGTCGTATAACAGTAGTACTCTTCGCGGGAAACTTCCACACCAAACACCTTGCTGTGGGTGCTGCCCATGCCGAACCAACCGTCTTTATAAATGCGGTCACCAGTTTTGCCTTTGTTCATGGAAAGAATTTCCGATTTCTGTTTTTCAGTAAGGCTGAGCAGCTCCTGCAACATGCCGAACTTGTTGACATGCTTGCTTTGATCCAGCAATATCTTGACGTCGGAGTTATTAATGATGGCCTGTTTGACAATACTGGAAGAGACAATATCCTCCACATCCTGCGTGACGACCCAGGCTTCTCCGAAAAATTTCCGCACTGTCTTGAACAAGTACTTGATATACTCGGCGAAACCAGCCTTCATCAGTGCTTTCCAGGCCTCCTCAATGAGGATGATTTTACGCACACCTTTAAGTTTGCGCATTTTTGAAATAAAGATTTCCATCACCATCAACGTGACCACCGGAAAAAGAATAGCATGGTCTTTCAAGTTGTCCAGTTCAAAGACAATCATGCGCTGGTCCAGCAGGTCCAGGTTCTCTGTCGCGTTAAGCAAGTAGTCAAACTCCCCGCCGGCGTAAAAAGGACGCAGGACGTACATAAAATTGTCTGCGTCAAAATCCCTTTCCTTAACATTGTCAGCTTTAAGTTGATCGAGATAGTGGTCCCGGAAAAATTCATAAAAGGAATTAAAACAGGGAAATACCTCCGGGCGTAGATCGAGGTAGGCAAAATAGGCAGCCAATGCGTTGGACAAAGCGACATATTCAGACCGTTTAAACACCTCGTCATCGCGTTTCCATAGGGCCAACAGCAAGGCTTTAAGGCTTTCCTTTTTTTCGGTATCCAGGATATCACCCGCAGAGACAAAAAATGGATTGAACCGGATCGGGTTCTTCTCTTCGTAGGTAAAGTAATATCCGCCTACCAGCGTGCACAATCCCCGGTAACTGTGCCCGACATCCACCAGTACGATATGGGACCCGGTTTCATAATAGCTTCTAACTAAATGATTAGTCAGAAAACTTTTCCCAGATCCGGAGGGCCCCAGGATGAATTTGTTGCGATTTGTTATGATTCCTAACTGCATCAACTCATCCGATAGGTCTACCCATACCGGCTTTCCGGACAAGCGGTCCGTTAACCGAACCCCAACCGGCGAAAGGGAGGTCCTGTAGTTAGTTTCCTGGTTAAAAAAACAGGTCGCTTGTTCGGCAAACGTTGAAAAGGTATCGTTTAGGGGGAAATCAGCTTCATTGCCGGGCAATCCGGCCCAGAATATCTGCGGGGCGCCCTTTATTTCCTGTCGGGGTGTGGCGTCCATTGTAGCCAGCGCGGCTGAGGTAATATTGCGGATATTCTTGAGATCATCCAGTTTATCCGTCCAGGTTAGCAGATTAAAATGCGCTTTGACCGGCAGCCGTTGCTCGGTAATGGCCTCGTTTAAAAAAGCGTTCACGGCGTCCCTGCTGATCGCATTTTCGCGGGAGTAGGCAGACATAGATTGCAGCCGCCGGCGTTTGCTCTCAAACTGTTTGAGGGTCTTTTGGGTATCCTCAATGAAAATGAACTGGTTGTAAATATGATTGCAGTTCAGCAGCCCTCCAACGGGGGCGGCAAAGCTGACCGAAAACTTCGTCTTATCTGTGGAATACCGGTCATAGGTGATGCGAGAGCCACATAAAGAAGGCAAATCGTCAATATCCCCCATGGAATAGAGTTGGCAAAATTTTTCACCGATGCTCCACTGGGGTTTAAAAATAATATCTTTAACCACGGGTATTTCACCTTGCTGCAATAGGAACAGGTATTTTTCCAGGATGCCGGCATGCAGGTCAGTGCCTGTCAATTCACTTTCCTGCAGCCGGTCAATGGTAATGAAACCTGCATCGGACAATAACTTTTCGAATTGGCCGAGCTTATCCTGGAAATCCAACATGGCTTGCGGATTGATCGTTTCCGGCGGAAGGAAAGATTTTCGCAACAAGTTGGAAAATACGCTGCTGGCTGGTTTTCTGCCGGTTGCCTTTTTGGTGATCATCAGGTAACATTCATGGGCCAGGAAAGGCCTTTCATGAAAGAAACGATCACTGGCGGCGGACAGAAAATCCTTGTCCTGGCTAAAATCAGCTTGAAATTTGTCTTCGGTAAACCAGTCCTGCTTGTGCAATACCGTGGCTGGGGGCAATATCTTAATAGCTTTCACCCAGATATGGTGCAATGCCTCATAGTCCTCGTTGGACAGGGTAAAAATCTCGGGTAGCCGCAGCCGGTAGGCGACTGTGACGTCGCCCTGCTTGCTGAGCAAATAGCCGTTCTCCACCTTATAGATGGGCAACTGGCTTTCCATATCCCTAGATCTGTCGGGCGCTTCCCGAAGATGTAAAATGAGTGCGGATAGCACCACCATCACAAGAATCAACGTCACTACCATCCTTCGCTTCTTTAGTTGAATGAGCATATTCACTTATGTTTAGCGGCCCGTATCCAGCAGTGGGCAAAGGGCGCCTTGGTGTCTCATTGTTAAAAAGTAAAACTTCACCGTCGGTGCTGCCCCCAGTTAGTCAGGGCGGCAGTCAGCATGTCGTACTTACAAGGGACTTGAAAAGCCGGATTGTAACGTATGACCACCCAATTTTTTTTAATAACCCCGTGCGGGCGCCACCGGCAACGGTACGCTACCTGGCTGAGACACGTGCACCGTGCCGGGAGGGCGCCGCTCGGGTTGCTTTGCCATAGAAGATTCAACTTTTTAGTATTACCCAGGATACGTTGAACGCGGTGTTAACCGCTTTGTCTCCTGAGTGGAAATACCCTACACAGAGTTGTCAGGTATCGGCGCGAGTGTTAAAAACAATCGCCTGGTACGGCAATGAATCGCCGGCGGTACCTGTCTGAATCCGGCCGCTTTCAGCAGGCCGTGTTCCCCATATTTTGCGCTCAACCGGGCTACCCATGAGAACAACACAAATCCAGACACTCCGACCAGGATCAAGCATATGTAGACAGATATGCCGACGATATACATTACCGCGAAAAGAATAAACAAGGCCAACAATCCCACTGCCAAGTACAAAATGTACTGGGCTCTGATTCCACGAAATTCCAGTGGCCTGTTTATCCCTTTGTTGATTTCGTACACACTGTTAGCCATATACGAAATCAGTTTAAGAAAAAGGCACGCAAAACAGTGGCTACCACCACCAGGAAGATGCAACTACCAAACCAGCCACTGGCGACTTTCATAGTATCCTGGTCGCCTGAGTTCCATTTCGTGTAGACCTTGACGGCACCGACAAGCCCTGCGACCGCGCCAATGGCGTAAATCAAGCTCGTCCCCACATCGAAATAATTGGAAACGCGGGTTGTGGCATCCCTGATACCTGCATCCCCGCCGTCCTGCGCCTGCGTTTCTAACGCGAACAGCATCAGCATAACCGTGGTTGCCATGATGGCTGCCTTATACCGTAGAAACGGGTTACCGCTCCCACAAAATCTCCCTACACATATCCGTTTCATACACAGTATTTATTATGGAATTCAAAGAACTTATATTAATTACCAATGGATCAAATAGCAGATTTCTGTGAGTTACTCACTCCATAAATGCTGCACTTGCTCCTCGCCTAGTTTCACCTTTTTCATCACAAAAGCCTTCTGCACAATTAACCTATTGAGGATCCCCTTATAAGCAGGCTGCGATAATGGCGTATTATTCGAAATCGCTTCCCGCAAGATTGCCAGCAGGACCTGAGGATCACCATTATGATCAAAACTGCTGATGATCGCATCCAGGTAGGCTTCCGCCTGATCAAGGATGGTATTGACCGCCTGGCCTTCAACTGGCTGTTCTGATATTGCCGGCTTCAGGTCGTCCGGTTCTTCTTTGAAATGATCCGTCAATAGCGGCGCATGATCCGGCCCGAGTCCCATGAAGGGATGGTGCTCAGCTGGCGGTTGATGCGTTACCAGCGGCTGTTCGTCAACATGCCAAACTTTTTTAATAGCTTGCGTTGAACCTTCTCTCGGCTTGGGGGCATGTTTGGATTTTGGACGGTATAAAACCAGGATGGACACATAATAGAGAAGCAATAGCGTTCCTACATATATCAAGAAATCTTCCCACGTAATCCCATTGAGCATACCTGCATTTTTGTTGTGTTGTCTGATTGACATTACAAAATTGGCTTCTACAACGGGGCTTGTTTCACTACATCTCCTAGTAGGAAAAAAATTTTGTTGGAGTTAAATATCGTGTTCCATTTGCCGTTCTAAGGCCATGCGCATTTCTTCGGTAAAAGCGGTCCGGTTTTTTTTGCGTAACCGTATCTCCTCAAAAACCTTATATGGATTGGCAAACTGGACGTTGAAGGCAGCAGTTACAGCTTTGACGGTTTGCTGCAGGCTGATATTGCCAAAAACCTTCAACGCATGCAATCCATAGATCAATTCTGCCAGATCCACTTTTTGTGCCCGCCAGGTTAATCGAAAACTCTTTGTTTCATCTGCGGTCCCCTCTCCTGTCAAATCCAGCATGGCATCCTTGATAAATTCGCTAAGTAGCTTGCAGGCGCGCATTTTACCAGCCTTGTAACTCAGTCGGGTATTGCACTTAGGATCGTAAGCATGGTAGAAGTCATCCATGTAGGCAGGGTCAGGCATGTCAGTTCTGATGAAATAATACTGATCTAAATTGGTGGCGCCGGTCAGCAAGTACCGATAAAAATCTTTATAGTGTCGGTAATAGGCCTTGATCCGCCGGAGCTGGCGACGTAGAAATTGTAGCTTCTCCTTTCCGCCTTCTGGCATCCTTGATTCAAGGTCAATCAACCGTAAATAGTAGATTAAGCGACCATCGAACTGCGGCCTGATATGTTTGAAAAAGTGGATTTCCTCCTCGGGGTCCGAAAAGGTGTATTCCATCAGACGTGTTTCCAGATCGCGGATGGCGCGAGACACTAATTCAACGGCTTGTATATAATCTTTGACTGGATTTTCTGCATTGGGCACAATGGTTTGCAAGCCGGACAACATCTCGTCCAGAAGGGCAGATAGATTCTTCATAACAGCGATGATTATATGGTTACAAATGGGGCGCTAGCGCATGGTTAACCGGTTATGTTCCCAGCAAAAAAAAACAATCACGCGGTAAAAGTGCAGGGAAAACGGGGACCTGGGGTAATTACCCCGACATAACTAGTTGTATTTCAAAAAGATAAACTCAACAACTTCTAAAATGGCTGAAAATAAAAATCCGGGGTACGTACCCCGGATAATTATTTGATTATTAATATTTTATAAATCTTAGGTCACTTTTATGTCCTTTAGCCATTGCCGGCAGGAATTATAACATGCCAGGAAATGATCCGCACATTCTTCGAGGCTTTGGGTGACTTTAAGTGGAACACTTTTTTGATTTTTAATATTGCGCAGGGTGGATGCCTTTGTGCGCAGACTATCAAAACTTAATTCCTCGGCGCCAGGCGTATAGACGATAGCGGCGACCCCTTTGAGGGTTTGGTTATAGGATGTTTGGGAATTGGGAACGAAAATCTTGTTTTTAATAAAGGCTTCGGTAAAAATAGCCAGTTTCCAGACCGTGAGGCCCGTCGCAATTTTAAAAGGGATTTTATTGGCACCAGCAGTGTTCTGTTCCATTGTGTGGACATACTCAAAATATTCTGCCTCCAGCTTGATCCATGCCCGCATTTGGTCGGGTGTGGACGGACTATCCGGTTCCGGGGCAAGTTTCCCGAGGGCTTGCAATCGAGCGACCGCGGATGAAGTAATGGCGGTGGAAATATGGAGGCCATGTGTTTTTTCCACCTGCGTGATGCTCTTAATATACCACCGCAGTTTGGCTAACTGTTCTTCCATCGACTCATTTTTCATCTTGAATTTTAACCGTTCGATCGAAAAGGTGATGTATTGGGAGTAATTAAAGTTGAGATGAGTACACACAACATGGATATCGTTATTGGCTTGCTTTTCATCATTGGCTTTTAACTGGAGCAGGACCTGGATTAAATGCTGATAATAGAAATACAGGCGATAATTGATCGTTACATGCGTGTTGTCCAAAAAGGGCCTGATGGGCAACACGATGACATCCAGCAAACTGTTCAGCTCAGGCAACCGGCTAAAATGCTCATAGAGGTTTTCTACCCAATCGGTAAGCTGCGATCGAATCGAGAGACTGTACGAATAGGGAATGTCCGACTCAAAGTTGAAATAGTCCTCAAAATGCCGTAATAAATAATCGATGATCCTTTCGAAACTTTCGCTGAACTGTTGGTAGAATGTACTGAGGTCCGGTCTATCCTGAATGGCGGGGTCGGCGGCCAAACTTCGGATCTTATTGCTTAGGTAGGAAGCGGTTTTTTGCTGATGCTGGAAATACCGTGTCAACAGGTCTGCATGGGTAGACTGATAATAAACTTGATGAAATTGACTGCAAATACGGAGGCTTTCCTGGTTGGCTGTTTCCAGCCATTCTTTTTGCCTGGCAGCCAGTTCCGCCTCAGGCATGGTTGTTAATAGCAGTGGTTGCGTTGAAGCGATTAATGCTTCGAGGGTATCAAACTCATAGTTCATAGTCATAATCTTTTTTTATAGCGGCGATTTAAGTGACGACATTGGGTGTGCTTTCGGCTGACAGATCATGCTACATACACCACTCCTTGCTGGGTAACAACAGGCTCATTTATTTACGGAATTAAGAGGAACATAACTACTTATGAATTTAATGAATTTTAATCATTTATAATCAAGGCATTCCAACAGGATTAAATGATACTGCCCATGACGTTCGAACTCAACAATAGCTTCCCTCCTTCCTCTTCAAAGCAAAAACGGGAATCAAGATTGAAACCCGCTTTAAAATTAAAATGGCGAAAGAACGATTCCCGCAGGTATCCTGGGCATACGCGTAAAAGAGACAACGGAAACTAAAATATACTTTTTCCATACTTGCGGTATTGTGATACAAAGAAAGCGATAAAGCTACCGGGTCCAAAAGGGCTTTCGATGAAACACGCCGGCAATCCGTTGAAATGAAGCCCCGGACATTTCGTCGATAAAAAAGCCGTTTCGACGAACGGGAGGCCTCCCAATATGTCAATTTTGCCAGCAAGAAGTTTTTGGGGCTCACTGGACGAAGACCTTTTAAAAGGTAGAATGGCTCAATATTACTTTCTGGCGATACTCACATGGTAACGCGCTAAGAACTGCTCTGATTAATTTGTACCCAACCACGCCTACTCTACTGCATTCCATCCCGTCAGTCCATCAACTGCCTTCTGCTCTTGCAATTTGTGCTGGCTATATTGACGTCAGAGGCCCAGCGCAATCCTGCATAATTTATAATGGGTAATGCCGCGCCTGGTACTATTTCGAAAATTCAGTCGTCCGGATTTATTAAACCGGACAGTCATGGTAGCAGGTAACTGGAAAGAAACCTGCCTGCGGTAACAAAATCTAAATCGCTGCTGATGAGGTTCCTTATACAGGGCGCTCACCTTTTTAAAAATGGTTGGTTACCAGTTAATCATCGCTATTGAAAGATACTATCTTCACCCATGTTCATTCCTCAGTTATTTGCGATGATGTTATTACCTATTCGGCCATCGAGTTTTTTTTTATCTACAATGCTTTTGTTGAGTGCACGGACTTTCTCTACCGGTATCTTAAACACTGCCCGGTCGTATGTCACCAACCCGTTTTCCTCTATTTCCACGTCGAAAGGTTCTGTAAAGATGGAACCGGTCAACCCCTCCATTTCCAATATCTTTAAATGTTGTGTCATATGCTCATAACGCTCCAGGAAGGTAAATCCAGGCGGACTGCTATGGCCAAAACCTTTTCCCGCCAACCACTCATGGCCTGGTACAGGGGCGTAAGTCCCACCGAATTCCCCACACACCATCGCTTTGCCTTTCTGATAAGGTGGCAGTGTGGGGTCAGGATAATGGTGGAGATCGGTCAGATCGGACCCGACCCAGTTGCGAATAAAACTCCCAGAATGGGCATTGAGAATCCTTGATGGATCCAGCACCCGCATCCAGGCGGCCAGCCGCTCCTGGTCGAAACTGCCCCAGTCTTCATTAAACAGGCACCACATGATTATCGAGGGGTGGTTGCGAAGGGCTGTCACGTGCCGACCGGCCTCCGCTTCGAATTGTACCTTTGCCGCCACGGGCATTTCCCGCCGTTGATACCAGCTGGGCATGTCCTGCCATACGAGCATCCCCAAGCGGTCGCAATGATAATACCAACGCGCAGGCTCTATCTTGATGTGTTTGCGGATTGTATTAAAGCCCATGTCTTTGATGGCCTGGATATCAAAGGCCAATGCCTCGTCCGTAGGGGCGGTATATAGGCCATCCGGCCAATAACCCTGATCCAATACGCCTAAATTATAGGTGTAGCGGTCATTGAGAAATATCCTTTCCATCCCTTTCTCATCTTTGCGGATGGTTATTTTCCGCATCCCAAAATAGCTCCTGACGGCATCAGTTATCTTTCCTTTATATCGCAAGTTGATCGCCAGATCGTATAAATGAGGGTCGTCGGGGCTCCAAAGCCGCGCACGGGGTATGGATAATTTGAAGGACGTCCCCGGTTTAGCGGTAGCCCGGCTGAGGATTTCGCCGCCGTCTTTGGCGGCCGCTTCAACAGTATATCCGAATAATTTTCCTTTGATTTCTACCTGCAGGTGTACAAAGCCGCTGTCCACCTCCGGCATTATGGATAAAGCGGCAATAGCAGTGGCTGGAACCGCCTCCAGCCATACCGTTTGCCAGATGCCGCTAACTGCGGTATAAAATATCCGTCTTGGCTGTAAAGTTTGTTTGCCATGGGGGCCTTCTCCCGTGTCGCTGGGGTCCCATACGCCTACCATCAGCTCGTTGTTGCCAGGTTGTAGCAAACCGGTGATGTCCAATTCGAACGGATCATATCCTCCGCTGTGCGTACCGGCTTGCTTACCGTTGACATAAACAACGGCCTGCTGGTCTACGGCTCCAAAATGTAACAATATCCTTTTCCCCTCCTGGACCGCATTCATGTGGAATTGACGCCTGTACCAGAGCTTTTGCGTGGGAAGCAAGGCTTTTTTTACACCGGATAATGCTGATTCCAGCGGAAAGGGGACTAATATCTTCCCCTCGAAGATGGCGGGAGCAGATGCATCTTTGCTCTTAATGACATACTCCCAGAGGCCATTTAAGTTCTGCCAACCGCCCCGGATCATTTGGGGGCGGGGGTATTCCGGCAAAACACTATCGGCCGTTACCTGGTCTGTCCACCTTGTTTTTAGCGAGGACGGTGGAACCGGCTCCGGGCTCTGTGCATAAGCATTCAATGCCTCACCCAAGACGATCAGCAGTGTATAGACGGCAAGTTTCATAACGATTAATTGATTTTTGCATCCAATCCGAAAACTAACAATAACACAGGGACGAGGTAAATATATACCCCAAGAGCCGGCACTTATTTTTTAAAAAAGGATGTTTGTCCGAATAAAATCCACCGGCACATGGATATGGTTATCCAGCATTCTATACCGGTGCAGCCCGTACATACCCTTAGTGGCGTCGAGTTTTGAAAGCCCGCCTCGGTACCACATTTTGTTGGATAAAGACAGTCGGACCGGCAACTCATCGCGAAATATAGCCGGGGAAAGAGCGCTTCATAAAGCGACTTCTCACAGTAGTGCGGGCAGCGCTGACATTTTTGAACTCATTTCCTGATGTTGTAAGCATTCGATATCACGCTAATTATAGCGTCCAGGAATGCTTATCGTCCCCGCTAATGGTAGCCCGCTGCCAACCAGCTGAGTGTCCTCACTATACCATCTTTTTTGCTTGCAGACATCCAGATCAACGGTTCGGATTGTATAAATGGTAGACACCTAATTATCAGCCCATATGAAACCGCACCCAACTAACCCTATTAAGTTGACGCTTGCAGGATCGGCCATTCTATTTCTTTGGCCTTTGCTGATGCAGGCCCAAGGAGGCCCAAGTCAAAGAAAAATTACCTGCAACCATGCTGCCATCAGGACCGATGAATTTTTTAACCTAGTCTATGAACAAACAAAAATGGTCGTCTCCTATCACAAGACTGCCCTCCGACCTGATGAAAGGATCAATGTCCAGTTTGATGGCGTACCCCTGGATCTGGTATTGAAAAAGGTCTTTCATAAAAAGAGGGTGGTCTGGAAGTTCCGGAAAGACACCATTGTCTTCACTTCTATTCCACCAGGAGAGCTCTTGGTTACCTGGAAACAGGAAAATATCCGTGCCGCGGACTTCTTTAGCATCATTTACGATCAAACACGATTTCAGGCCTTTTATAACGATGAACAATACAGCAGTGATCAAAGAATTTCTGTCGATTTCAAAGACGAACCCCTGGACAATGTGTTGGCATCTCTTTTACGGAAGCGGCGTCTAAGCTGGTATTACCGGTCTGAAACATTTGTCATTTACCCTCAAAAACCGGGTGAACCGGTGCTGGGTAAACTACCAGAAGATGATCTCATCCACATCCATGGCGTCGTTACTAATAAAAATGGCGAACCACTTGAATACGCCACGGTTGCCTTAGCAGATAACAGAAAAGGCACCCAAACAGATCATTCTGGTTCTTTTTCGATGACTGTTTCCGGTCCCAGAGCGAAGATTGCGGTCAGCAGGCTGGGATTTGTCACCAGGCAGCTGGTAGTAGGAATTGACCCGGTAAAAGTTATCCTGGACAATGCAGTTAGTGGCCTGGATGAAGTAAGGGTGATCGGCTATGGGCAAACCAGCAAGAGAACGACAACCGGTGCTATCAGCAGGATCACCACCCGGGATATTGAGCGCCAGCCGGTGACCAACGTGCTGGGCGCTATGCAGGGACGGATTCCTGGTTTGAGCATCATACCGCTCAGCGGACTGCCAGGTTCCAACTTCAAAGTGCAGCTGAGGGGCCGAAACAGTATAGGGAGTGGTAATCAACCATTATTTATACTGGACGGCGTGCCGCTGCCGTCCAGTAGCCTGGCCTGGGACTTTAATGCCCGTGCGGGTTATAATTTTCTACCCGTAACTGCCATGGGATTGGGTGCGAATCGAAGTTCCAGTCCGTTAAACGTTGTCAACGTCGCCGATATTGAAAGTATTGATGTGTTGAAGGACGCAGATGCAACCGCCATCTATGGCTCCAGAGGCGCCAATGGGGTTATCCTCATGACCACTAAAAGAGGGAAGCCCTCCCCGCAACCGGTGTTAAACGTGAACGCCTATCAGGGCGTCGGTATGGCCACAGGCGGCATACAATACTTAAATACGGCGCAATACCTGGAAATGCGCAACGAAGCATTTCGCAATGATAACGCAAAACCGACGGACGCCGATCCGGATGTCAACGGCAGCTGGGATCGTACCCGGCATACAGACTGGCAGAAAGTCTTCATGGGCGGAACAGCCCATATCACCGACGGACAAGCGGCTATTTCTGGGGGGAACGATCGTTTGGGCTATAGGATCAGCGGCGGGTTCAGACGGGAATCCACCGTTTACCCCGGTGCTTTTGATTACCGCAAAGGCGGGGGAAGGGCCAATATACAGTTTGCGTCCCCGGATAACCGCTGGCGGGTGATGATTGGGGCAGCCTATCTTTCCGATTGGAACTATCTCCCGTCCCAAGACCTGGCGTTTTTTTCGGCGACCATCCCCAATGCACCGGCGCCACGGAATAGTGACGGCAGCCTGCAATGGCAAATAGGATATGACAATCCCTTTGCAGCTTTGCTCAGGGTCTACAAAGCCAGCACCGATAACCTGTTGATTAGCGCCAACGCGAGTTACCAGCTTACCCATAACCTACAGTTCAGATTCAGCACAGGATTTAACCGCATGACGGCGGATGAGATTCAAACAGATCCAGCAGGAAGTTATAATCCCGTTTTCGGCCCGTTGAAAGGTCAGGCACGTTTTGCGGATGGCCGTTTGAAAAACTGGATCATTGAGCCCCATCTTATCTATGATAAAAGGAAGGGACCAGGCGCTGTAAGCGTTTTGGCAGGGGCCACCTTTCAAAAGGAGGGCCGGTCACAGCGGCTGTTGCTGGGGACCGATTACAACGAAGACAGCCAGTTGGAGGACATAGCTGGTGCCGGCAACTTATCGGTTGAAGGCTACCATAAAACCAATTACCGCTACCATGCCTTCTTTGGACGAATCAGCTACGACTATGATGGCAGATACCTGATTAATCTCACCGGCAGGCGGGATGGGTCTTCAAAGTTCCTCCGTAAGCGCTATGCCAATTTCGGCGCCGTTGCAGCCGCGTGGATATTTATCAAGCAACCGCCTAACGGTGGGTTATTCCGATTGATCAGTTTTGGAAAAATCAAAGGCAGCCATGGCGTAACCGGCAATGACCAGATCCCCGACAACCATGGGCTACCAGGGGCTAACCGTGGAAACTATACTTGGGAACGGGTCACCAAAACCGATCTCGGGCTGGACCTTGGCTTTTTAGAAAATCGTTTACTCATTTCTGCGACTTGTTATCGAAACCTGACCCGTGACCAGCTCGTAGAAGACCAACGACAGGGATTCAACGGTCCGGTGTCTTACTTAACCAACATGGATGCGACCGTCGAAAACAAGGGCCTGGAACTGGAAATTACGATGGCCATTCTCAAGCACACAAAATGCAGCTGGGAAGTATCGGCTACTTATACGCTGCCGAAAAATAAATTGCTTACCTTGCCTGTCACTGGTCAACAGTTATACGCACGGTTTTATACCGTTGGCCGCTCATTGGATGACCTAAAAGGGCTTCGAGTGGATGGAGTCGATCCGAGCAGCGGATTATACCAGGTATCAGATTGGAATAATGACGGGAAAATAGACGGCATGGATCGTCAGTCCAGTACGACCTTCGGAATACAGTCCTATGGCGCCCTTTATAACAAACTCACAGTGGTTGGCTTTGAACTGGATTGCCAATGGCAATTTACGCAACAGAAAGGCTACAATCCACTTTTCAGCAGCCTGGCGCCGGGCCCGGGTATTGCCATTAATCAACCGGTAGCGGTCATGGGCAGATGGAAGCGGCGGGGCGATATAACCACTATCCAGCGCTTTAGCCTGGGTGGAGCAGCCGCAGCGGATGCCTATGCGTTCGCCGCCAGCAGCAATTACCGGGTAGTAAGGGCTTCATACCTAAGTATGAAGTCGGTATCCATCTCCTACGCTTTGCCGGAAAAATGGTTGCGAAAAACCGGCTTAAATAGTGGTAGACTTTATTTCCTAGGACAAAACCTGTTCACTTTCTCACGGTTTGCCGGACGATCCCCCGAGCAGGCTATTATTGACAGCGATGTTTATCCAACCCTCCGGGTTTTGGTGGTTGGGCTCCAGGTCTCGCTCTGAGAGGTGATAAATTCTTCGCATACAAAAAAGGGAAAGCTGACGCCCGTACAATGACGCAGCATCGTTCTGAATCGACAAATCGACTTTTATGAAAGGACATTTCATCACGTTAACAATGCTGTTGTTCGCTTTGGGAACATTAGCGGGAAAACAATTCTATAAAAAATTGCCTATCCTGGCAAAATACAAGCTAAGTAGTAGTCCGACCGTATGCAGGGGGCCGGAAGATTTGCCCGCAGACTGTTCCGCGGTAAATACCGGGGTTATTTGCGAGCTGCCATTCGGTCTGTATTTCAAAACCTACTACCAAAACGTCAACTGCATCACCCCTTATTACAAAATCGTCTGAGGGGATCGATGGTATCCGAAAATAGCAATGGTGGCCAAATGCCACCATTGCTTTGCAGGTTCAACAGCTCCCATGTTCAAACTGGAAGCATTATTACTGGCCATTTTTCTTTCGTACTTTATCATCAGCCGGACGCAAATCCTTCCATCATGTGGCTGCCCTAGCAAGCATCCTTCTACGCTGGCCACAATTCTCGGCTGTGCGAATGGCAGCGGAATGGCGCTATAGTTCCATCAGCTCTAAAGATGTATTTTTAAACTTTTCGGGTTTAACAAAAAAAGTAGCATAAGCCCTTTGCTTTGCCTCCAATTTTTTATGATACTTTTCACAAACCTCGCCCGACACATACAACCACACATCCCGGCCGTCGATTGTTCTCATTAATAGCACCCATTTTAAAACCGGTTCTCCATCAACACCTCTCTTTAAGACGCCCTGTGCCAGACACACTTCTCCAGTGAACGCCGCCATGGACGGCTTCTTCCATCCATCAATGAGGTAATACAATAAAAATCCTGATACTGCCAACAGAAAAAGAGAACCGCAAGCTTTTCGCTTCATAATATTGATTGTTTTGATGTAATGATCGCGTGCAAAATCCGCTGCAAACCCGCCTAAGCTACCATTGCTCTACCCCCAGAATATTTCCTTCCTTTTTAAAATAGATGATATAGCTATCCGTAAGCGACAACACTTTAAATATCGGCTGCTCTTGTCGTCCATAATCACTCGGTGGCTCCTTCAGAAAAGTGCCAAACCAGAAATCATAGTCAAAGAGCAAGGGGATCTGCCTGTCATTCACCAATAAAACACCGTGGGCAAGGTCAACCCACGGATTTGGTGGGCAATCCGGATCAAAAGCAAATACCGTCAATCTGAAGGTTTGCCCAGTATCAGCTTCAAGCAAACAATAAAAATCCTTTTTGTCAGTTGTTGTTAAAATGCCAATGATGTGCTCCTGCACCTTCATGCCGACGCTATCCGGCACGCTGAGCACCATACGGCGATTTTGGGCTTGAACGGACAATTGGAGGACCACCAACAGGACGAATGAAGCAGTCATTTTTTGCATATAAAGATTAGTTCTTCATGACTTTTTTCCCAGTTGATCGCAGAAATTGTTCAACTCCGTTATCAATCGATCTTTTCTGATATAGGCTATAGCACCTAACCGAATGGCATCCTCTTTATCCTGATCTTGGTAATCCGTAGATAAAATGACGACCGGGGTGCCGGCCATCTTAGGATCGGCTTTAATCAACTGCAGAATATTAAGACCCTCAATCCCATCATAACCAATCAGCATATCAAGCAGAACAAGGTCTGGTTTATTTTGCATTATCGCCTCCAATATATTTTCTCCGCTCCTTACTACCGAATACGAAATCTTAAAATGAACCAAGGACATGGTGATAATATTTATCCACCCTGGGTCGTCCTCAATTATCAATACTTTCATACGTCAAATATGAAGAGTAAATTATTAATTATGGGTTCCGCCTGACTGCCAGTAGCTGCCGCGAAAAAGGCGCTCCTAAAAAGAAAGGCAGCTCATTTCGTTGCGGGCTTGTTACGTAGCGTTGCATCAACAAGTAACTGGTGAATGCATCGGGCTTGCTGAATAATAAACTCATAATGCCATCGAAATCAACATCCTTCTCATATAATCCGGTATCCCCCCTTTTGATGACATTAATCAGGGCATCCTGCTCAAAATCGGCGATGGCCTTTAGTGATAACGGTCCCTCTTTTAGTTTTTTCCATTCTCTCCACCCTTCCAGCCACGATCGCCGCCGCATATTGAATGTTGATCGCATGACAGCTTTCTTATTGTCCGAATGCTCACTCGTCTCCAACCCGAAATCAGCCCGCGCCATGATCCGCCCTAACTGCTTCCAGTACATGCTACTGTTTTTCCCATACATCCCGTAATCAATCAGCCCGATCATCACCAGTGTTCTGGAAATTTCACTGTTGTAGGTGAGATGTTCCTCATTCATATAGGCATGCAAGTAGTTTTCAGCGGTTTCGTCGCTGAATGCCGCTCTTACCTGACAGTCAGGGTGCAGCGGCGCCACACTGGCCGCCAGTTCCCTTCTAACCTCATCAGGAAGCCGCATAAAATAATGGTCGATGACTTTAAGAGGAGCATACATAGAAATTATTTTCAATTACTATTTGGACGTTATCTTAATGAATGTCCATGCAGACTTCCGACAGGATCACCGTATTGGTAACGGTACTAAACGAAGCATGTGCCGCCTGTTGGGAATTCTTATGATCAGCAGGTTGACACGCTCCAATTCCTTTCTGGCTTTATATAAAGCCGATCTCATCGAAAACATGATTTCAGGCTCAAATTTCCCAAACATGTACTGTGCAATATCCTCTTCATGCAGAGGCTTTTCCGGATGGAGGAAAAATATTAGCAACAGACGGTAGACGAGCCCACTAATAGGAATGGTTTCATTTCGATAAGTTAGTTGTTTTACATCGAGTACAACATCCTGGTATGGAATCGCTGTATCTAAATTCCGGATGTCCGCCAGTGGTGACGTCGGCGAAAATTCCAGTGCTAATGTGTAGCGTAGGCCCATCCTTGTCACAATATCAGGATCATTTGAAAGAAGGGTCCGCATTCTTGTCAGTGCAGCGTTGATGGAAAGTCTATTTTTAATTTCGGGCTGGGCTTGCATGATCTCCAATATCCGCTGTCTGTTCAGGATGCTCCCAAGCTTGCTGAATAGTTCTTTGTACAGCGCAAGCAGTGATGGAGACAGGGCAGACAAACGGATCAGCCAAAATATATACCTGGAATTCAGCATTCGGTTATACTCAACATCACCCATACTGGCAGGGAAGTTGGGAATTAACGATGGGGGCAATTCCTGGGCCGCGTTATATTTCTCCCTTTTTTTTCTGACGACAATGACTGACATATAATTATATTTGGAATATTACAATAATAATCTATGGGCTTAGTCTTCACCCATATCGAGCGGCGGGGTAATTCTGAAATAAACCCTGGGCATAAACATGCCCGGTTTTTTATTTCTGTTCTGAACCGTCAGGGTCATGCTAGCAACCCTGCGTTAACCACGTAAAATACGCCATAATATTTCCAGGTAACATGGTTGCTGATGGCTTTATACCTGGAACTTCGCTTTGCCGTTATGAAACAATCGCGCCTACGCACTGACTCTTTACCTTCGGATATGATCTTCAGTTTTTGTAAGATTTTTCTGTCCCGACTTTTCAGCGTTCCCAATTGCTGTTTTAATTGCAGCGTGGTTTCCTGCTGGGTCAAGCCCATGAAATACCGCCAGTAAACGATTTCCATTTCTTTTTGATTGAGGAAAGACAGTAGCATCGAAACCTCCAATTTAGCGAATAGCCGATCCGGGTACAGGAACTTATCCGGAATACCGCTGCCTGTCAACACTAAAAGTTTATGCCTGGATTTCTTTTGCCTTAAATGATTGATAGAAGTATTGAGTGCTATCCTCTTTACCCATGCACTGAAACTCCCTTTACATGGATCATACAAGTGAATTTTTAACCATGTTTTGACAAATACCTCCTGCAATATATCTGCAGCACCGCTACTGCCTGTCACTCCTTCAATGAACTGGCGGAGGGGCGTAGCATACCGGTCATAAAGCTGTTGGTAGGATCGATCTGCATTTTTTCTGAGTCCGTCCACCAAGTTCGCTTCAAAATGGTCATTCATAGTCTCGCTCATGTGTAAAAACTGGTTATTGCGTGCCTACAACTAAAATGGTCATCCCGAGACAAATCAGGGGCATGAATTTCATAGCCCTACAACTTAATCATGTTTTCAGTTCGCTTCTGCCCGATTATTGCGGGTCTTGCCAGCTTGCTATGTTAACCTAAAGTATGAACGATTGAGAAAAGAGCCAGCCCGAGAAGAATCAAGAGCCGGCCTTTCATCCATTGTTTGTTAACCCCAAATAACTCCTATTGTTTGGGGTCATTAACACATCTTTCATCTTATATTTATAACCAAAATCTTGTCCCCAAAAAAGTAACATATTGACCTCCTTTCTACAAGCTGGTATATAGATGGTGTCAATGAATGCCCTAAAAGTGCGACACGGGAATAAAATATTTTTTTACTGGAAAGGATGGGTTAACGAATATGCAGATTTCCATCAGCGTCCAGTTCCCAATGGAAACGTTGGCTGTCGCTGGCAGCGTTGGCATTGTGCAGAAATTTCGAGATGGGTTTATCAAATTCCATGATGCCCCTAAATTCTACTTTTTCGATTTCTTTTCTTTCAATAAATACCTGGATATTATAGTGGCGCTCTATCTGGACAGCCAGATCTTTGATGGACGTGCTGTCGAAATGTAAAACTCCTTCTCTCCAGGAGAAACGTTGATCGGGATCAAAATCCCTCACGAAGAGTTTACCGTTTTTTTCGTTGAGTACAGTTTCCTGCCCAGGTTTGAGCAAAACGCTCTGTTGATGACTGTTTACGGAAATGGCGCCATTTTGAAGAGATACGGTGAGCGGACCGTAACTATTTACATTGAAACTGGTACCCAGGACATTTACTGTACCAGAGGGTGTTTGCACGAGGAAAGGACGGGACGGGTCAGGTGCCACTTCCAGGAAAGCTTCACCATCGATATAAATTTCCCGTTGCTTTTCCTGGAATATAAATGGGAATTTGCAAACCGTGGCAGCATTTAAATACAGGATCGATCCATCCGAAATTTGAATGGAATACCTCTTAGCCTTGGGCACCGTCAGGGTGTTGAGGGCATTGCTAGAGCCAGTGCCTTCTACCTGGTAGGAGGCGGTGCCTCCGCTGACGCGAAAGAGCGCAGATCCAGCTTTTACCATGCCACTGTCCGTCAATACTACCTCTTCTCCTGAGCTGAGTTTGATGGCGACTTGCGACGGCGTGGTCGCCGTCACACGGGAAAAAGGCACTTTCCGGGCAGTAAAGTAGTAAAAGACCCCTGCAAACAACAGGACCGCCGCGGCCAACGACATCGCCCAGGTCTTCACCCGACTACGTTTGTTGACAATTTTTTGGAAAGTACGATCCAGCTCTTGATTATCGAGGCCTGGCTGGAATTGCGGGTGATGGTATATGGTGAGCAGTTCGTCGTATTCCTTTCGGATAGTCTGATCTGTTGCCATTAGCCGGCGGGCATGCGCCTCTTCCTCCGGAGTGGCGACTCCAGAAACCACTTTCAACAATAGATCTGTGATATTTTCCATGCTGCTTATAGAGGGTCGATATAGATGTTGGCCAGACTTTTCTTTGCGCGTTCAATGTGCGTTCTTACTGTCCGGACGGAAGTACCCATAATGGCGGCCGCTTCAGCATACGAACATTCCCATAGTACCACCAGTAACATGACCATGCGCTGTTGCCGTGGCAGCTGGGCTATATGCCTTTGGGCGTCGCCCCCGATGTGAGGGTCCACGACAGGTGCTATTGTCTGCTCAATGTTGCGCTGATGCGCCATTCTTCGATTCTTATGTTCATTGTGTTTCCAGCACCTCATCCTGCACCGGTTGAACAAAAATGATGCAAAAGAACGGATTTCTTCCTTGACATATGGACGTTCGTTCCAAAACTCGCTAAATACGTCCTGGGCAAGATCCTGCGCCATGGTAAAATCATTCACTAACCTGACCGCCAATAATTTAACTGGAGTAAAATAGGTATCATACAAAAGCCTGAATGCAAGGTCCCGGGTCTCTTCACAACGTAAATCTCTCAGCATTACACTGTCATCTATACGGTTCATAGAAAAGGGGCGGATTTTGGTGCAACATGACAAACTGTATTAGGAATCGAATGTAAACAATATTCCTAACATTGTGCATCCTGTGTGCAGCAAAACATAAATGTTACGTGAAATTATAAATCTTTCACATGACAATCCCAAGAATAGTATATCTAAATTATTAGTTTTGTATAATTCTTTTTATCTGAAGTGCAAAACCCCGTCCTTGATATAATACTCCAGGTCTGTAGTCTCTTTAAAGTTTTCCAGCTGCTGCTGGAGCGATTTATTCCTGTCCAGTTTGCCGGTAAATACCCTTCTGGCTATCGCAGGGTTATCCATTACCACTTCCATTCCAAACCAGCGGGGTAAAACCTTGCAAATGTCCTCCAGCGGCGTATCAGCAAACTTATAGATACCCTTTCTCCAGGCTAAAATAAAGTCTTCATCGAAGGCATGGGTCTGAATGGGGGTTCCGTAGGCGTACACCGCCTCAAAACCTGGCTTTACGATCTTAGTTTCAGCCAGGGCCTGCATTTTTACGGCACCACTCACCAGCGCCACTCGGATCACCCCGGAATCGTAAGTATTCACGTTAAATTCTGTCCCCAGCGCCTGCACGCTGGCCCCTTCCACTTTGACTAGGAAGGGGCTTTCAGTGCTGGCCGCTACTTTAATATAGGCCTCGCCTTTGATGGTTATTTCTCGTTTTTTACCAAAAGCAAAGGGAAACTCTACCGTGCTCGCAGAGTTCAGCCAAATTTGCGTTCCATCAGAGAGCTGCAGCTGGTAGTCTTTCCCTACCGGTACCCGGAGGGTAGCAATGCCGCCAGCTGATGCCCCAGATACTGTATAACTCAGCGTTTTATCTTCATTATTGAGGGTAGCGCCTGCAACGGCTACCTGCCCGGAAGTTCTGGAAAGATCCATAACTGAGCCGTTGGGCAGGATCAGCTCAATTCCCTTTGAGGAGCTTTGCTGCGCGAGTTGACCGGCATTTTTGCGGGCAGGCAGCATCCAGTACACCAACATGCCGACAGCTACAATGCCTACTGCCGCCACGCTATAAGGCCACATGAGCCGATGGATGCCACGATTACGATTATTGATGATGGACCAGGTATTACCCAAAGATGCATCCGTATCAAAGTTTTTGCCTTTGGCCCGAATATCCTCTGATCTATAAAAAGCTTGCAACTCCTTATAATAAGCATAGGCTTCGCTGTCTCCCGAAATGAGTTCCATCAGATAGTCCTCATCTTCCTGGGAGATCACCCCGGTGATTTGTTTTACGGTGAGCTGCTCTATGATATCAGTATCCACTTTCATTGGTCTATTAGTATAACACAGCGTGAGTTGTAAAATATAGCCCGCGTCAATAGGGGTTTTTGAAAACTTTTCTTACGAAGGCGACGCCCTGGCTGACGAATTTGCGGGCTGTCTGGAGTTTCATGCCGGTAATTTCTACGATTTCCTGATAACTTTTTCCATCCACATAGTACATTTTGAGCACCTGGCGGGTGGCTGGCGCCGAGATCTTTTCAATGGCGCGGTGCAGCTCTTCGACTAATTCACGGCTATTGGTTTCCGGTATATACTCCTGCGGTTCCACTTCTATGTATCTCCCATTTCGCCGGAGCGCGTTATTTCTCTTTTCATACTTATTAATGGCGGCATTCTTGACCATTGTGAAAAGCAAGTATGAAATTGGGGGCTCCGCCTTCAGCTTGCCCCGGCGTTCCCATAATTTGGCAAACACCTCCTGTACCGCGTCCTGAGCTTCTTCTTTGTTAGCGCCGCAGTACCGCAATGCGATCAGGAAGGCACTCCTACCGTATTTATGATAAAGTGCGTCAAAGGCACGCTCGCTTCCGCCAATCAACTGCTTGACTATCTCAATATCGTCATTCTCAATGTGCATACATGACAGGCAACTGGAATGTTACCGGAAAGAAAGGTGTTTGGTTAAGAACTGCGGTCTAAAAAGTGTTTAAAAAAAACGGCAGCATTTCAAAAAAAGTCCAATAAAATACACATTCATTGTTCTCGGTAAAAATAAGATTATTAAACCGATAATCAAAAATTCAGCGTATGGCAAAAATAGGATGAACTCCCCTCCAAAGCAGCCGCGCAAAGTTAATCAGATGTAAATATTTTTTCATGACTTTTTCGAGAACTTTTTTGAAAAAAAACGGGACATTTGGGGTATATCATGCATTTTGTCCTGTGTTATTATTAGATCAGATCTGAAAAGGGGAACGATAGTCATATAAGCATCCGGTCATGTAATGTTCAGGAATGAAAAATTCCTTCTCGTTGTTACTATTCTGTAGCAACCTATCATTTTTATAGCCCGCTGCCTGTCAGGCTATAATCACTGTCTTCCGTTCACGGGGGATAAACATGGAGAACAACATCTTTCATAAAAAACCTACCACTCATGGGACAATCATGGACCATCTGCCTGCGCAGCATCATGCTACTGTGCGCCTTTCACCTATCCCTACACCTGCCAGCATTTTCTACCCATTCGGAAAACGACCAGGGCAAAGTAAAAGTCACTTTAGTCGCCGACAACATGCCAATAAAACAAGCTCTGCGGCGGCTTGAAAAACAATCGGGACTAACCTTCTTTTTTTCCTCTTACGAAGTAAAGATGCCCCCCTTCATTACGGTCAGGGCCATTGACAAAAGCCTGGATGAAGTACTGGGGATGATCTTTAAAGGCGCCGGGCTTGAATGGGAATACCGTGAGGATATTGTCACGATCCGAAAAAAAAAGGTCGGGGCCCCTACCTCTTCTGCCAATGGGCCTGATTCAACTATCACTTCTGTCCAGGTAACGGGCAAAGTAACGGATGCTGACGGCAAACCTATTCCTGGCGCAACGATCATCGTGAAGGGCACTACTGACGGGACTACAGCAGATGAAAATGGTACATTCTCCCTCCAGAACGTACCGACCAATAAAAAGTTGCTTATCCGCTCCCTCGGGTTTCAGGAAATGGAAGTCCCCGTAAGAGGTGGCACCAAATCCATCCTGGTTAAATTAATGATCGACATCAATAGACTAGACGAATTCGCTGTGCTTTCCACCGGCTATGAAACCCTCCCGCGTGAACGTGTCACTGGCTCCTTCAGTCAACCTATTAAGGAAGTCTACGACGCCCGTGTCTCCACCGACGTTCTCACGAAACTCAACGGGATCACCCCTGGTTTACTGTTTAACAATAATACCTCGCTGACAAGTAATGGAAAGCTCGACTTGTCGATCCGCGGCCGCTCCACGATCTTCGCCAATGACCAGCCGCTGGTAGTGGTGGATAACTTCCCTTACGACGGCGACATCTCCAACATCAATCCTAATGATGTCGAGAATGTGACCGTATTAAAAGACGCCGCTGCCGCGTCTATTTGGGGCGTTCGTGCGGGCAACGGCGTGATCGTTATCACGACCAAAAAAGGCAACCTGAACCAGCCGCTTCGTGTTTCCTTCAACTCCAACGTTACCATTGGAGAGAAACCGGACCTTTTCTACGATCCCAATTTCATGTCGGCTTCAGACATGATCGGGGTAGAGCAACAGCTGTTCGCACAAGGTTTCTACGACAACAATATCAATACCGAATATATGCCTATCAGCCCTGTGGTGAATATTCTCAACAAAGAAAGAAGTGGGGTTATCTCACCGGCAGAAGCGCAAACTAAAATAGCTTCCCTTAAAAACGCCGATATCCGCAATGATCTAAAAAAATACTTTTATCGGAAATCCGTCAACCAACAATACGCCCTTAACTTCAATGGCGGCAATGCACAAAATGCCTACTATGCTTCCATCGGTTATGATAAAAATGCAAGTAACCTGGTGAACAACGACTATGACCGAATTACCTTAAACATTGTCAACACTTTCACACCCATTAAAAAGCTAAGCCTAACGGGAAACATCAACTACATCCAGAACAAGACAGAAAACGACAATACCCTTTCTGGCCTCACCAGCGGTTTCAATGGCACCATCTATCCCTATGCCACCGTGGCTGACAATGCGGGAAACGCGCTTCCCATTGTCAAGGGATATTCTCCCGTCTTCGCAGAAACAGCCACCCAAAAAGGATATCTAAACTGGCAATACTTTCCATTAACGGAACTGCGTAATCAATGGAACAATGACAATACAGCAACGGTTAACGACCTACGAGCGTTTGCCGGGCTGAAGTATGATATCCTTCCGGGTATCAGCGCAGAGGTAAAGTATCAATACCAAAAGGCGACAACCCAGCTCACTTCGATATTCCCCGAAGAAAGCTTTTACACCCGGGATCTAATTAACCGATATTCCATCGTAGATCCTGACGGCAATGTGGTTGGCTATAACATACCCAAAGGCGCCATCTATGGAAAGACTATCTCCGATCTAACGTCCGAAAACTTTCGAGCTCATCTTACGGCCAACAAAGGATGGGGCAAACACTACCTGGCCTCCATTGCTGGTTTCGAGGTACGGAGCACCGAAACAGAATCAACTAATTCCGGGATGTACGGTTTTAATAAAGAGATTGGAGCATTTACCTCAGTCGCTTATGCTACCTACTACCCCCTCAATCCCGATGGGAACTACGGTCAAATCCCAGATCCAAATAGATACGGAAAAACGATAGACCGATTCCGTTCCTATTTTGGAAATGCGGCATATACGTATGCCGATAAATACACTCTATCTGCGAGCGCAAGAATAGACGGTTCAAACTATTTCGGTGTAAAAACGAATCAAAAAAATGTACCTCTTTGGTCCGTTGGTGGCAAATGGGACATAGACAAGGAGAGTTTCTATAAAATTAACTGGCTACCTTATTTAAAATTTAGAGCGACATACGGTTACAATGGAAATCTTGACAGAAGCATTACTGGTATAACAACATTTCGATACACAGGCATTCCTTCGAGGTATACTAATGCAGTAAACGCAGTGATATCCAATATCGGAAACGCAGATCTTAGGTGGGAAAAAATTAAAATATACAACATCGGTGTCGATTTCGGAATAAAAAATGAGATTTTAACGGGAAGTATTGAATTTTTCCACAAAAGTGGAATCGACTTAATCGGCGACGCGGTTATGCCTCCCAGTAGCGGAGTTACTACAATGAGAGGAAATTATGCTAAAATCAAGGGAAGCGGATTTGACCTGAAATTAAATACCAAAAACGTAGACCAGGAAATTAGATGGACGACTACTTTTTTACTAAGCGGTGCCTACGACAAAGTTATAGATTATACGGGAGAGGTAACTCCAAATTCTCTTCTAAGTAATGATAATAATATATACCCATGGAACGATAAGCCTGTGTATGGGGTATATAGCCTTAAATGGGCTGGCCTTGATCCTAATAACGGCGATCCTCAGGGCTTTGACACTAAAGGTACAGTAAGTAAGGACTATTCAAGCTTGCTTCAACCGGATTCAATTAATGGCTTAAACTATCATGGACCTGGCAGGCCAACTATTTATGGTGGAATTAGCAATTCCGTCACTTACAAGGGCTTTTCCTTATTGATAAATATTTCCTATAAAATGGGGTATTACTTTAGGCGAAATGGCATCCAATTCAACAAATTATTTAATTACTATTTAGGACATAAGGAATTTTCTAATAGATGGCAAAAACCAGGGGACGAAACCCATACTAACGTTCCCTCATTAACATACCCAGGCGACCAGAACCGAGATGAATTCTACAGATTTTCTGAGGCTTTAGTTTCAAAAGGGGATCATGTCCGACTTCAAGATATTAGTATTGGCTACACATTGGATAAATCAAAATGGAAGAGATTGCCCTTTCAAAGTGTACAGTTTTATATCTATGCTAACAATATAGGCATTCTTTGGAAAGCCAATAGTTCAGATATCGATCCTGATTATCCAGTTGGAGGGGTTCCTCCTCCTAAAACATTTGCGTTTGGCTTTAAACTAAATATGTAGTCTATATCCACAAATCCTAAAACGTAAATTATTGATAAATGCCTTAAATCAGATGAAAAGATGAAAAGTTATAGAATTTATACATTAGTATGTATAGTTTCAATGTTAGGTATTGTAGCTTGTAGCAATTGGTTAGATGAAAAGCCAGATATCTCGTTAGTTGTTCCTAAAAATATCGAGGATTATCAAGCGATACTTGACAACTCAAATAGCATATTCAATGTAAATCAACCTGCTCTAGGAGAAATTGCCTCTGATAATTTCTTCGTATCTAACTCAACATGGCAAAGTTGGCCAACAGTTACAGAAAGAAATACATACAAATGGGCAGACGACCCTTATGAGGGTACATTCTCTCATGATTGGAGATTCGCATTTGAAAGAATATTAACAGCAAATATAGTTCTTGAGGGAATTGAAAAAATATATCCTGGAGAATCCGATGAGATGAAATTGGCTAACTGGAAAAAGGTGAAAGGTAGCGCACTATTCTTCCGCGCCTTCGACTTTTATAATCTCACTCAGATCTTTTGCAAACCATATGATCCACTGAGTGCAAAGATGGACCTTGGCCTGCCTCTTCGCCTAAGCTCAAGTGTGAACGAAAAATCTGTACGAGCTAGTTTGCAGGAAACTTACGATCAAATATTCAACGATCTTCAGTTGGCAGTGAGTTTACTACCTAACATTTCCAACAATCCAACTACACCCTCTAAGCCATCAGCCTACGCTCTTTTGAGTCGAATCTACTTGTCAATTGAGAATTATAATCAAGCGCTACTAAATGCTGATCTTTGCCTGCAGTTAAAAAATGAACTTGTTGACTACAATACATTAGATGGGGCAAATATTTTTCCGATACCTATATTCTTTGGTGAGGATATATTTCACTCTGATCTAGCACCTTATGCGGCGCTTAATTTGATTAGCGGATGCATAATTGACACTAGCTTATATAACACCTATAGCGAAAATGACCTGAGAAGAACAATTTTCTATCGCGAATTCTCTGATGACCTACGTTTCTGGGGAAGCTACAGCACACCAACTGATGTATATGGAGGCTTAGCAACAGATGAAATTTATCTTATTAGGGCTGAATGCTATGCGAGAAAAAACATAACTACTCAGGCCCTTAACGACCTTAATACATTACTGTCAAAAAGATTCAAATCAGGTACATTTACTCCTCTAAAAGCAACTACTGCAGATGAGGTTCTAAGGTTGATCCTAACCGAAAGGCGTAAAGAACTGGTATTTCGCGGTGTACGGTGGACAGATCTTCGCAGATTAAATAAAGATAGTCGTTTTGCAATCACTCTAAAAAGAACTGTTAACGGACAAGTCTTTACGCTGCCTCCTAATGATGCTCGATATACATTTCCTATACCGCCAGACGAAATTAGAACTAGCGGGATAGAGCAAAATCCAAGATAATTCAATAAAGAAAATTAGTTCGAAATGTCACAAATAAAATTAAGATTGTCACTGTCAATTCTTCATTTGTTACTGGTTATCAATTCATACTCAAATGAAAGAAAATTCAGTTCAAACCTATTGAACAATAAAGGAAAATTAAAAATATCCGGTTATATTGCAGATAAAAATGCACCAAATGAACTAACTCTTTTTATTTGGTCAGATGTCTACGTTAAAGAAAAACGAATGTATTTGCCCCATAGGACACAGAAATGCCTAGTAGTCGATGGGAAATTTAAAGCGGAAATTGATTCTATCTCAGTAAACTCAATTCTATCAATTGGATGGCCAAATAGCAATGGTGAACTTGTCGAAGCCATTAACACCGAAATTGCTGAAAATGGTGATAGCATCTATATTAAATTAGCCAACTATAAAAATGATCGATTGAGTACAACGTTCAAGGGTCGCGGAGCTGAAAAATACGAATGCGAATACAAAATGAAGGAAATTTGGGATAAGTTATACAACGGCTGGATTAATGATAGCCTTAAAATTCCTCCTACAGATCCCGCGAAATATGATGAATCATTGAGGGCATTATATAATAGGGAAAGTGTTTGGCATTATTGTCTTCAAGGTCAGTTAAATATACTCAATCAATTTGAAAATAAAATGGAGCAAGAAGACTATAATACATTAAAGACAATAGTGGTATTAAACTGCGAATATTTTAAATTAAAGCAACTAAATCAAATACTTGAGTATTTTCACACTACCAGAGGGCCTGACAAGTGTCAAGAAATTGATAAAATATCGAAGAAAATACTTCTTCAAACAGATTTCAGTGCAGGCGACTTCGAAAACAGACAAGACTACACAAAGTGTCTGTTAGAAAGATGTAAAGTGGAAAAAATCTTACTAAATAAACCGAGTGTGCATGAGGTAATAAAGTTACAGTATTCAAACGAACTTAGGGATAGATTACTTTTCGAGAATATATTCATCAATGGATGGGTGTGGGACTCAAAGATTAGGGATACTATTGAACGAGAATCCTATAAGATCGTCACATATGAGAAATACCGAGAATTAATAAAGAACGAAATGGATAATCACAAAATAGGCGCAGTTGTGTATGACTTTTCGCTACCTGATAGTTCCGGAAATATTGTTAGGCTAAGTAATTTTAAAGGCAAAATCGTTTTCATGGATTTTTGGTTCGTTGGGTGTAGTGGCTGCGCAAATTACTACAACAATGTAGTATCAAAAGTGGAAGAAATGCTGAAAGACCAAAAGGATGTTGTTTTCATTACAATTTGCATTGACAGCAAAAGAAGCGTTTGGATGAAAGGACTGAAGTTGGGTAAGTACACTTCGGATAAAGCGACCAATCTTTACACACCTTTAGGTATAAATGATCCATTGATAACTCAACTTTCAATTGCTAGTTATCCGCATCCAATTCTAATTGACAGAGATGGAAGAATCATTAGCAACTCACAAAAAGAACTCCAAGCAAATGGTGCTCAAGGATTGCTTGAAAAGATCAAATTGGCACTTAAGAAGGAGTAAATCCTTATATACCCATCATTAAATTCAACCTACAAAAAAAACAATCTAAACATAAGTTTGGAGATGAATGTATGTTCATGTCTGTGTTTTTAGCATAGTGCAGAAGGGAGCGCCACCGAAATCAGGTACTGCATCTTAAATTAGGCGTATGACACAAGCACCTGAAAAATTCGGCTCCAGCATTTGCACTCTCATTTTATATCTATTTACAGGTCACTGTTCAATTTAACTACATTTCTCTTTTACACGATAGTGTAATGATGTGCAAGTTCGTAAGGTTGAATGTTAAAAAACGAATATGTACATTCTCCTACCCATGGTGGAGTAGTAGTTAGACAGTTACATATCTGGCTCAATAAAAAGGGGGACTTCCCCCCTTTTTTATAGCAACTTAGAATTCAGTCAATCAACTTAGAGGCCATTCCACTGCCTATTGGTTACAACTGAATTTGTAACGTAGGTAGCCGTACTGGATGGTATTGCATCAGTAGTTGGTACTGTAAGTTGAGAATAAATCACACTACAAGAAGTCGAGGTGGAAAGCTGACAGCCACCAGAGGGGCGGTATTGCCATGCTGACTTAGTGAGTGGATTGGGATTTCCAGCCTGTGTCTTGTTAAAGAAAGTGTAGTTTGCAAACTTAGCTGAAGGAGTGAATGCGCTTGAAAAAGCACCAATAGCAGCCAAAACAGCTCCTAAAGCGGCAACGGGAAATTTGATTCTTTTCATAATTATTCGTCACTTTTTAGAGTAAAAGCAACAAAACTTAAGATGAAAAATAATGCCTACTCTTTTTTGCAGGTTTTCGGCTATCCCTGTTATGGCCATAAAAAGATTGTTCCATGAAAATATTCTCACAAATATCAATTTCCATTCCATTGAGCCCCCCATAATACAGCACTTACAAATGTTGCGGTACTTGTTGGGTTACTATCGGTTGCTGGCACCGTAATCTGGCTGTATATTACCGCGCAGCAGGTATTTGAGCTGGCCGTGATACAACCACCTGATGGCCTGTATTGCCATTTTGACTTGTCAAACGGGCTAGGACAACCAGTCTGTGCTTTGTTGAAAAATGTATAGTTTGCGAAAATTCTACTTGGCGTCAGCGAGGACAACAATATGTGAGCGCCCATGAACGTAAACGCCAATACTGATATATTAATTTTCCTTCTTTTCATTTGATGTGGTTTTTTTGTATATATTCTATGAAATTCAATACAGCCTATATAAACTACCCAGGTTGAATTTTGCTGTCAAGAGGAAATTTGTTCCCTGGTTTTCTCTTCAGCAAAAACAGTCCGGTGATAGAAAGCAATAGAAAAAAGACATTTAAGATGAGGTGCTGCGACCAGCTTAGGTGCTTTATCACACCGCCACAAGAGCACGGAATCTTTCCAAAAGCATTCATAAGGACTGTCGCTGTATAAATCGTGAATGCCCCCATCAATAATGCTGATCCCCACAGGCCGTATATCCTTGCTCTCGACCAAAGTAATGCAGCAGCAATCAATAGCTCTCCCCCTGGCACTACCCATAATAAAATACTGGATATCCATTTAGGAAAAGGCTGATTGTACATATCAATTTTGAATTGCTTGACATCCGCAACTTTACTCAAAGCAGCATACACAAAAAGCATGACCAGGAGTGCTGAAATTCCTTCAATGAAATTTTTTTTCATATTAATTACATTTAATTTTTCAGTAAGGGGAAACCAACTTGTTCCGGATAACAATATCTCAGCAAAAAATGAAGTATTCCAGAGGTTCCGAACATCAGGTCCGCGGTCGGGAAGACATTGTTCTCAGTTAGCCAAAAAGCAATATTCTGGGATGGTTCTTTTCTTATTGCCATCAAATAATCTATGATCCATCCTGATCGTTCTTTCCATTCCCCACCTGCCAGAATCTTTTCAGCCTGAAGGTAAACTTCACCCAAACCACTCAACCCGTGGCACTGGCCCAAACTTTGACTGGTAAAATGCAATGGCGTTTGTTGCAATAGTTCAACAGCAGCAGTTTTTAACTCTGGAGCCTTTAAGTACTCAAAAGCGGATAAATACAGTAATGCCATCCCAGAAGTCCCATTGCACCACCACGGACTCTGATAAACACTTTGAATGTCAGGAATCCGCGTGTAATTTTTTCGCTCAGTGGATAGTCGGCTCGTTATATATTGAAGCCCTTTTGTGCATGTTTTCATGATATCATCACCGCCGAACTTTTTATGATACTCCAGTAAAAAATAGGTGATGCCGGCAGCACCATACCCAAAATCGAGCAATTTTTCCTGCACGCCTTTCGAATAATCCTGCAGTACCCATGAACCATCCGCCTCCTGGGAAACAACCAGCTTTTCCGCGAGCTGGCTTAGCACTACCAATAACTCAGGGTCATTCGTGTATTGAACCCATTGTAACAAAGCCATACCCCTACCCGCTTCACCAAAGATCATACACAGATCCTTAGGCCCGACAAATAAGCATTTTCTAATAAAGTCAATAATCTCTCGGCTTGGCTCCACTAGCTTATGCTTTAATGCGGTACATAAGGCCATCGCAATGCCGCATGATCCAAAATGCAGGCCCGGTGGTAGGGTTGACAAACTGCGCTGAATATCCCACACCAGGAATTTCAATGAGGCATCAACCATTGGTTGCGTTTCACCAATATCCAATCCACAAGATTTGAGTTGCGCCAGCAGGTATAATACCCCCGTTACGCCTTTTGCAAGTCCTGGAAAGGTTCCAGTATTAGCCTCCGCGCTAAGCTGCATGGTACCTATTCCTTTGTATTCCGATAACCAAAGGTTACCTTTCGCCAGATAGTGGGAGGCCAAGGCATGAATTCCTTTTTTTAATATGTCACTTACTTCTTCATGCTGGGTATCCCTCTGCACAGGGCTATTCTGACTTTTCATCGATTTTGCGATATTCCCGACCCTCTCCAGCACTACATCCACGCCAGGTCTCTTTTCCGGCTCCACGGCGATACATTCCATAATAAGATCCGCGATATCCCTATTCCGGGTAAGCAATTCAATCACCTCATGATTCCGCTGGGATCCTGGTTCAATCAGGTACCCTGGTTCCTGACCGGTGAATATAAATGTCATTAACGCTCCCAAGGAGTAAATATCGGCCGACCGCTCAGGTTGTTGCAGGGCGATTTGCTCAGGTGCAGCAACCCCCGGTGTCCCCCAGGTAAAGGCTGGGGAAGGGAAATGATCATTAAGTGAATATGCCAGCTCTACGTCAATAAAGGCGGCCTTCCCTTCTGGTGATATGATAAAATTGGATGGAGCTACATCCCGGTGGACAAAACCATTTGCATGAAAGTATGCAACGCCTTTTACAATCTGTAACAGCAAGTCCATTAAATGGGCCTGGTGCTCAAGTGCAAGGTCAAACCAAGGTTGATTTCGATGAATTCCAACGACCTCATAAAACAGTGATTTACCGGGCAAATAGTCCATGACCAGGAATCCGTCGTCATTTTCCTCGAAATATGCATACATTTTAGGCATCGGCACTCCGTCTCCCAATCTCTTGTACAGCTCAAACTGCCATTTCAGCCGATCCCGCATATCTCTGCCCTGCCGATCATCAATAATATTGGCCCGTCCTTGCTTAATTACACATTCTTTTCTTGCTAAACCTTTAAAAAAGTAACCCTCGATCAAGTTCCCTTTTATGCTGCTACTGATTAACCGGCGTGGGTAATATTTCCCGTTAAAGGTTCTTTTTTGAGATCCGGCAGGGTCCTCTTTAATCAATTTCATAAAAGGATTATCAGGTATCCTGATCTGGCTGCCATCCTTGGCATTGTTTTCCTTCTTTACCGTTTTATCTAAAAAAGATATATATAAATTTTCACCAATACTAAAACTATCCGGAACACGCGGTCCCCTAAGGCCTTTTAGCGCCGGCAATAATTCCTGTACATGCCTCACCGCGCGCTCAGGATCACCTAAAAAAACGGTGACACCTTTTCCTATCTGCTCGTAGCCATAAAAACCAGCATTGTGGTACCCGAGGAACTGTTCATTTCTGGGAATTCTCATTTTATAGCCCCAGGAGGCAATGATTGGCAGAAGGGTATCCAGAAACCTTTCCATATGAATTTGAATCAGCGATACATGCAATTCCCATTTACCATTCCCGAAATCTTCGCCCCATAGATAATATGGCCCGGATTCAGCGAAGCGCAGTTCCAGTTTCCTTAAGTAAACTGCATAATCAATGATTGTATGGTTCGCAACGGCTAACATATGACCACTTTAAATTCTTGAATGTTGAAATGCCCTATTAAACAACTTCCGCTTCTAAATTCCGGATACTATTATCCCTGAAAACATCTCTGTCTATCAGGTATGATTCATCCGGCCTTTCAAAAACCTCTATCATTAATGCGGAAAGCATAAATAATAATATCAAAGGCATTACCTGGTACCGTAAAACAACTGGGGAAGCCAATATGCTGAAAAGACAGTTTAATAGCGCAAAAGCTCCTGCCAATACACAATACTTCTTAAAGGGATTATTCAATAGGCTACCTCGTCCGCTGACAAATAGCCAAATAAAACCACCAAGCAAGAAAAGATTGCACAAAAAGAATATTGTTGGCAGGAAGAATAAAACTGTTCCCTGCATTTGCTTTGAATAGGTTCTTGCAACCTCGCTTTTATACCTGAACCACTCCCGAGCAAGCGGTCCGACAACATTCTGCCCGGAGTTATACAGCTGCAATTTTTCCAAAGGAGGATACAAATAATTGACAGCGTTAGGCATTACATAATACCGTAGGAAAGCACCAGGATATTTTTTAATCAAAAAAGTCCCGTAGGCAGCATAAGTTGGCGATACGGCAGCCCAACCAGCCAGCTCATTCGGTGGCTGACGCCCTTCCCAAAACTGGAACACGTATTTTTTTAGCGGTAAGTAAGCCAGTTGTATATAGACCGATCCATCCACCGGCGCCAGGTCGGCTGTGCGGGCATCGATCGTATCGAAATAGGTTTTTACCCCCACGTGAAGCTGCTCACAGCCGGCTGGTACTTTATACTGCTCCTTTGGAAGGTGCGGAAACATATAGAGTGCATTATTGGCCAACTGCCAACCGCTGAAAGCAGAAAATTTCCTGATCCCAGATAATTCATAAGCCTTTTCCCGCGTATAGATCATAAAAAATGCGACCAACGCGAATGGGAACAGTATGCCGGCGACTTTTAAATACCACCTGGTCTTCGATAAAAGTAACGCAACTATGGCAACGAATGGGTAATATGCAGCATTGTAACGGATCGTAAAAGCGACTGCGATCAGAATCGCATTCATGAAGACCCCAAAAAGTGAGGGGCGATAGATGATCCAGACAAGCTGTGTAAACCAGGCTAAACTAACCGCCAAAAACAATGCGTCACTACTAACATAGTTACATAAATACAGAATCAACGGATTGAAAAACAAAAATATGAAAATGACTATGCTCGTCTTTCTACTCGGAGATAGAAAATACAGGGTACTCAAAAAGAAGTACAACATCGAAATTACCACCAACGCATATTGCAATGCCACCAAAGCCGTATCCGAAGGAGTGATTTCATGTATAAATTCCATAAATTTGGAATATCCAATTGGCCATACACTAACTTCTCTATGCAATGCAGCTGCACTAATATAGCTGTACGAATCAGAAAAAAAATCAGCATAAGGATAAAGTAGTTTAAAAAGAATAAACTGAACTACTGAACCTACTATCGCAATCAGTATGTAATGCTTGTAGATCTTTTGCCGCCACAAAATGGCGTAAAAATGATCATCTCCTTGTATTAGTTTATACCGTGGCATTGTTGGCTAAATTTTCTTTTGTACTTTTTATCTCCTTCGTAATTTCTTCCTGGTATTGCTGTTCAGTATTAATACTCCAGATATTCTCTTTGGTAATAATCCCAGCGCAGATGTTATCCACCGCTACCATAGCGGTAAGCATCGAATGATCCGTATTATTATACTTATGCATGCCGTTGCGGCCTATGAGAAATAAGTTTTCAAAGCCATCCACAAAGGCCTGTATCTTGTAAAATTGGTCGTAGGAGCCAAAATAAGCCGGATAGGTTTTCTCCATCCTCAATACCGTTGTATCCAACACATCTGTGCGACTGGCTAAACCAATTTTCTCCAGTTCCCGGATAGCTAGGTCTTTGATTACTTCATCCGGCTGATTCCAGAAATCATCGATTTTATTGCAGAAGAACTCCATGCCTACCCATGTCGTATTCGGATCTTTCACCATATATGGACTCCAATTATTAAAAAGTTGTAACCTTCCTACCTTCACATCCTTTTCCTGTATATAAATCCAGGTATCCTTTAGTGCCAAAGCCTTCCATTCTCCTGTCTTCTTATCCTGGAACGATAACTGTTGCAGCAGAATGCCAACTGTAATAAAATCCCGGTATTGGAGGCCTGCCGCCACTTCTTTCACATCCTCAGGTATGGGGCCGTTCAAGCCTCCAATCAGCTCCTGCACTGGCATTGTTGAAAAGAAATAATCGCCTTCCAGGTAACTGGTTTCACCGGTAATATTATTTACTGCAGCTACAGCAGCGACATACTGGGCACTATCAGAAGAATAAACCCTTTTCACTTCCTGATTCATCAGGATCTTCCCCCCCATGCTTTCCACCTGCCGGGCGACTTCCTCCCATAATTGCCCGGGTCCGTATTTGGGATAAAGAAATTGATCTATTAAACTCGTCTCAGTATCTTTTTGTGCAATTTCAATTTCTCCTACTTTCTGCTTCTTTTTCATAGCCGATTGTATGGCATGCTGAATGGCCTTGGTAACAGACACCCCTTTAATGCGTTGTGCGCCCCATTCCGCAGAAATCTTATCACAAGGAATGCCCCACACTTTCTCTGTATAATCCTTAAAGAACAGCTTGAATAACACATGCCCAAACCGATTGATCATAAAATCCTCTAAGTTTTTCTCCGGTCTACGCGGTAAAAGTTGAGCTTTCAGATAAGAGAACATAATAGTAATAGTCTTCAATAGGCCAAGTTTGGCGAGAGTGTCCAAGGATAGCTGAATGGGATATGAAAAGAATTTTCGCAAGAAATAAATCCTGGATAAACGTCTGCGCACGAGCATGACTTTCTCTGGCTCTACTCCTATCTTGTCATTTTCCCCGGTAGTTGATGTTCTAAAGTAACGAGACCTATTCTGGTAGCTGATATTGACAATAGTATTCCCTTCAGCTTGTATCGGCAAAATACTCATCCACCAATTCATCACTCGGTCAGATTTAGAAAAGAAACGGTGTCCACCGATGTCTATCCGGTTACCCTTATAGTTTACTGTTTTAGAGATTCCGCCGATGTCACCGGATTTTTCCAGGATAATGGGTTTAATATCTGTCCTTTTTAGTAATTCATAAGCTGCAGTAAGACCGGCAGGTCCAGCGCCTATTATTATCGCTTTCTTTACCATGATTCATACTTTTCCCGGCACGACCAAGCCCTGCTCCCATTTTCTAGGAAAGCCGATCGCGATAAAAAATGTAAAAACTAATTTAACAGCGTTCAGTGAAAAGCAGTAATTGTTGTATCAAAGCTGAGATATTCTCCACTTTTGTTTCATTTGCCGTGATGTATTAAAACTAGCCAGCTGTCAAGAGACTAAATATTTGTCCCGCCTGAAAAGGCAGAACGTTCGATACCTCAAAATAAAAGCTCTTTTTAACGAAAATTCAAGGAATGTTAATGCCAGCTCTTATTTTAGTGAAACAAATTTATTACTACATTAAAGTTCTTGCTTTAAGTCACCGAAGTTGAACAATGGCTGGCAGGATTTAAAGCATTGATAAATCCCCCGGCCTCAATCATATTTAACGTGGCATTTTTTTGCAACTTCAGTATTCCACTCAATCCTTTAATGATCTTTAAGCAATTAGTTTCATTTTTTATAACAGAAGCAATATTGCTGGGATTGAGCACATTGGAGCGCCTTACGGCATCATGAAACGAGAAAGGTTTGTTTCGTGCCATGGTTAAACTATTTTGTAAATATTCCGGTTTTGATGACTATTAACCCGCTCAACAAAGAAGAGCGACTATACAGGATTATTATCAGTTAATAGTTATTTTGAGTATAAACTTACATTGGCAACAGGGTAATTCAATAACAGGGTTTATCCAAACTATTTTTTTATTAATGTTGTGTCATGTCTACTATTGCTTTACGTCTATTCTTGGCTACTGTTCTGCATGTCAAATATCGGTACAAGCCATGTAACAAGAGTGATATTTCGTATAAATAATTATATTCAAATTGTCCCGTTTTCACTGAAGCTTAAATGCAGCAGGTGTAGTACCTGTTTTCTGCTTGAAAGCCCTAATAAAGCTACTGGTCTTATTAAACCCCACCATCATCGCTACCTGGCTCACCGCCTTATCTTCCTGCAACAGCAGCTTTGCTTTCTCAATACGCTGGCTGATGATGTATTCATGAACACTCTCACCATACATACGCTGAAATCCATCGTATAATCTTGTCCGGCTAATATGGAATTTCTCACACAAATGAGGCACTGTTATATCGATATCCAAGTGATTGCCGATATACACGGCCACTTCTTCGAACCGCTCCAGCTGCGACCTGCTGACAGCTTTTGTGGTCAAGGCGTAATCGTGGAGCAGATCAAAACAAAGCAACATCATTTCCTTAGCGGCAGACTCCTTCAGTATTCGCGCCTTCATGCCTTCCTGCTCGTTAGATAAAATCCTGTTCACCTGAAATGTGGCGCCTACCGGAATACCAACAGAAACGTCGGCAAACCGTGTTGGCACTTTTTCCATAATAGGTATTGGCCACCGTCCCTTAAATTTTTTCTCTGGGAATAAGGCGGCAACAATATCCTGTCTAATCTGCACCTGCAACATCCGGTAGCTTCCTTTTTCCCAAAGGCTATCGTGACTTCCGGCTGGCACCCGCAATAAGTGGAACCTTCCTACTTGAATAGGCAATCGCTGCGTGGCGTAAAACAACGTAGTCCTTCCTTCAAGTGTCAGGTTAAGGTAAAACGTATCAGATTCGACCTGTAAACGAAGCAGGTAGTCTCTTTCGAGATTAACTATATAGTACCAGACAATGATGATATCATATGCTATCACCTGACGTACGACTGTCCCAAATTCTCCCTGGATTGTCATTGGTGCAGCTTCCGATATACGACACTTTTCGTATTCTTGCAACAAAACAGGTACCGTCCTGACTTCAGTGTTATTAAAACCATTTATGGTACCTACCGGCCCAATTGGCAACAATGGTTCAATCGAGGGAATTTTCATATTGAAATGTTATAAAGATCAAACGATTCAAAGACACACTAGCCCAAAGCCACGGTTATCCAGATCCATCTTCCATCTCCATCCAGTACAGGATAATACGAGAAATCTACAATAACAAGGGCAGCGACGCGCTGATGCTTGCTACCAGAAATCTCCTGCCTGCTGTCACTTGCATATCTCAGCAGGCAACGCAAGCAGACCGGTTTTCCTGCCTGTCGCAGATTTGCCTATGCAGAATGACTTGATAGGTTTAGGCGAAGATCTCGATTATATCGCGCTGGCTTATGGCCAGCTCAAATGGGGTTGACTTCAATTCTAACTACTGGAGATGTTAACTTTTTAGGCGACTATCAATCTAATATCCTTCTATGGCCATCGCAAAACAACCCCTCTTTTATGCTAACGTTTAGCAAGATGCAATTTAACTAAATCTTAATAAATGAAACAGAATAGCTAAAATGGAAAAATTATTTTAATTATAAAAGGCATCATTTCAGAACCGGGGGTATTCAGGACAAAACAACGTTCTACTTCCACAAAACGATTTATGAAAGATACTACTTGGGCAGTCCGTCTCTCTTGGCCATACCTGGAATACTTTGCTAACCAATTCCAATAAAATATTCCTAAAATAACAAAGATCAAAATTCGCATTACTACTCCTCATCTGGATCGACAAACAATAATTTCGACAGCTCCTTATCTGCTTTGATCCGCTTTATTTCCGCATCTATGATATTGTAAACATCATTTTTGATCTGGATATAGTTATTCTGAACGGCGATTGAGGAAACGTCCCTAACTTTGGGTAAAGGTTTGTAAGCCGCTTCTTCTGCATTAATGCCACTTTCGTTCAACAAAATTTTGCAATGAAAATTCTTTAATTTTATTGGCTCATGTGGATTGTCGGCGACTGTGCCCACAAATTCGCCGGAGCTTAAGGTGGCAATGCGGCTGGCAGGAACAGCAGAATCCAGCTGCGTACTTCGACTGACGCTCGTGTCCTGCCGGTTGATGGATACACTTTCCCTTTCCTGCACGATACGGCCAAAGCGTTCACTAATTAGTTTCGCCGTTTCACCCGACGTTTGCCCGCATAAAAAATTGGCGCAAAGATTTATGATCACATCTGCCTGCTCCCGTCCATATTCCATGCGTATCTGATCGAGTCCTTGCACTGCTATTAATGTGCTTAACAGATTTCCACGCCCCGTACCCAGGACTGTTTGTAATGGAGCGTATAAAGTAGGGTACTCATCGAATAAAAGAGAACATTTCTGTTTTCCTTTCTGGTTGACGAGTTTCAGGAGTCGAGTAGTATACAGGGAAAGCACGGCCCCATAGGTCAGTATTTTTAAGGGATTGTTACCGGCGCACAGTATTTTGGGCTCCGCTGGATTGTTAATATCAAGGGTAAAATCGTTACCGTTGAGCACCCAATACAGTTGCGGGGAAGCCAGGCGCGCCATCGCAATTTTTGCGCTTGCAATCTGGCCCTCTAATTGCTCGAGCGCACGGTTGAGATAGGCGGAAATAAAAACATTCACATATGGACCACATTCAGGCTCTGTCGATAAAATCGGAAAGAGGTCGTTGTAGTCACTCTGCATAAACTCTATCAGGTGTGGAAGCGTGCAGTATTTTCCGTCCTTATAACGGCGTAAAAACCACAACACTGCCGTTACAAAATTGATGGCACTTTCCGTAAAAAATTCCCCGGATTTTTTTATCCACTCTTTATTTAAAGCCAGCAAGATAGTACGGGCCGCCTCTGAGGCATCGGTAATATCATACATGCCGGAGGGCTCTAACGGATTACAACGGTGCGTGTACTCCAGCTGTTCAAAGTTAATGTAGTAGAATTTTGGTGGTATTTTATAGCTCTCCCGGTGTTTGAGGTAAGAATTGTAAGCGATATTAGTGAGGTCAGGAAACTTGAAATCGAAGCAGAACATTGTGAACTGCTTGCTGATATGTTGGCGTATATATTCGTTTACAACGTACCGGCTTTTACCTGCCCCTCCCGAGCCAGCTACCAACGTCCCCCTGAAGGGGTTGACTATATTAATCCACATCCGGCGCCGCTTTCCTCGAAGGTTATACTCCCCCGGAAGGTTAACAGAAAACTCGTTTTCGATCAATTCTTCCTGCTGTGGAAAGGTTTCATTGAGTTCATTAAAGGGATCTTTAAGCATTTTGAGCTTCAACAACCGTGATAGCCTGGCGCCCCCGGTCAGGAACAATACAAAACCTAATGCAGTGGTTACGATATAAATGATAGCGGTGTCTGTAACGGGCAGGGGTATATAAAAAAAAAGAATACTGCCAAAATAAAACAGCAAACCAATAGACATGAATGCAGCAATCCATCCGGCCTGCAGCTTTTCATTCTTCTTTCCTTTTGAGCCGAGCAGAGAGAGGATGAGCAGCGCCAATGCAAGGAACTTGGCATAATGGGGATCATCATAAAAACCGGTTCTGCCAAGACCCAGCAATATCTTCTTTATAATTTCAACTGTGAATCCCCATTCTTCAAATGCACGGTAACAGAAAACATAAGCATGTAAACCTAAAACTATGATACTGGCCTTCCGCAAAAAATCAAGCGCCGCCCGAAGTGCTTGTTCATTTTCTCCTGTTGACATACCATCACAATTTTCAATTTCATAAAAACAAGGAACCATTAAAGGCGTTTCCTCTTTCTTTTCTTTCGTTTGGCTTCCTGCATAAGCTCGCGGGAGACGTGTTCATAAGGCTCTTCTGAGTATGCGAAAAAAGCGTCAAGAGCAGCTTTAATTATTGCCTCCACCCTTTCTGGCGGCGGAAAATAATCCTGTCCATCATCGACGAAGGCCCGTTCCGGATATAGCTGCTGGAACCCTTTTAGGATGCCCTCGCTATTCCGCTCATGCAATCCGCTGGCCCGGAAATATTTTTCTGTTTCATTATCACAACGCCAAAAATGAGTTGGATGGCTCTTGATATGGCCCATCTTATATTGCATCTGGCCATCTGTCCCCATCTCGGCGATTACCCCTATCCCCTTCATGGCAAGTGTTTTTAGCACATTCTTGAAGCCACTTTTAAAATTGATTACCCGCAAGATAGCCTGGGACTTCGTACGATTGTAACAGAAGGATGGATGATTATCTGACATAGATAGCTGACCTAAAATTCCCGAAGCGCTATAGGATTTACCGAGTTCACGACCGTTAAATACAGCCAGACTGACGTTATCCACGAAGGTCATACCATATACGAAACCATCTTCATTCTGTCGCAAGATCACCTTTATGTGTTCATCGGCCATTTTCGACAAGAAAGTCTCTATATCTGGCTTTTCTTGAAGTATATCCCTGACAATCCATCGGATCCGGCCCTTTAAATCATTCCTGGATGATTTATTCAGCACGAACAATTGCTCGAGATGGTGCAATGTCGGCTTCCCGAAAATCGAAGATGCTTTTATAGGAACGCCTTTTTTCTTCCCTTCAGGGGTCATTAAAGAATACTGCAACCCTTTTTTTTCAAACATCTTGCTGCCCACCGCCCCCCGGTCAGCCACGACATTAAATTGATTTAAAACCGCGTTCAATTCCGGTAGGCTGGTAAAATTATAATGCTTCACGACCGCCCGAACCACCTTTGAAATTGCCGACTTCGTTGGTAATTCCCCGTAACGGACCTTATCCAGGTCAACGGGATGTAGGATCATGGAAAACACTTCATCCTTCTTTTCCGCTTGTACCAATCCATACTTTCTTTCCAAGTACCGTGTGGCAGGTTTTGAAATATCCCGTCCAATAAACTGTGTTTTCTTTCTTATCCCATCTGATTGAATGAGGCTGGCCACGACATGAACATGGGGATGTCCCGCATCAAAATGTCGGTAAACCAGGTAAGGCTGCTCAGCATACCCAATCAATTCCATGTACTCCTTCACGATTAGCAGCAGGTTTTCGTTTTCTATTTTTTCGGATGGGTGAAAGTTGAGGCTGATATGCAGGATACTTTTTTGGGCTGTCGGGTGTAGGGCAGCCCGCAGCCGCAAACGCATAATCTTCTCCCTTTCACCCAACAGGGCTGCATCATTCGGAAACAAATGTGCGTACAGACAAACTGCATTCCCCTGACTGCATTTATTCTCATTATAATAAAATGCATTCCGCAGCTCAGCGGGGCCAATCACTGCAACCATATTTGAGCAAATTCATCGATTCGCCGCTGAATTCCTGTCACTTTGTCCAACAGCTCTTTTTGAAATTCTTCCGCCACCTGTAACCAGGTGCCGAACTTCTCCACTTGGGCTACGCTATGTAATTTCCGCACAACCTGGTTGAAATTATTACCAACCGCATTCAGCTCCACCCGTAAAACGATCATTTGTTCCATAAATTCATCCATGGACTGACTTCGGTATCTGACTACCACGGGTTTCTCGAAAACCAATAAACGGATATATTCACTCATATGATGGTACGGCGTGGCTTCAAACCTTTTATTCAGCTCAGCGAGCTCCTGGTCATTAATCCTTAGAGAAATCCACCGGTTACGTTTTCCTGCACCTTTCATACCTACCTCCCATTTTTACAAGGTTCACACTGACAGAAAATACCGAGTTCCGAGGTGTTTGCTTAAAATCCGGTACCGACTTCGGAGGTGCCGGCAAGGTCCGGTGTGACACACCGGGACACCTTGCCGGGCATGCCAAGTGGTGCCCGGAAGATCCATTTAAGTCGCCCTCCAGAATAAATTTACCTTGTTGATCGTTCATATCGACTCCAAACTGCCATCTTGGCAGTGCCCCGCCCCTGCATTAGGTTCCGGGGAGGTTGAAAATGGCGGGATTCTTCATACCATACCGACGAATGTTCGATTTTGAAAGTGTGGCCATGGCAATGATATAGTCCAGCACCTCCACGATCTCCTCCTCAGTAAAACTATAAGAGTTCGATACCGGGCTAATATCACTATCGTACGCACTGTCCGGATCAAAAAAAAGCAGTCGTGGGGAGTAACCCTCGCCGATTTCCAGGGTAGGCCCGATAGCGATCGTCTCCCCCATGAGCTTTATTTGCTTACCAGTTTGCAGCACTAGGGTGTTGTTTTTTAGAATAGCCATAATTATCAAGATGTTTAATGACTCAAAAAAAGCAGAGTTTTCCAGGTCATACCCATGAAGATGAAGGAGGACATATTGTTAAAAAGATGAATCCTATCGCCGACGCCTACCTTTCCTATCTCTCGATCCAACCGGGAAGGCACCTTTAATTTTTAAGATTCGCTTGAATGACGCTACCGCCTCATGCTGTACCGTTTTCATTTCCGACGTCACCTCACCATCAATTTTCAACTTCGGCACAGTAGCAGATAAGAGCAATATTCCTAAATTCGAGCGAAAATTGCTCTCAATAAAAGACTGGACAGACGCTCCTGGAACTATTTCCTGAAGTCGATCATCGAAATAGACCAGCTGCTCTTTATCCGAATTATATCCAGCAAAAAAACGTTGATTGATCGTCATCTGCTTGAAAGGATCCATAATTAAATTGATCTTTAAAGACCCTTCTTCATAAAACGCTGTTTTAAGCGGAAGCCCAGTATTGTATTCAGGATATCCTTCGCTATTCAGGCGAAGTGTTTGGTCTCTAAATTGCCCTACAAGAATGAGGTCGTAACTGATCCTTGAAGTCCTGGCCGGAAGCCGGCGAGCCAACTCCCCGAACGTCTCTTCAGCAGTTCCGAATCCAGAAAAAGTCTGCAGGATGCCATGCGAATGGCCAACCTCGTAAATCAAGCCCTTATATTCATGTGCATGACAAACTATATGAAACTGTTCCATCCGTTCAACCGGTGTAAACGTAATCGGCTTCATCACTGGCACTATGCAACCGTGTGCCAACTCAGTAGCGGTAAAAGGATGTAAATGCTCCGAAAAGGCCACCACTCCATTTTCCCGTGCCATCGCTTCCACCTGCTCGGGTAATGTTAGCATAGGCAGAACTAGTCCTTGAGCAACCTGAAATTCCTTGATTAAATTATCTATGGAATAAAAGAAATAACTCCCATTCTCCACCACCTCTCCTGATTCAGTCGTAGAATAAATAAGCGCATCGCATAATTCCGACGCCTCCAATGCTGATTCAACACATTGAAGGGAAAAATATTCACGCGGCAGTTCAAACCCTTTGAATACCGCCCACTTTTTACCGGACAGTATTTCGGATTCCAAAAACTTGATCATTTCTGAATACATGGAATCATGATTTATCATCCTTAATATTCTTTAAAAACTTAACCAATATATTAACCATATCTGTATCAAATAAAATAATATTTCTCTTCCCAAATTAGACCCCCCTAGTGCATCGCTTACTAAACATTTCAAAGCACTCCCTTCACGCTCCTGAAAAACAAAATCGAATACTTTTACTTTTGTGCTTCAGTTTATAATCATTATGACAACATTCATGACTTTCCATGTTATTCGCTTTCATCAAATAACTTAGATTCTTCACCCGGGATGAATAACAACTCCAAGTCACTTTGTAAAGAAGAATCTCTAATTTTATCCAAACAGAGGACTCGAAATCGTTTCTCAAATAGGCGGGCCAGGCGCGTATGCTCCTCCAAGGTTGCCAACCAAATTTGAGCGGGCCCACTAACCTCCTCAAAAGGAATTCCCGATCCTGGAGCTACCACCAGGGACAGTTCCTTTAAAATATGATCTACATTAGCAGTCCACTGTGACACCTTTCCAACAATGAACTTCATCTCTGCTTCGCTAAACAAACCGGAAATTCTAAATGTGAATAAGGTACGCATACATATTTCAGTAATTTCAACCGTGCATCTTGTAATGCAGATCACAACATCCACTGACTTCATACTACACATATTTCAGTTCTCTATGATGCACAAATAAACCACATTGAATATACTCATTGCCTACAAGTTTCTCCACCAGATAACTCACATCATCATTCATTTTACCAAATTCTGAAGCAGCAAATTCATGCAAATAATTACTACTACTTAAACACATCAGCAAATCATCCGCCATTCTATTCATGATCCCAATACAATTACACTCCCAAAACTACGGACGACTACCACCCTTCTTTTTTCGGAGATTTGCCTTTGTAGTCCCTCCTTTCTTATTTACTCTCGACACATCCTGCACATACAATCGGGCAATATCAACCGCAGTCAACAATTCAGATATCCTTATACCATACAATGGTATGATCTTTCCATTGGGGCTCAACCGGTGCATAATAAACTCCATCAACCGCCCACTATCTCCATTCATGGCATGATTGATATAGTAACATTGTCCGTCTTTCTCAATCAATTGAATCAACTGAGGTGGAGATGTTTTGGCAAAATAACCATCCTCCAACCTGGTAAACTGATGATGAAGTAAATACTCGCTAAAGGAAATCCTCCTTTCCAGCCGCCGTGCAGCTTCTGCAAGACGATGCAAATCCTCCGCACCTAAGGCAACCAATACTTCCATAATTCCACAATTATCGACAAAAAAAGCACAACGAGAAACTCCGACAATTCGAAATATTTCCAACAGTTAGACCACCTGATCATAAGGTCGGAGTATCCAACTCATCCTTTCGTTCATTGCTAAATCATGTGCAAAACTGAAAAAAAACAAAAGAGAGAGTTCACTAATTATCCTAGTAGGGAACAAACGAACGTATTCTTATAACACTCAACGTAGGCGGCTCCGATATAATTCAGATTGAGCCACTGCACGAAAAATAGAAAAATGCCTAAAATATCTAACCTTCGCTGACCATACCGAAAAGAGTTTACATCGCCTATCGAGAATGGAACTTGCCAATCGTTCTAATGCTAGTTCTCTTTCCTGAAACCGCATTCCTAATTTCTGTCCGAGCCTGATAGAGGGAATTTCTTACATATTGGTAACTAATACCTAAGTCCCTGGCTATAGATTTAGCCGTCTGTCTCTGAACATAGTACAGTCGGAATATCCTTCTTTTGGCAGGAGAAAGCGTTTTTATTGCCTCCACGATTACACCGATTGGTGGATAATTATCCTCGCCTTCTATAAACTGGTGTTCAGTAGGTGTGGTTGAAAAATTCAATATCGCCTGTCGATGGCGCTGCTGATCACGCAGAAACCGACCGGCTGCATGCATAGTAGACATAATCAAGTAGGCTTTTACATTACGAATTTCCGAAAGGGTTTGTCGATGGAGCCAGATCCATTCAAAGATGTCCTGGGTAATATCCTGGGCGGCGTCAGAGGCTTTTACTTCCCGCAATGCTATCGAATAAACTAATCTTTGATGCGTCCTAAATACTACATCAAACGCGTGGTGATCACCTTTCCTTAACAATTCTATCAAAGTCTCATCATTCATTCTACACTACTTTCAATCTCCCCGGAAAAGACAAATGATATAAAAATAAAATCAACTCCAGTCTCAGTAATAATAAATTGCCTTCATCGCGGCAGCTGAACGCCAATGCTTAATATGCAATCCAGGTGAAACCCTAATACATTGAACCTTATATCACATTTTCCAACACGTTGATTATTTGAATCTTACTTTTCTAACATCTCCAAAAGTCGAACGTAACTTTCGATGAGCAGCGGTGATGTGTTGATGAACAGTCGTAAAAGACAACTGTAAAGAATTGGCTATATCAGCAACTGCCATCTTTTCTACCACTTGCATTTTCAAAATGGTCCGCATTTTCTTTGGAAGTTTATCTATAGCGTCTAACAAAACCAAATCAGGTGCTGCTTCTCGATTAATACTTTTCCTCTTTGCATGCATAATTTTCGTGGTTGTCCCTTGACCGTATGTCTGCATCCCAATGATGTAGGATTTAAGCAATCGTTTGCCGTTGACTATTTGGTTCTTGATGGTCTGTACAGAAATATTAAGTTCGAATGCGATCTGGTTTGCAGTAAACTGGTGCACGAGAAATAATTCACAAACCTGTCGCATTTTTATGGGAAGAGAACTAAAAGCAGCAGTCAATATTGCCCCCAACTCTTTATTTTCATATGGTTCCTGGGTATCATAGAGTTGTTGCATCACGAAATTCATATCTTTGTATTCCCGCCGTGTACCCTGCTTACGTAGCAAATCAATACATCTACGATTCAGGATAATCATTAAATAACCCATTGTCGGCACAGTAGGAATTTTAACCCTGTCCATCCATAGGTTACTGAAAACGTCCTGGACAATATCCTCCGCTTCAACCGGATCACCAAGTTTCTTACGTGCCACTGCCATTAGTTTATCATAACAGCGTCCATACAATTCACCAAAGGCATCTCTATTTCCGCCCCTTACTAAACTCAATAAATGACCAATGCTGCGCATATGCTGTAGATGTTCCTTTGGAATATTGTATTTGAAGAGGGCAGTAACTGATGTCATCAGACTTCCATTTCACCGCCAGATTAAATAGACATTAACCGACATTCGCAGATAGTCACCTATAAATTCTCGACCCGTCTTCCCAACACAAAACGGAGTTGAAGTTCATTCGAAAGCGGCTCGCATCTTCACTACTTTTCATTTGAGGATAATCAATAAACACGTCAGCACCGCAGTTTATTTACTGTTCCAACAAAACAGAGCCACCTACTCTCTACAGCCTATTCATTAAAACCAATTGCAACCAATTGAGTCCGCCGTATAATACTGACCGACCAGAATAATGGGGAATAGCGCATTTACTATGTATTACCCAATTAATCCAAAAGTAACACAGTGAATTAAAGACAACATATCGGAGATGAAACTGGCAACGGTTTAATATTACCTAACAGAAATTCTTCTTTTCCTACCGCAAAAAATAAGTCCATTACTGATAGATGGATAAGCATTCGCACAAAAAGGGCCAATCTGAATTCCCCAAAATAGCTTTCAAGATGCGTGCTGACTAAGATCAAAAGGATTTCCAAGAATAAGACGGATGTTCTTCAAAAACGTACCACTAATAGCCTCTATTTTCTTAAACTTTTTCCACTGAAATAACTATTGGGCTAATGGATTCATTAGAAATTCACTAAATAAACCACTTCTGAACATGAAACGATTCGGACTGCAAGCAAAGAAACTGACTCTTTCAATAGGGATACGGAACTAGCCACGGTAACAAGATCAGAGGCTTTTCCTATAGCCCTTGAATTTAGTTCGCAAAATCTTCCTTGCGTCATAAGTGAAGTTCCTGATCGTTTGTATTGCTATGCCCAGCTCAGCTGCCGCTGCTTCTGGCTTGAGTTCATCCAAATAAATCAACCTGCAAACACGTGCTGTTGCCGGGGGCAAACTATTTAACATATTCGATACCTCCCTTTCAAATTCTTTATCTTCTAAATTCTGGGGTGGAGGGACGACATCTTCATTATGATCAAAGAGCCGTCTCATATTCCGGCTCCTCCTTTTTGTTTTAGTATAGTACTCATAGAAGTGGTTCCTGGCGGCCATGAACAAATATTGCCTATCTGCATGTTCAGGCAGCCGGTCTCTAATCCGCCAAATATTACAAAATACATCTTGTGCGATATCTTCAGCAAGTTCGTGATTATGGGTCCAGTACATGACCGTTCTATAAATGAACGGCCAGTATTTTCTATAGAGTTCATTATAAGCTGCGGTATTACCGGTTTTTACGGACTTTAGTAACTGATTAACCCTATCCATAATGTGTCTTAAAAATGGTTATTTACTCACCGTGGAAGCTAATAAATACAGACGGTATATTTACCTCATCTACTTGTAATGTAATTCGTTTTCAAACTAATTCTACGAAGCTTTCCCTATTAGGAAATTATTCAATCAAACAATAAAAACTGGTTGCATTTTACGGGATTATTCAGAAAATAAAAAATTGAACAAAGGTTAGAATACCGTTTGAAATTATCCCATGATTAATTGGTGCATTGTTTGTCTTCAAAATCATAAAAAACTGGAACCGCAAATACTCTATTGGCCTCGCGCCCACTTGAATCCAGCTTCAGCGTTAAAATAATTTCTGGGTTCGTTGCAGGTCCCTCACCCGATTTTGAGCATAAGTAAAATATTCAGGATGTAATTCAGCGCCAATGAACTGCCTTTTTTCAACTACACATGCCGCCGGCGTCGTTCCCGATCCAAAGTACCCATCAAAGACGAGATCGGATTCGTTGCTGTAGGTAATTACCAGGTAGCGGATAAGATCCAATGGCTTCTGTGTAGGGTGAAAAGATTCAGTATTCCGGTCTCCATTGGTAAATTCGATTACACTTTGAGGAAACCGCGTTCCCTCATCATCGAAATAATAACTACCCTGGTGCGCAAATGTATTGTAATTTCTACCTTGCCGTTGTTGCTGATTCCGGCCTCTCTTTCGGACGCCGGCGCCCATTATAGGATTGTAGGTAGGTAATCTTTTATAAAATAACAATATGTGCTCGTGATTCCGCATGGGCATGCGGCTGGCGTTGAGAAACCCTGAGGCCAGCGGCTTATACCAAATTAAATCATAACGAAACAAATCCAGGCAGCTAAGCACCAGCTCGCTGGTAAACGGCTGCTGGGAGAAAAAGATCATGGCGCCTGACGGTTTAATAACCCGCTTCCATTCCGGCCAGAGTACAGATAATGGAGGTTTCCGATCCCATTTGTTCTGTGTTATACCATATGGAGGATCTTGCAGTAAGAGGTCCACACTTTCATCTTGTAGCCTTTTCAACGTCTGTAAACAGTCCTCCTGGTACAATTGAATATTCAGCTCCCTCATTTCCCCATCGCACACGGCTAACCTGTTTCTTAAAAATGAACTAAATAGTATAGGCCAACCGACCGGCCATAAAGTTTAGAAAATCCCAATTTTAAACCTTAACTGCGGGAGTACATTATGCCTTAAATCGTTTACCATTTTATCTGTGAACGCGTGTTGATAGAAAATCTAATCGAAATTTCTTCTATTGGGTTTCCTGTTCTTCGTTGTCACAGATCGACTGCTAGTAATGTTACTACTCCTAACCTTCCCTTCATCAATTAATACGGTTTGGCGGCGAATAGCTGCTTCAATGTCTTTGGCGAAATACTCCCGAATAGAGAAATGATAGCCTTCCATTGCAATTGCGGCAGAATGTTCCCACCTGTTTAACGCCACCCCCACCATCCTGGGAGCCGTATGAAGCCATAATGTGCGAAAATCACCAATTAGCCAGGAAGGACAAGGTATGGCTTCTGTTGGTTCTGTTCGGTCAGCAGCAGTTGTAAAAAAGAAGTAGCTCACCATTTCGTCATGTTTAATATCCTGTAGAAACAGCGGTATGTCCGGAAAACTGTCATTGAGAAGATGATGGGCATCCGCCATTTTCTTTGCCCAGTCGGGCACCTGATCCGGGATATGCCGATAATACTGCGCTGCTTCAAGAATCTTGTCTTTTGTCGGCTCATCTGTGATCCTGCGAGAGGTAAATAGCTTTTCGGGATCCCCCTTCAGTTCCAATACATGCATGCACAAGTCCACCGTATAGGGATATTCCATGCAAGTTTTTTCCAACCTGTTCAACTTCTCCTGCAGCTGGAGACCAATACCAAATTCCGTCTGAATCCGCATATAGCTATAATTTAAAATCGCAGGGAAACATTGCAAAGTGGAAACGGCATAGATTCATTTCTATAATTTTGGCCCTCGGGGACTATTTACCCGTGATTTCCATGGCCTCAATACCAGCGTACTTCTAATGATCGTCATAACCTTGGGTTCAAAATCTGGAAAATACCTGTCAACTTGAATTCTGGTCATTTCACTCATCTTACCATAGTAGATAGCGAGAAACCCGATCAAAACGGGATCAATGCCAAAAACGTTGCAAATTCTGTCCAACGTGTCGGCTGTAGGCTTTGTTTTGCCATTTTCAATAAGCGACATAGATGTCTTGGAAATGCCCACAAGCCTGGATAACTCCGCTTGCCTCATGCCAGCCACCTCACGGACAACAGCAATAGCCTTTCCCCAGTGCATATGATTCCAATTCTAAAATAAAGGTTTATGAATAGAATTCCAGCATCGCCAGTTTCCACTCCTGTCAGCATTAATATCAAGAAATCCGGAATCGTTTTGCTTCCTTGATCATCTGGTCTGTATTGTAACGCGACCATGTTTGATGAATTTTCTGATCCACTGCCTTTGATGCCTCATATGTCTTCAACTGTTCCGACATCAAATTTTTCAGTGTGTTGACAAAATCCATATTGAGTCCAACAGCACGTAACCCTTTTATAATATAGGAAGTGGCATCTACAAAGTACAATCGCAGGGTATTGGTATCCGTCTTTAAAAATTCCTGTAGATTCTGAGGCGGAGAATTAAATACGTTTACAGGTGCATCTAAAGTCATCTTACTGAACTCTAACGTAATAAATGGCACATTATCCCGCTCAAAAATCCCATACGTAAAAGGGTCGCTGCTGACAGCCTTCGTCTCGGCTGGTGTCGGATTTTTCCAAAATATGGCCAGATCGAAACCCCATGTTGAGATATTCAATACCGCGTTATCTACAACGCCGCGAAAACTGGGATCGGGATAAGGCTGCCCTAGTATATACTCTTCCATGTTAATACCGTTTGCAGCATCAAAAATGTATATATCCTGGTACGGTTCTTCACCGTTTTTCCTAGTGTGGGAAAAACGATTCTCGGTAAATGACATTGAAGATGCAGAAATGCACGTAAGAGGGGAAAATTGACAGATGTGCGAACCCGTTGTCCCTTGAATTATCCCAGCACCCGCGGTATTCACAAAGAGGCCGAATGGCGCGGGCTGATTCGAAAAAATGGCAAAAATACCCCTCGAAAGGTGAAAGTGTTCAAAATTTTCTATAATTTTAAATTACTAGGCGGAAATATATTCTTGCGCGCTTCTATATACAGATTTATTGATCTTCGGCAAACGAAAAATCAAAATGTGCAATTGATTATCTGTACCTCCTTCAAAAAAATTCTTTTCCCTACATGAACAACAGTCATTCAGAATCCGTGCTGGTAACACAAGAGCTGGCATCAATATTAAGTAACAATCCTGCTGTTACTCTTAATATAGAGTTTACATCGAAGGTTTATGAAACCATATCCGACTACCGCTCTCAATTTCTCAAAAACTGGCATATCAACAAAAAGGACGCTGCCCTAGACATATTTAGGGCTATGGACGAACTAATTAGAACATCTAAATCATTTAAAAAGTCCGTTATTAGTTGCCGCCGCGGGTGTTCTTTCTGTTGTCGTATATTGATCAATATCTCCGAAATTGAAGCGACCATATTGGCTGACTATTGCCAAGAGAACGGCATAGAAATTTCTAAAAATTATTTGGAAGAGCAGATGAGACTCGATGAGAAAGCTTTTCTATCGTCTAAAGTATCTCGTTGTATTTTCTTAAAAGATCATGAATGCAGTGTATATGCCGTCAGACCACTGGCTTGCCGTCGTTACTATGTAAAATCAGATCCCCAGTTATGTAATGCTCGAAAATTTTTGGGGAATCAACAAGTACAGCGTGTTACCTCCTTTGAAATGGAAATGCTTCTTTCCGCAGTTATACCAACAATATCTCAAGGTCAAAGTAGGATGAGTGAAATGCTTATGCCCTATGCCCTGTAGCCGCTATTTTAGATCCATAAGGAAATTAATCCTCAATAAAATTCCAACAAACAACGATTATTTTCCCTTGCAATAAATTAATTAACGGTCACGCACTTCTTGCACAGGATTTATAAGCGCTTTCGCCTGATAAATCGTCCTTTATAGAGTACAAAAGGGGATTCTTTTCTCACATTGGAATTCTGTCTACCTTGCCCTTGCTGAGCATCTTGATTGGGGACTGGTCGCTCGAAATCGCTACTGAAAATCGACGACCATTCGCCAGAAATGGTCTTATCGATAAAATATCGACGAGTCAAAATCGTAAGAAGGGCATACCTGCTATCTTTTTTCGGAAGTAAGCAATATAAGTGGTGTCTGGGATCCCTTGGGTCGTCAATTGTTACAGTACCTTTAAAATCAAATACAACCGGAACATCACTACCGATCCAGGCTGAAGGGAAACATTCCGCCATAATATCGACGTGGAAAATTGCAGGATGATGGGTCCTGCGAAAACTATTCCTAGCTTGGAGAAAGCGCGGGTAATCATTTTTCAGGCGGGTACCGTCGATCACCCAAACCATGTTTTTGTAGAATTTTTCACGCGCCATTCGTTCGGAAGGGTGGATGCTGGAGTGCTGAAATTCTATCACAAGCCCCCTATCGGTGTAAACATCAGCAATATGCTTCTCATTGGTCGCCGGATCCAGCATTGAAAATTCTTGCCATGCAGCTGTATAATGGCTCTTCCAGAAACGATGCCATTCAGTTTCATTTTCCCACCAGGGATCGCAGTTACGAATGCCTTTATGTGCCCAATGGTGTATTTTAACAGTTCCACATTTTGCGATTAATTCAGCCCCGCAATGGGTGCACATCCCCACAGCGCCCTTTGTGGCTTCTATTTTGTTACCATTTATCGTTGCAAACTTCATGTACCGAAAGCTTTTTGCCCTAAAATACGGCTATTCATAAAAAAATAAGGATGACAAGCCTCTTTTAATTCAAGGCAAACGAAATCCATGAAAAATCATTAAAATTTAAACCTCAGACGGATTTTCTTTTGATTTTTGAAATAAGTGACTATATTTGTTTCAACAAATATTGTTCTAACGTTATTTCGTTTAGAATGAATATTTGTTCTCAAATCCAACGGAACCAGGTCATGACCCTAAATTCTATCTCCTAACGAATCCTAAAATATTCATTAACCCGAAAGACGAGCCATCCCGGCCAAGTATCGCACGTCTTCAATATTACACTCTATTCCGAATCTTAAAACCTCCCCTTATGAAATTGTTAAACAGGCCCATTTCTATTTTATGTACTGCGTTAACCCTTTTGATAATACTTACAGTGCCAAGTTGTAAGAAACAAGACAAAGGTACCGTTGAACAAGACATAAAATACAAACTCAGAGATCGGCTATCGGCAGTTATCACTGCCCCTAACACTCCAGCTGATACAGTAACAGTCGCAGAGGCTCAGAGCTTTTTCCAGGTGGCCAGCAATAATGGGGGTCTGACACCGTTCGCAGATTATCCGGTCATTATTCCCGATTACGAGTTAGCTGTGCTATGGACAGCAATTGATGTATATCCAGGCCTTTCTGATAGGGTTGCACTGTATATCCCGCTTGCGCAAAATTGGCAAAATGGCAAGCGTTTAACGATGATTGTAGCAAAAGAACATGGATTTCTAAGAGGCATTTTTGTCGAAGATATTCCAAATGCTTCCTGGCTCTCTAATACTATCAATTATAGCGAGCTAAGTGGCGTCCAGCGTTACTTCAAATATAACGGCACCATGATCAAAGCCGTTAATCTTTCTGCCGGATTAGTCGTGTCTGTCGTCCCGCCGGGGCCTGCTCCGGCGCTTGCCTCTCAGTCAGCCGGCGAAGATGGTTGGGACAGTTGTACCGGTCCTGATGACTGGCCTAATGGACCTGACGAAGATTATGACAACGATGGCATTCGCAATGGTAGCGATTGTTGTGTATCCACGCCAGCAGGAGTTTGGGTTGACAGTAAAGGCTGTCCGCTAACGATGGACCTATCAGAATTTGTGGTAAGGTCCGAACCTGCAGAACCACCTTCTTTTCCTCCATGGGACTTTATTACTCAACTTCCAATTCCGGAAATCCCCACGTTCGAACAAAATTACCCCATTGACATGGGTCTCGGCGTAGGTGGTGGTGGAATAATTAGTGAATCATTTTATACAGCGGGCGGGCCGGGAACTCTTTGTGGGCATTATTCGTTCCAAGCCGTAGGAAACTCATATACTGCTAATATCCAAGGTGCAGGCCAACGATTCCAATATTACGGCACCGATGGCTGGCATCTGCTGAACGTGGTTTTTAATGACTTATGTGTTCAACTCCGTGCAGGATCAGAAAACATAGCTTCAGCAAAATTCATTGATGCATTTAATTACGCTATATCGAGGACCGTTAGGGATATAGACAAGGGGCATTACACTAACCCCTCTGTAGAAGGTACGAAACTGCGTATTCTGCAACATATGCGGAATCGAATAGCCCAGAATTCTGGACCAGGCTACTCAGTTTCGAATGGTCCTTGCCAGGGTCCTATCCCAATTTCTCAGGCCAAATATGTAACATCAACCGGAGGCTGCCAATAATAGAAATAATTAGCTTACATGGATAAAGAACAACGTTTAGAATTGCTTAGGTGCATAGATAGGTATTATGCGACTGCTGCTGACCAAACATTTACTGCGAAGTTAAACGAGAGGAACAAAATTACGGCAGCAAAAATCGAGCGCTTAATTGCCGGTGAGCCCACTCCTTGGAATAACCTGGTGCAAGATGTAAAGGCTAGTTGGCCTAATGTGACCGATTTGGCGTTCAGGCAATTTCCCAGCTATATGCTTACCATTGGAGAACCCGCAGATTCAATCGGGAATGAGGTTTACAGTAAAAGACAGTTTTCACTCTGTGTTTCACTGCTGGGCAATTTCTATACCTTGTTCTTTGAAGAACAATATTATTTTCAACGAATGAAGGATCATCCAGATGACTACGATCCTAGCTATCGGTTCTACTTCCGTGAATTGTTGGGTCCTGAAAATAAGAAGCTCGAAAAAGACTTCCATAAAATTAGCAGGTTATGCCAGCAACACTTTCCTGATCATCAGTATATAAGACATACTTGGTCCATGTTGCAATCAGTTCCGGACCTCCTTACCGATCAAGGGGAATCACCTTTGCAAGACCGAACTGTATTTGCCTGCCTATTCGATGATCAATGGATCACAAGCCCCTATAAAGTTCTGAATTAACCCAATTATTTACTTTTAAAAAACAGAAAATGAAAAAAAATCCCCTCCCGATGTTGTTCTTTGCGGCAGCCTTGACCCTGGCTTTATCGTCTTTTGCTATGCCTACCAGTTCATCAATTAATGGCGTTGAATCCAAGGCCATTACCTTCGCCGATAACGACGAAGACAAAGACGGCGTAGTGGACGAAGACGATCTTTGTCCAGGGACGCCTGCTGATGTTCCCGTCGATGCCAATGGATGCCCAATTTAATCCGGCGCACAAAATAGTTTCGATCAGTCGTTTTAATAGCCAGCTCATTTAGAGCTGGCTATTAGGCTAAAATAATTATTTATGAATCCCTCCCATCGACTCATATTTGCCCTGTTCAATCGTACTGTCTCATCCGACCAACCGGTAAAGGACAGGTCAGGATGCTGCCACTCGCCGACGACTGTAGTTGACGGCATTCACCAGTTTTGCTGCTGGCCGGGGTTACTGAAAGCTGCCCAAGTGAATGTCAAATATGCAGCAGCGATGGTAGAGTTTCTTCAACATCACTTAAGTTATCTACAAGGTAGTATCGGCTTGCAGCAGTGGAACATGATCCTGGATGCTGTCATCGAGAGCCAAAATGCGAACCACCCTCCCTCCACCCTGCTGGGTACCCTTTTGGCTATAAAACATTTAATATTTACTAAATCGTACAAGTTAAACTCTATCTGCCTGCGCTCGACAAAAACAGATTTTCCCGATTTCATCATGAAGAGTCCTAACGAAAAGCAAGTTCTCTTCGAAGTGAGGAATGTGATCGTGCCGGAAATCTACGCCCATCATTTTGACCACTGCCTGGTCCATATCCAAGACGTGTTAGACAAACCTGTACTAAGGAAAAATGAAGGGATTGAAGCTTTTTTGGACTACCACATTGTACCGGTTATTTGGGCCAGCAATGCAATCTTGTCGTCATTGGCGAAAGCCATACACCATCACTACGTAACCGACATCCGAATAAAAAATGCCTTAGCTCCTCGAATTTACTATAACAAAGCAGGGAAGCCATATCACAAAACGGGACGCATCCGGGATATTTTCGCTTAATTCAAAGGAGAATGTTTATATACTGTCTCCCATGGAAGAAATACCAGCAGGCATTCATTCAAGCATGCTTCTTTAAAAGTGATGCTGGAGAGATGGGGCGACTGACCATTATTCTCCTTATTAACTACAAACTAAGGGTTCGAGCTGCTGCCTTGCGCTATGAGCGCCAGTATGGCGTTGAATTCTTTCACTTCACTTTCGTACAACTCCTTACGCTCCAACGCGCTTTCCAGATCGTCGGACGTGGTATGGCCGGTTGAAATGGTTTCCAAATCCTCCAGCAGGGTCTTTTTTCCGGCATGCTGGATAAAATCAATTGCGTCGGCAACAATTCGATAGAGCAGTAACGGACCTGTGACATCGTGGCTCACGAATAAAACATAAGAGTAGGACCGCTCGCGATCATAAGTGATCGCAATAACGGCCGTCTCCTCTTCGTAGCCTTTATTCGTATCGTCAAGAACAACCGTATAAATCTTGATTAATACCTGATGAGCCAGTAAGGCTTCAGTGTAGGCATAAAATGTAATTATACCTTCCTCACCCTCCACCGCTAACAGCGAAATCCCATTGCGGGCAAATAGTTTTTCCATTTGCCGAAGATACCACAGCAGTACCGCTTGCCAAAAAAACTTATGGGATCGCTGTCGGTATATCTGAACCGGGCAATCCCCTAAAGAACGAAAAAATGGTAATGACTATTCCTCATCACCATTTAAGAAGTCATAAATGAATTTTTCCAGCGGTTCAGTGTGAAATGGCGTATAGCCTGGCGCAATAGCATGGACGCAATCGTTGACCAGATAATACTTGTAATCGTCCTGTCCACATTCTCTGCGGTAGTCCTCAATATGGTCATTGATCCATGTCCTTGCTTTTTGTTTAAGTTCGTTGGTAAGCATAGTAATAGTAGTTTGTCTACTTATATATGGGATAGAAAAATCAGGAAAAGTTACGGCGGGGGGCAAAGAAAATGTCTTTAGGCTCGTTTTTCAAAAAGGCTGGATGATACGAGCACAAAAATGCCGGCACGCAGCTGGCGGGAAAGGGAAACGATCGCTGGCCTAAGTACCCGGCAGCCCATAAATGGCGGCCCTGGGCAGGATAACCGGCCGGTTCGCCCATTCCCTGCTCCCGGCGGCGGGTGCCGAAAAATAATCGGCGGCCTGCTTCTTATCCTGCTTCTTATCTTGATAAGGCCACCCGTGACACGCCCGGAGGATGGTTTATCCGGTGCTGCTGGCCACTAAACCGGCAGCCTTATTGGTAGTCAGATACCTGGGCGGAGGCGGACGCCCTGGCCCTATTTACCCCTATTAATATCATATCGTACACCGGCTTTCTCCTCTTTTATTAATATTTTTACTGCCATAACTACACCTCATGGATGGCACAGATACCAGCATTGAGCTGACAGCATCAGAAAGGCAATACCTGCTCGGCCAACATCGCACCGACCGGGAAAATTTACAGCGGTCGATACAGGATGCCGAAGAAAAAATCGAGGCACTTAGGTCATCCATATTGCATGCACAACAACGTTTGCAGGCAACGGAGCAGAGCATAGGTTATCTGGAAAGCTTCCAGCCCGTCTACGTAGATATCATGTCCACTGGTTGGGCTGAAAAGACCAAGGAATTATTAATTCAGGAATTGGCCAAAAAGCCGGTGCCGATGAGCATCGTGGAAATATTAGCCATGCTGCAATTAGATGGAGACCCCCCGGAACGACTTTTGGCCCTTCGAAATGGGGTCCTGTTAATCCTGCAGCAGCATCCGGATCGGTTTACAATGGTACATCTGCCAGAGACCGGCGACGATAAACCGCGCTATATACTAAGGGATGACGAAGGTTGAACTGATCTATGAAATGTTCTCCCTTGTGTCACGGCTGCCCTGAGCGGTTGATACTCGCCTGCAACTATAGGAGAATTCGGAATTTTTTATACATTTGTCCTTGACAGGTAGAAACCGGCAGCAAGTGGCGGGAAAAATAGCGGCGATGGAGCCGCTGACACAAATTTGACACACGATCTTTACAACTAATTGATTTACAATATTAATGTGGTGCCAGTTCTGGGCACTCAGAAAAAGACAAATCGGTTTAAACTGGTTTGTCTTTTTTGTTTTAGGGCAATCACAAAAAAGACCGATGCCTCAACCCTCCCGGCAGTTGAAAAGTAAAGCCGCGCCCATCAAATGACTAGCGCGGCTTTAAGTTCGAAAAATACTATCTATTTGCGGGCCATTTCCACCATTTGCACTACTTCCTCCGCAGCGGCTTCGGCTTTACCCGAAAAACCAGACACACTGAACCTGATCCTGCCTTTACCGTCAATTATGAACTTAGCGGGAATCCCTTCTACCCCGAAGGCGTCCGCAGCAAGGCTACGCCTGGTGGAAGTATCTCTCGGATCCATATAGAGATCGAATGTATAGTTGCGCTTGCTTAAAAAATTCTTCGCGTCGGTGAGCGGATCGGCTACATTTTCCCAGCAGTGAATAAAGAGGAATTTCACACCAGGATCATTGGCATACCGGTTCGCCGCCATTTGCATCGCGGGAAAAGACTCCACGCAGGGGCCGCACCAGGTCGCCCAAAAGTCCAGTACGATCGTCTTTCCTTTAAAATCCGCCAGCGAAACTTTCCTGCCGTTCGCGTCCGTAACCGTGAAATTTGGCGCGGCTTCATTGATCAGCAATGTAGCCACATGCGCTTTTATCGTATCGATAAAATCTTTCTGCAAATCCGCGATATAGGCGTCTACGTCTTTCCCGGGATGCAAGTGCGCGTAGGCCTTTCTTACCTGGTCGACATACCGCTTCTCAAATTTCCCTTCTTTCACGGCTTTGGCCAGAACCGGCAGCGCTTCCTCGTATTTACCGTTCAGGCTCGACAGGAAGGCGTAATTCCCGACCAGTACTTCGTCTCTTTCGCCGATGTTGTTGTAGGCCTCGGTGGTAAACTTATAAGCCTCGTCGTTGTTGCCTGCTTTGAAAAGCAATTTCGCGTAGGTATTAATATAGCCGTAATACATCTTCCGGGGATCTATTCTCATTACCGATCCCTGCGCCGGCAGTTGCTTTACTTTTTTCACCATTTCCAGGTTCTTGGCGGCAAGACGCAGCGCAGTGGCGTTGTCGAAATCCGCGATGATGTCCAGCGCCTGTATTAGTCCCGCCACCTTTGCTGCCGGTACGGTTATCATGTTGATATACCGCATCATTCTGGCCGTATCCGGCATCTCTGCGAAGTGACATGCCACCAATGTCTTCTCGATATCCAGGTTTACACCGGGATACTCCTTTATCATCGACCGGAGCAAACGCTCAGCTCCCACCGCATTGGTTACTTTCAAAAATGGTTTCAGCCGCGCCATCATGGCTGCCTGGCTTTCCGGGTACTTTTTGATGAGCCGCTTCGAGTATGCGGTCCTTTTAACCGAATCTTCCGCGTAGAATTGAATCAAAAGATCCAGGTCTTCGGCACTTCCATTCTCCAGGGTCTTGATTTTTGCCTGTAAAGCAGGCTGGCTTTTTTCCGCCTTCAATGCCTCCAGCTGCGGATTTTCTTCAGTTTGCAACTGAGCCATGGCGCCTGTTGAAACCAGCAACAGGGCTATTACTAACAACTTTCTCATAATTAAGATCGATTTCTTGCCATGAATTTTATTCACGGTACCGGTTTACTTTTTGGCAACAGCGCTCCGTGCCTTCACAATCTCCACCATGGCTTTCAGCTTGTAATACTCCCTGTCCGTGGAACCTGCGTAACCAGCGGCATAGAAACGGATATTTCCCATTGGATCGTAAACGATTTTAGTGGGCGTACCATTGATATTGAACGCCGTGTTTGGCTCATCGCGCAATACATCCAGGGTAATTCCCCTCCTGGCTACAAAAACCTTAACAGTCGGAAGGTCCTCAAACAAATTGACAACATACAGTTTAAACGGCTCAGTTTTATAATCGGCCACCACACGCTCAAAGCCGCTGAATGCTGCCACACAGGGGGTGCAACCGGTTGACCAGAAATCCAGCACCAGGATTTTCCCGGCGTGATCCGCAAACTTTACTTCCTGCTCCGCCAGGTTCGTTAAGACAATATCTTTCACCGGCTTGTTAGCGTCAAAAAGCGCAAGCGGTTCGCGGCTTCCATCGGAATTGGGGAATTCTCCCTTGATGGTCTTGGTTTCTTTCGCGATATACGTTTTCTCTACTTCCTTATAATACTTCTGGTAGGCCTCGTCCTGGAGAGATTTGATTAACTCCTCGACGCCATTTGTATTTCCGTGCACTTTCTTGTAAATATCTTTGTACACAGCTGCCATTTTTGGGTTGGAATCCGCGTTGCGGAAGGCTTTGGTCAGTGTATCCAACGCTCTTTTGTTTTCACCGGCAGCAGATAAAATCAGGCAATAGCGGGTGAGATACTTCGATTTTGAATCCTTGAAGTATTTCATCTCCCTGGAATTGTCTTTTTGTTCACCCGATCTGGCGATATTCTTCATTGCCACATCCATATTCCCCAGCCTGGCATTAGCCAGGGCATTCACTTCCAGCAGCACCTGCGTCCTGCTTACCCCGTCGCTCAATTCGCCTTTCTCCAGTTTCTCCAAAAGTTCCCTGGAAGCCTGTTCCACAACCTTGATGTGCTTGTTTTCATCTACCAAATACTCCAGCGCATAGGTTATGTCAACGAGCTTGATGACTGAAAATTTCGGGTTGGTACGCATGTAATACTCATACCGCCCGATGTCCCCTTTCGTCAGCCAACCGATTGCCAGTTGTGAGCGGCATTCATTGTCTATTTCGGGTTTCATTTTACCCGGTAAACTCTGCCGGACCATCTCATTATAATACCTCTCCTGCTCCCCGATGTCAGCGATCAGGTTAAATCCCTCGAAGTTGTGCTTCTTGTCTGTTTGTTGCTGCGCGAAAGCTGCGCTTGAGATCAACAGTAATGCGATTAATTTTTTCATCTTTTTTATCTTTTATCACTATTTATTTAATCATTTCAGCAAGTCGCTGGTGCAGATGTTCCCCCCTTAAATCTTTGCCTACAATTTTACCGTTGGGATCCACCAGCACGTTGGCGGGAATGGAAGTGATGTCGTACAATTCCTTCACCTCACTTTTGAAAGCTTTGAAATCACACACCTGCTTCCAGGGCAATTTATCTTCGGCTATGGCTTTCAACCACCGGTCTTTGTTATCGTCCAGCGAAACTCCCAGTACTTTAAAGCCCTTACCCTTGAATTTCTCATATGCGGCCAGCACATTCGGATTTTCGGCCCGGCAGGGAACGCACCAGCTGGCCCAGAAGTCTACCAATACGTAATTGCCTTTGTAGGAAGCCAGGGAGACCGGTTTCCCCTCTATATCGTTTATGGTAAAGACAGGCGCGGTGATAGTACCCGACATTGCCTCTTTCGCCTGGTCGAGCCGCGGTTTCCATCGCAATACCTTTTCTGAATTCTGCATCCTTTTGCTTAGTGTATTGTACATCGGTTCTACAAGTCCGGGTTGAATCGAGCTTTGCGTAAACAGGTCCATCAGGTCTACGCTGGCGTATGCGTCCGGGAACCGTTTCACCATATCGGCAACCAGTTCTTCATAGAACCGCATACCATCGGCGGCGCCTGCCGTTTTACTCCTTGCCGCCGCTTCCGCGCTATAAAACATCCAGGCGTCCTGCTCCTTCCCGCCACCACGGTAAGACGCCATGCCAGCGGTATCGAAGGTCACATCTATCGTTCCGTCGAGGTAGAACAGGCCTACATTCTTCATGTTATTGCCCTCTTCACCGCCCTGGCTGCGCTGGCGCGGCCCGCCTGCGGGGCGGGGAATGATCAGGTTCAGTTCCGCCAGTTGCGGCCGGCCGATAGTTCCCTTAAACCTGAATTTACCGTCGATGATGGCGGTCGTATCCGCCGCGTATTCCCCTCCTTTATCGTCGGGCGGGTAAGACATCACGGCCTTTGTCGCCTTGTGGTTTGCCGGTATGATTCCCCTGATATCGTACACGGTCTGCGCCAGGCCGATGGCCGGTATAGTAAGGGCTAATGATAAGGCTGCCAGTCTTTTCATGATGCTGTTTTTTAAGATGGTGAATCGCCGCTCTTACAGCGGCGATCCGGAATGGTTGGTTTATGATTATGGGTTTTCTTCGAGGCCTTTACTTTCCTGGAGCATCCGTTCGCCGAATTTCAGTGCAAAACGTTTGGGATCCAGTTCGTGGGTTTCTACGATATCCCCTGCAATGCTCCGCACCTCGTGGGTATACCGGACGTGATCATGATATACGGGATCTACCGACAGGCGCCTCATATCCAGCCAGCGAAGGCCGGTAAAGGCGAATTCACGAATTCTTTCGTCCAGGATATATTTAACCAAAGCATCTTTATTGGCGGCCGCGGCGGACGGCACTGCTGGCGCTCCGGAACGTTGAGCCCTGAGGAGTTCCACATCTGCAATTGCCCCAGCCAGGTCATTGGCGCGGGCGCGGCACTCTGCCCGCATCAGGTACAAATCGGGTAAAGAAGGGCCAACCGGGGTTCCAAAACCAATGGGGTGCCGCATGCCCAATGGGAAACTGGCGGAACCATTGAATTCCATCGGATCAAACAGATTAGGACGTTTATCCTGCGGATCAAACAGGCCGATGGTAGCCGGAGACAACAAATAGGCGTTTGCATTTCCGCCTATATACGACACCGCGTACACCTGGATGCTATAAATGGTTTGGGTGTTATCCGCCGGTTGTGGAAATCCCACCAGCATCAACCCGAGTAACATTGGGAACCAGGATTCATCTGCATCCGGGTCCAGCACCTTGTTGTAGTCATATAAGGCCAGGGGGATGGTGGACTTTGGGATTTCGGCGAAAGCCGCATCCAATTGCTGCTTCGCGCCCTCGAAATTTTGCATGGCCATATAAATACGCGCCAGGTAAAAGTGCGCCGCCAGCCTGGAGATTTTCCATCGGTGCTCCAGCGGCCCCAGATCAGGAATCGCGTCTGTCAAATCGCTTATGATCTGCTCATAGCTTTCCTTTTTTGTCCGCCTTTTAAAATCCGTCAAAGTAACGTCAGCTTTGGTGAGCCCGGGGATTCCCAATTCCGTGGCCGCCGTAGCCGGATTGTAAGGCGTGGTAAAATCGGTCAGGAACAAGAAGTTGGAGATGGCCCTGCCGGCTTTCGCCTCGGCGAGAATCGCTTTCTTCTCCATTTCGGTGCCTCCTTGTGAATCCATCACTTCATTGATGATTTTGTTGAATACGTACAGCCTGCGAATGTACCCTTCTTCCGAACTCACCTCTTCCGGCAGCTGGTCCGCCTCATAAATACGTTCCGCATATTTGAACAGGCGCTGCGTACGGAGCGTGTGCTCATTGACGAATGGCTTTAACGCCGTTACCTCATCGCCCATATACACGCCCGCATTACTTTGCGACAGAAAATTCATGTTCAGTATCTGCCGGTAGTCTTTTGTCATGGCAGCTATCTGCTGCCCTTTAGGTACGATTTCCAGGAACTCCTTTTTACAGGATAGCTGTGGCACGAGTGCTGCAAAAAGCACCAGGCAATGCACATATTTTAGTTTGAATGTCTTCATGATGGTAAATGATTAAAATGAAACGTGTGCTCCTACGGATACGGTCCCCTGTGCCGGCCTGGACCTGGCTCCGCCATTCTCCGGGTCGTAAAAACGGTCATTGGCCGTCCAGATCAGTAAATTGGACAGGTTGAAACGCAAGGTGACTGCCTGGGCATTGACTTTCTTCACTACAAATCGCGGGAGATCATATCCCAGGCTGATATCCCTGATCTTGGCATAGGACGCGTTCAGCACGCGGGAGTGGGCGTAGGTGTAATACCACAGGTACCGAGTGGCATTCTCGGAAGCGAGGAATACATACTTGGGAATATCTGTCCTGCTATCGTCTCCCGGTTTTCGCCAGCGATCGTTGAATTCGGGGTTCTCGGGATCCAGTCCGTTCAGCGGGTCGCGCATCTTATAACCCAAACTGTAAATGATATTCACCGAGAGGTTGAAGTTTTTGTACTGGAAATTATTGGATAAGCCCCCATTCCAGGGCGCCTGGGTAAGCCCGCTGTATACAATATCTTCCGGCAACGTCACATTGGGCTCAGAGGTCAGCGAGCCATCCGCGCGCCTGACCTGCGGATTCCCTTCGCCATTCAGGCCGGCGTAGTGATAGGAATACAACAAATTCAATGGGCGGCCCACCATCATGGTAGCTTGCACCAATGCCGGCCCTGTAGTGGGCGGGTTGATATTCAGTTTCGTCAGCTTGTTCCGGTTATAGCCTATCACCAGGCTGGTCCCCCATTGGAAATCATTCGTCTGGATGTTGATGGAATTCAGGAGCAGGTCAACCCCCTTATTCTGCAAATCACCGAAGTTCCCGGTTACGCTGGCATAGCCGGTTAAAGGCGAAGTGAACAGCGTCCCGATGAGATCGGAGGTATTCTTGATATATGCGTCAACCGAACCGCTCAGCCGGTTTTTGAAGAAAGCAAAATCGACACCCGCGTTATACACCCGCGTCCGCTCCCATGTCAGCTTGTTATTGGCGGGAACGGAAAGGATCAGGCCGGCACCTCCCACAGCGTTTGCATCGGTATCCGGCTCGAGAATATCGAAGGAGGCAGCTTGTCCAACGTTAGGGGCATTTCCTGTGATCCCGTAGCTGAAACGGACATCCAGCCTGTTCAGTGCCGTAAACTCCCGCATGAACTCTTCCCAGCCTAAGGCCCATTTTCCGCCTATGCTGTACACTGGCCGGTTCTGCGCCGATTTGTCCAGCCCGAACAGGTTGCTCTGATCGATTCGCCAGCTCGCGTTTAAGGTGTATTTGGACAAATAAGTATAACCAGCCGTTGCGAAGTAAGAGGATCTTCTGCTTGCGCGCCCTTCACCACCTCCGACGTTATAGGTAAGGCCGGCGGTACCGGTAGGCCCGGCAACACCGGTAAAGCCCGTGGCAAGCGTCGCGAAATCCACAGGCCGCGACACCTGCAACTGGTCATCCCAGCCGTAGTACGTGGCAGTGCTGTTCATCCCCTGGTTGTGCGTCGCTTCCTGTCCCGCCATAACGCTCAGCCAGTGATCTTCAAATTGCCTGGCATAAGACAGCTGGTTCCTTACCGTCCAACCCCTTTCCAGCGAGTTGGTCGCATTCAGCCTCCCGCCAAACTGCGGCAGGTAGTATACTGGCGTGGATGCCTGGGTCGGGGCCGAGGTGTACATCATCAGGTCGCGCCGCACGACCCAATTGGATTCATCCAGTACCTCCCGGTCATTAACCGATGTGATGTTATAGCCGTAGGTGCCGGTAAATTTCAAGCCGTCCAGGATGTCGATGGTACCACCGCCCACGAGCCGGGCTGCGAGAATATTCCCGCGCTGGCTGCGCCGGCCCAGTTCGAGAAGGGGACTGTAATCCAGGTTGACCCTGCTGCGCGCCTGGTAATCCTGCCGCATAGGGTCGCTGGGCGGTACAAATACGCCCCATGGGGAAATGTAGTTGATATTAAGCGCATTACCGGCCGCATCGCGGTACAACTGATAGCGCGGGGCACCGCTACCGCCGGACCCCTTGCTGCTGCTGGTAACATTGGTGAGATCGGAATTCAGGTAAAGTTTTACCCGTTTCCCTATGTTCACATCATTGCGCAGGTTGATTTTAAACTGGTTCCGTTTTTCGCCGGGAACGTTGGAACGGGTACCCACATGGTTCAGCGAACCGTAGAAGGAATATACTTTCCCTCCGCCGGAAACGGAAATCGTCTGGTTATACTCAGCGGCAGAACGCACAAAGTAATCATCCAGCTGGCTCCAATTGTCGAGCTGCGACAAGCTGTCCAGTTTGGATTGCGCCTGCCCCGCCGTCAGCAAACCCCGTTGCTGATCCCAAAGCACCTGTTTGTGAGGCAAAAGACCAATGGCGCTTGCGGCAGCATAGGTTGTGCCTGCGGCTTCAAGGCCGAAAATCTCCTGCTGGCTTTTGATGTACGCGCCACTGGCCCAGACGGGCAGGTAATCGCGACGGGGCCGGCCGTTAAAGGAATAGTAGCCATCGTAATCCACTTTCAAAGCCTCGCCGGCCTTCCCTTTCCTGGTGGTGATCACAATTACGCCATTGGCGGCTTTGGCGCCCCATATGGAAACGGACGTGGCATCTTTCAAAACGGTAATATCCTCCACGTCCTGCATGTTCACATAATTAATATTCGGAACTTCCACATTGTCAACCACCACCAGCGGTTCCGTTGCGGCGTTGATGGAAGTGGAACCGCGGATGACCATTCCTCCCGATTGCCCGCCGCTGCCGCTGGACAAACCCGGAATAAGGCCTTCGAGGCGCGAGAGTACATTGGTACTGGTGGTGCGGTTGCGCATTATTTTCAGGTCGGGCTTGGAAAACGATCCGGCGCTCCGGGAGCGGTCGATTTTCTCGTAACCCGTGTTGAAAACTTCCACTTCCTGCAGCTTCCCGGTGGCCCGCTCCATTTTTATCGTTCCAAGTTCACGGGCTACAATGCGTTCGGCGGGATGATAACCAACATAAGCGATAAAAATAGTGGCATTCTCCTCGATGTTCCGTAGTATAAATTCGCCTTTCTCATCCGTAGTCGTCCTGCTCCTGGAATCCTTTTCAAACACGGATGCTCCCGGCATCGGCTTACCGTTTTCATCCACCACTTTACCCCGCACCTCGATCAGCTCCACGACCTGTCCGTTGCCTGCCGCCTTTGCCGGGGACTTCCTGACGATCGTCACGATCTTCCCGTCGATGGTATAAGTCAGCGATACGCCTTCGAGCACGGATCTGAGCGCTTCGTCGATATCCGCATTTTTCAGGTTTACATCAATGAACTTATCCTTGGGAATGATCTTCCCGTCATAGAAAAAGTCATATTGGCTTTGTTTCCGGATGGCTTTTAAGACAGACGCCAGTGAAGCGTTTTTCTGGTTGATGGTGATCTGCTGTCCGAAGCCCGCAGCACTGACCTGCATACATGCAATTAATAACACGGTGGTTAATCGCATAACGAGCACGATTTTAGGGCGGGGGCAGGTTGAATACCCCCGGCATCTGTTAAAAATTCTATACATTTGATTAGTTTGGATGTTACACAGCAAGCGCTTTTCGACCGGCAGCTTGCTGTAACTGATTTTAGTTGATTCCAGACTGGCTAGTCCCGGCATAGTTGGGACTAGTTTTTTTGGCTAAGGCAAATTCTTCTTCATGTTTGGTTGATTTGATGAATTCTGATTTGGTTGATATTTACAGCTTTACTTAAACAGTTTCTCGATCGTTGCTTCCAGTTCTTTCCCGTGCAGATCTTTCGCGATGATTTGACCATTCCGGTCGATGAGTATATTTCTAGGGATGGCCGTGATATTATATTTTTTGCTTAAAGGAGATGCAAAGCCCTTGAGGTCGCATAAGTTTGTCCAGGTATACCCATCCGACTGGATGGCCTTTTTCCAGGCTGTGCCATCGGTGTCAAGCGAAACGCCTATCACCCCGAAGCCTTTTCCTTTGTATTTGTTGTATATGGGAATCAGCCCGCGCCCTTGCTTCCGGCATGGAGCGCACCAGCTCGCCCAGAAATCTATAAAGGTATACCGGCTGTTGTTCACGACTTCGCTTGCAGATATTAACTTCCCGTTGATGCCCATCATGGAAAAATCCTCGTAACGGATATCCGTTTTAACTGAATTTTCGATTTTGTCCTCCGGTTCCGTATCGGCCGCTGGCCCCGCCACATCCTTATGATTGATGGCTAATGTGTATTGTTTTTTAGCGGGAGGAAGGCACATTTGTTTTGTACAGGCCATGTATTTGATGGTAATGGGAAGCGAAGTCGGCTTTTCGGATCTGAGCGTGATCGTTTGCGAGAAAGTCACCCCTTTGGCATAATATGCCAATGTTTCCCCATCTTTTTGTTCCATACCCTTTTCCTGGATTTCATCCACAAACGTAACGTTGTCATTCTCTTCGAAAATGATCTCCGTGGGCAGTCCCATGCCACCAGATGCCTGCCGGGGATAGATGTGATAGGGCGCTTTCACGGTTGCCCGGAGAATAACCCGGTAAGTGAGCGGGGCGGTTTGTTCAGACCTGAACTCCCAGGATACGGGATAGCTATTTTGCGCGATGGCAATACCTGCGAGGCAGGTGAATAATATAAACAGTGTAATTGATTTCATTGGTTGACCTATCGTGTTACATAAATTTTCCTGCCTTCCACCCGGAATTTTACCAAACCGGAAGACTCAATCGATTTAAGCACCGCAGCGAGCGGTTTTTGCCTGGATATCCATCCCCCCGACTCCAGGTTATCCGGAACGGCATCGTCATAAATAATTTCCATATCATACCACCTGGCGATCTTTCGCATGGCTGTTTTGAATTCAATGTTGTTCAATGCGAAATCACCGTTCTTCCAGTCGATGATATTATCGGTATCGGTTGGCTGTATGGTTATCTGGCCGGCCTTATTCAGGGCTTGTTCGCCAGGCCTGATCCTCCGTTTTGTTCCGCCGGCGCTGACGTCGATGGCGCCTTCCAGCAATGTGGTGGCTACAACCGGTTCATCCGGATAGGCGTTGACATTGAAATGCGTACCTACCACTTCGATATCCTGGTTATGACTTTGTACGACGAAAGGATGTCGTTTGTCTTTAGCTACTTCAAAATAGGCTTCCCCCTCCAGCTGGACCAAACGCTTACCGTTACTGATCAGGCCGGAAGAAAATACCAGGCTGGAGGCTGAATTCAGCCAGACGTCCGAACCGTCCGGAAGGTGGATCTGGTATGTTTCTCCCCGGGCGGTCGACAACTTGTTGAAACCCGCGGATGCTCCTTTGGCCCCTTTCACTTCATACACCAGCTGCCCACCCGGCGACTTACGGATTACCACGCCGGCTTCTTCGGCCAACTCGCCGTTGGCCGCTTCAGAAAGCTTAATCTTTTTTCCATTTGATAAGGTCAGCGTGGCACCGGTAGTCCCCGCAGGAATATTTACCTGGCTTTCGGCCCTGGCAACGGGGGCATCAGCCTGCCTGTCCGCAAATAGCGAAATTCCGAATATGATTGCGCCAACGGCGGCGGCAGCCACAGCTACGCGCGGCCAAAGCCTGATCCGCCTGGATGCCGGAGCCTGTTGTTCCACAATACGGTTGAAAACCTCATCTGCCCTGTCTTTGGGCAGAAATGCCAACGCATCGCCGGCCAATTCGTTCCAATGTTCGTCCATCCGCTGATCCAATGCGGCTTCCTGCCCGGTATCCAGGATCACTTGCCGGAACTCTTCCAGCTCTTCGGGACTCATATTTCTGTCTAAGTATGCCCGGTACAGCGCATTTATCCGATTCGAATCCATATAATGCAATTACGGCCTGATTGGCCCATTTCATTGAAAGACACCTGGGCCTGGGAGATCGGGGTACACGAAACAATAGAATTTTTATCTTTTTCCGGGGTAGCGAGGATGTAAGCGAATTTTGTCCGCCGGCCAGGGGGTGACCAACGCCTTGAAATTATATCAACTTTAATATGATCAAAATTGCCGCTATGTCAGTATGGTCTTTAACATATGACCTGACAGATTTAAGGGCCCGTTTGACGTGCGTTTGGACGGTCAACGGGGATAAGCCCAGGCGTTCCGCCGCTTCTTCGTACTTGAGCCCCTGTTGCTGGCATAATATATAAACTTCTTTTTGTTGCCTGGGCAATGCATCTATGGCCCTGTTCAGCACATTCCGTACGTCCCTGATCAGGATTTCGTCTTCCATATCGTTGGTTTCCTCCCGCCAGTCTTTCCCCAAAGCCTTCTCTACCTTCCCCTCCAATACCATCCGGCGCAGCACATTTAAAGACCGGTGCTTCGTCAGGGTTCTTAAATAGGCTTCGAGGTTGGCAATCTCCAGTACGCGATCCCCCATTAACCAAAGCTTTAAAAATACTTCCTGGACCATTTCTTCCGCCTCAGACTCCGAATGCAACAATTGTAATGCATAGGTATAGACCTTCCTGCCGTAGTTATCGTAAATGGCACGGAACGCCTGGTGATCCCGTCCGGCCACACCAGCTAGTAATTCCCTTTCTTGGTCTGCAGGGAGAAGACCCATAGATACCTGATTTCGAATAAATGTACAAATTCGCGGGAAATGATGGATAGATTTTAGGTCGTTTCAGTATTTTATGCGATTGTATACATTGTCTGTGTAGAGAATAAGTCCACTTAGGCGCACCTTAAATGGAGAAATCGGAAATACTCCTGGTTTGTCCATTTTCTTTTGGCCCGGGTATTACGCGATATTTTATTACCTTTATGCCTCATGACACGCCAATCAACATATTACCCTCAGTCGATCATTGTCGCCTAACGCAGGCCCACAAAGCATTCCCGCTTTGATACTCCCCGGCTACCTGCGTTGAATGTCTTCAATTAATTTATTGAAACCGGCTTGCTATGCCTGTCCGCATACGCAAGACAGAATTGTTATACCATGTCGGCATTACAGTCGTACGGATGGAATGAGCATTTTATGCGTCATTCCGAATTAAACACATCCCAGGACCTCGAAGCTGCGAGAGTCTTGTCCATACAAGGATTTAAACATCTGCTGATCACCGGCACCGGCAACGTAGAAGCGCAACTTGCCGGCGCGCTCATCAACAGCCGCGAACCGGAAGCCTATCCCAAAGTAGGCGACTGGGTGCTGGTCAAACGTTACGATGAGGAAGGCATCATCATCGACGTACTACCGCGCATCAACGCGCTCAGCCGCAAAGCGCCCGGTACGCACAGTACGCGGCAAGTGCTTGCTGCCAACATCGATGCGGCGTTTATTGTGCAGGGGCTCGACCGCGATTACAACCTTATGCGTTTGCAACGTTACCTGCAGCAGGTTGTACAGTGCAATATTCAGCCTGTCGTCATTCTCAATAAGGCAGACCTCGTACCTGATCCGGAAACGTACCGGCAAGCGGTACAGGAGCTGGGATACAATTGCCCGGTAGTACTCACCAGTGCGCTGGATCAGGCGCTGCAGGAAGAGTGGGCGGGTCAATACCTTCTGCCCCGGCACACTTACATCCTGCTGGGATCGTCTGGCGTAGGCAAAAGCACACTGCTCAACAGCCTGGCGGGTTACAGGCTGCAGAAAGAAGGCGCTACCAGCACCGCCAACAGCAAGGGAAAACATACCACCACCGCCAGGCATCTCGTACTGCTTCCCAATGGCAGCATGATCATCGATGTGCCGGGCATGCGCGAGTTTGGCGTTACAGGAGAGAGCGGAAGCGAAGGCGTTCATCACCCGCTGATAGATGAGCTGGCGCCGCAATGCCGGTTTGGAGATTGCACCCATCAGCATGAGCCCGGTTGCGCCGTCGTCGCAGCTGTCCGCAACGGCACATTGCCTGAGCCCGTATACCGCAGCTACCTGAAACTAATGCGCGAGCAATATCATTTCCAGGCCAGTGAAGCGGATAGGAAGCGAAATGAAAAGCAGTTCACTAAAATGGCCAAACAGGTATTCAGGCACCGTAAAGACACCAAGTATTGATACCGGCAATAATGAAAAAATAGCGGCCTGTGTATTTACAGGCCGCTATTTTTTTGGTTGGGTAATTTCGCTGGTTATCAACCCGAAGCCGGGTGCCGGTCAGAATTGATAAATTGAAAACACCTCTAAAAATTAAACGTTTCAACATTTTGTTGTATATTCGGCCATAGGCCATGCATATACACGCTGACCTTTCTTGCCTTTCTAATTCTCCACGAACCAAGTCTAATTCGCTTTTGTCTTGCTAACCGATACGCCTTGCCTGGTCGTTTCCATATGATCTGCCAGCAATGAACTGTCCGGTGGCCCATAAAAAAACATCACTATGAATCAGAAAGGATTTTTAATCGACATGGATGGCGTCATCTACCACGGCGCAGAACCAATTCCGGGAGCAGTAGAATTTATCAACAACCTCCGCGACCGGGGCTTCCCATTCCTATTTTTGACCAACAACAGTCAGCGTACCAACCGTGACGTTTCCTACAAGCTTCGCAAACTGGGCTTTAATGTCGAGGACGAGGACATCTTTACCTGCGGGATGGCAACAGCCAGGTACCTTGCTTCCCGTACCCCTGAGGCCACCGCGTATGTGATTGGCGAAGGCGGGCTGCTGGCCGAGCTCCATGCTGCCGGTTTTTCGATCGTGGATGACCACCCTGATTATGTGATCATCGGCGAGGGCCGCACCATCATGCTCGAATCAGTCGATAAGGCGATCAACATGATCATGAATGGCGCCAAGCTCATAGCCACCAACCTGGACCCCAATTGCCCTGTTGGCAATGGCAAATACCGGGCTGGTTGTGGCGCCTTTGTGGCAATGGTAGAGTTTGCTACCGGCAAGCAGGCATTCAGTGTGGGCAAGCCCAGCCCGGTGATGATGCGGATGGCCCGTAAAAAACTGGGGCTCTCCACCGACCAGACGGTGATGATCGGTGATACCATGGGAACTGATATCCTGGGCGCCGGCTCTATGGGCTTTACCACGGTACTTACGCTTTCAGGCGTAACAAAGGCCGAGGACGTTGATAAATACAGCTATCAGCCAGACTTTATAATATCCTCAGTGAAGGATCTGCTTGATTCTGATCTGTTTGAACGGGTGCTGGAAAACAAAAAGGAAAATATCGAAGAAGAGCAATACAGGTAAAGTGGTTTCAAAAAATAAGAGGCTTTTTTGATAGCGGGTTAAGTATTTTTCAATCAACAAACAATGAGGCTGCGCCTCATTGTTTGTTGATTGCAGACTTTTAATAAAAAAGCGGGCGGAAATGCATTTGCATACCGCCCGTTTTTTAAAATGGGTTTAAGACCAATATCTATGGCATTACCTCAGCTAATTTGGCATCCAAAGCAGCATCGTCTTCACTTCCCCCGCTATATCTTCCCACGATCACTCCATTCCGGTCTACGAGAATTTTCGTGGGCAGTGTCCGGATACCGTATGCTTCGCTTAAGTCATCCGGGTTAGCTTCGTTCCTCATTCTCTTCTCCATGTCCAGTCCGCGCAGTACGTGCTTCCACATACCAATGCCGTCATCTGCCACCGCTTTATGCCATGCGCCATGATTACGGTCATCGTCAGATATGCCAATAATCTCAAGCCCCTTTGACTTGTAATGCGCATACAGTTCTTTAAGATGGGGATTGCCTTTGCGGCATGGCACACACCAGCTTGCCCAGAAATCCAGCAATACATACCTGCCTTTGTAGTCGGACAACCGCAACGGCTTACCATCGATATCCGTTTTAGCGATACCAGGAGCAACCACACCCGGGATGCCTTTCTTTTTTCTTTCCAGCTCTTCGGCAATCGCCTTGCCAAATGAGCTTTGCTGCACCTTTAAAGGGAAACGCGCAAATATCCTATTCAGGGAGTCGGCAGAAAGCTCACCTGCTTTCATCCGGAGAAAATAAGCCGCCATGTACGATGAGGGATTTTTTTTCAAAAATGCGCTCTGTACTTCGTCGATCTCGGCGTTATAAGGTTTCAGTACCCAGCTCTTCAGCTCCTGGAATTCAAAGTTGCTTCTCTTATTAACGGCGCTCAGGGTATCCATCACCTCTTTCCAGCGCGTCCGGATCTTTTGTATTTCATCATTTACCGAGGCATACTCCGTATGCGAACGCGAACCGGTCATTATGACGTTCTTAAAATCATCCTGGCTGAGCATAACTTTCATGCTGGCGGGCTCCAGCACGATGGTAGCCATATTGGCCTGATCCATCCTGGGATTCAGCTCCGTGCTTAAGCTGGAAATAGTTGGCTCTTTGATATCTCCCGAAAACCTGAAAGAGCCATTGCGGACTAGACTGCTGTCCAGCTTACGGGCGCCTTTGCTATCTGCATAGAACAGATAAATTTTGTTGACATCTTTACCAGTAATCTTTCCATCAATCACAAACTGCGCATGACAGACAACGATATTGCCAAGTGTAATAAAAAACAGCAATACTTTCTTCATTATCGTATTATTTATGAATGTTTATAAGATGAGGTGCGGACCGCGTTTTGCAGGTTTGTCCCGCATCATATTTTTTTATTGAACGTTCTGTTTTACGTTGGGATTTTCCACCAGTACATCCAGCGAGATCCGCATCACCACCCGGGGATCATCCGGGTTGATGGTCAGGGGCGCTGAGTTAAATGAACTGTAGTTCCTCACCATCGGCAACCCGTTCCTGAAGTAATCATAACCGATATGGCCCTCAAACGCCAGTTCCAGCCTGCGTTCCCTGAGGATGGCAGCGAAAAGGGGTTGTCCGGCCAGGCCGTTTAACCCGGTCAGGCCGGCGCGGGTATGAATGGCATTCAGGTCTGTGAGGGCGTCATCGTTCCTGCCTTGCTTCACCCTTGCTTCCGCCCTGTTCAGGTACATTTCCGCAAGGCGGAAGTGGTTGAACGGTGCGTTGCTGTAGTAAACGCCGACGTCTACGTACTTATAGTAATACTTTGACGTGCTCAGGGTATCTGTCGTATTATTCCTGTATTTGTCCACTATGTAGAAATTCCAGCGCAGATCGTTTGCGGCAAGCAGGTCCAGCAAAGCGGGCGACGGTTTGACCTGGCCGGTGGAATAGCTGGGATGCCCCGCATACACGCCGGCCGGCTGGTTGAGCAGCATCGGAAGGGTCGTGGTCGCTGCGTCATGATTGAGCGCCCAGATGGTCTCGGCATTAGCCTGGTTGCTGCTCTTATAATAGTTCGCATAAGCCGCGCCCTGCAGCAGCGTGTACCCGCCATTGAGTATCACTGAATCCGCATACTGCTCTGAAAGCCGCGCGTAGTCAGTAGCGGGCGCATCGAAAGTACCGCTCATATACAGGTACACACGGGATAACAAAGCGAAGGAAGCGTACTTATTGGCAAAACTGTTCACCTTCTTTTGCGAGAAAAGCGGAATGGATGCCTTCAGGTCGGCAATGATCTGGTCATATATCTCCCTGACGGTCGCCCTGGCGGGAGGATTATCTGTACCGGTGATCGGCTGGAGGATAAGCGGGATGCCCGGGTTGGTTTCCGGTGACTGATAATAAGGCCTGCCATATACCCGCACCAGGTTAAAATTGATAAAAGCCCGCAGGAACAGGTTTTCAGCTTTTGCCTGGAGGATCACCGGGTTGGTTTCTTCATCCTTTACGTTCCTCAATACCATATTAACGCCCAGCAAAGCCTGGTAAGAGGTCTGCCAGAACTGATGCGTCAATCCAAAATCCTTTGATTCCGTATTGGTAAAAGTAAAGGCATCGAAGTTCTGGGCATCCACCAGGTTGCTGGTAGAGGTCTGGTCAATGAATCTTACATTGTTGCCGCGGAATTCACTGATGTTGAACCAGTGGTTTTCCACAGCATACAACCCGGTATAGTTGCCGATCGTGGCCTTGGTAAAGCCTTCGGGTGAAGCAAACTGCTGGCTCTCGAAGTTTACGTTATGCGGGGTAAGGCCGTCCAGTTTTTTGTCGCAGCCGGTTGCAAGCAGCCATAGACCAGCAGCATAAAAGCCCGCGCGAACAGAATTTTTTATATCAAAAAAGGTCATGATTCAATGTTTTAATTAGAAGCTTACGTTAAGACCAAAAATGAGCCGTCTGGGCATGGCGCTGTAGATCCCGGTACCTGCATAGGCATTGGAAACCGCGCCAATGGTAGCTCCTTCAGGATCGGCAGCATACAGTTCTTTGCTTTTCAACACGAACACATTGTCTGCGCTGGCATATGCGGTAAGGCCCGACAGCTTTATTTTTTGCAACAGGTTACGGTTGAAATTGTATGAAAGGCGGATATTCCTCAAACGCAGGTAGCTTGCATCCTGGTAGATCAATGAGGAATTGATGTTGGTACCGCCGCGCTGGCTGAATGCAATATCATACCAGTTGGGAAAGTTGGCATTGGCGTCGCCGGGGCCTTTCCAGAAGCGCTGATTTTCCGTTGGCGCCGCTGCATTGAAGCCATTCTGCCAGGTGCTTGGGCTCATAAAATTCCGCAATGCGTTGTTCATGATAACGTTGCCGTAGGAATAGTTGAACAGCATGCTTAAAGTAAAGCCCCCGTAAACGAAGGTACTGGTAAAGCCCCCGAAGAACTTTGGCGTTGCGGAGCCTATCACCTGGTAACTGTGCAGGCTGCCTGCTTTAGCCAGCGGAATACTGTCTACGATATCCACGCTTTTGTCGCTGTTGATGCGTTCGAACAGCGGCCGGCCGTTATCCGGGTTCACACCTACATACCGGATCGCGCGCAGCGTATTGATGTCTTCGCCGAGATGACGGTAATAGGCCCTGGAGAAACCGTCTATCAGGGAATCCCCGAATATTTTGGTGAGACGGTTTTGGTTAAAGCTGATGTTGGCATCAAGGATCCACTTGAATTTACCGGCCTGAACGGCGACAGCAGATGCGGTCAGTTCTATGCCTTTGTTCGTCAGTTCGCCCACATTGCGTATTTGTGTAGGAAAACCGGTATAGGTCGGCAGCGGCACGCTCTGCAATAGCCCTGCGCTCCTCCTGTAGTAGTAATCGGCTGTAAGGCTGACACGGTTCCACAATCCCAGGTCAAGCCCAAGGTTGGTGGTATACGTGGTTTCCCAGGTGATCTGGTCATTGGCCAGACGCTGGATCGTTGCGCCGTAAGTAGCCTGGTCATTATAACGGACAGCATCCGCATAGGTTGTGAAGTTGAGGAAATCCGCGCCGGCTTCCCTTCCGGATGTACCGTACGTAGCCCTGATCTTCATATTCGATACCGGCTTGATCCGCTGCATAAAACGTTCATTGCTCATCAGCCAGGCGCCGCTTACAGAGTAGAATGTACCATACCTGTTCTCTTTGCCGAAATTCGTGGAAGCATCCCTGCGCACAGAGGCGGACGCCAGGTATTTACCTTTGTAGTTCTCATTGATCTCGCCGAACAGGGAGAAAGATGATTTCTCCAACGGTGCTGCCGAGCCTGGAGTAGGCAGGATGCCGCGCTGCTTGTTCAGGTAATTCCCGTAGTTCTGGAACGCGCCCAGGTTGCGTTCACCGGGGTACGCTGTTCCATAGGCGTCAACAGACAAGGACGTTGTTTGAATTTCACCATATTCCTGCCCTACCAGTGCGCTGAGCGAATGATCACCGAATCGCTTGTTAGCCGTCAGCATGTTGGAGGTCAGGAAGTATGTACTTCTCGTATCAGTAATGTTTATCGATCCGTCTATCCGCACCCTGGCATTGGCGGGACCGTCATACCGGCCCCTGTACGTACGGGGATCGCGGTAGCTGTTCAGGTTGGTATTGATGTACTGCAGCGTATTGGCGCTTTGCGCGGTTAGCCAGGGAAGTATCTCGTATTTCAACCTGCCGGTGAACAGGTAGCTTTGCCGCTGGGTAATGGCCGTGTTGTATTTGTGTGAATACGATGGATTATCATACCATTGTGTAACCCTTGCCCCGGAAGGATTGTAAATGTAATTAGGAACAGAATCCGCCGGTGCTCCATTGGCTGTATAAGGTGTTACCCAGGGTTGAAACAGGTAAATCTGGTTTTCAGAAGTTGTGGCCGTATACTTATCCCACAGCACGTTGGTGTTGAGCGAGAAAGATAATTTCCTGGAGATACGCTGGTCGATGTTAAGCCGTAATGCTTTCCTGCTGAGGTGATCGCTCAGCTCGGTGCCGTCCTGGTTCACCCAGTTGACCGCTGCATACACCTTGGTGCGGTCGGTGCCGCCGGAGAGTGACAGGTTGATATCGCTCAGGCTGCCATTGGGGTAGAAGGCACGATCCGTCCAGCTGAAGTTCTTTTCCAGGTCAGCATCCGTAAATATCCGCGTTGCATTGAAATAATTTTCAAAGCTGCCAAAGCGCGTCTGTAAAGACGGTGTGCCGGCGTAGAGTGATTGCATGCTGCGTGTAATATGAGCAGACAATTGCTCCGTATCCATAAAATTCACCAGCCTGTTGCTGTACACGCCGCCATGGCTCAGGTTGAGGTTGACCTTTACCGGTGCATTGGCGCCCTGGCGGGTAGTGACCACGATCACCCCCTGCGCGGCCCTTGAACCGTAGATGGCAGCAGAGGCCGCGTCCTTCAGCACGGTAAGACTCTCGATGTCGTTGGGATTTATGATATCCTGCAGGTTGGCGGCGGTGGTGATAACGCCATCCACAACGATCAGCGGGCCGAAATTACTATTGGACTGATCAGGCATGGAAGCCTGCCCTCTTAATACGATCTGCCCCCTGGTAGCTACACTTCCTCCATTCTCCACGATATACATCCCCGTGGCTTTGCCTTTGAGCATAGCGAGCGGATTAGCGCCGGAAACACCACTGCGGAGATCGTCGCCGCTGAAGCGCTGAACGGAGCCGGTCAGTTCACTTACTTTTCTCTGCGTGTAGCCTGTGGAGATCACTACCTCCCCGATATTCCGGGCCATCACACGCATTGTGAGCTCAAGCGGTCTTTGGGAAGTGACCGCGCTCACCCTGTATATAATTCGCTCATAGCCAATAAAAGATACCTCGATAACATCTCCTGCATCGGCTTGCATGTTAAACCGGCCGCTTTCGTCGGTTACTGCAGAAACTTTCTTCCCGCGGACGGTCAGCGTTGCACCAGCCAGCGGCTTGCCGGCCGTATCTACAATACGGCCTGTAATGGGAATAAATGCGTTGATCGCTAAACGCTCAGTGTTACGTTCCCGGGAGGCGCCCGGGGGCACAGGCGTTTTTCTTCCAGATAAGAAAATCGTCTTGTCCTCTATCACATATTCAATGGACCGGTCTTTTAACAGCATATCCAGGAACTTGGTCAATGGCATAGCAGTTACCGATAAAGACACCGTTTGATTTTGGGAAAACGATGCCTCCTTTGTAAGTACAACGTAACCCGTTTGCTTTTCAATCATCGAAAAAACTTTCCTGAACGTCAGATCTTTCCCTTCAATAGTGACGTTTTGAGCAAACCCTGTAGCCCTGACGGAAATAAAAGCGAAAGTCAATAATAGTGTGGTTAGTCTCATAACCCTCCAGATTTTGGTTCGGAATCCTTTGTTTTTTTCTAAGGGCTCATGGCATCCGTCTAAGCGGATTTGGTTGATGTTCCCGCCCTTCAGCATAAGGTCAAAAAAAAGGACCCGGAAGCGCACAGGAAGCCAATAGCGATTTTTTTGCATAATTTGCACCTGATTTGGTTGTAAATAAATAATGGTTGATCGACCGTTTGAAAACTGACTGAATCATCCAACCGTCATGGGGCCTAACCATGACGGTCTTTTAATGTCAGTAATGTATGCACGCCAATAATGGTTGATTTATATTTATAAAAGTTGGTTTATGCATTGTAATTCTATCGCCTGAAGCGTTGTCAGGGGAACAATCTCAGCGTCCTGCCTTCCAGCTGACAGTGAATACCCAGCCTGTCCAGGCCTTTTATTAAGCCATTGAGCGTTACCCCCCGTGTCATTTTTCCCGTCAGCTTCATATCCTGTATCTCGCCCTCATATACAACATCAACATCATACCAGCGCTCCAACTGGCGCATTACTTCTCCAAGCGTTGCTCCCTCGAAATCGAACAACCCGTTTTTCCAGGCCATAACTTTTTCTACGGAAACATTGCTGTGTACTGTGATCTCCCGGTGTTCCCCGGGGCCAGCGGGAACATTTGCCTGCTGTCCCGGCCTAAGCGTCACGGTTTCGCCGTCCGGAGTCAGCGGCCCGGCGTTATTACCAGGGATCGGGACCGGTCCGATCCGCACGCTTCCCTCGAGCAATGTGGTGCTTATACTTTCTTCATTATCGTAAGCGTTCACATTAAAATGAGTACCAAGTACCTGTATGTTTGTTTTATCCCTTACATTCACCCTGAAAGGAACGCTGCTTTTAACGACTTCCAGGTACACTTCTCCCGTTACCTTTACGGTTCTTTCATTTCCATTGAAAACAGTAGGATAGGTAATAGAACTGGCAGCATTAAGCCAGGCCTTTGTACCGTCCGGCAGCCTGACATCAAACTGGCGCCCCTTGGGCGTTGTGACAGTATTGTAGGCAATTTCTCCGGAAGCCGGCCCGGCAGGATCGTAGGCCAGTCCGCCACCCCTCAAAACTACCGCCGCACCGTTCTGATTAGAGACGATGCCTTCGCTTAAACTATCCAACACCACCTGGCTGCCATCAGACAAAGTCAATATAGCGCCGGTCCTGCCTGGAAGAATATCTGCAGGGGTAGTTGACAGAGCGGTGCTATTTTGTTTTGACCGCTGATAAGATGATGAGATAAAGTAGACCGACGACGCAATAACCGCCAGGATAGCCGCAGCCGCCCACCAGCGGCGCGCGAAGATCATATGACGCTCAGGCATGTGGGAAGACTGGCTGTTATTATCCAAGATCTTATTAAGTATCCGCTCCCTCAACGCCGCTTTGTTGTCCGGATGATACTCCGAAAGACTTTCACCGAGTGACTGGGAGGAAGTAATTTCCTCCACCAGGTTGGCATTGTTAGGCGAAAGCGCTTTCCAGTCCTCCAGCCGCCGCTGTTCGTCTTCTTTTAACGTCCCCTGCAGGTATTTATACAACAGGCCAGGTATGTCCTTATCTTGCATTTACCGGGTTTTAATGAAAAAACTAAAGAACAATAAGCTCCATAGTCTATTACGGCTGAGCATATAGAACCTACCAAAAAAAAGAAGACTTTTTTTATTTATTTATATTGAAATACTTACTTATAAAGCATTTCATAAATATCATTAAAACCAGCGGGAAAAAAGAGGGGGAACAGGATGTATGATTGGCCCAGCGCTATTCTTATGAGCTTTATGGCGTTCGACTTTTGGTTACTCACCGTCTGGACGTTCAGGTTCAGCCGTTGTGCAATTTCTGCGGGTTTGAGGCCTTCTTTATAGGAGAGCAAAAAAATTTCTTTCATTTTCCTCGGCATCTTTTCTACTTCCGCATAAACGAGCCGCAAAAATTCTTCCCGGATCTCAAGCCAGGCAAAATCAGGCTCTGACTCCAGCAGCAGGCTTTGTAACAGGTCTGCATGTTTTTCGGATTTCACTTTGTTATGCCTTAATATATCCAGGCATGCATTCCGGGCGGTCACTTTAAGGAAAGCTGCGATCTTCTCCTGGCTTTCCATCTGCCCGCATCGCTGCAATAGCTTTATGAACGTTTCGGAAACAACGTCCTCCGCTTCCTGCTTGTTATAAAGCCATCGTTTCGAGTATTGATAAACAGAAAAATAATACCGGTCATATATTTCGGTAAAAGCCCTGATATCACCTGCCTGAAACCGCTGAACAAGATTATTTTCTTCGTATGGGTGGTTGCTCGACAATAACTGAATTAAAATTTGATATCTCCTTCACAATACTATCACAAATTCTCATTTTCTCCTTATCAATTTACATATAAATTTTAATGTGTTATGCTGATAAAAATCCTTTTGGGATGATGTTAATCTGTTTCGGCTATCTGCTCAAATTATGAATGCATTATAAAATAAGACAATGTCATTTTCATCGCGAAACGCCAGCCTGTTGCTATTTTATCTTCCTGTAGGCTTCTAACAATGCGCCCAGCTTGCTTTCAACCTGCTGGTACTTTTTATTTCCCGAGAGGTTTTCCTTTTCAACACGGCCATCGCCCAGATGGTACAACTCCCTGCTTTCAACGGCATCGTTAGACAGGTTGTACCAAACTGTGTATCTCCATTCCTTGTCCCTCACAGAATACCCCATGTCGGTGGCGGTTTTTGAGACTATGGCCTTGTAGGGCCTGACGAACTGGCTGTATGCAACCTTATCCCATCTTAAGGCAGGGTCCTGCAGGACGGGAACAAGACTGCCACCGCTCAGTTTTGAAGCCGGGGGGATATTGCACAGGTCCAGCAGCGTAGGATAAATATCAACGGCTTCCACGATGGCATCCGTGCCTGCGCCATTCTTTGCGCTTCCGGGCGCGGCTATCATCAAAGGCACTCTTGCGTCCAGTTCGAAATTGGTGGATTTGCACCATAGGTTTTGTTCCCCTAAATGATAGCCATGATCGCCTACTAACACTACTATCGTGCTTTCGCTCAAACCCAGCCTGTTCAGCTCTTCCAGCACTTTGCCGACCTGCGCGTCAACAAAACTGATGCATGCGTAATAAGCACGGAGAAGATCTCTTTCCTTTTCTTTCGTAAGCGGCCCTTCATCTGGTATGTCCGTGTAACCTCTCAATTCCTGCCATTGATGAAATGCGATCTCCGGTGCGCCTGTGGGCCTGCTGCTATTTTCCACGCCGGGAAAATCAGTGTGCGCATACATATCCCAATACCGCGTTGGGGCGCAATACGGGAGATGCGGCTTCCTGAACCCGGTTGCCAGGAAAAACGGCTCACCTGAATTTTTGAACCGCCTTAACAGGCCGATAGCCTGGTCTGCTACTTTTCCGTCGGGATAAGCGGCATCGGCCTTACTGGTAAACTCAAAAGCATCCGCCTTGCCGCCTTTTTTATTTCTTTCAAGAAAGTATTCCCTGCCTTTGGGGCCGTTGAACTCCGATTGCACCGGCGACCAGCTTACCGAATCCAGCGTTTTTTTTGTATCGTGAAAGATCTTGCCGACACCGACCGCGGTATATCCGTTATTCTTAAACGCCTGCGGCATGGTAATAACATCGGGGACCTTTTCCCTGAAATGGGTGATGAGGTCCGTAACACCAGTCTGATCCGGGCGTAAGCCGGTTAAAATGGAAGCACGGGAGGGGCTGCAAACCGCCTGCTGGCAATACGCATTTTTGAACAATACGCTGCGTTGCGCAAGCTTGTCCATGTTGGGCGTAATTGCTTTGGTATCGCCGTAGCTCGCCAGGTTCGGCCTCAGGTCATCGATGATGATAAAAAGCACATTGTATTTTTTGCCCTTCTCCTTATCATCGGCAAAAACTGAAAGTGCATATAACATGCATGCGGCAATCAAAAAAAAACTTTTGGAGATCATGTTAAAAAAACTTCGTGGAAACATAGGCGTATCAACTATTCCGCGGACCTGGCGATCCTCCGGAATTTTAAGACATTTAATTATAACCATTAGTACTTATGTAGTACATATTAAAAGTAGCGTTTAAAATTTAGACCTGCAAGTCTTTTCCAGATAAATTTTCTGCAACAATAACGCTCACCTCGCGGTTACACCCTGCCGTGGCAATTTCTCTTCCAGCAGCTTTTCAATACTATCGATCCCCGGCCCGGACAATACATTCCCATCCGGCCCTATCAGTACATAATGTGGACGGCCGGATACTACGTAATCCCTGAGCATTGCGGTATCCGCCTTAACATGCAAATAGGGAAGCTGGTTGAGCCGGATCAGTTCTTCAACCTGTACAGGGTTTTCCGTGGTAATTCCAACTATCTCGAAGCCGCGGCTATGATACTTTTCATACAGGGATTTGATCTTCGGAAAGGCCATAATACAGTACCCGCACCATGTTTCCCAAAAGTCCAGCAATACAAACCTGCCTTTTAGCGAAGCAAGGGATATTGCTTTCCCGTCAAAACCCATGTACCTGAAGCCAGGCGCGGGTTTTCCCAAAAGCGGATATACATAATGCGACTGCTTTTTAGGTTTGACCTCGTTTTGTTTATACCCGGCGTATGCCTGCTGAGGCGTGAGCCCTGCAACATTGCCTTCCTGGTTTTCGCGCCGCTTCGATATCTCCCAGGTTTGTGTCTGTAGCGTACCGTTGAACTGTACCATCGACTGTGCTTTCACGATGCGCAGAGGGGGTTGTGTTAAAGTAAGCGTGATAGTGGTGGTTGCATTATAAGCATTGGGTGGGTAGGCTAAAATGAGTTGTTGCAGACCGCCGGACTGCTGAAGTGAAAGAGCGGGCGTTTTGCCGTAGGGATAATTATGAAGCAGGTAGTCTGACAGGTCCGCACGGAAAAGCATCGGTTGGATGAGATTCAGTGCGCTGCGGTTTTTGGCCGGGTTACTGAAGTCGTTGGGAAAGAGATAGGGATTAACCACCAGCAGCGTGCTGTCCCGGTGGTTGGCCTCGATATATTGCTGCCTGTCATAATAGCTGTCGAAACCTCCAAAGGCGGCTTTACCGCTCAGGTGAAATACATAACCAAAAATCGTATCCCGTTTCTCGGGCAACAGCCAGGCATTGCCTTCTATGATCTGCACAGAATCTTTAACTGATGGATAGTACCACGTATACTGCATATGGTAGGCAAGATCACGGATCGCCTGGTGCTCACGGTCAAGTTGCTGTAGCAGCGCGACAGCCCGCAGGCTGTCTGGCGATTGCGCCGCAAGGCCTGCCGGGATCAGCACCAGCGTCAATAACAGGCAGAACGCTCTCATAGGCAATTTTCTCCTAATTTACGAATATTTCGCAGAATTACGACAATTTCGTAGCTTAATCCTGACCTGGACATCCTGCGATATGAAAACCGGTTCCCGGAACACCTTTAGCGTGGCCAAACGGCGCACATTGCAGCGGGCGCCTGCCAAAAAAATGCGCCTGCAGGATACTTTTTTCTATATTTAAAGTCATGACCCAATTCAAAACATCGCTATTCACAGCTGCGATCATCATGGCTGCCATGGCTACGACTATCAACAGCGCGGCCCAGCAGCCGGCTATATTCCTGGCGGACCCGACCATCTTTGCTGACAACGGGAAGTTCTACCTGTACGGCACCGGCAGCAACCAGGGTTTCCTGTTCTATGAATCTGCCGATCTGCAAACCTGGAGCCAGCCTGAAGATTCCTCCCGCCGCCTCGCGTTGAAACGCGGGGATGCCTTTGGCAACAGCGGCTTCTGGGCGCCGCAGGTGTTGAAACATAAGGACAATTATTACATGGCCTATACGGCTAATGAACAGATTGCAATTGCCAGTGCGCCCAATCCGGCAGGCCCTTTCCGGCAACATGCCCCTCTCCCGCTTAGCGGCTCGGGCAAACAGATAGACCCCTTCCTGTTTTTCGATGAAAACGGAAAGATCTACCTGTACCATGTGAAGCTGCAGAACGGCAACCGCATCTTCGTCTCGGAAGTGAAACCGGACCTGACAGACGTGGTGCCCGGCACGGAAAAAGAATGCATAGCCAGCACCGGGGGATGGGAAAACACCGCCGGAGCAACATGGCCGGTAGCAGAGGGCCCTACTGTTCTCAAACATAAGAACGTTTATTACCTGGTCTATTCTGCCAACGATTTCCGCAACAAAGATTATGCGGTAGGATATGCCACTTCCCTCTCCCCCACCGGCCCCTGGAAAAAATACGCCGGCAACCCGGTCATCAGCCGGCATACGGTCGGGCAAAACGGCTCAGGCCACGGCGATGTGTTCTTTGATAAAGATGGCGAAATGTATTATGTGCTGCACACCCACCGCTCTGACGATCGCGTATCTCCCCGTGCCACGGCAGTGGTGGCCTTACGGTTCCGGCCTGTAGCCGGCGGCGAAGATGTACTGGAAGCGGATGCGAAATCGTTCAGGTGGCTGAATGTTGCACAATAATGACCAATGGCCATTAATATTCCTCTTACTCATTATTATTCCTGTCCGGCGGCGTGGCCCCAAGCAAATGCCGCACGAAAAAGTCGCGGCGTTTAATGCGGCCATACGGTCCTCCGTCGCTGTGCCCTATGCCCGGTATCGGCAGGAATTCGAAGGTCTTGCCGCTGTTGATCAGCGCGTTGATCACGCGGTAAGTGGATTCCGGCGGCACATTGGTGTCTGCCTCGCCCACCATCAGGAGCAGCTTGCCTTTCAGTTTGCCTGCATTGGTAACGTTGGACTGTTCATCGTAATGCTTGCCCACAGGGTATCCCATCCATTGTTCGTTCCACCATTGTTTATCCACGCGGTTGTCGTGGCATCCGCAGGAGGATACAGCTGCTTTGTAAAACTCAGGATGGAAGAGCAGGCCGCCGAGCGCATTCTGCCCGCCGGCGGAAGTGCCGTAGAGCCCTACCCTGGCGGTATCCACGAAGCGGTATTTTGCAGCGAGGGCTTTGATCCACAGGATGCGGTCCGGGAAGCCGGCGTCTGCCAGGTTTTTCCAGCACACATCATGAAATGCCTTGGAGCGGTTGGCGGTGCCCATGCCGTCTATCTGCACTACTACAAAACCCAGGTCTGCCAGGCTTTGCATCTCGGTATAATAACTCATAAAGCTCTTGGGAACAAAAGCATCCTGCGGCCCTGCGTAAATATTTTCGATCACAGGGTACAGCTTTGTGCTGTCGTAATCCGAAGGGCGGCACATAATGCCCCAGATGTCTGTTTTCCCGTCCCTGCCCTTTGCCGTGAAAGGCACCGGGAAAGGCACACCTGTGGCCTGCCAAGCGCTTACATCGGCCTTTTCGAATGTTGAAATGAGCTTCGCATCTGCCGTGCGGCGCAGCTCATGTACGGGCGGCACGTTCACCTGCGAATATTTGTCGATGTAATATTTCCTGTCCGGCGAAAAGGATAACTGGTGATTGCCTTCTGCGGGCGTAAGTTTCACCAGGTTCTTCCCATCCATGCCGATGCGGTAGTAATGAACAAAATAAGGATCTTCTCCCGGCTGCATGCCTCCGGCACGGAACCATATCTCCCGTTTCTTCGTATCCACACTGTCCACACTGCGTACTACCCATTCGCCTTTGGTAAGCTGTTTTTTTATCGCCCCGGTAAGTGTATTGACCAGGTAAATGTGGCGCCAGCCATCCTTTTCAGAGGTCCAGAGCATTTCATTCGTTTCCGGCAGGTAGTGCGTATACAGGCGGGATTCATAGATAAACGTGGAGGTCTGTTCGTCCAGTATGGTGCGGGCCGCGCCGGTAAAAGCGTCCACTTCCATTACGCAGAAACGCTGGTGGCCGCGGTCTGCTTTTTCATATAAAAAATAACGGGGATTGTTGTGCCGCCAGCGCAGCACGGGAGGGCCGAAAAAATCCAGCGGCTCCGCATTTACTTTCACCGCCTTTTTATCTGCTACGGAAAAGATATACATCTCATACACCGGGAACGGGTCGCCAGGCTGCTTATAAGGCTGTGAACGCAGCTGCCCGCGTGTGGTGCCGGGAACGTCCGTGAGTACGTAATAGACGGCGGAATCCTTTACCGGCCGCGTAAGATAGCCGATGAAATATTTGCTGTCAGGCGACCAGGCAAATGCTTCATAACGCGCCGCTTCGCCGGTGCTGTCGGAGCCGTTAGCGGTAAGCTGCTGCTGCACGCTGTCTTTGGCGGATTGAATAAATACATTGCCGCGGATGGTCTTCGCGATCCATTGTTTATCCGGCGATACGGCGCCTGTCGAGAAGTTCCTCCACCGGGAAGGCCCCCGTTGCAGCACCTGCGACTGCGGCGTAGCGGTAGCCCGCAACCTCGCCAGCTCGGCAGTATCTTTTATTTCTTCCTTGCTGCCGGTAGCAGCGTTTACCAGGTAATATATTTTTGAAGAGTCTTTATTGCTGCCCACCTCATACCAGAATTTCTCCCCGCCCGGGAGCCAGTTGGCATCCACGTTGTGCCGGACGATCTTCCGCCGGGTGATGCTGTCTGACAACTGTACATGCTGATAGCGCCGCATGATATCGGCATGATCAGGCATATAAGGCGTTTGTGCGTTTTGCTGCGCCAGCAGGGATCCGCCGGGCAAAGCACAACAGGCAAGGAATCCAAAGAATTTGCAGTATTTCATAATTAAATCCTGTGCGGTCAGGTTAGACATGTTTGAACTTCTTAAAAGTACTAATCGAAAGGTTCTCTTTCCAAACGATTTTTGATCACTTTTTGACCGCTTATACTCATATCTTGACCCGGACGGGATTGAGGTCCTGCAAGCCTTTCAACCTGTTTAAAAAACGAGGGCCATACGATATCGTACGGCCCTCATTTTTTTATAAAAGCTTCATCTATTTTTTCTGCTGCGACAGGAATGTAACCAGCGAAGCTAGTTCTTCGTAAGACAATGCATTGGCCAGTCCCGCCGGCATCATCGAGGTTTTCATTTCCTTGCGCGACAGGATATCGCTTGTTTTAACGGTGTATACGTTTCCGCCGATATCCCTCAGCACTACCCTGGCGGCGGTTTCTTCGGTCACAAATCCCATGTAGGACTTGTTGCCTTTCGCGGTGATCGTTACTGTCGCAAAGCCCTGCGAAATAGAAGCGTTGGGTTTCAGGATGGATTCGGTGATCTGTTCGCGGTTCATGATAGAGCCAACCTGCCCCATAAACGGGCCTTTCATTTTCTCGCCCTTGCTGATGCTGTGGCAGGCCACGCAGCCCTGGCTGGCAAAAAGCAGTTTTCCTTTAGCAGGGTTGCCCTTCAGTTTATTGATCGCCAGCAGCACATCTTCGATAGATGATTTGCCGACCTGGCCTTTTTTACTTTTGATCTTTTCAAGGTCCACTTTGGGTTCTTTCGCTATCGGCGCTTCAGCTTTTTTCGGTGCTGCAAACGCTGCAATGTCCATCCTGTGGCGGGCGTCCAGGTCTGTGAAGAACTGTTTCCTGGCGGGCGCTTTCAGTGCTTCCTTTTTCAGGAATTGCTCGATCGCCGGCGACCCTTCCCACTTCACGGCTTTGTAATAAGGGCCATGCGAATCCGGCCGGGTGCCCCACCACCATGAGGCGTCGTATGAATCTTCTTTTTTATAGAGACGCGCTAATGTAACCAATACCTGTTTCTTCAGCTTTTCGTCTTTTATACGCGGGTAAGCGGCAATTAAACCGTTTACAGCTTTAACATCATGCATATAACGCAATGCCCACAGTGCGAGGGTTGCATTTCCGCCATTGAGCGCCGCTACAGCGGAGTCTGTCGCATGCAGGCTTACCAGCGCCTGCACTGCCAGGTGAGGCAGCACAATAGCCTGGTTGGGCGTAGCGTGAGGCCCTTCCACATCTTTGGCGGGCGCCGCAAATGAAGCGGGGACCTTGGTTTGAAGCAAAGCGCCGGCGGTTTCGGCACGGCCTAAACGGCCCAGCCCGATGATCGCGGCAGCGCGCACGCGTGCGGAAGAATCTTTGAGCCCTTCCAGGAAAGGCTCGCCCGGAACCCCGTTCAGCAGGCCTTTACGGTCTGCCAGTGCCCGCAATGCATGTTCTCTTACTTCGGCGTCTTTGGTGAACGCCGTTAAAGCAGCAGTCCCATCCTTGCCTGCCGCCTGCGCATAAGTATATATGCCGGCCACACGGGCATATAACGGCAACGCCTTGTCGGAAGCAACTTCCAGCGCAGCAGAAACAGCCTGCTGGTCATTGCGCGCAATCAATTCCTGGGAAGCATTCAGGCGGGCTACCGCGCTGCCCGAACGGAGCAATTGTGCAAGCTCTGTCACCGAAGCTTTGGCCAGGTCCGGAAATGCCTGGTACGTCCAGTTCTCCGGCACTGCGCGGATCACATAACCCTTATCAGGACTGCCGGAATAACCCGCGCCATCCCATGCGGAAAGGTAAAGCCTGCCGGATCCGTCCACATCCAGGTCGGTGATCTGGGGCAGGGCCATGAACTCTTCTTCTTTTTGCGTGAACGTAGGACCATCGGGTGTTACCCGGTGCATGTACAGCATGCTCCTGCCCCAGTCCGCCATCATGGGAACGTTGTTGTATTTCTCCGGCCAGCCTGGCTCCGCCATAAACAGCGCGCCTGTGCCAGAACCGCCGCCAACGTCTACCAGCGCCGGCAATATCTCATCCGTAAAATGCTGGAACAGTACCGGGTAGCCATATTCGCCGGATTGGATATGATGCGAAAACCGCACGTTCCATCCGCCGCCGTCGTTGGTATTTTCCCTTGTGAAAACATTCATATATGGATCAATGGCCACGTCGTATACGTTGCGCGTGCCATGGGTGAATATTTCCATTTCCGTGCCGTCGGGCCGCACACGTACAATTCCGCCGCCCAGCATGGTCAGCTTTTTGCCGGAACGGTCCGTGGCATTATGGAAACCGAAATCGCCCACGGCAATATAGATCCAGCCGTCGATACCCATCCTGATGCCGTTGGTGGCATGGTCGGTGCCGCGTTCCTGGATATATTTGGTATTGCTGAGATGTTCGATAAGCGGCTGGGAAGGCCCGTCTGCCCTGCCATCGCCGTCTTTATCCCCGAACACTACGAGGGCCATGCCTGTAGCTTTACCGGTCTCTTTGGAAAATGTGGTGTGCAGTACGTACACCCGGCTTCCCATCACCAGGATGCCGCGGGGATTGTCTACCACCGCGAATTCGCTATGACCGTCCATTTTGCCGTCATTATCGCTGTCGGTGAGCTTGAGAATGCGGCCTTTCCCGGGATCTTTTCCCAGTGAGCCGATCATGTCTACCCCTACGAATACTTCACCGGTGGGCGCCACCGCCAGGCAGGCGGGGCTTGGCGTTACATCCGGGCCGGCAAATCTTGTGGTCGTTAATCCCGGAGGATCAGGGAAATTGGGCCGTGCTTCTCCAAAATAATGTTTTGCGCCGATCAGTAATGTAAATGAAGAGACCAGGGCAAGTGGAAGTTTGATCATTTGTATGTACTATTATTTTAATATGCTTATCAAAGAGTGGGTCAATATTAAAAAAAATAAAAACTTTGCGGCTGAATTTTTTGAGGGGCGGTATAATGAAAAGCCCCTTTGCATGCACAAAGGGGCTTAATTATATTATAACACCGGCGCTATTCTTTCGTCCCGGGAAACAGGCTGACAAGCAGGTTAATGGAAAAAATACCGTCTGTATAGTTCCTCAGATTTTTACCTTCCGGCGTAAAAGAGGCCATGAGCTTTACTCTTGAGAGGATATCCGCGCCTATGCCTACCGTAAAGTTCTGCGTGGAGTGATACATGCCGAATACACTGGCTATATTGTTCACCAGCTTTACTTCCACGCCTGCGTCTATCACGTCTTTATTGCCCCTGATGCTGGTGTAGCACAGTTTCGGCTCTATGCTGTTGATCTCGCCTTCGCCAAGGTAAAACTTATACGAGGCCGCGGTAAACAGCGTGGGCCTGTCTACCGAATAATACGTTTCCTTCGTCACGTTATTGCGGATACTGGGCACGGCCGCTTGCAGGGTAAGGCTTTGGGCAGCGTAGACCACGCCAAAATCGCCATCCGTTTGCAGGCCTCTGTCGTTATAATACGCCAGCGAGGGATCACTGTGATCCCCGTCCACTTCCCCGGTAGTGAAGCGGTTGTTGACAACTGCCGCGGAAATGCCAAAGCTCAGGCGTTGGCCCCGTGCCCCGACGGGCAGGTGGTATGCATAGGTGAGCGCACCCCGGAACTGGTGGAACGGGCCGGCGTTTTGCGAAAAACCATTAACGCCCAGGCCTACCCTTTTACCCATATTGTAATCGGCCGAAAACATTGTATTGACGGGCGCTCCAGGCAGGTTATCGAACTGGCGGTTGTACGATACCATCAGGTTCAGGCTGGAATCGCGCCCTGCCATGGCCGGATTCGCGAGGTATTGATTAAAAAAGTACTGGGCGGCAGATACCGTGCGCTGCGCTGCGGCAGGCAGGGCAAAACATACCAGCAGCAATGCTGCCGGTATGACCTGGTATATTTTATGATGCTTGTGCATGGTATTGTTTTTTGTAGCCGTATTTATTTTTTGTCGAGTACAATGGAAATATATCCTTTGCGTACCGGTGAGCCATCGCCCAGGTTTACAATGTAGTAGTAGTTGCCCTCCGGCAGCGGAACCCCGTTCAGCTTGCCATCCCATTCGTTGTTGTAGTCATTTCTCGTATACACTACTTTGCCGTTGCGGTTCACGATCTCCACTTTGTTGCCCGGGTAGCGGTGAATGTTGGAGATAAGCCACCTGTCGTTATAACCGTCGCCATTGGGAGTGATGATATTCGTGGCATGGAAGGCGTCTTCCGTTACTTCTACCGTAAAGCTTTTTTCCAGTGAGCAGCCGCTGTTGCTAAAGCCTTTCACCACATACGTGGTGCTTCGCGTTGGCGTAACTACTACCTGCGAATCCGTAACGTTCGCCGGCACGGTCCATTCGTAGCGGGCAGCGCCTCTTACCGTGAGAGTAATATTTTCGCCCAGCCTGAATTGCGGGCCCTTGTTGCTTTGAATAGTGAAATCGACGCCGGATGCAACATTGATCTTAAATGTGCGGATAAGCGTATCCACGCCTTCATTCGCCGTGCCGCCATTATCCTGTACGCGCACACGAACCGTTACTTCGCCTGCTGCATCAGCCTTCAGCGTGTAGTGAATAGCTGTGGCGCTGATGCTGAGGTCGGTGAAGAAAGGCTTGTCTGCCGAAATAGTAGCCGCAACGGTTTGCTGTGTTTCTTCCCCTGCCGTCATGGCAATATCTATTTTCTGTGAAGCAGCGCCCGGGCAAACCGATTGATCGGTGATGGCTGTAATGGCGGGCACTTCGTTCACATCACGGGCAGATAGTGTGAGCGCCTTCTCAATCCACAAGCCGTTTTGATCGGTAGCCCGTACGCGGATGTTGAAGACAGGATGAAGCTCGTAGTCCAGCACAGTTGCATTACGCACCAGGTCATTGTCAATGGTAAAGAATGAATTGTCCGCATCGCCTGCACCTGCTGCCAGCGTATAGGTAAACGCAGCGCCGGGGTCGGCGGTGGCAGTGGTCAGTTTGGCTGAACTGCTGCCTATAGGCCTGTTTTCGTAGAAATCTCCCGCGGCAAGACTGATATCAGTGGGACCTGTGGCTTTCCTGATGTGCAATGTGCCTTTTACGTAACTGATGTCGTAGTTGGCAGCTGTCGCGCCTGTTGCATTGATGGGATAATCCCCTTCAGGGCTGGCTGCCGTAGCCGTTGTGGAAACGGTGGGCTGTGTGGTGAGCACACTTGCGTTCTCCGTATTCGCAAAACCGCTGTAACTAACGGTCAATGCAGGAATGGCTGCACCTAAAACGATCTGTTTATCGTCAGCAGTAATCGTCAATGGCCGCTTGGTGATCTCGAATTTATTGGACACGAAGGTCACGTTGTAATTCGGCCCCGCCGTTAAGCCGGATACCAGCAGATCGTAAAGTCCTGCATTATTGCCGGCCTGTTTGGATACCTGGCCGGTGAATGCATCACCGGGTACAAGCGATCCCGTGGTAACGGTATAGGTGAACTGTGGAAGAGCGTTGCCATACATCACTTTCTGGCCGGGATCGGCGGTTACCGTAACAGATCTTTGCGTGATATCGCCGCTTACAGTAACCCCGTTCAGCATGTAGTTGCCCTTATCAGCACCGGCCAGTTCGAGGCCGGTAACGGTTACCGGGATTTTGGCGGGCGGGGTGTTTACATTCTTTGATGCATAAACAGCTGCGATATATTGCACCTGTACCACATCAGTACCGACCAGGCCATTGGCAGCAGATAGATTATTGAAGGTAACGGCCGCGGATGTGCTGCCATCATAGACTTTTGTGACAGGCGCAGCCGTGGCTGTAAGCACTTTAGGTTTAATGATACCCGCGGTGGTAGCGGACGTCGCCGCCAGCTGGTAATTATCCTTTTGGGCGCCGCTGAGCGCCAGACCAGTGACTGTAATGGTCTTACCGGCGCCTGCATTTTTGGTATCGTATTGCGCCGCTGCACCTGAAACGGCTACTGCGTCAGATCCCACTACCCCGTTCAGCTGGTAGTTGGCAGCCGCGACAGTTGCCATGTTATTGCCATCGTATGTTTTGCTGATCGCAGGCGTGGCCAGCAGCGTGGCGGTGATCGTTTTTGGCGATACGGTGAGCGTGCTGGTAATTGAAGCGGCAGTATGCGTAGCATCGGCTGCCTGCGTAGCGGTGATGTTCGCAACGCCGGGTTTGATAATGGTAACGGTATTACCGGATACGGAAGCCACAGCCGCGTTATCGCTGGAGTAAGTAAATGCGCCGGTGCCGGTGCTGGCAGGCTGGGGCAATGTAAAGCTGGCATCGCCATAACTCTTGGTCATAGCCGGGAACCCTCCAAGGCTGGATGGCGCATGGATGGTAACAGTTTGTATGATGCTGCAATTATTGGCGTCTTTGACAGTGCAGGTGTAAACGCCGGCAGCAAGACCCGTAGCGCTGGCCGAATTGCCGCCGGAAGGCGCCCATACATAAGTGAGCATGCCGGTGCCGCCGCTGGCTGTTACCGTGGCTGTACCGTTGCTGCCGCCCTGCGTGGTCACATCTGTTTTTGTAATCGTTGCCGTGATCTGGGCAGGTTGTGTAATGGTGAAGTTCTTCGTAAGGGAACAGTTATTCACATCCGTGATCACACAGCTGTAATTGCCCGCAGCCAGGTTGTTTAGAGTGGTACCGTTGTTTCCGCCGGCAGACCAGGTGTAAGCGTAAGGCGCAGTGCCGCCGCTGGCCAATACCGAAGCGCTTCCGGTAGAGCCGCCGTTGCACAGCGCGGGCGTTTGTGAAATAGTGGCGCTGACCGCGGCCGCCGGCTCAGTGATGGTTACTGAAACAGTGCCTGTACAGTCATTTGCATCGGTAATGGTGCAGGTGTAAGTGCCCGCCGCCAGGTTACTGATGGAAGCAGTATTACCACCACCCGGCGCCCAGGAATAAGTGTAGGCGCCGGTGCCGCCGGAAGCCGCAATAGTGGCCGATCCCGTGTTCCCTCCTTTGCACAATACATTGGTTTGTGCGCTGACAACGCCTGTTATCGCAGCAGGCGCTGTTACTGTAACAGTCCCGGTGATTGCGCAGTTATTGGCATCTTTAATGGCAACGGTATATGTACCCGCAGCAAGACCAGTGATCGAAGCAGTGGTTCCACCATTATTCCATAAATAAGTATAAGGTGCCGTACCGCCGGATATCGCTACGGAAGCGCTTCCATTCGAGCCATCGGCGCAGCTTACGCCGGTTGCATTCATCACAGCAAAAAGCGCGGCTGGTTGCGAAATAGTAAGAGAAGAGCTGGCCGTACAACCTTTGTTGTCCGTCACAATACAGGTATAAGCACCCGCAATAACATTGCCCAGGGCGGCAACTGTGCTGCCGTTCGACCAGGCATAGGTATATGGCGCAGTACCGCCGCTTGCTGAAGCAGTTGCGCCGCCGTTGTTACCACCGTAGCAAGTAACATTCACAACGGAAGAGACTGTTACGGTAAGCGGAACAGGCGCATTCACGGTCACCGTTTCAGTAAGCGTGCAACCATTCGCATCGGTAATGGTGCAGGTATAGGTTCCGGCCGCAAGACCATTGACCGTAGCGGTAGTTCCGCCATTGCTCCACAAATAAACATAAGGTGCTGTACCGCCGGTTGCCGTTATAGAAGCGGAACCGTTGGAACCCCCTGCACAATCCGGTGTTGTAGCGCCGCCCGAAGCAGAAAGTGCAACAGGTTCGGTAAGCGTAACAGTTTTAGTGACGCTGCAGTTATTGGCGTCCTTAATAACGCAGGTATATGTGCCGGCAGCAAGGCCATTGATGGCAGGAGTAATTCCGCCATTGCTCCAGGAATAGGCATAAGGCGCTGTACCACCGGATGCATTTACAGAGGCAGAACCGCTGGACCCGCCATGGCAGCCTACATTTACCTGTCCTGTAGTAGCAACAAGAGCCGGCAGTTCATTTACGGTAACAGTCGCTGTCTGAACGCAACTATTGGCATCAGAGATCGTGCAGGTATAGGTGCCCGCGGTAAGGCCATTGATCGTTGCGGCCGTTCCGCCGTTACTCCAAACATAAGTATAAGGCGCTGTACCGCCAGACATGGCAACTGATGCAGCACCGTCGGAACCACCATGGCAACTTACACTCACCTGTCCTGTGACGGCAACGAGGGCGGGCAGCTCATTCACAGTAACAGTACCTGTTTTAACGCAGCCATTGGCATCAGTAACAGTACAGGTAAAAGTACCTGCTACAAGGCCATTGATCGTAGCGGTCGTTCGGCCATTGTTCCACAAATAAGCATATGGCGCTGTGCCACCGGATGCAATTACAGATGCCGTACCATTATTACCGCCTGTGCAGCTTACGCTGGTTTGCGAAGTATTGAGCACAAGCGCGGCAGGCGCGGAAACGGTAACAGGACCAGAGGCAGCACAACCGTTATTGTCTGTTACATTATAAGTATAATTACCTGCAGCGACGTTAGCAATCGCATTCGCAGCAGTTCCGTTCGACCATGTATAACTGTATGGAGCAGTGCCACCGGATGGTGTCAGCGATGCGGCGCCATTTGTGCCACCAAAGCAGCTTACATCTGTTACAGTCTTGGAAACGGCAAGCGCAGCAGGCTGTGAAATAGTTGCTGAGAAATTAGCCGTACAACCATTATTATCTGTCACCACGCAGGTATAAACGCCCGCGCCAACATTGCTGATAGTAGCCGATGTATTACCATTCGACCAGGCATAGGTATAAGGCGCAGTACCGCCGCTTACTGATGCAGCAGCACTGCCATTCGTATAACCATAGCAAGCAGCATCGGTAACCGCAGACGAAGTTGCGGCAAGCGCAACAGGCTGGCCTACCGTCACTGTTTTCGAAAGCGTACAACCATTGGCATCGGTGATCGTGCAGGTATAAGTCCCTGCTGTAAGACCATTGATGGTAGCGGCCGTTCCACCGTTGCTCCATACATATGCATATGGCGTTGTACCGCCGGATGGGTTTACAGATGCAGAACCATTGGAACCGCCATTGCAGCTTACATCCACCTTTCCGGTGGTGGCGGCCAACATCGTTGGTTCACTAATGGTAAAAGGACCGGAAGCAGTACAACCATTATTGTCTGTTACATTGTAAGTATAATTGCCCGCTGCAACATTGGTAATCGCACTGGCAGTAGCTCCGTTCGACCACAGGTAGTTATATGGCGCCGTACCGCCGGATGGCGCCAGGGAGGCGCCGCCATTTGTACCGCCAAAGCAGCTTACATTGGTCACATTAGGAGTAGCGCTGAGTGCGGCCGGTTGTGAAACAGTGGCAGAAAGGTTAGCCGTACAACCTTTATTGTCAGTCACCACACAGGTATAAGTGGCAGCGCCAACATTGCTGATAGTGGCGCCTGTGGCTCCGTTCGACCATGCATAAGTATAAGGCGAAGTGCCACCGTTTACTGATGCGGCCGCGCTGCCGTTCGTATAACCAAAACAGGTAGCATCCGTGACACCAGAGGAAGTAGCAGCAAGGGCAACGGGTTGGCCCACCGTCACTGTTTTTAAAAGCGTACAACCGTTGTTATCAGTAATAGTACAGGTATAAGTACCCGCAGCAAGCCCATTGATAGTTGCACTGGTTCCACCATTGCTCCAGGAATAAGAATAAGGAATCGTACCGCCGGACGGGGTTACAGATGCAGAGCCATTAGAACCGCCATTGCAGCTTACATCCACCTGTCCTGTGGTAGCGGCAAGCGCCGTTGGTTCGGTAATGGTAACAGGGCCGGAAGCAACACAACCATTATTATCTGTGACACTATAAGTATAATTGCCTGCAGCCTTACTGGTGATCGCACTGGTAGCAGCCCCGGTTGACCACTGGTAGGTAAACGGCGTCGTGCCGCCGGTATGCGCCAGGGATGCCGCGCCATTTGTACCGCCAAAGCAGGCTACGTTCGTTACACTTGGGGTTACAATAAGTTCTGCCGGTTGTGAAATGGTAGCGGAAAGGTTAGCTGTGCAACCATTATTGTCCGTCACCACACAACTATAAGTACCTGCGCCAACGTTGCTGATAATGGCGGCAGTGCTGCCGTCCGACCAGGCATAAGTGTAAGGTGAAGTGCCGCCGCTTACTGAAGCGGTCGCGCTGCCATTCGTATAACCATAACAGGTAACATCGGTAACAGCAGAAGAGGTCGCAGTAAGCGCAACAGGCTGGTTGATCGTTACTGTTTTGGTGATCGTGCAGCTGTTGGCATCTTCGATCGTGCAGGTATAAGTGCCTGCTGTAAGGCCATTGATCGCGGCAGTCGTTCCACCGTTGCTCCACGCATAAGTATATCCCGCTGTACCGCCGGATGGCGTTACAGATGCAGAACCGTTGGAACCGCCATTGCAGCTTACATCCGTCTGCCCTGTTGTGGCAGTGAGCACCGGCGGCTCGTTGATCGTGAAGCTCTTGGTGACCGTACAACCATTCGCATCGGTAATTGTGCAGGAAATGGGCCCGGCAGGAAGCCCGACGGCTATCTGGCCCGCCGCATACCCGTTGGTCCAGAGGTAAGTATAAGGGCCGGTGCCGTCGCTGGGTATTACAACGGCGGAGCCGTTGGATCCGCTATGACAACTTACATTAGAATATGATTGCTCGGCAGAAAGCGGGGCGGCAGGCTGTGAAATGGTGACGGAACCGGTAACAGTACAGCCATTGGCGTCCGTCGCGGTGCAGGTATATGTGCCCGGCGTAAGATTATTGATTAAAGCGGCAGTTCTGCTGTTGCTCCACTGGTAAGTATAAGCCCCTGCTCCGCCGCTTACCTGCGCCCTGGCAGTACCATTTGAGCCACCGTAACAGCTGACGTCCGTTTTTGGAAAATTTATCGCCAGTGGCGTGGCCGGCTGGCTGATCGTGAAACTTTTAGTAACGGAGCATCCCCTGACATCTGAGATCGTACAGGAAATGTTAGTCCCTGCAGTCAACCCTGTTACGCTTGCAGTGGTAGCCCCATTCGTCCAGAGGTAGGAATAGGGGCTAAAGCCGCCGGACACGCTCAGTATCCTGGCTTCCCCGGTAGCGCCGCCATAACAGGCGACGTCCATTTTCATCGTGCCGGCAGTGACTGGTGCTGGCTGGGTGACAACGATGCCGGTCTTTGTGTAGATACATCCATTCGCATCTGTAACAGTGCAGGAGTATGTATCCGCCGAAAGGTTTATAGCCTGGTTGGTGGTCTGGGAGCCTGCATTGGCCGACCATAGGTAAGTATAAGGCGAAGTACCGCCGCTCATCACCAATTGAACCTTCCCATTGGAACCGCCGTTGCAGGTTACATTCGTGATGAAAGGCGTTGTTATATTCGCCGGATTTGGCTGGGTAACAGTAGCAGAAACGTCCTTTGTAGCACCTTCCGCATCCGTGATCGTGCAGGTATAGACGCCTGCTGATAAGCCAGTTACTGTTGAACTGGTACTGCCTACAGGAGACCACGAATAGGTAAAAGGCTCCTTGCCTGAATTGGGGTAAACGTAGGCGGTTACCGTGCCGTTGCTTCCACCGGGACAGCTCACATTCGTACGCGTGGTATTACCGTTTAAAGGCCAGTTCGTTTGAAATTGCGACTCCACGGTATAACTGGTCCCTTCGGCATTAGTAGCATAGCTCCTGTAATAAATAACGGTATTAGCCGGAAGCCCTGTTACGATTTGGCTGAAAGTGCCGGTACCGCTGCCCATCACCACCACGTTATCGGCCATTGTAACGCCTGAGGCCGTGCCCCATACGATTCCCCGCTCAGTAACAGGAGATCCTCCATCGCCCGTAATGTTCCCGCCTAAAGTGATTGAATTAGCGCCGAGATTGCTGTAATTGATAGCGAGTATAGTAGGCGTCGCAAACATAAGGCGCCCGGTAACCGGATCCTTAAGCCCGTCAAAAGCTTTGGTATAGGAATACCGGCACAGCAATAATGTGCAGAGAAATACCCCGATGGGTAGCCATTTGTATTTCATAGTATATGGGATGCCCGGAAATCAGCCACTATGGCTTTCTTTCCATTTTTCTATTTTATAAAAGAGATCGTTTTAAATACGTGTAAGGAAACTCCCCGATAAGGAGAAGACAGTATGCTTTTAAAAACCGACAACCGAGATAACACTTTCACTTTCCCACAACAAAAAATAAGAAACTGCATTACCAGATTCATAGGGGTACGGGAATTTTTTTGATTGAATGCACGAAGGTAGATATATATGCGAGACTTTCTTATATATAGAAGAATGAATTTTGTGTTATAGTACTTTATTTACCTTCAACATACTGCTCCGCACAATTTTCTTTGTTTCTACTATCAGTATTCATGATCATGATAATAAAAAAAGGCCCGCCGGGCAAAACCAGCAGGCCTTAAATGGTTGGTTAGAATTATTGTAAGTTTTACAACATATCCAGTATCCCTTCGTTTTCGATAATGATCATCCCCTGCCGGTCTGTAGTAATACCCTCCTGCAGCCTGTAGGTATATCTCGGCACATGCCCTTCCATCACCGTGGGCAGGAATACGAAACGGACAGACGGAATTTCCCGCAATGCTTCCCCGACTTCAAAAATATGCGTGGAGATGATGAAAAAACATTCGGTAAAACCGGCAAACGCAGCAGTGACGGACAATGTAGCATCATAAGCATCTTTCACGTTCGTGCCTTTGAACAGCTCGTCAAAAATGATGAACAGTCTTTTTCCTTCGCTCACTTCTTCCGCTACTTTTTTCACCCGCAGCACTTCAGCGTAAAAATGGCTGTAGCCTTTGTTGAGATCATCAGGTACATTCACGGAAGAATAAATGCCATCCATGACGGAAAACTCCAGTTCCCGCGCGGCAACGGGAAAGCCCATGTGCGCGAGATAAAGAAGGATGCCGGATGCTTTCATGAGCGTGGATTTCCCCGCCATATTCGCACCGGTCAGGAAAAGCACGTTACCGTCTTTACTGAAACCGAAGGAATTAGGCACGCCTTTGTCCAGCCGCGGATGCCTTACATCTGTTGCTTTCAGGAAGTTGGCGCTGCGCGGATAGGCTACGGCAAAGGAAAAATCCTTTTCACGCGCCACGGCTCCAACAGCGATGTATACGTCCAGTTCGTAGGTAGCCTGGATGAGCGCCAGCAACTGTTCTTTCCATGCGCCCGCCAGCAGGTAGCGCAGGCGCGCAGCCTGTGAAAGCTGCAGCTCATCCTCCGCCGGCATATCCAGGAATGCAGCGGCCTGCGGATGGCGCAACACCTGCCCCGCCTTTTCCGCCCAGGCAGCCCAGGGCGTGCCTTTATGCAGGCCGTCCTGTTCCACGCGGCGCAGCAGCTGGCGGCATTCGCGGAGGATCAGCAGGCAGGCATGCAGGCCTTCCTGCTCGCGCCCATACGTTTCATCACGCGTCAACCCGGCCAAGGTTTTGTTTTTCGCCATCCTGATGAGGGAAAACACGGGGCTCTGTTCCCTGTTTTCTTCCAGGTAAGCTACCATCGCGGTGATGGTTTCGTTTTGAAACGGGAACTCCGCCGCGTGATCGCGGAAGTAACGGAACACAGCGCTCCTGGCGTTGATGGCTTCCACGTCCGTCATCGGGCGGAGAAACATCTGGTCCAGCAGTTGCAGGCCGCCTTTGGTCCTCACCCGGTTGAACAGGCTGAATATAGAGCTGCTGTCGTATTTGCCCAGCAGTTGCAGGTCGTCGAGCGTTTGCTTGTCGGCAATAAAACTCATGAGGTTTTCTTTTCTGTTTTTTTCCGGGACAAAATATCCAGGATCCCTTCGTTGTTGATGATCACCATGCCATGCCGGTCTGCCGTGATGCCCTCTTTCAGCTTATGCGTGTACACGGGCTTGCCGTTTTCCAGCAAGGTGGGCAAATACATAAACCGAATGTTGCGGCATTTTTCCTTCAGCACCTCCCCTGCTTCTATGATGTGGGTAGACACGACGAACATGCAGTTGCGCCGCCGTGCGATAGCGGCTGTAACCGCAATGGTGGCTTCGTATGCGTCTTTCACGTTCGTGCCGCGGAACAGCTCGTCAAAAATGACGAAGAGGTATTTGTCGCGGCTCAGCTCACGTGCTACGTTTTTGATGCGCAGCACTTCCGCGTAGAAGTGACTCGCGCCCTGGCTGAGGTTATCCGGCAGGTTGATGGTGGTGAAAATGCCGTCTCTCACGGCAAACTCCATCCTGGCCGCCGGTACGGGAAAACCCATATGACCCAGGTACATCGCGATGCCGAGGGATTTCATGAAAGTGGATTTACCCGCCATGTTGGCGCCCGTGAGGAAGATCACGTTTCCTTCCGGCGTGATCTCCAGTGAGTTCTTCACCGGTTTTTCCAGTGAGGGATGCCAGAAATCTTCCAGCATCACCGTCTGCAATTCCCTCGCCACCGCTTTGGGGAAGGCGTATCCCCGCTCCCGGCCTGTTTTGGCGACAGACAGGAAAGCATCAGCGAGGTAAATATGGTCCAGCAGCTGCCGCAGCTTATCCCGTTCACGGAAGCGGAGCAGCTGGTCGTATGCGGAAAGCGTGGCGAAGGAGAACTTTTGTTTCCCGGTATCAGCCAGCACAGGCTGGAATGCGGGGTTCGCCAGCAGTTTCTCCATCGCGGCTATTTCTTCACGATAAGGTATCCCGGCCACCTGTTCACGGGTAACGTCTACGAATACACATGTTGCCTGCAAAATGCCCACGAGGCTGGCAACGCCTTTCTCTATGGCTTTGTAAGCTGTATCCGCTGCAATGATCTGGTTGAATTTCCTCGCCAGGTTATCTTCCTGCCGGCTCAGCTGCGTGCGCTCGTCGGTGTCTGACAGGTAATGCTCCGCGGCGTCGAACCAGTGGCTTTCGTAGGGGAACCGCACTTCATGCTCCGCGAAATACCGGATCACTGAGCTACGGGCGTTGATGGCTTGTTCGTCTGCCAGCGGGCGGCGGAACATGTCTTCCAGCAGCTCCGATCCGCCTTTGGTATGCGTGCGGTTAAACAGCGCATAGACGCCATCGTTCCCTCCCTTGCCAAAGAGGTGGAGATCATTGATCGTTTGTTTGTCGGTCATCAGGCTCATAACGTTGCTTTTATTTTCTCCGGCGCCTGATAAGCAGGATAATGCCCGCCAGCAGCATGATGCCGGGCCATACCCACATCAGGACCGTTTTCGCGGTTTTCGCGCCGTTCTTTTTCATGTGAATCTGGTTGTCTGTAGGCGCAGGGCGGCTCACGTCCACCGGCACGTTGCCATAAGACAGCCAGTGGAACATGCCCGGGATGATGTTGAAGTTGGAAGCGCCATAACGGCGGATCGGCGGGGTCATGCCCTCGTTGCTGATGCAGTCCGCATCTCCCAGCACCACGATGCGCTGTTCTTTTTTACCTACCTGGCGGGAAAGGCCCATCATAGTCACATAAGTAGCTTGTTTCTCGCCGGTGGAGGGATCGAGGCTGGCGGAGTCGTTCACGAAATCGATCGTCTGCAGCTCATTCCAGGTCTTCATCGTATCCCTGCTGGAAATGATCGGCGTGAACTTGAAGCCTTTGTCTTCCGCTTTCTCCAGCCCGGCGGAATTCACCATGCCTACCCATTGGCCGCGCTGGTCCATGTTGTCGAATATTTCCGCGAGGGCTTTGCCTTCTTTGGTCGGCACGCAGATCACCACATTGCCGGCTACGTCCAGCTTTGGCTGCACGAGCTGGCCAGGCACGGTTTTGAGGCCGAACTGCGCGATGAAATCTTCCATCACTTTAGAACCCGGTTTCAGCGTCACTACCAGGTTGCCGCCTGCTGCGATGTAGGCATCCAGTTTTTTGCTGACGTTGGAATCCGGCGCCTCTTTCAGGTCCGCGATCACGATGATGTCCATGTCTTTGGGTATCTGCTTATCGCCTGAAAGGTCCAGCGTTTCCACATCGGAGCCCTGGTTGGTGAGGGCATAGCGGAAAGTTCTTTCCGAAGAGAAAAGGGTATAGTCTTTCGCGCGTTCGCCTTCCAGCTTGCGGCCGCCGGCCAGGAAGCCGATGCGCGGCAGCTTCATCACCATGCGTTTGAACGCGGCGGTGATCTCCGCTTCGCTGGGAAACTTCATCATGTCGTTGTACAGGCGCAGGTATGATTTCTGCCCGTTCTCCCTTTCCACCACGCGCACAAAAGTGTTGCCTTCCGCGCTGAGGTCGATCTTCTTTTTGATCTCTTCCGGCTTAAGGAACATATCCACATCGATGTCCATCACTTCCGCTCTTTTTTTCGCCTGTTCGTCCAGCGGCAGGTTCTTCGGCTCTTTCGGGCTTCTGAAGGCGGGGTTCACGGATTTGTCATAATAATAAACGTAACGGAACTTTGTTTCCGGCTTAAAGCGCAGGTACTGGGAGAAGCGGTCCTTATCCTCGTTCACCTGCGATGGCAGGCCGTTGAAGGCTTCGCGGTCCAGCAGGTTCACGTAGGTGGTAATGGTGAGCCCGCCGGTCATTTTCCGCACCACATCCTGGCTGGCAGGCGTAAGCGTGTTCCTTTTCGTTTCGGTAGCGTCGTAATAGCTCATCATTTTCGGCCGTGAAGTGATATATCCCAGCATGAGCGCCACGATCAGCGCCAGGGAATATTTACCCCATACGGATGCGAAGGAAGCATGCGCGCGGCTGGCCTGCAGCCTGAGCACTGCCAGGGCGAGGAACAGCGCCATGATGATCATGAAGTACAGCACGTCTTCAGAACAGATCAATCCCCTGATCATCGTAGTGGTGCGGCCTGAAATAGATAACCAGTACGTGAGGTCCCGCACGAATTCAATATCCTGCCATACTTTGCCGATATAGTTCAGCAGGCCCAGCAGCACCAGCGTGCCCAATGCGGCTACTACCTGGTAACTGGTAAGGCATGACATAAACAGGCCGATGGCCGAATAGGCGCACATCAGCAGGTAAAGGCCCAGCAGCCCTGAAGATGCTTCCTGCCAGCTGAAGTTTTCTATTTTAACCCCGCCGATCACAACGTATACCAGCAAAATGCCGATCAGTACCAGGCTATACAGCATCATCGCCAGGAATTTACCGGAAATGATCTGCGAGGAAGTGAGCGGTGAAGAATACAGCAACTTTACGGAACCGCTGCTCAGCTCGCGGCTCATGAGCCCCATGGTGAGCAGGGGCATGTAGAGATAAAGATAACCCTGCACGGCCGGGAACAACGAAAGTTGCCCGCCGAACAGCCCGAAGGTGCCCGCGCCGATACCGTCCACTAATTCCTGGTAACGCACCAGCTCCTGCAGTGCGCCGCTGAATACGAAGGCGGTCTGGAAAGCGAAGATCACGAGGATCATCCAGGCGATGGGCGAATAAAATAATGTATAGAGTTCCGCTTTTGCGATCTTATATATTTGTCTCATTTTGATGACGTCTTTTTAGGTGCATTATTTACCGGCCTTCCCGGACAGTCTTGCGAATACAGCATCCAGCGAGCTTTTTTCCACTACCAGCTCCATCAGCCCCCAGCCACGGTCCACGCTGGCGGCCGCTACGCGCCGGGTGGTGTTCTTGTCGCCGTCGTAGCCGAGGCGGAATCGGTACGGACCGATCTGCTCCACGGAGCGCACGCCTTCGAGCTGCAGCAGCTCATCTCCCGCAGGCGGTTCATCCAGCGAGAGGATGAGGCTGTTGGGTTCTATGTAGTTGTCGAACATATCCATGGTGCCTGAGAACACGAGCTGCCCCTGGTCTATCATCTTGATCTCCTGGCAGGTGGCCTGCACTTCGGAGAGGATGTGGGTAGACAGCAGTACGGAACGGTCTTTCGCGATATCGCGGATGAGGTGGCGTACTTCCACGATCTGGTTGGGATCGAGCCCGTTCGTAGGCTCGTCGAGCACCACGAAGCGCGGGCTGTGCACGATGGCCTGGGCAATGCCCACGCGTTGCTGGTAACCGCCGGAGAGATTGCGCAGCAGGCGGTCCCTGAAATGCAGCACGCCGCATCTTTCAGCAGCTTCGGCCACGGCTTTTTTTACCTGCGATTTATCCACCAGGCGAAGGTCTGCACAGTAGGTCAGGTATTCCTCCACCGTGAAATCCAGGTGCAGCGGCAGTTTCTGCGGCATAAAGCCGATGTTCCGTTTGGCCGCTACCGGGTTCTTGTCCAGGTCTGTGCCGTTGATGAACACTTTGCCTTTGGTTTGCTTCAGCACGCCACAGATAATATTCATCGTGGTGGATTTACCGGCCCCGTTGGAGCCCAGCAGGCCTACCACTCCCTGGCTGCGTATCTCGAAACTGATATCACGCACCGCCCATTGGGCAGTGTAGCGGTGAGACAGATTTTCAACTTTTACAATGGCGTTTTCCATTCAGTAAGTATTGTTTACGTAATTGTTTGAAGGCATTCCTGAAACAACCAACTCCTTCCTTTCTACCTGTCTTCAACCCAATTATTGATGAAAGGCAAATGCAGCCTACGGACGGGAACAGCGAAACAGGAAGCCCCGATAAACATCGGGGCTTCACTTGCTGCTTATGAAGAGGACGTTGTTTGCCTGTTTTTACCCGTTTGTTGAATTTGTTGAAGGGTCCGCCGCTTTCGGGCGGACCGGCTGTTACATTGGCGGAAGGATCGGAAATGGCTGCCCTCCGCCGGTTTGCCGGAGAGCAGCCATAAACAGGGATCAATAGGTCGCGTTGGCGATAGCTCTTACGTCAATACCGTATTTATCTTTATAGTATTTGACGAGGATATCGAATTTTTGTTTGATCAACGGGTAGTTGTCAAGAAATGGCGCCATCTGTGCGTCTGTACGCTGCGTGATGTGCATCAGGAAAGAACTGATGTCGTTGCTTTTGTTGGAAGTCCAGCTGAAATCGCTGAAGCTGAGCCATTCAAGAGGATTGCCGTTGGTGAGGTAAGAAGAAGGCAGGAAACCCATTTGCCGGTATGCCTCCAGGTTAGCCGGGTTGGCGGCGTTGACAGGAATGGCGGGCTTCGGCGCAGTGTAGTTGCTCACGTTATAGAACGCAGCGGGAATATCGATGATCTTTGCGCTTTGGTAGTAGCTCCACATCACGCCGAAGATCAGGTTCTTTTTTGCCACTTTCTGCTCGGGTGTAAGCGTGCGCAGGGAAACGTTCATGCCGGCGAACGTAACCGCCTTGCCGACCACCTTGTAATCGAAATAGAGATATTCCCTGCCTGGCGGGAAACCAACGCGGTACTGGCGGATGCTGTCTGCCATGAATACCCGGTAAGGAATGCCGCCCTTTTTCTTAAAGTCTTCCGGCAGGAACTTCAGCCATACGTCTTCCAGCAGGGCCAGCATATCCCCGGCATAGGCGGGGTTGCCCAGCACGGCGGTATCGATCTTGCTGGCGCTGCTGCCTGCTGACTGGATCCATTCAAAATCCTTCTGGGTGAAGTTGTACAGGAAATACGAACCGTATGTATCGTACAATTGCTGGATCTTGTCGTTCGCTTCTTTCGGTGCATTGCCCTGCGGCAGTACGTAATCGGGTTTGATCTCTACCGGCGGCCCGATGGCAGCGTCTTTTTTACAGGCGGCCAGGAACAGGCTGCCGGCAAAAGCGAGGAAGAAAATATATTTCATGTGAATGCGTGTCATGAGTTCAGGAATTTATTGTCCGATCCGCTCGTGCATAGCCGCGGAAGGATTTTGGGTGAGCTTGGGATTGCGCAGCAGCAGCCCTGAAGGGAAAGGCAGTGTATACGCGGGATCCTTTTCAGCAAGGGTATACTGCAGGATAGGCTCTGCGATATCATGCTGGTAACGGTGCGTGATGGCGGGCCTTCCGTAGCGGCGCAGGTCGAACCAGCGGAAACCTTCGTAGCAGAACTCCTTGCGGCGCTCGTTGCGGATCTCTGCCAATAGCGTAGCCTTGTCGCTGATGCTCACGTCTGCATACCCGGTAATGCGGCGGCGGCGCAGGTCGTTGAGGTCTTTCAGCGCATCGCCCAGCTTGTTCAGCTGCACATTTGCTTCGGCGCGGTTCAGCAGCGCTTCGGAAGCGCGGACGGCCTGCACGATCGTGTTCGGGCCGTTGGATAGGAGTTTGTTCAGCAACACGGTTCCGCTTGACTGTTCCAGGAAACCGTATTTGCGGCGGACGTCGCTGGCGCTGAAACCCGCCAGGAATTCGGGGGCAGGCCTGTATTCGGTCTGGCCATACATCTGGAAGGTGCCGCCGTACATCCATTCTACTTCTGCGTTGTCGTAAGTTATCCAGGGACCGGTAGTAATACCGGTGAGGTTCGGGATAGTAGCCCCAAGATCAAAAGCTTTGTTCGCTTCGGCAGCACACTCTTCCCACTTGTCCATATGGAGGTACACCCTTGAAAGCAGGATGTGGATCGCCGGCTGGTTGATATGATAATCCTTCCGCACCACGGGCAGCGGGTCCATCAGGCGGGCGGCTTCGTCCAGGTCTTTGATTATTGCCTCATACACCTCTGCAACAGTATTGCGTGCGGGAAATTCGGCCTCTACAGTTGAGTTCATCTTCAGCGGCACAGCCGGCCCGTTCGGGTTCTGGTTGTAGGGATCGCCGTAAAGATTGGCCAGCGTAAAGTAGTGAAACGCACGGATAGCAAGTGCTTCCGCCTTAACGCGGTCCTTTTCCTGCTGTGTGCCGATGGCATCGTCCACGTAATCCAGCACGGCATTGCAGCCTTTGATGCGTTCGTAAAGCGCGTAATACGAAGAGTTGGCGGCAACATCGCCAATACGGTCGCCAATGCCGTTTTCTTCCGCCTGGCGCGGCTGCCAGGTGTAAAGCAGGTAATGGGTCTTTACCGAGTTCGTACCAACGATGGGAAAGCCTGAGCTCTGGCCGTATTCAATGAAAAGGTCCACATCATCGTCCATGAGGTAGACGGCGCTTGCGGGCTGTGCCGCCCCGGGATAGCCGGACCCCAGCAGCAGCTCACGGAAGTCTACTACGGTTTTAGGCACCACGTCGCTCTGGGATTTTTCCTCCAGGAACTTGGAACATCCGCCCAGCGCAAGGGCAGCGGCGATCATCGGTATTGCAAATAATTTATTTTTCATGCGCGTCGGTGTTAGAAGGTCATGTTAAATGATATAGAAGTCACCCTGCGTGCAGGCCAGCCTGCAGTTTCAGGATCGTATCCCCTCCAGTCCTTATCGAAGGCGATAAAGAAAGGATTCGTGAGGCTGAAGGAAGAGGACAGGTTCCTGACATGCAGCGCCCTCAGCACAGCCGGCCCGAATTGATAATTGAGGGCTAGCTGGCGGCAGCGGATGAAATCTGCGCTGGCCACCATGATGTCGGAATTGTTATACAGGTCGTAAGGAGAATAGAAATTGGTTGTGCTCGTCGTGAGCAACGGCAGCGGCACATAAAACCTGTTCGGGTTGCCGGGCGGAACAGCCGGGATGTTCGTATACTGCTCGTCTCCTGGCTTTTTCCAGCGCTGGTCAAGTATACGCGGCGCATTTTGCTCGGGTGTGGGCGCGCCGGAAGCATTGTAATACACGGGCAGGCGTTTATCCGCACCGAATGCCAGGGAGAACATGGCGGAGAACGTGAAATTCCTGTAGCGCAGCGAAGTGCTGAGGCCGCCGGTGAAATCCGGCTCCAGCTTCCCGCTTTCCACCAGGAAGTTCCTGTAATCGTCGGTCAGCTTGCCATCCAGGTAATTGAACATCGGCACGCCGTTATTATGGTTCAGGCCGGCGAAGGAGTAGGAATAGAAAGTGGAATACGGTTTCCCGTTCAGCACGGCGCTGCCGTTCAGGTAATCGTTCAGCAGGTTGATCTTCTGGTTATCCTTTACCACGTTGCGCGTACGGCCGCTGTTAAGGCCCAGCTGCCAGGTGAAGTCCTTCGTGCGCACAGGTATCACGTTCACAACGAAGTCGTAACCATAGTTCTCTATCTGCGAACCGAACACGATCGCCGCATCCATCCCGTTTTCCACGGGCACTTCCCTTGGAGACAGCACATTGCTTATTTTCCTGAAGTAGTTGGCCGCAGCGCTCACCCTGCCGTTGAACAGTGAAAGGTCCATTCCGAGGTTCCAGGTTTTGGTCTTTTCCCAGCCCAGGTCATAGTAAGGCAGCGATTTGATGTTGAGGATGTATTGGTTGTAAAGGTTGCTTAGGCCGCCGTCTGTTGCAATGAGGTAGGGAGACACTGCTTCCACCGCGTTACCCTGGTATCCATATGTGGCGAAAAGGTCCAGGTTGTTGAGCCAGGCCACGTTCTGCAGCCATTTTTCGTTGGAAGCGCGCCATTTGGCGCCAACGGACCATGTGGGCTGGAAGCGTTTGTTCTTGTCCTGGCCGAAGCGGTTGGAAGCATCCACGCGGGCGTTGAAGTTGAATATATAACGCTGGTCGTAACCGTAGAATACGGACAGATATTCGCTCAGGTAATTGCTTTCCTGTGTTGTAATGCGTGAGTTCAGGCGCATGGCTTCATGCAGGTCTTCCCTGTTGCCGCTGATGAGCACGGGCTTCTGCGGCACCGGCGCATAACTTTCGCCGCGGTAGCGCAGGTAACCGTAGCGGGTGGCAAGGTCGCTTTCCATATCCGAGGAACGCGCTTCGATACCGCCCTGCGCCGTGATGGAATGCACTTTGTTGAAGATGCGGTTGTATACAAGGCTGTTGCGGAGCGTATAACTCTTGTTGGAGGAATTCTGGAACGCCACCAGGCCGCCGAAAGGCAGGCGGCTGCTTTTTTCCTCGGCGGAGTTGGAAGGCACGCTGCCAAAGTCGTAACCGCGCTCGTTCGTGATATACCAGGAGAGCTCGGTGGCATAGGATTTCTGGCGGGTAGTGACGGAAGAATAAGACAGCAGCCCCTGGTACTCCAGCCCTTTCACCAGCTGCAAACGTACATCGGCAGTGGTGCTGAGCGTGCTGTTCGTATTGCCGGAACCGGTATTGTCAATTTCGTTCTGTATGTTATAGAGGTAGCTGTTCTTGCCGGGGATGGCGGTGCTGCCAACACCGCGTTTTTCGTGGTAAAACAAAGTGCCGTCCTCATTGTACATCGGTATCGTACGGGAAGTGTTGTACGCGTAATCGAAAGGGCTTACGCCGTAAGCAAACCCTTCGGTATTATTCATGCTGCCATTCAGCACCAGGTTCACGGTGAGACGGCTGCCCAGGCGGAGCGTGGTATTGGAGGAAGCAGAAAAAGAACGGAGGCTGTTGCCTTTCGCCTCTCCCACCTGCCGTTGCATATTCAGCGAGGTACGGTTCATCAGCTTTTCCGTACCGCCCGAGATGCTCACGCTGTGGTTCTGGCTGAAGGAGTTGCGGAAAAGATATTTGAACCAGTCGGTATTCTGGTTTTCCAGCTTGCGGTACCCTGCTATATATTCATCGTAGGTGATCTGTTTGTCTTGCAGCTGCTGCACGAGCGCGCCGTAGCCGATGGGCATTACGCCCTGGGTGTAGGAATCGCGGCCTTCGTACACTTCTTTGGAGAACTTCATCAGCTCCTGCGAGTTCATCAGGTCGTACTGCGCATATTTGGGGCGCTGGCCCAGGGAAAGGCTGGTGCTGTAGGAAACGGACATCTGCCCGGGCCTTCCCTTTTTAGTGGTGAGCACGATCACGCCGTTGGCCGCCTGCGAGCCGTAGATGGCAGTCGCGGAAGCGTCTTTCAGCACGGTGATCGTTTCAATATCGTTGGGGTTCAGCCAGGAGACGGCACTGGAAGCGATGAGACGCAGGTCGTTGAGGTCGCCGGCAAGGCTGCCGCTGTTGGGCGGCAATGGCAGCGGGTCGCGCTGGATGATGCCGTCTACCACCCACACCGGCTCCTGGTTGCCCAGGATGGTGGAAGTACCGCGGATGCGGATCTTCGGCGTAGCGCCCACCTGGCCCGACTGCACCATCACGCTCATGCCTGGTACCACGCCCTGCAGCATCTGGTCGATGCTGGTTTCACCGGCTATTTTGATATCATCGGCGCGCACGCTGTAAATGGAGCCGACATAACTGCCTTTGTTGATGCTGGAATACCCGTTCACCACCACATCGTTGATGGAAAGGTCGCGGTTGCGCATGGTGAGGGAAAGCGAAGGAGCCCAGCTTTCCGTGGACCTCAGCAGGCCCGCCTGGTCGCGTTTTACGGCAAATGCAATGAACCCGTTGGCCGTCTGGCGGAAGGCGATCTCAACAGGCTCGTAGCCCAGCATGGAAAATATCACCACGGCCTTGTCGTTAGGAATGCCAATGAGTGAAAAATTCCCGTTGGTTGCGGAAATGGCGCCGATATTGGTACCCTTTACGTGGATAGACACACCGGGCAATGGCTCCCCCGCTGCCGACCGGATGGTGCCGCTCGCGGAACTCAGCGTAGGGTCCGGCTGTGCGGGCGCCGCCTTTCGGGACAATGCGATGGTCTTGCCTTTGATCATGTAAGTAACCGGCAGGTCTTTCAGCACCAGGTCCATCAGCTCTTCCAATGGCATATCCTTTACGGAAAGCGTAATGTTGTGGTTCTCGTCGATGGTATTGGCATTGCTGAACACCACGTAGCCGGTCTGCGCCTTGATGGCGGCAAATACGTTCTTTAAAGGTATAGTCCTGGCAGACAAGGTGACGGTCTGTGCATGGCCGGAAGCAGAAGCCTGGAAAATTGCGGCCATTATGAGGATCGCAGTCAGTTTCATCACAATAATGATTTTGGTCGGGCCGTATTTTCCCCGGTTACCGGGCGGCCAATAGCATTTTTTTTGCATAAATTGCAAGCGATTTGGTTGTTAATAAATGAGAATAGCAAGTCCATTTAAGCCTCAACCGGATCATTTGAGACCGTCACGGCTGCAACCCGTGACGGTTCTTTGTTTGGCTGGTTCTTAATCTGATATTTTTTAACCCCTTGTTGTCCTGTTGTATGCTAGTTGTTCAGTACGATCAGTGTACGTCCTTCGATCCTGAATCCAACGTCTGTTCTTCTTAATATCTCCAACAGATCGGGCAATGCGATCTGCCTGTTTATTTCTCCCAGGAATGTGATATCCGGTATCCCGTTTTCGTATACGACGCTGATGTCGTACCAGCGTTCCAGCTGGCGCATCACGTCTTCTATGCCGGCCCCTTCAAAATTGAAGAGACCGTTTTTCCAGGCCATGATCTTATCCTGGTCTACGCTGAGCACCTGTATCCGGCCATTGGCGCGGCTTACAGCGGCCTGCTGGCCGGGGCCCAGCACAGGTTCTTTGCTGGCATCCGTTGGCGCGGACATTTTTATGATACCGGTCAGCAGCGTAGCGGCGACCGTTTTTTCATTCTCATAAGCATTCACGTTGAAGGACGTGCCCAGCACCGTGATGGTTGCTTTGCCCGCGGCGTTCACGAGGAAAGGTTTGAAGGCGTCTTTCGCCACTTCAAAATATACTTCCCCGGTTATATCCACTTTGCGCTCGCTGCCTGTAAAAGCAACGGGGTAACGTATGGAGCTGGCTGCATTCAGCCACGCCTTCGTACCGTCGGGCAAGGTGACGCGGAACTGCCGCCCGCGGGGCGTGGTCATTGTATTGTAGGCGATGGCGGAAGCATCGCTGCCGGCATCGTTATAGCTCAGTTGCCCGTTGGAGAGCACCACGTCCGTACCGTGCTGCTGCGCGATTACGCCGTTGGCCAGGCTGTCGAGCACCACTTTGCGGCCGTCAGACAGGGTAAGGATGGCCCCGTCGCGGCCGGGCGGTATTTCCGCGGGCGCGGCAGCCACATAGGGTTGGACGGTTTTCTGCTGTGCGGCCCAGTACCAGGCGCCGGCGCCAAGGAACAATACGGCCGCGGCCGCCCATCCCCAGCGGCGCAGGAAGTGCAGGCGGTGTACAGGCGCAGGCGCGGGAGCGGCAAAGGCCGGTATTTCTTCTTCGATCTTTTGGGAAATGCGGTGGGAATCGTAGGCATAAAACTGGCGCAGCCCCCGGGCCACCAGCTGCGGGTCGGTCAGTTCCCCGAGCAGCCTGCGGTTGTCCTCGGCGGCGTTCAGCCATTCGTCTAATGTACGTTGCTCTGCTTCATCCAGGCTGTTTTCCAGGTATTTGCCAATCAGCCGGATGATCTGGTCATTGTTCTCTATCATGCCCATATACCCCTAAAACAACTAACGCGTCAAAATCTACCAGCCGCTCTCAAAAAAAATTTTCAGGTGCGCAGCAGCGAAAGGGCTGCAATGAGCACCGGCAGGGAGATGAGTTCATTTTTCAGCAGGGCGGTGCGCAACAGCCCTACTCCTTTTGCTTTCTGATTTAAAACCGTCTGATAGGCCATATTCAGCTCCGTGGCGATCTCCTGGGCGCTTTTGCCGTCTATAACAGCCAGGCGCACCACGTCGCGGCAGCGGGGCGGCAGCTTTTCGATCTCTGAAAAGATCAGCTGCATTACTTCTGTCTTGATGTATGCTTTTTCCACGTCCGTATCCAGCCGCTCCGCGGCCTTTTCCAGCGAGTGATGGACATCGCCGTGCCGTTTCTGCGCCTTCAGGTGATTGAGCGCGGCGTTGCGGGCAGACGTATATAAAAATGATTTCAGGTGTGGTATGGAGGGGAAATCTTCCTTTCTTTTGAAAGCCTGGATGAAACATTCGGAAACAATGTCTTCCGACGCCATGGTATCTTCCACCATCTGGTCGGTGAAATAGCAGAGCGGCCGCAAAAAGCGCTCATAGACCGCATGCAGGGCTACCCGTTCGCCCTGCTGAAATAAAATGATCAGTTCGGCGTCTTCGTATGGCAGATCGGTTGACAAATTCGTTGATTCCAATGACGGGTAAATGTAAACAATCTGCGAGAAATTAAAAAGGCGGGCGGTCCGGCCCGCTGAGCCAATCCCTGACCAGGGAAGCCGGCAGGATCACCGTAGCCGTCCTGCTGAAGCGGGCGATCACGATGCCGCACCATTCACCGTCTGCGCTATATACCGGCGCCCCGCATTCGATTGCCTTTACATGTGCGTCACAAAGCCAGGCACCTTTAAAACCGTCCCGTATCCTGCTTTTGCCGCCTTCAAATAATTCCGAAGCATGTGTTGCACGTGGTACAGGGCGTTCTCCCAGGGCCACTTCTTTTTGTATAAGACTATCGCCGCGCGCCAGGCCGATCGTAATGGTTTGCAGCGGCGGGAACTTCAGCAGTTCGTTGCTGAAACCTACAGCGCCCGCGGGTTGTGCGCCGTTGAGCCTGACAAAAACATCGCCTTTCCGGATACCCGCCATGCCTGCCGGGCCGTCGGGGTCAAGGAATTCCACGGTGGGCACATCGTTCTTGTCTATCAGCATCAATCCAAGGTAACCGGCAGTGCTGCGAGGCGGCATATTCGTGGCAGCAGTGCTCACCACGCCCCTCTTTTGCTGCCCGGAAGGTAAAGGCACATAAATAAAATTGCCCAGGGCAAGCGTATCCGCGCGGAAATGCCGGCTGAGTTCATAATTACCGTTTGTAAGCCTTTCATCGGAAAACAGCAGCACAAGGTCGTTTTCCACATTGCGGGCCAGCACTTTCAGTGGCACGTCTTTTCTTTTAGCAGCACGGATCACGGGCGATTCGCCCAGGTCGGAACTTTTGCCGATGATCCAGGTTCCGTTGCGGTTGGTTTTCCAGATAGTGCCCGCGGTTTCTTTGGGCTGATCATTCACCTGGCTGATAATATGGACCGGCAAACAGCTTTTCTCCAGCTGCAGCGACGGCAGCGGCGGTTCCGGCGAAAGTGCGGGATGCGATAAAGCGGTTATCGAGCTGTCTTCCGGGTATTTCGTGTAATTCTGCTGCTTCACCAGCGAGGTCCAGTATTTTTTATACTCATCCACGGGAACATGGTAGTTGATCCCTTCGCCGGTCGCGCAGCGGCTGTTTAACCCTATCACTCTTCCTTCAAGATCAAATACAGGACCGCCGGAATCGCCGACTTCCATCGTACAATCAGACACCACGAATTTATTCCTGTCAAGGGGATCGGTAATATACCCGAAACGGACATTCGGCAACGGCAGGCCGGTAGATTCAGGGTACGCCAGCATCAGGCAGGGCGTGCCTTTCGTGAGATTTCCCGAAGAGCCCATTTCCGCAAAAGGCCAGGCGCCTGCATCCAGTATTCTCATCACGGCAATATCAGGCAGGGTCTGCTCTTCGTTCAGGTCTATCCTGCCCATGCCCTGTGCCAGGGCAGTTCTGCCGTCGGGGAAAAAGATCTTGTAGATCATGCCGGGCCTGGTAGCATGCGCGACGGTGAGCATGTATCCGTCCGCGGTAACCACCACTGCGCTAAAAGGCCCGCCAGCCTGTGCGCGCCGCAGGGTATCGTATGCAAACGCCTTCACGGAAGCACTCCAGGACTTTTTGACCGCTTGCCGGATGGCCGCATCCGTCGCCATTTTCTGCTGGCCGAATGCTTCCGCAACGATAAACAGCAACGCGATAAGGACAGCGGCTCTTATTTTTACTTTGTCGGATCTCATATGGAAATTTTGATTGGCACTACCGGACGTAGCCTGCAAAAGGCACTCCCGCTATGGGAAAGGATTTGCATCTTTATCGGATAGGGAAATAAACCTGGTCTTTGATTTGATTGGTTCTGGCCTGCAAAATAACCTGAATGGGAACAAAAAGGGATCAATTTGGTATCAAAGGTAAAACGGCATTTTGGGCAGCACCGGGGAATAATGACTGGCAATATTTAGGGAAGGAATGGCAGGGGAACGTCGCTTGGAAAGGTTGTAAGCAATTGCTTACAACCAGTCATTCTATTTTAACAGCTCCCTGCTGCCGGTAATAGTCCGCCAGCCCCTGTATCGGGTCCTGTATGATCTTGCCGGTGGCCATACCATAATGTGCGGCGGTTTTCTTCAGCAGGTCTTCAAAATGAAAAGCGATGGAACCTGCGCAATTAAGCGTGTACCCGGCATAACCCGGGTAATGGCAAACCAGGGAACGGAAAAAATCATGGAATGCATCTGTTGCCAGCCGGTATACAAACTCATCATCCAGGCGCTGGTGCACAAATTTTGCAAACCCCGCACAGAAGCGGTTTGCCAGCGGGTCTTTATACACGCGTTCCATGATCTGTTCTTTTGTTAATCCATAGACCGACAAAAACTCCTGCCGGAGCGGCAGCGGGAGATATTCGCGGCAATACGCGATGAGTAATTTCTTCCCGATGTAGCTGCCGCTGCCTTCGTCGCCCAGCATATATCCGAGCGGATCGATGGATTGTATGACCTGCTTCCCGTCGTAGAGGCAGGTGTTTGTACCAGTACCGAGAATGGCCGCAAAACCGGGTTCGTTACCCAATAAAGCTTTGGCGGCCGCCAGCAGGTCGCTGCCTACTGAAACCGCGGCGTTCTCAAACAAAGCGCGGAGCGCCGCTATCACCACCGCTTCGGTGGAAGGCTCGCAGCCCGCGCCGTAAAAATGCACTTCCGTTACCGCCTCCCGCGGCACTTTCGCGGGCAACGCTTTGTGCAGCGACTGGTGGATATATTGACTGTCCACATAATACGGATTATATCCTTCCGTACTGAAATACAACAATTCCTCTCCCGGGCAGATCAGGCACCAGCTGACTTTGGTGGACCCGCCATCTGCGATCAGTTTCATGTATAAATTTTAAACGTAAAAAATCTCAGGCCTTCTCTGCAGGCAAACCGGCCCTGTAGCCTCTTAATGCGTAAAAGGTAATGAATAAATAGCAGGGGATCAGGATCCAATAGGCCTGCCCCGGGCTCCAGGCATCAGCCAGGTGCCCGTACAGCAAGGGAATGACCGCCCCGCCCCCAATGGCCATCACCAGCATGGACGAACCTATCCTTGTGAACCGGCCCAATCCATGAATGGCCAGCGGCCATATAGAAGGCCACATCAGCGAATTGGCAACACCCAGCATGGCGATGAAAAATACCGACGCCACACCGTCCAGGAGCAGCGCTGTGAAGGCAAAGGCGATACCCGTGAAGGAAGAAATGATCAATGCCTGCCGCTGGCTGATATACCGCGGAATGCAAATGATCCCGATCATATAACCCAGCAGCATGCCGCTCAAAGTAAAGCTGGTGAAGAACTTCGCGGTTGCCAGTGCAATGCCCTGCGACGCGCCGTAGCTGATAATCGTGTCCGCAGCCACCACTTCCACGCCCACATAAAGAAACAAAGCCGCTACGCCGAGCAGCAAATGTGAGTACCGGAAAATACTGCTCCTCTCCGCTACCTGTTCCCCGCCGTTATTTTCTTCTTCCTCCGCATTCACTTCCGGCAGGGATGAAAAATAAATGGCGACGGCCAGCACTGTCAATGCCGCTGCCATCAGGCTATACGGCCCTATCACTTTATTGGCGAGCGCATCCAGTGCAACCTCGCGGGCCGCAGGGCTCATAGTGGCTATGCTGCCCTGCAATGCATCCGCGTCCTCTAATACCACCATGCCCAGCACAATAGGGGCAATGATACCTGCCACGCCATTACAGATACCCATGATGCTGATCCGCTTCGCAGCGCTTTCCCTCGGTCCCAGGATCGTGATGTAAGGATTGGAAGCTGTTTGCAGGATGGAAAGGCCGGTGCCCTGTACGAACAGGCCTGCCAGGAAAAGCCCGTAGGTCCTGCTCAGCGCGGCGGGAATGAACATGAGCGTTCCCGCGGCCATAATCAGCAAACCTGCCGCCATCCCGTTTTTGAAGCCGGTGAATTTTAATATGCCTGCCGCCGGCAGGGCCATCACCAGGTAAGAAATATAAAAGGCAAATGTGACCAGGTAAGATTCAAAGTTGGTCAGCTGGCATGCGATCCGCAGGTAAGGGATAAGAACAGACCCCAGCCATGTTACGAAGCCAAATACAAAAAATAATATCCCGATCATAACGATGGCCCTGCCGGGATCGGCCGCTTTCGAATGGTTCCGTGCTGTATACATCATTATTACCTGTTTTTCTGCCTTACCGCCTCTATCACCTGTTCATAAACATCCAGCGGCGGAAGCCCCGGCTGACCATACCAGAAGAACGATCCAAAGCCCTCGTACACGCCTGCGCGGATGTGCCACGCCGCCGGCAGGTAGCTGGCCACATCATTGCAATACCCGGCTACGGACACCAGTTTATCCGGCCATATGCCGCGGATACCTTTGCCATATTCGGTAACGGCTTCGCGGGAAATGCCCACGAACTTCCAGTTGCCGATGTTGATCGTTTGCACGTATTCCGGCAGAATATTTTCGACCTGGTGATCTTTGTACCGCTGCAGCATCAGGTTGGCCCAGCGCACATTCTTTTCCGCTTCAATGTCTCCCGGCTTTCCTTCGTTCGCCGCTTTGAACCGCAATACGCTGTCCGCACTCCAGGGCTGCACGGGAATGTTCACCGTGTCCATGAAAAAGCTGATATCCCCTTCTATGCGCTGCAGCCCGGAATCCAGCACATGCAGCACATCCGCCGCCAGCTCCGCTCCCGTTTGCCGGTGATCGCTGCTCCGGGGATTGATATCGCCGCCGCAGCCCTGTATGAACACGGCATTATCCGTACCCGTGCGTTGCTCCACCAGCTTCCGTGCGATGGAGGGATAGTTGGCGCCAAGGGTAAACGATTCTTCACCTGCATTCCTGAACACCGGGTGGCAACCGGTAAGGAACAGCACACTCCTGGTCTTATCCTGTGTATCGGTGATCTTCAATACGTCCACCACATTGTCGTATGGCTGGGCGGCATTGGCCCCGGCCCTGCGGTTATGCCCGATCTGCGTGGCGCCTCTGGTAAAGTAGAGACGGGAAGGCGATAAATTGTCGAGCGCTGTTTCAATCGCGCGGATGATGCCTGCTTTCACCACTTTGTCCAGGTAACTGCTGTCGGGGAAATGATAAAAGTCGCCCCAGGTGATCCATGTTTGGGTGACCGGCGCAAAGTGTGTATGCGATGCGTTGAGCAGGATGGCGGAAGGCGGTATATTCCTGCTTTTGAAAATGGCTTCTTTCACCGCTGCGCCCAGCGACGCATTAAAGCCGCACACGTCTATGCCTGCGATCACGGCCGTCCGGCCGTTTTTGCGGATCGCCAGGGCGCGGGCCGTGAGGTCGTTCATCGTTTTGTGGCTGCCTTTATGCAGCACATCCTGACCGTCTGCCGCATACAAAGTATGATGGAGCACGGCCAGCTGCCTGGCGGCGACCTTCCAGGTGATATCATTCTTACGTCCGATCTGCCGCCATGTGATACCCTGCGGGCCCGGAACACCCGTCCACAGGCTGTCGCCGCTGTTCACGCCGTACAGCTCGCGGCCATTACCGGTTAAGCTGATAAAACGCGGCGCTTCGCCTGCCGGCCGCCAGGTGATCTTTTTCGCTGTGACCGTTCCTTCCATCAATGCGTTTCCTACGGTGGCATATAGTTTGCCATGCAGCTGCGCCAGCGCAGTTACCGGGCCAGGACTGCCGCGTTTTTTCCAGCTAACGCCATTCGTGCCCGCGATGCCTTCCAGTATTTCGCTGGCGGTATCCACAGCATAGAACTTCCCGCTCATCGCTGCGAGCGCCTTCAGCGCCACTGTTTTTCCAACCGCTTTCCACTGAAAGGTATCTGCTGCGGGAGTGCCCGTCAGCCAGTCGCCCTGCAGGTTGGCAGCAAACAACCTGCCGTCCGCCGAAGTAAGGGCCGTTATGCCTTTTACGGATTGTACAGGCTGCCAGGTGAGGCTGAAGCGTCCTTCCCTTGGCACGCCATAACCCGCCAGCGCGGCTGAATACACGGCGTTCGTATCCGGATCGATGTGTACGGTGCCCGTTCCTGTCATAAACCCGTCCTGTGCAAAGCCTGCCTGTGCACTCAGCAACAATGCCAGCCCGGTAATTAAGCGCATTTTCATATGTTCTTTATATTCTTTCCGAAAGATGATCCAATGCTTTCCTGACGCTGCCATGAGCGATCAGCAGCTTCCTGGCCGTTTCGTAATCCTGTATCCCGGCCCTGGACATCAGCATCTTCACCGCCCTGTCTATGATCTTGTTATTGATCAGCGCCACATTCACCATGCGGTTATCTTCCACCCTGCCCAGCTGTATCATGGTGGTAGTGCTGATCATATCGAAGATCATCTTTTGCGCCGTGCCGCACTTCATGCGGGTGCTGCCGGAAACAAACTCCGGCCCGGTGATCACTTCCACCGGGAAATCGGCCGCCGCCGCAATGGGAGAACCGGGGTTGCTCACGATGCAGCCGGTGGCAATGCCATGCTCCCGGCATTTCTTTAAACCCTCCAGCACAAAGGGCGTAGTGCCGCTTGCGGAAATACCTATTACGATATCTTTTTTGCTGATCTTCAGCGCCTGCAACTGGCGCCATCCGTCTTCCGTATCGTCTTCTTTTTCTTCCAGCGCTTCCACAAGGCGGTCCGTACCGCCGGCCAGCACTGCGTTGAGCATGCCCTTCGGCACGCCGTAGGTAGTGGGCATTTCAATGACGTCCAGCACCGACAAACGGCCGCCGCTGCCGGCTCCCAGGTAGAACAACCTTCCGCTCTGCCGCAGCTTTCCCACCACGGCCTGGATCAGCGCATTCAGCCGGGGCAGCTCCTTTTCCACCGCCATGGCCACCAACTGGTCTTCCCGGTTGATGCCGGCGGTAATCTCTTCAATGGTCATTTTCTCAAGATGCCTGTACCTGGACGGCTCTTCCGTTACTTTTAACATGTTCATGGTTTTGTTTATTATGATCTCAATTTTTCATTACTGATGGAACCGGGTGTTCTTATTGCATATCAATGCCGCAAACAATGGGCCTGTGCGTGGATGCCTGTGAGTTGATAACAGCGCTGTTGCCGGCCGTTACAGGACTTTTCACGAAAATATAATCGACACGCGACGAGGGCGCGTCCGCAGGAACGGTATATGCCGTTTGTCCTGCAAAAACATCCGTGAAGCTCGTCAGGACAGTATTGACAGGCGCGCTGCCCGGCACGTCGGCGAATGTGCCGGCGAATACTTTCCAGGTATGATTGCCGAGGTTCACCAAAGAGTCCGCCTCTTGTGCCTGCAGCAGGCGTTCGGCGGATGTGCTGCCAAGATTGGTAACGTATACATACAATGGGTTGGCGTTCACGCTTATCCTTGCTTTCAGCAGCCCCATGTAATGCGTGGTGTAGTCCGTATAAAGCCAGCTTTCGGTGAATGATTTGGTAATAGGGTATTTGCTCAGGATGCCGTGCCCGAATTGCCGTTCCTTGTTCCCGGATGCGGGAATGGCCGATTTCCAGGTGGTTTTCTGGAACTCGTAATACATCCCCAGTTCATTCGCCAGCCACAGCAGCTGGTCCACGTAATTGCTGCGCGCGTCGTAATTCCGGTCCACTTCATTCAGCACCACCACCTGCGCTTTGGAAGCGCGGATCACGCCGGCGATCCTTTGAAGGTCCACCACGCCGTCCATGCCTTCACCATGCCTGATGTTGTACTGCATCAGCTTCAGCTTCGACGTGCCTACCGATGCATTGGCCACGATCGCGAAATGATCGGAATACTGGTTTTGTATCACGGTGCTGTTGCTGAAAGTGATATTGGAAGTACCCAGGATATAATCAATGCGCACAGTGGGATTATTGGATTTGAAGGTATAGGCGGTGTTCTGTCCTTCGAACGCGTCTACCATCGTTTCTTTGATGGAAAGGATGTTCGCGTTGCCAGGCGTGGCATTCAGGTCGCCAAGCAATATCTTGGTGCCGTAGTTCTCATCCATCCAAACTTTCAATTGCTGCCGCTGCAGCCTCAGGATCGAAGTATCTGCTGCAAGATGCGTAACATAAAAAAGCACCGGGTGGCCGTCTATCACGATCCTCGTTTCCAGCAGGCCGAAATAGTGGCTGTCGTGGGCGTCATAAAGCCGGGCATTGAGCACTTCTACCGGGTATTTGCTGAGGATCGCATGCCCGAACTCCCTTGTTTTGCCACCCGACTCGGGAATGGCGCTTTTCCAGGTGGTTCGCTGGAAAACAGGGTACATATCCAGCTCATTGGCCAGCCAGGCAACCTGGTCCTCGTAGTTCGTGGCGGCTTCGAAATTTTTATGTATCTCGTTCAACGACACCACATCAGGATCTGCCGCGCTGATCACATCCGCAATACGCTGCAGGTTGTAAACGCCGTCTATGCCAATGCCTCCATGGATATTATAATGCATTACCTTCAGGTCCGCCAGGGAAGCAGCCTGCGCATTACTTCGCAGCTCAGCCCGCTGGCCGGGCTCTTCCACTTCTTTGATCTTATGACAGGAAAACAAGAGGCTGGCGCCGCAGAGGAACAACAGCAAAATAAACGATTGATGAATGGATTGTTTCATTGTAAAGATTTTAAGTTGATAAACCAATCTTCCACTATGTTTCATCAGGGATCTGAAATGTCCTGTACGTTGATAAAAAAGCAATGTTTCACGGGGTAAAACTCCGCTTCGTTCCCGTTCAATATCTTCACGCCCCGGTACGGCACGATGCCCAGCTCTCTCATACAGCGCTGATCAAGGTTCGCGATCATCAGTACCTGGGCTGTATCTGTTACTGCCAGGGCGGGTTTGTTCACCGGCATGTTGAAGCGGTACAGCAGCCTCCCCGCGTTCCGCATGTTGGTAGTCGTATGCCGCGCATGCGGCTCGATGATGATGGCCGATGCCGGGATATGCAGTTCCTGCACGAGGTATCTTTTCATTTCCACGGCCTCGCTGTAAGGCGTGCGGTGCGGGTACACATGCCCGCCGGATACGATAATGAAGGGCGCCATTTTGCGGTTGAACCTTTCAGCAGCCATTTTACACCTTGCCACCGCCCGGTGGTCTATGCGCACGCCCGGCGAATCCGGCCCGAATCCCGGTACCAGCAAAGCGGTGTAAGGGTATTTCTCCCATTCGGTACGGGCAATGGCTGCATAAGCCTCCGCGTTCTGTCCGCCCGTCAGCGGCTCGTAGCGGGCTGCTTCATCGCGGCCGTTGATCAGCAACGTTTCCATGGCCAGGGCCAGTGGTAATGCATGGTATGGCCGGGATGCCGTTTGTTTTTTCAACTGCCTGTCCAGCATTTTCTCCGTGAGCGATCTGAAGGAAGGATCGTTTACATTGAACGAGATGGAATCAATGATGGCATATCGCGGCCGCCCGCCTGCGAGGTAGGTATCAAAAATGTAGTTCATGCCTGCCGCCGTCTGCTCCCATGCAAAACGGAGCAATGCAGTGTCTGCCGGCACGTCGCCTTTGCTGTAATACCCCGCGGCACGTATCGCCCGCACTACGTCCTTCATATTATTCTCCCGGAGGTAATGCGCCACCAGCCGGTCGCCGGCCCGGCGTGTTTCCTCTTCCCCCAGGCGCAATGCCGCGGCGTAACAGGCCATGCTTGTGCATTCCCTCCTCGCCCGGAGCACGCGTTCACGGTAGGCCCGGCCCAGCTGCTGCAATACCGCATCATTCGCCAGGGCCGATTGCGTACCGGCATGCGCATCCAGCTGCACCGGCAGGTAAAACAGCTTGCTGCGTAAAACCGCCGGGTCTCCTTTGGGAACTGTGCCGGATAATAACAGCGTGCACGAAAGAACGTATAGCCATGACCGGTATCTTATGTTTATCATATTGTGTTCCTATTGTTCAGGCCATTTATTGTTTTGCTTCAGCTGCGGGTTCAATAATAATTCGCTGAGCGGAAGCGGATACAGGTAATCCCTGTCTTCATCGAATGTTTTCGTCACTTTGCTGTGAACGACGATCTTTCCTTTATCGCCCTCACTCAGCGCTTTGTCCGGCTGCAGTACGAAATATTGTATACCCGGTGTGGAAGGCGAAGGTTTTACATCCACAACAGCCACGTCGTTTTTCCCGTCGCCATCGAGGTCGTACGTGCCTTTTGCGGGATAGTAGGCCCCGTAAAAAACTTCCGCGAGCAAATGCCCTTCCTTCCAGCGCATCAGGTCGTTGAACCGGAATCCTTCCATGGCCAGTTCCACACGGCGTTCGCGGCGAACCTCCAGCACAACGGGATCGGTGGTATGGCGGTATTGCGCCAGCAGGAATGGGTCTGCCGTCAGGCCGCTGACCGTGAGCGCGGGCATATTTACCCTGGCCCGCAACAGGTTAATGGAACGGTCCGCTTCCGCCTGGGTAAGCTTGTTCAGCTCGGCCATTGCTTCGGCATAATTCAACAGCACTTCTGCAAAACGGATAACGGGAAGCGGCGTATAGGCGGCGGCATCCTGGTCTGGCGTGGACACAAATTTTATATTCTGGTAGCCAGTGAAGGCATTGGCATAATCCGGCACCAGGTTTACCGCGGCGCCGATGCGCCGGTAGCCGGGCGTCCGGATGGTTTGCGCCAGGCGCGGGTCCCTGTTCACCACTTCTTCCCAAAAGGGCATGGTAGCAGACCCGGGTGCGGCGGAGAAAGGCGTGCCGTCCTTCATCAGGTAAGAATCGATCAGCGACTTTGTAAGCCCGGGATTACCACGCGTGGGGGAAGTGAATATCTGGTTGGCCGCATGCGATTTATTGACTGCCAGCCCGTAGAGGCGGCTTAAGATAAATTCGTTGGCATTGGGCGTTTGCGCGGAGAACAGGTTCAGGTATACCGTATTGGCATCGCCGGTGGCCAGCTTGTACTGCCCGCTTTTCATCACGGCACCGGCCGCGTCCGCAGCTTCCTGTAGCAGCGTGTTTGCCGAGCCTGTCAGCCCAAACTCCGGGTGGTATTTGCGGAATGTTCCCTCAAAAAGGCATACGGTGGATTTGAGGGAAAGTGCCGTCCATTTGTTGATGCGCGCCGGCGTTTTGGCAGTGCGGAGGTTGGCTGCTGCGAAATCGAGATCCGCCTTAATGGAGTCCATGATGAGGCTGCGGGGATCGCGGGCTCTGTAAAGCTCCGGGCTGCCCGCGTTCAGCGACTTGCTGTACCAGGGCACATCACCGAACCGTTTTAATTTGTCGAAATAAAACCATGCGCGGAAAAAACGGGCCACGCCGGCGTAATGATTCTTTGCCTCAGCCGGGATGGAAGCCTTGTTATATTGCTCCAGGAAATAGTTGATATTATACAACGCCGTCCAGGTCCAGCCGGCGGAAGCCGCGTCTGTGAATACCCTCCTTCTCCCGGTTACCACCTCGTCTATCGCGGAAACGTTCACGTTATCGCTTGAAAAATCCGCCGTAAAAATGTTCTCTCCAGGCAGGCTGGCGTAAAAACTATTGGTATACAGTTCCAGGTCCTTTTCCGTATTAAAGAACTGCTGCGGACTAATGTCGCTTTGCGGATAACGCTCCAGGAAATCGTTTTTACAGGAAATAAAGCAGCAACCTGTAAACAGCAGCAATAAAAGTGATCTTATGTGCATAAAACAATTTTAAAAGTTGATCTCAACACCAAATGTGAACGTACGCATCAGCGGGTATACAAAGCCGGCGCCGTTTGCGCGCGAAGCGTCTACTTCGTCACTCAACCCTTCAGGATCGAATGCTTTGGACAGGCGCGTCCATTCAAACAGGTTTTGCCCTGAGAAGAATACCCTTGCCATGGCGATCTTCGCCCTGGTGGAAATGGACTGCGGGATGGTATAACCAACGCTGAGGTTCTTAAGCCGCAGGTACGCCGCATTCTGCAGGTAACGCGTCTGCACGGCGCCCAGCGACCGGTCTGTGGTAAGCGCCTCGTAAGCGCGCAGGCGCGGGAAGTAAGCGTCCGGATTTTCAGGCGTCCAGTAATTGTTTTGAATATGATCGTACACGGGCTGGTTCCAGCGGTTGTAAAAACCCCAGAACACGGCAGACTCGGTGCCCGGCCAGAAATCACGCTTGCCGACCCCTTGCAGGAATACGTCGAGCGAGAAGTTGTACCAGTCAAAACCCATGTTCACACCGAATGCGTAACGGGGTGTGGTGTTCCCGATCTTGCGGAGGTCGCCCGGATCGTCTACCGTGTTCTTTCCGAAACTGATCACCTTGTCGCCGTTCGTGTCCTCGAACTTGATGTCTCCCGCTTTGGGCAGGCCGGGAAACAGGTGCAGCCTGGACTGGTCCGCATGTCCGGCGGATTCATCGTCTGTTTTGAAGAAGCCCAGGGTCTTGTATCCCCATATTTCGCCTACTTCCATCCCTTCATAAAAATCAGTCAGCAACCTGCTGGGATTGTTGAAGCGGGTAATGACCGACCGGCTGTCTGACAGCACCACGGAAAAGTGATAGGCAAACGGCTTGCCGGTCAGCTGCAGTTCATCATTCCATTTCAGGGACAGCTCCCATCCTTTAGTAGAAAGGTCTGCCGCGTTTTCTTTCGGTTCAGCCGTACCGAGCACCGCGGGCAGTGTTCTGCCTTTGGTGAGCATGTTCTTCGTCTGCCGGTCGTACCAGTCAAATCCCACATTCAGCCTGTTCTTCAGCAAAGCCATATCAAAGCCCATATTCAGCGTGCTGGCCGTTTCCCAGGTGAGGTTGAAAGGCACCAGGCCGGGAGCGCGCACCGCCAGCGGCAGCGCCCCGTTCAGGTCCAGCAGGTCAGAAGCGGTGTAGGGCGATATCGTGCTGATGTACGCGTAATTGCTTACCAGCTGGTTGCCCAGCGAACCATAGGAAGCGCGGAGCTTGAAGCTGTTGACCGTCTTTTTCAATGACCGGAAAAAAGGTTCATTGGAAAGCACCCATCCTGCGGAAACAGAAGGAAAAAACCCGAAACGGTCGTTCTTCGCAAAACGGGATGTACCGTCGTACCGGCCGTTGAATTCAACCAGGTACTTATTATCAAAATCATAGTTCAGCCGGCCGAAGATCCCTTGCAGCGCCCATTCCGATTTGTCGGCAGACAGGGTGGTGAGGCCGTTGGTGAGGTTGATGGAACCCAGGCTGGAAGTGATATTCTCATCCCTCCTCGCTATAAATGAACTCAGCTGGTTCAGCTCGCGGTTGAATCCTGCGAGACCTTTTACATGGTGTTTCCCGAAACGTTCTTCATATTCCGCATACAGGTTGATGATGTGATGCGCCCTGTCTGCAGCGCCGGAAGAATAATAATCCGGGTTGGTAAAATTCACGATGCTGTTGGGCCTGTTCTCATATTTCATCCTGAAATACTGGATATCGTCGCGGGTCTGCGTGAGGAAGTACGTGTAATCTCCGTTTAGCCGTAACCGGTTGTTGAAGAAATTCGTACGGAATCCTACCGTGTTCTTGAACACCTGGTCTTTATTCTTTGTACGGCCGGCATCATTCAGCTGCCCGAATACAGACATACCTGCAAGTGTATAATTGCCGTTAGCCGTCTTAATAGCTTCGTAAGGGTTGGCGTAGAGAGAAAGGTAACGGTACACGTTGTAACCGCCGTCCGTTACAAATTTGTTGGGCGCGTCGTACACGCCCTGGTTGAATTCTATGTTATCGAACACCTGCAGCCATTCCCATACACGGGTATCCACTTTCAGGCGGGAACTGATACGCTCGTAGGAATCCGTGGCATGGGCGAAAATGCCTTTCTGTTTTTCATAGCCCAGGGAGAGATAATAGGAAGTGTTATTTTTTGAATTGGAAACACTGATATAGTTTTTTGAAAAAGGCGCTTTGTCGTTATAGAATTCATCATACCAATCCGTATTCGCGCCTCGGATGAAGTTGCCACTGGCATCCACACCCAGCTCAGGCAATGAAGGATCATCGCGCCGCTGTTGCAGGTATTCGATGATGGCCGGCATGCCCGGCGCGTCTGTGCCTGCGTAGCCGCGGTATGCTTCGTTTTGTATGGTCGCAGCTTCCAGCGGGTCGTTCACCACGGAGGGGATACCGATGGGCTTGCCGAAGCCGAAGTTGTTGGTATAACGCACGAGGGGTTTGCCTTCCTTCCCTCTTTTGGTCGTCACCAATATTACGCCGAAAGCGGCACGGGCGCCATAAATAGCGGCGGAGGCGGCATCTTTTAATACGGTTACGCTTTCCACATCTTCGGGGTTGATGAGGTTGATCTGCCCGGGCGTACCGTCTACCAGGATCAGGGGAGCGCCGCCGTTGATGGAGGTGAAGCCGCGGATGTTGAAGGTGCCGCCGCGGTTCAGCTGCCCGTCACCAAAGGTGATGTTCAGGTTAGGGATGGCCCCCTGGAGGCCCTGGGCGATGTTCACGATGGGGCGGTTTTTGAACACTTCTTCCCCTACCTGCGCTACGGAGCCGGTCACTTTTGTTTTGGACTGGGTGCCATACCCTACTATTACTACATCCTGCAGGGTCTGGGCGTCGGGCTTCAATTGAATGTTGATCTCTTTCCGCCCGGCAATCGCCACTTCCTGCGTGGTGTATCCCATAAAGCTGACGATGAGCGTACCGGCATTATCCGGTACAGTGAGCGTAAAGCGGCCCTCGCCGTCGGAGGCCGTACCTGTCTGGGTGCCTTTAAGCCGCACCTGTGCGCCGGGCAGCGGTGTGCCACTGCCACTGTCCGTTACCCGCCCGTGGATGGTGATCTCCGCGGCGGTTTGCATAACAGGGCTAGCCGCCATTGTGCGGGATGTATAACATACCAGCAAACAAATGGCCCCTGCGATAAAACACAGCCTTGCGGCTGAAGCTGTCATAGATACGAGAAATCTTTTTTGCATATTCCCGGTGAGTTTAATTGCTGAGTGATGAGGATGCCCCTGGTTTATTTCAAGATCATGTCTAATTGGAAACGGCCGCTGGTTGATAAAAAATAGTCTCATGTTTGCGTATTTGCCTGCCGATATTTGCGTTTTTAATCGACTATCAGAACAAATATAACAGCATAAAAACGCAAATTCAAAACTTTTCTGCATTTTCCTTCAATAAAAATCTGCACATAAACACATAGAAGAAAATCTCAATTAGTTTAAAATATTTCCAGAATACTGTTATTTTAACCCTATTTTTGACACAAATCAATCAAAACACCATATTTGTATGAATTTAATATTATGGTAACCATAAGTTAATTTTGAACTAATGCCGGTTTGCGTTTTTATTTGGTCTTTTACTCAAAAACGCAAATAAACGCATATGGCTGATTGTTTTTTAGGGTAATTTCAAGACCGGTTAATAAAAGAAAAAGATGCTCAAAGAAGAACGCCAAAAGCTGATCATGCGGGAGATCAACCTGCACAATAAGGTGCTGTCCAACGACCTCAGCATCCTGCTGGATGTTTCGGAGGATACCGTGCGCCGCGATCTGAAAGAGCTGGTGGAAGAAGGATATATCATTAAAGTGCATGGCGGGGCCATCAGCAAATCTCTCGCTACCCCGTTCATGAAAGACAGCACGATCTATGCGCAGGATTCCAAACAGCTGATCGCTGAAAAAACATTATCGCTGATCAAAAAAGATATGGTGGTATTAACGGAAGGCGGCACTACCATGCTTGAATTCGCCAAAGCCATTCCCGAGCACCTTACCGTTACTTTTTTTACCATCAGCCCGCAGGTGGCTATCACGCTGTCGGAAAAAAGCAACCTGGAAGTGATCACCATCGGCGGCAAGCTGTCCAAGAATGCTAACCTTCATACAGGCTCCAGCGTGATCAACCAGCTGTCCGAGATCAAAGCGGACCTTTGCCTGCTGGGCGCCAACGGGTTCTCCGCGGAAGACGGGCTGACGGATGTGGACTGGGAAATTGTGCAGGTAAAAAAAGCGATCGTACGCTCCGCGCGCAAAACCGCCGTGCTCTGCATCAGTGAAAAACTGAACAGCAGCCGCAGGCTGAAGATATGCGACGTTAACCAGGTAGATTATCTTGTTACGGAACTTGCCCCCGGCCACCCGGTGATGGCCGCTTATAATAAAGAAGGCCTGACCGTATTATAAGGTCACGGCCTTTCCCGCTTCCGGCGTATATGAGCACTACAGCAATAGTACGTTGGCGGGGTATTTGCAGCCAGGTTATTCACTGCAAACAGGATAAAAGCTGTTAACGAAAACCTGGAAACCATGCTGGAAACCTTTACTCATAAAAAGATGGAGGTCGCTGATTGCACGATCGACATGGCAATGGCCGGGAAAGGACCGGGATTGCTGCTATTACATGGTTTTCCCGAAACAAAAGCGGCATGGCATAAGATCGCGCCACAACTGGCTGCCGGTTATACAGTGGTATTACCGGATCTTCCCGGCTACGGCGATTCTGAGGGACCAGTTCCCGATGCGGACAATAGCAACTACAGCAAACGCAGCATGGGCAACATCATGGTACAGCTGATGCAGCAGCTTGGCTTCAGCACTTTTGCACTGGCCGGCCACGACAGGGGAGCACGTGTTGCTTACCGCATGGCGCTCGACCATCCCGGGGAAATTTCCCGGCTGGCAGTGCTCAATATCATTCCCACACTGGACATGATGGACAAGTTCACCTACGATACCGCCCTGAAAATGGGGAATTGGATATTTCTTGCCCAACCCGCTCCCCTGCCGGAAAAGCTGATACATGAAAACCCCGCATTTTATCTCAATTATGTTTTGGACGACTGGTCCGCAACACCTGCGCTGATCTTCCCTGAAGCAAGAGCCGAATACCTGCGTTGTTTTAAAAAGGAAGCAGTAATAGCGGCGATGTGCGCGGAATACAGGGCTTCGGTGCTTGATGCGGCGTATGATCACGAAGACCGCGTCAGTCACCGGCACATACATTGCCCCGTACTGGCTTTATGGTCGGAAAAGGATTTCCCCGGCCCTGACGGCCCGCTGCCGGTTTGGAAGAACTGGGCGGGCGAGATATCCGGCGCGGCTTTGCCGGGAGGGCACTTTTTGATGGAAGAATGTCCTGATGAGGTTTTGCAGGAATTCCTCCGGTTTTTTAAAACATAATAAAAGATAAAAGGACAAACAGGGAATCCCCCGTTTGTCCTTTCCTTTTGTACAATTCCCAACCAATGGAGATTGAACTGCGTTTTGGTATTTTTACTTTCTTGCCATCTCTATCATGGCAGAGACTTCTTCCACGGCAATATCGTCTGTACTTCCAGCGCCGGTGAACTTGAAGCGAATATTCCCATTCCTGTCGATCACGAATTTCGTGGGGATGGCCGATACTTTGTAGTCCGTCACCACTTTATTTGTCCCTGTACCTGCATCTTTCAGATCCATAAGCACTTCAAAAGGATAATTGTTTTCAACCACGTATTGTTTTGCTTTTTCAGTCGCGTCCTCTTCCTTTTCCCATGTATGGATGAACAGGAAACGGACGTCCTTGTCATCCTTAAATTTTTCCATCGCTGTTTTCATCGCGGGGAAAGACCTTTTACAGGGGCCGCACCAGGTGGCCCAGAAGTCCAGCACCACGATCTTCCCTTTCAGGTCCGCCAGGGAAACGGATTTGCCGTTCACGTCAGACAATGTGAACGTGGGAGCGGGTGTGTTGATGATCTGCTTTGCCAGGTCGGCCCTTACTTTTTCGGCTATCTTTTTATTCAGCGCAGCCATGTACTCATCGTAACCGGCTGAGCTTCCTTTAACCTTTACGTACAGCTCCTGGAGGCTTTTCTTTATCGGGGCGCTCACAAAGCCTGCCTGAACAGTTTCATCCAGCACGTTGAAGGCTTCGCTGTTCCGGCCCAGGGCGGCCAGGATATTTGCGTAGGCAAAATTTATATTCGGTCTCATCCTGTCTGAACTGTCGCGGGCCTCAGTGATGTACTTCAGTGCCTGGTCGTATTTCTTTTCCTTGTATGAAATCTCGGCGAGAATGGAGCTGCTGGTCACATAGGCTGCTTTCACAAAACCGTTCGCACCCTGGTCGCTGCTCTTTGCAGACAGGTGGCTGAGCGCCAGCGCCCTCGCCTTATGGCATAATACAGCTGCCTCCTTCGTATTTCCTTTTGCCGCCAGGCGCTGCGACAGGCCGGTCAGCCCTTCCGGTTTCCAGACAGGCGACTGTATTTTGTCTGCGTACACCATCATCTTCTTAAGGTCGCCGGCTTCCATAAATGCGTTGGCAACAGCGTGGGCAGCATAATCGTATGAGTAGCTGTCTTTCCAGGGCTTGGTTGGCGGGAACTTTGCCACCCATTTTTTATAGGCCGCTTCCTTTTTAAGGGCATCTTTTTCGTTGTATACCACTGTTACTTCCTCTTCTCTCACTACTTCTCCCAATGGGAACATGGTCTTCAGCCTGCCTGTTATGGAATCGCTCACTTTCTGCTTGTTCAGCATATAAAAGAAACGGCGGGCGGTCAGCCAGTCCCTTTCGTCTTTGCTGCTTTGGATCAGCGCATACAATTGCGCTTCCAGTTTGCTTTTGTCCGCTTCGTCAGAGGAGCGGGCGAGCCTGGCATAATACCGTTCTGTCGTATCAGCCGCCGGTTTTCCTGACTGGGCGTATGCATGGTTTGCGCCGGCTGTTGCCACCAGTAGAAAAGCCGGTAAAAGGAATTTTGTCATGTTTTACGTTTTATCGTGGGTTGGTTAAAGATTTTCCGGGATCATCCCCTGGCCATATTGATCATGGCGTCCATTTCTTCGTGGAATGCGTCGCTGCCGGCAGCACTGTTACCTATCGTGGTAAAGCGGATGTTTCCCGCGCCGTCGATCACGATCTTGCATGGAATGGCGTTGACCTTATAGTTCACCGCAGCTGTATTCTTTTTAGTTTCCGGGTCTTTCAGGTCCATCAGTACATTGAACGTGTATTTCATATCCCTGATATAATCCCCTGCAGCCTTGGCCGCATCAGGCGCTTTTTCCATGGTATGAATGAACAGGAACACCACATTCCCGTCATTCTTATACCTGTTCACCGCTTCCTGCATATTGGGGAAAGACGCTTTGCAGGGGCCGCACCAGGTAGCCCAGAAATCGAGCACCACTACCTTTCCTTTGAAGTCGCTCAGCTTAACGGTTTTACCTGCGAGGTCTTTCAGCTCAAAATCATACGCCGGTTTATTGACCATCGTTTTCGCTACTTCTTCCCTTACTTTTTCTTTAAACGCCTTGTTTATTTCCGCAGAAAGCTCCGAAAATCCTTTCTCAGAGCCATTCACAGCCACATAAGCGGTTTTAAAACGCTCCTTTATCAGCGGGGTGGCAGCGCCGCTTTTCAGCAGGTCCACCATATCGGGATATGCTTCGTTGTATTTATTCAGTTGAATGAGGTAGTTGAGATAGGTCGCCTTCAGTTGGGCGATGCCCACCGCAGTTGTTTTGGACTGCTTTTCGTATATCCGTTTAGCGTGTGGGAATCCTTCTTTATATTTCCCGTTGGCATACAGCAGCTCGCTGAATATCCTGGAGAATTCATCCATTCCCTTATGGGTGGTATCGCCTTTGAGATCGGCGAAAGTTTTCCGGATCAGCTTTTCGCCCAGCTTGTAATCCTTTCCAGCAATGGATTCGCGCGCGGCATAGGAAAATGCATTTGTTTTATACTCGCTGTTCCGGATCATGTTCAGGTACTCCATTACTTTCTGCGGTTTGTTTTTGCCCAGGAAAGTAACGGCCACGAAATACCTGGAACCGTCCAGGTTGAATTCCGGTCTTGAGCCGAACCGTGCTACCATTTCGCGGTAGTTCTTTTCATTTTCAGCGGGGTCTCGCTCTACATAGATCCGTTCGCCCAGTACATTAAAAGCCGCCCTGCCGTTGGGAAAACGCTGGCTGATCACTTCAGCGATCTCTTCTTTTTTATCCGTGTTCCGCGTGCCGTTGTAATAGTTCAGCAGCAGCTGGAGGTCGCTTTCTTCTTTGCTGTTTTCCAGGGTGCGAAGCGTATCCTGCAAGGCCGCCGTATCCTTCATGTCCAGGATGGCGTTCAGCCTGGGATCAGCGGTGCGGCGTTGGGCGGCGCTGGGTAAGGCCAGTAGCGAGCAAAATAAAAGGGGAAGCAGTTTCATGACTTTAATGGTTGAAGGCAACCAACGGGGCATACCGCTCCGTTGGTTGTGTAAGTTAATATTCGGGATTGTCTTCAAGATTCGGGTTGGCGTTGAGTTCCTGAGAGGGAATGGGATATAGCTGCTGGAACGGTTTCCAGGCGGGCTTTATCAGGCTCAGCACTGCCGTGGCCCTGTTCAGCCTTTTCAGGTTGAACCACCTGTCTGCCTCGGTAAACAATTCCACCCATTTCTCATGTTCTACCGCAGCCAGCAGTTGGTCTTTCGTAAGAGTGAGCGGCAAAGGAAGTATCTGCGCGCGGTTCCGTACTTCATTGATATCCTTCACGCCGTCTTCCACCTTTTGCTGGTTGGCCCTGGCTTCCGCGCGGGTAAGGTACATTTCCGCCAGCCTGATCATCACCGGGTACTCGTTGCCGGCGGTGGCGTTGCGTAGTTTGTATTTATAAGGATACCAGTATTCTTTCCCAGCATAGGTCATGGATTTGGTCCAGTAAACCTTGCGCTGGTCGTTGGCTTCGAAGGTGTTGGCCAATGTATCGTATAGCACGAAGCTGGGTGTGGTGGCAGACGGCAGGAACTCGCTGCCCATGATCGTTGCAGGCGTGGTAATGCCCGCCAGTGATATCTGCCAGATAGTTTCGTTGCTGTTCATCAGGAACACCTTGTCCAGGTCGGTTACCAGGCTGTATACGCCGCTGTTGATCACTTCCGTGGCCTCAGCTTCGGCGCCCGCCCAGTTGGACTGGTAGAGATATACCCTGGCGAGGAATGCGGAGGTTACATACCGGTTGATCCTTGCTCTTTCCAGCGAAGGATAGGCGGTACCCAGCAGTTGCTTTGCGTCTGTAAGATCGGCCACGATCTGTTTGTATACATCCGCTACTTCAGACCTTGGCAGCTGGCTGGTGCGCAGTGCGTCTGTAGTGGTCACCAGCGGCGTTTTCCCGAAATAGTTGACCAGCTGGAAATACAGCCAGGCTCTCCAGAATTTGGCTTCACCTAATAATTGGTTCTTTAACGTGGCGGAAAGAGAGGTGGTGGCGGTGAGCCCTTCGATCGCGAAGTTGGTTCTGCCTATTCTCCTGTACAGGTTGGAATATTGGATCAGCGCATCATTACTGGCAGCCAGCACATTATTCTTAAAATTATCGAAAGAAGTATTGGTAAGATAGTATCCTTCATCAGCACTCATGGCTCCGTACCTGATGGAGCTTAAAACAACAGATTCATTACCGCTGGCAATGCCGCTGTAAATGCCCATCACAACAGCGGTAGCCGCGGCTGAATCAGTAAAGGCGTTATCAGAGCCAACGGCGTTGGGCGGCGTGTCGATAGCAATGTATTTTTCGCAGGAGTAAAAACCTGTCACCAATGCCAGGGAAACGAACCCCAGGCAGCTATTCTTTATATGCAATATTCTCGATTTCATGCTGGCAATTTTAAAGTGTAACGTTAATTCCGGCTGTGATTACCCGCAGCGGCGGCATGGCAGTGCCTGTTTCCGGATCGTAAACATATTTCTGTTTGGAAGTCCACCAGAGGTTCTGGCCCTGCAGGTATACCCGCAGGTTGCCTGCTTTTATCTTCTCCGCTATCTGTTTCGGGAAAGAATAGGAAAGGTTGACGTTGCGAAGGCGCAACCAGGAAGCGTTCCCGAAAACGGCGTCTGAGCCGGAATAAGAGGAATAAATGGAAGATGTGGTGGTATATCTTGGCACACTGGTCGCATCGCCTGGCTTCTGCCAGCGGTCCAGCCAGAAGGCAGGCATGTTGCCGCCGCTCAGCACACCCGGTGCGCTGGCCGGCCGTATATTGCCGTCCTGGATGGTATACTGGAAGAAGAAACTGAGATCGAAATTTTTATAAGTGATCACGTTGTTCAGGCCACCGTATGCCTTGGGCGCGGTATAACCTACTATCGCCCGGTCCCTGCTGAAATTAGGCGTAAAGGTCAGGCTGTCTTTCGCCGCATCGCGGTACATGGGCTTGCCGGTAGCAGGGTCGGCGCCCTGGTACTGGAAACGCATTAGATAGCTCAGCTGCTGCCCGAGAGCATTCACGTTATAGAAGAAATAACTCTTGCTGGCGCTTAGCACTTTCGTTCTCGGGATGGTCAGGTTAAATGAACTGCTCCATTTGAAATCTTTCTTCCGGATATTGACAGTATTTAATTCCAGCTCGAAGCCTGTGTTCTGGATCAACGCGTCAAAGTTGGCGCTGTAGGAATTGAACCCGGCCTGCGTAGCCAGGGAAAGAGAACCCAGCTGGTTAGGTGTGCGGTTCCTGTAATAATTCGCGGTCACCTGCAGGGCATTTTGCAGGAAACCCAGCTCCATGCCAAATTCCAGCTTATAGGTGGTTTGCCATTTCAAAGTGGGGTTCTCTACCCTGCTGGGCGCCAGCGCGGCCCCGCCCTGGTATGCCGTAGTGCCTGAATACAGGTTGCGGTACAGGTAATCGCCGATCTGGTCGTTGCCGGTAAGGCCGTAGCTGGCCCTCAGCTTGCCGAAAGACAGCCAGGGGAGTGATTTTCCAAATTCCTCGTTGGTGAATACCCATCCGCCGCCCAGGGACCAGAAAGTGCCGAAACGATTGCTGGGCCCGAACCTGGAAGAACCGTCCCTTCTCAACACTGCATTGAAAAGATACCTGGAATCCCAATCATAGGTAACGCGGCCAAACAGCGAATTATAGCGATAGAGCGTATAACCGGAACTTGGGTTCCCGTAAGTGCCCGCGCCTGCAAGGGTACCCAGTAAAGCCGGCGTGCTGTAGTTATCTGCGGAATTGCGCAGGGAAGTATTCAGGCTATGCTGGAAAGTGCCGCCCAATAAAGCAGACAGCCTTCCCTTGTAAATACTGGTATTATAGGTAAGCTGTGGCTCCACGATATACCCTTTTTGCTCTATCGTCGTAAAATCCGCCGAATTGGTAGGCGTACCGCTCAGTGGATTTTTTGATATTGCCGGGAGCTGGTTGTTCTGGTTCAGCGATGTGCTGCTGTATCCGAAGCTGGTCTTAAAGTCCAGGCCAGGCAGGATGGTATAGCGCAATATCGTATTGGCCATCAGGTTATTGGTCTTGCCGATATATTTCACCAGCAGGTACGATTCAGGGTTCGTAAAATTGCCCGTCCATATCAGCCCGCCATTGGCATTGTACAGCGGGAGATTCGGCGGAAGATTGTAGAGCGTGCTCATATCCTGCCGCAGCAGGTTGCTTTCCCCGTAAGAATAATTGACGGCAACGCTGGCGAAGAATTTTTTATCCAGCGAGCTGTGCTCCGCATTCAGCCTGGTGGAGATGCGGTAGTCGTTAAAATCGCCGGGAAATACCGTAGTTTCTTTATGGTAGCCGGCATTCAGCAGGAAGCGCGTGCGCTGGTCGCCGCCGGATACGGTGGCTTGCGCATCTGTAGCGTTCGCGGTGCCGCCCAGGTATTTTTTCTGCCAGTCGGTATTCGTGTCCTGATCCCAGAGGAGCAGGTCGGGCGCGTTGCCGGCAGTGGGTGTAATGCCGTCGTTGGCAAAGGCTTCCTTGCGCATCTGGAGGTATTGTTCCTTATTCATCATGGGGATGAAATGACCGACTTTCCCCGCACCACGGTATACGTTAATGTCCAGCTTCGTTTTACCGGCCTGGCCTTTTTTGGTGGTGATGAGCACTACGCCGTTGGCGCCGCGGGTGCCGTAGATAGCCGTAGCATCGGCATCTTTGAGGATGTCTATCCTTTCGATCTCAGCGGGGTTGATAATGCTGAAGGGACTGATGCCGCCGTTGGCAGCGAAAGACCCGCGGCCGTTGAGATCGTTGGTAACAGGTACCGCGCCGTCCTGGATGTTGAATGGAACGCCGTCTATGATATACAGCGGCTGCGAGCCCGCGCCGGTTTGGTCCAGCGTATTGAGGCCGCGCACCACGATGGTCACACGGGAGCCGGGCAGGCCGTTGGATTGGGTAACGAGCGCGCCGGCTACCCTGCCCTGCAATGCGTTGAGCGGGTTGGCCACCGGTTGTTTGGCAATTTCTTCCGCGGTAATGGAACTGATGCTGCCGGTGTTCTTCGCTTTGGTGGTGGTGCCGTAGCCGATCACCACGGTCTCGTTCAGCCCGCTCACGCTGATCTTCAGCGCTACGTTGATCTCTTCCCTTCCATTTATTTTAAAGCGTTGTGTTTCAAAACCGATGTAGGATACGACCAGTTCCGCATTCTTCGGCACATTCCGCAGGGTGTAAGTGCCATCAGGTTCCGTATGCGTGCCGAAAGGCGTTCCCGGCACCACGATGGAAACGGCCGGCAAGGGATTTCCCTTTTCATCGGTCACCCTGCCTTTGATAATGATATTGTCCTGCACCTGCGGCTCTTCAGCCGACACGGGCGCCGGCGGTGCGGCAGGGCGGGCTTTCCAGGAAAGCACGATGGTTTTTCCCTGGATAATATAATCCAGCGGCTGGTCTTTCAGCAAAGCATCCAGGAAATCCTGCAGCTGCATGTTCTCCGCTTTTACCGATACCGGTTTGGCTGCATTGAAGAATTGTTCATTGGCAAAAACGACGTAGCCGGTTTGTTTTTCCACGGCTGAGAAAGCCTGCTTCAGGCTCGCTCCCTTCGCGGAATAAGAAACTTTCTGTGCTGTGCCGGCGGCATAGGAATGAACAAGCGCAACGGTCAATAAAAAAGCGGTCAATCTCATGATCCTCACGATTTTGGTTAGGCGATGGCATCTGGCCGGGCTTCCCGGCTGCCAATGGCAGTTTTTTTGCATAAATTGCAAGAGATTTGGTTGTTAATGAAATGGTTTGTCAGACCGGTTTATTTCAATTGAATCCTGCCGTCATGGGGCCAACCATGGCGGCTTTTTATTAATGGTTGATCGTAAAACGGTTGGTCTTACTCTTCTGATTACTCATGTCTTAATGTTATTTATGTATAGGTAATATCCGCCTGTTCCAATCAGGGCAGCACGATCAGCTTCCGCCCTTCCAGCCTGAAATGCACGTTCGACTTCTGCAGCACTACCAGCAGGCCTGACAAAGGAATGTCCCTCGTCATTTTCCCCCAGAAGGTGATCGCCGGTACGCCTTTTTCATATTCCACATCTATGTCGTACCATCTTTCCACCTGCCGCAGGAACTGCTCCAGCGTAGCGCCTTCGAAATTAAAAACGCCGTTCTTCCAGGCCATTACTTTGTCGATATCCACATCGTCCGCCACTTTGATGCCGTTGCTTATCTGCGCCTGCTGACCTGGTTTCAGCATCGCGCCCTGCCTGTTGCTCACCACTCCAACCTTGCCTTCCAGCAGGGTGGTATAAATGGCCGGCTCGTTTGCATAAGCGTTTATATTAAAGTGCGTTCCCAGCACCTGCACTTCAGCAGTATTATTTACCTCTACAAGAAAAGGCTTGTCTTTGTTCTTCGCTACTTCAAAGTAGGCCTCCCCTGTTACTTCCACTCTCCGTTCTTTCCCCGTGAATGCGGTAGGATACCGCAGGGAACTGGCTGCGTTCAGCCAGACCTTCGTATCATCGGGCAGCGTTATCCTGAACTGGCGGCCGCGGGGCGTGGTCATGGTATTAAATGCAGTTCCGGCCGGTTCCCCGGTTTCGTCGTACACCACCTGCCCGTTCTGCAACCGCACCTTTGCGCCGTTCTGCGTGGCGATCACGCCGTTGCCCAGGCTGTCCAGCTCCACCTGCGAGCCGTCCGCCAGCGTAAGCACCGCGCCGTTTTTGCCGGGAGCGATGTCGGGTGTATTGACGGCCGCTACCTCAGGCTGGGAACTTTTATCCCTGGTGCTTAGCAGGTACGCACCCAGGCCTGCGGCCAGCACGGCCACTGCCGCAGCCCAGCCCCATCTTCTCATAAAATGCACACGGTGTACGGGCACAGGCGTTGTTTCAACCTCCGGGCCCACCTGTTCCATCAGGCGGGCATACACTTCCTCCTGCCAGCGCGCCAGCCCCGGCTCATCTGCGTTGAATTCGCCGGTAGCCTCCAACTCCGCTTCCCAGGCCTCTACCAGCAGCTTTTCTTCAGCCGTGCAGTTGCCCTGGTTATAACGTTCGATCAGTTCTCTCGCTTTAATTGCGTCCATATAAATCAACGTGGTTCTAATAAGTAGTCGGGCGGGAAAGCTAAACCGGGTATAAAAAAGAAAAAAATTTACCTGGCCAGGTCGGAAAGGGCCATGATAACGGCTACGCCGGTGTATCCAAGGGTATTTTTGATGAGCAGCAGGGCTTGCTGCACCTGTTTCCTGGCGGTTTCGGGGGAAGTGCCCATTTTTTCCGCGATCTCGGCATAACTGAGATGTTGTTCGCGCCTGAGCAGGTAAGCCTCCTTCATACGGGCGGGCATTTTTGCCACGGCGCCCTGGATGGCCTCCTGGGCCTCTTTCAGTTCCAACCTGAGTTGTGAAGACGGGGGAAGGGTGTTAACAGCCGTATCGGTGAGCACCGCCAGGTAATCGCGGCGGGTAATGTTCCTGGCAATGTAATCCCTTACCTTGTAGCGCACGCTGCTGTGCAGGTAAGCGGGCAGGGAACCCTGTATATCGAGCTCGGTCCGGCGTTGCCAGAGTGAAAGGAAGACGTCCTGCAGCACGTCAGCCGCCTCTTCTTCCCCTCTCAGCATTCTTGCCGCCAGGGTAAAGAGGTCTTTCCAGTACCGGTCATACAACAACCTGAAAGCATCGGCATCCCCCTGCGCTATCCGCGCAAGCAGCTCCCTGTCCACTTGTGTATGATCGGTTGACAATAATTCTTTGATTTAGCAGCCGGTTGCAAACTATAATAAAAATGTCAGAATACGATCATATACATGTTTTTTGCGGTGAGAATGAATGATTTCCCCTAGGTTCGCCTCCTCTAAAATCAGCACGTCAACCATTTGCAGGAATATTCTCACCTTTTCTCCAGCTTCAGCACCACGCTCGTTCTGCCGCCGGATATTTCGGGGTTAAAACCGACGTTCATGAGGAACTCGCCGGAATACTGCCTGCTGTCGTCAATGGGCGATTTGGTGCCCGGGTAAAGGCTGATCTCCTTCAGGCGGTACATTGCCGCGGGATCCAGGCCTTTTAAGCGGATGGGGGCTGTGCTGCCTTCGCCGTAGCGGTTGCTCACGAGATAATTGAAGATAACGCCCTCTGATTGGTTTTTACTGATATAAGCCAGGGAAGCCACCGCGCCTTTCCGCGGATCCGCCAGCCGGTATTGGTCGCCCTGCCATACCAGCTGTTTGAAGGAATTGTATTCTTTGATCGCCTGTTTGCAATAAGCCAGGTCTTTCTCCCCCAGGTGGCTCACCACGATATCGAAACCCAGCTTGCCCATCATCGCCACGTCCGTCCGGAACTTGATGGGCTGCTTGCCCCAATCGGTAACGTGGTTGGCCGTTGCAATGGCCGGGTAGAAATAGGAATACTCCCACTGGATGAAGATCCTCTCCAGCGGGTCGGTATTATCGCTGGGCCAGTATTCGGTGAAATATTTCAGCGCTTCGTAATCCACGCGCCCGCCGCCGCCGGAACAAAGCATCATGGGCACCGTGGGATATTTATCGCGGATGCGTTTCAGCACATTGTACAAGCCGCGCATGTATTCAATATAAAAATGGGACTGGTTGCCGCCGAGATACGCGGAATGCGCGTTAAATATCACCGCGTTGCAATCCCATTTGATATAAGCCAGGCCAGGGTTTCGGATAAAAAGACTGTCCACCGTGCCATACACGAAATCCTGCACGGCGGGATTGCTGAGGTCGAGTACCAGCTGGTTGCGGAAATAATGCTCTTTGCGCGCCGGTTCTTTGATCACCCAATCGGGGTGCTTTTCATACAGTTCACTTTTAGGGTTCACCATTTCCGGCTCTACCCAGATGCCGAATTTCACATCGTTCTTAGTCGCCTCTTTCACCAGGCTGGCAATGCCGTTGGGCAGTTTGCTTTTGTTTTCCTGCCAGTCGCCAAGGCCCGCCCTGTCGCTGTTGCGGGGATATTTGTTGGCAAACCACCCGTCGTCCAGCAGGAAAAGGTCCACGCCAAGGTCTTTGGCGTCGCGCAGGAGACCCTTCAGTTTGCTTTCATTAAAATCGAAGTAAGTGGCTTCCCAGTTGTTGAGCAGGCTGAGCCGGTTGCCCTTTCCATCCAGCACTCGGTAGTTCCTTGCCCAGTCGTGCAACTGGCGGCTGGCATAGCCCTTTCCTTTATCGGAGAGGATGTACAAAAACGCCGGTGTTACGAATTCTTCTCCAGGCTTTAGTGTATATGGCGACGCATAATTGTTGATACCGGAAATGAGCCGGAGGTTATCCTGGAAATCGAGCTCGATATCCGTCCTGAAATTGCCGCTGTATTCCAGCGCGCCGTAGAGCACGGTTCCTTCGTCTTCACCGGCAGGTTTATTCAGCGAGATCATGAACACGGAAGGCTGCAAGAGATTAGCCCTCGTGCCCAGTTTTGAATCCAGCGTTTTAATGCCATGCGTGATCTTTGATTCTTCCGGTTGCATTTCCCTTGCCCAGTCGCCATGGTACTGGTTCAGCCAGAAGCCCTGCGCTTTCAGGTACAGGTTGGCGGAGGCAAATTTCTCCAGCACAACGTTCCCCTTTTCCCGGTGGCTGATCACCGACCATTGTTCGATCACGTCGTGCCTGGGGTAGACCTTGTAATGCAGCACCACTTCAAAATCGTATACGGGATCTTTGAGGGTGATTGAAAAAAGTGAAATACTGTCGCCGGACTGTTTGTGCTCATGTTTTACATACCGCAGGTCCAGCGATCGGTTGCCGTCGGCATGCACCACTGAAACCGCCGGTTCCAGCAGGTTGCGGGAGCCTGACGGCGTGTATGCGGCGTTCAGCACACCGGTATAGTCACTGGTTTGTTTATACACGGAAGGCACCAGTTTGTATTCCTGTGCGTTCACCAGCTTCTTTCCAAAATATATGACCGACAGGTCTTTTTCTTTGCCTGTTTCCAGTACCAGTGCATTGTTCTGCGTCTCGATGGGGATGATAATATCCTGGGCTTGAAGGCTGTGAACGCCTGTACCGAAAAACATCCATATGGCCCAACAAACAGATTGCCTGATCTTATTCTTTCCTTTCCTCCTGCAATTCATACGTATTCCCTGTTATAAAATTTTTAAGTGTATCCTAAGTGCATTATTGCTGCGGGCCCTTATACCGGTTATTAACGGTAATACCCGGCCACTTGTCCGTTCTGAAAGGTGCTGCGGGCCAGCCTTCTTTATTGCAGAGATTTGCATTGCCCGCATCGTCTGCCCAGGCATAACGCACTGCCACCGGCTTTGCCACCTGGCTGCTGTGTACCGTTACCTGCCCGCCGGCAATCACCGCCTCGGCGGGATAAAACTTCCTGTCCTCCCCTGCTATTTCAAAACCCTCCAGCGTGGATGATCCGTTTCGTATAGCCAATCCCGTTCCCGCTGAAGAAAAACGGATATGAACGCGGTTGCCTTCCGTCGCGGATGATTGATACACCGGCCCTGAAGCGGTCACTGTTTTGCCGTAGGTATCTCGCAATGCCACTGCTGCCAGCCGCTCTCCCACGTCCTTTTTATTGCGGGGGTGAATGTCATTCGATTCGCCCACATCGATGGTAACGGCCATGCCTGTATGAGGCAGCTTCAGCACAGCAGCCTGCGACTCCCGGATCTCCGCCCATGTGCTGCCGTTGTTGCTGTTGCCGTTGCTGGCGTTGAAGCTGGTGAGCTGCACGAAATAAAAAGGCATTTCCCGGTTGTTGAAAAGGTTCCTCCAGTCCCTGATCAGCAAAGACAGGGCATAACGGTATTCATACCCGGTATATGCATTGGCTTCTCCCTGGTACCATATCGCTCCTTTGATGTTCAGCTTACCGAAAGGATGCACCATCGCATTGTACAATACCGAAGGATAATCGTTAGGCCCTATCCCGGTTTTGATCTGCAATACTTCCTGTACGCAGTACGCCCAGTTGCCCGCAAGAGCATAGCGGTGGCCGTTCACCGTCAGCGACAATTCACTGCTGTCGCCCCAGATGCCGCCACCGGCGCCGGTATCGTCTACCCGCACGGCGATCACATTCTTCCCTGCTTTTAATTGTCCCGCGCCGATGGTATAATGGCGGTCCACATTCCACCCCCTTCCTTCACCGATCAGCGAGCCGTTCAGGTAAGCCTGGTCGCTGTCGTCTATCTTCCCCAGTTGCAGGGCTGCAGGCAGACCCGCATCTTCATCACGGATGAAAACTTCTTTTCTGAACCATACCACGCCATCCAGGCGTGATAAAACAGGTATTTTTTCCCACAGAGCAGGCAGGGGCATCTGCGGCCATTTGCTGTGATCGTAGTCTGCAGATTTCCACTTTGCGCTGTCCGCCACATCCGGCAGGTTCTTTTTCAGCTGGCGAATGTAGGCGTCTTCTTTTTGTTTCCTGGCCACGGTGAGTTGCTCCAAACTCCGTCGCGGGATCGTTTGGAAAAGTGCTTTATAGTGACTGTCCTGCGCCATGGCAGCGTAGCTGATCCACGATTCGATCTGCGTGCCGCCCCAGCTGGAATTGATAAGACCGATGGGTACATCCAGCTCCTGTTGCAGCTGGCGGCCGAAGAAATAACCAACCGCGGAAAAATTTACGATGCTGGCCCGTGAGCAGGTTCTCCAATTTGCTTCATTCGATTGCAGGGAAGGCAATCCATCTACGTTCCTCGGCACTGTATACAACCTTATCTTCGGGTTCAATGCTTTGCTGACCACCTCGTCGGCATCCGGCACGCCGCTCACTGGGAATTCCATGTTCGACTGGCCCGAGCAGAACCAGATATCCCCCATCAGCACGCCGCGTAGCGTGATCGTTTCTTTGCCTGCCACCGCCAGGTCGTAAGGTCCGCCTGCCTTTTCCGGGGCCAGTATCACCTGCCAGTTCCCGTTTTCACCCGCGCGGGTTGTTTTTTCCTGAAGGTGCAGGCTCACGGTGATCTGCTCCCAGGGACTGGCCGTCCCCCAGATCCTGAGCGGCACGTTGCGCTGCAATACCATGCTGTCGCTGAATATATGCGGCAGCTTTGGTTGCGCCTGCGCATATGTTGCGGAAAGCGTACAAAGCAAAGTGGCAATGGCTATCTGCTGAATGCGTTTTATCGCTGGTCTCATGGTTTGATACATGCTTTATATTAAATGTCGTTTGTTAGGTTATTATTGAAAAAGCCCGTCACTGCGGCAAAGCTCGTCATTTCACCAAAGCTGGTCATTGCGAGGAGCAGCGGGGGATTTGTGCGGAGCGCGACGAAGCAATCTCTTCCATGACCCGGGGTACGCTAATCCAATGCAGGAGATTGCTTCCCCGCCCCACCCGCGTTGGCTCAGCTGCTCCTCGCAATGACGACTTTCGCAGCAACGAGCTCACTTTGACGCGTTTCTCCTTGATGGCCTCGGTGCCTGAAGCCGCATATCTTTGTAGCGACGGGCTTTTGCAATGATGCTATTTCCCGGCATTCACCGTTTTTAATTCCCCGTTCACTTTCAGCTTCACCTGTTTGCGGGTGGGCGATGAAATGTTATAACGGGTCACCACACCGTCTTTCCACTCGAAATCAACGGTGCAGTCGCCTCTCGCCTTCAGGCCTTTCACTTTGCCTGCGGGTTTCCAAAGATCGGGAATTGCGGGCAGGAGTTCTATATAACCGGCATGACTTTGCATAAACATTTCCATGATGGCCGCGGCTGCGCCGAAGTTGCCATCTATCTGGAAAGGCGGGCCGGCAGAGAACAGGTTGGGATATACGCCGCCCCCCGCGCCGTAGTTGATATCTGTGCGGAGCGTAGGTTTCAGCAGCTCGCGCAGGAGCTTGAAGGCGCGGTTGCCGTCCAGCAGCCGGGCCCAGAAGAGTTGTTTGTAGGCAATGGCCCAGCTGGGGCCGTCGTCGCCTCTTACTTCCAAAGATTTCTTAGCAGCCGCGGCCAGCTCCGGCGTGCCGTTGGCGGTGATCAGGTTAGCGGGATACAACCCGTACAAATGGGAAATATGCCGGTGCTGCGGATCGGTTTCCTTGTAATCTTCCAGCCACTCCTGGATACGGCCGTCCGCAGAGATGATGCCGGCGGGAGGAAGCTGCTGCAGCTGCGCGCGCAGATCGTCTGCAAACGCTTTATCACGCTTCAGTTTCTGCGCGGCTTCGATCACGTTGGTGAACAGCTCGCGGATGATCTGGTTGTCTATCGTTGCGCCTACGCAGATGCTGGCGTGGTTGCCGTTCGGCAGCAGGAAAGAATTTTCCGGGGAAGATGAAGGCGAAGTAACGAGCCACCCCGTTTTTTCATCTTTCACCAGGATGCTTTTATAAAACAACGCCGAGCCTTTCAGGATCGGGTAAATGCTTTCCAGGTAAGCACGATCGTCTGTATACGCATAATGTTCCCATAAATTATTGCACAGCCAGCCGGAGCCGGATTTGGTAACGCCCCAGGAGGCGCTTTCGCCGGGCTCTGTGAAGCCCCATACGTTGGTGATCACATGCGCTACCCATCCTTCCGCATTGTAATAGGCTTTGGCGGTCCTCTCACCGGGCTTTACCAGCCCGCGCACCAGTTCGGTAAGCGGGAGGTTCAGTTCGGAAAGATTAGCCATTTCCACCGGCCAGTGATTCATTTGTACATTCACATCCAGGTGGTAGTCGCCATTCCAGGGCGTACGCACCTGGTTGGCCCAAAGCCCCTGCAGGTTGGGTGGCAGCAGGCCCACGCGGGTACTGCTGATAGTCAGGTACCTTCCAAATTGCAGGAAAAGCACCGGCAAGGATTTGTCTTCTTCCGGGTGTTTGTAATAGGCCGCCAGCCTTTTATCCATGGTAAGTTCTTCCGCAGGGCCGTTCCCAATATCAACGGCAACGCGGCCAAACAGTTTGCTGAAATTACGCAGGTGCAATTGTTTCTGCGCAGCATAACTTTTCTGAAGGGCAGCCTTCATATTCTTTTCCACCAGCGATTTATAATCCGGCCTGCGGAAATCTGTTGCCGTGGAAATAAAGATCAGCGCTTCATCTGCGCCTTCCACCACCAGCTCGTTTCCTTTTACAGTTTGTTTCCCGCCGGTGTTCACCACTCTCACCTGGGTAAGGTATTGCATGCCCTTCCCGTCTGTGCCATTATCCAATTGACCGGCTAACGTCAATGCCTCTCCGCTGATAGAAGAAGTTCCTTTTTCGGGGCGGCTGACGCCAACGGAAAAACTGATCTTTCCTTTTTTACCGGCGCTCAGCCGTATCACGTCCACGTCATCGCCGAAGCTGGTGAAGTATTCGCGAAGGTATTGCACACCATTGATGCTGAAAGTTGTGCCGGCCACCGCACTGTCCAGCGAAAGCCAGCGGCGGTAACCTTCGTAAAGAGCGGCGGCTCCGTCGTAGCGGTAGGTAACCGCCAGGTCCGCCAGCATCTGGAAACATCCCCATTGCGGGCCGCCGGAACCGGGGCCCAGGCATACAAAGTTCTTATCGATCAGCTTTTGCGCTTCGTCGTTCTTGCCTTCAGACAACAATCTTCTTATTTCCGGGAGCTGTCGGTAGGCCTCGTAGTTGTTGGCGTCCTGCGCGCTGCCGGACCAAAGCGTGATATCATTCAGCACTATTTTTTCCTTCTCTATGCCGCCATCCGGCGTCATGCCCAGGCGGCCGTTCCCCAGCGGCAGCGTTTCCTCCCACTGCGCGGCAGGCTTGTCGAACCAAAGCTGCAGGGGCCGCTGCTGTGCATGCAGCGCGAAAGAGCATAAGAGCAAACAAACACCGATCGTTATTTTCATTTGTGTCTTACTTTGTTTAAGTTCTGTTTATTTTTAAAGATTATTCGCTGCCAGCAAAGTCCGTCATTGCGAGGAGCGATGACGGACTTTCGTTCAATAACGGGCTCTTCGTATCATTATTTCTTATACCCCAACGTCAGTTCACTCAGGTTGCTGTACGCACTCTCCCCGCTGGCCACTCTTTTTATCCTTACCCTAATGTAGCGGATGCGGGGCGTTTCGGTGGAAAAATTGACCGTGTACGGCCCCTTGCCGTCATCAGAACGCGTCACTTCTTTCAGCAGGATCCAGCCTTTGGCGATAGCATCGTCTTTCCAGCCATCATCGTTGCCCGGCACGGAAGTAGCGGCATTGGTTACATCGGCAATGCCCCACACTTCGTATTCCACCGGGTTGTGGCAGCAATCGCGGCCGGTCACTTCCAGGGTGCGGAGGCTGTCGTATGCTTTGCCCATATCGAAAGTGAAATGATGCGGCAGGCGGCTGTCTCCATTGGAATGGAAAATATTCGGGTAGCCTTGTGGCCCCTCCGAACCGTCCCACAGCCGGGAAACGCTGGTCTGCCCTTCATACGGCTGCACGTCGTACGGCAGGTTCACTTCGCGGAAGAGGGATTTGTCACACTTCACGATCCCGAACTCTATTTTCGGGAAGGTGTCTGTAAGGCTCACCGAAAACGTGTCCAGCGCAGCGCGGTTCGGCGTGTAGTACGACTGGTACGCCACCCTGGTGCCGTATTTGTAATCGTTCAGCGTAATGGAATTCTCACCAGGCGGCAGGGACACTTCTTTTTGTTCATCAGCTGTATTAACGTAACGAATATACGTAATTGTGTTCGTTGAATCCGGCGGCAGGAAATTCAGCGTGATCTCGTTGCCGTTATCATTCAGCAGCTTGTAGGGGTCTGTAAGGTTCACCGGCCGGTTCATCAGGCTGTTGCGGTAAGTGGCGCCATACACCCTTGCATTCTGTATTTCGATCGGGATGGAACGGTTGCCGTTCTTATCGAATGAATGGACGAAAAATGAATAGGTATATTCCTGCAACCCGCTGATGATCGTAAAAACCGTATCGCCGGGACTGTGCGTTGAAGCGGGTACTTCCGTGGAATCCGCATAATTGTTCCAATAGATCCTGTACTTCGTCACGGAAGGATCGGGGCTGGGCGACCAGCCGATGCCGAGGCGGAGGTTGCCGGGCCTGGTAAAGGTTTGCGTGATGGCGCCCGGGTATTTGAGTTCCTGCCCGTTGAGGAAGTCCTTGAAATCATCCGGCTTCTGCGTGCAGGAAGCCAGCAGGCAAGCCAGGCCAGTGATCCAGGGGAGGGACGAATTTTTTATAAACATATAGGCTCTTTTATGGATTACCTGGGGTCGCCCCAGAATGTCAGTTCGGCTACGTTAAAAAAGTTGTTGGTCAGCGATGCATTTTCCAGGCACTGGAAGCGGATGTACCGCACCTTCGGCAGGTCCAGCGAAAAGTTGAAGCTGAAGCCCGCGTTCCAGGTATCGAGGTCTGCATTCGTGTACTGCGGGTTGGGCAGGCCGGAGGGTTTTGCCGGGAGGCGGAAAGTGCCGAGGTTGATCCAGCCGTTGGGCGACGTTTCGCCAACGCCGGGCGCGCCGGGGCCGCTGGGCAATGTTTCATCCACAGGATCGGATGCGCGGCCCCATAAGGTCCAGGTGAGCGGTGCGCCGGCCTGCCAGAGCCAGTTGCCGCTGCCGTCTATCCCGCGGTTCCAGATGGTGTACCGGCTGAGTTTGGCCCCCTGCCCCATGTCGAACGTGATCACGGCGGGCCACACCAGCGGCTGGATAGGCTGCTCGGTATGATAACCCGGCGAACCTGTATTGCCGTTCCACAGGTTTTGTATCTCCCAGCCAAAGCCCGTACGGACGTCAGACGGCAATACATACCCGTTGAATTTCGATTTATCTATCTGCACTTCATAGATCGGTTTCACGGTCGTGAAAAAAGTGTCGGATATATTCCCCCATTGGTCTGTAATATAAATACCAAACTCTTTTGGAATAGTATCATAACCCCGCAGGCTATACGAAATAGTGTCGCGGTTGGTATAATTCTGATTGATGATCTCCAGCTGGTTGGTACGCGGGTCGCGGCTGATGGTGATAATACCCAGGTTGGCCCTGAAACGGTTCAGCACATTGATGTTGATGCCGCCGAAATCGGGCTTCGTGCCGATAGTAGGAAATGCTTCCAGGTAAGCCGGTATGCCGGGATGTACGGTCACTTCCACGGGATCGGACATAACGTTGGCGCGGCTCACGGTGTGCAGCGTCACTTTATAGTCCTGGCTTTTTTCAAAACCGCCCACACGGATGGTATCGGAATAAAAGGAAGACTTCGTCTGCCGGCTGGCGTTATCGTTGATCATGTAGCTGGCCTGCACGTAAAGCACGTTCTCAGACGCGGGCAGATCGTAAGTGATAATAGCAGAGCCCGCTTCATTCTTCACCTGCACATTGGTAACGCTTCCGGGCTTGGTTTTGTCGCCGGACACTACGTCTTTATAATCGGCCACTTTGCTGCAGGAAAACACCGCCATCCCCATCACTGCCGGCAGCAGGCACCACAACAATTTTTTATATCGGTTTGTCATAATCATATTTTGAACGATTCGCGAAAAGGTTTACCAGTAAGGAGTTTGAACCAGGTTAGGATTGGTGATCAGGTCATATTCCTGGATGGGGAATAAATAATCCTTCAACCCGAACGAAGGTTGGTACACGGTGCTGAGCTGGTAATAGCCGGCCACCGTCCTGTTGAACACGCTCCATCCCTGGAAGGGAGAGGACAATACGGCCTGCAGTTCTTTCCAGCGGCGGAGGTCCCAGCCGGCCTGGCCTTCAAATGCCAGTTCGATCCTTCTTTCCTGGTGGATGATCTGCCGCAAACCTTCTTTGGTGGAAGGCTTGGCGGGATTGCGCGAGTACTGCGACCAGGCAGCCAGCACACCCGGCAACCCTGCCCGCTGCCGCACCTTATCGATCCAGGAATACACTTCCGCCGTGGGCCCGCTCACTTCATTGAGACATTCCGCATACAGCAGCCACAGGCCAGACAGGCGGATGAACGTCCAGGGATAGGTCTGCCATACGGTATTCTGACCAGGCACAGATTGGTAATGCACCAGCTTCTTGGGCCAGTAGCCGGTGGCGTTGTACCGCGTACGGTCCGGCGGGGAAGCATATCCATTCACGGCATTCACGAAGTTGGGATTGTTGTCGTTCGTATTGCCCGACCCGAACCAGGTGGCGCCGTCGAAGGAAACGCTGGAATAGTAGCGTGGTTCGCGGTTGAAGTTGCCTTTCACGGTCGTATAATCCTGCTTGATGTAATAACGGTGCGCTTCATCGCCCGTCTGCAGCTGGTAGCGGCCCACATAGTCCCAGGTCTTGTCTTCGTTGATCGGCACGCCATTTTTGCTATAGAATATTTCAGATTGTGAAACAGGCACAGAGAAATTTGAATAAACGGCGAATACATTCGCAGCAGCTTCGGCGGTCACTCTTGGCATGGACATATACTGCCACCCGTAATGCGGGTTGAGCGTCCACACCTGCTCGGGGTTCCAGCCATCCACGAACGCGCCCTGCAAGGTGAGCAGCTGCCGCGTTTGATCAGACATGCTCACGATATTGCCCTGTATCCTCAGCTCATAAGGCTTTGCGCCTGCCGCCACCGCCGCGTCGATGGCCGCTTTGCAGGCATCCGCCGCACGTTGCCATTTCGAGTGGTCCACAGCGGCGGGGAACAAACTTTGTCCCTCCTTCCCTTTGAACGAAGCGTAATCGGGATTGCCGTTGAAGAGCGGACTGGCCTGCGTGGCAAGTACTTCAGCCTTCACCGCGAGTGCGATGGTGGCCGTAACGCGTCCTGCTTCGGCAGCAGCGTTCTGGATCGCGGGCGGCAGGTCTGCAGCGGCTTCATCCAGCGTTTTCACCACGTAGCTGAAACAGGAGTCCAGCGTTTGCTGTTTCTGCCGCACTTCTTCGGAGCTGGCATTGATGGGAATGGCTTTATCTGCAATGGGGATCGGGCCGTACATGCGCAGCAGCCAGTAGTGGTAATAGGCTTTCAGAAATTTCGCTTCGGCGGCCCATCGCGTCCTGTCGTAAGGCTGCACGTCCAGCGGCAGGTGGATATTATCCAGGAAGATATTACACATGCGGATAGACTCCCAGAGCTTGAGACCCATGTTGTATCCATCCCAGTAATTATGCAGGGGGTTCAGGCTGTTTTGCAGCCCGCGCATAAGGTTGAAGCCGCCGTCGCCGCCCTGGCCGCCAAGTGTGGTCTGGTCCTGCATGTTGATAGGGAACAGTATTTCGCCGGAAGCGGTAAAGCCTGCATTCCTTCTTACATCCGACAGGCTCTGCAGGTTGGAATAACAGCCGAAGAGGTAAGCCTGCGCTTCGTTGGCATTGCTGAACGAACTGGCCAGCGTGGCCACATTATCGGGAGTCACATCGAGGTATTGTTTGCACCCGGGCAAAGCCGCCAGGGCGCCACCAGCCAGGAACAATATTCTGATCAATATTTTCATATCCTCTTTTTTAGAATTCGAATTTTAAGCCGAGGTTATATACTTTCTGTATCGGGTATGCAAAGCCATTGCCGGCCAGCTCCGGATCCCAGAGTTTGAATTTGCTGAAGGTGAGCAGGTTCAGCCCGCTGAAATAAATACGCATGCTGTTCATATGTATCGGCCTGCCCCATTTTTTAGGGAGCGTGTAACCGCCTTCCACAGACTTCAGGCGCAGGAAGCTGCCGTCGCGCAGCCACCAGGTGCTGGTTTGCTGGTTGTTCGGAATTTCGTAAGTGGAAAGCCGCGGCCAGAGCGCGTACAGGTTTTGATTTTCTTCAGACCAGTGATCGTTGGCATAGGCTTCCAGTATCTGCGCGTCTTTCGCGAAAGGCGCGGTGCCAAATACGCCGTCGTCGAAATTGGTAGTGGCGGTGGGATTGATAAAGAAAGAAGAACGGGCGGAACCCTGGAAGAAGGCGCTGAGGTCAAAACCCTTATACCCAACGGAAAACCCGAAACCATAAATGATCTGCGGGGTAGACGGCAGCCCGATGGGCACCTGGTCGTCCTGGTCTATCACGCCGTCCTGGTTCACGTCGCGGTACTTGATATCGCCGCCCATCGGCAGGTAATCGCCGAATACCTGGCGGGGCGAGTTGAGCGCTTCTTTATCGTCCACGAAAAGCCTTTCCGCGATGAACCCGAAGGGCTGGTTGATCATCCTGCCGGTGCGGAAGCTCCATGGATTGGGGTATTCAGGCTCTTCAAGATGGATCACCTTGTTGCGGGTAAGCGTAAGGTTGCCCAGCGCCGAAGCCCAGAGGCCGGAATTGAAGTCCTTGCGGTAGTTGAAACTCAGGTCAATCCCTTCAGAAAGGGCTTTACCCAGGTTGGAACGGAGGTTGCCGAGGGCGGAGTTTTCTATGCCGACTGTAACGGGAATGTACCCGCGCTGTATCAGGATATTGTACCTGTTCTCACGGTATACTTCCGCAACCAGGTTCAGGTTGTCGAACAGCGTGATCTCCGCTGCCAGGTTCGTTTTGCGGGAAGTTTCCCAGGTCACGTCAGGATTGGGATAAGCGTAGATCACCGTTCCTTTCATGGTCACTGAGTTGTTGGTACCGAATACTGCGCTGCCACCGGAATTGGGCGCTACGTTGGAGAGATAGAAGAAACGCTGCGTCCTGGGGTCGCCGATCGCATCGTTGCCTACCAGGCCGATGCTGCCGCGCAGCTTCAGCCGCGTGATCACGTTCTTTATCCAGCCGCGCCAGAAATCTTCGCTGGACACCACCCATCCCGCGCCGATCGTGGGAAAGAAACCAAAGCGGTGCGCAGGCGCAAATTTCTCTGAACCGTTGTAACCAAAATTAAATTCAGCAAAATACCTGCTGGCGAAGGAATAGCTCGTCCTGCCGGACAGACCGAGGTTGCGGTTGGGCAGCGATGCCTGGAGGTTGCCCGCATTGCCGTTCAGCGTTTGCTGGCGCGTGCCTACCAGCGAGGCGCCCACTGTATGCCGCCCGAAAGCGCGGCTGTAGTCGATCCTGCCGAGCATGTACAAATAAGTGTTCAGGTATTTGGGGCCTTCGTTGTATCCCAGGTATTCCCTGGCAGCGCCGGGCTGCGGGTTGAGCCAGCGCAGCTTATAATCGCCGCTCTGTTCATCATAGCTCTGTACATCGTAATAAAAAGGAAGATAGTTGCGGCTTACATCGAAATAGGAATAACGGTTGGTACTGAACAGGCCGAAGAAGGTAAGGCCGGGCGTAACGAACTTCAGGTTCTGGTTCAGCTCAAACTGTGCGGACATGCGCGATTCGGAAAAACTCTTATACCCGTACATCAGCGATGCGTAGGGGTTCGACTGGAGGTTGCCTGTCTGGTTGATCGCATTCCCGAAAAGAATGTGCTGAGTGTTCCGGTTGGCACTGTCTGGCGCATAAAAAGCCGGGAAGGCAACAGGATTGGAATGCAGCGCCTGCGAATACAGGTCTGTAGCAAAACCGCCACCCTGGTTGCTAATGGGGCCGGTATATTCATTGAAATTACCCCAGAGGCGAACGCCTACTTCCGTGGTGGCAGTGGCTTTGATGCTGGTATTGGCCCTCAACTGGTAATTTTCAAAACGCATGCCCGAGTTGAAGTTGTTCACCGGGTTCACGCGCAGGATGCCATTATCCCTCGAATAAGAGCCCGCTACATAATATTTTGCCAGGTCATTGCCGCCGCTCACGCTGAAATTCGCGCGGGAGGTGCTGGTACGTTCTTTAAATATCTCGTCTATCCAATCCACCGCGGGATAGATGTAACGGTTAAGGCCGCCTTCGCCGTTCAGTGTTTTCTGTGTGCCGATGATCTTGTTCGGGCTGTAGAACGGCGTGGCCAGCGGATCCCGCGTGGTCAGCGCTTCGTTGTACTTGCGCATATAAGTGATAGGATCGGCGAGCTTAATGCTTTTGGTGGGGGAAGAGATCGCGGATTCAACGCGAAGTTCTACCTTGGCCTTCCCCGCCTTGCCTTCCTTGGTGGTAACGAGTATCACACCGTTGGCGCCCCTGGCGCCGTAAAGCGCGGCGGCGCTTGCATCTTTCAGGATGGAAAAGCTCGCGATATCATCTACCTGCAGCCTGGCCAGGTCGCTGGCGGTGAGTTCGATATTATCCACGAGAATAAGCGGACTGTTGCTGTAACCGAGCGTGGTTACACCGCGGATGAAAAACGAGGAGTTATCCAGCCCGGGCTGCCCTCCCCGCTGGAAGGAAATAACGCCCGCAACCCTTCCTGCCAGCGCATTGGTAAGGTTACTGGCCGGTATCTTCAGTTCTCCCGGCTGTATGGAAGTAACTGAGCCTACTACCGCCTCGCGCCTTTCGCGGCGGCCAAATGCGGTTACCACTACTGCACCTACGGTATCCACCGCCATGGACAAATACACCGTTACCGGCTTCCCTTTCTGCACCACCAGCTCTTTCGACTGGTAGCCGATACAGGAAAATTCAAGAACGGCCTGGCTGCCGGAAACATCCAGCGAGAATATACCCAACCGGTCTGTACTGGTTCCCTGCCGGGTGCCTTTGATGACCACGGACACGCGGTCTATCGGGAGCCTGGTAAGACTGTCCACCACATGGCCGCTGATGTTGCCGGCATTCTGCGCGGAAGCGTTCAATGAAAAGGTAAGCAGGGAAATGAGCAGGAACAGCACTGCCGGCATGCGGCAACGCAAACGCTCCCGGCTGCTGAAGCGAGAAGATCTGATGTTCATATTCTGGCGATTGTAAATTGACTGGCGCCACCGATGCTAAAGCCCTGGCGCATCATGGCTGAATCTATTGGCTGATACATAACGTGTATAACATAACGTGCTGCGTATAACGTGGTGAACGCAGTGCATTGTGCTGTACTATACTATACTATATCGCTAAGTTATTACAATATTCCGATCTTCCAAAAAAATTGGCGTTTAAACGCAAAGAAGTTTTCAAGTGAATGTTGCCGTGGAATAAATGCGCGGCTATTTTTCGCGGGTGAACTCGAAGATGCATGCATCCGCAGGCGGCACGGAGAGCGGCTGCCGGCCGTCCACCAAACGGGTATCGCCGGAAAAAAGTTCTTTTATTTTCCAGCGGGTATTTTTACCGCCCAATAATTCCGCGGGGATTTGCATGGTTTGCGCAGCGCTGCCGTAATTGAACAGTGCGATGTAGAGCCTGCCGTTATCGCGCCGGTAGAGCTGTTCCACTCCTTTGTTGCCCGTGTTGCCCAGCAGGGGGCGGAAACTTTTTCCTTTGGCGGCCAGCTTTAGCAAATCACGGTTTTGCAAAAGTTTTATAGCGGTATACGTCCATTTGCCGAAAGCAGAAAAATCGTCGCCGGTAATGATGGAACCTGTTACCAGGGCGGCTGCCAGCCTGGCCCTGTTCACGCCGTCGTTTTCGCTGGCAAATACAATATGGTCGGCGTCTACGTAATCGTACAGGTACGACTGCCACCAGCCGTAGCCGGTGCTGCTCATGGTATATTCGGTATTGTCAAGACTGCTGAAAGCATCGCAGGCAATACGGCGCACATGTACGTAACGGGCAGTGGCCAGATTCGGAGAAATGGCCGCGTACACCAGCATTTTGTTGTCCAGCACGCTGTCCAGGAAATGCATGCCTTTGTTGAATGCCTGCATGCCGGTAGTGACGGTTGGATCAAAAAAGCGGGTTGATTCGTGCGCGCCGTGGCCGAGGAAATCTATTTTGATCATTTCAAAACCCAGCGACTTCATGCGGTTGATGGTATGAACGATCCTTTGCTGCGTGGCGGGATGCGTGGGGTCCATGGCCCTGCCGCCGGCCATGTCCAGCATGCGGCCGTTTTGCGAGGTCCAGGTTTCTTTGTAAGAATAACCGGCAGAGCCTTCTACGGCGCGGTCATATTTTCCCCAGTCGGCAAAAGGCGTCCAGTAGATGCCCGGCTTGAATCCCTTTTGTTTGCAATGGGCCACGAATTCACGGAGCTTGCTCACATCGCCGTCTATGCCGCCGGGGGTCATATTGTCCCAGTAAGCATCCAGGTCGATGAACAATGTGTGATCCGCCATCCTGAAGTTTTTGAGGCTGTCTGCGAAAAAGTCTACCACCTTCATCGCCTGGTCGAACCGGATCTTGTCCCTGAGCACGCCCCAGCTGTTCCAACCCATCGGGGTGGGGCCTTTCCAATCGGCGATAGACCGCGGATGCAGCCGGCTGTTTTGTTTTGCGAAGGTTTCCATTCCTTCCCGCCAATCGGCAAAAAAACCGGCCATCATTTTCGGGGACGATACCCAGCCGTCAACCGGCAGCACTTTTCCATGCGGTATCACATCATGTGTAACGGTGCTGTCTGTAAAGCCAGCCAGCAGCGATACGCCAACGGACCTTCCTTTCTCTTTCAGCAAAAATCCTGTTTTCCAGTTATCCTGTTCCAGCGAGCCCATCACCAGGCCGGAATTATCTTCCACGTTGTATACCGCGCCCACTTCGCTTCCGTTGAAAGCGGCTCCTGCCAAAGGCATGGCGTTATATCTCACCCACATGTCATTATCGAAAGGCACAAACAGCGCGCGGTTGTCGCCCGGCTTGCTCCACAAGAGGCTGTCTGTAGCCAGCGGCGTCATGGAACCCGCAGCGGCTGCGCGCAACCGCAACTGTGTGATAAAAGCGTTATTGTTTTGGAATGTATAGAACAGTTGCTGCAGTGATGTATCCCCCGCAAAAGTAATAGTATACAGCTTCGCTTTGCCGAGCCTGGTCTGCACATCGCTCACCTTGTAGCCACCCCTGCCTGCTTTCCGGCTGTCGCCGGGCCTTTCAGCCTGGTAAACGGCATATGCCGCTTTGATCATTACCTTACCATTCCAGGTCACATTGTACGTTCCTTTGTCCAGGTCATACACGATGCTGCTTTTATTTCCCAGCGGGATCACCAGTTTCGGCTGCTGCGCCGCGGCAGATGCGGTGTACAACAGGCAGCAGGAAAATATCATTGCGGTCAGGTTCCTGTAAGGCATAGCTTTGTATTGAGAAGATGATCTAATCAGCGTTATTGTTTTCCCGCGATCCCTGCCGGGGAAAAAAGAATGAACATGCCCACCATAACTATCAGCAGCAGTCCGTAATACAGGTAACGGTTCTTCCAGGGCACAATATTCACGGCCGCCCGGCGGGGAAGCGCATATACTTCGCTCATGGGCTTCAGCCTACCGATCAGCAGCATCATGGCCGAAACGACGATGAACAATATGGCCAGCACATGCAGGTAATGCAGCCCGGTATCGAACAGGAACTGTGTGGCGGCATACACAGCCACGAAAAATATAATGCCAATTTTGGCAGCCAATGGCGGCACTTTTTTCGTCAGCAATCCTACTACCATGATCGTAAAAACAGGCACACTGAAGAAGCTACTCACCTTTTGCAGGTAATTATAGAACCCACCGTCGAAATACATGATGTAGGGAGAAAAAATGATGGCAAGGATGGTAACGCCGGTTTGCAGGACCTTCCCGCTGCGCAGCAGCTGGCGCTCGTTTGCCGGTACGCCGTTGCGCTCCAGCCAGGGCTTGTACAGGTTCATGATAAACAAGGTGCCGGTGCTGTTGAGCCCTGCGTTGAAAGTGCTGAGCGCCCCGCCGAAAACCACTGCCGCCACCAGGCCGATGAAAACCGGCGGCAGGATGTCGCTCACCAGCCGCGGAAAAACCGTGGCGGTATTTTCCAGGCTGGGGTATAAGTGTAAGGCGATCAGCCCGGGTACGTTCAGTAAAAGCGGCGCGAACAATTTTCCCACGCAGGCAAGGGCAATGCCTTTCTGGCTTTCCTTCAGGTTTTTGGAAGCCAGCGCTTCCTGTACGATGTATTGTTCCATCCCCCAGTAATAAATATTGATCAGCAGCATGCCGGTGAAGATGGTTCCGAACGGCAGCACATCACCCGGTCCGCCAATGGCGTTCAGGTGTTCGTGATGTGAAAGGGTAAGGGTTTCAATGCCGCGCCAGATGTTGCCTCCGCCCAGGTAACGGAAACCGTAATACACGATCATCACCCCTCCTATCAGCATACCTACACCCTGCACCACATCGGTGATGGTGATGGCCCGCAGGCCGCCGAGCACGTTGTATAGCAGGCCTATGACGCCTACAACGAGCACGATCAGCCGGATGGCGGAAAAATAACTGATGCCCAGCCATTGATCGATGTGGAAGATGCCGTTGACCGCTACAGCGCAGCCATATAAAACAGTCGGGATAAGGTTGACGAAATAACCCAGGAGAAAAACGACGGAGACGATCCGCTGCGTCTGCGCGTCGAAACGTTTGGCCAGGAAGTCTGGCGTGGTCACCGCGCCGATCCGCAGGTACATCGGCATCAGGAACTCCGCCACTACCAGCATGGCCAGCACAGAGCTCATGCCCCATGCCATTACAGACATATTGGTGGTGTATACGAATTCATTCTCCCCGATAAATTGGTTGGCGCTCATGTTCGTCAGGAACATGGAACTGCCGATCATCCAGAAACCCAGGCTGCGGTTGCCCAGGTAAAAGCTGACCGGGGTTTGCTGCGTTCTTTTGCGCGTAGCGTAGAACGATACGCCGGCAGCCGCCACCGTTACAAAAAGGAAGCTCAGAAGTATAGTAGGACTCATAAAAAAGCAATCATAATGATCCCCTGCGCAGGAGAACGGTCGGTATTATCTCCTGTATCTTTTCACGCGTCAGTACAAATTCAGCGGCCTTCTCGGCCATTTTTGAAAAATCCGTGGAATAGGTGGTGATGCCGTCAAAAATAATTTCCTTCACCACTTCGTCGTTATGCGAAAGGATGCCTACATCTTTACCCAGCCTGAAACCCTTTGCCTTTGCGTCTTTCAGCATCTCCCAAAGCTCCGCGTTGTTGATGGTGAAATAAACGTATCCTTTTTCGATGGAACCGGGAATGTATTCGGTGCGGATCAGGCTTTTGATATTAAAGTCCTTCACGAACTTTTTATACGCCTCAATGATCTCGATCGGCGTGTCTGACGCGGGCCGGTGGTAATGGATCATTCCTTTGAACTTCCGGATCGCGGGCGCCAGCTTCGAAAAAGCGGCGTACGACGATTTGCCGAATTCCTGCACGATATAGGAAAAATCGCCGTCCAGCGGCTGGTAGCGGTCGATCATCAGGAATTTGTTCAATGGCAGCGTAGCCAGTATGCCGGCCGTGCGCTTATGCGGAATGGGCGCCACCACGTACATGCCGTAGCGGCCTTTGACGTTGGCAATGATGCTTTCCAGTACGTCGATATTGTTGTGATGGAAATAAATATCAATGGTGGCAGGCGTGCCCAGGCTGTCGCGGAAGGTTTTGAAGAATACCTCCTGGAAGCTGTCGAATGCAAAAATGACCAGCGCGATGCGCAGGTTGTTCTCCGTGTTTTCAGTCGATACATAAAAACCAATCCGGTTCTTCGACTCCACGATCCCGCGGCTGACAAGTTCTTTGTATCCCTTTGCAATGGTTTCCCGCGCAAAGCCCAGCTCTTTGATCAGGTTGTTCACCGAAGGAAGCATGTCCCCGCGCTGGATCAGCTTATCGTTGATAGCGTTGATGATACCCTGTACCAGCTGCTCGTGTTTGGACAATCCCTGGATGTTTTCCAGCTCCCTGATCTGTTCGTATATATCCTGCATTGCAAATAATTGATGGACAGTCGTTTAAGCCTGTACTATTCTATTCTACAATGTAAATATATTCAACAGTTTTGAAAAATCAAATAATTGTGCCGCTGCCGCCTTTCCTGCACTTAATTAAAAAGAACGGGTAATTCTCCTCGATCTCCGTGATCTCAAACAACCCGGCCTTATCAAACTCTGCATGAATGGATGCCCTGTCATAAAAAAACATTCTAACGCCGCCGAACATTTCATAACGGTCCGGGCCGATCTGCTTCCCCTGCCCGTAAGTTGGCGCATCTTTAGAGATGACAGTAAAAACCATGCAGCCGTTTTCTGCAAGCTGATCATAACAATCACGGATCAGTTTTGCCCTTTCGCCGCTGTCCAGCAAATGGATCAGGGCGTAACAAAATATGCCGTTGTATTTGTTGTTGTCAAAAGGCATATCAGTGACGGAACCGTGATGTATGACCATCCCTGTGCCATAATGTTTCCTTGCCATTTCAATCGCTGTTTTGGATATCTCGATCCCGGTTACGGCCATGCTATTGTCCCGGAAGACCTGCGCATTCCGGCCATAGCCAATGCCGGGGATCAGGACATTCTTCACGGATTCCCGGACAAAAAGATCCTTCGTCACTACTGCAGACTTTGCCGGCTCAAAGCCCCACATCTCCTGCTTTTCGGAAAAAGCTGATTCCCAGAATTCCGGTTTGTCGTTCCTGTCTTCCATGATCTCCTTTTATATTTTTTGCAACGAAGTTACATTTTCTAAAGTTGTTCATAACGGTGAAATTTATTCAACATTACCATTATAAAATTTTTCTTTCTTCACGCAACCTTTTTGAATACGTTGCCGTAATATTTATTATCCCCAAACCATTGCTACTGCTGTTTTTCACAGCATTTCTCCCGCTGCCTATTATGATTTTTTTAATCCATTTATGATTATTAACAATCTAAAATTGTGATTACTATGAAAATCAATTCCACACAGGCTGCCGGCCTTACGCTCCACATCCCCGGCGCATTTGTAGCGGCGCTGTTCGGCGCGCTGTTGTTGTATGGCTGTAAAAAATTTGACGACAGGCCCAACAGGGCAGTAACGTTAGAGCTTGTTGCAGACAATCTTGTTTCTCCCCTTGGCGCCACCGAATCGCCGGATGGCAGCAAACGGCTGTTCATCCTCGACCAGGCCGGCAAGGTCTGGATCGTGGATAAGAACGGCACCAGGCTGGGCACTCCTTTTATTGACGTTACCGGCATGATGGTACCGCTGAATGCCGGCTACGACGAACGCGGGCTGCTGGGCTTCGCTTTTCACCCGGATTACAAACAGAACGGGAAATTCTACATCTACTACAACCGCCCGCGGCGCGAAGGCACCAGTTTCAACAACCTCAGCCGCATCGCGGAATTCAAAGTGTCCGCAAACCCCAACATGGCAGACATGGCGTCTGAACGTGTATTGCTGGACCTCGATGATCCGCAGGGCAATCACAACGGCGGCACGCTGGCATTCGGGCCCGACGGTTACCTTTACATCGCCATTGGCGACGGCGGCGGCGCAAACGACGTAGGGCCGGGCCACGTAATGGACTGGTACCTGCCGAACGCAGGCGGCAACGGGCAGGACATCGACTCCAACCTGTTCGGCAACATTCTGCGGATAGACGTGAACAGCGGCAGCCCTTACAGCATTCCTTCCAGCAATCCCTTCGTGGACAAGCCCGGGAAAGATGAGATATGGGCCTATGGCTTCCGCAACCCCTATCGTTTTTCTTTCGACATGGGCGGCAACCATTGGCTTTATGCCGGGGATGCGGGCCAGGTACTGTATGAAGAAGTCGATGTGGTAACAAAAGGCGGAAACTACGGCTGGAACGTGAAAGAAGGTACCCATTGCTTCAATGCGGCCAACAACAGCGTAGAGCTGCCCGGATGCCCCAATACAGACGTGTTCGGCATGAACCTCATCGACCCGGTGATAGAGGTCAATAACAGTAATAATCCCGCCGGCGGCAGGATGACCACCGTTATTGGCGGGAATGTGTACCGCGGGAATAAGATCCCTGAATTCAGGGGCAAATACCTGTTCGGCAGTTTTTCCCAACCGGGCAATGTACCGAACGCTGAACTGTTCATTTCCAGCCCGCGCAGCGGCGGCGGTTTATGGTCTTACTCCGAAGTAACGCTGAAAGACCGGCCTTCAGACCTTGGGTATTATCTCAAAGGTTTCGGGCAGGATATGGAAGGAGAGGTATATCTCACCGTTTCCAGCATGGCCGGGCCTTCCGGCAATACCGGGAAAGTATTTAAACTCGTGAAGGAAAAAGGCCACGGGCACGATGATGATGACGACAACCGCGGCTATGGCGGAAAAAAATAGATACGCTGCCATACATTGAAGAAAAGGGTCCCGGCTCAACCGGGACTTTTTTTATGCCTTCCCGGGAAAAAAAATTCCTTACTACTACTACCATTGGCGTTTTCGATTGTCTCATAATAGGATAAACTGGTTATCTTTTGTTTAAGCCGTTGCAGGAAAAAGCCCTTCGTTGTGGGAGCGTTCGTCATCGCTTGAAAAATCCGTCATTGCGAGGAGCAGCGCCAGAGCGGGGGCGCGACGAAGCAATCTCCTGCGTTGAATTGAGATACCCAGTGTTTGGAGATTGCTTCGTCGCGCTCCGCACAAATCCCTTCGCTGCTCCTCGCAATGACGGACTTTGGAGCAATGACGGGCTTTGCGCAATGATAACTTTGCCGGATATGGCTTCATCGCTCCGCATGCAACGTCTAAAGATTATTATGATCAATATGAAAAAAATAACCGGCCTTCGCAGATACCTTACAGCATGCATGTTTATGCTGCCTGCCATGGCAGCTCAAGCCCAGAATGCCCAACAGGACCTGAACGTAACGGGCAACTGGATGCAATACACCGATGCACCCAATTCGCTGTACCACCACCTGGCAGCAGAGGCCTTCACTTACCTGGACAAGCGGGCGAAAGAAGTGGCTGCCCTGCATTCGCCCAATGATTGGCAGCAAAGGCAGCAGTGGCTGCGGCGCATCCTGAGAGAAGCGGTGGGCGCCTTCCCGGAAAGAACGCCCTTGAACGCGAAAGTGACCGGCGTGACCAGGAAAGACAACTACCGCGTGGAAAACATTATTTATGAATCTGTGCCGGGATTGTACGTAACAGGCTCCCTGTTCATCCCCGGCGGGTTGAAAAAAGGCGCAAAAGCCCCTGCTGTGGTCTATTGCAGCGGCCACTCCGCCACAGGCTACCGTTCGCCTGCCTACCAGCGGGTGATGCTGAACCTGGTGAAAAAAGGATTCATCGTGTTTGCCTTCGATCCCGTGGGGCAGGGCGAGCGGCTGGAATATTATGACACAACGGCCCGGAAGTCGCGGCACAAGTGGCCGTCGAACGAGCACTCCTATCCCGGCGCGCAGGTATTCATGACCGGTAACACCCTGGCCATGTACATGATCTGGGACGGCATCCGCGCGGTAGACTTCCTGCTGAGCCGCAAAGAAACAGACCCTGAGCGTATCGCCATCACGGGCCGCTCGGGCGGTGGCACGCAAAGCGCTTACATCGCGGCTTTCGACGACAGGATCAAAGTCGTGGCCCCGGAAAATTACATCACCAGCTTTACCCGCCTTTTCCAATCAATCGGTCCGCAGGACGCCGAGCAGAATTTTTTCCACGGCATAGCCCGCGGCCTGGATATGAGCGACCTGTTGATGGTGCGCGCTCCCCGGCCCGCATTGATGATCACCACCACGAGAGATATGTTCTCCATCCAGGGCTCCACTGAAGCAGCTGCCGAGGTTTCAGCCCTTTATGCAGCTTACGGGGAAAAGGAGAATTTTATGATGGTGACAGACGATGCACCGCATGCGTCCACCAAAAAGAACCGGGAAGCCCTTTATGCCTTCCTGCAAAAACATCTCCATCAACCCGGCACGCCGCATGACGAAGAAGTGCAGCCGCTGAGCCCGCAGGAGTTGCAGGTAACGCCAACGGGCCAGGTGCATACTTCTATGAAAGGAGAAACTATTTTCAGCCTGAACTTTAAAACCGCGCAAAAAAAACACGAGGCCCTGCTGGCCGCACGGAAACAAATACCCGCCTACCTTCCCGCCCTGCTGGAATCTGCAAAGAAACTTTCCGGCTACCGTGATCCCGGAACGGGTAAAGCACCGGTGTTCACCGGCCGCCTGCAACGGGAAGGTTATATGATAGAGAAATTTTTTCTTGAAGGCGAAGGTAACTACGTGATCCCTTACCTGCTGATGAAGCCCGCTGTTCCCAACAGCAAAGCCATTCTCTGGCTGAACCCTGCCGGCAAAGCAGCAGATGCAGTGGCAGGCGGGGCCATAGAAAAGCTGGTGAAAGAAGGATTTACCGTGCTGGCGCCGGACCTGGTTGGCACCGGCGAAACCGGGCCTGGAAAATTCATCGGCGATTCCTACATCGACAGCATTTCCTATAATCTCTGGTTCGCTTCCATCCAAACCGCCCGGAGCATCACCGGCATCCGCGCGGGCGATGTGGTGCGGCTCACGCGTTTGCTTGGTAAAACCGGCATCAAAGAAATATATGGCATTGCCCTGGATGAGATGTCGCCTGTATTGCTGCATGCCGCGGCTTTCGAAAAAAACATAACACGCGTAGCGCTGCTGCAGCCCTGCACTTCCTGGCATTCCATCGTTTCCGGCCGCATCTTCCAATCGCGTTTCGTGCAGGGCGCGGTGGCAGGCGCCGCGGGCGTGTATGACCTCCCCGATCTCGCGGCCAGTCTTGCGCCGCGCAGATTATTGATAGCAGGGGCGGTAGACGGAAACGGGCAACCGCTGGCCGCCGAAACGCCGGACCAGGAGCTGGTAACAGCAGCCTACCGGGACAATAACAGTCAGCTGAAGACCACACCTGCAGGCAATGTGCAGGATGCGCTGGCCTGGTGGCTGAAAGACTGATGAAGAATAATTAAATCCAACAACTATGACAAAAAAGATATGGTTCCTCTGGCTTTGTTTCACAGCACAGCACGTTATTGCGAAAGACTATCCCATCACCGCATTTGGCGCAAAGCCCGGCGGTATGGTCAATACAACAGCCATCAATAAAGCCGTACAGCAATGCCATGCGGGCGGCGGGGGCCGGGTAATCGTTCCCGCGGGCGTTTTCAGTTCAGGCACGATCGTTATGAAAGACAATGTGGAACTGCACCTGCAAATGGGCGCCGTGCTGCTGGCAAGCGCCAGGCCGGAAGATTTCCCTGCGCAACCGCAGCCCAGATACCGCTCCCAGAAAGATCCCGGCGGCTGGCATGCGCTGATCTACGCCAACGAGGCATCCAACATCGCCATCACCGGCCCCGGCACCATCGACGGGAACGGCGCGAAACACCCAGGCAATCCTAAGAACAAGCTGGGCAGCGATATGGACGGGCGGCCGCGCAATATCCTCTTCATCTCCTGCCGCAACATCAAAGTGGAGCAGGTGACCATGCTCAACGCCGCCATCTGGAACCAGCATTACCTGGACTGTGAAGACGTTGTGGTAGACCGGGTGAACGTATACAATCACGCCAACCGCAACAACGACGGCATTGATATAGACGGCTGCCGGCGGTTCCTTCTTTCCAATTCCGTATTTGACACAGACGACGACGCCATTGTACTGAAGAGCACCGGCGCCGCAGCCTGCGAAAACGTGGTGATCACCAACTGCATCGTTTCCAGCTTCTGCAACGCGATCAAAGCCGGCACCGAATCTACCGGCGGTTTCAGGAATATATCCGTTTCCAACTGCGTGGTGAAACCCAGCCGCAACGCGCATCCTCCTATCTATGGCACCCAGCGCGGCATTGCAGGCCTCTCCCTCGAGATCGTGGATGGCGGAACAATGGAAGGCGTCAGCATCAGCAACATTATGATAGAGGGCACCGACTGCCCGTTATTCGTAAGGCTGGGCAACCGCGCCCGGAAACATACCGCCACGGCAGAAAACCCGCCCGTCGGCACAATGAAGAATATCGTGATCAGCAATATGACAGCATACGGCACCGGGAATTATTCCTCTTCCATTACAGCCATCCCCGGGCATTACGTGGAAAATATTTCCCTATCCAATATCCAGTTCTTCAACAGGGGCGGCCTCCAGCCCGGCAGTTATCTTCGAAACATTGAAGCCGTAAAGGAAGACGAGAAAGGTTACCCGCAGCCCACTGCCTGGAAAGAACTTCCTTCCTCCGGCCTCTTCATCAGGCATGCAAAGAATGTGCAGGTAAACGGCCTCATGCTCGGCTCTTCCGCAGCAGACCCGCGCACGCCGCTGGTAGCGGAAGATGTGGAAGGCTTGCAGGTAGCGCAGGTGGCCAAACTGACCAACTGCACGGCAGACGTTTTCTTCAAAGGGAAAAATGTACGCCTGGCAAAAATAGAAACGCCTCTAGGTTGGGAAAAAGAAGTGATGAAGATAAAATGATTTTTAGATAAGTATCGCTAAGAAGCCCGTCATTGCGAGGAGCAGCGGGGCCAATGCGGGAAGGGCGACGAAGCAATCTCTTCCATTGGATTAGTACATTCTAATGATGGGAGATTGCTTCGTCGCGCCCCGCACACAATGCCCCGCTGCTCCTCGCAATGACGTGTATTTTCGAAACGACGACCTCCCGGAGTTAAATCTATTTCCACAGCGGGTTCTGTTCCATCGCTTTGTTCAGCGACATTTCCAGGCTGGGTATCGGCAACAGGTTATGTTTCTCTGAAACGTTGTTGTATCCGCGTGTGGCGTACCTCAGGTTGGCAGGTGCATTCTGCCCGTGATCCGCGCCCACGGCTTTCATCACAGGTACAAAAATGCCCCAGCGGATAAGATCGTGTTTCCTGAGTGACTCAAAAGCCAGCTCCCTGGCCCTCTCCTGCTGCAATACTTTTTTGAATTCTTCCTGGTTCAAACCCGCCAGGTCCGCTTCGGTGATATTCGTGGCATCAGGCAGCAGCTTGCCGTAACCGCGCCTGCGCACCTGGTTGATGGCGTTGTATGCAGCGGCAGACGGGCCTCCGTTCACTTCATTATCCGCTTCGGCAAACATCAGCAGCACATCGGAATAGCGGATGATGGGAAAGTTGGTCGGGCCGTAGTCGGTGCTTCTCGGAAGCACGGTCTCGTATTTCCTCCGCCATTTCCCGCAGCTCCTGGAATATATATCAGTAGCGGCTTTGGGCACTTCTTCCGTGCCGTTGTTGCTGCGGAAGCTGTAAGGCGCTATGTTCCAGTCGCGGCGCAGGTCACCGGGAGCGAACATCCTGTAGAGGGTGCCGGTGGCGCCAATCCTTTCATAGGCGTAACCCGCCACGTTGTCGCGGTTGAGCGTGGAGGCATAGTTTACGAAGCGGCTGCCCATTTTGAGCGTACTGCTGCTGTTGCCGTAAAATTCTATTTCCCACATCACTTCATTGTTCTGCACATCATACAGGTCCGCTGTTTCGTTGATGAACACCTGTTTGTAATCCGGGTTCAGGCGATGGATGCCGGATTGCATCACGCTGTCCGCCCAGGCACGCGCTTCTTCGTATTTACTGACGTCTTTCAGCGGCTCACCGGCCATTTTCAGGCATACGCGCGCCATTACGCCCATGATGGCGGTTTTGGAAATATGCACGGGCCTGCCGGTTACGGTATAACTATTCACCAGGTCCTTCGCGGTTTGCATATCATTTAATATCTGGCGGAACACTTCAACAGAGGGCGTCCTGGGATTGTCGGTATTCCGGCTGTCTTCCGTAGGGTCCAGCAGCAGCGGTACATCACCCCAGAGGCTCACCAGCTGAAAATACATAAACGCCCGCAGGAAAAGCGCTTCGCCTTTGATCACGTTACGCGCAGCTTCGCTCATCACGGGTTTATTGATATTGGCCAGCAGGTAATTGGCGCGGTTGATGCCTTTGTAAAGATCCCGCCACACAGCGTCCACGTAGGTGTCCGCAGTATTATGATCATAAGCCATGGCATTGGCCGCGGTGGTAGTGCTTTTGTAAAACGCTTCATCGCTGCCGTGCGCCAGGAAAAGGGAAAGATACAGACCGTAAGTAGCATCGAGCGCCAGGGCGTTGTATACGCCTGCCAGGGCTTCGTTCAGCTCCTGCTCGGTGCTGTAGTATTGTTCAGGTGAAGAAAAATCCTGCGGTTTGGTGGCGAGGAACTTTTTACAGGAAGTACCGGCCAGCAGTGTGATCGTAGTGAACAGGACGATTGTCTTTTTCATGTTCCTTCTTTTATAATGTCATGTTAAGGCCAAAGGTGATGGTTCTGGCACGTGGATATACAGAGTAGTCGAAACCGGGTGTGAGCGCGGAGTCGAAGGCAGACACTTCGGGATCGAAACCTTTGTAACGCGTCCAGGTGAGCAGGTTTTGCGCGGAAACATACAGGCGCAGGCTGCTGAGTTTCGCCCTTCTGATGATGTTTACCGGGAAGTTGTAACCAAGCGACATCGTTTTCAGGCGGAGGTACGAACCGTCTTCCACTACGCGGCTGGAATACCCGAAATCAGCCGGGCCCTGGCCGTTGGTGCGGAAATAGGTATTGTTCTGGTTCTCCGGCGTCCAGCGGTCTTTGTAGGTGGCAAACATGTTCTGGTGCATCCTGCCGCCGCCTTCAAAAATGATGCGGTTGGCGTTGAAGATCTCCTGGCCTACGGCGAACTGGAAAAATATATTCAGGTCAAATCCCTTCCAGGAAAAGTTATTGGTGAAACCGCCGGTGTAATCAGGATTGGGATCGCCGATCACGGTGCGGTCATCCGTATTCACCTTGCCATCTCCATTAAGGTCTTTGTATTTGATGAAACCCGGCTGTGTGGTGGCACGGTTGGTATGATAAGTTGCCACGCCGTCTTTCAGCATGTATACACCGGGGCTCGTTTCATTAAAATCGCTGTACTGGTAATTGCCTTCCCAAATGTAGCCGTAGTATTGTGCGATCGGCGCGCCCACTTCAGCGATGTACAGCGGCACTTTGCTGAAATCGAGGTTCCAGAGAAGGATAGACAGCAGCTCCTGCTGCCCTTCCGCCAGCTGCAATACTTTGTTCCTGTTGAATGAAATATTGAAACCCGCATTCCATTTGAATGCCGTCTTATCCAGGATATCCCCGTTCAGCGTAAGTTCCACGCCGGAGTTCTGCACTTCGCCGATGTTCTTGAACGCATTGGTAAAACCGATGGACGTAGGCACTTTTGCATCGAGCAAAAGGTCTGAGGTGACTTTTTTGTAAGCGTCCACTTCCAGTGTGAGGCGTTGGTTGAAGAAGCCAAGGTCGAGACCGATATTGGTCTGGCGCGTGCTTTCCCATTTCAGGCTTTTGGTGCCCAGCTCCGAAAGGATGGCGGCTTTCACCGGCTGGTTGTTGAAGCTGTATGCAGTGGCTGCGGGAAGCGTGACAGCAGAGAGATACGCGAAGTCGGACACGCGGTTGTTGCCCGTTGCGCCGTAACTCACTCTCAGCTTGGCATTGGAAATAAATTCCAGCGGCTTCATGAACGGTTCTTCATTGATCCTCCAGGCTACGGAACCGGAGGGAAAAAAGCTCCATTTGTTGCCGTCGGAGAAGCGGGAAGAGCCGTCTGCACGGAAAGAGGCCGTCAATAAATACTTATCGCGGAAAGTATAATTGACCCTGCCGAGAAAGGAAGCCAGCGCGGAGGAAGAAGCGCCGGAGTTCACCGTTACAGGCGTGCCTTCGCGCAGGCCTGCTATGCCCAGCGCTTCATTGGGCACCATGTTGGCTGCATACCCGCCCAGCGAGCTTTTATTGGTCTGCACCGTAAAACCCGCCACTGCATTGAGCCGGTGGAAACGGTTCAACTCCTTGTTGAAAGTGAGGGTATTCTCGTTCAGGTAACTGCTTCTTTCCACGAAATTCACCGAGCCGCTCACGCCGTAGTTCTTACCGGACTGTGTGAGCGGACTGCCCTGCGCGGTCTTGCTGTTATTGAACGCTTCCGTTTTGATCTTTTCCTTCGTCATGCCGCCGGTAACGCGCAGCGTTACATATTTGCCGAACATGTATTCGGCATAGGCGTTCACCATCGTGATGTCGGAGATCGTTTTCCGGTGCTCGTTCCGTACGGAATACAGGGGGTTGAAGCGCATGTCCGCCAGGCCGTCTACCACATCGTCTATTTCCTCGTCTATCAGCGAAGCGCCGCCTGTTACAGGCCTGTAGCCCCATACGCTGTACATCAGGTTGGTGGAGGCCACCGTTCCCCGGCCTGCGGAAGGCACGGTGCCGAATTTGTCCATGTGGCTGAGGTTCGCATTTACGCCTACTTTGAAGTTGCTGTTGATGGCAGACTCTATGTTCATGCGGCCCTGGAAACGGTCGTAGCCGGTATTGATGATCACGCCGTCCTGGTTCAGGTAAGAACCGGAGATGGAATATTTTGTTGTTTTGGTGCCGCCACTGATGGAAATAAAATGGTTCTGCATGGGCCGTACTTTAAATATCTCATCCTGGAGATCGAGGCCGGGTATATTGCGGTAGTCTTCAATGCTTTTGCCGTTGGCGAGATAAACGGGGTTGGCTTGCGCGCTGTCGCGCTCCACCTGGTATTTTACGAATTCATAAGGGTCCATCAGTTCCATCCTGCGGATGTTCTGCTGGATGCCGTAATAGCCGTTGTACGTGATCACGGGCGGGCCTTCGCGGCCTTTCCGGGTGGTGATCATCACCACGCCATTGGCGCCCCTGGCGCCGTAAATGGCCGTGGCAGAAGCGTCTTTCAGCACTTCTATGCTTACAATTTCCGCGGGGTTGATCGCGTTGTTGTCCGGGTTTTCCATCGGGAAGCCGTCTACCACGTACAGCGGGGAATTGTCCTGCGTAACGGAATTGTTCCCCCTGATCACCACTTTCATGTCCGCGCCCGGCTGCCCGTCTACCGAGCTCACCTGTACGCCCGCCACGCGGCCTGCAAGCGCTTCTTCGAAGGTGCGCACGGGCGCTTTGTGGAATTCAGCCATCTTTACGGATGAAATAGAACCGGTGAGGTCGCGGCGGCGCACTTCACCGTAGCCGGTTACTACCACTTCCCGCATGGATTCCGTAGTGGAGGAAATCCGCACTACGATCTCCGGCCCGTTCACCGCTGCTTCTTTTTTTTCATACCCGATATAGCTCACTACTATTACCGCGCCTTTGGTAGCGGCAATACGGAAGTTGCCGTTCGCATCTGTTACGGCGCGGGCGCCGGAACCTTTTACCGTCACGGAAGCGCCGATCACTTTTTCGCCGGTCTTTTCATCCACCACGGTGCCGGTAATGGTACTGTCTGCCCGCTGCTGCTCCGGCGCTTCTTTTTTCCGGATGATGATCATCCGGTCGTCTATATAAAAGCTGAGCGGCAGCCCGGCGAGGCATTGCTGCATCGCCTGCTGCACGGTTACGTTCTTTACCTGCAGGTCAACTTTGCCGGCTTTGCTGATAAGATCCTTATCATACATAAAATCGTAACCGCTTTGCGTGCGGATGAGTTTCAGTATTTTTTCCAGCGGCGCATTCTTTTCGCTGATGGTGATATTTTGCGCGTAACCCGGACCGGTAGCGGCCTGCAGGGCGACTGAAACCAGCAGTCCCAGTGCAAATTTCATAAACAGCGGAAACTTCAAGGCATGGCGGAGCCGCTTACCTTTTCCGGTAATCTTTTTGAACATTCAATTGCGTTATTTTAGTTGATAAATGCCCCGGCCTATTAATTTACTGCCTTCCGGGGCGCACCTGGTTATATCCTGGCTTACCTGATTACTTTGATCTTCCTTCCTTCCAGCTTAAACTTCACGCCTCCTGTTACTTCCAGCATTTTTAACACTTCGGCAATGCTCCTGCTCCTGGATACTTCGCCGCCAATGCGGAACGGCTTCGGATCATATTCATATACCACATCCACATCGTACCAGCGGGAAATGGTGCGCATAACGGTCTTAAAGTCCTGCCCGTTGAAGATGAATTCCCCGTTCTTCCACGCGGTTTCCATTTCGGTTTCGGCGTTCCTGATGCTGAGCCTGCCGTTGAGCAGCACAGACTGCTGGCCGGGCCTGAGCATGCTGCCGTTCACCCGCACCGCGCCTTCCAGCAGCGTGGTTTTGATATCCGGTTCGTCGTTGTAGGCATTGACATTAAAATGCGTGCCCAATACTTCTACGGTTTGCGCATTGCTAATCACTTTGAAAGGTTTCGCCGCGTCTTTGGCCACTTCAAAATAAGCCTCACCGGTCAGCTCCACGCTGCGCTCCTGCAACCCGGCGAAAGATGCGGGAAACACGAGGGATGAAGCGGCATTGAGCCACACGCGCGTGCCATCGGGCAGGTCTATGCGGTACTGTCCGCCGCGTGGCGTGCTGATGGTGTTGCGTTTCGCCGTTCCGCCGGCATCGCCGTTCTCAGGCTCGTACAACAATTGACCATCTTTCGTTTTGGAGATGCGGATATCTCCCTGCCTGGCCAGCTCTCCATCCGCCGCATCTGTCAGCGATATCTGGTCGCCATTGCCCAGCGTGAGAATGGCCTTGTTGCTGCCCGGCACGATCTGCGGTTGTGCACTCGCAGTTTCTACCGGAGCGGGAGCGGCTTTTTTGTTATTTAAATAGAACATCGCGCCGGCTGAAAGCAGCAACAGCACTGCAGCCGCGGCTGCCACACGGTAAATGGGAAATATTTTCCTCCGTACCGGTTGCGGAAGACCCGCTTTCTGCAGCGTGCCCGCCCAAAGCTCCGCGTTAAGATGCTCGAAGAACCGGCCGTCGTCCAGTTTCTTTTGGGCAGCCTCTGATTCATACCACCGGTCCACCAAAGCCCGCTCTGCATCGCTGGCGGTGCCCTGGATGTATCTCGTCAAAAGTTCTTCTGCCTGTTGTCGGTTCACGGTATTGATATTATGCCCGGAGGGCTGCTTTAATAATAAGACAATCGGAAATGAAGGAGGGAGTATCCCGGGAGAAAAAATTTTTCACCGCATGCAAACGAGCAAAACAATGGCCACTGCCCCCGAGTCTTTCAGGTTGAGCCTGAACTGTTGCAGTGATTTATGCATTTGTTTTTTTACTGTTTTATCGGATATGCCCAGGCGGCCGGCAATTTCTTTGTAGCTGAGGTTTTCCTTCCGGCTCAGTTCGAATATCTCCTTCATCCTTGGCGGCAATGCCTGGATCTCCCGTTCAATGGCCGCTGCCAGGTCTTTTTCGTTCAGCCGCTCGATAGTGGCGGTGCTGCATTCGCTGGCAAAGCTGCCCAGCGCGTCGAGGTAAGCGCTGTGGAACTTGTTTTTGCGGATGAGATTGATAACCTTATGCCTGGCGGATACATACAGGTAACCGGCGAGATTGGAATACTGCTGTTCGCGTTTGATCCATATTTCACTGAAAACTTCCTGGATCACATCCTTTGCTTCTTCCTCGTCCAGCAGCATTTTATAGACGTGCCCGTAAATGATGCGCCAGTATCGTTCATAGACCTGTGCAAAAGCAAGCTGGTCGCCAGCCTTCAGCAAGCCGGCCAGCTCCGCGTCTGATAGTTGGCTGTATGCATGATCCATCATGTGGTTGATAAAACGCTTTAAGGAGACGGTGCGTGTTTACAATATTAAAAAATTGTTTTGGTTCATTTGATATAATTCGGATGGGATGCGCAGGCGGGTGGTATGTTTACTGCTGTTTCTGGATAAATCAATGTCGATGGACGGAGGCCGTCATTATGGGAATCCCGTCATTGCGAGGAGTTGCAAGGAATTCTATGCGACGAAGCAATCTCCCAATACGGGGTGTATCAATTCAACGCAGGAGATTGCTTCGCCGCCCCTCCCGCTTTAGCGCTGCTGCTTCTCGCAATGACGAAATTCACGCTCCCGAAGCTGTTTCCACAACGGCTTTACTGGCTTCCGGCTTCGGTTGCCGGTTATGCTGTTCGTCTCTTACCAGCCATCTCGTCGCTTTGTATTTCGGCAATATATCGTTCAGTTTTCTCTTCAGCCATTTGGAAACGAGCTCAAATACGATAAACCCGATCACGATAGACACCACCCACTCCATCGTGGTGTAAGTATGTTTGTCCACCACCGTTTTGCGGGCGGTAAGGCCCCATAAATTACGGATGCTGCGGGTGGTGAAGAAGTGAGACACCAGGCGCGTGGACGCCATCCCGATCACGAATCCCAAAAAATTCCCAACGTAGTTATTATAAATGTATTCAACGAATTTCCGGATGACCCCGTTCATATAAATTAATTTTAACATACTAATATAAAGCGGATATCCGGATTATTCCAGCATGTTGCATAAAATTCATATTGCGGGCCGGTAAAAAATTTGCAGCCCGGTCAACCTGCCGGCGCTATGAACTCCGGAGGCCAACGGGCTGCCTTCCTTTCAACCACCTGAACCATTCTTTATCTTTCTTTCCCCAGCCACTTCCTGCTGCTGACGATCAGTTTGTTCCGCCGTCTTTTTACAGAAATGGCCTGTTGGTATTGTTCACCGGCATTGCGGCGTTTGCGGTATGCGGTAAATACCTGTGAGGCCGTCAGTATGCCCACTATTTTCGATTTATCGTCTTTCCGCACTACCGGCAAGTATTCCAGCCCGTAGCGGTCCATAAGCTGGATAGCAGTGTCCAGGCTGCTTTCAGGGTATATCCATGTTTTGGCGGGCAGCACCAGCGAAGCAATATTATCCTTATCCTGCGCCTGGTATACCTGTTGCAGGCCAATGATGCCGGCAAAACGGCGGTCGCCGTCTTCTACCACCAGCGGCAGCTGCGGGTTGCCTTCCGCGCGGAGGCGCGCTTTTACCTGCACAATGTTTTCTTCAGGCAACGCGGTGATGAAGTTGAAGGCCATGCCATCCGCCACACGCAGGTGCTGCAGGATATCCGGTTCGTAGGCTTGCGGCGTGCTGATGCCGCGGCGGCGGATCTTCTCCGTCATAATAGAGCCTTTCATCATAAAGAATGACACGAAGTAAGACGCCGTGCAGGCGCCCAGCAAGGGCAGCAGCCCATGCGCCTGCATGGTGGTTTCCAGCGCAAACACAATAGCAGTAAGCAATGCCCTGGCCGCGCCGGCAAACATCGCCGCCATGCCGATCAATGCGCAGGTAGGCAGGTTAATGCCGCTTTGCGGGAAGAAATGCATCACCAGCATGCCTAAACCCAATCCTGCCGCGCCGCCGATCGTAAGCAAGGGCGCCAGCGTACCGCCGGAAGTGCCGCTGCCGAGGGATACGGACCATGAGATAAATTTAAGGAAACACAGTCCCAGTACCAATTGCAGCGAAGCGGAACCCGTAAGCAGCTCCGTGATATTGTTATACCCGACGCCCAGCGTATACGGCGCAAAATAACCGGTAACGCCGATGGCCACCGCGCCGATGGCGGGCCACCACATCCAGTGAACGGGCAGGCGCTCGAAGAGGTCTTCGATCAGGTAAATGCTTTTGGAGATCAGCGCGGAAGCCACGCCAATCACCGCGCCCATGGCTGTGTACCAGATGAGCGCACCGTAAGTGGGGGCCAGTATACCCGGCATGGCAAATACAGGCGCCGTGCCGAACAACAGCAGGTGCATGGCCGCGCCGGTAGCGCAGGCTAGTGCCACGGGTATAATGGAACGGGGAGAAAACTCAAATAACAATAATTCTATCGCCAGCAGCACGGCTGCCACGGGCGTTCCGAAAATGGCAGACATACCTGCCGTTGCGCCCGCCGTCAGCATCACTTTCCGTTCATTTGGCGAAATGCGCATGATCTGCCCGGCAAAGGAACCGAATGCACCGCCGGTGGAAATGATGGGGCCTTCCGCCCCGAACGGGCCGCCGGTGCCAATGGAAATGGCTGCGGACAATGGTTTCAGCAGGGTGATGATGGGTTTGATGCGGCTTTCGTTCGTAAGCACCTGCTCCATGGCTTCGGGTATGCCATGCCCGCGGATGGCCGGGGAGCCGAGCCTGGCCATCAGGCCTACGATCAGCCCGCCAATGACGGGTATGGCCAGCACCCAGATGCCCAGCGCGTTATGGGCGGGACTGGTTTCATGAAAAGAGAATTCGCCGTAAAAGGCCAGGTTGGTGATCAGGCTGATCAGCGCTACCAGCAGCTTTGCAATGAAACCGATGATCACGGCGTTCAGCACAGCCTGTATGCTTAAAAAAAGTACCCTGCGGGAAACGGGCCGCTCCTGCCCGGGTTGTTGCCCTTCATTCAACAGGTCGTCCAGCGAAGGCGCAACCGGTATTTTGCTCATCTTAAATCTGATATTTCCTGCAAATATATTGTCTTGGCAATATTTTACAATGATATTTATTTAAAACATCTAAAATAATATTGCAATAGCAATGAATTATTTGCCCTAATTTAGCGCCCATGAATCATCATCCGCACTGCTTCCTCCACCAGCATTGCCTGCCTGAATGGAAGGCCGCCATCGACGTCAATGCGCAGCTGGTGAGCTTTAAGAAAGGCGCGGTCATTTTCCGCGAGGGCGACCCGGTGGAAGGTTTTTATTTCCTTCACAGCGGGAAAGTGAAAGTGCATAAACAATGGGGCGAGGAAGGGAAAGACCTGATCATCAAATTTGCCGGCGAAGGCAATATGCTGGGGCATCGCGGCCTGGCATCCGATGAGGTGTACCCTGTTTCGGCCACTGCCGTAGAAACGGTGGAAGCGTGTTTTATCACCCCCGAATTCTTCCGGAGCACCATGCTGGTAAATCATGAGCTGGCCTACAGCATGATATTGCTGTATGCGGATGAACTGCAGCAGGCGGAACAGTCCATGCGCGACATGGTGCATATGAATGTAAAAAGCCGCATTGCCAAAAGCCTGCTGAAGCTGGAAGAGATCTTTGGAAAAGATGAAGAAGGATATATCAGCGGCCATCTCAGCCGGCAGGATGTGGCGTCTTTCGCGGGCACCACTTATGAAACCCTTTTTAAAACAATCAACGAATGGGCGGCAGACGGGCTGGTGGCCGCATCCGGCAAACAACTGGCCATCCTCAACAAAAAGAAATTGCGGAATATGGTGCAATAAATGTGTATGCGGCGCGGGGTGGCAGTATTAGAAACGAAATCCGCACCCGCTCAAATTCACAGGTATTATTAAGATCAAAAAATAACACGCTCGTATTAGCCGCCGGAATGCTGAAAGGGATATCTTTACTACCGTTAGCCGTAGGCAAACAATATTCCAAAAACCAAAACAATACCCGATACCGAATCAGTAACCGATCCTAGCATTCCAGAACCGTCTCAGCAAGCTTTTTTATCCACCTAAAACTACCTGCATGAAACATTTCATTCTGGCGGCGGGATTGCTTTTGCTGAGCTCCATCGTGTCCGCACAATTGAAGGTCGGCTCCAATCCCAGCCAGATCAACAGATCTTCCATCCTTGAACTGGAAAGTACCCGCCAGGGCCTTTTACTGCCCAGGATACCCGGCGGCAACCTGGCCCTTGCCCCGCTGAGCACAGCCCCGGACGGGATGATCATTTATGTGCCGGATTCGGCCAGTTTATTTATCCGGAAGAACAGCTTATGGCAACGGATGTCTGCAGACAGTGTGGCCAATGCCGCCAACTGGAATATCCTTGGCAATGCCGGTCTCGATTCCGCCGTCAATTTCCTGGGAAGCACCACCCATCAGCCGGTGATCTTCAGGACCAACAACGCAGAGCGCCTGCGGCTCACCGGCGGCGGCAACATCACCGTTGGCACCAACGTCATTCCCGCAGGCACCAACCAGGTGCAGGTGATGGTGATAGACCAGGCCAGCGGCATGCTCATGCAAAGAACCATGTCTGAAGCGGCATTCAGCAATGCCATCGTTTCGCTCAACGGGCAGCGCGATTCGGTGCAGACTTTCCGTATAGACAGTGCCGTTACGACCGACCTTGCCATTAATTCCGCCGCAGGCGTGCATACCTTCAATGTTCCCACGCAGGACGGCAGCGGGTCGGTTTCCCGGGGTTTCCTGTCGTATGCGGACTGGCTTCGTTTTGATTCCTCCGCACGGTCGCAGATACTGGCAACGGCTTTTTCCAATACAACTTCCGCCACCGGTCTCAGCATCAACGGCGACTCCATCAGGCTGCATGCCGCGGATGCCACCAACCCCGGCGGCGTGTCCGTTTCCACGCAAACCTTCGGCGGGGCCAAGAATTTCAGGGACACGCTGAGCGTTGGCCTTGCGCAGGGCACGGCGGCCAATTCCACCTTCCAGCTCAACGGCTCCATGTCTGCCAACATCACCAAAAAAAGCGCTGACTACTCCGCTACCGAAACCGACAATACCATCCTGGCAGACGCTACCGGCGGTGCTTTCACCATTACCCTGCCGCCGGTGACCAATATCAGCGGGAGGATCTACACCATCAAAAAAGTGGGGACCGGCGGCATCGACAATGCCGTTACCATTACGCCCACGGGCGGCACGATAGATGGCGGGGCGAATTACATCATCTACAACGACTGGACGTTTGTTACGCTTCAAACGGACGGCACCAACTGGTATGTGATCAAAAAATAACGCCTCACCAAACGAATATCCATGAACATACGTCCTCCCGGCCGGATCGTATTGCTGCTGTTTGTGTGCTGGCAACCCGCCCTGCTCCGGGCGCAGCTCAAGCTGGGCGCCAATCCCGCCAGCATCAGCAAATCGTCTATACTGGAACTTGAAAGCAGCAGGCAGGGCCTTTTGCTGCCCCGTGTGCCAGACACTGCCGTGGCTACACTCGCCGCAGCGCCAGACGGTACCATCATTTACTTCACGCCAACCAGCAGCATCCTCGTGCGTAAAGGAGGCGCCTGGCGGCAGATGACGGACGCTTCCACCCCTGTATCTTCAACCGGCTGGCAGCTGAATGGGAATACGATTGCCGCTACCAGCACGCTCGGCCCGGTGAATAATTTCGCGCTGCCTTTTATCACCAATAACCAGGAAAGGATGCGCATTGCCGCCGACGGCCGCGTGGGCATAGGCGTAACGGATCCTGCTAACCCGCTGGTGGTAAAGGACACGCTGGAAATACGGCAGACAAATACCGCTTCGCAGCTCTCTCAGATGCTGTTTACCAATGTAAGCGGTACTGGTGGCGGCGACTTCCGCATTAGTTCCGACGGGCAGGATTTTTACCTGCAGGGCGGCGGAGGCAGGAGGCTGCAAATAGGGAACTATTGGGGGATTTCACTGGGCGGCGACCGCCAATCGCCTACCTTTCCGGCATTTGTAAACGGTACCGGGGGCACCGGCGTATTGGTATACTCAGAGCGCAACGCCAGCGTACCGCTTGCCATACAAGGGCACTCCTCTACCCAATCAGGCAATCTTACCGAATGGAGAGACCAATCAAGCACAGTGATGACCGTGGTAAGCCCCGGTGGCAGCCTGGGCATCGGGAATACGGCGCCTTCCACCAAATTGCATATTACTACCGGCACTGCGGGAGATGGCGGACTGAGGATGGCGAATCTTACCTCTTCTTCCACGATCACAACCGGCGTCAATGTTGGCGCGCTGGGAATGGATGCAACCGGGAAGGTCGTAAGAGCGCAGAGACCGGTGATCTATAATGGAGGCGCGGGCGCCAATGGTGCGGCGGGCGGTACGGCAATGGCAGATTCTGTTACAAAAGTCTGGATAGCGGACGTTAGCAATACGGCAACAGGCATTCAGACCATTAATTTCCCCTCAAACGTAACATTTACCAGGATACTCAGTATACAAGTAACGGCAAAGGGAGGCAGCAGTGTAACTACCGCACCTTTTGTTACCATTACGAGTTATACAACATCCTCCATTACCATCCGGGTGCTGGAAAGCCATTCAACGACCGTGGTTATATTGAATACAGCCGTGGAGGGCCTGGCTCCGCATACGGATACGGCAACAAACATCTTTATCCGCGTAGAAGGTTATTAACGAAAGCGTTTTTTTGAAATTCAACACGAACATATCGCTCTTCCTCAAATTGCTCCCGGCACTGATCTTCCTTTGCCCTGCGGCGCAGGCGCAATCAGGCATATTCATCCCGCCGGGGGCGGATATCATGGTCTATAAAGCCGATACCATTTCCATCTTCAGCAATATGGACAACCGGGGGCGCTTTGGCTCATCCGTTGGTTCGGTGGTGCTGTTCTACGGACAATCGTGGAGCAATACAGCAGGAGCATCGTTGCCGGACGAACGGTTCTATCATCCTTCGCAACCCGCCAACGGCGGCACTTTCCGGTTCATACAACCGCAGGACGCCGGCGCCGTTACGCAGTATATTTTCGGCGGGTACAGCGTTTCCGGCAATACAGGCGCCAGCTTCCCCAATCTCAGCATCAGCAACCCCGCAAACGTGCAGCTGGCAGACCTCAGCGACCTCAGCATCCGCCACAACCTGCATTTCGAAAGCGGCCACATTATCCTCAACGGGTGGAACATTTCCGTGGGCGACACTTCCCCGGGCAGCATCACCGGGTATTCGCACCAGCGTTTCATCGTTACCGGCAGCACGCCTTACGGCGGGTATCTTTACCGCAGGCGGGTGAGCGCGGCAAACGGTCAGCTCATTTTCCCGGTTGGTGCAGGCGCAGGCAGCTACACCCCGCTGGCCCTGCATTACAGCGGTACAACAGCGGATGATTTCGCGGCCCGGGTGTTTGACAATGTGTTCTCCAACGCACAGACCGGCGGCCTTCTGCAAAACAGCCGGGTGCTGAAAACCTGGCACCTGCGGCAGGCACGCCCGCAAAGCAGCCGCCAGACGACGGTGTGGCTGCAGCACAATCCGCCCGAACAGGATGCAGGCTTCGCCCAAAACCTGGACAGCAGCTTCGTCACCCGCTTTGTTGCTCCCGCGGGCTGGGATACTGTAAGCCCGGCGGGGTTCACGCGCCCGGGCAACTTCACCACCGGCGCGCCGCTTGCAGAAGCGTTTGTGCATGCCCGTAGCTTCACTGCATCGGGGGATCTTTTCCTTTCACTGCTCACCTATCACAAACTGCCGGTGCCAAGGTTCCAGGTATCGCTGATCTTCGATGCGTTCCGGAAAGACATCCGGTGGGTGCAGACCAACTGGCTCACGCTGCATGAACAGAACGTACAGCATTTTGAGCTGGAACGCCGCCGTGAGCATGAAAACAGCTTCCGCACGGTAGCCGTCATCCCGCCGCAAACGCCTACAGGCAACAGCCAGGTGAACCGGAGCTACCAGTACATGGACGATAATTATTATGACAACTGGAGTTATTACCGGCTGAAGACCATCAGCCGGAACGGCGACAGCGCCTATTCCCCCATCCGCGCCGTGCCGAACTTTTACCAGGTCACCGTTTCGCCGAATCCCAACCGTGGAACATTTACCGTCAGCCTGTTCGGCGTGCGCAACCTGCTCAGGATGGAAATGTATGACATGAGCGGCAGGCCGGTGCACAAGCTGCAGATCGGCGGCACCAACACGCCCGTGTCTGTACCCAACCTGGCGGCAGGCCTTTACATCCTCGTGTTCTATGATACAGACAATAATAATCTTATCGTAGACCGCCAGAAGATAGAGATCATTAAATGACGAAGGGCCGCACGTTTTCACGCACGGCCCTGGCCACTAAAACAGGGTTCAGGTTATTTGATAAGAACGGCTAATTGCTTCTCGAGATTCTCCCCTCTCAGGTTCCTCGCCAGTATTTTGCCTTCCGGTGAGATCAGTAAGTTAGCTGGTACACCGCGGATGTTGTAGAGCTTGGCCACTGCATTGTCCCAGTATTTCAGGTCAGATACGTGGGTGAAGGCTTCCAGCCCGTCTTTCTTGATAGCGGCCAGCCACAGGTCTTTTTTCCCCGGCTGGTCCAGCGATACGCTCAGCACTTCAAAGTTCTTTGCTTTGTAGGCTTTTTGCGCAGCTACCACGTACGGGTTCTCCGCGCGGCAGGGGCCGCACCAGGATGCCCAGAAGTCCAGCAGCACATATTTCCCTTTGAAATCGGAGAGCTTCACGGGTTTGCCGTTCACATCGTTTTGCGTAAAATCCAGCGCCATTCCGCCGATGACCAATTGCTTTTCCGTATCCATCATCTTCCGGAAGTTCCTGCCCTCACGGGTTTCGCGCACTTCTTTGTCCAACGCGGCAAACAAGGGTTCCAGTTCCTGCAGGTTCATGTTGTTCGCCACAGACAGTTCCTTCATCGCTACGATGCTGAAGAACGATTTCGGGTTAGCCTGGATGAATTCGCGCTGTTTTGTTTTGCGAAGGTCTATCGCCTGGCGGTAACGCCCGTCCAGCCACTTCATGAAAGAAGTATCGTTGCGCTGCACTTCCGAAGAACCGCCATAGATGCGGTTGATGGAAGCCATGGCGGAATCGTAGCCGGAGATGAACAATTTATACTGCGCGAATGCCGTATTCAGCGGGGAGCCGGTGATAACGGCTTTACTGAGCAGGTCCGGGCTGGTGATGCTGATCTCGCCTTTGTCCAGGTAAAACAGCAGGCGGTCCGGTTCCGCGCCCGGTTGGGCAATCATCATCATCATCGCCATGTCTGTATATGCCGCTTCGCCTTTGAATTCAAAAGCGCCGTCGACCACATTGGCCGAATCCATTACAGGACTTTCCCCTTTTTGCCAGTTCAGGTATACTTTGGCGGGCGCATTGTAGTTACCCACTTTACCTTTCAGTGTATATTTGACTTGTGCGAAACCCATCGCAGGGAGTGCCACAGCGGCCAGTAACAACCATTTTTTCATTATCGGTGCTTTAGTTTGAATGTTTTTTAATTCTCCCGTATCATGATATCCACCGGCGCGCCGGGAATACCGTCCGTTTGTTTGATGATGCCACCGTTGTTGCCGGTGCTGGTATTGAGGTAATACACCGTTCCTTCCACGCCGGCGATCAGCTGGTTGCCGTTGTTCGTCATTTTCAGCATGGTCACGCGTTTGCCGCCGAAGTTGGCGTCCAGCACTTTTACTTCCTTGTTGAGAGGATTATAGCGGTAGATCTTGTCGTTAGATGTAAAAAAGAAAACGCCTACGGGAGAACTTTGCCACAGCGTGCCTGCCGTGAGCAGCGCTGCACCGGGAAACACGCGTTTGCCCAGCGCGCCGAAGCGGCTGCGGTCCTGTGACCAGTCCAGGCTGAACTGCAGCTCGATCTTTTTGCCTACGCTGTCTACGAACGCATACATGGAATTGTCGCTGAAGCGCTCCATGTACAACAGATCCATTCCCAGTTTTTTAGGATTGAAGGCAGAATCGGTGAGCGTGTAGGCGGTATCGTAGAAATTGGAGAGGCTGAAACGTACAAACTGTTTTTTTTCTTTTTCGAAGGCAAGATAGTAGCCGTTTTGGGGCTGCTCGTAGGCATTTGTGACGATGCGCGGATGCAGCTTGTAATCGCCGCCGATCGGTTCGCCCCAGAAGCCGTAGTAGGGCCAGAAAGGTGCGGTTTCCGTAGCGCCCAGGAAGAGTTTCCCGTTGATGATGGCCGTAGTGACGCCGGCGGGCATATTCAGGAAAGTGCTTACTTCCCGTGCAGGCGGGGCGGTGTAGAAATTCTCGTCCAGGGTTTTAGCCTTCAGCAGGGTATTCGCGTCTACCTGCACTGCACCGGTACCTTCACCGCTGTAGGTCACCCAGAAGAAGTTCAGCTGGTTCATGTAGAACTGGTTCCTGATGGGCACTATCTGCATAGCCCCGCCGGGAATGCCGGAGTTGTTGATGGCCGTGTAAATATCAGGCTGCAAAGTGCCGTCGGGCTTTACGAAGCTCAGCACAGTGCGGTTGTTGTCGTTGCTCAGCACCAGTGTGCCCCGGGTAAACTGCGTTTGTCCCTTTATTATAAACTTGTAAAAATATTTTTGTTTCGTGTTGTTATCCGTCAGGACCAGCAGCGCATTGTAGCGGGAGGCGCCCAGTCCGAACACAATGCGCAGCTGTTGGCCATCGTATTCAACAGATGTCGCCCTCTCCGGCACATCTATCTTCCAGTGGCAGGAATAATCGTTTTTACCCGATTTGAGCGTGATAACGGGCGCAACGATCAGGCTGTCTCCCGAAGTGGCGTTATATGCGGTATCCAGCCCGCTGATCACGGGGTCGGGTACGGCGATGTAGTCGTAATTCCCTTTGTCTTTAGAGCATGCGGCCAGCACCAGGATGCCGCCGATCAGGTATAAAAGATGATTTCTCATGATTCGCTGTTTGGCATTAAACAATCCGGGCCCCGGTTTCGTCTGTGAAATAATATCGGTTATCAGCAGGGTTCAGCTCCAGCAGGTATTTCTTCCCGGGGTTGGTAATGCTGAAAAAGTTATACTTGCCTGCGCCCGCTGGCTCCAGCGTGTATCCCTCCTGCGGGTTATCTGCTACCCAGCTGATGGGGCTGGCCAGGAAGTTCTTGAAGCGGCGGATGGCAAATAACACCTTTGGCAGCACCTGCGCATCGAAAGCTACCGGCAACTCGTTTACACCGGCGGCGCGGATGAACAATTCGTGTTTCACGCGGGAGTAATTGCCCAGCTCGCCTTGCCAGGTAGCCCACCAGGCGGGCTTTTCGAGCCGGTTGGAAAAGATCACCTTGGCGGAATCGTACTCGGGATTGGTCACGGTAAAGTCCTCAGTGGGTACCAGGCGCAGCTTCAGCCGCACACTCTTGCTTGTCAGCGCCGGATCTGCAGCAAACAGGATAATGGGCACTTTGGCAACACCGCTATCCGCCGGTATGATATATTCCTTTTCGAGGGATTTATAATGTTTGCCCGCCTCCGCCGTGGTGGCCTTTTCATCCACCGCAATGCGAAAACTGCGTGCCTCGCTCCTGCGCATACCGGCGATCCGCACGGGCAACCATACGGTATCTACAGATTTTTCGGGGAACAGCGCGAAGGAATACATCACGCTGTCCATCCGCCGGTTGTTACCGGAAAGATCCTTGAAATTTAAATCGAAATAGATATTGTCCTGCGCGGTATAGAGCTGTTCTTCCGTCTTTTTACAGGCGGAAAAACAGGCGCTTCCTATGATGATATATGTCAGAAGTTTTTTCATCGCTGTTGTTTTTATCGGTTACCGTATGCGATCTCGTCGTCAGGGAAAGGAAACACGTAGATGGCATTACTGCCGCTGATCGTGCTGCCGGAAGGGCCGGGAATGTTCGCGTTCAGCCGTTTGTACATGTAGAACATCTGGCCTTCTGAAAAGAATTCCTTCCGGGCCTCTTTCTTCAATTCCGTCATGAACACGGTTTTGGAAGGATCGTTCAAACGCACGCCGATACCGCGGTTGAGGCGGACGGTGTTAAAATATTCCCATGCGGCGGCAGGGTTCCTGTCGAATGTACACTCCGCGGCGATATAATACATTTCACTCAGGCGGATGGCCGGCAGCATCAGCGGATGCTGGTTGCGGTCGCCGTCGCGGGCGTATTTCATCACGCGCAGGTAGGAGCCCGAGGAGGAAGACCTGTCTTCGAACCACTGCTTGAACCGGTAATCTTCCGCGCCAACACCTCCCACTTCGTAAATGTTACGGCATTCCGCCGGGGACACGTACAGGGCGGTCACGCCATTGTCTATCACATCACGGATCGTTCCGTTGGCGTTGTTGGCATAGATGCCGAATACCAGTTCTTTATACAGGATGCGGTCTTTCTTCTCATCATCAGGATTGAGGAAGTCCGTGGCTTTGGTGAAAGGAAATTTGTTGGAATTGATCACTTCCAGCGCATGGCTCAGCGCCTGGTCCTGGTCGCCTTTGCTGAGGTACACCCGCGCCAGCTCGCCGCATACGGCGTAGTAGTTCAGGCGGTGGCGGCGCTCCTGGGTAAACAGGTCCGGCGCATCAGCTTCGGTAGTGGTATCGCCGTTAGGGTAACCGACCTTATAACCGGGATTCAGGATCGGGTCTGCCGCGCGCAGCAGCTCTTTCGCTTCCAGCAGGTCTTTGATCACAAGGTTCAGTGCGTCTTCTACTTTATGCAGCTCCGGCGTTGCGTTACTGAACTTCGTTACATACGGGATGCCGGTTCCGTTTTTATTCACGGCATACGATTCGGCGAACAGCCGCAGCGCATCAAAGTGGCAAAAGGCGCGCATCGCAAGGGCCTCTCCTTTCACGAGCTGGTAATTGGAGCCGGTGAAAAGGTTCTTCTTTGCATCCACGTTTTCCAGGATGAGGTTGGCATTGGCCACTACGTTGTAAAGACCTTTCCACATCTCATCCCTGCGGTTCATAAAGTTCTGGTCTTTATAGTTGAAACGCATGGTAGGCCCATACGCCCAGGGATCGTTGATGTCTACAATGTAATTCTGCGCAAGCGCGTCAAGAGAACCTACGGTAAGTTCGCGGCCGAAAAGGTCTGCCTTGGTAAGCCTGCCATACAGGCCGTTGATAGCTTCCTTGAAGCCGTCTTCCGTGCTGAAAAGCGCGTCTTTACTTACTTCGGAGGCCGGCGTCACATCCAGCCACTTGCTGCAGGAAGCCAGTAAACATATGGTGATGATCGATATCAGGTATTGCTTCATGTCGTCGGTTTTAGAATCTGGTGGCTAATGAGAATGTGAAGCTGCGCGCAAAGGGATAATCAATGCCGCGTTCTATCTGCAGGCTGGACCAGTATGCGAGATCATTCAGGTTGAGGGCCAGGCGCAGGCTTTTCATCTTCAGCCGCTTGTAAAGGCTGGCGGGCGCTTCCCACGAAGCGTATATGCTTTTGAACTCAAGCCTGTTCTCCCGCTGCACGAACCGGCTGGTGGCCTTGGTGGTGGTGAGGTCCGCAATATTCTTGTAGAAGGTGCGGTCTCCCGGTTTCCGCCACCTTTCAGACAGCACGCGACTGTCCACATTGTATTTCGGATCGGCGTTCTCCACACGGTCTATCAGCGTCTGGTTATAAATATCCCCGCCTACTTTAGCGTAGAAGCTGAATTCCACCATAAAGCTGCGGTATACGATGCTTCCGCCGAAGTAACCGTCGAAGTCAGGCGTCATATCGCCTACTGCCACGGTGTTGCGCACGTCATAATCGTAGGTGGTGGTGCCGTCGGGGCGCTGGAATATCTCGCGGCCATTCTCAGGATCAATCCCAAGACTGCGCACGGCGTAGATGGTATTGAGGCTCTGCCCTTCCTGGAAACGCAGCAGGGGTTTGGTCCTGAGCGCGGAGTCCTCGCGCTGGTTCTTGTCCACCTGTTCGTTATAGCTTTTAAGGGAGTTGGAAATTTTCGTGATGATATTGGTGTTGCTGCCGAGATTAGCGTTCAGGTTTACAGACCAGTCTTTGCCGCGGAGCACGTTGGCGCGGAAATATACTTCGTAGCCTTTATTCACCATTTCGCCAAGGTTGTCTTTATATGAGCTGAAGCCCGTGCTGGGCGCCACGTTCACGTCCGTCAGCAGGTCTTTGGTGAGCTTGCGGTAATAACGCGGCGAAATGTACAGCCGGTCTTTGAACATGGAAATTTCCATACTCAAATCGTAGTTGCGCGTACGCTGCCATTTCAGTTTCGAGTTGCCGTAACCGGCAAACACCGCTCCTACTCCGGTAGAATACCAGTCTGCCGTGTAATAGTTATAAGTGGTATTGGAAAGGTACGCCGGGAATGACACGTCCCCTGTAAGCCCGGTAGTGGCTTTGATGCGCAGCTGGTTGAAGATGGTGTTGCGCATGAACTTCTCGTTGTGCAGGTTCCAGCCGAGGCCATAGCTCCAGAAAGGCGCCATGCGCGATTCGGAACCGAACTTGGACGATCCGTCTACCCTCACGGTACCATCCATCAGGAAACGGTTCTGGTAGGAATAGTTCATGGAGAGGAAAGCGCCGATCAGCCTTTGTTCTGTAACTGAACCCACGGGCGCTTTGTCTTTTTCATAACCGCGCGCAAATGATACATCCGTGAAGCGGTCATTGGTAAAGCCCTGCGCCACGAATTCGCGGCCGGTGAACTTTGTAGACTGGATATTGGTGCCCAGCGAGAAATTGAGGAAATGCGAGCCCTGCAGCACTTTGTTGTAGTTCACGGTAAGGCTTCCATCCACCTGTGTTTCCTGGATGGTTTTGTAATAATAACGGCCGCGGTCTTTCAGCGCATCGCCTTTATCGTAATAGAAAGTGTTGCTAAGCGGGGACACGAAGCGGTCGTCTGTACTTTTCCGCTTGGTGAGACTGATATTCCCGTTCACCCTCCAGGCCGGGGAAGGGTTGTATTCAATCGCAAAGTTGTCGATGAACTCGGTGTATTCCGTTTTATAGAAACCGCCGGTGGTGGCTTCGTATAGCGGGTTAAACACAGTCGCCAGCACGCGGTCTCCACTCACACGGTCTTCGTTGCTGAGATAGGCCCACTGGTCTACGGTTTGCATGATCCTTCCGGCAGAGTCGAAGCGCGGGTAGTAAGGGTTCATGCGCACGTAATCGGCAAATGAACCGTAGGGAGATTCCGTTCCGTTTACCTGTGAAATGGTGAAGCTGTTGCGGAACATGAGCTTGTTATCTTTCAGGTTGTAGGAAAGGCTATTGGCCAGGCTGTAGCGGTCCCTGCCGGAACCTTTCATCACGCCGTTGTTCGTCTGGTAGCGGGCATCCACGCCGTAGCGGATGCTGGGGCTGCCGCCCTGCAGGCTGATGGAATGTTTGTGCCCGAAATCGGTGCTGAGCGGCTGGCTGAGCCAGTAGGTGTTCACACCGCTGAGCACGTTCCTCCTTTTCGCGTAATACTTCTGCATCAGTTCATCCTGGGAATCGATGCCGCCGTTGCTGTCGTACAATCCCGCCAGGCGCTCGTATTCCAGCTTCTCTTCCGCGTTCAGCACGCTGTAAGCCGTGAGGTCCGGTGTGGTTACGTTCAGTTCATAGTTGTAGTACAATTCCAGGCTGCCCTCTTTCGGCGTTTTGGTTTGTATCACCACTATGCCGTTAGACGCGCGCGAGCCGTAGATGGCCGTAGCGGCAGCGTCTTTCAGCAGCGTGATCATCTCAATGCGGTTCACGTCCAGGTCATAAATGGTTTGGATGCCCACCTGGTAGCCGTCCAGCATGAACATCGGGAGGTTGGTAATAGTAGCGAGCGAGCTGCGCGTGAGCAGTTTGGGATCGCCTGCGGGCACGGCCGTGGCGCCTCTTACATTGATATTAGGCAGCTGGTTGGGATTGGAACCCGCGAGATTGTTTTCCACGATGCGGAACGAAGGATCATACGCCTGGATGCTGGCCAGGATGTTCTGCGGATTGAAGCGTTTGATCTCTTCGCCGGTGATGACGATCGCGGAGCCGGTGTAGCTTTCCTTTTTCAGTTTCTGGTAACCGTTCACCACGAAGTCTTTCATGGATTGCACGTCTGTGAGCAGTTTCACGTCCAGCGAGCTGCGGCCGTTCACTTTTACTTCCTGGGTTTTGTAGCCCAGGTAGCTGAACACCAGCACGGCGTCTTTCGGTATGTTACTGAGGGCGTAGCGGCCTTTTTCGTTAGTCTTGGCGCCGTTGAAAGTGCCTTTCACCACTACGGTCACGCCGGGCAGCGGCATACCGGATTCTTCGGTGACCTGGCCTGATATGCCCGCCTGCTGCTGCACAACGGCTTCCAGCTGGAGGGGATGCGCGGCGGTTTCATCCGAGGCCGTCTCAGTTTTCGGACGGGCCGGCTTCTGGTTTTCTTTTATGTAAATGATGAACTGCCCCGGCGACGCCTGTTCCGCTTCGAGGCCGAGCGGCCGCAGGAAACGGTTCAGATAGGCGTCCATTTTTTCATTGGGCTTTTTGGAAGCAGGCTTCTGAAGACCCAGGCCCTGGGTGGTTACGCCAATGTAGTTGATCCGTACGTTGTACTCCTTTTCAATCTGCAACAGCAGGTCCTTCAGTGGCAGCGGTTTGCCGTCTGCCGGTGTTTCCTGTACTGCAAAATACCCGGGCGAAGCCTTGTCGGTCCCGCTTACAGCCGAAAGCGGCAGCAGCAATGCGAGGGCCAGGCTTTTAAACGATCTCCCGGTGTAAAATTCTACCATAGCAATAGATTTTTGGTTGGTTGCATAATGATGTTGATTCCCCTGTTCCAGGCATAACAATGCCTGTTCCCGATCTCAACGGGAATTATTTGTGACATAGCTCCCGGAAAAAACCCGGGAAAAACTCGTAATTATCTGTGCTTAGTTCTGCCTGCTGATCCGGTATACGTTCTTCTCTGTCTCTTCTATCTGTACATTAAAAGTGCGGGATATTGTCTTGAAGAAAATCCCGATATCGTCTAATGGTATGCTTCCTGTGAATGTCTGGTCGCCCAGCCCGGCGTCTTCCGGTTCTATGATCACGCTGGTGTTTTCGTGCAATGCGCGCACCACGTCCCTGATCGGCGCGTCGGTGAAATGCAGCACCTTCGTGCGCCATGAGCAATAATTTTCAGGGTTCACCTGTTTGTTCACCAGTGAATCTTTCATGGATGAATAAGCGATCATATCACCCGCCTGCATGGTGATGGGCGCGGATGTTTTGTTCTTCAGCTCCAGTTGTACCTTGCCATTGCTCAGCACCACCTGTGTTTGCCCGCGGCGGGTGTTTACGTTGAAAGAAGTGCCAAGCACCCGCACGGCCATATCGTTGGTGAGCACAATAAACGGCTCTGCACCTGGTTGCTGTTTAATATTAAAGAATGCTTCTCCACCCAGCAATACGGTCCTTTCTTTACCTTTTCCCCATCCCGCTTTCAGCGACAAGCTTGAATTTCCGTTCAGTCTTACTTCCGAGCCGTCCGGCAGCACGATGGTTCTTACTTCTAACCGGCTGGTTTGGTAGTGCACGTATTCCTCCCTGTTAAAGAGCCAGAAAGACACGGCTGCCACCAACACCGCGACTGCGGCGGCGTAGCCCATCCAGCGGCGGTTGCTGGCCCGGGGCATCTGCACCACTTTTGCGCCATCTTCCCGGCCGGCTGCGCTTTCTATGCTATCCTCGATCCTGGTCCAGGTTTCCTCTTCCGCCCCGGAGGGCGGCATCTGCGCGTTATGCAGGGCCAGCAATATCTCTTTCGCTTCCAGCAACTCACCCTCCTGCCCGGGATGACTGCCCAGCCATGTTTCCCAGAACACTGCTTCGGTCTCATCCTGCTCAAGCACCCATTTCCGGAACCCGGGGTGCTGCAAAAGGTCTTGCGTCGTGAAATTGCTCATTATCGATACTTATATGGTAAAGCAGGAAACGGGTAAAATCTTAGCGCGTTTTTCCACTTTTTTTTGAAAAAAATATTAACTCGTTAAAAATGAACCAGTTGAATAACCAGCAGCAGGATGCATTTCAATCCGCCGCTGTGCTTTTTTAGAAAACTGAGGGCTTTGGACAGGAGGACGTAAGACGAATTCAGGCTCAGGTCCATCAGGTCGGCGGTTTCCTGCGGGCTGAACCCTTCATAGAAGCGGAGGTGCAATATTTCCTGCTGGCGCGGGGGCAGCTGGTCCATGATCTTCACGAGCTTCAGGCGCAGTTCCCGGGAGGATTGCGCTTTGATGATCGCGTCTTCCGGGGAAGCAGCCGCAGCGGCAGTTTCCGGCACTTCCTCGAAGCTGTGCAGCACACTTTTCTGCACCTGCGCGGTGATCCTTCTTTTGAGGCTGGCCAGTAAATAGAATTTGATGGAATCTGTGGAGGAAAGCCGTTCGCGGCTCAGCCAAATGGTTACAAACAGGTCGTGTATGCAGTCTTTAACCAGGCTCTCATCCGGTTGCAGCTTCATACCATATCTGAATAAAGCGGGAAACCAGGTGCGGTATATGAAGGCAAGCGCCTCCTTATCCCCTTCCGTCACCCTACTCCATAGTGCTTTATCATTCAGGCTGGCGTACAACTCGCTCGTGTTTAAGATTTGATGGACTGTGAAACCGGATAAAGATATGTACCGGAAAGTTAGGATGCAAGGTGATTTTCGGGGGAAACGGGGTGTTTCCTCCCTGGCCGGCCCGCCTGCTATATCGATTTTCCAGGGGTGGGCGGATGCAGGAACGTGATAACCAGGGCTTCCGGCTTAGTTTGTGCTTGTTTTACCCCGTATCCTTTCCAGGGCAGTGGCGGGCCCAGGGCTGGTTATTCCGCTTTCAGGCTTCTCACCGGGTTCATGACGGCGGCTTTCACGGCCTGGTAGCTCACGGTTGCCAGGGTGATCACCAGGGCGCCGGTAGCTGCTATTACAAATATCCACCACGACAGGTCCGTACGGTATTCATATTGCTGCAGCCATTGGTGCAAGGCATACCAGGCCAGCGGGATCGCGATGGCGCAGGAAATAAATACCAGCATCACGAAATCTTTCGACAGCATTCGCCAGAGATTGAATACGGACGCGCCCATCACCTTACGGATGCCTATTTCTTTAGTACGCTTCTCCGCCACGAAAGATGCCAGCCCGAACAGGCCCAGGCAGGAAATAAAGATTGCCAGCACGGCAAAGAAAGTAGTAAGGTTGCCGATGCGTTGCTCATCACTGAATTTTTTCGCATACTCATCGTCTGTAAACTTATATACGAACGGGCTCCCGGGGTTATACTTTTTGAATACAGGTTCTATTTTCGCCAGCCCTTCCCGCATGGGTATGCCTGGTTTTATCCGCACCATGATCAAACGCGTCCAGGTGGGCTGCAAATGGAAAATAACCGGCCGTATTGGCTGATAGGGCGATTCCATCACCATATCTTTCACCACGCCAACGATCACATGATCCTGGCCGAGCCAGCGGATCACCTGCCCCAGCGGCTCTTTGAAGCCCACCAGCTTTACGGCGGATTCATTCAAAATAAAAGCGCCGGTATCTGAAGGGAAATTCCTCGAAAAGTCGCGCCCCTCTTTGATGGTCCAGCCGACAGTATTCCCGAAATCGTGCGAAACAGCGATCGTGCCCGGGCTTACCACCTTGTCCGGATCCTTGCCCTTCCAGTCTATGACGTTGTTGGACCATACCTCGGTAGGCGCGCTGTTGGACTGCGACATATCTGCCACGGCCCCTGTTTGCAGCAGCTCGTTCCGGATGGCGTCGTAATGCCCGAAAAAATCCGGCGTATTCATATCCACGGTGATCAATCCTTCACGGGTATAACCTACCGGCCGGTTGCGTGCATGCTGCACCTGGCGGTATACGATCAGCGTGCCGATCATGAGCACGACGGATACGGTAAACTGTACTACCACCAGCACTTTGCGGGGAAGCGCCGAAAAACGCCCGGCCCTGAAAGTTCCTTTCAGCACTTTCACCGGCTCAAAACCGGATAGGTAAACGGCGGGATAACTGCCGGAAACGATCCCGGTAAAAAAGGTAAATCCAAGTATCATCGTCCAGAATAAAGGATAGGCCCATGGGATGGACATCGTTTTATCAGAAAGCCCGTTAAAGAAAGGCAAAGACAGTTGCACCAGCAGCAAAGCCAGCACCAGTGCAAGGAAGGTTACGATCAGCGATTCGCTGAAAAATTGGCCGACAAGTTGCCCGCGCATGGAACCAATGGCTTTGCGGATGCCTACTTCCCTGCTGCGTTTTTCGCTTCTCGCGGTGGAGAGGTTCATAAAATTGATACAGGCCAGCAACAGCACGAACACGCCGATGATACCAAACAGCCACACCTGCCTGATGCGGCCGCCTGCCTCCCGCCCGTTCTCGAATTTGTCGTACAGGTGCCATCTATCCATCGGGTGCAGCAACAGTTCTTCTTTCGCAAAGCTGACATGCGGGGTAGGAAGACCTTTGATCTTCGCGTTCAATTTATCATTATCCGCACCAGCGTTCACTTCCACATACAGCCGGCACATATGATTGTCCCACTGCTTCTGCGCTTCCTTTATCCAGTATTCGGTATCATTCATGTACCGTTCCCAGGGCAGCAGCAGCTTCAGATCGCGGTAAGTGGTATTGTAAGGCAGGTCTTCAAACACGCCTGCAACAGTCATATCATGTTTGTTATCTACGCGCACAATTTTGTCTATCGGGTCCGTATCGCCAAAGATCGCTTCTGCGGCGGACCGGGCCAGCAATATGGAATTCGGGTCTTTCAGCGCATCCTGGTGGCCGCTCAGCATTTTTAAAGTGAACATGCGGGGAAAGGCTTCCTGCGCCCAAATGCCCATCTGCGATATTTTTTTGTCGCCGGCGGCGAGAATGTGCGCTTCGGTCCACGAAGCAAGGGACACATTCGGAAAATCAGCCGGGTATTGGTCCCGCAGGCCGTAGCCCATTGGAATGGAAACAGTCTGGCCGGTGTAAACAGCTTCCGGCACGGTGACGTTCACCATCACCTGCGCCAGCCTGTCATGCTTTTTATGATAAGTATCAAAAGACACTTCATCCCAAATCCATAACCCGATCAGTAAAGCTACGGCCATGCCTGTGGCAAGCCCGACAATGTTGACCGCCGAATACATTTTATTATTCAGCAGGTTACGCCAGGCAACTTTGAGATAATTTTTCAGCATAACATGAAAGGGTTTGCAGGGCAGCCGCCAAAAAAATGCCAGCATTTTCAGGATATATTACCCAGCAGGGTACACATTTAATTATTTCAATAACTGTCCGGTTTTGATACACGGGCTGTCCGGGTATGCATCATGATTAAAAGTCATGCTGCAATAGCATCAAGATACTGCTGGATCGATTCGACCGCCGACAATTTCGCCTGCTCTTTTTTTTGCCTCAGCTTCGTCTTTTCAGCCTCGCTGATATCAGGATCAGCTAATAGCGCCTCTATTTTCCTGATTATCCTCTTCCTGGCAATATCTGCTCTTATACTTTTAAAAAGCTGAGCTACTTCAGGAGATATGAGGGTCCACGCATACTTTATCATTAAAGTAAGCGCTGGCGCTAAAATGATCAACCAGGATCTGCAGAAATTTCCTTCAGGCAAGTTTTGGGCTAACTCAACCAATATCATCCCTCCGCCTGCACCAACTATATTGTCTATGTTATTTCTTATTTTTCCGGAGGAATGCCGGGGTTTAACTTTTGACAAAATCTGTTATTTTTTTTGATGGCTAAGCCATAGATCCACAAATCTGATGATCTCCTCTGCAGTATCAGTTCCGTCAAGCTTTACTTCGGCGGTTTCACCGGACTTCCCTGTCACCCTATACTTCACTTTTCCAAATAATATTTTCAGGAGATTTACAAGCATATAAACTACCGGAATAGCACATACTACCGCAACCAGGATGGTTTGTAATTGATCAACTGTCATTGTTCACTTTTTTAATTTTTAATCACTGAAATGAAATTAACGATTCTTTCAACACGAAAAAAATTTCCGTCGAACCTGAAAACATTTTTTGAAACCATGCATTTCATCATGCATACACGCATCTCAAAACGATAAAAAAAGCCGCTCCAAACGAAGCGGCTTTTACAAACAATGAATTCCATTTATTCGATCAACCCCAGCTCCTTCAGCCGCGCAGCTGCTTCGATCAGCATGGCGCCGCTCAGCTGGGTGCTCAGGTCTGTTGTGGTCACTACGCTAGTCCATTTGCTGCCGAAGAGAATGGAAGGCCGGTAGGTTCCCTGCTGCCACAGTGTTTCAGCATTCAGCTTCAGGAAGTTCACGAACTTCGTTTTGTCTGTCGCACTGATGTTCCCATCTGTGATCAGCAGCATCAGGTTGCGCACCAGTATACCTTTGAACAGTCCGCCGTCTCCCCCACCTTCATCTTTCATGATATTCCCTTGTGTGAAATCTCCCGAAAGCGCGTTGTTGGCGGTTTTAAGCGCATCGTTCAGGTACACGGACTCGCCGGTGATCTTGTACAATTCCACGCCGGAACCGATGTATACGCCCTGGTTGTAAGTGAACTTCCAGGCTTTGTTCGTACCCGTACCATCCAGCCCGTCCCACACCAGGCCGGTAACGGGATCTACCAGGTTGGCCTTTTGCCATTGATAGATCTTTTTGGCCCAGGCCAGGTCTTCAGGCTGCTGGTTCAGCTGGTAGATCCTTGCGGCAATGATGCAGGCGGGCGCATTGGCGGGCGTGTTCTTGTTCTTCCGCTCTTTATTCCAATAGATACCGCCGCCCCAGGTTTCGTCCCAGCCGGTCTTAATATCGGTCCACAGCAACTCTGCAGTGGTTTTATATTTCGCGTCGCTGGTGGCTTCGTAGGCGCGGATGCAGGCCAGGGCCATCCATTCCATGTCATCGTAAAAATGATTGATGTAGGTATTGCCATTCTTCACGCGCATGCCTTCCAGCAGCTCGTCCATGCGGGTTTTCACCTGCGGGTCGTTGGTGCGGATGAAGGCGTCCAGCAATACGTCCAGCGCATGGGCATTGCGCCAGTAGTGGAAATCCTGTTTGCCGGCGCTATTTTCATTGTAGTATTTGCCGGTCTGGTTGTAGAAATTTCCCAGCAGGGATACATACGTCGAATCGGCATTTTTATCCCAGTTGAAAACGGCGGTCTTTTTCCCGGCGCCCGGGCCCGGACCGTCATCCACCGGCTCTTTGAGGCAGGCGCTCAGGGAGGTGACCAGCAGGGCGCAGGCAAATAATCTGAACGGTAGGTTCATAAAGCGTCTCATTTAATGATGATTTCGTGCGTGTAGTTTTTGTCCCGGTAAAAGAACAGGTTTACATCGCAGTTTTTAGTATCCACTTCTGTTTTGAACTTGTAGCAATAATTCCAGCGGTCGTTTCCTGTAATAGGCCGCAGTTCCCAGAAAGAAGCGGGCGTGGTGCTGGTCGGACGGCTGTTGTCCGCATTGGAACTGCCTATCCATTCATCGCTTTCCACACCGGCAGCGTTCTTCACGCGGATGCGGAACTTATATCTTTCGTCGCGGCCCCAGGATTCCTGCCTGAATGTGATATTCTTGTCTGCCGCGCTCCATTTGCCATTGCCAGCATAAGCGGTCTCGAAAAGGAACTTATCGTCAGGCGCGAACCACAGGCCGATGCTGAGTATTTCGGTAGCGGTGGCGGTGGCGTTGTTGAAATCAAGACGGATGCGGTAAGCCTTCGTGCCTGCTGCATGAGTGCTTTCGCCTTTTTCTTTCAGCAGGTCGCCATCCATGTAAAAATTATTAGGCGTGCCGGTCTTGCGGTCTATGAACTGGAACTTCCCGTCTTTCAGCGAAGTGTATATTTCGAATACGCCGGCGGTGATCATTTTCATCTGCAGGGCGTTGGCCGCATCGCCGCCTGCTTCGGTGGCGGTGCCGGTGAGAAATACGTCCACGGGTATTTCTGCAAAGCCCGCCGGCCTTTCTACTTCAATGGTCCTTGTTTCGGCGGAAGGTTGAATGTTGAAACCTTTGCTGGCAGAAACGTTCCACTTCAATTTACCGGTGCCCAGCGCGGGAATGCCTGCTTTGGCGGCCAGTGCATTCAGGTCTTTATGACTGAGGGTGAGCTTGTTTTGTATCCCTCCCCCGTCTGAAGCAATGCGGCCCAGCGGCGCGCTGAAGTCACCGGATTCTTTGTCGAACACTACTTCGTAAAGTACCAGCGAACCGTCTTCCGCGCGGGCCTGTTCCCATTCAAAGCTCAGCGATGCGCTGGTGGCAGGTTGCAGCTTGGTGAATTTATTATTGACAGGCGCGCTCAGCTTTTCAACCGGCTTCATGTTCGTATTCAGCTCGTAGTCGTTCTTTTTACAGGCCGAGAATAAAATGGCCAGCAGGAAAAATGTGATCGGGAAATATCTTTTCATAACATGAGTTTATAATGTTGTGATTTTACCATCCGGTATTTTGACCAAGGTTCTTGTTCTGGTCGCTTTCGAAAGTAGGCACAGGCCAGAGGTAATGTTTCGGGTTGATGAAGGTCCTGTTCTCCACGATAATGTACCCGTTCGGATCGCGGTTGAATGCGCCGCCGCTCACTTTGATACCTCTCACGGGCCTGTTCAGCACCGTTTCCGCAGTTTTCCAGCGGCGGATATCCAAAATACGCAGCCCTTCAAACGCCAGCTCAGCCCTTCTTTCGCGGCGGACGATGGCGCGCAGCTGCTCTTTGGAACCACCGGGGAATTCGGTGGCCGCGGCTTCGGTAAACCCTGCGCGCACGCGCAGCAGGCGGATGCTCCGGTTCCAGGCTGCAGCGTCAAGCGTGCCCAGTTCGTTGAGCGCTTCGGCGTACATCAGCAGCACGTCCGCATAACGGATGATGGGCAGGTTGAGAGTGGAATTGTAATTGGAGGCAGTGCGGTCGTAAAATTTGCGGAAGTAATAACCGGTGGGCGAAGCACCCTGGTCGTCCACACTATTGGTAGCCGGCACGGAACCGGGCTGCGTGAGGATGGTCTGCACCCTGTTCTCAAAATCGGTGATGGTAGCGCCGTGATGGATGATAGTAGCGGCAAAGCGCGGGTCGCGGTTCACATAAGGGTTGTTTTCATTGTACCCGGAACCTGCTTCATTAATGGCCTTGCCGTTGAGCATGATGTAATCGTCCACCAGGTCCTGCGTCGGCACCAGGACGCTGCGCAGCAGCGCAACGGTTTGCGGGAGGAAGCTGCGTTGGGTGCTGAATGTTCTGCCGCCGCCGTATTGCATATCCAGGATGGTTTCGCTGTTGAATTCGAAGGCGGGAAGGAACAGGTTGCCGTAATTGCCCAGCAGCGAGTAAGTACCGTTCTCCGTGGAATTGATCAGCAGCTCGCATTCTTTCCGCACCTCATCCCACTCACCGTTGAACAGCCTTACCCTGGCGCTCAATGCTATGGCGGCCCCGCGGGTAATGCGACCACGGTCTTTTTCAGCATAGGCGGTGTTCACCGGCAGATCATTCCTGATAGCTGCCAGCTCGTCCAGCACAAAACGGATGATCTCGGCTTTGGAGGTACGCGAGATGGTTTTGGATTCTTCGATGGAGATGAGACTGGTGAAGAACGGTGCGTCGCCGAACCAGAAAGCCATCTGGAAGTAGGAATATGCGCGGATGAAACGCGCTTCGGAAATGATGCGCTGTTTCAGCGCCGCGTCCATAGACGGTACGCGGTCTATATTGAGTATAACGTTATTGCATTTACGGATAGCGCCGTAACGGTAACTCCATTCTCCTCTTACCCTTGCGTTGGCGGGGTCGTAGCTGCCCGCCGCAATGAGCGATACACCGCTGAAACCCGACCCGGATACGAAAGCGTTGTCGCTGAGGGCTTCGTCGCCGAAGAAGAAAAAGTCGTTGGACATATTCTCATAGCAGCTGGTGAGCGCGTCTAGCGCATCCTGCGCGTCGCGCCAGTAGGCTTCGTCTGTAAACTCGCGCGTATTGGGCTGGTCCAGCTTCCGGCAGCCCATCAGCGACGCGGCGAATAACAGTATGAACAATATTCTTTGCATAGTTAAACCTGTTTAGAATTTGATATCCAGCCCGAATGCGAACGTTGCGGCATTGGGATAGTTGCGGCCTGCAATGGCGTTGTAATTGGCGAAGCCCAGCTTGTCGTCGTACTGTGTGAACTCGGGGTCCACACCCAGCTCCTTGAACCTTCTCGGCATAAATGTGAGCAGGTTCTGGCTGGTGAAATACAGGCGCGCGCTTTGCAGCTTCACGATGCCGGTCACGGATCTCGGCAGGGTGTAGCCCAGCTGCAGGTTCTTCAGCCGCAGGTATTTGGTATCAAACATCCAGTAATCGGAATAAGCGAAATTGTTGGCGTTGGCGGTACCGATGGTAAGCCTGGGGTAGGAAGCGCCGGGATTGGTAGGCGTCCAGCGGTCTATGTGCTGCACGTAGGCATGGTCTTCGTTGTTGTGGAAAGCCTCCACGATGTCTCCCCTCAGGAACTGCGAGCGCCTGCCCACGCCCTGCCAGAACATGGTGAAATCCCAGTTCTTCCACACAGCGTTGTACGTAAACCCGAATGTATACCGCGGGAAAGGATTGCCGAACACGTAGCGGTCGTCCGCATCTATCACCCCGTCTTCATTACGGTCTATGTACCGGATATCGCCGGGCTGCACCTGCTGGTTGTAGGCAAACGGCACTTTCGGCGCGTTCTTGATATCGTCCAGGTTCTGGTAGAGGCCGTTGGAACGGTAACCGAAATAGGACGCGATGGGGAAACCTTCGCGGATGATGTACGTATAGTCCGCCCCGCGGATGGATTCCTGGCCGAAGCGGATCACGCGGTTCAGGTTATCGGAAAGGTTGGCGCCGATGGTGTGGTTTACGGGACCGGTTTTGCCCCTGTAGCTCAGGGTCAGTTCCCAGCCTTTGTTCTCGACTTCGCCCACGTTCTGCAAGCTGCTGCCGATGCCGGCAGTGCCGGGCACTTCCTGGGTGAGGTAAATGCCGGTGGTGCGTTTATTGAAGAAGTCGAAACTGGCGCTGAGCTTATTGTTGAAGAAATCAGCATCTACGCCGTAGTTGCTCATAGTGGAAATTTCCCATTCCAGCAGCTCGTTGTAAGGCGTAAAATCTGCGCCGGGATTGGCGGTGTTGTTGAACGGGTATTTGTTGGGATTGATGTTCACACGTGCCTGGTAATTGAAGCCGCCGATGTTGGAATTGCCCACCTGGCCCCAGGAGTACCTGAACTTCACATTGCCGAAGCGGTCGCGGAAACCGTCCAGGAAAGCTTCGTCTGTTACGCGCCAGCCGAGGGAAAAGGCGGGGAAAAACTGCCAGCGGTGGCCGGGCGCCAGTTTGCTGGAGCCGTCGTACCGCCAGGTGAATTCCGCCAGGTACCGGTCGTTGTACACGTAGTTCATACGGCCAAAGAGGGAATTAAGGGCATACAGGTTTGGATTGGTGATATCATTGTAAGTGCCGATCGTCGCGTAATCGAGCGTACCGTCGGGCTTCGGTATGTAACCTCCGCCGATGGTCCACTCTTCATCGAGATTGGTGCCGGCGTAGCGGGTGGCACGGAAGCCGTAACCTTCGTTCTGGGCGTCGCTGCGTACGCCTACCTGGCCTTTTACGTAATGTTTACCGAAGGTATTTTCATATTCGGCGGTGGCATATACGTTCGTGGCCATGTCTTTATATTCTGACACGGTCATCTGGTTATTTACCGGTGGGTTGGCAGTGGTGTAATAAGGCGCATAGCTGTATTTATTAACGCGGTTCCTGTAGTTCTTGATGGAGTAGGTACCGGAAGCGTTCAGGTTCACGGTAAAGTGATTCACGGGGGTGATGGTGATGTTCAGGCCGCCCAGCAGGTTATCCCATTCTTCACGGTTATACCCTTGCAGCGCCAGCTGCGCGATCACGTTGTTGCTGTTGAGCGCAGGCACCACGAAATTGCCCAGCGAATCTTTCACGGGATAGATACGCGGGGTGCGGATGGCGTCGCGCATGAGTATCCCGATGTCTGCCTGTTGTTTGTTATAATATGATTTTGTATAGGCGAGGTTCATATCCACCCTCACGTATTTGCTCACGTCCACGGAAATGTTGGCGCGGGCGTTGTAACGTTTGTAATTGAAATCGACATCGGAGGGAATGTATTTGTTTTGGAGCATATTACCCTGGTTCACATATCCCAGTGAAAGCAGGTAGCTGGCGCTTTTCCCGCCGCCGGTGAGGCTAAGGCTGTGGTTCTGCTGCGGCGTGTGTTTGCGCAGCATTTCGTCCACGTAAGCCGGTTCGGAGCCCCTGTTCTTCCAGTACGAGATCTGTTCGGGCGTAAACTGCGGGGTTTTACCGGAGTTCACCAGCGCTTCGTTCTTCAGCGTCATGTATTCCCATCCTTCCACCTGGCGCGTCATGGTGGTAGGCGTTTGCCAGCCATACATGCCGTTGTACATCACGGAAGGCTTGTCGTCTTTCTTTCCTCTTTTGGTGGTGATGTAGATCACGCCGTTGGCGGCCTGCGAGCCGTAGATCGCGGAAGAGGCGGCGTCTTTCAGCACGGAGATGCTCTCTACATCATAGGGGTTCAGGTTGCGAAGGCCTTCATTGCCCGCCTGCACGCCGTCTATGATAATGAGCGGCGCATTCCCGGTAAGACTGCCCACCCCTCGGATATTCAACACCATCGCGGCTCCCGGCTCAGCAGTGTTCTGCTGCAGGGTGAGGTTGGGCGCTGTGCCCTGCAATGCCTGGAACATATTGGATACCGGCCTGCTTTCGATATCCTTCGTGGAAATGGTGCTGATGGCGGCGGTCACCTGTTTCTTCCGCTGTGAGCCGTACGCGGTGATCACCACTTCGCCCAGTTCTTTCGAATCGGCAGTGAGCACAACGGTGATGCTGGTGCGGCGGCTGATGGGCACAACGGCGGGAAGGAACCCGACGTAAGTACATACTAGCGTGCCGTCCATGGCGGAAGCGGGAAGCTTTAATGTGAAATAACCTTGTTCGTTGGTGACAGCGCCGATGTTCTGGGCGCTTTGCAGGCGAACGTTTACGCCGGGGATCCCCTCACCGTTATCACTCACCACCCGACCGGAGATGGTCACGTCGTCCTGCTGTGAATTTACGGTGGTGGCGGCGTTTCCCTGTTTCAGGATGATCTTGTTGCTGATCAGCTCGTAGCGGATGGCCAGCGGTGAACAGATCATTTCGAGCACTTCTTCGAGCCGTTTGTCTTTAACGTTGAGGGTGATCTTTTTGGCGGCGGGTATTTCGTCGTTCGAGAAAACGAATACATAAGCCGTCTGCTGTTCAATCTTTTCAAGCACATCAGTGAGCCGGGTGTCTTTTACCTGCAGGCTGATGCGCTTGTCCAGCGGTTTCTGGGTGTCCTTTGCCTGTTGTTCCCCTGCGGCGCCGGCGGCGGCGAAAGTATGCTGCGCCTGGAGGCCGGGCAGGCCCATCAGCGTAAGGCATAAGAATAGCATCAGGAACAACGAACGGAAAGGACCCACGTTAGGTTGTGGTCTTTCTTTCATAACGTTAGCGAAAATTGTTAGCGAAACTGGTTTATAAACTATTTTGATTGACGTGGTTACTCACCGATCAGCAGGGTGCTGTCTGTGACGCTGTATCGGAATGTCCTGGACCGGGCCAGGTAATATAAAATATCCTGTAAACTGTTATTCTGGAACGATCCCGTCATGCGGTAATGGCGCGGCGCGTCCGATTCAAAGATCACTTTCTTGCCAAAACTGCGCTCCAGCTCGCGGCAGATCTCTTCGAGCGGTGCATCGCGGAAAATGAGGCGGCCTTCGGTCCATGCTTTTTCATCTTCGCCGGAAGTATTCTCCTTTACAATATCTTCCACGGTATGCCGGTAGGTCACTTTTTCATCGGGCGTGATGTAGAACGTATCCGGCGGCTGGTTGCCTTTCCCGTATTTGGGAATGAAAGCCACTTTGCCCGTGGTCACCGAGGTTTGTACGGGCTCATCGTCGTAAGCACGCACATTGAAGGAGGTGCCCAGCACTTTTACGGTGCCTTTGGCGAGGTGAACAATGAAAGGGCGTTCCTGGTCTTTCGTCACGTCAAAAAAAGCTTCGCCGCTGAGATACACTTCGCGGCTGGTGCGGGAAAACACTTCCGGGTAAGATATCCTGCTTTCCGCGTTGAGCCATATTTTGCTACCGTCCGCCAGCTCTATCACTGCGCGCGTGGCTTTGCCGTTCTGGCGGTTGAGCCATTGCGCCGTGTCCTGCATCGCCTGGGCAACAGGTACGGACGTATCCGGAAGCTCGCGCCGGGTGTAAAGGAAAACCGCGATCAACAGCGCCACGGTAGCGGCGGCGGCCATGTATGCCTGCCACCTGCGGCGGCGTGCGGGCGCGTCTTCTGCAAGCGTCGTTCCATCCTGTATAAATTCCGCGTGCGCAGCGTCTTCCCCTTCTTCAGGAAAGGAAGCAGCTGCCATCCCCTCCTTTCCGCTGCGGATCCTGCTTAGCGTTTTTTCCAGCGCCTGTTCTGTTTCCGCGGAAGACAGGCCTTCGTGCGCGGAAAAATATTGCTGGAGGAGACGGTAACGTTCCTTCAGATCGTCCTGCTGCAACAGCCCGTCCAGTTCTGTCAATTCAGCCGCTGTGGCTTGCCCTGCCAGTTTCCTGGCCAGCAGTTCTATGAATTGTTCTTCGTTGATCATCTTCTGTTGAGCTGTTGTAGTTATTAGGACAGGCGGATTGCCGGAATTACTTACAGGAGTTTAAAAAAAATTTACGAGCAGCAGCAACCACAGCATGGCAGGCGGTTCTTTCCGTTTTTTGCCCGGCTTCGCGGAGAGGAAAGGTGCAATGGCTTCGTTCAGCCGCCGGATGGCGCGGAACAGCTGGGTTTCCACCGTCCTGGGACTGATGTTGAGGATCACAGCCACGTCCTTATAACGGAACCCTTCGTCGCGGATGAGCCGGAACACCTTGCGGCACTGGTCCGGCAGGCGGTTTACCTCCTGGTCCAGCCGGTGGTGCATTTCCTTCCATTCCATTTCCTTTTCGGGATCGGCGGGCGCGCTGAGCTGCGCCAGCCCATCGTCCAGCGGGGCAATGCGGAGGGTGGAGAATTGTTCGAGATAATTGAGAGAATGGTTCTTTACCGCCACGAAGAGGTATACTTCCAGGTTGGCTACGTTTTCCAGCGCCAGGCGGCGGTTCCAGAGCTTCACGAATACGTCGGACACGATCTCTTCCGCCGCCTCGCGGGAATCCACGTATTGTATGCAGAAACGGAGAAGGCGGTCATACAGCAGCCGGAACAGGGCGGCGAATGCCTGTTCATTTTCGCAACGTGCAATTTGGAGCTGCAGCTCCCTGATCTTGGCGTGGATGGCTGTCATGTCACTTAAACCCTCTGTTCCGGCGCAAAATGCCGGGGTGTACTGTTAGGACAGGTAATATTGGGAAATTACGTACAAAAGGCGGGATTTTTTTTGAGAAGCACCAGGAAGGGAGTACATTTATACGGTTTTTTTACTATTTAATTGTTACCCGATCATGAAAAAAATATCCCTTTGCCTCGCGGCCATATTGCTCGCCGTATTTTCCGGATCTGCGCAGAACTCTAACCCATGGCCAACTACAGGCAATGTGGGCATTGGCACAACCAGCCCGCAGTACGCCCTGCATATTAAAGGCATAAACCCGGCTGTGATGCTGGAATCAACTTCCACTACAGGCAAGTCGTCCGCGATCCGCGGAAACGGCGCCACCTGGCTGATTGGATACGGCGGAGAACCCGGTTCCGAGGACATAAGCATCGGTACTAAAGACGGGACCGGCAGCCGCACGCTTTCTTTTGCCGCAGGCGGACTTGAAAGAATAAAAATACTGGCAAACGGGAATACCGGCATTGGTACCATCACTCCCACCGCGAAGCTGCATATTGTCAACAGCCAGCAGCAATTACTTTTTGCCACCGGCACCTGTACATCCGGTTATACTTTAAGCATTGGCGTAAACGACGACGGCATCAACTTCTCCAACAACTCAACCGTACGCGGTTTCAAACTCAAAAACGGCAACGGTACATTGCTGGACATTTCCCATGGAGGTGCGGTTGGTATAGGCGCCGAACCGCAAACCGGCTATAAACTTGCCGTGAACGGCGATGCGTTGTTTACCAAAGTGAAAGTAAAAGCCTATGTCAACTGGCCCGATTTTGTCTTTGAAGAAAAATATGACCTGCCATCTCTCCGGGAGGTAGAAAAATATGTAGAAGCGCACAAACACCTGCCCGGCATGCCTTCAGCCGCAGCAATAGCGTCCGGCGGGCTCGATCTGGCTGAAATGAATGCGAAGCTGCTGCAAAAGGTGGAAGAGCTCACGCTCTACCTCATTGAACAAAATAAAAAACTGGAACAGCAGCAAAAGGAAATCGATTTGCTGAAGAAAAAATAAACTTCAATAACCGGGGCGGGTAAAGTGCACAACATCTTCTCCTTTCCCCATGATCACTTCCGCTGCAAGATCAATAAAAAGACCGTGGGCCACGAGGCCGGTGATATGGTCCAGTTCCTGCGCCAGCGCGGCGGGATCAGCGATCAGCCCGAAATCCGCATCCAGCACCTGGTTGCCTTCGTCCGTCACAAAACCCTCGCGCAGGATGCAGGCGGCGCCGAGCTTTTCCAGCTGCCGCTGCACGAAACCGCGCGCAAACGGGATCGTTTCGATGGGCAGCCTGAATGCACCCAGCTGTTCTACCAGCTTGCTGCTGTCTGCAATGATCACTTCCCGCCGCGTTTTTTCCGCCACGATCTTTTCCCGGAGAAATGCGCCGCCTCCACCTTTGAGCAGGTGCAGCTGCGGCGTGAACTCATCCGCCCCGTCTATCGTGATATCGATCTCTTCAACGGAATTGATATCGGCCAGCGGGATGCCGAGCGTAACGGCCAGTCGGGCGGTTCTTACCGATGTGGGAACGCCGCTGATGCGGAGGCCGCGGAGGGCTATTTCATGGATAACGAATTCAGCCGTGGTACCGGTGCCCAGGCCCACCACCTGGCCGTCTTGTATAAGCTTTACGGCAGCCATAGCAGCGGCCTTCTTTTCGTTGTTCAGTTGCGCAGTCATCTTACAATTTACGCACGCGGAGAGATTCTAAAAAATTAATGTAGATTTAGTCATATGAAATTCCGCGCTATCTTATGCCTTGCCTTGCTTTCCTGCACCAGCGCTCTTGCGCAGCGCCCTTTTAAAGTGATCGCCTTTTTCACCGGGAAAAACGACCAGGCGCATATCAGCTTCGTGCGCGAGGCGAATCAATGGTTTCCCGCCATGGGCGCGAAGTATCATTTCACTTACGATTCCACCAGCAACTGGGATAACCTGAATGCCGCTTTCCTGGCCAATTACAACGTAGTGATCTTCCTGGACACACGGCCCGAAAAAACCGCCCAGCGGGAAGCTTTCCGCGAATACATGGAAAAAGGCGGCGCCTGGATGGGTTTCCATTTCTCGGCATTTGCACTCACGCCATCGCAATTCCCGCAGAACTGGGACTGGTACCACAATACTTTCCTCGGCTCAGGCTCCTACGGCAGCAACACCTGGCGGCCCACTTCCGCCGTGCTGCGGGTGGAAGATTCTACGCATCCAGCTGTGAAAGCCCTTCCCAAAACCTTCGCCGCCTCGCCAAACGAATGGTACCGCTGGAGCAACGACCTCCGCCAAAACCCGGACATCCGCATCCTGCTGGCCATAGACCCTTCCAGCTTCCCGCTCGGCACCGGCCCCAAGCAGCATGAGATCTGGACCAGCGGCTATTACCCGGTGGTGTGGAGCAATAAAAATTATAAGATGGTTTATATGAACATGGGCCACAACGATATTGATTACGAAAACAAGACCAATAAAACGCTGTCTTTTACGTTTGATAATGCCGTGCAAAACCAGCTGATCATTAACAGCCTGCTGTGGCTGGGCGGCGCGGCGCAATAACCTGTATGTATGAAATACAATCCCTTCCTGTATTTGCCGGCGTTCCTGCCGGATTGCTGAAGGGACCGTCCCTACAAGTCGCTTCCCGTCAATAAGACCAGGTCGGCCTGCCTGTCGGTCTCCTGCGCCGGCAGTTTCCGCACGTCCAGGTCTGGATAACGCGGGGCAACCAGGCGGGCGAGTTCAGCAAAACCTTTCATATCCCGCGGCTTGATCTGCTGGTAAGGCCAGGGAGCGGCGGGATCTGCATGCGCCAGCATCCAGCTGAACGCCTTTTTGAGGCTTTTGCCGCCGCGCGTTTCCATGGTCCAGAGGTTGAGCTGTACGTTTTCTGCCAGGCGCGCCAGCTCAAAAAATCCTTTCAGGTTCATCTGCGAATAATTCCAGGAAAGCGTGCGTGCCAGCTCGTGTGGCTGGCTGCCGTCTTCTTTCAGCTGGCTTTCGATGCGGGGAATGGTCTGCTCCCGCAGTATTTTTGCCGCCTGCGCCGTATCGCCCAGGAACAGGGAGATAGACACGGTTTGCACGTCGTACCAGGTGCCGTGGTTGTTATGTTCATCCGCTTCGTCCATCCCGATGGGGCTGGTGCGCATCCATTGCAGGAAGCTGGCATACCACTGGCGGATAGCGGCGCTTTCGCCCGCGTTCAATGCATGGGAGCCTTTCAGCAGCGAAACGCCGTCCAGCAGTTTGGCAAGGGCCCGTGTGTCTATCAATCCAATACCGCGCCCCTGCGTGATACCGGGGATCGACTGCCCGAAATTCAGGTTTGGGTTCATACGCGTAGCAGGATCGATGAACCAGGCGCGGAGCAAACGGGCCGCATGCGCCGCGTAATCCTGCTTCCCGGTGTAATACCATGCAATGCTCAGCAGGTAAACGTCGCGGCAGAGCGCGTTATGATATTCCGCATCGCGGATGGAAAAACGTTCGGGGTTCACCTGCCCGTCTTTCCGGATATAAGGCAGACCATCCTTCTTGGTGGAATCAGGCCACCAGTAAGGGCCTACGCTCATATAATCGTGCTTGTCGCCACTGGGCGGTATTTTTTCTTTGAACACCACTGAATACGGGCCATTTTTCAGGGCTTTATCTGCGTCCTGCAAAATGCTTCCCAGCGCTTTCACCACCGCTGCGTCGCCCTGCTGCACAAGCTGTTTACCTTTCACAAGCGTTTCGGGGCGCATCAGGAAGGTTTGCGGCGTGTCTGCAGCCAGGCAGTCCAGGCTGAGCGCCAGGCAGAGCAGGAACTTACTCCATGACAATATATTTTTCATAGTTTCTTATGGAATAATTAAAAATGAAACGGGGACTGGCCGGCCAGCCCCCGTTCGTGCATTACTTCATTGTATAACGTTTGATGCTGATCACCGCTGTTTTGTTGCTGTTGGCGGCATTGATGAAAATATACGCCCTGTATTTCCCATCCGCCGTTTCCACCCATACCCCGTATTCTTTCGCGAGGTTGAGCGTGTAATCCGCCACATCACCGAAAGTGAGCTTCTGGAAATCCACATCATCAATGAACACACCCTGTGAAAGCCTTGCCAGCTGCTGGTCGCGGAGGTTCCAGGTTTTCATCAGCTTCGCATCCCTGTTCACACCCGCAGGCAGCGTGATGCCGGGCAGGTATTGGGGATCGGCGGCAGGCGCTACCAGCGCATGGCCGAAAGTGATATTCGGGATGGAACGGTGCAGGTATACCAGGTCGATCTTATCCGCATGCAGCGCTGCATCCGCCTGGTTGTAAGCCGCCATGTCAGCAATGGAAATATACTTCGCGCCATTGTCTGCCAGCGCAATGTCCAGCTTCATTTCCATATTGGCTATTTTGTAGGGACCGAGATCGTACGATACGGTTTCGCCGTTGCTGGCGCGGGCGGTGAACTTAAAGCTCACTTCCTTACCGCGCGCTTCGTCAGCAGGAACGTAATAGTACCGGAGCGTAGCCGCCATCGTGTCTTTCGTGAAGGTCACGGAGGTGGTGTTGCCCTTGTTCTCCGAAGGATCCCCCACTACCACGCCTATATCGGCGCCGGAGCCGTTGGTATAAAACGACCTGTGCTCCAGGAATGTGGCAGGCGCGCCGGCAATAGATGCTTCCACTTGCGCGGAAACGATCTTGCCTTTGCCGGCCGGGATGGCCATGGCATATGCGAACTCCATGCGAAGCCCCGCCATATTGGGGCCAATGCTGCGTTTGATGGCGTCATTCTGCAGCTCAGTCTTCGGCTGCGGCACCTGGTAGTCCTTGTCGCTGCATGATGCGAACATCACTGCCGCGGCAAGCACTGTTGTATATCGAAAGAATTTTCCTGTCATGATTCAATGTTTTAATTGAGACAATTATTGCTCAACCGTTACGAACACCTTGTAGGTTTTCCGCACCTGCCTGTCGCCGGAAATAACGGTCCAGGTCTTTTGCGTACCGAGGTCTGAAAAGTCCACCCAGGTGGTGATCTTCGGGTCCAGCTTGCAATCCTGCGACAAGCCGAATTTCGGCCATATCTTTTTCAGGTCCGTTCCGAAACGCACCGTTACGTTGATGGTTTGAGCAGTGGTGTCTATCACTGCTGTTTTGCCATGCACCACCAGGTGGTCCGTACCCAGCATTTCAAAGCTGGTAACGGCGCATTCCTTACGGGTAGTGATAAGCAGGCCGTCTTCATCCACAGGCTTGTCTTTCGAACAACCCATCCAGATCATCGCGGGAAGCATTATTATGAAAACTGCTGAAATATATTTCTTCATCTCATCAAATTTTTAAATTATAACCATGGAGTGTTCTGTGTGAGCTTGGGGTTGCGTTCCCTTTCAGCCGGCGGTATCCTGAAGATATATGCCCGCTGGTAAGCTCTTTCCGGCTGGTTTTGGAATACATCTTCCGTATTGGCTTCGCCGTGTGTGTCCAGGAAATCGCGGCCGGGTCCGTTAGGAGGGCCCCAGATCCTTTCCAGTGCTCTCCAGCGGCGGAGGTCCCAGAAACGCTGGCCTTCGCCCAGCAATTCCACGATGCGCTCCTGTTCTATGGCATTGAAGAATGCTTCCGGGCTGCTGTATTTATCCGCTGCCAGATCGGGCAGTGCGGCGCGGCGGCGGATCTTGTTCACCAGCTCAATGGCGTCGGCATTAGGCCCGCCGATCGCGTTGGAAGCTTCCGCATACATCAGGAAAACATCGGCAAGGCGCATAATCGGGTAGGAATAGTTGCCTTCGCTCCTGCCCAGGCCGGCTGTGTTGCGGAGGAACTTGCGGTATACGTAACCGGTATTGCAGCCGTCGGTATTATATACATTGTCGTACCGGATGCCGTTCACAACGATATTGGGCGAGTTCCAGGTGTTGTAGATGAATGGAAGGAAGCCGGTCGATTTGAGTGAATTGAACCCGACGCTCAGCTCGAAATCCCACATGATGGAGGATTTCATGCGATAGTCGCGGTTGGCGTAGCTCTGCGGGTTCAATGCGGAATTCGGGCGTGTTCTTGCATCGGGCGTGGTAGGATTCAAGGGGATCAGCGGGGGCGCGAAATCGCCGGTGCTGAGCAGCTGGTACCTGTCGGCAATTTCGTAGCGGGGAGTGATCCAGCATTGTGAACCTTCGTGCGAACGGCCGGCCACATCGCGCATCAGCTCTTCGCCCTGGTTGGTGCCGGTGCCGCCGTGCGTGAAATACATCACGAATTCCTTGTTGGTGGTAATGTCGTTCGCCACCGGCGTGAAGAGGTAATAATAGTTCGGCAGTTTATCCGCTTTACCCAGCTCGTCGATCTCGCCGGGCTCGCCGTTCCTGAAGAGCGAGAGCCCCATGTTCATGGACACTTCCTTCAGGTCCGCCGCTGCTTTCGTATAGCCGTCTGTCGCTTCGGCAGCGCTGGGCTGGAAGCCTTCCAGCTCCGGCCATCCGAATTTATTCCAGCAGGCCCAATACAGCATGAGCTTTCCGCGGAAACCAAGCGCGGCGGCCTTGGTGGCGCGGCCCTGCTCGGTAGATACTAACGGGAGTTTCTCGTATGCATAAGTAAGGTCCGCATAAATGGAATCCTTGATCTGTTTGATCGGCATACGTTCTACCTGCGATACCTGGTTGTTGTCCGTTACGATCTGTGTAAAATAAGGCACATCGCCCCACAGCGAGATCAGCCTGAAATACACCATGCCCCGCAGCAAACGCGCCTCGCCCATGATCCGCTCCAGTTCGGGCACCGCGGAGCTGTTCACGTTCGGGATCATTTTCCTGACGTTCTCGATCACATAATTCGTCCTGTTCACACCGCCATACAGGTAGCGGAACATATTATCATACCGCTCGCCGCCGCCTGAAGGGGAAGCGGGATTCCAGTTGCCGGTCGGGTACGCGTTACCTTTCTGCAGGTCGGATGCCGCGCTGGTTCCACGGGTACGCTGGTAATCGGCCAGCCCGTCCCAGTAATATTCACGGTCAAACAGCGGGCGGACGTCCGCATAAGCGCCCATGATGGCGATCTTTGCGTCTTTCTCCGTTTTCCAGAATTCTGAATCAGCCAGTTCTGTCGTTGGCAGCTGATCCAGCAGGTTCTTCACGCAGGATGTAGCCAATACACACCACCCCGCAGCAATAGCTATCAATTGTATATGAATGCGTGTTCTTTTCATAATTCATGCTTTTAAAGGCCCACATTAATGCCGAAGGAATAAGACTTGTTCAGGGGATAGGCATTGCTCTTGTTGCCTGTCAGTTCCGGGTCCAGGCCGCGGAATTTGGTAATAGTACCCAGGTTCTCGGCAGAACCGAATACCCTGAAGCTATACAGGCCAACCCTTTTCAGGATGCCGGCGGGGATGGAATATCCTACCTGTACGTTCTTGAAGCGGATATAGTTCAGGTTGTCCAGCCAGAAGGAAGTTTCTGAACGGTTATTCCCTGAGCCGCCAAGGCGTGGCCATTCCCCGTTTGGATTGTCGTTGTTCCAGGGAAGGTTCCAGTGGTCCCACGACCAGGCGTAGCGCGCTGCGGCGGGGTTTACGTTGTTGTAGTTATTGATCCAGTAATCTTTCCGCCCGGTGGCCGCGGTTACCAGGAAAGCCACGTCGATGCCTTTCCAGGAAACGTTTCCGCTGAAAGAATAATTGGCGGTAGGACGGTCGCGCTGCACATCCGGGTAAGCCACTTTATCGTTGTCGTTGATCTGGCCGTCGCCGTTCACGTCCTTGCGGATGAGGTCGCCGGGAGAAGCGCTCTGCGGGGTATTGTTGTACACGTCTTCCCAGGTTCTTGCAATACCAATGTCCTCATAGGTGATCAGGAAGTGGTAAGGCATGTCCAGGAATATCCATCCTTTTGCAAGGAACTCGTTCCATTTCTCGAGATTGGTGCGGTTGTAGGATGCGTTGAAGTTGAGGCCATAGTTGAACTGGCCAATGCGGTCGCTCCAGGTGATGTTGGCTTCCACGCCACGGTTGCGCAGGTTGCCGATGTTGCGGCGGGGAGCGTCGTATGCGCCGGTGAGCAGCATAGACAGGTCGGAAGGCCTGAGCATATCGGTGGTAAGCCTGTCGTAATAATCCAGCTCTGCAGTGAGCCTGTTGTCCAGGAAACCAAGGTCCAGGCCAAGATTGAACACAGTGGAGGTTTCCCAGGTAAGATCGGGGTTCACCATTTTACGGTATACGAAACCCTTTGCAATATCCTGCCCGAGCATATAGTGGCTGGCGGAGAGCGTGGATTGCTGTTCATATCTTTCCACGCCGCTGTTGTTGCCAAGACTGCCGTAAGAAGCTCTCAGCTTGCCATTGCTGAGCACTCTGCCGGTAATGGGTTTAATGAAATTCTCTTCCGTGAAGCGCCAGCCTACCGCTACTGAAGGGAAGAAGCCATAGCGGCTGCCGGGGAGGAATTTGGAGGAACCGTCGTAACGGAAGTTCGCTTCCAGCAGGTATTTTTCAAACGCTGTATAATTGATGCGCCCGATATATGAACGGAGGCCTTCAGTGCTGGAGTTGCCGGAAGCGCTCTGTATGCCGGATAATGCAGCATCCACTTCATGAAGATCGGGATGCAGCCTGTCGTTTCGGCTGCTGTTCTGCGCGCGCGTATTCCAGTATTCTTCGCTGTATACGCCCAGCACAGAGATCTCATGGTTATCAGCGATCTTCCTGTTGTAGCTGATGCGGCCGGTCATCATCGTTTTGTAACCGGTGTTCGTGAAGTTGCCGATACCGGCGTTTTCACCCACGTATACGCGGCTGCCCGGGGAGTTGGACTGGAAATTCCAGGCCTGGTTCGGGATGTTCGCGTTATAACGGAACTGGTTGAAATAGTTCAGCGAGTAATCGAGCCTGCCGGTGAGGCCGGGTATCGGCGTCCAGTCGAAATAAGCCTGGCCGTTTGCTTCCTGGCGGTTCTGGCGGTTGAGCGTGTTCTGGTATACGGTGTAAGGATTGTACGCCTGTGCGTCTTCGCCATACGCCATTACGCCGCCGTATTTTCCCGATACCGGGTCGTAGGGCGTAATGCCCGCGATGGCGTATTGCATGTCAAAGCCGGCAGTGTTGGCCGAGTTGTCGTCCGTAAAACCATCTTCCAGTGCATACACCATTTTGGACCAGTTGCCGTTGAATTTCACGCCGGCATTCATGTTCCTGCGCACCTTGTAGTCATAGCTGAAGCGGGCGTTATATTGTTTGTAGTCGTTGTTGATCTGCAGGCCTTTTTCATCCAGCACGCCAACAGACATAAAGAAGTTGGACTGTTCATTGCCGCCTGAAGCGGAGATATTATAATTCTGCAATTGCCCGTCGCGCATGATCACATCCCACCAGTCGGTATTGGGATAAGCCAGCGGATCGATCATACCCAGCGCCATCCATTGGTCGATAGTGCCGTCTTTGAACTTCCACTGGGAGCGCGAAGTGGCCACTGCGTTCTGGCGCTGGTGCAGGGTGAGGCCTCTTGGGTAGTCTGCCATGAAATCGTAGGCGCGCGTCGGCTTTTGCAAGCCGAAAGTACCGTTGAAGTTGATGGATGTTCTCTTCTGTCCCTTACCGGATTTGGTGGTGATGAGGATAACGCCGTTCGCCGCGCGCGATCCGTATACCGAAGCCGAGGTTGCGTCTTTCAGTACAGACACGCTTTCGATATCGTTCATGTTCAGGCGGTTGATGTCTACGTCGGGCATGCCATCCACTACCACCAGCGGGTTGGCATTGTTCACCGTGCCAAGGCCGCGGATGATGAGCGCCGCGCCGTTGCGGCCTGCCATGCCGGTAGACTGCGAAACTGCAAGGCCGGGCACAAGGCCGGAAAGTGCGGACGAAGCATTGGGTAGCGAGCGGTTGGTGATCTTTTCATCGACCTTCACTGCGGATACTGCGCCCACGAGGTTCACTTTCTTTTGGGTGCCGTACCCTACCACCACCACTTCGCCGAGTGCTTTCTGGTCGGTCTTGAGCGTTACCAGCACTGCCTTGCCTGCGGTGTAGGGCACTTCCTGCGTGGCATAACCGATGTAGGTGAACACGAGGATGCCGGAGGAAGCCGGTGCATTTTTAATGTTGAAATTACCCGTGGCATCTGTCGCGGAGCCGGTGGTGGTGCCTTTAACGGCCACGGTCACACCTGGAAGCGGCGCTTTCAGGTCGTCTGTTACGCGGCCGGTGATGACATAGGTTTGTTGTGCCCGGGCCGTGCCGGCGATAAAGACTGCCATAAGCAGCAACATGCAGAAACGGTGGAAGGGCCGCCTGCATGAAAAGGGAGGTGAATGTTTGATCATAACGCTTAGTTTGAGAAGGTATCAGCAATAAAATGGCAATTGCCCGCTTTTTTAGCGGACATTACGGCCAAACGCCGTCAGAAAATGCAAACGTTTGCATTTATCTACATAAAAATCAGTTTTTGTGTTGATAGCATACCGTGGAAAGTTGATTTGATTTTGTGATTAAAGTTTAGTCTCTTGTTGATGGGTAGTCAAGATTTTGGCAATATCCTACTCCTGCTTTAACAAATGTATAAAAAACAATCGATTGAAATAAAAATTTTCGGGCATTTTGCTGTTCCGGGGTATTTTCTGGCCTGTTCCGTTAACAAACATGCCTCAGAATTCGCTATGATAAAGGAATTAAGGCAATCGATAAATGGTCAGAAATATCATTTTTTGTCTTTATATTATATCAAATTTTATCCTCCATATAGGACTGGCCGCAGGTTTTTCCTGTATGTTGCTCCTGAAACGCTCGAAAAAAGTGGTTATACACAAGCCGAACGACGGCAGCCAGGGGGCAGATCATGCTCCAGTTTCTCACGAATTAGCAATCGTTTGCATTATTTCGTTTATTCTTGCCTGTGTTTTATCCTGATAGCCTTTTGAGTTAAGCGGCAAACATTTGCATCTGTCATAGTAGCCTGGCATACTGTGTCGGCCGCTTTGAAAAGTCTTGCCAAAAGCATACACGCGGATTAAGAGGACCAGTCTCCCTTTCAGGAATCCCCGTATTTATTTTTGCCTCGCGATGGTATAGATCAGGCTGATAAGCGCTGCAATCATCAATATCATGGCCACCAGCATCGTTTCCGCCGCGCCGGGCCAGTGCTGGAGTTTAAAGAGTGCCCCTGCTATAGTGGCGACAATGGCAGCAAAGGCAATAAGGATAGCATGTTTGAATTTCATAGTACTCGAATATATGCAATATCCCCATGCAGGTGACGAAATAAGTTACATGAAGAAATGCTCGGAAATGATCTTCCCGTCCTTCACTGTATACACGCACAGCTCTTCCCATTTCGCGCGGCCCCTGCCCTTCATGGTAAGGTCCATGCCGGATACGAAAGCAATGATGTTTCCGGTGATAACGGGTTCGTGCACATAGATCTCATGCACCTCCTCAATCATGGAATTGAACTTCTCTCCTTTTTTGATGATGTTGTCCAGCCCCCTTTCTTCTTTAGGAAAATCTGGCGTCTCGTAGGGTTCAACGCTTAGCACGTCATCAGCGAAAAGTTCTCTCTGCGCTGTTTCGAAGTCGCCTTTGCGGCACAATTCCACCAGGCGTTTTGCGATTTGTTCTGTAGTCATAACGTAAATTTTGAATGGTAAATATCTGCTTTTTATCCTTGCCGGGAAACCGGCTTCATACAAATTTCATGATGGGTAAAAAATAATTTTCATCCTCCTGTCAAATGCAGTTTTTTCACTGTAGTTTTGATAACCCGCATTAAAAACCTGCGCTTCTTTAAACACATGAACCGTTTACCCATCCTGGTGATCTGCTGCCTCATCAGCCTTCATTCTTTTGCACAATCTGCATTGGATTCCGTACTTCAGCTCCCTTCTTTCAACGGCGTAGTGGCCATATCCCGGAAAGGAAACATGCAGTACCTGAAGAGCCATGGATCCGCCAATACTGAAGCCCATACGCCTATACGGACAAACGACCAGTTCATCATCGGCTCCGTCAGCAAACAGGTGACCGCCGTACTGGTGCTGCTGGCCGCGGAAAAGGGCCTGGTGCAGCTGCATACGCCCATCCGCAAATACCTGCCGGACTACCCGGATGCATGGGCAGACAGTGTAACCCTGCATCAAATATTGAACCATACCTCCGGCATCGTCATGTGGGGAAAACCGCTGGCTTTCAGGCCCGGCAGCCAGTTCCGGTATGCCACCATGTCTTTCAGCGTGGCGGCCGACGTGCTGGAAAAAACAAGCGGCAAAACATACGGCGAGCTGGCAGCGGAACTGTTCAAACGCTGCGGCATGCTTCACACTACGGCAATGGCCCCGGCTATCAAACACCTGGTTACGCCTTATGAAAACGGCAAGCCCGTTACTTTCGATTACAGCCGTTTACCCATACCGGGCGGCGCCATCGTTTCCACCGCGGAAGACCTTACCCGCTGGAACCAGCAACTGCACACGGGAAAGATACTGAAAGACAGCAGCTACCGTCTTATGATCACCCCGTCATCCGCCCGCCCCGCACACCGCTGGGGAACAGTGGCCTATGGCTACGGCATCCAGGTGTTGAACGATGAACTGAGCCACAATGGCTATATTGGCGGCTTTCATACCACCTGCATCTGGTACCCGCAGCAGCAGCTGAGCCTGGTGATATTGGAAAACATCACGCAAAAGCCGGAGGATATGGATGATACTTACCGGCTCCAGGATAAGATCCGCGAAATCGTTCACCCTTAGCATAAAACGCCCCGGCCCGGGGCGTTTTTTCATTCCAGCCGCCACTGCACCGCGTCTTTTGCCACTGGTATAAAATTCCATGCGCTAAATAATTTTTATTCCATTTTTGCAACTTTAATCCCTGCATCACTCATCATGTCTAAAAGCGCCCCGGTCAACAAGCCTTCTTTCTTCCACCGTAAAGTGTTTATGGGCGTTACACGGCTGGAGATCATCCTCTACTTTTTGATATTCGCATGCCAGGGACTGATACTGGCGGTGCCGACGGCGCTCTCCAAAAAGGTGCATCCCTCCTGGCTCATCTCAGTAGCGGTGGATTCAGTGTCTATGGGCCTGGCCTGCCTGCCCGCATGGTGGCTGATCTTCCGCCGGTACAGGGACCGGCCGCTGAAGAAACGCTTTCTCCTCCACCTGTATGCCGCACCGGTGTATATCATTACCTGGCTGTTGATGATGGATGTGTACCACCTGGTTGCTGGCCGGCCGGTGCTGTCGTTAAAAGATTTTGCGCTGAGCTTTTTCCCGACCCTCGTTTTTTATGTCCAGGTGTTTGCCATGCTGCATGTATATCACTTCTACCTGGAGCGGGAAGCGCAGCTGCAGAAGGAAAAAGAATTATCGGCCCTGGCCTTCAACAGCGAGATCAATGCCCTGAAAGCGCAGATACAGCCGCATTTCCTGTTCAACACGCTCAACTCCATCAGCGCCAGCGTGCCGGCAGAACAGGAATCTACCCGTGAACTGATCGCCCGGCTGGCGGATACTTTCCGTTATTCGCTGTATTGTACCGAGCATGAATGGGTGCCATTGCGGGAAGAGATCCGTTTCATCCGCACCATGCTTGAAGTGGAGCACTCGCGTTTTAAAGACCGGCTTCAATTCAGCATTTCGCCGCTGAACGGGGCCGCTGATATCCTGGTGCCATCCATGCTGCTGCAACCTGTCGTGGAAAATGCCGTCAGGCACGGGATTGCCCCGAGCATAGACGGCGGGCGCATCAATATAGCGGTAGAACAGTTGCCGGGGAAATTGAAGATCGTGATCAGCGATACCGGCGTAGGGTATACCGGCGACCCGCGGGACCTGCTGGCTTCCCCCGGCGTTGGGTTGAAGAATACCCGCCAGCGGCTTGAGCTTTTATTTTCGGAAACCATACATATCACCCGCAACAAGCCTTCGGGCCTGATATTTACGTTCTATATCCATACCAATGCCCATGCAACGGAAAACAGCATTGATCATAGACGATGAGGAAGCGTCCCGTTTCCTGATCAGGGAATACCTGGAAGATTTCCCCGGGATAGCCGTTTCCGGCGAATGCCGCAACGGCGCGGAAGCCATACGAGACATTAACGCCATCCAGCCGGACCTCGTGTTCCTGGACATCCAGATGCCCGCCATCAACGGCTTCCAGGTGCTGCAGGAAATTACCCATATACCGCTCATCGTGTTCACCACGGCTTACGACCAGTTTGCCATCCGCGCGTTTGAGCTGAATGCGCTGGACTACCTGCTGAAACCCTATACCAGGGAACGTTTCAGCCTCACCATGGAAAAAGTGCGCCGGAACACCCAGGCCCGGAACCTGCACTTCCTCGCAGAAACCAATACCGGCAATTATCCCAGCCGCATATTCGTGGAAAAAGGCAACCGCCTGAAGAATCTCGCGGTGGATGATATCCTCTACCTGAAAGCGGAAAAGGATTACACACAGATACATACTGCCGGGCAGCCATACCTCAGCTCGCAGGGCATCGGCACGCTGGAACGGCGGCTGGACCCGGAAAAGTTCATCCGCATCCACCGCTCGCATATCGTCAACATCCTCCACATCAAAGAAGTATACCGGGACGTCAGCAAGATGTTCGTTGTGATGCAAAACGGCACGGAACTGAGCATCGGCCGCAATTACACGGAGAACCTCCGGAAGCTTATCTACTGAATTTCGTCGAAGGGCGCGGCAGTTGGTCCGGTGTACGGGCAGTTGGTCGATATAAACGCAAAGGCATTTGTTTCCCCGGTATTTTGTGGTTACAAAATCATTAGCATGAGAAGGATGATCATTTTCATACGCAGGTATTTGCTGCTGTTGCCCGGCAGGAGCCGCCCGCGCGTGCGGGTACAGGCTGGCAGGAACCGTTTGCGGGTGTAAAGCATTCGCCTTTACGGCTGCGAGGCCCAGCTGATAGCGTTCCTGAAAAGGGTGATATAGTCTGGATTGCGGAACAGGTCCGGTGAATGGCCCATGAAAATATAGATGTTCTTCCCCGGCATGCGCGGGTTGCTCCAGATCACCGGGTGGTCGCCCATCTTTTTATTTGTAGCGGGCGAATAGCTGTTTTCGTCTACACTGGCGATCACATGCACGTTGGGCCGCGGGCTTTTGTTATAGGTATACCATTCTTCTTTTTCTATCCAGAAAGCATTTTTAATTCCTTTCATGACGGGGTGCGCCGCATCTTCCACTACTACTTTCCCTTTTGCAAAATCCGCGATGTAATCTTTGAAACGGATGCCGCCCATGAAATCCGAAAACCACTGCCACATGGGAAAGCCGTCGAATTCGCCGAGCAGCGTGGCGTGATGGAAACCGATCCAGCCGCCTTTCCCGGATTGAATATAGGCCTCAAAAGCTTTTACCGCTGCGGGTTTCCAGGCATAGGGCGGGTAATCGAGCTGGATGAACAGCTGGAAATCTTTTAAGAAACCTTCATTGATCAGGTCGGTATTCTGTATGTATTCAATGCTGAAGTTGCTGTCTGCCGCCAGCTGATCCAGCCAGGGCTTTGCGGCGCTCGTGTAGGGAATGTGATGGCCGCCGGGCTCCGCGAGCACCAGCGCTTTGAAGCGCGGTATCCTGGCGGACTGTACAATTTCACCGGAAAGCAGGCAGGTAAGGGTGCTGCCATTTTTGGAAGAAGGAACGATCACGGAAGTATCAGGCCGGAGCATGGACAGGCTGAAGCCAGCCAGCAACACTAACACGATAACCGTTTTTAAAAGTTTGTGCATGAAGATGGGCGTTTATGTGGAAATCCCGGTACCACACAATCTACAGATAGTCACTGTTATTTACAATACTCATCCAGTCTGGCCACGGCGTATTCCGCGCCCAGGTCTTTCGCCTTTTTCCAGTCGCTGCAGGCGCCTGCCTGGTCGCCCAGGTGCTGCCGGGTATTGCCCCTGTTAAAATACACCATAGGATTGAGCGCATCCAGCTCCAGGGCTTTATTGTGATCCAGCATGGCGGCTTCATATTCGCCGGCATCGTCTTTATTCACTGCGCGGTTGATGTATGCTTCTTTGAATTCAGGGGAAAGGGAAATGGCCTTGTCGTAATCTTCGCGGGCTTTGGCGCCCAGCAGTATTTCCTCTTTGGCGATGGCGCGGGAATACCAGGAATTCGCGTTCTCCGGGAAGATGCGGATGGCCGTGGTGAAGTTGATCACAGCGGCGCCGAAGTTTCGCTGCCGGTACGATTCCATGGCCAGCTCAAAATAATAAGCCAGCCGGCCGGTGGATTCATCCTGGAAATCTTTACTGTCCGCCCCGGCAAAAGTGCCGTACCCGTCCAGCCGGCAATCGTGCTCATAACCTTTAATGGCCAGGTCTATAGCCCAGCACAGCAGGTTATCCGCGTCCACCGGGAACTTCGGGGAAAGCGTTTCCAGCTCCCACTGGCCGTTTTGCAGGCTGACAGACTTCGTTTTCATGCCATAGGCAGCAACCAGGAAGGCGGCCAGCTTTTCCAGCTTCTCCTGCGCATCCGATATAAAATACACGTCAAATTCCGCCAGGGCGTATTCAGGGAAACCGCTGCCGGTCATCCTGCCGTACACGTCTGCCGCAAGGATCACTTCTTCGGGAAATCTGGCGATAAACTGCTGCCGGGTGAAATATCTCTCTGCCATCCTGGTCAATTTTTCAGGAGGCAAATGTACAGGTTTATGCGGAAACGTTACCTGCCGTAGGCGCGGGATGTTTATCTTTGCGCCTATGCCGGCCTTTTCCCAGCCACCATTCCTCAACCTGTTCAGGCGTATTGCCAACATTGGCGTGCGGCCGGGAATGCCTTTTATTGAAGCCAGGCGTACGAAGCTGCTGAACCTGCTGGCCCTTCCCTGGGTGCCGCTGATGTCCATTTTCTGTATTGTTAACGCAATTCAGGGCCGGTACCTGCTGAGCTGCATCAACGGGCTGAATGTGGCTGGCAGCCTTGCCGTGTTCTGGCTTCACCGGCGGCAGCGTTACCTCAGCGCGCGGATGCTGCTGATCATTTACAGCATCGTGCTCTATTCTATGGCCGCCCTGATATACCGCAACGGCGCGGAATATTTCCTGCTGAACATCCTTATTATCACCATCCTGGTATACGATAACGCCTGGCTGACCTGCAGCCTTTCGCTGGTAACCATTTCCGCTTTCCTCATCATTCACTTCACCGGGGCCGAACAAGCCGCGCAGGTGCCTGTTCCGCGTATCGTTTTCAACGTGGCCTGCTCCCTGCTGTTCCCCATCCTTGCGCTGAGCTACTTTAAGCAGGTGCATGCCGATTACCAGCAGGAACTGGAGGCCAAACGCCAGGCCCTCGCCGCGCTTAACCGCGACAAGGAAAAACTGTTCTCCGTGATCGCGCACGACATCCGCGGGCCGCTTGCCACGCTGGAGCTGCTGCTGGACATGTTCCGCAAAGGCGAATACAACGAAAGCAATATGCTCGAAGCGTCCGAAGAACTGTATAAAAAAGTGCATCACCTCGGCGGGTCTATAGACAATATGCTGCGCTGGAGCATGGGGCAGATGCGCGGCATCAGGACCGCGCCGGAACACTTCCCTCCCGCCCCGCTGGCCAATGAAATACTGCAGATGTTCCAACCCGGTATCGAAGGGAAATCTTTACGTGTAACGCAGGAAGTGCAGGAAAATATTTTTGTGTATGCAGACCGCGAACAGGTAGCCGTTATCCTCCGCAACCTCATCAGCAACGCCATCAAGTTCAGCCACCCGGGTGGCCATATTCACTTTGCGGCCAGCCAGGAGAATGGCACCGTCACTTTCGCCGTGCGCGACGAAGGGATCGGTATTCCGCCGGAGAAGATGGGCGAGCTGTTCTCCTTAAAGACCATTCCCTCCTACGGCACCGGCGGCGAAAGAGGCAGCGGCCTGGGGCTGCTGCTGTGCCAGGAATTCACCCAGCTCAACAACGGGAAACTTGTCGTAAATAGCTCCCCGGGCAAGGGCACCCTCTTCACCGTTGTGCTTCCCGCCGGCACTCTTTCCAGGGAAGAAGAAGACGATGAGGACGATTTTTAAAAATGCCCGCCTGTGAGACCACGGGCGGGCTTTCATTTGTTATCACGTTACTACTTAAAAGTGCTCATCAGGCAATGACGAGTTTTTTACAGTGAACTTTACTAACAGCAAATTGAATTTTTAAGGAACGATGTCTTACATAGCCCCCCAGCTTTTGTTGGGTTTGGGCCCCATTTCCAGTTCGAGGGTGCCGCCGCTCACCAGTTGCCCGTGCGTAAATACCGGCTTCAGTAAAGGCTGGCCGTTGAACTTTGCGCTTTGAATGTATTTATTGACGACAGACGCATTATGCGCCAGTATTGTGAATTGTTTGTTGCCTGCCAGCTGTATGCTTACTTTTTCGAACAGCGGGCTGCCGATGCTGTATTCCGGAATGCCGGGCGTTACAGGATAGAAGCCCATGGAAGAAAAGACCACGAAAGCGCTCATCCCCCCGCCGTCTTCATCGCCGGGAATGCCGAAGATGTTGTCTTTGAACCATACGTCCAGTAAAAAGCGGATGCGCTTCTGTGTTTTCCAGGGGCTGCCGGTGTAGTTGTAGAGATACGGAATATGAAAGCTGGGTTCATTGCCCATGGAGTACTGCCCTGTGAGGCCGGTGGCGTCCGGGAAGATGCTCCAGAACTCGTATTTGCTGCGTCCCAACCCTTCGCGGTACAGCTGGTCCAGCGCGGCTTCCATCTCTTTGGCCCCGCCGAAAAGATCGCGCAGGCCTGCAATGTCGTGCTGCACCTGCCACTGGTAGGTGTAGCCGTTATTTTCATCATAGAACTCACGGCCGCCCATGCCCCCGTCTATCTTTGGGTCTATTTTGATCCAGTTGTCCTGGCCGTCTTTCGGCATGAACATCTTTACCTGCGGCTGCCAGAGGTTTTTGTAGTTCAGCGCGCGTTTTGCAAAAGCTGCTTTGTCACTATTTTTCTTCAGTTCTCCTGCCAGCTGGCCCAGCGCCCAATCGTCGTACGCGCCGCCAAGTGTTACCGCCACGGCCTGCCGCTTCTCGAAGCCGTGCACCATCGGGTCTGTTTCCTTTTCGCCTTTAGGCAAAGCCGGGAAAAAACCCTTGGTGAGATAAACGTCGTCCAGCGGGCCTTTGGGGCCATTGCGCCAGGGTAGCATGGTGGCCTCGCTGGCGTTTTTCTTCATGCCTTCGTATGCCTTTTCCACGTCAAAATTGCGGAGGCCTTTGCGGTATGCGTCCAGGAAAGTAACGGAGGAATGGAAGCCGTTCATGCAGGCATGATCACCGAAAAGCACCGGGAATGTGGGCATCCAGCCGCTTTGTTCGTACATATTCACATACGACTGCAGCATATCTTCTTCCTGCTGCGGGTTGAGGATGGTGCGGAGCGGGTGATGGGCGAGGTAGGTATCCCAGCTCCAGTCGTCCACATAAAACGGGCGCCTGGCGCCGGTGTGCACTTTTTTATCGTACCCGGAATAATAGGATCCGTCTTCCGTAATATCCACCATCCGTTCGTAGCAGCGGTACAGGGCTGTGTAAAAGGACCTGCGTTGCGCTTCCGTGCCGCCGGTCACCTGCACCTGGTTGATCACTTTGGCCCAGGCCGCTTCACCTTTCTTTTCCAGCGCATCAAAGGAAATGCCGTTGCCGACCTCTTTCCCGAAATTCTTTTTTGCCTGTTCCGCGCTGACGAAAGACACAGCATACCGCAGCTCTATCGTTTCCGGCGCGCCGGCCCCGAAGCTGATCTGCTGTTTCCCGGTGGCGCCGGGCGTGCTGAATTCGCCGTAGAGGAACACTTTTACATCGTCGTGCCAGGTTTCTACCGCGGCTACGCTTTTGTTGTCCAGCCATATCCATTCAAAGAAACCGCTGTTGTAGGGGCTGAACTGCAGGTGCTTTGGTTTGCCCGCCGGGAAGGTGAACCGGAAAATACCTGCTTTTTCGCCGGGCGTGTACCGTACCGTGATCTCATCATCTACCAGGTAAGTTTCGTACACCCATGGGCGTGTCACTTCCAGGTCGTGATCGTAAGTCATGGCCCCGGGCGCGGTGGCGCCGGTATGGGGTTTTACGGCGAATACTTCGCCGAGGCGGTGGGAAACCACCAGCAGCGGGAAACTTTTGACCTGGTCGTCGATATAATCCGCCCTTACCGGGTGCATGCGCATCACCTGGTTAGGCAGCTGCGCCGTGGGGCGGGTAGGCTGCAGCAGGTGGCCAACGTTCCCGATCTTCGGGTCCACATAAGGCAGGAAATCCTGCGCGAAGCCCTGGTGCATGAATAACAACAAAACACCTGTCCATTTTAAGCATTGTTTGAGCATAAGGTATATCCGTTAATTATTTTAAAAATCGTTGACAGTCAATATGCAACGGCACCTGCCTGCCCTATTTTGCCGGCTGGTACAGAGCGGTGGCGCTTTCCCCCTGCATCTTTAAAGCGGGAACAGGCAAACGGGAAGGCCGGGAAATGAGAACGGAAAGGGATGCGCCATGCGTGATCTGTTTTCATCGTGGAAACGTTCAGTGAAAAATCAGATCACAAAGTAAATTCGCGGGGCTTAACAGGGAGTATAATAAACGATTAACAGACCTATTAATTTCCGCGCATGGCCGGAATTAATGTGTTAATGGAGGATGTAGCCGGAGGAATGGCGGCGGTCTCTGCCCGGAAGCGCCCTGCGTTCACACTATCGGCTGAGTTCGAAAGATAATTGTTTTTTTAATAATGCTATAGAGACTGAAAGTAAATATTATTATTTATCTTTATGTAAATATTTATTGATAACCTGGATAAAGACAATAAAGCCCGGTCTTTATTCAATAAAATATATTGAAGGAACCCTTACCTATGAGGCCTCTTGCACTAGCTGTAACGGCAGCTATTTTATTTACCCTTTCGCTGCCTGCAAGAGGTCAGTTGCTTTCGCGCACCCCGCCGCCGGACACGGTAAGGTACCAGATGAAGGACGGGTCGTTCCTGGCTTTCCGCCAGGTGAATCTCAGCATGGGGGAGATCGGGTTCGAGATATTGGTGAGCAGCAATATCAAAAGCAAGAACGGGCCTAAGCTGGAATTCCGGATAGACCGGCCGAAGGGGAAAAAGATCGGTTCGCTGAAGATACCCGATACGGCGGATACGACCTTCACACTCAAGCTGACCGGGCAGTTGCGCAACGCGTTCGGCGTCCATGATCTTTTCCTGGTAGCTAAAGGCGAGGGCGAATTCCAGATCTCGGGCTTTGGGTTTATCCATAATTATTTTGCGGAGCGGTAGGGCGCTTTCCGTTTTGGCGTTCTATTGTTTTTTGTATTTTTCAAGCATGAAGCGAATAATCTGTATGGCTGCCGCGGCCATTTTAACCATTCACGTCTCAGCACAGGAAAAAAAAGCGGGCAACCCGGTGTTCCCGGGCTGGTATGCGGACCCGGAGGGGATCATCTTCGGGAAACAATATTGGATCTATCCTACCTTTTCGGCGCCTTATGGCAAGCAGGTGTTCCTGGATGCATTTTCGAGCCCTGATCTCGTTAAATGGACCAAACATCCGCACATACTGGACACCAATGCCATCCGATGGGCCAAACGGGCCATGTGGGCGCCGTCTGTTATAGAAAAGAAAGGAAAGTATTACCTGTTCTTCGGGGCCAACGATATACAGAACGACCAGCAGTTGGGCGGCATTGGCGTTGCGGTGGCAGACCGCCCGGAGGGGCCGTTCAGGGATCACCTGGGCAAGCCGCTGATCGATAAGTTCCATAATGGCGCACAGCCTATCGACCAGTTTGTTTTCCATGACAGCAACGGCCAGTATTACCTGATCTATGGCGGCTGGCGGCATTGCAATATTGCACGGCTGAAGGAAGATTTCACCGGCTTCGAGCCATTCCCGGATGGCACAGTGTTCAGGGAGATCACGCCGGATAAGTATGTTGAAGGCCCGTTCATGTTCCAGCGGAACGGCAAATATTATTTCATGTGGTCTGAGGGCGGCTGGACGGGGCCTGACTATAGCGTGGCGTATGCTATCGCGGATTCACCGATGGGGCCTTTTAAGCGGATCGGGAAAATATTGCAGCAAAACCCTGCCATCGCAAAAGGCGCCGGTCATCACTCGGTGATAAAGGTACCGGGTGAGGAAAGCTGGTATATCGTTTACCACCGCCGTCCGCTGACGGAAACGGATGCGAACAGCCGGGAGGTGTGCATAGACAAGATGGAATTTGATGAGCAGGGAATGATAAAGCCGGTGGAGATAACGGTGGAAGGGGTGAAGGCGAAGAAGTTGAAATGAGTATAAAATGAAAGAGGCAGTTTCAAATTGAAGCGACCTCTTTCATTTAAATCAAGAATATTTTCCTTGCGCTTTTTTTTCGCTTTTCTTCTGCGCGTCATCGCATTATATGCAGAAGTTAAAACAATATAGATTAAAGCGGCTATATCATTTATTTTCTCTCTTCTACTTCTTTCTTTTGCTGCCACTTCAATTCCTGATAAGCAAATATAGCTTTCACTTGTTCCATAAACCGATCCGCTTCTTCTTTAGTGCGGATAACCCTTGACAGGTTGTTATCAATGATGCGCTCATTTGAAGACCTTGCAGGTCTTCTAAGACCCGGGGTCTTGGGCATCTTCTCGATTTCATCAAGTTTCTGTTGTACGATCGGGTCCATATAATAAATTTAAGATTTTTTGTTTGTTTTGTTTTATTCTGACGTAACTGAAAGACATAATAACGATACAAATCTTTCAGCGGTCGCTGATAATTAAAATCTTCAGGCTTAGGCTGAAAAAAGAATTGTCCGTCGCTATCTGTTTCGAAATCCCCATTTCTTAGTAACCTTAAATACCAATCTACCCCAATAGCCTTAAAATATTCATCAAGATATTCCTTATTGGTAATAAACATACGATGATATAAGTAAGCTCTCGTATCATCAGAACCATCCAGCCCAATCTGGAAACTGGCATTCTTTTGAAGAAAATAAAGACAAAACAATAAGATGGTAGAAAATACCTTGTCAGGATTAGAATGAAAAACTCTCGCCATATCATCAATATTCCCCTCGCCATCCACAGGTCCAAACGCAAGATTATACGTATTCGGTAACATCGGATCATCCAATGCCTCAATACTCACTTTCAACAGTACCTCTCCACCCTCTTTTAACGGTACATAAAACGTCATAGCGGAAAAATCATCCGACACTTCCTCTAATTCAAACGTATCTCTTAGGTTAACTTTAATCATCCCAAATTCCATTTCAAAGACCAGACTTCCAATTTAAAAATTTGTTGCACACAGCAACGAAAAAAACGAAAATGAACAAAGAATGAACAGAACTATGGTTTTCAATGTTTCATAGTGAGAGAAGGCTGATCACGGTCACCCTTCCCGTTGACACTCCTCATTCCCTCATTTCTCGTAACCGCCGAAATTTACAGCATGAAAAAGATCATCGTAGCCCTGGATGGCCTTAAACTATCGCTCTCCGGCATCAAAACCGCCATCGACCTTTCCAAACAGGAAAATGCGCATCTCGTGGGTGTTTTCCTCGACGACTTTACGCGCAACAGCTTCAGCATGGAAGACGCTATCCACCAGGGCAACCTGAAAGAACTGTCTGAAAAAGATCAGCAGCAACGGGATATCGCCGTAAAAGAATTTGAATTCTATTGCCGCGAAGCCGGTATCAACCATGCGGTGCACCGCGACAAATCATTTGCCCTGCCAGACCTCATGCGGGAAAGTATTTATGCGGACCTCCTGGTGATCTGTGCAGACGAAACCTTCACCCGTTTCACCGAAGCGCCGCCCACCCGTTTCATCCGCGACCTGCTGAGCGGCGTACAATGCCCCGTGCTGATCGCCCCGCTGGAATATAAACCGCTGAAAAAAGTGATCATGCTGTACGATGGCGCACCCGCTTCTGTATTCGCCATCAAAATGTTCACCGGCACGCTCCCGGAAACCAACCAGCTGCCCGCGGAAGTGATCACGGTAAAGGATGAAGACCTTCACCTGCCGGAAAACAAGCTGATGAAAGAATTTATGAAACGGCACAATCCCCGCGCGCAATACACCGTGCTCAACGGCGAGCCGGAAGCCGCCATCCTGCACCGTTTACAGAAGGAAGGCGAATCCACCCTCGTGGTGCTCGGCGCATACCAGCGAGGCACGGTAAGCCGCTGGTTCCGCAGCAGCATGGCCGATACGATCCAAAAACACCTCAAATGCCCGCTGTTTATCGCACACAATTAACATTGCCCGGCTGGAATGAAACGCTAATTTTGCATAAAACTCCGAGCAATGGCCCTGCGTGAAGCCACCACTGAAGATATTCCCGCCCTGCACGCCATCCGCATGGCGGTGCGTGAAAATGTGCTCCGTAATCCCGGGCTGGTTACTGAAAACGATTATGTGCGCTACCTCACTACCGACGGTAAAGGCTGGCTGTTTGAAGAAGGCGGTGAAATAAAAGGGTTTGCCATCGTGAACACGCGCGCCCACGAAGTTTGGGCGCTGTTCGTACATCCTGATGCGGAAGGCCGGGGCATCGGCCGCCGCCTGCACGACGTTATGCTGGAATGGTACTTTGAATACTTTGAAGATACACTGCGCCTGGGCACTGCGCCCAATACCAGGGCGGAAAGATTCTATATCCGGAAAGGCTGGAAGAACCAGGGCATAAAACTGAACGGTGAAATAAAATTCACGATGTCCATCACCGATTACGAAAAAATGTAAGCCTATACCTGCTCTTTAGGTTTGGTAAAACCACGGCGCGTCATTTCTCCCCAGGCTTTCCGTTTCCTGAAAAAGTCGAAATAACCCCTAATGCCCGCCCACACCACGAATGGATGGAAAAAGAACGGTTCAGACAAAGCGGCCCATATCAGCCTGATGATCTCTTTCCTGCGCCGGTACTGGTTGTAGGTAAACACTTCCATGTAAATGGCGAATATTGAATTGAGATACCCGAAAAAGATGATGAACAGCAGGAAGGCAAAGAACATGTGCCAGTTGATCAGTCCCCAAAACGCCAGTAGCAGGAATACTATGAAACCCACGAATTCTATCAGCGGCGCCAGCATTTCAAAGAAAAGCCAGTAAGGGTAGCTCAGCGCCCCCAACAGGTCGTAGCGGGGGTTGAGGAATATTTTCTTGTGAAAACGCAGGGTCTCTATCGTCCCTCTCGTCCAGCGGTTGCGCTGGCGGTTGAGGATGGTAGCGGTTTCCGGCGCTTCCGTCCAGCAAAGCGGGTCGGGAATGTAGGTTACTTTGTAGGGAATATCCTGCTCGTGCATATAACGGCGCATGCGCACAACCAGCTCCATATCTTCCCCAACGGTATTCGTATTATACCCGCCGCAGCGGATGGCGATCTCTTTATCGAAAGCGCCAAAAGCGCCGGAAATAAGCAGCAGCCCGTCGAGCCTGGCCCAGGCCATGCGCCCCAGCAGGAAAGCGCGGATATACTCCAGCGCCTGCATCCGCGCAAGGTAGTTTTCAGGCAGGTACACCCTCGTCAGCCGCCCGTTCGTGATCTCGCAGGAGTTGGCGATCCTGATCACCCCGCCGGATGCAATCACTTTCTCATCGCCTTCTTCGAGGAAGGGTTTTACCATTTTAAGAATGGCATCGTGCTCCAGGATGCAGTCTGCGTCTATGCAGATAATATAATCGTTGCTGGTGATATTGATCCCCACATTCAGGGCATCGGCCTTGCCGCCGTTCACTTTGTCTACCACTACCAGTTTGCTGTAAGCAGGGTGCTTCGTTTTATACACGGCCTTCACTTCCTTCGTGGGAATGCGGTAATTGACATAAAAGTCCACTTTCTCCAGTTGGTAAGCATCTATCAGCTTTTGCAGGCTGTCGTCCTTACTGCCGTCGTTGATGACGACCAGCTCCAGCTTGTTGTAGTACAGCGACAGCAACGACCGTACATTCTCCACGATGGTCGCTCCTTCGTTGTAGGCCGGCGCCAGGATGCTGACGGAGGGAGCATGCGGCGATGCGGCCAGCAGCCTGTAATCCGTAATCTCGTTTTTGTTCAGGTATTCCCTGGTTTCGTTGATGGAATTGATGCCGATGAAAATGTAAAAGCAGATCAATATAACGGAATACAGGAAAATGCCCGTTACAATGATGTAGACTAATATTTCCGCAAGATCCTTCATCGTGCCATTTCGCTTTTGATGTGGAGGTAAATTTTTTCATACGGTTCACTCACAGCCGCCGCTTTATGCTGCAGGATGCCCAGCCCTCCTTTCACATTGCGGGCAATTGCCCTTGCCGCGCGCAGCTTTACAGCCGGGTCGTCGTTTTCCAGCTCGCGTTCCAGGAAAGGCAGCACCTCTTCGTTCGCAATGTGTTCCAGCGCTTCCAGGATCAGGGTGCGGTTGTGCTCGGTTTCCCAGAGATAACGGCCTTCCAGCACGGCGGGCGTTGCATCGTCGCCGATGCGCACCAGCGTCTGGATGGCCTGCCCGCGCACTTTTGGATTATCGTGTTTCAGGCAGGCAATGGCTTCGTCTTTCACCTGCATCTGCTGGTAGATCTCCGCCAGCTTCAGCGCAAAGATCACCACGCTGTCGTTGGCCGAAGCCAGCCAGGCCGGCAGTGCTTCAAAATGCCCTGGATCCAATGGCTGCAGCTGTTCCAGCAGTTTTACCTGCTGCCAGCTGTTCATGGGATATTTCAGCGTGCCGAGAAAAACCAGTCCTTTAAAACCGGAGAACGCCAGCAAAGCGGTTTGCGCTTCGGTGCGCACGTATTCGTTCCGGCTGTTGGTATATGGCTGAATTTGCGGCTGCAAGTCCCGCTGCTCCATCATGTACAGCTCATAAATGCCTTTCGCCTTTTTGTACCAGAGGCGGCTGTGGAATTTGCTCACCGAGCTTTTCTTCAGCCCCAGTTTTTCATATAGATAGATCACATTGCGGGATGCGAGACCAATAAGGTTCTTTTTGGTATTGATCAGCTGGTTGATAGCATATTGCCGCCCCACGCGGTATTTGCGGCGGTCCTGCAGTTCACCGGGTATTTCTATCTCCTCTTCTTCCGAAAATTCGCCCAGCAACATCTGCCCCAGCCATTGATCAAAAAATGCCTGCACATTCTTTTCTATCATAAAGCGGCGCTTGCGCAGGCGCAGGTAAAAGGAGGTGGAAATGAGTATCAGCAGGATGACCGCAGCGAATAACACGGTATAGGCATACAGCGTGTACTCAGGTACCGTAGTAGGTTGGATCGCGATCGTCATTGGGATTGAAGGAGCTTTTTAACACGGATAGATAGCTCGGTAAGGCTGAAAGGTTTGGTCATATAATCATCCGCCCCCAGCTTAAAGGCTTCTTCCACGATATTTTCCTGTCCCATGGTGGATAATACGATCACTTTGATCGGCTTGCCCTCAGATTGTTTGACGGCGCTTACGATCTCCAGGCCGGATACAGCGGGCAGCATGATGTCCGTCAACACCACATCCGGCTGTTCCGATCTGATGGAATCCAGCGCGGATGCGCCTTCTGCACAGGATATGACCTCGTAGCCTTCTTTCGCAAGCTTGATCTCGATTGTTTTGCGTATCAGGTTATCGTCCTCCGCAATTAATACTTTCATAACTGTAGGTTGTCTCGGTAACATAAATATATAATATTCCGCTGAATTGTAAGAAGTCCTATCTTTATTGATATTTAAAAAACACCTACTGAATATGCGGTTTTTCTTGCTGATGACTGTAAGCCTGTTTACATCCCTGCTGGCTATTGGTCAGGATTCCGATCAGTTATTCCAGGAAGCCCGGAAAGCGGCTTTCGACCGGAAAGATTATCCCGAAGCCATCCGCCTTTGCCGGATGGCGCTCGCTAAAAGCCCGGATTATGCGGACATCCGGGTGTTTCTCGGCCGCGTATACACGTGGTCCGACAAAACAGACAGCGCCCGCGCGGAATTCCAGTATATCCTGCAACGGCAGCCGGAGTACGAAGATGCATACGTCGCCATTGCAGACCTCGAATACTGGAACGACCGCCCGCAGGAAGCATTGCAGTATGTGGACAAAGGGCTGGGTTACCACCCTCAAAGTGAAGAGCTGCTGCTGCGCAAAGCGCGTATCCTCGGTTTCATGAAACAACTAACCGCCTCCGCGGAATATGCGAATAAAGTGCTGGCCATCAACCCCGGCAATGCCGCCGCACGGTCTTTGCTGAACGGTATTAAGGACCAGGTAAGGAAAAACAAGCTGGACCTCAGCTACGATTATACGTATTTCGACAAGCGTTTCGACCAGGCCTGGCATATGGCCAGCCTTAGTTATGGGCGGCAGACCAATTACGGTTCTGTTATCGGGCGGGTGAACTATGCCAACAAGTTTGGGGAAAGCGGCGTGCAGGGCGAGGTGGAAGCGTATCCGCGGTTCTCCAATACCTTTTACTCCTATGTCGGTTTCGGTTATTCCAACAGCGACATTTTCCCGAGATACCGCGCGGGCTTTTCGCTGTATGCCAACCTGCCAAAGAGTTTCGAGGCAGAGCTCGGCTTCCGTTACCTTTATTTTTCCAGCAACACCTGGGTGTATACGGCATCTATCGGGAAATATTACCGCAATTTCTGGTTCAACTTCCGCACGTTCCTGACGCCAGGGGAAGACAACCTGAGCAAATCCTTCCACCTCACTTCCCGCCTGTATACGGCCGGGGCAGACGATTACTGGACCTTCGGCATCGGCACCGGCATTTCGCCTGACGATCAGCGGAACAACATCAACTACGAGATCAACACCAGCCTGATGACCTACAAAGCGCTGCTGGGCTGGCAGAAAACATTCCTCAAACAAAACATCATCGGCCTTTACGGCACCTGGTATTATGAAGAATACCGGCCGGACACCTATGGCAACCAGGTGAACCTGCAGGTGAGCCTCATGCGCCGTTTCTGATCATTTGTTCACATACTGCCTGTACAGCGAATCAGGCATCAGCTGTTTCGTTTGAACCAGCTGGTTGTTCTTTTTGCGGTAACGCCCGAAGCCCGCTTCCAGCTTGCCTGCGGTATCTTCGTCGCTATCAGGCTCAAGGTCCATATTGGGTAATATCCTGAAAAGAGTGCCGCCGTTGAGCAGGTAGGTGCCCGCCACGTAGTCGGACAGGTCATTCTTGGTTTGCATCAGCGGGTATTGATGCACGTTGCGGAAAGCCCGCGCCGTATCCAAACCGCTGCTCACCCAGGTTGTATAAGGCGGTGCGGCAAAGCTGTATTGCGCTTGCAACAGGCTCGTGAGAGACGGTGCAACGTCAAGATGCGAGGAAATGGAAGAGAATTTTGCGGCGCGCTGCAGCAGCGGCGAATGTATCAGCAGCAGGGTATGATACCGGTCGATCTTCGAGCGCATGGGTATTTCCGGCAACCGGTGATCGCCGGTAATGAGCACGATCGTATTGGCGTAGTCAGGCCGCTGCTGCAGCTGCCGGAAGAAACCGCGCAGCGACTCGTCCATGTATAAAATGGACGCATACACCGCCTTGTATCGAAGATGCGCGGCCTGTTCCTCTTCGGTCAGTCCAAGGGAACGGATGCGCTGCTCAGCCATGGCATCGTAGCGGGCCTGGTTGGGTACTTTGAAAGGGGAATGGGTGGAAACGGTGAGCATCACGTCCAGCCGCGGCTGGAGGGAATCTGCGGGTGTCGCGTCCAGGTATTTCCGGAACAGCGCTTCATCGGAATAGCCCCAGGTGAATCCGCCGCTGTTCACCGGCAGCAGCTCATATCCTTCGCCAAAGTTATGTTTGCCGATAATGGTATCCACGCCCTGGTTCTCCGCGAACTGGTCCATCTTATCGAAACCCGCTTCCCCGGCGTACATGAAACGTGTATAATAGCCGTTATGTTTGGCGAGGTTCATCAGCGTAAGCGCATTGGGCAGATCGGGCGCCAGCTCGGCAAAACCGTTCTGCGCAAACGGCAGCGACCCCAAAATGGAAGGCAGCACGGCAAACGTGCGCCCGCCGCCGCTCAGGAAATTCTCCCAGTACAAACTGCGGCCTGCAAGCGAATCCAGGAAAGGCGTGAAACTGCCGAGGTATGCGCCCTGCCCCGAAAATGCGCGACCCAGCCCTTCCACCAGCACGATCACCACGTTCGGCGGCCTGCTGCCCTGGCGGAAATACGGCAGCAAAGTATTGCCGGGCGGCGGCGTATGCAGGAAAGGATATTTATCGGGCTGCACATATTGCACACGGAACAGCGTATCCGCCGCCATTTCTTCACCCAAGCCTCCTTCGCCAACGGCAGAAGGAAAAAAATACTGCTGGCTGCGCGTCAGGAAATACCCCGTTTTATTCAAGATGATATTCCCTGCGTATTCCGAACGGATGCCGCTGCGGGTAAGCGCTTTGGAAACCGGTATCCAGAAGAAGAAAACCGCCACCAGCACAAACCAGAATCCCCTCCTGTCTCCTTTTATTTTTTTCCTGTATAACAATATCATAGATACGACTGCCGCAACAAACACCGCTGCCAGCCCGATGAGCGTAACTGTAGGCAAGCCGCCGCCCGCGGCCGCACCCACCGTCTGCCTGATATCTTCCATAGAATAACCGTACAGATCGGCGCCCAGCGGCACACTCGTTTGCTGGAAATAAAGGTTGAGCGCAAAGCTGATTATCACATACAGGCTGATGAGCGTGAGGTAAAAAATATCCCCTGCCCTTTTGCTGACAAACATGTACAACAGCAGGTACGGTATCACGATCCAGCGGATGATGCTGAAGAACGTAAGCACGTCAGCCCACAACGCCCGCGGCACAATGACGGCCGGCGAAACCGGGAGCCGCCCGATCATGGCGAGATCTATGGCCCTGATCAATACTATCAGCAGCAACAGCAGCAGCGATAACAGCAGGAAGCGGTTGAACGCGGGTATCCAGAAATGCAGCTTGGGGACTTTCATATAGTTCTATCTATTCTTTGCTGAATAAGCCCCATCACCAGCGCTACTTCCGCGGAAATTTCCTCCAGCAGGGAATACACGGTGTCGGGATCAAATGTTTTCATACGGTCGAATTCAAGAGCGAGGCGGCCCAGCTCTCCCAATCCTGTGCTGGACGTGGTGCCGCGCAACTTATGGCCGATAGCGTTCAGCCCGGCCAGGTTCTCCTCCTTCACAAACTGCTGTATGGCCTCCACGGCCTTTTGCAGCTCGGAGCGGATCAGGGCAAGGATTTCCTTCCCCACATTATCTTCTCCAAGGTATTCTATCAGTACGTTTTCATTAAAGTGTTTCGACATGTCTTTCTCCTCGATGGTTTCTTCAGGCTGCCGTTCTCCGTTTCCGGTCAGCCATTTCCGTATTTTTTCAGACAATGAGGCCTCTACGATCGGTTTGGATAGGAAGTCGTCCATCCCCGAGGCCAGCGATTTTTCCCTTTCGCCGCTGATGTTTCCCGCGGTGAGGGCAATGATGGGCACGCGCCCGTTGCGCTCCATTTCCCTGATCTTGAACGTGGCTTCATAACCGTTCAGCTCCGGTATCTGGATATCCATGAGGATCATATCGGGCATGCGGTGGCGGCAGATCTTCACGGCATCCAGGCCGTTGCCTGCCTCAACAATGGTGGCCCGTGGCATAAGTTTGTGGATGATGGTCTTGGTGAGCAGCATGTTCACGGAATTGTCTTCCACCACCAGTACGCATGCGGTGGTTTCCCGCATCTTGATTGCAGCGTCGTCCGAAAGTTTTGGAGCCGCTTCTGTTGCTTCGCCCGCGAAGGCATGGTCTGCCTGCAGTTTGAGGTAGAAATAAAAAATGCTTCCCGAGCCGGGATAGCTGATCAGCTGCAGCTTGCTGCCCATCAGCGCGAGTATCTTATTGGAAATGGCCAGGCCAATGCCCGTGCCGCCGTAACGTTTGGTGGTAGATGCGTCTTCCTGCGCAAAGGCTTCAAATATCTTCTCCTGTTTGTCCGGCCGTATGCCAATGCCTGTGTCCCGCACTTCGAACTTAAAGGTGATCTCGTCTTCTTTCGGGTTGGTAAGCGCTGAAATGCGCAGCTTGACGGAACCTTTTTCAGTAAACTTCACAGCATTGCCTAACAGGTTCACCAATACCTGTTTCAGGCGGAGCGCATCGGCGAATATGAACCGCGGGAGATCGCCGGAAATATCGAGCACAGCCTCAAGGCCCTTTGTGGTGGCCTGGAACGTCACGATGTCCATGGCTTCGCGGCCCATGTCAAACAGGTCTGCCCGTTCAACATTCAGGTCCAGCTTGCCGGCTTCAATTTTGGACAGGTCGAGTATATCGTTGATGATGCTCAGCAGTACGTTGGCAGACTGGTGAACGATGGAGATATATTGTTTCTGGGTATTATCCAGCTGGGTTTTCATCACCAGGTCGGTAAACCCGATGATGCCGTTCAGCGGCGTGCGGATCTCGTGGCTCATATTGGCCAGGAATTCGGATTTGGCGCTGCTCATTTGCTCCGCCTGCTGCTTGGCGGCAATGAGCGCCTGTTCCATCCGCTTTCGTTTGGTAATATCGGTGGCGATGCCGAGGTATCCTACAATGTTGTTCCTGAAGTCGCGGATGGCCGTCATTACCAGCGACACGATGCAGCGCGAGCCATCTTTTTTTACGTATATCCACTCGCGTTGTTCCGAACCTTCTTTTTCCGTTTTGTACACGAAAGCGCGCATCCCTTTGATCTCCTTCCCGGTTTCGCGGGACAGCTCCCGCGCCCTTTCTTCCAGCTCTTCCGCGTCGTGCACAACGGCGGCAGACTTCTTCCCGATCATTTCGTCGGCAGTGTAGCCCAGCATGCGTTCCGCGCCGTTGTTGAACAGGGTGATGGTGCCGCTTGTATCCGTGGCGATCATGCTCACTTCGGAAGCTGATTGCAGCACTTCCTGCAACAGTTTCCTGGAATTGGCAACTTCCAGCTGGGCCAGTTTTTTCTCGTTGATGTCCTGGTAAGAGCCGTACAGCCGTTTGCATACACCGTCTTCAAATTCGGCATGCCCCTGCACGCGCACCCAGCGTTCCTTGCCCTGGCGGGTCACGATCTGCACTTCCATATCCCAGCTTTTGCCGGTGCGCATGGCGCGGTTGATGGCGCGCATAACGGCAGACTGGCTTTCGCCTTTTTTGAAGAAACCAACGGCTGATTCGAGGTCTGGCTCATAAGAGAGAGGCACGCCGTGCAGTTCCTTGGTGACGTTGGTCCAGTAGATCTTTTCTTTTGCCGTTTCCGCCACCCAGCCGCCTACACGGGCCACCTGGTTCGTCTGTTCAAGCATTTCCGTGGTGCGCGCCAGGTCTTTTTCGAGCAGGTAACGGTCTGTGATATCAATAGCGTTGGCGATAACGAATGGCTCTTCGTTCAACGCCTGTTCCAGGTAATTGCTGTACATCCAGATGCGGCGGGAGCCGTTGCGGTGAACGGTGGTCATCTGCCCGGAGGTACGCCCTTTTGTGCGTATCTCTTCCAGGTATCGTTCAAATAAAGGGTAATGGCTGGTCGGCACAATGTCCCGCAGGTTCTTGCCGATCAGTTCTTCCGTGCTGTAACCCAGCAGGTTGGCTCCTGCGCTGTTAACCGACAGGAAGTTGCCTTCCAGGTCGTGCGTGCACATCAGGCCCTGGCTGTGCTCAAAAAAGGCGCTGAGCTTCTGCTGGCTTTTCTCCAGCATTTCTTCCTGTTTTCTTTCTTCGGTGATGTCGCGGCCTATGGCGAAAATATTGCCGCTGGAGGGCTCGGAGTTCACGGCCCAATGTATGACCCGGTATCCGCCGGCGGCTGTCCGCATCCGCCGGGTAAAGCTCACGGTAGCGCTGCCCTCTGCAAGGGCTGCCAGGCTTGCGGTGGCTGCGTCCAGGTCGTTGGGGTGAACGAGGTCCAGCACCGGCATACTCAGCAATTCTTCTACGCGCCAGCCCAGTACGCGGCTGAATGAAGGATTCACCCGCCGGAAATAACCATCCATGCCGGCAATACAGATCAGGTCCTGGGAAAGATCAAAAAGATTTTCGAAGTGCTGCAGCTCTTCATTTTTCCGCCTTTCAGCAATAAGGGCAATGACGGTTTCGGCGAGCAACTGCAGGCTTTCTTTCTGGTGCGTGTCCAGGCGGTTGGGCTTGCGGTCGGAAACGCAAAGCGCGCCCAGCGCGAAGCCGTTCTTATCTATCAGCGGGTAACCCGCGTAAAAACGGATATGCTCTTTCCCTGTTACGGACGGCCAGGCGGAAACCCTGCTGTCTTTCGTAGTGTCCGGTATTTCCATCAGCCCGTTTCCCAGAATGGTCAGGCTGGAAATGGATCTGGCCCGGGGCGTCTGGTGTATAGGCATACCCGTGGCCGCTTTGGTCCAGCTACGTTTTTCGTCGATGAGTGAAATGAGCGAAATAGGCACACCGCAGATGCGGGAGGCCAGCTCAGTGAGTTTATCGTATTCTTCTTCCCGCGCAGTGTCCAGGATATGGTAACGATGCAGCGCGGCAAGCCGTTCTTTTTCATTCGGCGGAACAGGCGGTGTATTCATATGGCAGCTATCCTCAGGGATATTGGTTGTCCTCTCTCGATTATAAATTTAGGCAAAAATAAGAAAAAGCGCCGTAGAAGAATCCCCGGCGCTGTACTAACGTATCTTATGAAAACACTAAAATTGCTTAGAATACCGCAAAGATCGGCTGTTGCGCGGCTTGCGGAACTGACCTGCGTCATGTCGGGCCATGATCCTGGTTAGGCATCCTACTGTTGTTCGGAATCCGCCACCAGTGCCAGCGCCGAAATCTTACGCCAACATCGCTTCTTTCAAATATGCGGAAGCGTAGGGCGATTGCAGCACCTGGTCGCGGAACTCCGGCCTGCTTACCTCGGCTTCCACGGCTTTGGGGTCGCTGAGGTCCAGGCGGGAAAACAGGGCGAAAAACTGTGGGTCCGTTTGCAGCAGGTGCAGCAATTCCATGGCCAGCGCTTCCGGCGACGGCTTGGGTTCCCCGCTGCGGAACAGCTTGCGGCGCTTGAAGAACGAGCCAACAGTTTCCACCACGCCAAACAAAGTGCTTTCCGCGGAGGGCGATTGTGTGAGGGCGCTTTCGTCTGCCACCGGCACCTGCAATGCGTCCCAGGCTTTCAGGATGCCATTGCCGTAGTATTTTTGCCATTCGGGAAACAGCTTCTCCTTTGCCGCCGCGGTATACAGGGCATGGCGCACGGCTTCCACCTTCAGCCATTTACGGCCTTCTTCATAATAACCTTTCTGCTCCATTTCTTCACGATGAAAGGCAATGTAGAGCGCCGCAGCAGCGGCTACCTGCGGCGTGGCGGACGAAGTGCCGCCTCCGCTGCGCAGGAATTTATGTTTCGTGGAAGCCCAGGGCGTATTCGGCGTATAGGCAGCCAGCGCCCGCGTCATGCGGGATGCCGGGCCCCAGGAGCCCTGCATATATTGCGTGCTGATGGCGCGCTCGCTGCCGGGCTGCAAAAAGTCCACATCATAAGGCTTATGGTTGTACATCGCTCCGGTAGCGGCAATCACCCGCTCGAATGCAGCGGGATACATCACGCACTTGGGCAATAAGTTACCCGTGCCTTTGTACCAGCAATTGCTGGCGGCAGACACGATCACGATGCCCGCTTCGTATGCCTTGTTCACGGCCCTGGCCATACGGTTGCTGGGTTTGCCCGCCATGCTCATAGTCACTACTTCGCAGCCGGTTTCTATGGCGTAGGAAAGCGCTTCGCTGAAATTTTTGTCGTTCATGATCACCACGGATTCCGAAATGCGCATGGGTATTACCTCTGCCAGGGGCGCGCCGCCGATGAAACCTTCGTATTCTTCGAAAGTGTCTGCCAGCGCCACTTTGTTGCCGGCCAGCAGCACCATGGTGCCAAGACCATGACCGTCCTGCCCTGATTCAGGCTTGTCTATCGCCTGTGACGGATCTTCTTTTTTTACAAAACTGCGTTGCCTGGCCGCGTCCAGCTTAGCCGGCAGGGCCGGGTGACCGGCGATGTAGCCGGTATCGAGATGGGCGATGCGCACATGCGCGCCGGGTTTGGCGCTTACGGCTTCGCTGGCTTTTTTCAGCTGGGAATGGTCATCATCCAGGTGCCAGCCGATCTTTCCCTCAGGATGCGCAGGCGGCCATTCGCGGATGAAATCGGGATTATTGGCGTCCCCTTCGCGGGTGGCCCGTTTATCCTGCGCGGGATTTACGCTTAGCACAGGCTCTACCCTAGCCTTCCAGCCTTTCGCCAGCAGTTCCTGCTGCAGCGCGTGCGCCGCGCTCCAGGCATGCTCATGGGGCGTATTTTTAAGCTCAACCAGCATGCTGTTGCCATCCTGTTCCAGCACTTCAATGTCTTCACCGCCGGTAAGGCCGGCATCAGGTTTTTCTTCGAATTCGATCAGCAGCTGCGCGTTCTTTTTCACTTTCACGTTGTCCCATTGCTCTTCCTGTGAAATATCGCGGCGGACAGGGTCGGGGCGCAGGTCCGGCGGGCGGGAACCCTTTACCTTAGCTGCATCGGGGATGCTGATGGTGAAAGGGAATGCAGCGTCGAAGGCAGGAATGATGCTGCCGTATTGGAAAAAGTTGGGGCGGGGGAAATAATATTTTTCACGGATCTCGTCTATCAATGTTTCCGCCGTGGCCTTTTTCATGGAAGGCTGCTCAAACAGCTGCATGAAGGCTTCTGTGAAAATGCCGTTGGTTTCGCCGTCGTAGGTGGTCTGATCGTCCTGGCAGGCGGCCATCAGCTTCACCGCGGCTTTTACATTGGCGGCCTGCGCGGTTTTCCGGTATTTTTTCTGCAAAGGTTCGTACACGCTTTCGGCGAACCGCGCCATCACGTCCTGCTCCGCTTCCAGCGGCAGTTTGCGGGAACGGAGGCCTCTCGCAGCCGCGCTCCTGTTCAGGCCGGCTTCCAGCAGGGCGCTCAGGTCCGATTCATCCGGCAGGGCGCGCACCATGGTACCGGAGTGGCAACTGTCGGACACTACCAGGATGCGCGTGCCTTCGCGGAAACCCCGGAAGGCTTCGAACAGTTCGTCATCCAGCAGTTCGCGGTCGTACAGGCACCAGGTCTGGTCGTTCCTCTCCTGGTCAAACCCTTCCGCTTTTTCATTCCTCACCTGGCTGCCGTGGCCGGCGTAGGTGAGCAGCAGGATGTCTCCCGGTTCCATTTGTTTTGCATGGGTATTCAGCGCATCCAGCACCGCAATGCTGGTGGCGGCGGCGTTGTGGAGGGAATGCGGCTCATAGCCCAGCCCGCGGGCATAGGATTCCCAGAAAACGGCATCGTTGACGGCGGCTTTCAGTACGGGCACACCGGGATAGTGTTCGGTATCGAGCTTGTTGAGCCCGATGTGCAGGGAATAACCTTTAGACATATCATTGGGGTTTTAAGTGTGGTGAATCAGGTTCATTAACGCGTTCATGCTGGCCGGTTCGCGGAAGTAGGAAAGATGGTTGCTGGCCACTTCCTGCACCTGCTTTCCCTTATCCAGTGCGGGTATGGCGAACATGCTCTTCAGGGTAACGGCCATGTCGTTGGCCTCTTTGTCGTACAACGCGAAAGACAGTCCCGGGTATACGACCTTTTTCGTTACTACCGCCGCTATTTTGCGCAGGAAAAAATCATCGCCTGAATAATTCTCCAGCAAAGCCGTGTTTCCGGCAATGATGTGGTATTCCACGCCGGGCTTCATGGGCGAAAGGGCCAGGTCCTGCAGCAGCGGCGAGCCGGGCGACAGCTCTTTCAACGTGGTGCCCGGGTTCAGCTTCAGGTGCTTCAGCAGGTACGCCAGCCCGGTAATGGCGTATTTCACCGGCCCGGTAATATTCAGCGCCTGTGTGAGTAAGCCGGTTGCCGTGCCGCTCAGGCCCGCCATTTCGGAGCCGGAACAGGGCGAGCCGACGAGGATCAGTTTTTTTACATAGCCGGTATCTTTTATCTTTTCCGTCAGCCAGCGGGCCACCAGCCCTCCCATGGAATGCGCTACGATAGTGAGTTCCGGCATCCCGGGCTGGCCCATTCCTGCATCTTTCAACGCTTTGTCCAGCAGGGCGGCGGTAGTGGCCACGGGGGTGGAAAGGTTTTCGTAATCGTAAGTAAGCAGGTAATCCGGCGGCGGGTCCTGTGCCATGAACACTTCTTTCATATACTTCGTATCGCCGATGATGCCGTGTATGAGCAAAGTGGCTTTCGCGCCGGGTCCCAACGCCTGCACTTCCTTCCAGCCGCCTCCGGCTGAAGCGTAAATAGCCAGCGTGTTCGCCTGTTTGGGGCGGAACACTTTTTTGAAATACAGCTTCACAGCAGACATGAGGCTGCGGGAAGTAACGGGTGAAGATGGCAGCTTTTCAACGTAAATATTCCCTTCATCGTCCGCGTATCCCAGCGGCACGTACAATTGCAGCTCGTGATCATAACCGAACGGCACGATCACTTCTTCGCGGTCTTCTTCCTCCAGCGAACGGACGGCCGCCCGTGGAGGCGCCTGCTGTATCACCAGCGGGAAGCCGGGTTCCAGCGCCTGGTCCGTATGCAGCTCCAGCGCGGCGATGCTGCCGTTCAGCCCATTGTCCGTCAGTTCGGTGCCCCAGATGTCCGGCGAGGGCGTGTCGGTCATATCACGTGTATTCGTTTCCGTTAGTGCCACCGCTTTCGCGGAAAAGCCTTTCGGCGCTGTGACGGTAAACGCCCCGAAATCGGCCGTGCCGCCGGATGGCAGCTGCTGCTCGTTCGTTTCCGCCACGCAGGTAACGGAGAATGTAAAAACGGACCATGCGGCCAGATCTACTGCCTGCTCCTCCGCTCCCCCGCCCAGGTCCCTCACCCCGGCCCTCTGCGGCGCCAGGTCCAGCTCCAGGCCTTCCTGTTTATAACGGCTCACTTCAAATTCGGCGGTAGATACAATGATCTTCAGGTGATCTGTTACTTCGCTCACCTGGTAGTTTTTATAAGCGGGATCGATGCTGACGGGAATAGTAGCGGAAAATTTATTGTTGACCGCGTACGTCAGCGCAATGCCTTCACCGGGCAAAAGAGCCGGCTGGTCTTCGCGCACGAGGTCTGTATAAATGCCGTATTTACTGCCCAGGTACAACACCTGTATGAAACAACGTTCCACCGGCGCATCGTTTTTTAACGTGACATGCAGCCGGAACGCAGGATGACGGCCATTCCTGTAGTGTAAACGAATGTTGTCCCCTTCCGCCTTTTCTCCTTTCGCATTTTCACTAAGGGCCTGCCCTTCCACGATTTCCCAATCGAACTTAAAATGTTCTTTGGTGAGCAAAGGATCGAGGTGCTTCAGTTCCTTTACCGCCCGCCAGTTGGCGATGGTATTAATTTTTTCCAGGAACAGCGCGGCGTTCCGTTCCCTGCGGAATAACGGCAGTTCGCCGTTGTAATCAGTGAGCAGGTATTCCCCGCCTTCCAGTTTTTTCACTTTGTACTGCGCGCCGTCCGTGTTGGGCAGGAACGACAAATGCAGTCCCGGGAATGTCCCGGCTTTGTATGCATCCTCTAAAGCCTTGTCTGCACTGCTTTCCACGATCATCAGCGACCGGTTCGCCTTCAGCACGGAAGCCCGTACATCCAGGCTTTCTGTATCAAAGCCTTCCAGGGCAATGGTGGCATACAGCGGGAAAACCGCGGTAACAGCTGTATCTGCCGTCTTTTTCCCGTCTGTCACCCGCATTACATCTCCCACGGCAATGCCGTGCAATTCGCCGCCATACAGCTTCCATGTTCCTTCCATTTCATTGAAGCGGACTTCATACATAGGTTTATAAGGTTGTATGGAAGAAGAAAGGAATTGCTGGTCGAGGTCCGCATCGTTCAATGAAAACGCCACGGGATGCTGCCTGTCTGCCCGGCTGCTGACGGTAATGGCCAGCCGCTGCACCAGGTCGCGGTAACTGGCGGCTGTGCCCCCGGCGCGCAATACTTCCGCGAGCTTGCCGGTGAACAGTCCGCCGCGCATGGACTCCTGCGCTTTTTCATCGCTGCGGCAGGCGGCCAGGTGCACATAACGGGGAATCGTGATCGTGGCGCGGCCTTCTTCCACCGTATAAAAATCCATATCGCCATAGCCGATAAAATCTTTGAACGCTACTTTATTCCGCGCGGAAGGCTGGAAGCGGAACTGCACATCGTCTTCGTTCACCAGCGCGCGGGTATTATTGCCCGAGTGGCAGCAGTCCATGATCACGAGGCAATGCGCTTTCGTTTTCGAAAACGCTTTCCAGATAAGGTATGCCAGCTCTTTATCGACCAGGTCGCGGGCGGTGGTCCGGCTGTCTGCGCATACCAGCGTTTCCAGCTTGCGGCCGGGATTGGCATAATGAAACTCTTCCGGTGCATCGGTTTGCGAGCCATGGCCGCTATAGAACAACACACAAATGTCTTCTTCGCCGGCATTATCAAAATGAGAGAACAGCTTGGTGGTGATATTGGCGAAAGTAGGCGCTTCGTATGCCAGCTCCGTTTGCTGCGATCCGCGGTAGGCGGCTATCTGGCGTTCATCCGCCGCATTGGGCGCCAGGTAATAGGCCGGGAGGTATTGCATACCGGGTTGCTGGGCTGCCTGTTCGCGAAACAGCAGGTCCATTTTCAGCACATCGTGTATGCATCCGCTGAGCGCGCCCTGTGAATAGGCATTTATGCCCACGAAAGCGGCATAAAACTTACGTTCTTGCATATCAGCTAATATTTTAATGCGAAACTACGGGGTTACGGTTATCCTTTCTGTCGTTGTATGCTTTGAGGTCATGTCAAACCTACTACTTTATTGAGGCTCAGACAAATAAAATTATTATTTCCTGTAAAATTCGTAATTTACATTGCATTGTTACTCCAAAAAAGTACACCGGGAAGAACCGGTTCAGAAGATCGTGCGCAAATTTAGCAACATTATTTACCCCGAAGCATGAGTCATGAAAACGATCATTATTTCCTTTGCGAACAGCACGGATGCACCACTGAAATCCATTACAGCTGAAGACGAAGGCATCCACGGCATCCTGATCGCCAACAGGCGCGGCAATTTCAACGTTCACCGCGAATCATACGCCACCATCGCCAATATGAACACGGCTTTCGGCGCATATGGCAACGAAGTGGGCATTTTCCATTACGGCGGGCATGCCGGGCAAACTTCCCTCCTTTTCAACGACCAGGAAGCCAACGGCGTGGGCATTGCCTACCAGTTGAAACCCAGCATAGACAGCGGCAACCTCAAGCTCGTGATCCTCAACGGGTGCAGCACCGCCAAACAGGTGAACAAACTGCTGGAGCTGGGCGCTCCCGCTGTGATTGCGACCAACTGCCCGATAGAAGACGGCGCCGCAGGCATCTTCGGCGTGGAGCTGTTCAAAAACCTGGTGCAGAAAAGAATGAGCATCCGCAGCGCTTTCACCGCTTCACTGGCGGCCGCGCAGGTAGCTACGGCAGCGGCGCTGGGGGTAGACGAGCCTTTGAACCGCGACCTTCATCTTCCCGGGGAAGCACCCCGTGAACCATTCTGGGGATTGTTCTATAAAACGGCCAACGCGGTAGACAACAATCCCCTTCCCGTGGCAACTGAAGCGGCCCCTGAGAATTACGAACCCAACCTGCAGTTGACCCAATCCATCTTCAACGCCCTCGTAGCCGATAAAAACGTTCCCGCAGAGCAGCTCAATATCCGCAAACAACAGGAGATCATTGAAGACAACGTGTTCCAGAAAACGATCATGGACGTGTTCCCCCATCCCATTGCCATCCAGCTCAAAACGCTGTTTGCCGCTGAATACGGCGCAGAAGCGCTGAAGCAGCCGGGGCGCAGGCGGCTGGAGCAGATCGGGCGGGTGTTCCACATCACCGCCGAATTCATGGGCATCATTATGATCTCCCAGCTGTGGGAACTGAAAGTGACCGGGCGCGTGAAAACATTCCCTGAGCCGATCGCGCAGCTGCTGGAGAGTTATTTTTCGCTGAACATAGACGAGCGCTCCGTTTACAACTACAGCAACCTGATCCGCGACATCCGGAAATACATCGATTCACTCGGCGATGTGAATTATTTCGTAAGCGAGCTGGATACCCTGCGCGAGGAAGACCCCGCCAACCGCCCGTTCAAAGAAGCCTGCGAATTCCTCACCTACATCCGCAACGGCACTTATTTCACCGTGGCCAATCCCAACAAGCCGGCCGTGATCAAAGATGAAGAAGTTCCGGAACTGTGCCTGCGCGCGGAAGCCATGCTGTCTGCCTTCTTCGAAAAGCTCGGCTTCCTGCACCGGTATACGCTCACCAGCATCCAGAACATCCGCATCAATAAATACCGGCACGATACGTTCACCGTGTTTGACCACCAGGTGGTGAAACTGATGAACTCCAACGCCAGCCACGAAGTGAATTATTACCTGCTGGCCAAACACCTGGACAACAGCGGCGTGGTGCTCACCAAACAAAACCTCACCGTGTTCAACGTAGAACGGCGGCAGTGGCGGGGCGATTCGCTGGAATTCCTGAACCTTTCGCCGCTGGTGATAGACATCAATTCCTTCGAAAGCAAGGCAGACCGCTCCAATCTTGTATTCTACGGCCAATACCGCGCGGCAGACGATGTGTATGTGTTCCGCAACGTGAGCAAGATCGACGATGAGATGAACCGCGTGGAGATCAATATCAACCGCAGGTTTGGCAGAACAGAGCAGCAGGAACAGGGGCGCTACGAAGCCGTATGCCAGCAACTCACCGCGTTCAAACAGCTTGCTTTGCAGGCCCTGGAGCCACAGGTATAACGACGAACGGATCTTTCCAAATAAAAAAAGCGATAACCCCTCAGCCAGATGGAACCGATCATCAACAGCCCCTTTAAATTCCTGGACCCTTACGGAAGGGACGATTACAATATTTTCTTCGGCCGCGACGAAGAGATCAGCCAGCTGTACCAGCACATCCACAAAAACAGGCTCGTGCTGGTGTATGGCACCAGCGGCACCGGCAAGACCAGCATTGTGCAGTGCGGCCTGATGAACAGGATGGACGATACCGACTGGACGCCGTTCTTCATCCGCCGGGGCGACAATATCAACGACTCGCTCCTGAGCAACCTGAAACAGGCCGTGAACAGCAAAAACGAAGTGGAGACCGGCGTTACCGCCGCGCTTTCCGGCAAAAGCGTACTGGTGCAGGCGCCCAGCCCGCGCACCGCGCCCATCCTCAAAACCAGCAACGTCAGCGACCAGGTATACGACTCGCTCAAAAGCGTGAACCTGCGTTATCTCCGTTCCGTTTACCTCATCTTCGACCAGTTTGAAGAACTGCTGATCATGGGCAGCGATGCGGAAAAGAAGACATTCATCAGCATCATCGACCGGATACTTTCAGACCCTGACCTGCAGTTTTGCAGCCTGCTGTTCATTATGCGCGAAGAATTTTTCGCGGGCCTCAGCGAATTCGAAAAAGAGATACCCGACTTCTGCGACCGCCGCCTGCGCATAGAGCCCATGAATGCGCGGAACGTGGAGGAAGTGATCACCCGCAGCTGCGAAAAATTTTCCATCAACCTGCAGGAAGGCCCTGAGAACGCGCGGCAGATCATCAGCATACTTATGGAAAAGGGCGTGGTGAGCCTGCCTTACCTGCAGATCTACCTGGACCAGCTATGGCGTTCCGTGTATATGATCACGCCCGTGAAAACCATTGCCCCTGGTAAAGATTATCCTGCGCTGACGTTCAACAACGCCATCATCAAACGTTTTGGCGGCATGCAGGAAGTGCTGGAACGGTTCATCCGCGAAAGGATCACCGTGATACAGGACCTACTCGAAAAAGAATTCCCCGGCATCCCGGAAGATTTTGTGAGCAACGTGCTGGACGCGTTTGTGACCTCGGAAGGCACCAAGCGGCCACTGGCGTATATCAGGATCAACAACGGCGTCTGGTTTACCGGGCAGGCGCCGCCATACCTGCAAAAACGGCCGGGCGGGCTGATGATACGCTGTCTTTCCGAAATGGAGAAGAATAAGATCCTCCGGACGGAAGGCCTCACCTACGAGCTGGCACACGATGTGCTGGCGGGGCTGATAGACAACCGCCGCACGGAAGACCAGCGCCGGGCGGGCTTTACCGACCAGCAGATCCGCAGCCGCTACAGCGGTTACCAGAACAAGATCAGTGAATTGCTGTCTAACAAAGAGATCGAATCGTACCGCCCGTATATCGAACAGTTGAATCTTCCCCCGGAGATCATCGCGTTCTATGAGGCCAGCGTACAGCAGCGGGACAGGATCGCCCAGCAACGCGCGGCGGAAGCGGAGAAACTGCAGAAGATGAAGGAGCGGCAGCGCAGGTGGAAATGGGGCTGGGTATCCGGCGGAATTTTACTCGTGGCGGCTACAGGCCTGTATTTCTATTCGCAGATGCTGCGCAGGGAATTTAACCGCAACGAGAGCCTGGTGTTCATGGCCTATAACATGGAAAACCTTGACCAGCTGGAAGCGCTCAATCTCTTCGGGCCTATCAAAGGAAAAGTGTATGGCGAAGATACCAACAAGGTGAACCAGAAGCTGATGGAGTTTATGCAGACGCAGAAGCAGAAGCAGAACATACAGGCCCTGTTCAGCATTTACGCAAAAAACCTGCCTGTATCGCTGATAGAGCCCGGCAGGATCGATATTTCGGAGGACGGGAGATTTATAGCGCTGGACAAAACACGGGAAACACGTTCCATAGTGCGGGATTTCATGCTCTTCGACAACAGTAAGCCTTCAGACAGCGCATATCAACTTACAAATATTACTTATGCTTATTTCACCAACCGTCCTCATATCCTGCTGCTGTACATCGAGCCTTCGGAAGAAATGACGGAGCAGAGAAAAAAGCAGTGGTACAGGGAAAACATACCTACCCGCAAGCTTGCTCCTACGGAGCCGACTGCCTCTTCGCAAGTATCACTGTTTATCCTGTTTGACTGCATTAAAAAAAGAGGGGATACTATCCGCTTCGCTTCTCCCCAGCAACACCTGTACGTTGCGGATCAGGTGGAGGACAAGCCCTTTCCCGAGTCCGAGTTCGATTCGCGCCGCGTCCGTTTTACCGAGAACGGTAACCTCATCGTACCGTACACAGACCTGGACGCCAGTGGTTTCCTGGAAGACAGGCTACAGCTGCGCGATAACCAATACAATCACATTGCGTTCCTGCCTTCATTCACCACCGTTACCACTCCCCGCGACTATTCACAAATACTCACCCTTGAAAGAGGAGAGAATTACGAGGATTACATAAATATCTATAATGCCAGCGGGCAGCAGGTGCACAGGCTCCGGAACATCCTTTTCGCGGATTTTACAGAAGACGGAGCATTGATCTGGGGTGGTGAAAGGGAGTTAAATGTATTGGAAGGAAGGGACACGCTCCGTTTTGATGCGAGTCACAGCGTAGATTACGCATTCGGCAACCTGTCCCTGAAAAAGCTGCTGGCAAGACTGTCCGGGCCAAGTGGCCGGGAGACGCTGGAACTGATCGATATGAATACGCATTCCAGCCAATTGTTCGACGAAATACTGGTAGCAACCAATTTTGAGAAGAATGCATTCATCACGCGCAGCGACGAACCGGAACCAGCGCCTGAAGTTGGTCCGCTGGATACGCTTGCAGGTATTTATTTTAAAAACGGGTTTATGCCTATAAAAAACCCCACCGATACACTCCGGCGGTACGACCTGGAAGGGAAACTCTCCGCCGGGCCCTACACGCACCCTGACGGTGTTGTATCCGTGCGGTATAACAGGATGAAAGATGAAATACTGCTGCTGACCAAACAAAATAAACTCATCATACTGGATAAGTATCTTAACGAAAAAACCGCCATGCAGCTCTCTGCCAATGACCGCTGCGGGCTTTCCGACAACGGGGAAATATTATATTACGTAAGAGATAACTGGCTCTGCGTATTCAGGAATAACCTTCAGCTGCATGTATTCAATCCACAGCGGATTTGGGCGCAGCTGCAACTACCTCCGTTGAAAAAAGAAGTGACGAAACAGCGAAGGAAGGAACTGGGGCTGGAATTCAAGTAACCTTACAACCCGTTCTGCATCCGGTATTGCTCCTGCAGCTTTCCCGGCGCAGCGCCATACCAGGCGCTCTGCACGGCGCTCACCAACAGTGATTTTTTTACTTTCCCGAGGCGCGTAGTGGTCCAGCCCTGCAAGCCCCAGCCGCCTTTTACCGGGTAAAAGCTGTTGCCGTCCTGCCCGCAAAAAGCGGCCTGCACTTCCGGTGTAAAGCCGAAATTGACGGTCTGTTCCGCTTCGTTCACCGTAGCGAAAATGCGTTTTTTGGTGCGGAAGGCCGGGTTGCCCCAATGCTGCACTTCATATGCTTCCGGCATAGACAGGCACAGGGCCCTGAATGTTTCTACTGATATCATGCCCCTAAATTACGGCATGTTCCCAGTCCTGAAATTGTAAGAATCCGACATTGGTTGCGTACATTCGTTTTTATGGAACGGACATCCCCTCATTTCAGGAACGGCTCCTTTCACAACGAGGTGCCCACGGAGATCATGGTAAAGGGCACTTCCACCCTCAAGCTGCTGCTCAAATTCTTCCGGAAGCCGCCCCACGCCTACCCCCCGGCGCCCCTGCCCACTGTGCATACCGATCTGAAGGCAACGCCTGCCGGCGAAACGGCCATTACCTGGTTCGGGCATTCGTCGTACCTGCTGCAGGACCGTGGGCTGAACATCCTCGTAGATCCCGTCTTCAGCGGCCACGCCTCTCCTGTTCCCTTCACTGTGCGGGCTTTCCGGGGCAGTGATGTATACGGCGTGAAGGACCTGCCCGATATCGACATCCTCATCATCACCCATAACCACTACGACCACCTGGATGCACGCACCATCCGCCGCCTGCGCCACCGTGTAAAAGCGGTGTACACCTCGCTGGGCGTGGGCAGAACATTGTCGCACTACGGCATGCCGGCACAGCTGATCACCGAAATGGACTGGTGGGAGGAGAAGGAGATCGCTCCCGGGGCGTCACTCACGGCCACGCCTGCACGGCATTTTTCCGGCCGCGGCCTGCGCCGCGACAGCTCGTTATGGTCCTCATTCGTGTACGAGCACAACGGCCGGAAGATCTATATCGGCGGCGATTCGGGCTATGGGCCTCATTTTAAGGAGATCGGCGGGAAATACGGCCCTTTCGACATTGCCATACTTGAATCAGGCCAATACAATGCCCAATGGCCGAACATCCACATGAACCCCGAAGAGGCCGTACAGGCAGGCTTTGATCTTGGCGCGAAAGTGATCATGCCTGTTCACTGGGGAAAATTCGCGCTGGCCTTCCACCCATGGAACGAGCCGCCGGCGAGGGCTGTGAAAGCCGCGGCGGAGAGAGGCATGCGCATTACCCTGCCAAGGATCGGCGAGCAGGTGATACTGGACATTTCATACCCGGATGCGCGCTGGTGGGAATAGTACTCCCACTTAAAGAAACCCCTGCGTAGAAATACGGATAAATTCAGGTAAATGTTCCCTGTTCCGCGGCTCCCTGTATCAGTAGATTTGCAACATCAATTAACCCCAAAAAAATTAACGAAGATGTCTACTGAAAAGAAACCACTGAACGGCTACACCATAGCCGGTGAAAAACAAACCGTTTCCAATCTGCAAACCATCCGCACGCAGGTACTGCAAGACCGTACCATATTCAACATGCAGGCGGTGGGGCGCAGTTACAAGCTGGCACAGGCTTACAAAAGCGTGCGGAACCTGCGGCTGATGGACCCGAACAAGATCCAGCTGAAAACATTTGCGGAATATGTAGCCGTCAACAAAAAATTCCTGGACCTCGTGCCCCTGATAGAAGAAAAGCCCCGCCCCGTTTACAACGCCAACGAGGCGTACCTGAACACCTACAGCTGGCTGCGTTTCCCCAAAGGCAAAGTGCTGGTGCTGGTGCATAACGACGTGTACACCCAGACCAAAGACCGCGTGGAACGTTATGTGATGGACCTCGGCCGTGACGGCTACTGGGCAACCATCCACGTGGTGCGCGGCGGCAAACCCAATTTCATCCGCAACTACATCAAAGGCAAATCCCCCGTGGGCGTGGTGATGGTAGGCGCCATTCCCGCCGCATGGTTCGAAATGAGCGACGACTTTTACGGCGCCAGCACCGAGTTCCCCTGCGACCTGTTTTACATGGACACCAATGGCACCTGGGCAGATGCCGACGGCGACGGGAAATACAATGCCGTTACCGGCGACGTGATCCCCGAGATATGGGTAGGCCGCATCTGGACGCCCACGCTGGATGGCAACGACGCCGCGCTCATCAACAATTACTTCGACCGCAACCACCTCTTCCGCACCGGTAACCTGGGCCATTCCCGCTCGGCGCTGGCTTACGTGGAAGACGACTGGACTGGCTTCGACGATTGCGAAATGGACCTTATGACACCCGCAGCCTATATTACCAAATACACTAATCCTGACATCACCGATGCGGACCTTTACAAGGAAGAAGTGAACAAAACACGTTCATTCGTGCAGCTTTGTTCACATTCTTCCCCGCACGTGCACTCCTTCCACATTCCTTCCACCGGCACTACCGAATGGATAGACCGTTCTTATTTCCGCGACAGCCGTGCCCCGAATGCGCACTTTTACAACCTTTTCTGCTGCAGCACCGCCCGCTTCACGGAAAATGACTACCTGGGCGGCTGGTATATTTTCGACAAGGCCGGCGGAGAGACCAATTATGGCCTCACCGCGGTAGGCAGCACCAAAACGGGTTCCATGCTGTTCTTCGCGGACTTCTACGATCCCATCGGCAAAGGCAGGTGTATTGGCGATGCAATGGTAGAGTGGTGGAAAGCCCGCGGCTCTGATCACGACCTGGGCGAACGGCAGTGGTTTTACGGCATGAGCATCCTCGGCGACCCGACGCTTACCTGGTGGAAAGGCGCAGTGCCCCGCCCGCTGGAACCCGCGGAAGGCTCCGTATTTAATCACTATCCCCGCACCATGACCTTCAAATGGGCGCCGGTAAACATTCCCGGGGCTACCTACAGCATCGAGATTGATGCACACGGGGCAGTGAACAGCGGAGAATGGGCCGCACAATCTTTCCGGAGCTTTGCAGTATACCATGGCATTACCGGCACGAGCTTTAACCACAATTTCGTCGGCGCCCAGCCGGGCCGCTGGAGGGTAAGGGCAAAGATCGGCGACAGGTATTGCGCATGGAGCTGTTGGTGTTATTTCCGTTTCACCATTTAGGGAGTATTCATTCAGCATAGACAAAAGCAGCCGGCTCGCCGGGCGATGCGCGGCTGCTTTTATTTTGAACATAATATGCATTCAATGCGTTAATGATAATTCAACCATCCCGATCACTGATCTTTTGCAATAGCAAAGGGTTAGCAATCGGAAATGTCAGCTCCTGGAAGACCTCCAGGAGTTTTTTTGTTTATGCCCTTCAAAAATATTTCCCCGGAATTTGGAAAAATAAAATAATGATTTACTTTTGCACTCCCTGAAACAAGATGCCCAGATGGCGAAATTGGTAGACGCACTGTGTTCAGGTCGCAGCGCCCGCAAGGGTGTGCTGGTTCGAATCCAGTTCTGGGCACTAAAATGGACAAATCGGAAATTCTTTTGGTTTGTCCATTTTTATTTTTATGCAAACCCTTTTCCAGCATAAAGATTACTCAGTTGCCATATCAGCTGGGGGCTTCGATCCTACTCCGTCAAAAAATACCTTTTCCCGGATCAATGGCGGCACAGATGGCTGGTGCCGTTTCGCCTTCCCCTTACTCAGCCGGATCATTATTTGTGTCATCGAAAGAAGACTGACCACCTGAGGGATAATTTCCCGTACCTGCCGGTACAGACGGATCGTCCGACAAGCGGGTATCTATATTAATTTCTCCCTGCAACAGCCTTGCAACCGGACAATTTTTTGCGATCCAAAGCAGCCGCTCTTTTTGTTCACCGGTTACGGGCTGACCGAAGGAAACTGTCCTGAAAACCGAGGTCTTGAATGGCTCCGCTTCCTGCAGCATATTCACAGAGCAATGTATGTCCGTAATATTCCATCCCTTCCTTTTGATATACATGCGCAAGGTCGTCAATGTACAGCCTACCAGGCCGGAAAGAACCGTTGTAAATGGATCGGGGCCAATATCTTTACCCCCATTAAACGAAGGTTCATCGAGGATCAGTTGACCTGCACGCCAGTTGACAACAACTTCCTGACGGTCTTTCATAAGATCACCCGTAATGTCTTTGGCGAACAGGCGAAGCGTTGTTTTTTTCCGTATCATGATCTTTAATAAAACTATTTTTATAATATCACAATGTTACGCTTGGGAAGTCAATAGGAACATTTGTGATCGCGTACAATAAGTTAAGCGTGGTGATGTTGCCAACGGCAAGCACCACATCCACCAGGTGCCCCTGATGATATCCCGCCTCGTAAAAGTCCAAGAGAATATCTCCCGCAATATGTCCCTTCGTGAGGGCCATACTATGCGCCAATGCAGCGACGGCACTCAATCTTCCGTCAAATTGAATATCATTTGAGCGTATGTCCAGTACCTGCTTACTGCTGAAACCAATCCGTTCTGCTACTGCGCTATGGAAACTGAGACAATACGGACAACGATTCACCTGGCTCACAACCAGGCTTACAACCTCGCGTTCACGGTAGGTAAGCGAGTTTTTCTGTGTGAGGTAGCTGAAGTAATTTTCAAGGCCGTTTTCGCTGCTGGCGAATGCCACAAAAATATTAGGGACTTTACCAAACATTCCCTTCAGTTCTTCAAATATCCCCTGGTTCTTTTCCGAAACGTCCTGGCCGTCCGGCAATAAAAAGTCACTCATAAAAATTAGTTTATCAAAAAGATCTATTGTTGGAATTATCCAGGCGCGGCAACACAGCTTCCGCCTTTCCAGGGCCGGGCATTTCAACTACAGACCAGCACGAATATCCCCGTAAGCCTCCGGATATTTGTTGAACATCATAGCCACGAAGCCGCATTCCGGTTTTATCCTCAGACCGTTTGCCCTCGCGTAATCAACTACCGCATCAACTAATTTCCTCCCGTAACCCTTTTTTCGCTGGGTAAGGCCAACGCTCGTGTATCCTGCTTTTAATATGCCGGGAGTAACAATAACCATCATTCTCCCGACTTCCTGGCCCCCGACGTTCAATGAAAAAAAAGAAATTCCTTTTTCACCTTCGTGCGTTTCGATCGTTTCCATAATATTAAGTTCTATATTATTAAAAATTCAGCATGTGCCTTTATCCGTCACCCTTTAAAATACCGTTCTTCTACAACCAGGCCGTTTTCCCATACTGAGCGTACAATCTCATGCAAGTAAATATTGCTTCCGTCCCTCATGTCCAAATCCAGGATATATTCTGAAAAGGAGGCATTATCATCTGACGCAGACCGGAGAAGCGTAATCTTCTTCACTGTCTGAATAGAATCTACAAAATCGGTTAGCTTCTTCATCGCCGCTTCCCTTCCCTCGGTTACCCTGCCGTCAAATTCGATAGTCCTGATACCAGGTGCATAGTACTTTTCCGCAGCTTCCGCCAGTTGACCATTTATCACCATTACGTTCATGTTGTTTGATAATTCCTGGATACTTTTTTTCATTGTTATATTTATTTATTGTGAATAACAGTTTTATCCGACAGATACCCGTGTTAATTATTAGTCTGCCCTCCCATATAAATTGACTGCATATGGGCCGCTTAATTCAACAAAACATCAAGTGCAAGCTAATAGCTTGCACTCTTTTCCGCATTGACATTTGTCACAAACGGCGTCTCAGTTAATTGTTATATCAAGCCTGCAATCGACCTGCAATATTTACATCTCTAAAAAATTCCCATCATATTTTTTGTGACATATATCAATTATAAAAAGCAAGATACTTACGTCCTTTACAGGCCTATGAACCAGGGGGATCTTCCGAATTTCAAAAAAACCGGATGTTCCATAAACTCATTATGAAAAATATTTCTATTACAGCGCAAACACTGTTACGCCTTTCATTAGGGGTAGGTTTCATACTACCTGTGCTGGACCGCATTGGTTTACTAGGCGCACCAGGCAGTCCCAACGTATCATGGGGCAGTTGGGACAATTTTGTCACTTATGCAAATAGTTTGATGCCTTACCTTTCTACAAAGGCAGCTTCGTTCTTTGGCCTGGCAGCTACAATTGGCGAAGCGGCATTTGGCATATTGCTCATTGCCGGTTATAAGACCAGGCTTGCTGCCTATGGCAGTTTCGTGCTTACGCTCATGTTCGCGTTAAGCATGTTGTTCTTTGCCGGCTACCGGTCTCCATTCGATTATTCTGTTTTCGTTGTGAGCTTTTCCAGCCTGCTTTTAGCTTCACTTCCCGATAAAAAACCGCAGGAAAACAATACCTGACGGGATAGTAAATTTTGAAATTTTCACCTATTTTTTCCGGGAAGTGAACGGGGCGAGCGCCTTTTTCCATATATCGATGGCGGCGGCCATTTCTATTTCATCTAAAGAGCAGTATCCTATACGTATAAAGTCATTGGGCAAAGAATGCTTCGGCTGGAAAAAATAGCGGCTGCCATCAGCAATTTCCAATCCCAGTCTTCCCGCATTCAGGGCAACTGCTTTAGCACTTATATTCTTCCTGTAGGCTGCCCAGATAGCCAAGCCGCCATTCGGCCGCTCAAACGTTAAATATTCTCCCATTTGCGCCTCCAGCAACCGGCAGGCATTTTCCAGCCGTTCCTGGTAGATCTTATGCGATTTTTTGATGTGCCGGGAGATATCACCGGCACTCAAAAGTTCTGCGATTGCCTCTTCCAGCAACTGCTCACCCTGGCGGTCTATCAATTTACGCAGAGCAGCAGCTTCACTTATTACCGCTTCCGGGGCCACCATAAACCCGATACGAATGCCGGGGGCGATGCTTTTGCAAAAGGAACCTACATAAATGATATGCCCGCCGGTATCCACACTTGCCAGGGGCAAAAGAGGATTGCTTGTAAAGTGATAATCAAAATCATAATCATCCTCAAGCAAAGCAAATCCATACCTGTGGGCCAGGCTCATAAGCCGCATGCGCCGCTCTGCACTAAGGGTCACAGTGGTAGGCCGGTGGTGATGCGGAATAATGTAGATCATCCTGGGCACTTTCCTTTTACACAGCTGCTCAATCCTGTCTACATCAATACCTTCCTTATCTACCGGAATAAATACCAGCCTGGCTCCCGCCAGCTTAAAGGTTTGATTCGCATCCAGGTAGCCCGGTTCGGGTACAAATACTAAATCCCCGGGGCGGATGAGTAGTTGCGCAGTCAGGTAGATTCCCATCGCGGTCCCCTTCGTTATCAGTATTTCCTTTTCTGTGACCTGCATCCCCCTGGTTCTATTTAAAAATTTGGCAAGCTCTGCCCTGAGACGATAAGAGCCTTGCTCCGGGCCGTACATGAGCAACCGGCTTGTAAAGCGGTTCTTTCCAAATCTCCTGTATTCCCGTACCAACTGCTCAATAGGGGCAATCCTCGGGTCAGGAAAACCGTCGTCGATCTTGTACAAAAACGCAGCAGATCCCGGGTTGTCGTTTTCAATATTCGGATCTATCCCTGTTGCTCCATTAAAGGCAGAAGGCTGCTTTATTATCAAGGGAAAACCAGGCTGCCGGCTTCGCATCATTTTTTTGCCGCTTTGATCAGTTACACGGGCAGAGGTATCCGGCAGATGCCGGGAAACATAAACGCCGCTTCGGTTCCTTGCTTCCACCCATCCCTGCGCTCCCAATTCCTCATAGGTCGCCACCACCGTCTTACGATTGAGCTGCAGGGCCTGGGCCAGTTCACGCGAAGAAGGCAATGCCTGCCCGGGTTTCAAGATCCCGCGACATATCAACTGGATAATTTCCGACTCCAGTTGCCGGTATAAAGGACTGTGTTCACCATCTTTATTAAACGAAATTTCAAGAATCTTTTTAATCATAAACTGGACCCCTGTATATTTTGAAATTGGTCCCCTAAGGTAACCAAAATATGCTCTAATTTTATACCAGATTATGGAAACAGCGGTTCAATCTAATGGCCAAAATCATGTTTAGAACAGCAGGCAGACAGCAACAACAGTGCATGTTTGCCGGCAAAAAAAATGGAGGTGTATTATGAAAGCAATAGTTGTGACAGACCAGGCTGCGGGCAAGGCCGGGATGCAGCTTGTGGAGCGCCCTGAACCACAGGGAGCGATCAATGACGTTATTGTCCGGGTTTATGCATCGGCGATGACAGGAGATGAATTGTCGTGGCCTTCTACCTGGACCGACCGTGCCGGCCGTGACAGAACCCCATCGGTCCCGGGCCATGAGCTGGCGGGAATTGTTACCTCCCTGGGTTATGGGACGACAGGGCTAACCATAGGACAGCGTGTATTTGGTCTTACTGACTGGTACCGCGACGGTACGCTGGCGGAATATGTAGCCGTTGAGGCACGTAACCTCTCGCCGCTGCCTGCAGACGTCGATTTTACAGAAGGCGCGGGCCTGGTGATGCCGGGTTTGACTGCATGGCAGGGGCTGTTCGTGCACGGCCGTCTCCGGCCTGGGCAGGCTGTGCTGGTTCATGGCGCCGCCGGCGTGGTGGGCTCAATGGCAGCGCAGCTGGCGCGGGCCGCAGGTGCCTATGTCATCGGCACAGGGCGCGCGGAAGGCCGCCAAAGGGCTCTCGATTTCGGCGCACACGAATACATCGATCTTGAAAACGAAAAATTGCAGGATGCCGGTGAAGTCGACCTGGTCTTTGATATCTTCGGCGGAGATATTGCCAATCAGTCCGCGGGCCTGATCAGGCCCGGAGGAACGCTGGTGACCATCGCAGGGCCTACGGAAGCCCGGCCCGCTAACGGACAGGCAATCGACTTCGTGGTCGAAGCAAACCCAAACCAACTGAATGAGATCGTGCAGCGGCTGCGGGAGGGTCGTTTGCGAACGAACATAGGCAATACTTCCACCCTCAGCGACGCCGTTGCCACCTATAACTCAGCCGACCGGGTAAACGGAAAGACGATTATCCGGGTTCTCCATTAAAAAGGCCGCATGCCGCAGAGTTGAAGCTATAGGGTCAATTGCTTACAGTATTCAGTCTTGTCTGTTAATGTCTGAGTGTATCTTCAATTTGTTCGAGAGCTATATCAGATCTCATAACCTGTTTTCCGACAAAGAAATTGCAATTATTAAGTCCATGGCCATACCGAGGCGGCTTAAAAAAAAGCAATACTTATTACGTCAGGGAAGTGTATGCAGGTTTCAAACTTTCGTATGCAGCGGTTGCCTCCGGTCATATCGTATCGATGACGACGGGTGCGAGCATATTTTTAGCCTTTCACCGGCAAATCATTGGGTAAGCGACCGGGTAAGTCTTGTAACCGAAACACCGTCTGATGAGTTTATCGATGCTTTGGAAGACAGTTCGGTTGTGCAGATCCCGGTAAATAACTTTAAAAAACTTTTGAAAGACATCCCGAACTTCGAGGTATTAAATACCAAAATTATTGCGAACGAATGCAGTACCAGCCGTGATAGGATATATATGATGCTCACCCATCAGGCAGAAGAAAGATACCGTCAATTCATCCGATGTTTTCCGCAATTGCATCATCGTATCCCTGTATTTATGATCGCTTCCTATCTTGGTATAACAAGAGAAACACTGACCAGGATACGCAGTAATATGTCTACCCTTAGTTCCTGCAGGCTTGACTGACACCCAGTAAACTTCAAGCCGGCCCCAAACCTCTTTTCTGCCAAATTAGTTCCTATATTAGCGGCTATGACAGATTTATCTCATACTGAGCATCAAATTCATTATGTCTCGAATTTCCAGGACCTTGTTTCTAGGCCATTCAGTGGAGAAATGAATGCGATTTGCTGGACCCGTGAACTAACAGGTGATTTTTCTGAGATCGTTAAAAAGTTAACGCTAAGCGGAAACATAACGGCAATCGAACAAGCGGAACTTCACCAACTTCAGTTGAGTGAACAGGGAGTACTTGCCCGTGAAATTCTTTTAAATGACCTGGAATTATTGACAGCTCATGGCGCCTCCCCAATCCTTAATGTGATCAGGCACTATGACCGGGATGATACCTACCCTTTTTTCCCAACCGATGTTTATTCTTTTCATGCAGACCACTCTCCTATACCAACCGATACCTTTTTATGCACTTACTATGGCGAGCCGAGTGAAATATTACCAAATTCACAGGGCAAAAAGAAAGTACTTGTTCCGGAAATACGTGATGAACTCAGGAAACTATATCAAGGAGCAGACGAAGGTTTTGAATCATTCTTAAGTGACCATTTCTTTGATCTGCACTACCAGGCTAAGCCTGATGCTCGTCCCATAAGCCTGGGCCTTGGGCACCTGTGGAGGCTGGCGGTTGATCACCCCGGAAGCCGGGTGCCTCCCTGTATTCACCGTGCGCCGAAGGAAAAACCCGGACAGAACAGGTTGTTGATGATCTGCTGAGCCCGGTGAGGGGCCCCCGCATCCAGACAAAAACCGGCGTATTTTTCATTCTTTGTATTTATATTTATATCCGGAACGTTTTCTCATACCGATGGCCACTAACCATATAAAATATTTAAACGAAGATGAGCTGCTGGAAGGGTTGCTGAAAGGCGACGTTCACGCTTTTGACTACATTTTCAATAAATTCTATGGCGCGTTGTGCTTATTTTCCGCGCGGTTGACCTCGGATAAATTTACAGCTGAAGAGATCGTCCAGGACATCTTTTGCAAGCTGTGGAGCAAACACAATGACTTTAACAGCCTGAACTCCATTAAAGCTTTCCTGTACATCAGCACCCGGAATGCTTCCATGAATGCCATAAAAAAACAAAGCCGTAAAATGAAGCATGACCAGGAACTGGCTTTGTCCGGAAATGGGTTTGAGGAACCATTTATCAATGAAATAATTTACATCGAAGCCCTTCGCGAAATCTCAACAGAGGTGAATGCCTTACCGGACCAATGCGGGAAGATCATTAAAATGATCTTTGAAGACGGGCTGCAGCCTAAAGAGATAGCAGATAAACTTGATATTGCCATCAGTACGGTTTACAACCAGAAAATGCGCGGACTATCCATTCTAAGAAAACGCCTCTCGGATAAAGGATTGGGCATTATAACATCTGTTATATTATCTATTTATTTCAAGTAAAGAACTTCCCCGAAAACCCCTTGCCATTGCTGTTTTCGCTTCCCAACCAACCCTTTGCATATCATATTGCCGACGATATTTAAAAAAAATTCAGATCCTTTAGAGGAAATGTGACGGTATGTTGTTTCTACTATGATAACACCAATTAATAGCGATGTCCGATAAAAAGTTATATGACCCGTTTCATATAAGCAGCCTGTTAGCACGCAAGCTTTATGGTACCCTCACCGCATCCGAGGAAGCTGAGCTGGAGGCATGGCTGAATGAAAGTGCCGGCAACAGGGCGACCCTTGAAAAACTCTTAAACGAAGGCACCCGGAAGCAGGAGATCGAACGCTTGCAGGAATTTGACGGGGAAACGGCATTGAAGAGCGTCCGCGCCAGGATCGGGCACCCGGAAAGCGCCGGCAGAAAGACCTTGAAGAGTTATATGAAAAGGATTGCCGCCGCGGCAGCAATAGTCATAGCAATTTCCGCCGGCTTTTGGATATATAAAGTAAAATCGCCGGCACCGCAACTGTCATACCAGGAAGAGAGAGCGGAGATCTCGCCCGGCGCCAATAAAGCCATCCTGGTCCTGTCCAACGGGGATAAAATAGATCTCCAGGCGGCCAAAAACGGGAATATCGCTTACCAGGCAGGCGCCGTTGTAAACAAGCAGGCGGACGGTAAATTAGACTACCGCGGCGATGGCTCTGCCCAGACGGGGACAGCAGATGAGTCAAACACCCTGCACGTTCCCAAAGGCGGGCAATATGAACTGACGCTGCCGGACGGCACCCGTGTCTGGCTAAACGCAGCCTCGTCATTGACATTTCCCGTTGCATTTAACGGGAAAGAGCGCCTGGTCAGGTTAAGTGGAGAAGCCTATTTTGAAGTGGCCAAAAATGCCGGTAAATCATTTCTCGTGAATGTGGATGGTAAACAAACAGTAGAGGTATTAGGCACACATTTTAATATCAAGGCTTATAATGACGATCCCGATATCAGGACCACCTTGCTGGAAGGCTCAGTAAAGATAATCAGCAAAAACAGCCATGCAATTATCAAACCGGGGCAAATGGCCGTCAACAACCTGGAAGCGCCTTTGTCTGTGAGGAACGCAGACCTGGACGAGGTAATGGGCTGGAAAAACGGGCTGTTCGTGTTTAACGACGAGCATATGGAAGATGTGCTGAGAATAGTGGCAAGATGGTACGATGTGGATGTGGAATACCAAACTGACGTCAGTCAAAAGAAACTGAGGGGCATTGTATCCAAATACAAAAGTATTCGCGAATTACTTGATAATATAACAATTACATCCGGGATCCACTATAAAATAGAAGGAAGGCGCGTCATCCTGATGAATTAATTCTTACTAAACAAAATGTTCGGGAAAAGGCCAGGGGCAGCGCAACCAAGCCCCTTGGCAAAGCACAGGCATGAGAGCTGTATGTGCAGGCAATCACTATAATCGCTGTTATCAACCATTTATTTATCTAAGCTTAAATTCCACCGTCCAGATTAAAACTGCATTTGAACGCGGATGTCCTTCCCGTGTTCAGCCTAAACTGATTAACGTTATGAAACTTTCCTTTTTTATCTGCCTTATCGCCTTTGTGCAGGCAAGCGCATCTTCAAAAGCTCAAAAGATCAATTTAAATAAAACGAACGCCCCGCTATGGGAAACGCTGAATGAAATTCACCGGCAAACCGGTTACAGCATTCTTTGCGATCCTGATATCCTGAGCGCGGCAAAACCTGTTACTGTTAAAATAAAAGACGGCTCGCTGGAAGATGCCTTAAAAATATGTTTTAATAACCAGCCCTTTAATTATGTGATCAACCAGAAAACGATACTGATCACACCCGCCAAACCGCCGGCACCGGTGGTCAGTCAACCTGCCGCCACCACCAGGATAACCGGGAAGGTGACGGACGACCAGGGTAGCCTGCCGGGAGCGAGCATCAAGCTGAAAGATTCCAATATTGGTACCATATCAGACGCGAAAGGCAACTATTCCATCAATGTTCCGGACGCTAAAGGGACCCTTGTTTTCACCAGTATCGGTTATTTGACACAGGAAATCCCGATCGAAGGGCGCACTACGATCAATGTGCAGTTAAAGGTGGAATCAAAAGGATTGAACCAGATAGTAGTGATCGGTTATGGCACCGTCCGCAAGAAAGACCTGACCGGCTCGGTTTCCTCCATAGGAGCAACTGAAATAAAGTCACAGCCTATCAACTCTTTTAACCAGGCGCTGCAGGGCAGGGTATCCGGCGTACAGATCACGCAGGCGTCCAATTCACCGGGCGGGGGCATCACCATCCGTGTTCGCGGCGGCAACTCTATTTCCGCCAGCAATGATCCTTTATACGTCGTTGACGGCTTCCCGATCTCCGTACCCACTGCCGCAAACGGGGCAAGTGGAAGCGGCGCCCTTTATGCCAACCCGCTGTCTACGATCAACCCCAATGATATTGAATCGATAGAAGTGCTGAAAGATGCCTCCGCTACGGCGATATATGGCTCAAGAGGCGCTAACGGCGTTGTATTGGTGACCACCAGGCGCGGGAAATCAGGCCAGCCGAATGTTGATTTTGAAACCTACGCAGGTGTGCAGCAGGTTGTAAAACAACTGAAGCTGGGGAATGCGATGGATCACCTGAACCTGAAAAATGAGCAGCTTGCCAATCTTGGTTTCGCTTTAAGGTTCGGGAACCCCAACGGGCCTTATCCTACACCTGTTGCTGCCTATGGTGAAGGTACCGACTGGCAGGAAGAGATCTTCAGGACCGCGCCCATACAGAGTTACCAGCTGTCTGTTACCGGCGGGTCCGACAAAGTACGCTACCTCGTAAGCGGCAACTACCTCAACCAGGACGGGATCATCATTGAGAACAACTTCAAACGTTATGCTTCAAGGATCAACCTGGACGCTACTTTGAGCGAACGCATCAAACTGGGTTCCAATTTTACCGCATCGCGTACAGTCAATAAAGGGGTTTCCGAAGGTCTCGTTGCCGGCCCGATATATGAGGCGCTGACCATCTCGCCCGCCAGCCCGGTGTACGCGCCTGACGGCAGCTACCAGTTACTGAACCTGGGGCCCGGCACCGGCTTTGCGAGCACTCCCAATCCCGTGGCCATGCTGCGTACCTCAACCAATGTGCTTACGACAGACAGGGTGCTGGGTAATGTATTCGGGGATTTCACCATCCTAGAAGGACTGAAAGCACACATCAGCTTTGGCGCGGATATCCAGAACTCATTCAGGAATGTGTTCTTTACGCCGCAAACCCTTGCCGGAAGCGGCCGGAACGGTTATGGAAGCAATGGCACCACAGAAAATATCAATACTTTAAATGAAAATACCCTTACGTATACAAAAAAGCTAAACGAGGATAACGCCTTTGATGTATTGGCCGGTATCACCTTTCAAAGCAACAGGATGCAGCGGACCTACCAGGAGGCGGAGAACTTCCCGAATTATACCCTTGGGGCCAACAACCTGTCTGCAGCCACTACACTGGATGTTACCAGCAGCAGCCTGGAGAAGTGGGGCCTGAATTCTTACCTGGCCAGGATAAACTACCGCTTTAAGGACCGTTATCTGTTCACGGTCAGCGCCCGAGCAGACGGCTCATCACGTTTCGGGGCCAATAATAAATATGGATTTTTCCCTTCCGGGGCGTTTGCCTGGCGTGTATCCGACGAAAATTTCTTAAAGAGCAGCCGCATCATCAGCGACCTGAAGCTGCGGGCCAGTTATGGTATTACCGGAAATGACGGGATCGGTCTTTATAATTCCCTTTCGCAATACACTATCGGGAAAACTATTTTTAACGACGTTGAAGTGCTTACCAACCAGGTTTCCCGCATTGAAAGTCCTGATCTGAAATGGGAAAAGACCGCCCAGCTGGATATTGGTTTTGACGCCGGTTTTATCAACAACAGGATCTCCGTTATTGGTGATTATTACGTTAAAAAAACCAGCGGCCTGCTGTTATACGTGGACCTGCCGGCAACTACAGGCGCCACCAGCGTGTTGAGAAATATCGGCAGCGTGCAAAATAAAGGATTTGAACTTGCGATCAACACGATCAATATCGACAAGGGCGCAAATGGATTGAAATGGACCACGGCCGGTAATGTTTCCTATAACGAAAACAAAGTGGTATCACTTGCAAATGGCGTGGATCATTACTTTTCCGGGTTAACCATCATAGAGGTTGGGAAGCCGCTGGGGTCGTTTTACGGGAATGTATTCGGCGGTATATGGCAAACCAAAGAAGAGATCGCTGCTGCCGGTCCTTTAGCGCAAGCCGGCAGCCTGCCCGGCGCATACCGCTGGCAGGATATAAACGGCGACGGCATATACAATGAGTCCGGCGACAGGCGGGTGCTGGGCAACGGCCTTCCCAGGTTTGTTTTCGGCCTGACCAACAACTTCTCTTACAAAAACTTCGATTTTTCCTTTTTCCTGCAAGGCGTACAGGGAAACAAGATCTATAACAATTTCACCACGTTGATCGACGCGCAATACAATCATCCGAAATCATATTATGAGAATCACTGGACTGCCGCGAAACCCGGCAACTCGGTCGGGGCTATACGCCAATGGGTTTTACCGGCTGTTTCTGATTTTGCGATAGAAGACGGCTCGTTTTTACGGTTAAAAACGGTCACCCTGGGATACCAGCTGCCAGGTTTTACGAAAGTCATCAAAAGAGCCCGTGTTTACGCCAGTGCGCAAAATCTTCTTACGTTCACTAATTACACGGGCTATGATCCCGAAGTGAACGGGGATTTTAATAGTAATATCCAATACGGGGTGGACAACTTCAATTACCCGCCGTCAAGGATCTATATGCTTGGCTTGTCCGTTACTTTATAATTAAAACCTGATCAAAAATGAAAGCACAATATAAGTTGATGAACAAAGCGCTGTTGAGCTTCCTGGCTATAGTTATGATCTTCGGGGGAAGTTGCAGGAATAACCTCGTTGAGGTGCCCTATTCGTTCCTCGGAGAAGAAAATTCCTTCAAAACGGCAAGCGATGCTACCGTTGCGCTGAATGCGGTGTACGACAGGCTGCGTACTATTTATAACATGACGATGATCAATCTTGCAGACGTAAATTCCGAAGAGCTGACCGTGCAATCGAACGTCGGGGCAAGCATACTAGAGCTCGACAATAACCTCTACTCGCCGTCAAACCCTTCATTCGACGCGTTTTACACCAACTGCTACCTGCTGATCGACAGGGCCAACAGGGTAATTGAGAATGTGCCCGGGATCACTATGGACGCAACCGCCAAAGCACAGATCATCGGGGAAGCGAAGTTCCTGCGGGCATTGATCTACTTCGACCTCGTGCAGGCTTTTGGGGATGTTCCATTGGTTACCGCCCCTACAACCGATGTGGTGAACGTGAGCATACCACGCGCACCGGTGGATGAAGTGTATTCCCGGATCATAAGCGACCTGAAAGACGCCGTAGCCGCGAACCTGCCGGCGAAATACACCACCTCGGGGACGATCGGCCGGGCAACCAGCGGCGCCGCGAAATCACTTTTGGCAAAGGTTTACCTTACCCGTAAAGATTATGCAAATGCGGCCGCCGCCGCCAGGGAGGTGATAGACTCAAAAGTTTACAGCCTCTTTCCTGATTATAAGAACATCTTTCCTCCCGAAAACAAAAATGGCCAGGAGCATATTTTTTCAGCCCAGTACAGCTGCATAAAAACATCTTACGGCAGTACAATGGCTGAATCTTTCGCAATTTATTTTTCGTACCCGATCAACCAGGGCGGCGGCGCATACCAGGCAGATTCCAATTATGTAAAATCTTACCTGCCGGATGACTACCGGAAACAGGTTACGATCATCACCCAAAAGGTGAACCCTGCGAACAACGCATTGGTATTATCCCGCACCGGCCCCGCAGTGGATAAGTACTGGGATCCCGCGCCGTGCGCCAGTTTTGCCGCGCGGAACAACTTCATGATCCTCCGTTATGCCGATGTGCTGCTTATGTATGCGGAAGCAATAAATGAAATAAACGGACCAACTCCCGAGGCCTATGATGCCATAAACCAGGTGCGCACCCGTGCGAGGAACGGCAATCCATCCGCTAACCCGCAAAACCTGGCTGGTTTATCACAAGTCCAGTTCAGGGATGCGGTTTTACAGGAAAGAGGCTGGGAGCTCTGCTACGAAGGGCACCGCCGCTGGGACCTGCTGCGGACCGGCAAATACATCAGCACTCTTCAGGCAGCCGGGATACCCGTTGCACAAAAGAACCTGCTTTATCCCATCCCGCAGCACCAGAGAGACGTAAACGAGGCGCTTACACAAAACCAGGGTTATTAAACATCGCTCCGGAACTAAAATTTTAAAATGAAAAAAATACACATAATCATTGCTGTCCTGGTGCTTTACGCATTAAGGGTAAATGCATCCGGCAAACCCACCGTGGTAGTATACGGAGGTACGCCGGGAGGCATATCTGCCGCAGTGGCGGCCGCGCGGAAGGGCGCCAAGGTCATCCTGGTCGAACAGACCGCTCACGTAGGCGGTATGAACACCAGCGGGATCGGCACAGCCGAAACCGAACACATGATCGAGGAAACCATTTCGGGAATTCCATTGGAGGTTTATACCCGGATTGGAAAATCTTATGGAAAAAATAAACCCGCCTTTTATTTCGAATCGCATGTTGCCGAAAAAATATTCCTGGATATGCTCGGCGAACAGGATATATCTATCATATACCGGGCCTTTGCAGATAAAGTGAACAAAAAAGACAATACAATTAAAAGCATTGTATTGTCTAATGGAAAAACAATAAGCGGCGATGTATTTATCGACGCAACTTATGAAGGCGACTTAATGGCAAGAGCGGGAACATCATATACTTATGGAAGGGAAAGCAGATCCCAGTACAATGAACCGCTAGCAGGGATCCGTCTTTTAGACAATCCTATCAACGTTTCGCCATATGATGACAAAGGGCAATTATTACCCGGGTTTTCGGAAGCGAAAGATCTAACCAACGGCGAAGCCAGTAAAAGAATGATCAATTATAATTTCCGGCTGATGATGTCTACCAATGCCGACAGGGTACCGTTTCCCGCGCCGCGGCATTATGACCCGGACCGTTTTATTACGCTTAAACGCCTGCTGGCCGCTCATCCAGGCATGAAGCTGACAGATATCATTGACATATACTCCTGGAATTACCCGCCGGGAAAATATGAGACCAATAACAAACAAAATGCAGTGATCTCGTTAGGGCTCTTTGGCGGCAACACCGGGTACCCGGATGCAGATTACAAAAAAAGAGAGCAGGTATACCAGGATCACAAGGATTGGACATTAGGATTACTTTATTTCTTACAACATGAACCCTCGGTACCCAAACCGTTGCGTGATGAAGTAAATCGTTATGGCTTTGCCCCGGATGAGTTTAAGGATAACGGCAATTTCCCCTATTACTTATATGTACGGGAAGCCCGGCGTATGACCGGCAGCTATGTACAAACCCAGAAGGACATTTTTAATGAGCCGGAGAAGCCCGACGCTATTGCTTTGGGATCGCATTTTGTAGATTGCCATCATGTGCAAAAGGTCGCTATATCCAAAACACAATACGTTAATGAAGGTCGCATTTGGGTCAAAGTGGACCAACCGTATGAAATTTCGTACCGTATCATCACTCCCAAACAAAATGAATGTACAAACCTCCTGGTACCCGTTTGCGCTTCAGCTTCCCATGTCGCCTTTTGCTCTCTCAGGGTTGAAGTTACCTGGATGCAGCTTGGCCAGGCCGCTGGTATTGCCGCAACTATGGCCGCCAAAAATAAAAGGCCGGTACAGGAAATAAATGTAAAACAGCTGCAGGAAACTTTAAAAAGAGACGGCGTGTTATTTGACCGCGATGAGCAGCATTGGATCAATAATGATAGAATTTAACGTTGTGGCAACCTATAAGAATGGGCAACCCGGGAATTCTTCCGGTTTGTCCATTTTTAATTATCAGCGGCTGGTATTCTTCAATATCCATATAGCTCCATTCTTTGTTACCAATTTGTCCAACTTCCCGTTTGTGGTTAATTCGTCTAAAACTTTTTCACTTTCAGGCCTTGCTGTGCCTGTGAGTTCTGCAAATTCTTTTGCTGTCAGCGAATGATAGGTTGAGAACAAAGAATACCAGCTTTTATCGTATTCGTTTTTTGAAATACCTGAACGAACTTTTAATAAAGCGTTTTCATAAAAGCTGTATGGTTTCGAGCCATAAACAATGCCGGTATCCCCTGCCGCGCCGGTAAAAAACATTGTTGGGAAACCTCTTACTCCTAACTCCCTGCCTAATTGCAGATCTTTGTTAAAAAGTTCTTTCGCTTCGCCTTCATAAGCCTTTTTAAACTGAACAATGTCCAGCCCGACGTTGCTGGCAGCTGATTCCAGGTGTTCCCATTTTGTTATATTCTTTTTTTTCAAAAACACCATTTCTCTTATTTCACGAAGAAATAAAATGGCTTTTTCATTGTCTTGCAGCTGGGCAGCTTTAAAAGCAATTGAAGGCGGATAGGAAGAAGGTAATGGATCTTCCAGCCAAACATCACCATCTATGGGCATATCATAATATACACTCACTTCATCCCAGTGGTGGGCAACATCGGAAGGTTTGCTGATCCCGCCGGCGTTGTAACTCCAGTCGGGCAATAAACCGCCCATCCTGTATTCTATTTCAATGCTTTTTCCATATTCCTGTTTGAGTTTCCTTAGCTGCGGCTCTATGCCCCAGCAGGAAGAACAAATCGGGTCGGTGTAGTAAATGATCTTCACCGGCTTCTTTTCGGATCTTAGATTGTTACTATCAGCGGATCCTCCATTGTTTGCAGGAACTTCACAAATACCATTCTCAGGATCGCATAACAAAGGGTTATTATTCTCCATTTTCTTTTTAGTTTGTGCCTGGCCAATCTTATAGCCTGGCAGCATTATTGAAATCAAAATATAAACGGCCAGCTTCATCTTTGAATTTGCACAAAGCTCCGCGTAATCATTTATTCCAACAATAAGTCACTTTTTTATGACTACCGGGCAAAGGTCTTCCACATAAAAAACACCGGCCCTGTTAAGCCGGTGTTCCTGGTACTATTATTGTTTCCGGCGCCCCGCCTACTTAAAATGCAGGATGCCTTCCTGGTCTATCCAGGCGTCAATATGCGAGATTGCTTTTAAATCCTCCATGAAAACGTTGATCGGGTGGTTGCGGTTGATAACGCCGCTGAACCGGCGGGACAGGATCGCCGGGTTGTCAATTACGACCCGGACGCCGTACCAGCGGGGCACTACCCGGCTGATCTCTTCGAGGCTTGCATCGTTAAAGTAGAACAGTCCCTTGCGCCAACTGAGCACCTGCCTGGCCTCAAAAGCAGTCTGCGTGATGGGCTGGCCGGCCCGGTATACCGCCTGCCTTCCAGGCGCCAGCCTGCTATTCCCGGTAGGCGCCTGCATGTTGACCGCCCCTTCTACCAATGCGACTTTTACAACGCCTGAATCATAAGTATTCACATTGAATTCTGTGCCGAGCACCTGCACAGTACTATACGGCAGGTGCACAATGAATGGCTTGGCGGCATCCTTTGTTACTTTCACATAAGCTTCTCCGTGGATGGTGATCTCCCGCCTGTCCCCGAAAGAAAGCGGGAACTCCAGGCGGGTGGCGGAATTGAGCCAGACCTCAGACCCGTCGGCCAGTTTGACCTGGTAATCCAGTCCTACCGGCACGGAAAGACTGTTCATGCCCGCAGGGATCGTATTATTGTTGCCCACCGCATAGGTAAGCACCTTATGGTTATTGTTGAGTTGCACGGCACCGGCATTAATAGCGCCCTCTTCCCGGGAAAGATCGATGACCTGGCCGTTTGCCAGCTGTAATTCAATAACGGGCTTTGAAGGAACTCCGGCCAGGTCCGTCTTCCCGTGTTTGTTGAACTGTTGCCAGCATATAGCCGCGATCGCCAACACGCCGGTAATTGCGGCGGCTGCGGCCCATCTTTTTTTATAGAAGGGAATATGCCTGATCGTTGCCGGTGACTGCTGTTGCTTCCGGAATTCAGCTGCGAGGTTCCGCCAGCTGGGGTTTTCCTTCCGGCGGGCGAAACCTGTCTCCACATCTTCAGCCGGCAGTGAGCCGGCCAGCTCCTCATATGCCGGCCGGGCATGGGGGTTGGAAAGGAACAAATGCTCCAATGCTTTCTCTTCTTCCGGGGTAAGCGTGCCGGTCAGCTTACCCATTAACAAAAATCTTTCTTCTTCGGTTAATTTGTCCATCATACTATAATGACTATTTCGCGGGGCGGCGTCACTAACCAACCATTAGATTTTTTTTAAGCTTTCCCGTAACGACTTCAGTGCCCGGGTCATGTGGTTACTGATCGTGGCCGGGCTGATATTCAGGATGCCTGCGATCTCCGCGTAGCTTAGCTTCTCAATGTAGTGCAGCCGGAATACCCTGGCTGGCATGGGCGGCAATTTGTCTATGGCAGCCTCTATTTCCCGGCGCAGTTCGCGGTTTTCCAGCTGAGCGTCGAGCGCCACCCTGCCGCCCTCTACATAATCAAACTGTTTTTTAAACTTTTCCCGGTTCTGTTCCTTTTTAAGGGCCACCAGGCAGCGGTTGCGGACCGCGCGGACCAGGTAGCTGACCAGGCTGGAATGAACATCCAGGAATAATTTGTTTTCCCAAAAATCGCTGAAGAGATCCTGTACCAGGTCCTGGGCCGCGGCCTCCTCCTTTAGAAAAGAAAGCGCGTAAACGAACAAACGTTCGCGGGTATGCGTATAGAGGATATCGAAAGCATCCAGGTCAGACGCCTTCAGCCGCTCCAGTATTGTATGATAATTCACCCCACCCTGTTGCACGGTGTTAGCATTTTATAGTAAAACTAAATAACGTATGCATTAATTGTCAAAATAACATTATACCTGCCCTGATGGCCACTCCCGGGATGCGGGGCATCCGCCGGTCTTCCCGAACTTTCTCATGTATTGGGATCCTAATTTACAATGGAAGAGCCGGCAGGCATATTCAGCGGCAACGAAAAATAAACCTTTTTGCGTTTCCGGGAAAAAATAAAAAAATCCAGATCCGGTTAGTGACTGCCCATAGATTTTTAGTCTATTGCATAAGCAGGGTCATCTGAAAAGACCATTTTATTCAACCAAACTAACTGTAACATCATGCATACAGACAGCTCGCCTTAGCACGCTCATAAAGGAAGAAAAGCCCCTCCCCGCCTGGACAGCATTGAAGGGGCACGGTCCGGAATATTCAGTATTAAATATCTCTAAACCAAATGCAAGATATGCCAAATATCATTACAGTTTGTATTAACAGGCTGTCGCACCCGGCCTTTCCAAAAGGGAGCGGAAAGTTCATCATGCAAACAACCACATTCATACTCAGCGCTATTATTGCAACAGCGCAAGTACTCCTGGCTGCCCCGGGGCACGCGCAGGGAAACGAACAGACCATCATCTCCCTGGATTACAAAAACGCCCCGATACAGCAGGTCTTTACCGCCATCGAAACGAAAGCCGATGTCGTGATCATGTTCGAGAATACAGGCGCGCTGAAAAACGAAAAGGTCAGCATAACCGTAAAGAACAAAAAAGTCGGGGAGGTTATGGACGCTCTTTTGAAAGGAAAAGGGCTGAAATGGACCATACGCGAAAATGTAATACGGGTAGAAAAGCCACATCCAACCACCGTGTTTAACCCGGTGGCGCCCTCTCCTTCCGCCAGGGATACGGTCAGAAAGGATAGTGTTTTTTTTATTAGCGGCAAGGTAACGGACGACAGCGGCGAATCATTGCCCGGTGCGTCTGTTGTAGTAAAAGGCACTTCCCAGCGAACTGTTACGGATGCCGGCGGCAATTACCAGCTGCCGGCCGTTCCGGCGAACGGCGTCATTTTGTTCTCTTTTGTCGGAATGACCCCGCAGGAATTTCCCGCCGGCGGTTCTTCCGTCAGGAATGTCAAACTGCAGCGGGCCACGGTCGGGCTTGATGAAGTGGTGGCCATCGGTTACGGCACGCAAAAAAAGATAAACCTGACGGGGGCCGTCGGCGCTGTTTCCGGGAAAGACCTTATGGCCAATGTACCCACTAACACCGTAGCGGCATTACAGGGCCGCCTCCCGGGCGTTACGGTCACACAACCATCCGGACAGCCCGGAGACGAAGGGGTGAGCGTGATCATCAGGGGAATAGGCACCATGAACTATGCCGGCCCCATGATCATCGTAGACGGATTGGAATCGAGAATGGACAATATCTCACCCGGTGATATCGAAAGCGTAAGTGTGCTGAAAGACGCATCTTCCGCCGCTATCTACGGATCAAGAGCTGCCAACGGCGTGATACTGGTAACCACCAAACGCGGAAAAAAAGGCGTTTCCGAGATCAATTACAGGGGCTTTGCCGGCTGGCAGGCTACAACGAATCTTCCTGATCATCTGCCATCGCATGAATATGCTGAATTGTACAATGAAGGCAACAGGAACCAGGGCCTGCCTCCCCGTTACAGTAATGATGATATTGCCAAGTACAAATCCGGCACTGATCCCTATAACTTCCCGAATACGGACTGGCTGGGCCTACTGCTTACAGAGTCCGGGTTTACCCAGGACCACAGCCTTTCTTTTGCGGGCGGTAATAATATCACCAGCTACAGGGTGTCTTTCGGGTATTTCGGTCAAAACGGGCTCATCAAAGGGTCTACCCACAAACGTTACAATGCCAGGATAAACCTGGACAGCCGTGTAAAGGAATGGCTGACCCTGGGCATGAATATGTCGCTGTCGAGGAATAACGTGATCTACCCTATTTCGCCATTCAGCGGCGGTGAAGATTTTTTCAGGCAGGCAAACTTTATACCGCCCACGGTAGCCAATAAAAATGCGAATGGCACCTGGAACCGTTATACGGACGGGAATCCCATTGCCTGGGTAGATGCGGGCGGATTCAGGAACGGCACCAATTCCCATTTGCTTGGTAGCGTTTTCGGGGAACTAACCTTATTGAAAGGTCTAACCCTGAAAGGAGTTGCCGGTGTTAACTACGACCTGGGCGATAATAAAAGACATGTAAAAACGATCGAGTACTACAGCAATGGCGTACATACCGTTCAGGGACCCAATAGCGTAACGGATAATATTACCCGCCAGCAAACCGTCACATTGCAAAGCCTGCTGAACTATAACAGGAAGTTTGGCAAACATGACGTGAAAGGTTTGCTGGGAGCTTCCCGGGAAGCTTACAAACTTTCCAGCAACGAGGCATTCCGGAAGAATTTTCCGTCTAATGACCTGGACCAGTTAAACGGCGGATCAACGGTGGGTATGACGAACGGGGGGTACACCGTCGAGTCCCGCCTGGGCTCTGTGTTTGGAAGAGCTAACTACGAATTTGACAACAGGTATTTATTGGAGGTGAACCTGCGGAGAGATGCTTCTTCCAAGTTCAACCGCGGGTACAGGGTAGGCTGGTTCCCGTCATTGTCAGCAGGCTGGAGAGTAACGGAAGAGCGTTTCATGAGCGGTATCAGCTGGATCGATAACCTGAAGCTGAGAGTATCCTGGGGACAGCTGGGGAACAATAATATCGGTGACTACAATTATTTCCAAAGGATAAAATTAGGGCAGAACTATAATTTCGGCGGCATTGTTGCAGACGGCGCCGCCACCACTGTCGCCAGCAATGTGATCATCAGCTGGGAAAAAACAACAGAGCTGGACCTTGGTATTGATATCGATCTTTTCCGGAACAGGCTGTTGTCCATATCTGCCGATTATTACAACCGCTATACAGACGATATCCTTTCCCCTGTTCCGGTTTCAATGTCCTTCGGGTTACCCGCACCGGTTGTAAACGCCGGCGCCATGAGGAATAAGGGCGTCGAGCTGTTGCTGGAGCACAATTATGCAATAGGGAATGTTCAGTATACCGTATCCCTGAATGGCGCATTCAACGAGAACAAAGTAGAGCGGTATAAAAATCCTTCCAAAGGAGACCTGATCTACGCGGAAGGAGAACCATGGGGATCTTATTATGGTTACGAGGTAACGGGCATTTACCAGACAGATGCTGAGGCTTCAGCTTCCCCGCATGTAGACGGAGCGCCCGTAAAGGCCGGCGACCTCATCTTTAAAGACCGCAACAAAGACGGGAAGATCAATGGCGACGACAGGATCGTGCTGGGCAATACCATCCCCGGGATCACTTATGGAGCCAATATCAACCTGAAGTACAAAGGATTTGACCTGTCTGCTTTCTTCCAGGGCGCCAGCAAGGTAAGCCGTGTGATAGGCGCTGAATCATTCTGGGCATTCGACCCCAACAACGCATTGCGCATGCACCTGGACAGGACCATCACCGAAAACGGGAAAGTGGTTAAAAACGGCCGCTATCCAAGAATACTGATCACCGAGAAACATAACCAGGTAATGAGTTCCTTCAGCGTATTGAATGCTTCCTACCTGCGTTTAAAGACCGCCCAGGCAGGATATACACTCCCGGCAGCATGGTTAAGGCCGGCGGGCATTACCAAAACCAGGGTATACGCCAGCGGGCAGAACCTGCTGACCTTCACAAAATTCCCTTCCAGCTTCGATCCGGAGCTTTTATCCGGCTCCGGCAACGGCACCTATCCACAGGTTAAATTTTACACAGTAGGAATTGACGTAACATTCTAAAACGTACACGGATGAAAAAGATATTATTTACAATACTTGCGCTTAACCTCGCTATGATATATTCCTGCGGAAACAAGTTCCTTGATGTGAAACCGAGGAATGAACTGACGGATGCGACCTTCTGGAAAACAGAGCAGGATGCAACACTGGCGCTGAATGGCTGCTATCGTTTATGGGAGGCCTATGCGAACATCGTGCTTTTTGACGGTGCCAGCGATAACGCCTATGAAAAATCCAATTTCGGTTTCCAGGTGCTGGGCAACGGAACATTAACAGCGGCGAACTACCACGTTTTGGGCAGCTGGATCGACTGGTTCCATTTTATGGATGAAAACGGTGGCGGAGATTTTGCCGCATCCGTCAACTGGTATCCTTATACACGCATCCGCAAATACAATAATTTTCTTGCCAATATAGACCGGGTACCGATGGATGATGCTAAAAAGGCTCAGTACAAAAGTGAAATAAGGTTCCTGAGAGCGTATGATTATTTCTGGAAAGTAATGCTGCATGGAGACGTGCCGCTTGTTACCAAAGTGATCAACGCAACGGATGAGCTGCCCCGGGACCCCGCCCAAAAGGTGAAACAGTTCGTGCTGGAAGAGCTGTCTGCCATTATCAGTGAAGGCTCATTACCGGTTCAGAATACCATCGAATCGAAAGGACATGTCACCAAAGGCGCTGCATTGGCACTGAGGGCCAGGCTGCAATTGGTAACGGGGAATTACGCAGCAGCCATGGCCGACGCCAAAGCGGTGATCGATATGCCCTGTTATGAGCTGTTCCCGAATTACAGGGACCTGTTCCTGGAAAAAAGTGAGGGGATCAACAAAGAGGCTATTTTAAATGTGCAGTACATTGTAAATGATTACGAACAATCACTCACGCAGCTGAACCTCCCCGCCGGGGACGGCGGCTGGTCCGCCCTTAACGCTACCAAAAGCATGGTGGACGCCTATGAATGCAGTAACGGCAAAGCCATCACCGACCCCACTTCCGGTTACGACATCAATGACCCTTTTAAGAACCGCGATCCCAGGCTGGAAATGACCCTGCTGCATCCCGGGCAGTTGTGGAAAGGGCGTTATTACAATACGCTGGATCAATTCATGCCGGACGGCAGTCCCAACCCGGATTACAACAGGAATGAACCTGCCGCCAGGTCGGGCATGAATGTGATTAAATACATCAACAGTCTTGCAGACAGCCCCGGAGGCTGGCCTCCTAACTTTGGCGGAGACATCATGGTGATCCGCCTGGCGGAAATGTACCTCATATATGCGGAAGCTGCCGTGGAAACCAATACCAATACAGCCCTCGCGCTTAATTATATCAATGCTGTCAGGACAAGAAGCGGGCATATAAAAGCAACCACTTTAACAAGGGCGCTGGTGAGGAATGAACGCAGGGTAGAACTGGCCTTTGAAGGGCTGAGATACCTGGATATCATGCGCTGGGACCTTGGACCGCAGGTATTGAACGGGCCCTTATACGGCAGCCGCAGGGGAACGATGGACTTTACGAACGGGAAGGTCACCTGGGCAGGAAACGGAATGGATGTGAACGATGTTAACTACATCAAGCTGGAAACACGGACGTTCAACCCCGTAAGGAAATACCTGTTTCCCATACCGCAGGCCGAAATGGATGCCAATCCAAAGATGGTGCAAAACCCGGGTTATTAAATGATACGCAGTTTTCTCCTGCTGCTGCTGCTTTCGGTGGCAGGCAACCATGTACAGGCGCAGGCCCTTAATACTGCTCCCGAAGAGGGACGGGGAACCTATAAGAACCGTACATTTTTTCACCTGGAGCGCTACTGGGACAGTACAAAAGTATGCAGCAATCCACACAAAGGCTGGTTCATCCATTATTATGACAACAGCATCTCCAATTACGGGGACCGTTTGGCAGCAAATGATTCCCTGCCTGATTTTCCGGGGTTGAATGATATCTATCTCAGGCTGGCATGGTGTTACCTTGAACCGGAAGAAGGCGTATACAACTGGGAACTGCTTGATTCGATCATCAACAGATGGACAGCATGGGGCCACACCATCTCTTTCCGCATCACCTGCAAGGAAACAAACGGGCCTCCCTATGCCACACCCGGATGGGTGAAAAAGGCCGGGGCCAGGGGCAAAATGATGCAGGACGACAAGGCCTGGGCGCCGGATTATGATGACCCGGTGTTCCTTGAAAAACTGGAGAACTTCCATAAGGCCTTCGCTGCAAGATATGATGGCAAACCCTGGGTAGAATATATCGACATCGGGAGTATTGGCGAATGGGGAGAAGGACACACCGCCTTTTCGGGTTGGGAAGACGTACCGGTGGCCGTCGTTAAGCGGCATATTGATATGTATAAAAGATGTTACAGAAAGTCTGTGCTGCTGATCAGCGACGACTTTATCGGGCAACGTGATGCGGACGACGGGTCGGATTATGCAATATATCATTATTGCCTGCAATCAGGCATCGGTTTCCGGGACGATAGCGGAAATGTAAAATGGTACAAGACTCTCGGGTTTGGCCCTTCCTGCATACGCAGCCCCGAATTGTATAGCAGGGTGTATAAGAAGATACCGGTTGTACTGGAATCTGATCATTACACCGATGCCGTGCAAAATGATATGTGGAAAGATGGCACAGGATTCGAAAAGGCCATACGGGAAACACATGCCACCTTTATAGGATTCCATCATTATCCCCGGGAATGGCTCAGCGAAAATACCATACTGGCCGGAAAGCTGGCTAACCTGAGCGGCTATTGGTATTTCCCAAAATTCGCAATGATGCCGGATACCTTCCGCATCAATTCCGGCCGGAACTATTTAAGGATGACCTGGGAGAACCACGGCGTAGCGCCGGCCTATCACAGGTACAAGCTTTCCATACAACTGGTTAATAAAAAAACCGGGAGCACTTCAATCCGGGAATTGCCGGAGTCTGACAACAGGACCTGGCTTCCCGGTGAAATCGTAGCGGAGCAATACAAGATCGGCATAGATAAAAACCTCGACACGGGCAGGTATGACCTGTTGATAAACATGCGCGACAGCTGCGGGTTTCACAACAGGAATATTCAACTGCCAATTAAAAAAGAAAGAGAGATCCTGCCTGGCTGGTACAAGATCGGTGAAGTGATGGTGAACTAAAAAACTGCCTGGCCGGATGAGAGTGGCGCGCCGCCAAAACGTGCAGTATCTGCATGATGACCTTCTATGTGCATAAACGAACCAATATAAAATGAAAAAAAATATGATTTCGCGCCGGAAGTTCCTGTCCGCATCTGCTATGGCAGCCGGCGGAGTAGCCATCGCGCCCGGCGGGCTGGCAAATGCCGCGGAAGCTGCTTCAACCGGAAGCGCCGCCAGGGAAGTATGGGTGGCCAGTGTGTCTCAAATGGATATGACAGCGGAAACACCGGCATTAATGGTAGAGAAAATATTTGAGGTATTACAGGAAGCCCTTGTTTTTAAACCGGATATCATCTGCCTGCCCGAACTTTTTAACACTTCCAATATCAAACGGAAATACACTTTTAAAGAAGAAGTGGCATTTTCCCCGGATGTCATAAAACAGTTCTCTGCATTTGCAAAAGCCAACAATTGTTATATGATCTGCCCGGTATATACGGAGGAAGCCGGGAATGTATACAATGCCGCGGTGGTGCTCGACAGGCAGGGAACGAGATTGGGAGAATACAGGAAAGCGCATATCGTAGAGGATGAGATATCGTTTGGTATTACGCCCGGTACATTGTCGCCACCGGTTTTTAAAACTGATTTTGGCATTATCGGCATCCAAATTTGCTTTGACATACTATGGGAAGACTGCTGGCGAAAATTAAGAGAAAACGGGGCTGAAATTGTTTTCTGGCCCTCTGCTTTCGCCGGCGGACAAATGGTCAATACCAGGGCCTGGCAGAATAGATACCACGTTGTGTCCAGCACAAGGAAAGACACTGCCAGGATCTGCGATATATCCGGGACGGAAATTGCAAAAACGGGAATATGGAACAAAAACCTGGTCTGCGCCCCCATTAACCTCGAAAAAGCGTTTGTACACGTATGGCCGCATGTATTCCAGTTTGACAAGATCAGGGAGAAGTATGGCCGCAAAATACGCATCACCATCTTTCATGAGGAAGAATGGGCCATCATAGAAAGCCTGGCCCCCGATGTAAAAGTGAAAGATGTTTTAAAAGATTTCAACATCAGGACATTTGAACAGCATGTGCAGGATTCCGAGGCAGCACAGGTAAAAGCCCGCAAACAATGAGCGCAAGACTGATCCTGACCATTATCTGCGCCGGGCTGCTAAATGGCACTTATGCGCAGCAATATTCGCTGCTGAATGCATTCAGGCCTGAATATACAGGCAAGGCTGAACCGGCTGACCTGGACGGAGACGGCGACCCCGACCTGGTAAGGGTACGGTTATTCAATAACTGCAATGCCATATGGGTAGACGATGATGACGACATGATGCAGGGCGACCAGGAAGGCGATCTTGACAATGATTGTTTGCTGACCGACAGGAACGGCGATGGCATATTTGCCGGCCCGGGGGACCTGAGCATTGACTGGCTTGATACAGATCATGATGGTGAAGCAGACATCCAGCTGGTAGTGGAGAACAGCAGCCTGGATTCAGTTATCCACTGGGATTGGAGCAGCAATTACATGTGGATCATCGATGATGAAAAGGACCAGTCGTTCCATTTTATCAACTGGAAAGAACTGGTGCTGAAATGCTGGACGCACGCCGGCGCCTCGCAATTCTTTGAAGACTACCACGGGCAAACCCTTTTCCTGAAAACACATGCTCCCAGCTATCGTATCAAGGACCTCAGGGTCAACTGGGAAAACCCGTTCCTGTTTTACGACACGGACCAGGACGGGCTGACGGAAATGTCCGTGCGGCTGGAAGATAAAGGGCATTTCACGCCTGGCGGAGGGCAGGACATTTCGCTGAACGGGGTTGTGAACCGGGCTTTTGTATCCGTAGACCTGGACAATGACAATGCGCCTTCCAATGAATTCGATTTTGACTTCAGCCTTTACTTTGAAGGAACGGGCTTTTCCTATGAAGACCAGGTACACCCCGTCAATAACCACCACGCGGCAGGCATCGACGACCAGGTCAGCCACCTGTTATATGATAAAAGATGGAGGGCAGTAAAGGAACTGGTATATACCCGCAGGGATGCCGCATTGCATAAGGTCTTTAACGAAGGAGAATGGAGCCGCTGCTGGATGGTATTTGATGAAGATGACGATTGCGAACGCTGGGAGCGGGTGGAGTTTTACGAACCCAAAAACTATTTCAGGATAGGAAAGAACAATAACGGGATCGATCATAACCCGCAGGCGGATGCAGCCGGCGACCGGGGGGAATGGGATGAGGATAATTCGGGAAAAGGCAGCCTGTATATAGGATCTGACGGCAAGATGCATTTATACGGGGCAGAAAAGGGTTGCTGGAGGATTGACCAGAACGCCGCCAGTTACCAGGGCTGGGGCGGATTGTATGAGGGCGGATACAGGCGCATCCCTTCAGAGCCAGGGCAATTCCCTACCATCGCTTATGAAGACACAGACGGAGACGGCTTTTTTGACCTGGTCAAACATGACCTCGACGGCGATACCTCCTTTGAAAGAATTACAGATCTGAAGGCGCTGGGCATTGCTTCTTCCTATGAAATAATCAGTACCAAACAATTCACTTATAAGGACTATCACGACCTGTTTGAAAAAACAGCCGGGCAGATGTGGAACAATGCTTTGCAATCCATCCGGGTGGCCAGGGCGCTGAAGATCAATTATAAATGGTACGCTTCGCTGATGACCGCCAGAAGCAGCCGGGAAAAGTACAACAACGGGTACTGGCTTCAATTCTACATTTTCAATGAACTCCTCTCCCATTTCGAAAAGAACAAACAGCAGGAACTGATCAGCCTGCTGATGAAAGCCTACTATGGAAGGGATTGGCGTCAATTATATGAATACGTTTTAAACAATTAACCATTTAAACAACCAAAAAATGAGACAACTACTATTGCTGTTAAGTATCGGCGTCTTACTCGGCGGATGCTCCGCCAAGGACGCAGCGCTGGAGGATTTAGATAAAGTATCCCTTGACGATGCTTTGTCCTACTCAAAACGCGGAAACTGCAACGACCGGTCCTGGCCGGATGCCACCAATACCGGGCTTCCCAAAGGATGGAGACCAAAGAGAACATATGCCAACTATACCATGCGCAACAACGAAGTATTAAGCGACGTCCTTGTTACGGGGTACATCTCCATTCCTGTATCTGTGAAGCGCTGCACCATCAGGCGCTGCCGTGTGCGCGGAGATGAAACGATCGGTTTTGACCATACGGTAATATGGTTCCAGAACACCGCCCAGCCCAGCGTGCCGGGCGTGAACGGCGACAGGACCTCTATTCTTATTGAAAACTGCGACATCGGCCCTGAACTGGGCAGCTTTAACCCCAATGACGTGGACTGCGGGATTGCCGGGTGCGCCACCAATTGCACTATCCGGAATAACAATATCCATGATGTGGTAAGAGGGATCGACGCCATGAGCCATTCATTGGTGGAAAATAACTTCCTGCATGAAATATGGGTAACGCAGGATAAGTCGAAACACCACGATGGAGTGTTTATCTGGGGCAGCTCCAGCAACGTCACTGTAAAGGGCAATAACATAGAGTTATTGGATGTATCCAACACGGCTTCCATTTTCATGCAGGGCGCCGCTTCGCGGAATGTCAGCATCACCAACAACAGGGTGACCGGGGGAGCGTATGCCATCAGGTTAAACTTCCCGGATAATGGCGCCGGCCTGGGTGCGGGGATCTGTACTGGGAACAGGGTAAGGCGCAACCCGCCGGATCCGGGCGCAAAAAATCCTTTGGGCGGAGATTACGGGCCTGCAAGTTATTGGGAGTTTTACCCCGCTGTATGGACAAACAATGTCTGGGATGATAATGACGAGCCCTTTACCCCCGTACTCGTAAACTGGTAATGATTGATTTACTATAACCTTAAAACTTAAAACCATGAAAGTCCTGAGTTTATTTTTATTGGCTGCCTTCCTGGTAACCGGCTGTACAAAAATAAAAGACCGTGATACGATTAAGGCAGACCGCGTTCTTGCAACATTAAACGATGAGGAAGAAACTTATAACGTGTTTACGACCCAAACCCCTACCGCGACAGATACTGACGGGCCATACGAGATGGGTATGAAATTCAAGTCCACCCAAATAGGCAACATCACACAGATCCGCTATTACAAATACAGCGGGGAAACCGGCACCCACATCGGGCGTTTGTGGTCTGCAGGCGGCACTGAGCTGGCCAGTGTGACCTTTACGGGAGAAACTGCTTCAGGCTGGCAGACAGCAACGCTGAGTACGCCCTATGAAATTGTTGCCAATACCGTTTATGTAGTAACAGTTAACTCCAACACGAGATATGGCGCTACTCCCGGCGGTCTCGCGTCAGCTGTGACCAATGGGCCTTTAAGTACGGTTGTTGGTTCCAATGGTGTTTTCGGAACAACTTTAGGCGCATTCCCCACCAGCACCTATAACGGTGGCAACTACTTTCGTGATGTTACTTTTGAAGTGATCCCGGATGTGACCGCTCCAAGCACCCCCACTTCTGTGACCTCTTCTGATATTACAGGTTATGGTGTTGACCTTAGCTGGACGGCTTCCACGGATAATGTGCATGTTACCGGATACAATGTTTACAATGACACCGTATTGATCGCTTCTGTTACGGGCACCTGGGCTAATATCTATGGATTGACCCCGTCTACGGCTCACAGCATTAAAGTAAAAGCGAAAGATGCGGCGGGTAACCTTTCTGCCGCAAGCACACCGCTCAGCGTAACTACAGGCGCGGCCGGCAGCGGCTTGCGCGGCTGGCAGATCGATACGACCACTGTTGGGTTAACCGGGGTAAGTGTGAATAAAAATACGCTGCCATTGCATAGTGATCCGATTGCCGCTGGCTCAACTATCAGCCTGAAAAAACTGGTAAACCCGGATCTGAGCGCCGGTAATATCATTATTGACAGATGCTGGATCGTTATTAACACAGGTGGCAGTAAATGGAATGTAGGCTCTGACAATGGTGCAATCCTGATCAAAGATTCACGTATTGAAGCAATCGACATCCCGGGCAAGTATGCTACAGCGCCTTTCCAATCGCCAACCAATAAAGAGGTGACCTTGTTAAGAACTGAAATAACAGACCAGGGTGGCGGATTCTGGCTGGATGGAGCCGCCCTGGTAAGGAACTGTTATATCCACAATCTGCCTGGCTATGGTGATCCGGCCACAGATACCGGTAATCATGTGGATGGTGGTACAAGGCGTAACGGTATTGCGCAATTGAATGTAATAGACAACCACATTGATATCCGCAGTGCCGGCAACAATGCATCCTCCGCATTTTTCATACAACCGCTTTATGGTTTCATTGACAATATCCTGCTGCGCGGCAACCTGCTGGGCGGAGGAGGATATACCGTATACGGGTCAAACCATAATTACACTTACGGCACCCATATCTATGCAGATAACAACAGGTGGTATACCGGGGCGGCATATGGATATGTAGGAACGCCCAGCGGACCGGGATTTGGTTCATGGACAAACAACTACGTAAACAACCCGGCAAATACGGATAATAAAGGGACAGTGATCACTTATCCATAAACGACCGGATAAATCATTAAAAAACCGGCCAATTACAGGATTATGTTTGTAATTGGCCGGTTCTTTTTTTAAAAAAAGGTTTTACCAAAACCTCCAATAAATATAACACCAGGCAACCGCATATAATGCCAGCCAGAGTTTGAGACTTTGATACCAGGGGCGTTTAACTTCACCTTCTCCCAATGTGCGCAGCCATGTTAAATTCCAGGTAAACGGCTTCACCAGTTCAGGCTGCGGAGCGGTTGTATAAAGAGATACTACTGCTATCAGGCCCATCGTGAGCACCTGCGCTATAGCGCCAATATAGAGCCAGTGAAGGTTGATATCCATGGCAAGCAATACAGCAACCAGCAATACCTGGATAATTACGCCGCCCAGCAATCCCGCAATAGCGCCGGCATAGTTCGCCCTTTTCCAGAATATGCCCATCAGCAACACGGCAATGAACGGTGTTGCGATGTATGTTACACCGGTCTGGAAATACCTGAACAATCCCACGGTGCCAACATACGGCGCAACTAATGAAGATATGAGTAAAGCAGCGGCCCCGGAGAGCTGGCCGGTGATGATCAATTCCCTGTCCGCCGCGTTTTTCCTCCAGAAACGGCGGTATACATCCAGTGAGAAAATAGTAGCCACGCTGTTGGTAAGCGCGCTGATGCTGGCCATCACCGCTGCAAAAAAACCACCCAGGATAATACCTCTCAGGCCGGACGGAGCAAAGAGCTGTAAAGCAACCGGGAACGCACGGTCCTGGTCATTTGGCAACAGCGAAGGACCCTGCCGCATTATATCCAGCCAATGGTAAATGATCAATCCCAATAAACAGGTTACGAGCGGCCTTACAATATTGATAAACCCCGAGAAGATAAGTCCCATCATCCCATCCCATTTGCTGCGGGCAGAAAGTATCCGCTGGATCATTACCTGGTTGGATGATTGATAAAAAAGGAATACGCCGAAAGATGCCAGTATCAGGCTCAGGAAAGGAGCCTGCGGGTCCGATGGCGGGTGGTAAAGGTGAAATCTCTCCGGGGCGGCTGCCACCATGGCATTCCATCCGCCAGGTATTTTATCAAGGGCTACAAAATAAAATATCACACCGCCGCCAATAAGCATTACGCATTGAATGGCATCCGTCCACATTACTGAACTCAACCCGCCTGCCAGCGTATAACTGGCAGTAACCAGTATGATGCCAACCATTACGGAATGCAACGGCCAACCGGTCAATTCGCTGAGTGTGATACTGCCTCCGTAGATCACCGGCGGAAGAAAAACGAAAACATATCCCACCAGGATCACGACGCTGTAAATATCGCCACAGGCAGGGCCGAACCTGCGGTTGAGCAGTTCCGGCACCGTCATTATCTTGTTACGCAGGTAAAGCGGGATAAAAAATATCATCGTTAACAGGTAAGTAGGCAAGCTCCACCATTCCCAGTTCGCAATGGCCATACCGCCCTTGTAGGCGGCGCCTATCGTTCCCACGATCTGCTCGCTCGAAACGCTGGTGGACACAAAAGCAGCGCCGATAAGGTACCAGGGCATATTACCCGCGGCAAGGAAATATCCCTGGGTGGTCCGTTTCACTTTTCGCGCCGCCAGTAAGCCGATGATCACTACAAGCAAAGTTTCCCCGGTAATGATCAGGATATCTATTAATGAAAGATGAAATTTTTCCATGCTGTTATTTGAATATATGCCATTGTTGTAAATGTCCGGCGCTGCAACCCGGCGCAATTGTTTGTTGCGGGCCAAGGGTTTCCAGTTCCGCGTAGTCTTTGCAGACGAATATTTCCAGGTTGTTGTTTACCTTTTCTGTGCCGTGATCATTGTTGCAGATGATCAATGTCCCCGAAGGCTGTATAGCGGCCAGCCATCCGGCATCTTCATGCCATCCGGTTTTGCCCCTGTGTTGCCCGGGCAACGGAACCATAAGGTCGGCAGCCAGTTTCCAGTTCTCCGGGGCTGTGCCTGGCCAGTAGTCAACTTTTGAAAAACTACAGCGGGCCAGTAAATTTGCAGTGCGGGGAACACAGGTAATAGCCCATAAGGCTCCGTGCCAGGCTGATGATCCGTTGTTTTCAAGTATATGCCGGATATTAAATCCCTCAGCCGGGGATGCAGTGATCTCCATGGAAAGCCTGATGCCATCGTGCCTTTGCGGCGCCCTGATCAGCAATCCGGTTCCTGTGGCGGACACCTCACAGGCCGAATTGTCGGGATAATAACTGGCGGCTGTTTCAGGCGCAACGGTGAAACGGTGCCCCCCGTACATCTTCCACTCCCCTACTTTGAAACCGGTATGATCTTCATACAGCAGGTTTTCCCCGCCGTTCCGGCGGAGCGAGAGTATCCGCGGGCCCATGGAAACACCTATGACCATCTCGGTATTTCCTGCATATAATTTCACGGTATCGGTCATGGCAATACCCTGCAGGTCAATCCGCGCTGGTAGGCGTCCAGCCTTGTGAATCCTTCTGCAAACCGGCATCCTGCGGCTAATCCCCTGAAGCGGGCCTGTACAGTCACCATGTCGGCAAGGTCTGTTGCTGCAAGTTCCTGCATAGCTTCTACCTGGCTTTTATGGCATGCCAGCATTTGCAGCTTTACGTCCATCACCTCACTGATATCCACATACTCCGACGGCAGGAGCCCTATACCCCCGAGATTGTCCATGTAATATAGCTGTGCATGCCCGAAACGGCAGGCTGGCTTTGATTGGCCGGGAATGAACGGCAGGCCTTTCTGAAAATATGCGTCGAACACCAACTGGCTCACATAACGGTGGTCCGGGTGGTAGTCGTTGGGAGAATGGGTAAAGATCACATCCGGGTCTGCTTCGCGCAGGATATCTATCATGAGGCGCCGCTGTTCCCGGTCCGGGAAAACGTGTTCGTCCATGACGCCGGCCCAGATAAGGTTTGCATTGATGATGGCTGCGGCATCACGGGCTTCTTTTTCCCTTATCTTCCCCAGTTCATCCGGCGGGATCCTCGCATCTCCCATATTTCCGCTGGTGAAAATGGCCATTGTTACTTTATGGCCTTCCCTGGCGTAACGGATCAATGTTCCGGCGCAAAGTATCTCCATGTCGTCCGGGTGCGCTGCTACACAAAGTATGTTCATAATACACCGTATCTGTTGTATACTGTTCTTAAGGAGTCGCCGTTCAACAGGTCTTTCCTTGACTGGTCTTCTTTTGATCCTTTTTCAAAAGCGAGTTCCAGTACTTTATCCTCTACTTCGCGGGGTATTACTACAATACCGTCGAAATCGGAGAAGATCAGTTCCCCGGGATGCACCACCACATCGCCGCAGCGGACAGGCACATCGTAAGCCATCACCCGCCCTCTTCCCAAACTATCCAGGGGGCGGATACCGCCATAGAAAACAGGAAAGTTCATATCCATGATCTTGCGGCAATCCCTTATCATACTGTCACAGATGCACCCTACGGCGCCGTTCCGTTTGGCAATGGTGCTCATTAATTCTCCCCAGGGCGCATTCGTAGAACCAAAATCCGTAGAATGCACCACCACATCGCCTTTTGTAAGGGAGTCCACAGCCTCTATTTCAATGGAGTAAGCGTCTTCTTCCACATAATCTGTTTCCATCCATCTCAGCGTCCGGGCTCTTCCTATAATAGTACAGTTATTGGCATCCAGGGGCCTTAAGCGCTGGTGCATGGCCTGGTTGCGATATCCGAGAGTGTCCAGCACGTCACAAACAAGGGGAACATAGAGGTGCTCTCTGATCCATGCAAATTTTTCTTCGTCATTAAGTAACATCATCTTTATATATTTTATACGCTATTATTCTAAAACCATACGAATGGTTGCATCCGTTCAGGAATAATGCATTGTTCCTGCATATTCATTTTGGTACAAAACCATTTGAAAACTTCCGGGTTTTCCGCATTTAAAGCCATCATATCATAATGATTCGGCATCACGAACGTTGGCTGCAGTGAATACGATAATTCAGCGGCCTGCTCGGGACCGGGGTTTCCCCATTTACCGTTCACCGGCACCATCATCACTTCCGGCCTTTGAGGCGCGGCAGCCATCAGCAGCGGGTGAAACTGCGTATCGCTGGTATGATACACATTCCTGCCATTGGGAAATTTGATGTGATAACCCGTGGTATCCAACACATCCGGGCCGGTAGGCAATGCAAAAATGCCGCTGACCTCCAGTCCTTTGATGGTCTTACTTTCCCCCACATTTATTACTACGACCCGGTGTTCCGGGACGCCCGTTTCTATGAGCTTCCTGGCGGTCAATGAAGGCGCTGCAAACCAGGTATCCTGTTTATGCTGGTATTCGGAAAGGGTCCCCGGATCCAGGTGATCGAGGTGATCATGCGTGGTGATATAGATATCCACCGCGAGATCTTCCGGCTGGATAGGCGCAGGATATAACCTGCTGAATTCAGGAGCGCCCGCGGCGGCAGCGTCTGAAAGATAGGGATCTATTGCCACCGTAATGCCACACGACCGGATGATATAACCTGCCTGCCCCAGCCACCACATCGCAGCTTGCGAGGGGAAAAGTTCATACTCCAGGATTGACCGCATGTTATTCATCCATTTACAGGTTTACGCAAAAACGTTTTACAGCATTCTCATCTATTTCTATTCCCAGGCCCGGGCCGTCAGGCACCGGGATGTAACCCTCTTTGTCCATCTGCACAGGATTCCTGATGATCTCGGTGAGCATGGGGTTTTCACTGACATTGTATTCCAGGAAAAGCGACCGTGGCAGCACGGCATTTAAATGAAGGCTCCCGGCGGTAAGAAGGTCGGTCAGCCATGCATGGGGGCAAACATCGATTCCTGCGTACTCTGCTTCCCAAATGATCTTCCTGGCCTGTGTGAACCCGCCGCAACGGGTAAGGTCCGGCTGGATAATGTCTATCCCGCCTTTGGTGATCAGTTCCCTGAAACCCCATGCTGTGGCTTCCTGTTCGCCGGCCGCCAATCTCGTTCTTACCCCCGCGGCTTTTGTTTTTGCATATCCTTCATAACATTCCGGGTGCAGGAAATCTTCCAGCCAAAAAATATTATATGGTTCCAGGGCACGGCAAAGCTCAATGGCATCATAAGCACTGCGGTTCACCATCCAACCGGCATCCACCATTAGCTCCACATCAGGGCCAAGGGCTTCCCTGGCTGCCGCTACCAGTTTTATATCCTGCTTGCGGTCCTGTCCAAACACACCCCAGCCAAACTTCACCGCGGTAAAACCTCTTTCCAGGTAAAATGCACAGGCATCTTTGATGGCCTCCACCGTCGGGCGGAAAAGCGTGGAGGCGTAAGCTCTCACACGGTCGCGCCTGGCGCCGCCAAGTATCTTATAAACAGGTTGACCGGTGGCTTTTCCGATAATATCATGACAGGCAATGTCAAACCCGGACAATACCTGCATAGCCACGCCTCTCCTCCCGTAATAAATGGTGCCGCGGTAGATCTTATCCCATAACCTCTCCACATCGAAAGGGTCTTCCCCGATCACCAGCGAGCGTAATCCTTCAAATACGCCTGCCCCGCTTTCCGGCGCATTTACCACTGCTTCCCCCACATGCGGCGATGTCTCAATGTCCGACCAGCCGGTGATACCTTCGTCTGTGCTTACTTTCAGCAGCAGGCAGTGTTTCACTCCCCTTGCTTCATCGCTCCCTTCCGGGGAGCGGATCTCAAACGGGGATTGCAGTATGAATGTTTCTACATTTGTTATTTTCATATTCTATCAACTGAAAGTGATCGCTACTTTTAATGCACGGTCATGCCCGTCCCGGGCCAATGTGAATGCTGATTCCCAATTTTCAAACGGCACCTGGTGAGTGATGAGCTCTCCCAGTTTTAAGTCCTTATCACCGAGACATTTTAATGCCTCCTCCATGCGGTCTTCGTCGTTGCAGGCGCCGGCTATTTCCAGCTCAGACAGGTGGAGGGTGAACAGGTTCAGTTTTACCGGTTCTTTAAGCGCACTGAAGACCACCAGCCTGCCGCGGGGGCGGAGCGCTTTCACGCAGGTGTCCAGCGCCTCTGCTGAACTCACAGCCAGGATGGCCACATCCACGCAATTCGTTGGGTCTGTATCCGGTATTTCAACCCCGGGAATACTTTGCAGGCGGAATGGCACTCTGCCCGTTATGATCACGCGCGCCGCCCCTGCCCTTTTGACCAAACGGGCAATGATATTCCCAAATGGCCCATCCCCGGCAATCAATACAGAACGGTCTTTTAGATCGCCCGCCCTTGCCACTGCCTGCAGGCAGACAGCCACCGGCTCCAGTAAAGCGGCTGCAGCATCCGGTATATTGTCCGGCACTGCTATCACCCTGTCTGCACGCTGCGTGAAATATTCCGCAAAACTGCCGTCCCTGTTATAACCGAGATGTTCCATGTTCGCGCAGAGATGCCTGAACCCGCGTTTGCATTCTTCGCACTTTCCGCAATGTACAACAGGGTGCACGGCAACGCGGGTACCGGGCGGCAGATGCTTCACGTCGCTGCCGGCTGCCACAACGATTCCAGCCGCTTCATGCCCCAGTATCCTGGGATAGGCGATACCAAACGGGTTACTCTTCAGGTCATGAAGATCCGAAGTACAGATGGTTGCCGCCCGGGTTTGCACCAATACCTCCCCGGCGCCGGGAACCGGCACCGGCACTTCCGCTTTCACCAGCGTATTGAGCCCTTTCATTTGTAATGCCTGCATGGTTTGTTTCATACGCCGGACTTTGTAGGATCAGGCAATCCCAGCAAGTCCAGCGCATTGCGGTGAATGATACCCTCTGTTACTTCTTTGGGAATGGATGGAAGGCCGCTGTTTGCCAGTATATGATTGATATTACGAACGCCATTCAATGAATCTGTGGTGGTAGTAAATGGAAAGTCTGACCCGAACAACACTTTTTCATGTGCGCGGTACTCCACCAATAACTGCATGGAATTATAAAACTGCCAGGGCCGGTAGTATAATGCGGACAAATCCGCATATACATTCGCATGCCTGCGGATAACGGCAATCGTTTCTCCTTCCCATGGATGGCCCAGGTGTGCAAGCACCATCCTCAGATCTGGAAAACTCACGGCTACCCTGTCGAAGTGAACCGGGCGGGAGTAATCCAGGGGTGTGCCGCTTACAAATGAAGTTCCGGCATGAAAGAGAACCGGCAGGCCATGTTTCATACAGTAACGGTATATCTGGTAACACCTGGGATCGCAGGGATGCACATCCTGGTACAGCGGGGACATCTTCACGCCTACCGCGCCGTCCTGCTGGTGGCATTTCTCCAGTTCGTCCATGAAGCCCGGCAATGCGGGGTCTATAGAAGCAAAGTATAATAAGCGCGATGGCGCCAGCGCTACATGCGCGGCCACCATATCGTTCGGAATGTTCCAGCCTGTGGCAGACGCCTGTAATCCGAATACAATGGCCACATCAGCCGCTTTCGTACTTTCCAGGTGCTTTTCGCCAAGGTTCCGCCATATGGTCGGATCAATCTTGCACCGTTCCATGTCGGCCAGCAACTTCGGGCCAAAATCTGTGTCAGGACGGAAAATATGTGTATGAATGTCTATGATCATGCCTGCTATCTATTCAAACGACCAATAATGCACTGCCCATGGTTGCAGCGTTACCTCTACCAGCTGGTCCCCCTTTTTTATGTTTACAAACGGGTCGGGCCGCAGCCGGTGATTCTCATCACTGCTGCCCCCTTCTGCATCCAGTACAATATGACGTACCATCATATCTTTGGGCAAGGCTTTCAGCTGCAGTTTTACTTTTACGGAATCTGCCGAGAAATTCCATAACAACATGTTATGCATTTGCAGCTGCGGGTCATGCGTGGCAAAACCATGCACTGTTTTGCTGTCTGTGTGCAGGTCCAGCTTCCGGCCAGCCATACGGGACAATAATTTGAATGAAAAATACGCAGGGCGAATATAGCCCTGGTAATCTATCAGGCCGCTGAACTGCGCCTGGCGGTTCCACCAGCGGCTCATAAAAGCGGCGCCATGCGCGGAGAATATCTTTGCGAAGGTGTCATAATTCACATACCAGTCCCTGACCTGGTAATAGCAGGACCAGTCCAGTCCCGCATCCTTCATCTGCCAGATGGTTTCCATAACAAAACAAGGCTGGAAGCGGGGATCCAAAGGAGGGTTGAATAAATGCATGTTCCATTCATTCATGATGGTTTCCGGGTGAAGATCAGGATATCCTTTCAGCATTTCCTTCACATAGTCGATCTGGCTGCGGATAAAGGCCGGCCTGTTGTCATAATTATGCCAGGATACAAAGTGTAAAGGTATCTTCTCTGCTGAGCAGGCACGGAGCAGCTCCGGCAAGATGGGCGATTTGTAATTTGCCAGCGCCGGGCCGCCTACTTTTGCCTTCGGGTCCGCTTTTAATATAGCGGCTACCGTATGTTTGTAATAACGCGCATAACTTTCGGGTTTGAAACGGTAAGGCGTACCGCCGTCTTCTCCAAAGTCCACTTCATTGCCCACTTCCCAATATTCAATCCCGGCGCCTTTATCCACGTAGTGCCGCACTACGTCGTACACAAATTGTTCCCAGCCTTCGTAATCATTTGGCTCAACGATATCATGATCCACAACAGGGAAAAATACTTTTGGCTTCAGGCAAAAGCTCATGAAAGGTTTACTGCCGGTTTGCAGGATGTTGTTCACGGTACTGTCCAATGTGGTGAAATGATATTTCCCTTTTTCCGGCAGCACATTGTAATACTCGCTTACAAAAAGGCGGATAACCGCGGGATGTAAGGCCCTGATCTCAGTAATATGTTTGCTTAACATCGGCTCTTCCGAAAGTCCGCCCTGGCCCAAGGCCATCTGGCTGATCTTCATAGGACCCATTTCTTTCGAAAAATCCACATTCACGGTTGTCTGCGAAAAGGCCGTCCTGCTGATGATACAGGCTATAATAAATGCCAGTTTCCCTGCTTTCATTTTAGTCATTTAATAAGTGGCGGTAACGATGAACTTATTTCCTTCCGGCAGTGGTATCTGCACCTGTTCTTTTTTTACATCATAATCCGTCCAGGCTTTCCCATTTACCGTTACGCTGCGTATCTGTTTATTGCCGGGGCGCCTGAATCTTACCAGGAGTTGTTTTGGAGGATTACGTTTCGCCAGTTGCACGGTAGCCGTAACCTGGTGCTGATCATTTTCTCCTTCCATTGTAAATGAAACGGGCCCAAAGTAGGAAGGCGCATTCTTCACTTCGATCTGCTTTCCTTTTTCCAGCCATTCTCCCGGAATTGCCTGGCCAATGATGAGGGTATCGTCACCTATTTCATTCAGCAGCATTTTCCTGTATATCTCAAACCATGCACCGTCGGTACTGGGCGGCCCGTAATATTGCCCCCACGCCCACCTGTGTTCAAGCGGGGTCAGCTGGCCATGGGAAAAACCACAGGCCATGAGGCTGTAAAAGGCGCGGATGACTGCTTTGGGCTCATCTCTCAGCAAATGGGTATTACCTTGCTGAACATACACAGGTTCATTGGCCATACCCAGGTTCTTAAGGAACAAATTATCTTCATGGTCATGCAACAACGCTGTTGTAAGCCAGCCATTGGGCTCTATTACTCCCAGCCTTGACATATGCAAAGCGCCGCAATCCACATCTGTAGGATACCATTCTTCCATGATACGCCGGGTTGTCAAAGCATCAGTCGATACATAATTGATCCAGGTGCCGTCTTCCAGCTGCACAACAGGAGATCTCACGCTGCTCCGGGCAAACTCCCGTGTCGCGTCTTTCTTCAATTTAGCCGCCGTAGCCAGCACGGCTTTCGCCCGCGGGTGGCCATAGACGGCCAGCGCCTTCCCGAATGCATCCAGCCCGCCGCCAAAGTAGGCCTGTATAAACGCCCATTCCCTTTTCGCCACGGTAAGGTCATTCAGGGGCTGCCTTATCAGGCCGGTCTTGCCTGGCCCTGGTATTTGCGCCATACACCAATCCAGGGTCCGGAGTGATTGCGGTAACAGTTTTTCAAAACTTTCCCGGTTCCTTGTAAGCAGATAATTTTGCGCTACTGCATATAAGTGACCGGGGGAATAAACACCCCAGTTAGCATTTCCTGCTATCCGGCCGTCCGGTTGCTGCTGCGTTTTATACATCGCGGCAATTTCATCCTGGGCAACCTTTTCATAACCCCGCAATCCATAGATCATATAATCTACATACACGGCCTGGTTAATGGGCCACCGGGCATCCGTTTGCCCATAGCCGATATTCGTATACGGCAGGTCCATATGCGGGGCGCCAGTACTGTCTGATGTATGGCGGGGCAGGCAGAGGGCATGCCATAAGTTTGCCTTGTATAGGTTATTTACGGCTTCTTCCGGCACTTTAAAGGAAGCTCCCCTGTTCATCCAGTCTTCCCAATATTGCAACGTTGCTTTGCGTGCATCAGCATACGTTAATGTCGCCAATGCTTCAGGCGTACCAACAACGGGGGAAGGCAATATAAGTATCAGCTCTTTTGCCGCTCCCTCTGCCAATTCACCGTTTACCGCTATTCCTTTTTCACCTGGCGTTATATCTAAGCCGGTGGCTTCTTCCAGCATTAACCAGGTGTTGCCTGATCTATCTGCGATCATCCAGCTCTCATTTTTCTTTACCGGGCGCAATGCGGTTGTATCCGGTTCGCTCTTCAGTTGAAGGCTAAAACTGAAGGGCCCCCGTTTCCCGGAAATACGTACTTTGGTGAACATCACCGCCTCTTTATCCCCGGAAGGCGCTGCGAACTGTTCAATTTCACAAAGCTGTCCCTCTTTCTCCAGCCGGGTAACGATCACAGGAAGACCATTCTCTATGTGCTGGCTTTTCCACCTGCTATTCCCGTATGTAATATCTAACCTGAATTTGTGTGGCGAAGCATAGTCTGGCCGTACATTGCCAAACCTGTCTACAGCAAACTTATAGATAGACCCGTGAGATGGGGCAATTACAGTAAGATGCCCTTTTATCCCTAACCACGTTGTGGCCCATGATACGTTCCAGGCGATGGGGTTCCCGATGTCTTCCCATTTTTCCATAAACTCCCGGAGGGTAGCATCAGGAGCTTCCCTGACGCGGTCGAGAACTCGCTGCCCGTTTAAAGAAGCGAGATGTTTTTCAAAGCTGACAGGATTGTCTGCCAGTGTGATAAAAACATCCTGTTCGGGCAACCACATTGCGCCCTGTTCCAGCAATTGCAACAGGCCTATTGTAAAGCCGGTTGTTCCTTCTTTATTCAACCGGATGGTTAGTAAAGGAGCATCAGGGTGATACCAGGGGTCTTTACGCAGCCTCGCAGCCTGGCCGGGGGCGCCGTGTTCCATCAGGTAGCCCCACATGGCATCCCCGTTTATGGAATGCGGATCGCGGAAGTTTGCCAGTTTCCGCAAGGGAGCTACAGGTTCCGGCCAGCTTACTTCTGAGACCAGTTCGTCTACATCCCCTGCGCCGCAATTAAGTTTCGATACCGCGGCAATGTGGTCATTGTTTTCAATGTTGCTGCCCGTCAACCTTCCTGTTTGCAGCCCATTTGAATTGCTGAGCAACTGCACCGTGAACAACCGGGCTTCCCGGCTTTTTAAACCAAAGGCTATTCTGATCTTTGTTCTTTGTAATCCTTTGCTCTCCCCGGCAGCAGCCAACAGTATGACAGCCGCTGCGATCGTTATCCTTGTCCAACGTTTCCAGTTCATATGGAATGGTTTCGAGCGGTTTATTAAATATAATAAAACCGCTCACACGTTTATTTAATAATTTGGATTCTGGACAAGTTTGTTATTCTTATCCATGGCCGATTGGGGAATGGGCAGAAAATAGTTCTTCTCAGGATAGAACTTTCTCATTCCTCCGCCGGCAGGCACTATCGTATATACTGGCACGTTGTTTACCAGCTCTATCTTCATTGCATGTACCGGCTTGTTCAGGATCACTTCCGCCAGTTTTAAACGCAGCAGGTCGGGCAGGCGTTTATCTTCAAAGGCCAGCTCTACCCTTCTTTCCCGGTGAATGGACGTGCGCAGCTGGCTTTGATTCATACCGGGCGCGAGGTCCGGCAGCTCCGACCGTTTCCTGACGGCATTGATGGCATCGTATACGGACTGGTCGGGCCCGGTAGCTTCATTCCTTGCTTCGGCATAACTGAGCAGTACTTCCGCATAGCGGAAGATGATCCAGTTGGCGCTGTTGAGGTTACTCCTGGCGCTTGCGTATTTAGGATTGATCCCTTTACGGATATAATAACCCGTTCTTGTAGATATGCTACTGTTATTCAGGTCTGTGGCGTTCAGGCTACCGACACCCTGCTTCATGATCATGACGTCGCCCAGCCAGGTGGAGCCATCGTAGACGATGGATTGGTAAAACCTTTTTTCCCTGTTCTCATACGGCTTCTGGGGATTATAACCGGATGCGGGGTCTGTAATAGGCAGTCCGTTGGCCATAGCATATTCATCAACGATGTCCTGCGTCGGGTCCAGGTGCCCGTAACCTGTTAATGCGCCTCCTACAAAACGGGGCCCGATATTGCCGTCTCTCAGGTTGGCCAGATCGGTCCCCCCAAGATGTTGCCTGCTGAAGATCACTTCCGCATTGTTATTGTTCTCTTCAAAAAAGAGGGTGTTATAATCCGGGAAAAGCTTATAGGTATTCAGGTCGATCACCTTTTTGAAAGTGGCGGCAGCCAGCTCCCACCTGGCCTTATCATTGGCGGGATTGTACAATGCGCTTGCATAGAACAGTTCACATGAACCTTTTAAAGTAAGGGCCGCGCCTCTAGTCGCTCTTCCTGCTTCTGCCGTGATACCAAGATCGGGCGCGGCCGCTTCCAGTTCTTCAGTGATAAAGTTATAGGTTTCGGCAGCGGTGTTACGCGGCCTGAAAATATCATCGCCCTGTTCCTTCAGGTTCAGTACTTCTTTGATAACAGGTACTCCGCCGTGGTAAGTCCACAACAGCGAATAAAAATAAGCGCGCAAAAACCTCGCTTCCGCGATCCTTGATTTTTTCCAGGCTTCCGGCAATGCGGAGGCGGTAGCTTTGGCGATGAACAGGTTGGCCTTCCTGATACTGGTATACAGCCCCCATTTGCCGGGCGCATTGGCGGGCGTATAAATAGAAGGACCATATATGTTGGTGCTTACTCTTCCTGCCTGTCCGTTCATCGAGTTGTCCGAATAGTTTTCCCATGGATCGCCAAACTCGATGCTGGGAACCGATGCATAAACATCATTCAGGAAAAGATCCGCATTGGCCGTACTTTCCCAAAGTGTTTCATCCGCCACCTGGTCCTTGGGAGACACGTCGAGGAATCTACCGCAGGAAAAAAAAGTAAGGGCAATGAATATTATGCTTAAAAGTTGATGTTTCATACCAGCTTTTTTTGTTGGATTAAAAAGTAATGTTCGCGCCTGCAGAGATGGTCTTTTGATTGGGATACCCCCAGGCGCTGTCCGGATGCCCGGAATCGTTCCTGCCAATTTCCGGGTCATAGTTCTTCAGCTTCGTCCAGGTGAGAATGTTCTGCCCTGATACATACAGCCTGACGCTCTCCATCTTTATACGGTTCAATACTTTAGCAGGCAGGTTATAGGAAAGGGTGGCGTTCTTCAGGCGCAGGTAAGCTGCGTTACCCATCCAGAAAGACGACCGTTGCGAGTTGTTCACCGTAGGAGCAGAGGTGAGTCTTGGGTTGGAAGCATTAGGATTCTGGGGCGTCCAATAATCAAAGTTATGTTTGTAAGGCAGCATGGTTTCCCAGAATGCCATGATGGATGATCCATGATAATACCAGTTGACCTTAGCCGCTCCCTGGAACAGCAGGTCCAGTGAGAAATTCTTAAATTTCACGCCCGGGGAGATGCCATATATGATCCCCGGCGCAGCCACCGGATCACCGATCACCGTTATATCGTCATTATCAATTTTTCCGTCCTTATTGATGTCCTCGTACCTGATGTCTCCCGGCTGCACTGCGCCCCATGGCTGCCTGGCAATACCCGGTTTCAGTGCGCCGGAACCATCGAAATCATTTTGCTGGAAATAACCCAGGGCATGAAAGCCAAATTGTGTACCCAGCGGCCGGCCTGTTATACGGCGGTTAGGATTATTAAAAGTGGTAGCGGTTTCAAACACCTGCAGCACTTTGTTCCTTGCGTAGGTAAAATTAGCGCCCAGCGTAAGGTGTAAGTCCCGGGATACATCATACACTGAACTTGCGGAAAGATCAAAACCACGGTTTTCCATTCTTCCCGCATTCACCTGGCTTAACCCGATACCATATTCAGCGGGCACTTTCACATCCGGGTTAACGAGCATATTGGACCTTTTTTCATGGAAGTAATCCACCTCGAAATTCAACAGGCCTTTCCACAGGCTCACCTCCAGGCCAACATCTGTTTTCCGGGCGCGTTCCCAGGTAATGTCAGGATTGGGCTCCACTCTTTCACGGATGCCCTGCACCGCATTACCGCCCAATACATAATTTGTACCCTGCACACTATAGGTACTCATGAACTGGAACGGGCTTCCCGCCAATGCGCCTACTTCGCCATACGAGGCCCTGATCTTCAGGTTGTCTATCCAACTGTAATGATCCTTGATGAATCTTTCTTCAGACAAACGCCAGCCCACTGAGAATGCAGGGAAAAACCCGAACCTGTTCTCCGGGGAGAAATAATAACTTCCGTCGTACCTGCCGCTTGCTTCCAGCAGGTATTTCCTGTTATAGTCGTATGCAACACGGTACACCAATCCCATCTGCCTGGCAGAACTGGAAATACCGGAGGTGCTCATATCGGCCTGGCTGGAACTCCCGAGGTCGATCTCATCAACCGGCAGGTTGTAATTCCGCCGGGCAGCGCCCAGGCTCTGGTAGTCGTTACTTTTTGCTTCAAATAATCCCAATACACTAACGCCATGTTTACCAAATGTCTTGTCGTAATTCAGGCCAAACTGGTAAGTAAGCTGGTAGTCGTTGACGTAATTCTGGGTAAGGGAAGGTTTTGTCGGTCCAAAGATACCATCCTTGATCACATAAGGCGTTTGTGACCTGTCCAGGCTGGCCCTTTGTATAGGCAAGGCCCATACTTTGGTCATCGCATAGGTAGGGTCAAAAGCAATCGTTCCTTTCGCTTTCAAACCGGGGATAAATGGCAACCGCTGTTCAACAGACAACTGGGAATAGATGGCTGTCGTATTGACCTTCCGGTAGCCGCTATTGAAAAGGCTTGCGGTCACAAAAGTACCGGCCATCCCGTTGCTGAACCGGAGCGGCCCGTATAAGGGATGGAGGTAACCGATCAGCTCAAATATGCGGCCGGTGCCGATAGACGGATACTGATCTTTCTGCTGGCGGCCATTGATCCCAAAAGAGACATTGGTGCTGTTGGTGACCTTTGCATCCAGGTTAAGGGTCATGTTAAACCTGCGGTCATTCGTAGCGGGCCACATCCCTTCCTGGTACTGGTACCCGATGGCGGCGTAATACTTCACTCTCTCAGCGCCGCCGGATATTTCAATATTATGGTTTGTAAGTATGGCATTCCTGTTGGTGAGATCTTTCCAGATATTCTTAAAAGTGGGATACGCATCCGGGTCGGAACCATCCTGGAACTTTTGCAGTTCAGCATCAGTGTAGGGTTTAGGCAGGCCTTCGTTGACCGCCGCCGCATTCCTTAAAGTGGCATATTCATAAGAATTGACATAATCGGGTAATACCACCGGGTTCTGGAAACCCACGTACCCGTTATAGGTAAGTGTGGGAGTGCCTGTTTTACCCTTCTTGGTGGTAACAAGGATCACTCCGTTCGCGCCGGCTACTCCGTACGGCGCTACGGCAGCAGCATCCTTCAGCACGGAAAAGGATTCAATGGAATTGGGATCCAATTGCTGGAAGCTGCGGGGAATACCGTCTACAATGATAAGCGGCTGCGTGGAGCCGGTAGAGGAAATACCCCTTATGAAGATGGAGGAACCATCCCTTCCCGGTTCCCCTGATCCCTGTTTAACAATAACGCCCGCCACTCTTCCACCCAGGCCATTGCTGAGGTTGGAGATAGGCAGAGATGATATCTCAGCTCCCTTCAGCGTGGAAATAGCCGCCGTAACAGAGGTCTTCTTTTTTGTGCCGTAACCAACTACCACCACATCGTTCAGGATATCCCGGGCAGAAGTTTCCAAAGCAATATCCAGGGGCTCCTGGTTAGCTATCTTTACCTCTTTTGTGACAAATCCCATGTGGGAGATCACGAGTGTCTGACCGATCTCAGCCCTCAGCGAAAAGGTTCCCTGCTCGCCGGTAGTGGTTCCCTGGTTTGTTCCCTGGATGGATACAGATACGTTAGGTAATGGAATCCCACCGCCGGTAACCTTCCCGGTAACTGTCAGCTTTGCCTGTGGAAAACCTCTTTCCGGGAGTAACAGAAGCAAAAGCGGCAGCAACAATGATCTGGCGGTCATAACGAATTTAATTGCGCGTAAATTCATACTAATAATTTTGATTGACATAGTTACTTACTATCAATTGGGTAGGCCAAAACCGGAGGAAAAAATTGCGTATGCTAAAACTTGGTTGCCTTACAAAATTATTCGTTAGCGTTTCCGGGAGATTGTACCATCTTGCTGATTGCGTACCCTATTTTGCAGTTTTTTGCCGCTTACGGTGCCTCATATCCTATTTGAACTAATTAGTACCCGATTCCGTGCTTATAGCCTTTGTATGCTTAAAAATCCGAACGGATTTGCATATATTCAATCCATGAAACCGCGTTACAAACCTATTCCATCCGAATCGAACCTGTTCAAAGTGGAATTTCAGAATACAAGTGAAGTGTTCGATTACCCCTGGCATTATCACCCGGAACTGGAGATCACTTATATATTGAATGGGAAAGGAGTACGTTATGTTGGAAATACGATAGAAAACTTCTATGAAGATGACCTTGTACTGCTGGGTTCTAACCTGCCCCATGCATGGAACCACACAGCGGATCCATCACAGCAGGTGATCGCTATTGTAATTTACCTGAAAGAGGAATTCCTCGACAAAACCTGGATGCATAGCATTGAGTTTGAAACGGTGCGCAAGTTATTGGAGGCAATGAGAAAAGGGATCAAGATAGATACGCATGTGGCCAGCAGGTTAAAGCCGAAATTCATTGATCTGCTGAATGCCTCATCTTTTGAAAGGCTGATGATACTCCTGCAGATATTACATGAACTTTCCCTCAACACGGAGTTCCGTTATCTCTGTGAGCAGGAATTTATGGTGGACCTCAATTTTAATGATAAGGAGCGCATCAATGCGGTATATAAATATATTCAGGCAAATTATAAACGGCAGATATCGTTAGCCGACATTGCGTCCAGGCTGAACATGACGGAGGAATACTTTTCACGTTTCTTCAGCAAAACGATGAAGAAACCCTTTTTTGAATTTCTCAATGAATACAAGATCAACAGGGCCTGCAAATTATTGATAGAAACAGATAAGCAGGTAAGTGAAGTATGTTATGCTTCGGGCTTTGAAAGTCTTCCTTTCTTTTACCGGCAGTTTAAAAAGTTCAAGAACTGCCAGCCCAAGAATTACCGGCAGGATTATCAGAAGATCTCCTTCTGAATCGCCAAATAGCAAAACGATCAAACATTTAACCTAACTAAAAACCCTAACATGCAAAATGATGCGCATCAGTAAACTATAATCCAATAACCCTTTAAATCCTATTATCTATTAATTATCTCTGCTAACACGCGGACAGAAGGCTATTTGCCGTATCCTTCCGGTGGAGGGACTGTTCAAAGCCATTCCTGTAAGGCTTAGTACAGGACCATTCGTTTTACTCAATGTTTATTTAAAAAACAATTTATGAAAACTTTACTGAAATTAACAACCGGCATAGCGCTGGTGGTCCTGGCGGCCGCATGCCAGAAAGAAAAGACGGGCGCAGCCGTTGAAGCTCCTAAAGAAAAGGTTTCTTTAACAGCGCTAGTGGAAAAAATGTCCGCTTCCAAGGATCCTGCTGATTATGCAGCTTTAAAAGCAGCTTATGCATCGTTGAACGCCGAAGAACTGCAGCAATTCGAAGAGCTACGCCTGAAGAGGGATTCTCTTTATTTAACACAGAAAGCTGCGGAGGCCTCCAATGGCCGGGTAAGCGCTTCACAGGAAACGCTGATCAGCGCTCAACTCAGAAAAGCAAAGGATATCCGCTCAGGTGTATACACCGCTTCTCTCAGTAAGTTCAACAAACCGTTCAACAAGTTGTCTGAAAAAGAAACAAACGAACTGTTCAATTCGCTGGACAGGAAATCTGGTTTCACAATTGCTTCATGCCCTTCTGCGAGTTATCCATCTGTTGCTTACTACAGAACATATAGTGGCCAAAGCTACTATGGTATCTGGGATATGGCCAGTACGGGAAGTTCGGACTGTGATTATGAATATCGCTTCGACGGTTACTATTATTATGCTTCTGCACAGGATTTTGATACCTACCTGCTGTTGAACTCTTTCGGAACCGCCGTATCACGCAGGATCATTTATTACACTGATGGCTATGATACCGCTATATTACTTGGAGCAAACAGGGTACACTTCTATATTGTTCTTCCAGCTATGGCACAATTGCACATGGTGAATTAATATGAATTCCCCTGGTTTGTCCATTTTCATTTTGGAACAACCATATGATACCTGTCTTTCTCATTATGCAAACAAAAAACACCGGCCTGTGAGGCCGGTGTTTTAGCTATTATATCTCCGGGATCAGAACGCGCTGATCTCGGCGAAGAAAGTAATGTTGGTGTTGCCATGTGTAGCCGTCACCGTTACCTTAAAGTATCTCGCGGAGAACTGCTGGGTAAAGAACACGGGCTGGCGGGCATTGATAGCCTGGAGCTGGTAAGTGCCTGCGTTCTGCCAGGTGGTGCCGTTCGCGCTGGCTTCCACTGTCACCGTTTTGGGCGCGCCATTGGGCGCATTCTGCCGGGCGGTGAGGTAAAGGCCGGAAAGCGTGTTGCCCGCATGCATATCGATGGTGATATGATGCGGCAGCGGTGGCTCTCCCCCATCCCACTGGGTATGCCAGAATGTATTCAGCAAGCCGTCCAGCGCGAAAATGGCGCGGCCGTTGTTAGGGCCTTCACCGTTGGCTTCTTCCGAATCCACCTCGGCCACGGTCCAGGCGGCGCGGTTGATCTCGGGGTATACCGGCGGCGTAACTTTCACCACGAAATACGTAGTTGCCTGCGCGCCGTTGATGCTGAAACCGTCTGCGGAAGCTAGTCTCACCGGGATCATATAATTATGCCCTTCTTCGATCAGCTTGGCGTTGATGGTAAAAGCAATATTCTCACTGATCGTGCTGCCTTTTTTGATCACGGTGCTGCCTTTCGCGAATTCAAAGATATCATCGGGAATGCGTTCGAACGCAGGCAGGCTGGCAGCGGCGCGGGCAGCGTTGATCGAATCCCATTTTGAATAATCCAGTTCAAAATTCACTGTAACGTCCCGCGGGGCGCTGGCAAAACCGGAGCCCGCGAAAAAAGCGTTCATGTCGAATGCATAAGCGGTATCGGACTGCAGCGGCGCCCTGCGGTTTACGGTAATATCCGTGAAAGCGCCGTTGATGGCCTGCGACATTAAGATACGCACGTCACCGTCGTTTTCGGAAAATGTGTTTTCTTTTTTGCAGCCTGCGGCGCCGATCCCTGCCAGCATTGTATAGAGAAGTATTTTTTTCATTTTTCCATTTTTAAGGATGATAAAACCGGTGCCCTTACCAGTTAGGATTCTGCGGAAGCAGTGCCGGATTCAGCGTTAATTCGTTCGTGGGCAGCGGGTACAGGTACATCCTGTCGTTCCAGGTACGGGAAGTGATGTTGTTGTAAACGCGGATGTAGAAATTTCCGTTCACGATCACATTGCTCACCTGGTTGGCCGGGTATTGCGCGCGCAATGCGGGCGTGAGCTTCATGCCCAGTATCGTTTCCGGGTTGTTGATGAGCGCGCCGGCTTTCCAGCGCAGCAGGTCGTCGAAACGGAAACCGTCTCCCACCAGCTCGATCCTTCTTTCCCTCCTGATCTCATCCAGCAGCAAAGGAATACCCGGGAATTTGGATTGCGGGTCTCTCACCAGCGTGGCAATCGTCATCGGCGCCATGCCCACGCGGGAGCGGATCTCGTTCACCGTCCTGTCTATCACCGCCTGGCTTGCTTCGCCCAGCTCGGCTTTGGCCTCCGCGAATATCAGCAGCGTTTCCGCGTAACGGAAAATGAAAAGGTCGAGCGTGGATTGGTTGGCATTCCACTGTGCGAGGTCGGGGCTGTAGTTCTTCACCGCGGCATAGCCCGTCACCACGCCGGGAATACGCGGCAGCGTCACCACGTCGTTCACGCCGCCGGGGTTGGTGGTCACTACAAAGCCCCGCGTGGCAATGATCTGCCTGAAACGGGGATCGCGGTCCACCATTTCATCATCCAGCGTTTCATCTCCCTTGTATAACGGGCTCAGCGCCGTGGGCAGGCCGTTCTTGTCCAGGAAGGAACGCACGAAATCTTTGGTGAGCGCCGGCCATATGTCGGATATCTGGCGGGTGAGGTTGTGCATGCTCACGTCCTTGATATAACGGCGCGCCAGGATGGCCTCGGAGTTGCCTCTCAGCTCTTCCTGGATGAACAGGTTATAATAATCTTTCGCCGGGTTGCCGGTTTTCCAGATGGCGTAACGGCCGGTGTTCATCACGGCTTCGGCGGCATCGGCGGCGGCGCGCAGGTAATTCGTTTCATCGCCCAGCGCATGGTATTTCCGGAAAGTGCCTTCCCAGAGGCAGATCCTGGCTTTCAGGGCATTGGCCACGTCTTTGGTGATCCTTCCCCTGAATTGCTGGTTGTCGCCGTCGGCGGCATTGGCCACGGCGAAGTTGAGGTCTGCCAGCACAGAGTCCATCACCTGCTTGCGCGGCTGGCGCGGACCGTAGAGGATGGCGGAGGAAGTATCGGTAAGGTCCTGTGAAAGCCAGGGCACTGCGCCGAAACGTTTTACTTTATTCCAGTAAAAAAGCGCGCGGAAGAAGCGGGCTTCGGCGGCATAGTAATTCTTTACGGTGCCGTCCATCTGCGCGCGTTCGTACCGCTGCAGGAAGTAGTTCACATTGCGGATGCCTGACCAACCGGTGTAGTTCCAGTTGTCGTCTGTGGCAGGCACTACGTATTCGCCGGCCAGGAACACATCGCGGGAGCTCTGCGCGAAGTTGTCGGAATTGGCTTCGCTGTTGCCGCGCTGTACGGGCAATGCGTCGTAGAATTGGTTGAGATACAGTTTCAGGTCGTTCTCATTTTTGAAGAACGTGGGCTCGCTGATAGCGTCCTGCGGGAACCTGTCCAGGAAGTCCTCCTTTTTACAGGCGGCCAGCAACAGGAAGAGCGTGCATATATATAAAGTGTGTTTCCTTGTCATGTTTTCAATTTTTAATTCAGCATTACAAACCAACCTGCAGACCAAATGACCAGCTGCGGCTCAGCGGGTACGTCTGAACACCCAGCAGCTCCGGATCGAAGGCCTTATGCAGGTCGGTGACCTCGAACAGGTTCTGGCCGGTGATATATACTCTGACGCGGCTGATCTTCGCCCTGGAAAGGAGCGACTGCGGAAGGGAATACCCGATGGTCGCCTGTTTGAGGCGCGCATAAGCGGCGTTCTGCAGGTATTTGGTCTGGGTTTGCTGGTTATACGATGCAGCGATCTTGTTCACGGGATAATAGGCATCCCTGTTCTCGGGCGTCCAGGTGTCCAGGTGATATTTCAGGGGCACGTCCCACTCGCTGGTAAAACCCCAGAAATAAGTGCCGCCGAGCATATAATCGCGTTTGCCTGTACCCTGTATGAACACCGTGGCGTCGAATCCTTTATATTCCGCGCCCAGGTTCAGCCCGAAAAGGTAACGCGGCGTGCTGTTGCCGATCACGCGCTGGTCTCCGGGATTGTAGATACTGTTGTCGCCCACGGAAATAATACCGTCGCCGTTCAGATCGGTGTAGCGGATGTCTCCGGGCAGCCATGCGCCGCCGTAAAGGTTTTTCTGGGACGGGGATTTGGCCACTTCTTCCGCAGACTGGAAAAATCCGGCGGTGGTGTACCCCCAGATATCGCCAAGGGTTAATCCTTCGTAATAAGTATTGATCAGCCCTTTGGGATTCAGATCGTAGCGGGTCACTTCAGTGGTAGCGTCTGCAAGGTTGAAAGCTACGTTGTAGCTGAAATCCTTGTTCAGCCGCTCGCTCCAGGTCAGGTTCAGCTCCCATCCTTTGGTGCGGATGTCGGCAGAGTTCGCCGTGGGCGGCGTTGCGCCCAGGATGCCGGGCCGCGCGGCGCCGGACTGGATGATGTCTTTTACGGTCCTCACGTAGTAATCAAACACGAGGCCGAGCCTGTTCTTCAGGAAGGATGCGTCCAGACCGCCGTCGATGGTACTTACTTTTTCCCAGGTAAAATCGGGAGATACGAGCCCGGCTGCGCCAACGTAAGGGCTGGTCAGGTTATCGTCAAACACATACCCCGTCTGCCCGATCGGCATCGTGGCGATGTAGGGGTAAGGCTGCTGCGTGGCCTGGTTGCCCAGCGTTCCGTAAGAAGCCCTGATCTTCAGGTCGTTTACGATATCGGAAATGCCGGCGAAGAACCTTTCCTGCGAAACGCGCCAGCCTGCTGAAACAGAGGGCGCGAACAGGTAACGGTTGCCCCGCTGGAACCGGGAAGTGCCGTCGTAGCGGCCATTCACTTCCAGCAGGTATTTATCCGCATAGATGTAGTTGAGGCGGAAGAAGGAACCGCTTACCGCCCATTCATTCTGCGCGGCGCCGAGGATCGGGCTCTTGTCGTTGTTCGGCACCAGGCTCGGCAGGGTCGGGTCTACCAGGTTACGGGCGGTTACGTTGAAGTTCCTGTTCTGCTTCAGCTCTTCGTTGTAGCCGATCATGGCTTTCAGGTAATGTTTCCCGCCGAAGGTGTTTTCGTACTGCAGGTATGAGTTCAACGCGTAATAATAGTCGCTTGCGCTGGCCTGGGTCAGGCGGCTGGGAGTGGTCCAGGGATAGGTACCCAGCAGCGCGCCGTCCACGCCGTATTCGCTGAATGCTTTATAGTGCTGGCTGGTATTTTTGAAATACCCGTTCCAGGTATAATCCGTTACCCAGCGCACGTTCTTCAGGGGCTTCAGTACAAAGCCGCCGGTGAGCCATACGTCATTGATATCGTATTTATACCGGCCGTTCTGTTTCATCACGGCGATCATATTGGTGTAGTTGCCCTGGCCGGAGAAGTTGCCGTCAGGGTGATACACGGGCATCAGCGGGGTGAGGTCGGTGGGGATGAAAGACCAGTTGGAGATATTGTCGTTCACGAACTGCGTGCCGTTGGGCGTGTTCAGCGTGGTGCGGTTCAGGCTTGCCTTGAAGTTGAGCTCCAGCCAATCCGTGGTCTTATTGGTAAGGCGGAGGCTGGCGTTGTAACGTTTGTATTGCTGGTCTGCTTCCTTCAGCAGGCCTTCCTGGTTGAGATACCCCATGCTGGCGGCATAGGTGGTCTTACCTTCGCCGCCGGAAAGGGAGATGTTGTGCTGCTGCTGCGGTTGCCACCCGGGATACAGCACGTCTATCCAGTCGGTATTGCCTACGTAGCGGTAGCGGTTGGGTCTGTCAGGGTCTACGTACACATCCGGGTTGTTGGCGGGATCGGCGGCGTATTTCGCGGCCAGGATGGAATCCTGGTCGGTGTAATTGTAACTGTTGCCGCCGGCCCTGCGGGCGGCGTCGCGGAACATATTGATGTATTGGGAGCCGTTCATGTATTCGGGCAGGCGGGTGGGCCGGGAAAGGGTGTAATTGCCGGAATAGCTGATATTGATCTTCCCGGACTTCCCGCTTTTGGTGGTGATGAGCAGTACGCCGTAAGCCGCGCGGCCGCCGTAAATGGCAGCGGAAGCCGCGTCTTTCAGCATGGTCACGCTTTCCACGTCGTCGGGGTTGATGAGGTTCGGGTCCATCACCACGCCGTCTACCAGCACGAGCGGGGCGGCGCTGCCGGTGGTGCCCAGCGGGTTGTCTCCCCTGATGTTGAAGGAAGCGCCCTGCCCGGGAGCGCCGGTGCTCAGGTTCACTCGCAGGCCGGGCATGGTGCCCTGCAGGCCCTGCGCCAGGTTCACCAGCGGGCGGCTTTCGAGGGTCTTGGCGTTTACGGTGGCCACGGCGCCGGTGAGGTTCGCGGCTTTCTGGGTACCGTAACCCACCACCACCACTTCGTTCAGCGCGGTATTGCCTTCTTCCAGCACGATGTTCATAGCGGCGGAAGTAACGCGCCTTTCTATGGATACATAGCCTATGAACTTAAACATCAGCGTGGCCGTGTCGCTTTTTACAGTGAGGGAAAACGAACCGTCTTCCTTGGTGATGGTGCCGTTGGTGGTGCCTTTTTCCCAGATGGTCACGCCGATGAGGGGCTGCTGCTGACTGTCGGTCACTTTGCCGTGGGCCACGACGGCCTGCACGGCATTGGGCTTGCTTCCCGCAGGAGCTATCACCACGAGGTTGCCGGCGATGGTCCTATAATCCAGTTTGGTGTCTTTCAGTACCAGCCGCAGCGTTTCCGTCCAGGTTTTGTCTTTCACCTCAACGTCTACCGGCGCAAGGCCCTGCAGCATTTCGTCGTTGTACACGAAATGCACCGGGATCTGCTTCTCGATGGCTTTTAACACTTTCCGGAGGGAAGTCTGTTTCATGTTCAGCGTCACCCTTTCCTGCGCGTAGCCTGATAGCGCAAAGGATTGTATGGAGCACATACAAATGATAATGGCGGTCAATTTCATCATGAACAATAGCTTGATAATTGGCACGAGAGGACGACCGGGGCTCGTACCCGGACCCAATCTGATTTTTTTCATACTTTTGATGTTAGGTTTTGAAAAATAGGCTTCCCTTTCCCTGATTTAACGGGGAAGCCTTGCATTTCCTAAGAATGGAGAATGTCGCAAGCATTCTCCTTCTTTTTTGATTTCAGTTGATTGTGATTGCTTTTTATTCCATATTGAATACGTTAACGTGAAAGTTTGTTACGCGAAATTTTTGTGTTCATTGTTAGCGGAATTGTTTAGCGAAACTTAGTATCAGCGAACATACACCGTATCATTGTCCTGGCTGTATGTCAATTTTTCTGTAGCCTGCAGTGCGTTCAATACATCTGCCAGTGATTTTTTTTCAAAAACGCCGGTAAAACTGGCGTTGTACAGGGCGTCGTTTTCCACCACCACGGTGACGTTGTACCATTTTTCCAGTTTGGAAGCCACTTTCCCGAAGTTGTCCCCGTCAAAGACCAGTTTGCCTTCTTTCCATCCCGCATCCAGCAGGGTGCCGTCCAGCGGGTCCATGCGCATTTTGCTGAGCGTCAGGATCGGTACCTGCTGCGCCTCCAGGCTGTCCGGGTTGTGCGGCGCCCGGTATACTTTGCTGATGCGGTTGCGCACGGCCAGCTTTTCACCGGGCTTCAGCTGGATCGTGTTGCCCGGCTGGTCCGTAAGTGTAATCGCCACGGAACCGCTTACCAGCGTGGTTTCTGTGTTCTGCTCATCCGGGTAGGACCTGATATTGAATACAGTGCCGAGCACTTTCACTTTCAGCCCGCCCGCCTCGATGATAAAAGGCATGTCCTCATCCTTCGCCACTTTAAAATAAGCCTCGCCGGTGAGCCGCACCGTCCGGGAAGAATGGTTGAAGTCCTCGCCATAGGTGATCTTGCTGTTGGAGTTCATCCATACTTCCGTGCCGTCTGCCAGGGTGAAATAAGACTGTGATCCTTTCGGCGTTTTCACTTCCTGGGCCGTGGCTTCGTGCTTTTGGGCGCGTAGGGCAGCCCAATACCACCAGCCTCCCGCACAGGCCAGCACGAGCAGGAAAGCCGCCACAGCCATCGCTTTACGAAACCTCCGGGGCGCAGTGGCGGGCGTTCCCGCCTCTTCCATCAGCCCGGCAATCTGCATTTTAGCGAAGTGGGTGGCGTAGGCCTGCAGGGCATCGGATTGTTCTTCTTCCTCTTGTTCCGCCGTTCCGGGTACCATCTGCCAATACAAAAGGCGCAGCCCCTCGTCCTCCGCGATCAGCTGCCGCAGCTCGGCTGCTTCAGGTTCGCTGGCGCTGCCGGATAAGATCCGGCCCATTAAGTGATAAAATCGGTCCTCCTGCATTTAACAATGGGTAATTGCTAATAAGACAAGATCCAGGGGCAAACTCCCCAATCCTTTTTACAATTTTTTTCAGGATTTTTCAGCGGAACTGCTGCGGTAGGTTTTAAACACATCCGCCAGGCGGCGCATGGCAATATTCAGGTGGCGGTCTACCGTGTTTTCGGATATCTCCATAACGGCGGCCACTTCTTTATAGCTGAATTTCTCCTCCCTTACCAGCTTGTAGGCCATCTGGCATTTGGGAGGCAACTGGGAAATGGCTTTGGCAAAGTCGTTCTTCAGCTCCCGGCTGATGCAGATATCTTCCGGGGTAAGATAGGAAACAAATGAAGCGGGGGCTATATTGTCGATGTCGCAGGTGATGTAATTCCTGCTTTTCACCAGGTAATTGATCGCGGCATTTTTGACGGCTTTGAAAAGATAAACTTTCAGGTTGTGGATGTTCAGCAGGTCCTCTTTCATGGTCCATACCTTCAGGATAGCGTCGGACACCAGTTCTTCAGCCACTTCGCCCTGCCGTACATACGTATCGGCAAAGCGCACGAGACCTTTGTAGAAGTGAAGGAACAACTGTTTGTATGCTTCTTCATTCCGGTAAACGGCAACCTGTTGCTGTAGTAATGCGATATCCATGTAAACCCGTAGTGCCTGTAATGTCAAATCTAGGCATTAGTCCGGTTAAAAAAGACACCCGGACTGGGCTTATTTTCACCAAGAGATACGCAAAATTCACATTTCCCGCGTTTCTTTACAATTTCCGGCGGCTCCAGGTACATACAAGAAATTAGTTTTATTTACTGATCAGGTTCTTATACACCACGGCATTCAGCAGGTCCTGCCGTTTGGGCTTTGCGATAGGCAGGCTGGCGCCATTGACGATCACCTGCCCTCCCGAAATTTTATGGATATGCGCTATATTGATGAGATACGACCGGTGTATCCGAAAAAAATGATTCCCGGGCAACATTTCCTCCAGTGAAGCCATGGTTTGATGAATGGTCAGCACCTTATCCGAAAAATACAGCTTCACGTAATTCTGCATTCCTTCCGCATAAAGGATATCTTCCCACTCTATCCGGAGGAAAGCGTCTCCCTGCCTGACATACATATCAGGTATGGCGCCCTCCTGGCCATCTTTCAGTACCAGTTGTGAACGGAACAAGGCCTGCGCCTTGGATGCCGCCTGGAAGAAACGCTGGAAAGCGATCGGTTTCAGCAAATAATCCACAACATGAAGCCTGAACCCTTCGATCGCGTATTCGGAATAGGCGGTTGTTATAATAGTTAAAGGAGGTTTTTTGAGCGATTCTAAGAACTCCAATCCTGTAAGGTAAGGCATATTGATATCCAGGAACATCAGGTCTATCTCGTTCTTCCTTAGTATCTCCGCAGCTTCCAGTGCGGAAGAACAGCAGGCCGTGGCCTCAAGGAAATCCAGTTTTTCAATATAATTGACGATCCCCTTTATGGCAATGGACTCATCGTCCACTACCAGGCACCTGATCCTGGATGGTGTGCGCTGTTTTGATACCAGTTCTGCCATTTTATAGCTGTATGATAAGTTTTGTCTTATAAACACGGTCAGTTTCGTCCACGGAGAGATCATATTTCCCGAAGTATAATATTTCCAGCCGCTCTTTTATATTCCTGAGACCGACGCCCCCTTTATTGCTTCTTTTTACAGGTAATGCAGATCTTGAATTTTCCACATGAAAGCAAATTGCATCATCCGTTTGTTCAAAATTGATATGGATATATCCTTTTTCAAGCTCGGATTTCGAAACGTGTTTAAATGCGTTTTCGATGAAAGAAATAAAAAGCAGCGCGGGTATCTCCTTCTTGGGATCCTTCATTTTCCAGGAAGAGGAAACCGTTATTTTGCCTTCCCAGCGTACTTCTTCCACCGCGATAAAATCTTTCAGGAATTGAATATCCTGGCCCAATGTTACATGCTGCCTGTCTCCGTTATAAAGCTGGTAGCGCAAAATGTCGGAATACTTTATGAGCAGGTCGGAGGCTAATCCCACATCGGTTTGCATTAAAACATGGATATGATTCAACACGTTGAACATAAAATGCGGGGTAACCTGGTGTTGCAGCGTACGCAACTGGTATTCGACCAGCGTCCTCTTCAGCTTTATATTCTCCTCGAAGAACCGGACTCCGCAGACGCACAGGTTTATCGCAACGCCTGATGGGATCAATATAAACAAATAATAAGCCGGCGTATTGATGTTAAAATATACCGAAGGTGGGAAAACGCCTTCCTGCTCTAAAAAGGCAAAAAGATGCAAATAACAATAACGCACCATCGCAACCAGGATGGAACAAGCCAGGAACTGGAGGATAAAGATCATAACCGTCTTTTTCCTGATGGCTTTTTGCAGCAAAGTTTCGCTGAGATAGGTGGTAATGGGAAACGCGGTAAGGAGCGACAGAACAGGATATAAGGTTGCTTCGGCCAAAGACCCCGTATCCGGTATAACCTGCAGCCACAGGGCAAAAAACAACACTGTCCAGCATGCAAGGATAGTATAATTCTCTTTTATCCGGTTATTTATTTTTATCAGCATATCCCGTCATCATTTCATAATGTTCCGTATTGTTAAAGTTAAAGGTTAAACATGACAAATGAACGGCCATTCGTCAAAGGCAACGCTATGATTCGTCAAAAAGATTTCCGCAGGATACCTCAAAAAGAAACCTTTGGCAATAAAATCTCAAATTTTCAATTAAAAATGCCAGGATGAAGAAGTTAGTATTTTTTGCAATGATGGTCTTTGGATATTCAAATATAAACGCGCAGGTGATGTTTAAAACTGAATATTTCGGGAGATCGGGCTATCGTAAAACGGAAGGCGACAGGAGCGAAAGGGTGGGAAACAGCGAGGGTTCTGCAATGGTCTACCAGGGCGGCGTTAACATTCCGTTATCAGTAAAAATGAATGAGAACAACCGCCCTACCCTGTGGGCCGTCAATGTAGGCTTCGCATATGCCAAACTCGACAATAAGAATTTTACCGAGCCCTTGGTGATTGACGAGATCATGAATATGGGTATAAGCCTTAGCCATCTGAGGCCTTTGAACGACAGGTGGTCGCTGATGGCCACTATCGGTGGCGGCATCTATATGCCAGGCACCAGGCTTTCCCAGGTAAGCTTCAAAAATGCGCTGGGAGGCGTTGGAGCTGTTTTCATTTATCACCTGAAACCCAACCTGGAACTGGGCGGCGGCCTTGCCGTCAATAATTCCTTTGGTTACCCTATGTTGTTCCCGGCCCTATACCTGAACTGGAAAACAAACGGCAAATATGCCGTGAAGGTGGAAGCAATGAAAGGCCTGGAAGTGGCGGTGGAATATAATGCGCATAAGAACCTGCGCCTGAGCCTGGTAGCCGAAATGAATGGGCAAATGGCGCTGCTGGAGCAGGACGGGAAAGATAAAATATTCTCGCATCAATACCTGGTAACAGGTTTTCGCCCGGAGATAAAGATCGGCAAAAGGGTATCGATACCCATTACAGTTGGCCTCAGCGCGACACGCCCGGCAAAAATGATGGACAGGAAACTGAAAAGCATATTCCAGGACGGAGGATACAATTTCCGGGCAGCGCCTTATGCATCGGTAGGTTTACAGGTTAATTTTTAAAAGAAGCCTGCGCCGCCTTAGGTGGTGCAGGTTATCTTTTTGCAGAAATATTTATAATGCTACATCTGGAATACATTGAACTTATGGCCGTCAGGATCGGCAAATACGAAACCGTAATAACCCTTCCCAAACTCTTCCGGCATGGAAACGACCGTTCCCCCGGCCTTCCGCACTTCTTTTTCCCAGTTATCCACCTCTTCCCTGGTCTCGGCTGAAAGCGTGAAAATAATTTCGTTCCCTGCTTTTTCATCAGTGATTGGCCCCTTCATGGCGGGTTCAAGTATATCTTTTAAAAAGAAATGGATAATAAAGTCTTCCTCTCCAAAGAAAAAGCTGGTCAGCTGGTCTGATGCACCGTTCGGTTTAAACCCGAGTTGTTTATAGAATTTAGTGGTGCGGTCTAAATCCTGCACACTGAAATTGGCCCAGATCTTTGTTTTCATAAACTACGGTTTTGTGGTGATATCTTTTTTCAAAGATAGCCCGCAGGCTTATCAAACAAGGTGGCTATTTGTGAAATCTTCGGGGGTTGTTTCCGCCATCCCCGGGTAACAGCTACAGTTGCCCTGCTTTCACCTGCGACACCGCGTAATTCACCGCCCTGGCTGTGAGCGCCATGTAGAGGATAGACGGGCTTTGGTTGCCGGTGCTGGTCATACACGCGCCGTCGGTCACAAATACATTTTTACAGAGATGCAGCTGGTTCCATTCGTTCAATAGTGAAGTGGAAGGATCTTTTCCCATGCGCACCCCGCCCATTTCATGAATATCCAGCCCGGGCGGCTGATGGTTGTCTGTAACGGAGATATTTTTGGCGCCCGCGGCGGTCAGCATCGCTTGGCCCTGTTCTATAAAATCCTTCACCATGCGGTCGTCGTTGTCGTCGTAATCAACGGAGGTGATCAATAAAGGAATGCCCCACTGGTCTTTTTGATCTTTGCTCAACCGTACGTGGTTGCTTTCCTTGGGGATCGTTTCGCCCTGCATGTACATGTAAGCACCCCATTTTCCCGGCCTGCTCATGGCTTCCTTAAATTCAGCGCCGATCGCCTGTGGCAGGCTTTCTTCGCTCACGCGGCTCCTGTACCCGCCGCTGAATATAACATAACCGCCTACAAAATCCGTATCACGTTTGTATACATTCCTGAAATTCGGCATAATGCATTCCGACGGCTTCGACACCTTGTAATAACTGTCGTCAAAACCATCAAATTCCCCGCTCATCCCGGCACGGTAATTATGAAAGCAAATATATTTTCCCAGCAAGCCGTTGTCGTTCCCCAATCCGTTTGGAAAGCGGGCGGAGGTGGAGTTCAGCAGGATCAGGTTGGTATTTAACGCGGAAGCATTCAGGAAAATGATCTTTGCCCGGAACACGGTCTCTTTCTTTGATTCAGCATCTATCACTTTCACACCTGATGCTTTGCCTGTGGCCTCGTCGTAGATCACCGAATGCACCACGGAGTGCGGGCGGATGGTCAGGTTGCCTGTTTGTTTGGCCCAGGGCAATGTGGCGGCGTTTGAGCTGAAATACCCTCCTACCGGGCATCCCCGCATGCAAAGGTTGCGGCTGAGGCACTGGCGGTGCAGTTGCTTCTGCACTTCCGCGGGCTGCGTTACCTGCGCCCATCTGCCGGATACATAATGGCGGTTGAATTTTTCAGCTATCACATCTTTCAGATGCTGCTCTATGCAATTCAGTTCAAACGCCGGCTGAAACTCACCATCAGGCATGGTATCTATGCCATCCCTGGTTCCGCAAACGCCGATAAACTTTTCGACATGACTGTACCAGGGTGCCACATCATCGTAACCAATGGGCCATTCAATGCCGTAGCCATAGCGGTGAGGCGCGGTGAAATCCATCTCGCTCCACCTGGCGCAGGCCCTTCCCCAGGTCAGCGATTTTCCGCCCACCTGGTAGCCGCGTATCCATGCGAATGGTTTTTCCTGCACATAAGGATGATCCGCATCTTTAATGAAAAAATGAGCGGTGGTATCATTATAACCCGCGGCCCTGCTGATGACCGGGTTTGCGTCCAAAACTTCTTTCGGCACTGCCCCGTGGTATTTAAAATCCCATATGGGCGTATTGGCGGTGGTATAATCTTTAATATGCTCCACGTTCCGCCCGCGCTCCAGCACCAGCGTCTTCAACCCTTTTTCGCACAGCTCCTTGGCCGCCCAGCCGCCGCTGATACCGCTGCCTACCACGATCGCGTCGAAGGTGGTTGTTTCTTCCTGGTCAACAGAATTGTCAATGCTCCTGTTCATAAAAAGATGGCTTACTGGTTAAAAATGTAATGCTGCCGCTCCCAATATATTCCCGTTGTCCAGCACGGAGGGCGTTATCTCCAGGTTGGCCAGGGCCCTGGCGTATTCAAAGCTATTCACTGTTTCCCACATGCTTTTTTCGTATAGGGGAAAAGCGGCTCTAAGAGAACCGCCGATTACGATGCACGATATATCCAGCGCGTACAGGATCATTTTGATGGCTTCTCCCAAATGCCGGCCGAATGTTTCATACATCCCGACCGCTTTCACATTCCCGGCGATGGCTTCGGCGTATGCAGTTTCCCCAGCCACCCCGAACACATGTTCAAAAAAACGCCCGCTCACATAGTACTCGATATTCCTGTCCAGGTACTTCATCATACCAAACTCCCCTGCACCGCCATGCCTGCCGCTGTACAGCTTTCCATCCAGGACGATGCCCGCTCCCAAACCGGTGCCGATGGCCAGCCCGATCAGCGATCCGGCATGCTGCCGGTTCCCGGAGTGAAACTCTCCCAGTGCAAAACAATTCGCGTCATTTTCCGCTTTCACCGGCACGCCGTAACGCCGTTCCAGTATGGATTGCAGATGCAGGCCGTTCAGCGCGGGAACGTTTACAACGTCGTACACCGTCTTTGAAACGGGGTCCACCAGCCCGGGCACGCCTATCCCGATCGCAGCTACGTCCTTATCAAAAAAACGGTTGATCGAATCGAAGATCTGCGCCAGTACTTCTTCTTTGTCCTGCTGCGCCGCCAGCGGCCGTGATCCGATCTTCCCGGCAGCGCCTTCCTGCACGATCGCGGCGCGCAGGTTCGTGCCGCCCAGGTCCACCCCGATGATCCTTGCTTTTTTCATATCAGGTATTTTTCGATAATTGGCTGGCCGCACCGGCGTCTAAAAATATCTTAACAGATGGATGCCGCAGCAGCAGGCTGCCCGGCAGTTCATTGGTAACAGGTCCTTCCAGCAGCCTCTTCACGATGCCGGCCTTGTGTTCCCCGCTTACCATCAGGATAATATGTTTGCTCTCCATCAGGGTGCCCATCCCCAGCGTAATTCCCTCGTTCAGTTCGCGGGGCTGGCTGAAATACTTCTGCCCTACTTCTTTCGTGACAGGGTGCAGCGGTACTACCTGCGCCCTGCCCTGAGGTTCGCACCAGGGCTCATTCATGGCAATGTGGCCGTTCATGCCCAGGCCCAGTATGGCAACGTCTATCCCGTTATGCGTTTTGATAAACGCTTCCGCCATCCGGCATTCATTTTCCAGGTCCTGCGCTTTCCCGTCGAAGAAAAAAATGTGGTTGGGCTGAACATCCAGCGGGTGGAAAAGCTCCGCATTGATGGAATACCGGCAGCTGCCTTCGTCTTCGCCGTTCAGTCCCACCCATTCGTCCAGCCCCACGAAGCGCCAGCCGCTTACGTCCACCTGGCGTTCGCCTGATTGTTTTACCAGCTCGCGGTACAGGCCGGCCGGCGTATCGCCGGAAGCGGGACAGATCAATGGCTTAGGAGACGCTGATGCCAGCCGGGCCACTTCCGCGGCCACCATTTCCGACAGTGCGTCGTATGAATCGCAAAATATTATTTCCATAAAAAATCTCGTGTTGGCGCATTATGGTTTCAGCCAGAGATCGATCGGCTTGTTAACCCGTTGATGAAATGGGAGATCGATCTTCCGGCCCTGCCCTGCGGAAGCGTAAGCGGCGTAAATGATCTCCAGCACCGCGCGGCCGTCTTTACCGGTCACCAGCGGCTCTTTATCGTGCAGCACGCAATCAATGAAGTGCTTCAGTTCCTGTGGATAGCCCTGGTTAAACGCTTCCTCGAACACACAAAAGCTCCAGCCCACGGTGGTGTCTGTTTTTTCCATGGCGTAGCCATACCCGTTCCTGCTGTAGGCCAGCACGGAGTTGCCCCTGAACAGGTCTGCATACGCCACCCCGTCTATCCCGTATATTTCGCTGACGTCATCCATTCCCCCTTGTTTTGCCCAGGAGTTCTCCACCAGCCCGATCACGCCGTTCTCAAACTCAACCGTAACGATGGAGACGTCCTCTCCTTTCGTCCGGCCCTTGTGCAGCACGGTTTTCATGGAGGCGCTCACATTTACCGCCTTTGCGTTTTTCAGCATCCACCGGAACCAGGCTATGCCGTGGCAGCCCATGTCCATCAGTACGCCGCCGCCGGAAAGGTTCACGTCGTAAAACCAATCGGAATGCGGGCCTGAATGTTTTTCGGATTGTTTCAACATGTATACTTCTCCCACGCCGCCTTCCTCCACCAGTTTCCGGGCACGCTCGTACTTAGGGGCAAAACAAAGCTCTTCCGCATACATCAGTTTCACACCGGCTTTTTCACAGGCGGCTATCATTTCATCCGCTTCTTCCAAAGTAACGGCCAGCGGCTTTTCTATAATGATATGTTTGCCCGCGGCTGCCGCTTTCAACGTTGCGTCCTTATGGAGGAAATTGGGAAGACAAATATCCACCACATCAAACTCGGCGCTGCTGAACAGATCATCAAGGGAGGAATAATGATGCGGGATATGATGCTTTTCAGCAAAAGCTTTCGCTTTTTCCGCGTCTCTCGTGTATACGGCTACCACCTCGGCTTCCGGCACATAACGCGTGTAACTTTCAAGGTGTATATCGGCGATAAACCCTGCTCCTAAAATGGCGACTTTTGCTCGTTTCATATGTTTATTATCGTGAAATTTTAAATATGCAAACTATTATTCAGCGTAAGCGTACATCCGTACGTAATCTACCCGCATGGCTGCAGGGAACACCGATTCGTCGATCCCTTCCTTTCCGCCCCAGTTGCCGCCGATGGCAACGTTCAGCAGCAAAAAGAACCGTCGGTCGAACGGCCATTCGGCTGAGGTGCGGTGCTCGTTTTCCACGGCGTAGTACACCTTGCCGTCCAGCAGGAAAGTGATGCTTTCGGGAGTCCATTCAACTGTGTATACATGGAACTTATCGTATGGCTGCCGGATAAAAACGCCTTTTGTTTTTTGGGTGCCGATGATGTGGTTATAGGATTTGCTGTGCAGGCTCCCGAAAATGGTGTCTTTATTATAACCCACATGTTCCATCACGTCTATCTCCCCGCTGTCCGGCCATCCGCCGTATTCATTATCGGTCGGCAACATCCAGATGGCCGGCCAGAGCCCTCTTCCCTTGGGAAGCATCGCCCTTACCTCCAGTTTCCCGTACCGCCAGTCGCCTTTGTTTTTGGTGACCAGTCGTGCAGATGAATATTTCTCCTGCCCGCTCCCGTCATTCCTCGCCGTAATATACAGCGACCCGTTTTCCACCTTCGCATTGCGCGTGTCTGCAGCCGTATACATTTGCAGCTCATTGTTGCCCCAGCCCGAACGGCCGGTTTCATAGCCCCATTTCGTGCTGTCCGGCAAACCTTGATAGTTAAATTCGTCGCTCCACGCCAGCTTCCATTTCGTGTGCCTTTTCACGGACTGCGCGGAAGCGCTGTTTACGAACAGGCTTACTGCCAGGCATAGCCCAACGCTGCATATTTTGTTGATGCTCATCTTTTTTCAATTTGGGTGAAATATGTAGAAAAAGGACGGAAAATCCCTCTTTTGTTGACGTATCCTCAGCCCGCAGGGCCACCGCTGGTCCCGCATACCTGTTTCCAGGCGCACGCCGCCGTTTCACAATTTAAGAAAATCGGCGGAACTCAATTTATCAAGTAAGGGAATTTCACCGCTGCGGAATATTCCGGCCCTCCCCGCAAAACACACTAAATCTATGGGTTAGTTGATTTCTAACCAACGGGAAAATACAATCGGTTAGATTAAAAATAAAACCCGGGATCATGGCCGTTATTCGACGGTTTCAAAATATACCCGTTATCGTTACACCTGTTACTTATTCTCCGCATCATGATGTAATTTGCACCACCATCAAACAGATACTGTGGGGTGATGAAACTGGCAGACATGCCCTCTTGTCCCGGGGGTGGAGATAACAGGATAAACTGCAGCATGATCAACCGACCATTCAATTTATTATGCTGTCAGCTAACCGCTCCGTGCAGGTTCGACTCCTGCCCCTACAGCAAAAGACCGGCAATTGCAGCCGGTCTTTTTTAGTATCATCACCGCATTGGTGGTCCCAAACAATAAAGGCAGCCCGTAAAAGAGCTGCCTTCATGGATTGCCGGTTATCCGTTTATCTTACTTTCCATACGCGTATATTTCTGCTATGCTGGTGAATGGCGGCCGGTTGCTGTCGGGCAGGTAAATTTTCAGGTACCTCCCGGTAACATTGGCCGTATTATCGACATTCAGCATATCGCCGGATCCGAACACGCCTTCACCGGCCAGGCTCCAGGCGCCGTTAGGGTCGCTGCTGTTGCCCAGGAAGAACTGCACGGTTTTCGCGTCCGTATTGCCGGGGCGCCTGTAAATGCTGAAGTAGGAGATGTTTTTCACCGTAGCCATGTCGATGATAGCCCAGTGCGGGGAAGGAGTGTTTGGATCCCATTTGGAATGCCAGTAGCTACCCAGGTCTCCATCCACCAATGTGTTTTTGCCGCCGCCATCGCTGGCCGTTTCATCAGATACCTCCAGCACTTTCCAGTCCCCGCGGCCGATCGAATAAAAATCAGGCAGCTTGTCCGTACCCCAGGCGGTGTAAAAGGTGTCGATCGATTCTGATTGCGGGATGTACAGCGAACGGTACTGGAACTCCGTGCTGCCGGGAGCGTCGATCCCAACGCTGAACGAAGCCCCGGAAAAACGCACGGTGGTGTCGGTCCCGCGCCGGTTCACAAATTTCACTTCATTGAGGATCATGCCTTCCGCCGGTGCAAACCATTCGATCAACCCTGCGGTTTCCGACAGCGAGATAGCCTTGATCCGGCGGTTCTGGAGGGAAGCGGCGTAAGTGGCGCCGTAAGTGGCCCCGAACTGGGTGTAGGTAAGCGAACGGTGCCCGAAATTATCCATCGCGTATATGTTGAAGGAGTAGGCTTTTTCCTCGAGCCCGTTGAGCAGTACCTCGATGCTGTCCCTGCCGGGCTTTAATGTCATTGGCAGGATCATCGAGTCCTGCCCGCCGTTCCAGGATACGATCACCTCTTTGATGTTCTGTGCGTTTTCCATCCACAGCCGCATCATCAGCCTTTCCCGCCCGGCGATGAAAACCACCGAATCCGGCTTCACGGCGTAAATGATCTCGCCGCCTTGTATGTATTCCTTGTGTACGTCGGTGAACTTATCGCACGAGGCAAGCGCCACCAGGAGGCACAGGTACAAGAAAACATGCTGTATATATTTCATATGCTTGTCAGTTTAGGTTGATGTTTATTTCCGTTCGCCATACACGTCGATTTCCGCCGGATGGGTAAACGTGGTGCTCCCCCAGGTGGAGCGGACTACAATGCGGATATAACGTACCGGTTCCAGCGAAAGATCGAAGGTGAACTCGTGCCCGTTTTCGCCTGCCCGAAGATCGTCGTCCGTTACTGTACTGCCGGTGCCGGAAGGTTTGATGATCTCTGTTTCCATGACCTTCTTCCATTCGCCCCAGTCGCCGCTTTGCGAAGGCGTGGTTGTTTTCACGTAAACGTCGAACTGCCTGGGATTGCCCCAGTTATAATAGCTATCGCTGAACCGGCGCTGGAAAAGTACGATGCGGCTCACTTTCGCGGTTACGCCAAGGTCCAGCGTGAAGGGCGCGGGCAGCGAGGAAGACGGGGAGTGGCCGAAGGAGGTCAGGTCGTCGTCGATCATCTTTTGGTCGGAGCCTTCCCAGTTGGTGAAGTTCTGGTCGTTGGCCAGCTTCATGATCTGCATGGCGTTCTTCGGAAGGCGTTCCTCGAACAGCGGCGTGAGCTGCCTGCCCGGCGGGAAGATGGTATCCGAGCGATTGCCGAAGTTGTCTTTCACCACGAGGCCGAACACTCGCGACACCGGCGGATAGCCGCGCAGCGCCTGGATGCCTTCCGGCACCTGCGAGCTAATGATGCGCACAAGTTCCATACGTCCCAGGGAATCCGGCGTGTACATTTCGAAAGCCAGCGGCGATTTAAGCTCATTCGTCCAGCTGAAACGCGCGCCGCCGAAGTCGCTCTGGACCTGTACAGTGGCGGCGGCCAGCTTAAGCGGCGACGTCATCGGCTTGATGGTACATTTCACAGGGTCTGACAGTTCCTGGGCGCGGTTGATGGTATACAACAGCACTTCGTGTTCATTTTCATCGTTGAAGCCGAGCACGGTGAGCTTATTGCTGTACATAGACGAAACGGCTTCGTACTGCTTGCCGGTAGACAGTGTGTACACGGCCTTTACGCTGATCACTTCCGCCTGGTTGGGGATGCGGTAAGTGATCATAGCGCCGCCGGGCACATTCGTTACCGATACTTCCGTCACCTGGCCGGGTTTGCCGGTGGCGGGCGAGATCGGTTCATTTACCTTTTTGGTACAGGCCTGCATCGCACCTGTAAAAACGATGATCAGCAAAAACAATTTTTTCATAACGAGATATTTTGGCCTTACCATCCGGGGTTTTGGATGAGCAGGGGATTCTTAATCAATTCTGTCTGCGGGATCGGCGCGAAATAGTCCCTGTAGGTGAAGCGCTGGAAATACACCGTGGTAACGGAATAATATTCCTCTGCTTCCCGGCCGTTGATGTTCCATCCCTGGATGGGGCGGTTGCGTTCTCTCATGGCCGTTTTCCAGCGATTGCTATCCCACATGTAAACGCCTTCGGCCGCCAGCTCGATCTTCCTTTCCTGCTGGATGATCTGCCGCATGCCTTCCTTCGAGAGCGGCTTACTGGGCTGGTTGGAATACTGGCTCCAGCTTTCGAGCACACCTTTCAGCCCAGCACGGGCACGCACGGAATCGATGTACTGGTACACTTCCACGTCAGGCGCACCCTTCGTTTCGTTGAGCGCCTCGGCGCAGAGGAGCAGCAGGTCCGCAAACCGCATTTCGGGATAAGGATAACTTTCTTCGGTAACGCTGTTCGCATCGCGCCAGGTGGTGTTCATGGAAACGAGTTTCTTCGGCCAGTACCCGGTAGCATTGTATTCGCCGGGGTTGAACACGGAGGAATATTCCCCGAAACGGTTTTTGGGGAAAGGGATGTCATCCGTTTTCTCTACCGGGCGAAAGGAGTTGCCATACCAGCGGCCGCGGTCGAAGCCAAACGTGGAATAAAAACGCATTTCACGATCGAAATTGAGCGAAGCCGTTTTTTCGCCGGAGGCGATGAACAGGTTGTGCGCAGCGTCTCCCACCCGGATATTATACCGGTTGGCGTAAGGATACGACACGTCCTCGTTGATGGGCACGCCGTTGTTTGAATAGAACAGCTCCACGGTAGACAAAGGCACGCTCAATATCCCCGTATTGCCGGAAGGCGTGGACGTACCGGCTTCCATCCTTGCGAGGGCCGTGATCTGGTAGTCCCAGTTGGCCGGGTAGGAAGAGTTGGCCCAGATGATCTCGGGGTTCCAGCGCTGGGTAACGGCGCTGCGCAGGGTATTGATCAGCAAAGTGGTATCGGAGATGGGCTTGCTGTTCACCGCCCTGAAGTCTGCAGGCACATACATACGGTGCCCTGCTGCCCGGCACACATCGATCGCTGCTTTGCAGGCGCTGGCAGCACTGTCCCACCGCGAGGCGTCGTATTGCTGGTTGAAGAAGGGAACGCCTTCATGATTCTTAAACCCGCTGTAATCGCTGTTGCCGTTGAACAGGGGGCTGGCCCAGTACGTCAGCACCTTGGCTTTGAGAAAATAGGCCACAGGGCGGGAGAACCGGCCCAGTTCAGTGCTCTTACCTTCAATGTTCAGCGGCAGCGCCTGGGACCCGATCACTTCGTCGATAAGTTCCAGCACGTATTTAAAACATTCGTCGATCGTTTCGCGGTATACGCGGATGCCGGAGGTGGACTCCGTCAGCGGGGTATTTTTCCTGAGCGGCGTGATGGGGCCGTAATACTGGATCAGGTAAAAATTCAGGTAGGCCTTGATGAGCTTGACCTCCGCCTTCATCCGCGCTTTTTCGTACTGGTTGATGTCTTTCACACCGTCTATATTTTCCAGGAAGGTGTTGCAGTCGCGCATGCCGGCGTAGAGGGAGCGCACCATGGTGCCGCCGGAGCTCCAGTAATTGGTGATGGCCAGCACCGCACTGTTTTCCCCGAGAGCGAACTGCATGCCGCCCTGGGTGCGGTGGTTGCGGTTGAAGATCAGTTCCATGGCGCCCAGCATCGCGGGGTTTTCATTCCAGCCGGCCGATTTGGGAATGCCCCAATAACAGGTCGCCAGGAATTTCATGGCGTTGTACCGGTCCGAAAAGGCATTTTCGATCGTCGGGATGTTATCGGGCACCACGTCGAGGAACTTGTTGCAGGAAACCGCTCCTGTCAAAATGCTGCAACAAACAGCTATCTTAAAAAATACTTTCTTCATAAATGATCTTTTACAGGCCAATGTTTATACCTACGTTATACACTTTCTGCAGGGGATAGTCGAACCCGGAGCCCGCCATCTCTGCATCCCAGAGCTTGAACGCGCTCCACAGCGCCAGGTTGGTGCCGCTGGCATAGATCCGCAGGTTGCTTACCTTATATCTTTTCAGCCAATCCCTGGGGAAAGTGTAACCGATGTCTACAGACTTCAGCCGCAGGAAGGCACCGTTCTGCATGAACCAGGTGCTGTGCTGCCGGTTATTGTCGATCCGGTAGTTGGCCAGCCTGGGCCAGAAAGCGTAAGGATCCCTGTCCGATTCGGACCAGTAATCATCCGCAATGACCTGCATCACGGCATTCTGCCCTACCCTTCCATCATCATTGTCGCCATCGATAAATGGCGTCACGTTGTCCTGGTTGAGCCAGAAGGATTCACGGGCCAGTCCCTGGAAGAAAAAGTTTACGTCGAATTGTTTCCAGGCTACAGATAAACCGAAACCATAGATGATCTCCGGGGTGGTGGGATGGCCGATGGGCACGAAGTCCAGGTTATCGACCTTGCCGTCGCCGTTGATGTCGCGGTATTTGATATCGCCCCCGATATAATTGCCGAATTCCTGTTTAGGAGAGTTCTTCACTTCCGCTTCGTCCACGAAAAGCCTTTCAGCGACCAGCCCCCAGGTTTGCCCGAGATGGGTGCCCACGCGCGACAGCCAGCGGTTGTTGCCATAGTCCGGCTCTTCCCATTTGATAACCCTGCTGGTGCTGTAGGTGAAGGTACCGCGGCCCGTCAGCTGCAGGTTCTTACCGATGCTTTTATCATAGTTCAGTTCAATATCGATGCCTTTCCCTTCGGCTTCGCCGAGATTGGCTTTCACTGCCGGCAGGATGCCGGCGGTAGCGGGAATGATCCTGTCCTGCAGGATATTCTTCCTTTTTTCCTTATATACTTCTATAATGGATGAAAGACCGTTGACAAGATTGAACTCCAGCACCAGGTTGGATTTATAGGAGCGTTCCCATCCTACCTGGTCGTTGGCGTACCGGCTTACGTTGATGCCGCCGGGGTTTTCGTTCATATTGATGCCCCAGTTCACATTATAAGGCGCATTGAGGTCTACTTCTGAAAGATAGAAGAAACGTTCCGATGCGCTGCCGATCGCCTCATTGCCCGCAATACCGTAGGAACCGCGGATCTTCAGCTGGCGGAAGACAGAAGTAAGCGACTGGAAGAAAGGCTCGTTGGAAATGACCCAACCGGCGCCGAAAGAGGGGAAAAAGCCCCAGCGGTTATCTTTGGAAAACCGTTCCGAAGCATTGTATCCGAATGCAAACTCTGCGAGATACCGGGAATCGTAGTTATAGGAAAAACGGCCGGACAGGCTGACGTTGCGCGTAGGCAGCGAAAGCTGGATGGTATTGGGCGCTCCCTGCTTGAACTGGCGCGCGGTGAACACCAGCAGGCCGCTCACGCTGTTCTTGCCGAAGTTATTGTTATACTGGCCCGCGCCTTCGAAGTAAAAACTGTTGGAGATGGTGCGGCTGGTATTGTTGGCGTCATAATCCAGCGTCTCGCGGCCGGTCCTGGGATTGAGCCGCACGAGCCGGTAAGAGTCATCCTTCAGGTCGAACCTGGAAATATTGTAATAAAAAGGCACATACGCGCGTGATATCTGGTACTCCGACCGCCGGTCGAAGTTCACCAGGGCCCGCATCATCAGGCCTTTGACGAACTGGTCCAGGTTTTGTTTGAGCTCCACCGTAGTGAGCATGTTGCTCCTGCTGTAATCGCGGTAGCCGCGCAGCGCTTCAGCGTAGGGATTCAGGTAGTTTCCCGTCTCGAAATTCCCGAACAGGATGTGCTTCGCGTAGGAGAACGCTGAATCGGGCGCGTAATAAGGCTTGAAGCGCACGGGGTTTGCCTGCATCACCTTCCGGTACATGGCTGAGCCACCGTCTATAGGCCCGGTGTAGTCGTCGAAATTCGCCACGAAACGGGTGGACATTTCGGTGGTCTTCGTCAGGTTGATGTTGACGTTGGAGCGGATGGAATATTTGTAGAGGTCGATGTTCGAGTTAAAATCATTCTTCTTGTCTACGCGCATGTTCCCCTTGTCGCGGGTAACTGAACCTGCCACGTAATACCTGGCCACGCTGCCGCCGCCGGTGAAGCTGAGGTTGATGCGGTTGTTGACTGCGACGTCTTTGAACATGGCTTCCTGCCAGTCTGTGGCGGGATAGATGTCGCGGTGCAGCCCCATTTCGGTGAAGGTGATCTGCTCATCGGTGTACAGCGTCTGACCAACAGGGTCGCGGGTCTTCACCGATTCGTTGTGCATTCTCATGAAAGTAACGGGGTCGGCTGTCCTGATCCTTTCGGTGGGCATGGAGAAGGAATTTTCGATGCGCACGTCCACGTTCATTTTTCCTTCCTTCCCTTCCTTGGTGGTAACGAGGATAACGCCATTGGCGCCCCTCGCGCCGTAGAGCGCGGTGGCAAGCGCGTCTTTCATGATGCTAAAGCTGGCGATATCGTCCGGGTTCAGCCGGGCCAGGTCGCTGGTGTTCAGCTCGATGCCATCGATGAGGATGAGCGGGTCTTTTTTAGCGGAAGCGCCGAAAGAGGTGATGCCGCGTATAAAGAAGGATGCATTGTCCTGCCCGGGCTCCCCGCTTCGCTGGTAGGCCACCACACCCGCCAGGCGCCCGGCCAGGGCATTGGTGAGGTTGCTGCTGGGTATCCGCAGCTCGCCCGGTTTAATGGTGGTCACGGAGGCCACCATGCTGGACTTCTTCTGGCGGGAATACCCTACTACCGCCACTTCGTTCAGGCTGCCTTCCTGCGCATCCATCACGATGATCAGCGTGCGGCTGTCGCTGATGAAGACCGTCTGCGGCTTGTAGCCCACGAACGAAAAAACGAGGCTGTCGTACTGGTTAGCCTCGATCTTAAACTCGCCTTTTTCGTTGGTCATCGTGCCGGTCTGCGTTCCTTTGATGTAAACGGACACATGCGGCATCAGGCCGCCTGCCCTGTCTTTCACCACCCCCCTGACGGTAACCGGCGGCTGCGTGGAGACGCGGGTTTCGGGCGCCTGCCGGTTCAGGATGACGATCACATTGTTGTCCATCTTCCTGTAATACAGCGGTGTATTCCGGAGCACCCGGCTCATCACGGAATCGATGGAAGCGTTTTTAGTGTTGATGTCGATCACAATGCCCGGCGGGATCACCTCGGACTGGTACACGAAGGAATACCTGCTCTGCGACTGGATCGTCCGGAGAACGTTCTCAATAGGCGCACGGCTGAAATTCAGGGTGATCTTGTCCTGACCGGAAAGGTCGTTCGCCAGCAGGGAAGACCCGGTAAAGAGTGCAATAAAAAATATGATCTTCATTGCAACCAATTGCTTAAACATATAGCCTCGGCTATAGCAGTAAGTAGTAGTCATAACTTAAAAATTCGATTGAGAATCAACCGGCATTGCACGGCCGAAGTTTGTTGATTGTTTACTGCAGGGCACGTGGAAGCCCCCGCAGATTTCAGCATAAATCCGCGATCGTCAACTTATCATATGTTACGTGATTTTGGTTTAAGGCGCTATCAAAATTGTATCGTTTTTCATTTTGTAGTTGAAACCGCCGGCTACCTGCAGTGATTCCATAACGCTTTGGATATTTTGGTTTTCAAAAATGCCCGTGTAACGCCGGGCTTTCATCTCTGTACCTCCTTGCACGACAACACTTACGCCATACCAACTCGATAAAATACTAGCTACTTCGTGGAGCGGTTGGTTGACGAAGACCAGCTTGTTATTGATCCATTGCGCTTCGGGAGGAATGGAGTCTGTTTTTACTATTTTGATTTTGGTTATATCTTTCGGGAGTTGAACCTCTTCCGGGCGTCCCCCCCCTGTTTCTTCGGGCAGGCCGGAATCGTTGCTCACAATAAGTTTTTCATCCGGCGACAGCATATAGCTCAATTGCTTTTTATGGTTCACCGAAACCTGGACCTTCCCCTGCACCAGCGTGGTGGCGGTGTTTTTTTCGTCCGGGTAGGCGCGTACATTAAAGGCGGTCCCCAGCACTTTGATGGTGACGGCGGCAGTCCTGATAACCATCGGGTGATTGGGATCTCCTGCCACATCGAAATATGCTTCCCCTGTGAGGGTCAGTTCCCGGCTGTTTTTGCCGAAACTGGCGCCATAGGAGATGCGGCTGTCGCCGTTTAGCCAAACTTTCGAGCCATCAGGCAAGGTCAGCCTGGAGCGCGACCCTTTTTCGGTACCGACGATATTCTGGCGCGTTCCGGCATCTTTCACGGCGGAATGCCAATACCAGGCCCCTGCCATGCATAACACAACAACGGCGGCGGCCAGCGGGATGATGCGACGCCACCTGAAGCCCACGGGCCGTTTCGGCGCAGGCGGCTCGCCGCCGCTTTCCGAATGCATGGACTTCTGGATGCGGTCCCAGCTTTTTTCCCTGTTCTTCCGGTCTTCATCCGTCCGCTCCGGCCTGTATTCCATGCCGAATAATTCGTCGATCTGGCCAGCCAGTTCCCTGTCTTCGTCATTTCCCTGAAGCCATTTAGACAACTCAAATTGTTCTTTGAGCGAAATGCCCCCCGATTTCTTTTTTGCGAGCAATTCAATTAAACGGCTTCTTTGCATGGACTTGACGATAAGTGCTTCTTTTGTATGACAACGGAACAGGTCAACTTACGTAGTCATACACAAAAAAAAATCCCGGGAACCGGGAATCTGGCAGTTTGGAGGAACGGAATACGGGCCGGCGGCTTACCGGCTGCTGCGCCGTGGCAGTATCACCTGGCTTTCCTCCAGGATGGCGGCGATCTTTTTCAGGGAATGATAGAGCTGGGTTTCCACCGTGCGGACGGAAGAGCTCAGTATCTTGGCAACTTCCCGGCAGTTCATCCCTTTTTCCTTAACGAGGTAAAACACGAGCTTCAGCCTGGGGGGCAGCTGGTTGATGGCCTTCTCGATAGTAAGTATCTCTTCTTTCCCGATCATGGACGATTCAGGGGTCGTAAAGGAAAAAAGGTTCCCGTCGTCCAGGTCTTCGATAGACACTTCGCTGACGTTTTTCCGGGCTTTAAGGTGATTGATCGAGGCGTATTTAACAGCGGTGTAAAGATAAGCGGAGAGGTTGTTGATATTGCCGAGCGTCTTGCGGTTCTGCCAAAGCTTGATGAACACGTTTTCCACGATGTCTTCCGAAGCCTGCTCATCTGCAATGATCTGCCGGGAAAAGGCAATCAGGTCGAAATAGAACAGATCGAAGATCTCCCTGAATGCTTTTTCATCGTCGTTCTCGATCCGTTTGGATATTTCAGACAACCGTGTATTTTCCAATGGCAGAGGTTTATATGAAAGACGGCAATATCAATACGATGCAGGGATCAAGTTATTGGATTTTTTTGATTTTTTTATTTTTTTTCAGAATTCCGGAAGGAGGTGCTAAAAAGAGGCCGCCATTAGCTCCCGCATAGACGGCCCATACCGCTTTAAACATCAGGGCGCTTCAAATTTCCACAGCTGCGCATCCGTGCCATTCCAGTTCCACGACCGGATATCCGCCCCCGGCGTATTACTTCCGTCCGCAATATCCATCACGTTGTTGCTTGATTTGGACATAATGCGGTACCAGCCTCCGCCCGCGGGTTCTATACGCCACTGCTGGCAATCGTTTGCAAAAACATCCCATACCTGGATATTCGCGCCGCGGTCTATCCCGCATGCATCCAGGTCTAATGCCTTATGGTTGGGCAACTCCGATATAATCTTATAAAAACCGTTGCCCTGGTAAGTGAGGTTCCACTTCTGACCATTACAGTTCGTGCGCGTCCAGGTTCTTACATCGGCATTCCCGGTGGCGCATCCGGCAATATCGACATACAGGCCCGCGCCCGCAGTGGTATTCATTTTCGAGCGGATAACGTACTGCCCGTTTGCAATCGGGTTAGGAGTATAACAGGGCGTGCCGCCGGCGGATTCTACAACGCCTGAGTTGGTAATGCTTACCGGCACAATATTGCCCGCCGCGTCGAAAAACATCCTGTCTATAGCCACCTGGCGCTCGTGGATATTGGTGCTGGTGCGCCGGTGATACACAAAAAAATACTCGTCGCCGCAGCCGGGTTTCCTGATCACCGCGTTATGCCCCGGCCCTTTGATCGCTCCCCTCGGCGAGGTGATGCGTCCTTTGTACGTCCAGGGGCCCATCGGGTTCGACGAAGTGGCGTATTCAACATGATAGTCATCGTTGCCAAAATGGTTGATGGAATACATCAGGTAATAAACGCCGTTCCGTTTGATCACGTAGGCGGCCTCGAAAAAGTTGGACGGCTTGTTGTGCCCGCGCGTGCCTGTCAGCGATATCATATCGCTGTTCAGCCGTTGGATGTTGAAAGTGGTGTTGCCCCAATACATATAAGCCTGGCCGTCGTCGTCCACGAATACCATGGGATCTATCGGGTCCGTACCATCGCCGGTGGCCAGCGCGCTGCCTTTGTCTACGAAGGGGCCGGTAGGACTGGCGCTTACCGCCACGCCTATTTTTTTCTCCGCGGTAAAATAAAAATAGTAGTTCCCGTTGCGCGCCACCACGCAGGGCGCCCATCCGTCCGCATGCGCCCAGCTCACATTCGCCAGGTCCAGCACAATGCCCTCGTCCGTCCAGTTCAGCAGGTCGGCAGACGACCAGGCGTGGAACTGGCTGGTATTGGGCCCGGTAGCGGTCGGGTAAATGTAATATTTGCCGTTGGCGTAAATAATATCCGGATCGGCAGTCGCAACCGGCAGGATGGGGTTGCCGCTCATCAGGCCGATGGCGCTCAGCAGGGCAACATTGCCTTTTAAGTCGGGCCTGATCGTTTCTGTTGACGCGGTTTCTTTTTCCTGGCATCCAGCAAAACCGAGTGTGAGGATAACTGCCGCAATAAGACGTGGAAAGGTTCTTTTACATTGTTTTTCCATTGGGTTTGGGTTTAGGATTATCAATTTTTATCGTGGAATTGAGAATTTCTAATTTAGTTAGAAGGGTTATCTGCGTCCGTCATTGCGAGGAGCAGCGGGGGCTTTTAGGTAATGACGGGCTTATGAATTAAATTAACGAAAAATGACAGCCTGGAAATGGCAGTAGCATAAAATGATTCAATTTGACCAGATATTGAAACATTTTGACTACCTGACTAAGCCATTTTCTTTTGAAATTCGCCCTCGTCTTGTAAAAGACAGCATTTTTGATAGTATCGTAACCGTTTAAAACTGAACAAAAAATTTATGATGACAGTGTTGGCTCAGCATTTCAGGATGACTGTTATCCTTGCATGTGGTTTCCTTCAATCCGTAACCTGCGTTGCGCAAAAACAAGAAGCGCCCAGCTACCCGCTTATCACGCATACTCCCTACTTCAGCATCTGGAGCAGTACGGACCGGCTGAACGGGTCTGTTACAAAACACTGGACAGGCGCGGAGCATTCCCTGATCGGGATCATTAAAGTAGACGATGCCTACTACCGCTTCCTCGGCAAAGAAACCGACCAGTTCACAACGGTGCTGCCCACGGCAGACGAAACGCCCTACCAGGTAGCCTATACCCTGAGCAACCCCGGTTCAGGCTGGCAGGAGGCCACCTTCAACGACGCAGGCTGGAAAACAGGCGGGGCGCCGTTTTCAGACGACCGGCAAAAGGCAAAGACCTTCTGGGATACCAACGACCTCTGGGTAAGAAGAACGTTCACACTGAACGATGGCACGAACTTCGACAACCTGTTCCTGCGGATCAATCACGATGATAATATCGACATCTTCCTGAACGGCAAACCCATTTATCATAAACAGGGATGGGTGAATAATTACGTTTTCCTGGACCTGGGAGAACAGTTAAAAGCCAACCTGAAAGCAGGTAAGAACGTACTGGCCTTTCACGTGTGCAATACAGCCGGCGGCCGTTTCCTGGACGCGGGCATCGTGAGAAAGGTAGAAACGGAAGACAGCAAAATGATCCTGGAAGCGGAACAGCAGGATGTGGCCGTTAAAGCCATGGAAACAAACTACCGCTTCAAATGCGGGAAGGTGGACCTGTCGCTGACTTTCACGTCGCCCCTGCTGCTGAAAGACCTGGCATTGTTATCCACGCCCGTGTCCTACATCAGCTACCAGGTACGGTCCAACGATGGCAACAAACACCAGGTGTCTGTGCTCCTGAGCGCCAGCACCGACATTGCGGCCAATCTCCCCACGCAGGAGATGACAGCGAAAGCGGCTGCCACAGGCGGTATAAAACTGCTGCAGGCAGGCACCGTTGAGCAGCCTGTGTTAAAGAAAAGAGGCGACGACCTGCGCATTGACTGGGGATACTTTTATGTAGGCGCCTCCAAAGACAACTCCCGGCAATATATCGCGGCAGACGAACCCTCCGGTATCCGCCAGTTCCTGCAAAACCGGTACGAAGGCCCGGTTGAAAAGAAAGGAAAACGTTTAAGCCTCAATACGGTCGTATCCTTCGGCCAGGTAGGCGATGCGCCGGCAGACAAATTTATGCTGCTGGGATACGATGAAGTGTACGCGATCCAGTATTTCGGTAAAAACCTGCGCCCCTGGTGGAATAAGAACGGCAACCGCAGTTTTAATACTTTAATGAATACAGCTGCGGCCAATTACAGCGCCGAGATGAAAAAAGTAAAAAATTTCCAGGACACGATCTATACAGATGCGCTCAACGCGGGCGGAGCGGCTTATGCGCAGCTGTGCGAGCTGGCGTACCGCCAGAGCATTGCAGCCCACGGCCTGGTGGAAAGCCCGCAGAAAGAGCTGCTGTTCTTATCCAAGGAGAATTTCAGCAATGGCTGCATTGCCACCGTAGACCTCACCTACCCTTCCGCCCCCCTGTTCCTCGCCTATAACCCGGAGCTGGAAAAGGGCATGATGAACGGCATCTTCTATTACAGCGAAAGCGGTAAATGGACCAAACCTTTCGCCGCGCACGATCTCGGCACTTATCCTCTCGCAAACGGGCAGGTATACGGCGAAGATATGCCCGTGGAAGAAGCCGGCAACATGGTGATCCTCGCGGCGGCCATCGCCAAAGTGGAAGGCAATGCGGGTTACGCAAAGAAACACTGGCGCACGCTTACCACCTGGGCTCAGTACCTGGACAAGGAAGGTTTTGACCCGGCCAACCAGCTTTGTACGGACGATTTCGCCGGCCACCTGGCACGGAACGTGAATCTTTCCGCCAAAGCCATCATGGCATTGCGGAGCTATGCCTATCTCGCGGACATGCTGGGCCACAAAACAGATGCGCAGTATTACCAGGACCGCAGCCGCGCCATGATGCAGAACTGGATAAAGCTGGCGGACGACGGCGATCATTTCACCCTGGCTTTCGAAAAGAAAGACACCTGGAGCCAGAAATATAACCTGGTATGGGACAAAGTGCTGGATTTCCATCTCTTCCCACAAAGTGTATTTGAAAAAGAGATCAGCTACTACCTGACCAAACAACAACCCTACGGTCTTCCCCTGGATTCCCGTAAAACCTATACCAAATCCGACTGGATCATGTGGACGGCTGTAATGACAAAAGATAATACGGAGTTCGAACGCTTCATCCTCCCCCTGCAGAAATATGCCCTGGAAACTCGCAGCAGGGTACCTTTGAGCGATTGGCACGAAACCGTGAACGGCGAGCAGACCGGGTTCCAGGCGAGAAGCGTGGTGGCCGGTTATTTTATGAAAGTATTGAACGATAAACTGAACAAATAAAGGCGGCTCGGCAGCTGCCTGTAAAATTGATGGTGAAGGGTTGACAAAATAAATTATCGCCCTTATATTAGTTGGCTATGCAAAAAATACTGACAGTCCTGATCATCCAGCTTGCAGCTGCCGGAAACGCCCTATGCCAGCAAACTGCGCTTGCAGATTATGTAAACACGCTCCAGGGCACCAATTCCGCCCATGAGCTGACCAGGGGGAACACCTATCCTACCACCGCCCTCCCCTTCGGCATGCATACCTGGACGCCGCAAACGGGCCATAACGGCGACGGATGGAAATACCAATATCACAGGAAAAGCATCAGGGGCTTTCAACAGGCACACCAGTGCAGCTCCTGGTCCAACGACTACGCTGTTTTTTCGCTGATGCCGGTGATGGACAGTCTTATAGTAAACCAGGATCAAAGGGCCACGGGCTTTGAGCATGAAAACGAAACAGCCCGGCCCTACTATTACAGCGTAACGCTCAATAACAAAGTGCGCACTGAAATGGCGCCTACAGAACGGGGCGCGCACCTCCGGTTCTCGTTTCCCAAAGGGCACAAGGGAAATATTGTGCTGGACGGCTATACCGGCCTGAGCGGCGTGAAAATATACCCGGGCAAAAAAATGATCACCGGCTTTGTCAACAACGGCCGGGGATTCCAGAAAGGATGGAAAAGCTTTTTCGTCCTCGAATTCGACACGCCCTTTACTGCTTACGGCACCTGGGACAATACATCCGGCGCCATCCAGCCGGGCAACCTGCAGGCTGAAGGAAAAGGAGCGGGTGCTTACCTGCAATTTAAGGAAGGCGCTACCGTTCAGGTGAAGACCGCTTCTTCCTACATCAGCGAAGAGCAGGCACAGCTCAATCTGTCCCGCGAATTGGGAAAACACCAAACGCTGGAGCAAACTAAGGCCGCTGCAAAGAAGGTCTGGAACGAGCACCTGTCAAGGATCATGGTGGAAGGCGGAACCGAAACGGACAAGGAAACTTTTTACTCCTGCTTTTTCCGGGCCAGCCTGTTTTCAAGGAAATTCTACGAGCTGGATAAAAACGGGAAGCCTTATTATTTCAGTCCATACGATGGTAAAGTGCATGATGGTTATATGTTTACCGATACCGGTTTCTGGGACACGTTCAGGGCGCAGTTCCCGCTGAATGCATTGCTGTACCCGCAAATGCACGGGCGGTATATGCAGGCCCTGCTGAAAGCATACGAACAATGCGGCTGGCTGCCTTCCTGGTCGTTCCCCAATGAGCAGGGCAGCATGATCGGCAACCACGCTATATCGCTGCTGGCAGACGCCTGGGCAAAGGGCATCCGCACCTTCGACCCCTCCGCTGCCCTGGAAGCGTACTATCATGAAGCCAACAACAAGGGCCCCTGGGGCCCGGCCAACGGAAGGGATGGCTACATGGAATATAACCAGCTGGGGTATGTGCCGTATCCAAAATACCGCGAAGCAACCGCCAAAACGCTGGAATACGCATACGACGATTTCTGCGGTTATGCCCTGGCTGCCGCTTCGAAGAATGAAAAATACCGGCAGGGATTTGAGGAAAAGATGTTCAACTACCGGCATGTTTTCGACAGCACCACCGGTTTTATGCGCGGCAGGGACGAAAAAGGGAACTGGCTCAAAGATTTCGACCCGGTAGAATGGGGTGGCCCCTATACGGAAGGAAATGCCTGGCATTGGTTATGGTCCGTCTTCCACGACATCAATGGCCTCAAAAAAATGCTCGGTGGCGACGAAGCCTTCTGCGCCAAACTGGACGCGGTATTTACCGAACCGAACAAGGTAAAGACCGGCACCTATGGCGGCATGATCCATGAAATGACAGAAATGGTGATGGCCAACATGGGGCAATACGCGCATGGCAACCAGCCGATCCAGCACATGGTATACCTCTATAATTACGGCCGGCAGCCCTGGAAAACGCAGTTTCACGTGAGGGAAGTGATGAAAAAACTCTACAATGCAACGGAAAACGGCTACCCCGGCGATGAAGACCAGGGGCAAACGTCTTCCTGGTATGTATTAAGCGCCCTGGGCTTTTACAGCGTATGCCCGGGTACGGACCAGTATGTACTGGGCAGCCCCGTGTTTACCAAAACAACGATCAGGCTGGAGAACGGGAAGAAGTTTGTAATAGAAGCGAAAGGCAATTCAGCTGAAAACGTATATACGCATCATGCCATGCTGAATGGAAGGCCTTATTCCAAAACATTTATCACTTACCAGGATATCGCGGCGGGCGGCACGCTTTCTTTCGAAATGAAAAATACCGCCGGTAAGGAAAGGAAGCTGCAACCGGAAGACCTTCCCTATTCAGTATCAAAGTGATAGCCTGCCGGTTGGCCGGGTGTGTTTTATTCCTTAAATTGTCTCCAATAGCTATACCTGACTATGGAAGAGATCGGCCAAATGTTGAAACATGCCAAACCAGGCATCCTGATCGTTGATGACAACGATGATATCCTCGACTACCTGTCGCATGACATGGAAAAGAGCTATAAGGTATTTACTGCCAAAGACGGCGAAAAAGCCTTTTCGGTTTTACAGAATGAATTCATACAGCTGGTGGTCAGCGATGTGATGATGCCCAGGCTGGACGGCTTCGAGCTGTGCGAGAAGATCAAGCTGACCTTAGAGCTCAGCCACATTCCCGTTATATTGCTGACTGCAAAGAACACCCTGCAGGCCAGGATAGAGGGACTCAAAGCAGGCGCGGACGCTTATATAGAAAAACCTTTCTCGCTGGATCATTTATACGCGCAGGTGGAGAACCTGCTGGCCAACCGCCTGAAGCTGAAACAATGTTATGCCCAGTCGCCGCTGGTACATATCAACAGCATCGCCCACACACAAACGGACGCAGCCTTCCTGGAGCGGCTGGTGAATACGATCCTCGCGCACCTGGACGAAACACAGCTGGATGTGGAAAGGCTGAGCGTGCTGATGAACATGAGCAAACCCACGCTTTACCGCAAAATAAAATCCATCTCCGACCTCTCCCCGCACGACATCATCAACCTCACCCGCTTAAAGAAAGCCGCGGACCTCATCAGTTCCGGCAACCACCGGGTAAATGAACTGGCGGAAGAAGCTGGGTATAACTCCGCAGGCCAGTTCAGGCGGAACTTCTACAAATATTTCAAGATGTCGCCATCCGAATATATTGAAAAGGCCTACGCGCGCACTTATTAAAAGCCGCCGTTGTGAGCGTCCCGCTCTTGTTGTTCCACATTGGTAACACTTAGGCGTGGCAGGGTGAGCGTAAAAGTGTTAAGCCCGTCTTTTACGCTGTATTCCAGGCGGCCGTTGTGCAGCAATGCAATAGACTTAGCCAGCGACAGGCCTATGCCGGTTCCCGCCGTCATCGTATTGCCAGACCGGTAAAAAGGTTCAAAAATGCTCCCCCTTTCTTCTTCCGGGATGATATCCCCGTCGTTCGTTATGCAAACGACCGCGTTTTCGCCCGGGGTATCTGCTTCAAGCGTTAATATTATTCGGGAACGGCAATATTTGATCGCGTTGTCTATCAGGTTGCTCACGATCTTGATCACTCCATCCTCATCCGCGTTACAAACCAGCACCGCATCTTTAACCACCAGTTCGCAGGCCGTTCCTTTCTTGCTGATGGCGGGCTGAAAGCTGCTGTATACTTCTTCTATGATCGGCACAATGTTCCCTGCGTTGAGGTGCAGCACATAATTCCCCGATTCCACCATCCTGAAATCCAGCAGCTGGTTGGTGAGGGTCAGCAACCTGTCCGTGTTTTTATTCATCACCATCACTTCATGCTCCATACCCGGGATAGCCGCCACATTTTTCAATATCTTGCTCATGGGCATTTTTATCAGCGTAAGCGGCGTTTTGATCTCATGCGCTACTTTCGTGAAGAAGTCGATCTTGGCCTGGTATAATTCTTTCTCCTTGTTCAAAGTAAAGATCTCCATCAGGCGGAGCTGCTTTTCCTTGTAGCGGTTGCTGTAATACTTCGCGATAAAATAGACCAGGATAATAATGATCAAAACATACACAGCATAAGCCCAGCCTGTTTTCCAGAACGGCGGCGTGATCCTGATCTTAAAGGAGGTTTCGTTGGAAACCCATATGCCGCTGCTGTTGGTGGATTTTATCTTAATGGTATAATTCCCCGGCGAAAGGTTATTAAAATGAATGACCTTATTCTTATCGGTAAAGTTCCAGCTTTCATCGATCCCGTCCAGCCGGTAAGCATACCGGATGTTGTCAGGAGCCGTAAAGCTCAGCGCCACGAAATCGAGGCTGAATGTGGAATTATTATAAGGCAGCTGGATGTTGTTCTTATGCAGGAAGGAGTAGTCGTAAAACAGGTGCCTTGAGTTGACGGCGGCGTCTTTGTTAAACACTTCCAGCTGCGCGAGATAGATAGGCGGTACGTAGTCAACCGTGGTAAGGTTTTGCGGGTTAAATCTCACCAGGCCTTTCAGGCAGCCGAAATACATATTCCCCGCGTTGTCCTTAAAGGCCGAGCGGTGGTTGAACTGGTCGCTCAGCAGGCCGTCGCTTTGCCTGAAGGTCTTTACCTTCCCGGTTTTCAGGTCTATGTAAGCCAGCCCCATGGAGGTGGAGGCCCAGATATTGCGCTGTTCGTCCTGCAGCGTACTGTAAACGATATTGCCGGGCATGCCTGATTGCGTGTTGTATACTTTCACGGCATGATTGGAAAGGTCCATCCTGAAAAGGCCGGACTCGGTACAGATCCAGAGGTGATGGTCGGCGTCTTCCAGGAAGTTGAGGATCTTGTTATTGTCGAACGGGTAATCGCCATTCACCTGCACCGTCAGTTTGCGGGCCTGGCGGCCGGAGTCGAGGTAATAGATGCCGTTGGCGTGCGTACCCAGCCAGATGCGGCCCTTGCTGTCCTGCGTAATGGCGGAATAGAATTCGTCGCGCACAAGGTCCTGCAGGTAATGGAACTGCCCGGTCGTTTTATCGAAGCTGTACACGCCGCTGGAGGTGCATACAATGATGGCGCCGGCGGCGGTCTTATACAGGATGTTGACGTAGTTGCTGTTCAGCCCGTTATTCGTGTAAGCTGCGTAATGCTGTACGATCTTTTTCTTTTCCAGGTCGAACACATACATCCCGTCTTTGAAAGTGCCGATATACAGGCGGCTGCCATCCGCCAGCAGCCCGTGGATGTTACCGGGCAAACCCGGGGCCTTTTTGTTTTCGTTGTTGTAGTTCACAAAAGTGCGCTTCCCGGGATCAAATTCCGCAATGCCTTTATCTTCGGAGCCCACCCATATTTTCCCATACTGATCCTGCACCATTTCGCGTATCACGTTCCCTTCGATGGAAGTAGAAGCGGAGGTCGGGAAGAATTTTTCAAAAGCGATGGGGTGATGCGCGTAATAGTTGACGCCGCCGAAAAAGGTGCCCACCCAGATGCCCCCTTCCTTGTCTTTGCAGATCGAATAAATGGCGTTGTCAGTCAGGGAATACTGGTCGTGCGGCACTTTGCAGAGATGCTGTATTTCACCGGTGCGGCTGTTCAGGATGTACAGCCCCGATTCCGTGCCGACCCAGTAATCGGTGCTGTTCATTTTCAGCAGGCTTCTTACAAAGAGGCTGGCGCTTTTTGCAGGGGATAGCGGGATGGAGGACCATTGCTGGTCCAGCATATTGAACCTGAACAGCCCGGTCTGCGAAGTACCGATCAGCAGGGAGCCATTTTCTTTGTCTTCACAAATGGTTTCGATCGTATTGGCCGTCCGCACCACTTTTGCGGAAGCATAAAAAATGAAATCATTATTCCGCCTGTCGTACTTCGCCAGCACGCCGTTGGCGCAACCCAGCCACAGCGTGCCATCCGCGGACCGGTACAGGGTGGTGATATTCTGCAGCCGCGGCGCGGGATAGGCGTCGATGCGTTTTGTGTTGATTTTGTATTTGTACAACACGGTGCCTTCCACGAACCAGATATTGTTCCAGGCGTCGCCATGGATCACCCGCACCAGCTGCCCTTTGGACTGCGGCAGTTTCGTGAAAGAGGCGGTGGCCGTGTCAAAGTAGAACAGTCCTTTCAGCGTGGCCACCCACAAGGTGCCTTTAACATCTTCGTACAGGTGGAAGATGGGGTTGTTGTGCAGGCTGTTGGGTTTATGATCCCCTATCCTGAACACCTTGAAATCATACCCATTGAACCGGTTCAATCCATCCGGCGTGCCAAACCACATAAAGCCGTCCTTATCCTGCAAAGCGGTGATCACGGAATTGTTGGACAGGCCGTTGCCTACCTCGTAATGCCTGAAATAGATCGGCTGCGCGCTGCCGGTGTGCAGCAGGAAAAATACGGCGACTATACAAATGAAACGTTTTGCCATAACGGGAAGACCGTGTATCATTTTATCAGTTGGAGGAAGCCCGTCATTGCGAGGAGCAGCCGAGCCAATGTGCGCGGGGCGACGAAGCAATCTCCTGCCTCGGGAACAGCTACTCCAATTCTTCAGAGAGGTCTATCCATGAAGGATTCATGCTGTTTATCAATGCAATCTTTTTAGTCCTGCTGCCACCTTTGATTCTTTTTTCTTCCATAATTGCTTCCTCAATAGACGCAAAATTGCAATAGTAAACAAGCTTATTGACATTATATTTTGCGGCAAAGCTTTGAGGATAATATTTTTCACGATGCTCAATTACACGATTTACAATATTTGAAGTTACACCGGTGCAAAACACTGTATGAAGTGTATTAGTCATTATATAGACAGTACCTCCTCTTTCCATAAAATGAATATACGGAAAATCGGAACTCGTCAATTCAATGCAGGAGATTGCTTCGTCGCCCTCCCCGCTTTAGCTCGGCTGCTCCTCGCAATGACGGGCTTTCCTGGTCACTGACGACTCCAATGTAAGAAATTGCTTCGTCACCCCGCGCACTCTGCCCCGCTGCTCCACGCAATGAGACACTATTTGCCCCAGAATGATACAATATAAATCTTTTTTGATTCGAAATGACGGCATGCAGCGGGGGGCAACCTGTAAATTTACGCTCAAATACCGGTATGGCTGAATACCTGTGAAGATGCGCTGTGCCAATGCAGACTTACTTTCCCCTTACCGGCCGCTTTCCTGATTCCACTTTTATCCACGTCTAAAATTTGGTTGTAGAATTTCAAAGATCAACAATGCTTTGAGCCATTAACATCACAACGCGTTATGATTAAAATCCTGAAAATGCTTCAGAGAAGCATCCCCCTTGCCATTTGCGGCTGTCTTTTATGGTCCGCCTGTTCCAAGAAAGAACGGCAGGAAGCCGTTGCCCAATTTGATCCGTCCAAACCGGTAACGCTGCAGCGGTTCACGCCAGACAGCGGCGGCGTAGGCACGCAGATGATCATCTATGGCGACAACTTCGGCAGCGATCCGGCCATCGTCAAAGTATTCGTGAATGACGTGCCAGCGCCTGTAGTGGGCGTAAAAGGCACCGTCATTTTCGCGCTGATCCCCTCCCAGGCCGGGGAAGGGCCCGTAAAGGTGAAGATCGGCAGCGCCGGGGAAACGAAAGAAGTGACGTCAACGACCGACTTCAATTATCTTTACAACCCCGTGGTAGGCACGCTGGCCGGCTTTACGGACAAAGACGGGAAAACCGCGATCGTAGACGGCGACATTAAAAAAGCGCAGTTCGAAGAACCGTACTGGCTTACCTTCGACCAGCACAAGAATCTTTACCTGATCGAAGAAAAAAGAGCCGTACGATTCATCGATTCCGCGCGGACCTACGTAAAGACCCTCTTCAGAACGGGCAACGGCCTGGACAGGCCCCGTACGCTGGCATTCAATCCCACCTTCGACACCCTCTACATCACCAACGACCAGTGGGACGAACGGGGGCTGAGCACGGCGATCCTCACACCCGAGTCCGGCTTCACCCGCTGGAACTCGCTTATCTTTTCCCAGACCACCAACGGCGGCGACGCCCATCCCGTAACGGGCGACTTCTTTTTCAACTCCTATGCAAAAGGCGAGATGTTCAAATGGGACCGTACCACCAAAGCCACCAGGTTTATGTATCGTGTAGACGACGTTAACTGGGAGTTCAACATCCAGTTCGCTCCCAGCGGCGATTTCGCCTACATCGTTGTAGTGAACCAGAGTTATGTGCTGAGGACCAAATACAACAAAGAGACCGGCACGCTGGACGCACCGGTGCATTTCGTAGGAGGCAGGGGCTCTCACGGCCACCAGGACGGCGTGGGCACCGACGCCCGGTTCGACCACCCGCAGCAGGGCGCCTTCGACAAGAACAATAATTTCTACCTCGCCGACGTCAGGAACCATTGCATCCGGAAAATAACCCCGGAAGGCGTGGTGAGCACCTTCGCCGGCAGGCCCCGCGAATACGGCTATGCAGACGGTCCGCTGAGGAAAGCGCAATTCGACCAGCCATGGGGCATCGCTTACGACGAAGCTGCCGCTACTTTTTACGTAGCCGACCAAAAGAACCGCAGGATCAGAACAATCTCCGTTGAATAAATTAACTGTCTTCATAATGAGAATTTTTTACTTATCCCTGATCTTCATCGTTATATCCATCAAGGCATTCTCACAACAGCAAACCATAGAGGTCACCGGCACCGTAAGCGATACGAACAACCTGCCGCTGGGGTTCGCCAACGTTGTGGTGAAAGACAGAGTGGGGCTGGGCACCATGACGGACGAGAAAGGAAGATTCAAGATCACCGTAGAGCCTTTTCACACGCTTATATTTTCCTACGTAGGGTATGCCACCACGGAAGTAGTGGTAAAAGAGAACCGCGTGGTGAACGTAATCATGCGGCCATCCAATACCAATGCGCTGGAACAGGTAGTGGTGACTGCCACCGGCCCGCAAAAGAAAGTGACCGTTACAGGGGCCATCACAACGGTCAACCCCAAAGACCTCCGTACGCCAACGGCCAATATCACCAATGCGCTGGCGGGGAACGTGGCCGGCATTATCGCCATGCAACGGTCCGGCGAGCCGGGCAGCAACCAGTCCGAATTCTGGATCAGGGGCATTTCCACGTTCGGGGCCAACAGCGCCGCCCTCGTGCTGGTAGATGGTTTTGAGCGGCCCTTTAACGAAATAAATATCGAGGACATCGAATCGTTCTCCGTATTAAAAGACGCTTCCGCCACCGCGATATACGGCTCAAGAGGCGCTAACGGCGTGGTGCTCATCACCACTAAAAAAGGGAAGACCGGTAAGATCAATATCGACGGGAAAGTGGAGCGCACCTACAATACGCGCACCCGCACACCGAAGTTCGTGGAAGGGAATGAATACGCCGCGCTGGTGAACGAAGCCAAAATAACCAGGAACCAGGAACCGATGTACACAGCCAATGAGCTGGAGATACTCCGCCTTGGCCTGGATCCGGACCTGTACCCCAACGTAAACTGGCAGGATGAAATGCTGAAAAAAGGCGCCAACACCACCAGGACGGCACTGAACATCAACGGCGGCGCTACCATCGCCAGGTTCTTTGTGTCTGGCAGCTATGTGGAAGAAGGCGGCATGTATAAATCAGACGAGTCGCTGAAAGAATATAAGACCAATGCCAACCTATCCCGCTGGAACTACAGGATCAACCTGGACCTGGATGTGACCAAAACCACTTTATTCCGCATTGGCGTGGCAGGTTTCCTGGAAAAGAAAAATTACCCGGGGCTGAAAGACGATATCTGGTATTCCCTTGTAGGTCAATCGCCCGTATCCATTCCCAAAATGTATTCCAACGGGCTGGTGCCTGCTTACGGCACCGGCAACAAGACCAATCCCTGGGTGCTGGCCACGCAGACCGGTTACCGGGAATACTGGCGCAACAAGGCGGAAACCAATTTCGTGATAGACCAGAAGCTGGACTTTATTACCCCCGGCCTGAAACTCACCGGCCGCCTGGCATTCGACGCCAATAACGAAAACAATATCAACCGGAAAAAATGGCCCGAGCAGTATAACGTGGAAAAAAGAAGGGACCGGAACGGCAATCTCATCATGCACCGCATTTCTCCTGAGTCGCTGATGTTCCAGGAAACCAGCGCGGCAGGCGAACGCGTTTCCGTGTATGAGCTGGAGCTGCGGTACAGCCGCGCATTTGCTGAAAGGCACCGGATAGAAGGGCTGGCCAAATACTTCCAGCGCGAGCAAAGGCAAACGCTGAACCTTGGAACGGATATCGTCAACGGCATTCCCCGCAGGAACCAGTCGTTGTCCGGCCGTTTGATGTATGGCTACGACAACCGTTACCTCGCTGAATTCAACTTCGGTTATACCGGTTCCGAGAATTTCAAGCCAGGCCACCAGTTCGGTTTCTTCCCCGCTGTGTCTGCCGCGTGGAATATATCCGAAGAAAAATTCATCAAGGATAATTTCGACTGGCTGGAGTTCCTCAAGATCCGCTATTCCTACGGGGAAGTGGGTAATGATAATTTCGGCAGCCGCTTTGCTTACCTCAGCACCATAGGCGCCGGAGATGGTTATGATTTCGGCGAAAGCATCAGCCCCAATGAATATCCCGGGCTGTATTACCAGCAGGTGGCCTCCGAGCAGCTTACCTGGGAAGTAGCCCGCAAGCAGGACCTGGGTATTGAAATGAACCTGCTGAAAGACCTGTTTTCCATCACCATCGACCTGTTCAAAGAAAAAAGGGAAAAGATCTATAAACAAAGATCGCACCTGCCGGCCATGGTGGGTATTGTCAGCCAACCATGGGCCAACGTGGGCGTTATGGAAAACCAGGGCTTCGATGCGCAATTTAACGTGAACAGGAAGGTCGGGGGCATCGACTTCACCATGCGCGGCAACATCACCTACTTTAAGAACCAGGTGATCGCTTTCGATGAAGAAGCCAACAACCTGCCCTACCGCATGACGCAGGGATTCCGGCTGGACCAGGCGCGTGGCCTGATCGCGCTGGGATTGTTCCAGAGCTATGATGAAATAAGGCACAGTCCGAAACAGACCTTCGGCTCCTACCAGCCGGGAGACATCAAATACAAAGATGTAAACGGCGACGGGCTCATCAACGACGACGACATCGTTCCCATCGGCGCATCACGCGTGCCCAGCCTGCTGTATGGCGTAGGCATGTCTGCAAGGTGGCGCGGCTTCGACTTCAACATTCACTTCCAGGGCGCGGGGAAATCGTCCTATTTCATTAACGGGCCCAGCGTATTCCCCTTCGTGGAAGGCAGCTGGGGCAACATCCTCACCGATGTGACCGTGCCGGGCAACCGGTGGATATCAAGGGATATCTCCGGCGATCCCGCTACCGAAAACCCGAACGCCAAATATCCCAGGCTCAGCTACGGGGGCAATAACAACAACTACCGGGCGTCTTCCTTCTGGCTGCGCAACGGCGCTTACCTCCGCCTGAAAAATATCGAGCTGGGTTACACGCTGCCCCAGCGCATCACCCGCTGGGCGCACATCAACAGCGCCAGGTTCTACCTCATGGGCTTCAACCTCATGGTCTGGGACCACCTGGGCCTCTGGGACCCGGAACTGGGCAGCGGCAACGGTATGAACTATCCGCCGGCTAAAACGATCACCGGCGGGCTTACAATCAATTTTTAATCAACCGGAAGTTTAATCCATTTAACGTTATGAACAATACCACAGTGAATAAATGGTTGTGCTGCGCAGTCACCGGGCTCCTGCTCCTGGGTTCCTCCTGCAAGAAGTACCTGGATATGGATCACTTTTTTAAAGACCGGCTGAACACAGACACGCTTTTTACAAGAAAGGATTATTCAGAGCAGTGGCTGGCCAGCACCTACATCCACCTGCGCAATGAAAACGCTGACGTGGCCAGTAAAGGCCATACCCCGTTCAATTTCATATCCGACGATATGTTCTTTGGCGACAGGGACGATAAATACCGCAAATACAAAAACGGGGAATATGATGAAGGATGGGATCAGTCGTCCTGGTCTTCCTGCTACCAGGGCATCCGCAAAGCGTCTATCTTCATCCATAATATCGATCAGAACCGGGAGATGTCTGCGGAAGAGATCGCAGACAACAAAGCGCAGGCGCGTTTCCTCAGGGCCTATTATTACTGGCTGCTGCTGCGGAAATATGGTCCCATTCCGATCGTTCCCGATGAAGGGATCGATTACACCACGGAGTATGAGAACCTCTCCCTGCCCCGGAACTCCTACGACGAGTGCGTGGATTTCATTACAAAAGAGCTGGCAACAGCCGCCAAAGACCTTCCCCTGCTGCGCAGCAACAGGGATGCCGCCCGGCCCACGAGAGGATCGGCACTCGGCGCGCGTGCAAAGGTATACCTGTTCGGCGCGAGCCCGCTCTTTAACGGGAATACGGAGATGGCAGACCTGGTAGACAACAACGGCCGCGCGCTCATTTCTCAAACATACGACGAATCAAAATGGGCGAAAGCCGCCGCAGCCGCCAAAGATGTGATCGATATGGGCGTTTACAAACTGTTCACCGCCCCCTTTAATGCACAAGATCAAAGCGCCACACAGCCCAGGACCATCGTTCCGCCCTACAACCCGCTCTATTCCGACAAGGCTTTCCCGCTGGGATGGAAGGACATCGATCCTTTCCAATCCTACAGCCAGCTGTTCAACGGCGCTTTAGCCTTCAACGCCAACCCGGAGATCATTTTCTCCCGCGTTACCGAGCAGGGCTCTGAAGGCGTGGACCAGATGGTGCTGCACCAGATGCCTTATTCATTAAAGGGCTGGAATACCCATGGCATCACGCAGAAACAAGCGGACGCCTATTACATGAACGACGGGGCCGATGTACCCGTCAACCCGCGCGTAACGGGCTTTACCACCAACAATGAAGACCACAGGCCGCTGCCCTCCAGGGTGTCTTTGCAGTATGCCGGCAGGGAGCCCCGCTTTTATGCTTCCGTGGCCTACAACGGCAGCATGTGGGAAAATACCAGCGCCAGGAAGCCTGAAGACAGGCATAAGCAGGTCTTTTACTACAGGGGCTATCCTGACGGCAAGCAACCCTCCTCCCCTGCGTTCCATATCAGGACGGGCATGGGCATCAAAAAATTCTACAATCCTTTCGACTCATTCATGGAAGGCGGCTTCGTAGTGCCTAAAATTGAACCGGCGATCAGGTATGCCGAAATGCTGCTGATCTATGCAGAAGCGTTGAACGAATTGAACGGCTCGCACAACATCCCCAATTACCAGGGCACCGGCAGCATCACCGTTGCCAGGAATGCAGCGGAGATCAGCAAATACCTCAGCCAGGTACGCATCAGGGCCGGGGTTCCCGACTTCGACGCCGGCGTATATGCTTCAAAAGAAAACCTTCGGAAAGCCCTGAAAAGAGAACGGCAGATCGAATTATTCGCCGAAGGCCACCGCTATTACGACCTGCGCCGCTGGAAAGACGCGCCGGTAGAGGAATCCACACCGGTGATGGGATGCAATATGAACATGACCGAAGACCAAAGGGACCTGTTTTACATCCCGGTGGCCGTGCCTTCCATGCCCACCATTTTTGTGAAAAAGATGTACCTGTGGCCTATTGCGCATGGCGAGCTGAGAAAGAACAGGAAACTCACGCAAAATCCCGGGTGGACAACATTCAACTAAAATAAAAATACCATGAAGCACATATATTATCTCATAGGGTTATGCCTGCTCGCCGCCATAGGCGCATGCAACAAGGAATGGGAAGAAGAACTGTTTACGAAGTATGTGGCGTTTGGGAAGAACGGCGTTGTGCAGGTGTATGTGAAATACAAGGAGGAAGGCGGGAATATCCCGCTGAAGATCCCCGTTGTATTAAGCGGCTCCACGGCCAATAACACTGATGTGGACGTTACGGTTGCCCTGGACAGGGATACGCTCACCAACCTGAACTTCGACAGGTTCCGGCTGCGGGAAGACCTTTATTTCAAAGAGCTTCCCGGGGAATTCTATAGTTTCAAATCACTCAAAACCACCATTCCCAAAGGAGAAAACACCGGTTACCTCACCATCGATCTGAAACTGGACGGGATAGACCTGGTGAACAAATATATCCTGCCGCTGCAGATAGTGTCCACATCTGTTTACGCTCCTTCCGCATTGAAGCATTACAAAAAATCGCTGATCAGCATCGTGCCGTTCAACGATTTTTCCGGGAAATATTCCGTGGCGGGCGCAGTGTGGGACAGGACGAGAAGCGAGAACAGCCAGACGGCGCTGACCGTTCCCTCCAGGAATACCTGGGTCGTAAATGAAAATTCTGTTTTCTTTTACGCAGGCGTAACGGAAGAAGAGGCCGTGGATCGGGCAGTTTATAAGATCAGCGCTACCTTCAACCAGGACAGCACCGTTACGCTCAGCGCTGCCAACCCGCTCATCAATTTTACGCAGCAGAAAGGCACTTACACCATCAGCAAACGGATGGACGAAGTGCAGCCCTACCTGGAGAAAACATACACAACAGTATACCTCGAATACCAGTATGACGACATCACAAACCCGGCCTTCCCGTTAAAATACCGGTTTGCGGGATCGATGGTGCTGGAAAGGGTGAAGAATATCCAGATCCCTGAAGAGGACCAGCAGGTGAGGATAGAAGAATAAAAAGAGCATTGCGGAAACCTCGTCATTGCTGAAAACACATTACTGCGGGGAGCCTGTCATTGCCCCGGAAGACGTCATTGCGAGGAGCAGCAAGGGATTTTTGTGCGGCAGCAAGCGCGACGAAGCAATCTCCTCCCTGGCCTGGAGTACACCAATTCAATGAAAGAGATTGCTTCGTCGCCCTCCCGCTATGGCTCTGCCGCTCCTCGCAATGACGGACTTTTTACGCAGTGACGGACTTTTTCCAATCTCCGTAATAACGATCAAAAAAGCTTCTCCTGCGGGGGCTTAACGCCGGAGAGGCGCAGGTAGACCGTTGCCTGCCCGCGGTGGTGCGTCTGGTGTTCAAAGGCTTTCGCCAGCGCGGCGCCCCTTGTCAGTTCAAACTTCCCGAACAGCTTGACATTCTCATTTAACTGGGCAGGCGTCATTTTGCCGATGGAGCTGATAGCAAAATCATAACCGGCAGACACCAGCTTGATGACATTCTCCTTGGATTTATCCGTGGTGGTCTTCTCCAGCCCTTCTGCTCCAACAGGGCTTTTAACCCCTTCCGCGGCTGCAACGAGCCCATAGTTGCCATCCGTCAGGTGCAGCATCTGCTCGGCAAAGGAACGCATTTCAGGTGTAGGCTTTGAGCTGTAGCCCGATTCAGGCATGGCATTCAGGTATTCCAGTGTGTAGGCTTTTGCCCGCTCCCATTCTTTCGCCATTTCCGCGGGAGTAGTTTGCGCCCGGGCAACATGAAGTCCCAGCGCAAGGAACAGCATCGTGGCAAGTACTTTTACTTTCATAACAGGTGTGATTTTATATGGTGACCAGATTTTGACCGCATTCGCGCGGGTAACCGTTTCCCCCAGGGTCCAACTCAGCTAAAGGTAAGTCAATCCAGCATAAAATGAACAAATGCACATATTCTACCGGCGTACGGCCCCTTCCCGGGATTGGCCGTCTGCCTGCCGGATAAAAGCAACCGCCATTTCGATCATTTCCCTTTGTTCTCCGACATGCTCTGTTTCTGCTTCTATATTGATGTAGCGTTTGTTTTTCTTTCCATAGAAAATGCTTAGCGAACCATCGTCTTCCGCTTTTTTGTGTTGCAGGATCACGTTGTAACCGGCAGACCGGGATTGCCGGAAAAAAGCCTGGTCGGTCGTTAGAAAGAAATGGTCGGGATCATGCGTGTCGCTCCTGTGAACGGCTGCGGCGGCGCTTTCGTGGCCGCCTCCTTTCATATAAGAAAGCGTGGAGAAGCCCGCATCGTCGTTGTTATGGAGTGCGATCAGCACAAAGGCGCGGGCAGGAATGCGGTTCAATACAAACCTGCTGAAACCATGCACCGTGCTGATGGCCGGTTTCGTGCTATGTTGGCCCTGTTCCTGCAGGGTGGCTTTGATCCCGGTTTTTGTGAAGATCCGGTTGGGGTCGAACCGGTATGTTTTTCCCCGCTGGGTGAAGGTGATGTTCCGCTGGTTGTTGTTCTCAATGCTGAGCAACACGCCGCCCGTCCTTTCCAGCACCATCCTGGCGGCTTTTACACCGGTGGTTTCATCGTCGTGGAGATTGATCATGACCACGTCCCTGCTGTTGCCGTAGGTGGTTACTTTCAGGGCAACGGACCTGTTGCCGAGGGAATAGGAAAAAGTGTTTTCCTTAGCGGCAAACCGCTCAGGCTCACCGGTATGAAGCCACAGCAGGGAGCATATCAGCCATATGTTTTGCATGCTTAACGCCATGATCTTGTATATACCGGCAAATGGCATTCCAGTTATGAAATTCCGGCTGTTAAAGTTACTTCATAAACTTCTTCGCCACCCTGTTCTTCCCCATCCGCAAAAAGCCATCAATGCGCTACATACCCACCCCATCAAAAAATTGATTACTTTGGCGCTCTCAACCAATCTGCCGCCTATCTGCAAGGGGGTGCTAATTTATCGGAATGGAGGATCAAACGGGAATTGATACGGCGTGGCTCACCGGGCTGTCCAGGGGAGAGGAATCCGCTTTCAGGAGACTGTTCTCCCAATACCATCCGTTTATTTATTCTTTCGCCCTGCGCATGACCGGCTCCGACGCCCTGGCCAAAGACGTGGTGCAGGAAATATTTATCAAGTTATGGCTACACCGCGGGGAATTGCCCGGCGTTCAAAACCTGGGCGGTTACATCAACCGGCTTACCCGCAATCACGTGCTCAACGGCATGAAACGCATGGCACATGAATCTTCCCTCCTGCAGGACCTTCAGCCCCAGCTTTCCGCCGGCCCGGCGCCCACCGAAGCCCGCGCGGAGCATCGCGACCTGGAAATGCTGCTGGACGAAGCTTTGCGGCGCCTTCCCGGCCAGCAGCAACGCGTGTACCGCATGAGCCGCATGGAAGGGCTGAAACACGAAGAGATCGCCACCGCCCTGGGCATTTCCCGGGAAACCGTCAAAAAACACATGATGGCGGCTTTACAAGCCATCCGCCTTTACCTCCGGCAGCACAGCGATATGCCTGTAGCCGCCCTGCTATGCCTCCTGCCATTATTTTCCTGATTTTTTTTCCTGCCGGCTACCCCTTTCCTCTTTTTTGTTTGTCAACAGTTTAACACTACCCATTAAAAAATCATTTGCATGCAGTCTGCCCGATTGGCGTACCTGGTTCGCCGTTACCACGACAAAATATGTACGCCTGCTGAAGAAGCCGAGCTGATGGCGCTGCTGCGCAGCGAGGCCACGGGGGAGGAAATGGATGCGCTGCTGGAAGAGCTCATGGAAGAACATTCCCCCGAAGCCGCCATGGACGCCGCAGAACAGGAAGCCGCCTTTAGCCGCTTCTGGAGCAAGACCCGCCCGCCAAAGCTGCGCCGCCTGCTTGGCTGGTCTGCCGCCGCAGCCGTGCTGGCCCTGGCCGTGATCGCCAGCTACCAGCTATTCCGCGCGCCTGAAGCCGTGAAACCACCGGTGGCAGACATTGCGCCGGGCACGCACAAAGCCCTGCTCACACTTTCAGACGGCAGCACCATTGCGCTGGACAGTGCGGGCAACCAACTGCTCCAACAGGGCGCAGCCACCATACAACAAAAGGGAGGATTGCTGGAATACACGGCCACCGCCGAAAACAGCGCCATTCAATACAACACGCTCCGCACGCCCCGCGGCGGGCAGTTCAGCATCCGCCTGCCGGACGGCACGAGGGTATGGCTCAATGCCGCTTCCAGCCTGCGTTACCCGGCTTCCTTCGCCGATACCCGGGAAGTGGAAATCACCGGCGAGGCTTATTTTGAAGTGGCCCGCAATGAACAGGCGCCCTTTATCGTAAAAATGCCGGGCGAAGCCGCCGTGGAAGTACTGGGCACGCATTTCAACATCAGCGCCTATGAAGATGGCGGGGACATGGCCGCCACGCTCACGGAAGGTTCCGTACGCGTAAAGCGCCCGCAGGCAAGCGTGGTGCTGAAAGTGAATGAACAGGCGCTCATCGGTAAGAACGAAACCTTCATCACTGTCAATAAAACGGCGGATATCGCGCAGGTGCTGGCCTGGAAGAACGGTGTATTCAATTTCGACAATCAATCTTTTGCGGAGGTGATGCGCCAGCTTTCCCGCTGGTACGATGTGGACGTGGTATACAAAGGTGCCGTGCCGGTTAAGAAATTCGGCGGGGAGTTGCAGCGCAGCCTTAGCCTTTCGCAGGTGCTGGAAGTGATGAAGGAGATGAAGATAGACGTGCGCCTTGAAGAGAACAGGAAACTGGTAGTAATGCCATAAAAAGCGCCCCGGAGGCAACCGGGGCGTATATGGCCTGGAATAACAAAAGTCTGACGGACTATTCATTAATCAACCAAACCATTACAAAAGTATGCAAATCAGTGCGCTTTGTAAAGGGCATTCTATGCCCGGCCCTGTACGGGCCTTAAGCTCTTTTTCAGGAATCAAAATGTGGCGAGTCATGAGATTAACCGCCTTGTTCATGTGCGTATTCAGCCTGCACTTATCAGCCAAAAGCAGCGCCCAGACCATCAGCCTCACGGCCAAAAATGTGCCTTTGCTCCAGATCTTCAGCGAGATCAAGAAGCAAACGGGCTATGTCGTTTTTTACCAGCAGGACGCGCTGAAAGATGCCGTACCTGTAACGGTATCCGTAAAACAGGAAGCGCTGGAATCTTTCCTGCGCGAGATATTAAAAGACCAGCAGCTTGATTTTTCCATCAAGAACCAGAATATCATCCTCCGCCGGAAGGATGCGGCGGTGTTCGTTATCCCGAAGCTGCCGCCGCCGGAGATTGCGGGGGTGGTTTTAACAGAAGAAGGCGAATCGCTTCCCGGGGCCAACATACAGGTCAAGGGCGGAACCCAGCGCACTTCCACAGATGCAGACGGGCATTTCAGGATACCCGCGGAAGCGGGAGATGTACTGGTGATCACTTTCATCGGTTTCCAGCAGCAGGAAGTAAGGGTAGGTAACAGAAAAATGCTGACCATCGCGCTAAAAGCGGCTATCAGCGCCCTGGATGCCGCGGTGGTGCAGGGTTATGGCGTTACTTCGAAAAGGAATAATGCCGGTAATATCTACACCGTGTCCGGTAAGGAATTGGAAATGTCCCCCGTGCCAAACCCGCTTGCTGCCCTGCAGGGCCGGGTGCCGGGCGTGATCATTACACAGACCAGCGGTGTGCCCGGTGCGGCATTTAAAGTGGAGATACGCGGCCGCACACAAGTGGATCGCTTTGCCGGTGGTACCGGCGGCGCAAACGATCAGCCGCTGTTTATTATAGACGGCGTGCCCATGGCCTCCAACAACGACAACATCAACCTGCTTCAATCCGCTATTTCCGCGTCCAGCACAAGCGGCCTCAGCCCTTTCAATGGTATTAATATTGCCGATATTGAAAGCATCAGCTTACTTAAAGATGCTGACGCAACCGCCATTTATGGCAGCCGCGGCGCTAACGGCGTAGTGCTCGTAACCACCCGCAGGGGCAAAGCCGGCAACCTCCGGTTCAACATCAACGCGTCTACCGGCGCCAGCCGGGCCCCGCTTCCGAAAATGCTCAGCACTAAGGAATACGTGGCCATGCGCAACGAAGCCTTCGCCAACGACGGCATTGCGAAGAACAATACCAATGCGTATGACCTGCTGCTGTGGGACACCACACGCGACAACAATCTCACCAAACAGCTCATTGGCGGCACATCAAGCTACACCAATATCCAGGCTTCCGCTTCCGGCGGCACCACTACCCTCCAATACCGTGTGGGCGGCGGCTACTACCGTGAAACGGACGTTTATCCCGGTACCTTTCCCAACACCCGCTCATCCGCCAATTTCAGCATCACCAGCCGTTCCAAAGATCAGAAGTTTACCATGGTCGTTAACGGCACTTATACATCCAGCAAGAATACTTCTACCGCTACAGACCTGGCTATGAAGCTCACACTTCCGCCCAACTACCTGCTGTATGATTCACTGGGAAACCTTGCATGGAACGAAAAAGGTATCATTTCTGACAACCCGCTGGCTTACCTGTTACAAAAGTATTCCGCCATTTCCAATAACCTGCTGGGCAACCTGTCGCTGGCCTATGCCATTCTCCCCAACCTTACCGCTCGCGCTAACATCGGTTACAACAGCATCGCCGTGGAAGAACTGCGTATCACGCCCAAAACTTCGCAGAACCCTACCAAAGCCAACTTAGTCGGCCAGGCGTATTTCGGCAACAATAACTTCAACAGCTGGATATTTGAGCCACAGTTAGATTACCATACATATATTGCCAAGGGGAAACTCACCGCCATGGCTGGCGCCACATACCAAAACCAGCAAAACACCGGTTACAACTTCATGGCAGACGGCTATACCAGCGATGAATTCCTCGGCTCGCTCACCGGTATCCCCGCCACCGGTCTCAAACAGCCCGGCAGCGTGCAAAGCCAGTATAAATACCAGGCGTTCTTCGGCAGGCTGAACTATATCTACAACGACCGCTATCTGGTGAATCTTTCCGGAAGAAGGGACGGCAGCAGCCGTTTTGGGCCTAACTACCGCTTCTCCAACTTCGGTGCGGCAGGCATTGGCTGGATATTCACCAGCGAAAATTTCATGAAACAATTTCCCCTCGTTAGTTACGGCAAGCTTCGCGCCAGCTATGGTGTTACCGGCAACGACAAGATCGGTGAGTATAAATACCTGGATGCTTATACCTCCAACGTTTTTACCCCCACCTACAACGACTCTACTGCTCTTGTGCCCAGCCAGCTTTTTAAACCTGACCTGCACTGGGAGAAAAATAAAAAAGCAGAGATCGGGCTGGAACTGGGGCTGAAAGACGACCGCTTGCTGCTTACCGTGGCCTGGTACCGCAATCTTTCGAGTGATCCATTGGTGAATTACCCACTGCCGTACACCACCGGCTTCACTACCATTACCGCCAACCTGGCCGGTGTATTGGTAGAGAACAAAGGATGGGAATTTTCTTTTACTTCTACCAATATCAAAAAGAAAAATTTCGAATGGAGCAGCAACTTCAACTTCACGCTGCCCAGCAACAAACTGTTGCGTTTCCCTGACCTGGAGCAAAGCGCCTATGCTAATGCTCTTCAAATCGGCCGGTCGCTGAATATTGTACGGGCGGCAAGATCGCTGGGCGTAGACCCGCAAACGGGCCTGTTTACAGTGGAAGATTTCGATAAGAATGGCACTTTTTCCACCAACGATTTCCAGTTCCTCTTCGATACCGATCCGCAATTCTACGGCGGCCTGAGCAACACCATCCGCTACCGGCAATTCCAGCTGGACTTCCTGTTGCAGTTTAACCGGCAGAAAAACCAGAACTGGCTGAACGCAACGCTCGGCGGCTTTACACCTACGCCGGTTGGCGGTCTTATGAACGTACCTTACCTCGCCAAAGATCCCTGGCGCCAGCCCGGAGACGTGAAGGAACTGCAGAAGTACACTACCCGCGGTTCCGCCTCCACATCATTGTCCGGCAACTATGCGGCGTATTTCTCTGATGCTAAATATTCCGATGCTTCGTTCCTGAGACTGAAAAATGTAAACCTCTCGTACACCCTCTCCTCCGCCATTGCGAGAAAAATAAAAATGTCGAGCGTGCAGGTATACATGCAGGCGCAAAACCTGCTGACTTTTTCTTCTTACGTCGGTGCTGACCCGGAAACCGTATTCCTGAGCAGGCTTCCGCCCCTGAGAACCGTAACCGCGGGTTTACAGCTTAATTTTTAATAACGAATCAACGAGTCAACACATGAAACCGATCATATATTGTGGAATAACGTTGCTCCTGCTGGCCGGATGCGACAAATTTGTGGACGTGCCGCTTCCCATCAGCCAGCTGAGCACCGAAGCGACATTTGCCGACAATGAAAAGGCCGGCTCTGCCATCCGCGGCATTTATGCTTCCACTCAAAACGGCTTCGGCCCCGGCCCTTTCAGCGGTACCCTGAGCGGCAATGCAGGCCTCAGTGCCGACGAGCTGATCAAAATCTCTTACAACGCAGACCAGGAGGCTTTCCAGCAAAATAACCTGACGCCGGCCACCAGCCCTGTTGGCGGAGCGTTGTGGGGCGCTTTTTATTACTATATCTACCAGGCCAACGCCGCGATCGAAAACCTGGAAAAATCCAAAGGCGTAACGGCCGATAAAAAAGTGCAGTTCATCGGCGAAGCGAAGTTCATCCGTGCATTAAGCTACTTCTATCTCGTAAACCTGTATGGCCCTGCTCCGCTGGCCACTACGTCCGACTACCGGGTAAACGCCCTGCTGCCCCGGGCAGATACCGGCAAACTCTGGCAGCTGATAGAAGAAGACCTGCGTTACGCAATAACCAATACGGGCACAGATTTCACCACCAAAGGCGCCCGTTCCCGCGCCAGCCGCTATTCTTCCGCCGCACTGCTGGCAAGGGTGCAGCTGTACCGGAAAAACTGGGCCGATGCTGAAGCACTTGCAACAGATGTGATAAGTTCCAACCTGTATACGCTGGACACGCTCGATGGCATGTTCCTTACTACTTCACCCGAACCGATCTTTTACTTTTCACCCGCAGGCACTAACAATTATACAACAGAAGGTTCGCAGGTACATAATATCACCAGCTTGCCTTACAGGCTCAGCCCATACTTACTGGCGGCATTCGAGCCCGGCGATCAGCGGCGTGTAAAATGGGTCAGGGAAAACGCTGACGGTAAGCCCAGCGCAAACAAATACAAAATATTCAGCGGCACAGGCAGCACCAGGAAAGAAGGCACTGCCGTACTACGCGCAGCCGAACAATACCTCATCAGGGCCGAAGCAAGAACACAGCGCGACAACCTCTCCGGCGCCATCGCCGACCTTGATGTAATACGCCACCGCGCAGGCCTGCCGCTGATTGCCAACACCAATCCCTCTATCAGCAAAACAGCATTGCTGGACACCATCCTGCACGAACGTTTTGTCGAATTTTTCGGGGAATTCGGCCACCGCTGGATGGATGTGATCCGCACCGGTAACACTACTAAAATATTCGGCGTAAACAAACCCGGCTGGGAAAAGGACGACGTGCTTTATCCTGTTCCCGCCGGCGAAAGAGAATTGAATCCTAACCTCAGCCAGAATGACGGCTATTAACCAACTATAACATGAGAAAATTATTATGGGCGGCCTGCCTGCTGCCGGCCACCACATTTGCACAGCAATACACGATAGAAGGAAAGATTGACGGATGGAAAGGAACAGACTCCATCATGCTGGTATATTCGGAAGGCGGGTCATTTGTACAGGAAAGAGGCGTGGCGGAAAACGGGCGATTTAAATTCACCGGCACCTTCCAGGAACCACGCTCAGTAGCGATAAGGCTCGACAGGAATGACAAACCCGGCGCATCGAGAGATAACATCAGTCTTTACCTGGAACCGCGCACCATATTCGTAATTTCCAAAGATTCACTGAAAAACGCCACCATCGAAGGCGGACAACTGAACGCCGAAGCCCTTGAACTGAAAAAGCAAACCGGCGAAACATTCACGGGCCTCGTAGCCTTGCGGATGAAAGCATTCAGCATGCCCGAAGCAGAACGCAAGTCTAAATCACCCGCCATGCAGGCGCTGAATGCGGAGTACGACAGCCTCACCAAAAAACTGGAAGCGGAACACATCGCATTCATCCGCCAGCATCCCAATTCTTACATTGCGCTGGAAACACTCCTGAAGATCGCAGGCGCAAAGGTCACTTACGAAAAATTCGCCCCGCTGTTCGAACAGCTGGGCCCTTCCCTCAAAAATCTCAAAGCCGGCAAAGAATTCGCCGCAAGGTTGGAAACCGCCAAGCTGACGGCTTCCGGCGTAAAGATGCAGAACTTCGTATCGTACGACACGGCGCGGAACGAATTACAGCTGAAAGACATGCTGCGCAACAGCAAACTGACGCTGGTAGACTTCTGGGCCAGCTGGTGCGGCCCCTGCCGCGCGGAAAACCCTAACGTGGTAAAAGCCTTCAACGCCTTTCACGACAAAGGCTTCAACATCATCAGCGTTTCCCTTGACGATAACGCCGACCGCTGGAAAGCCGCCATCATCAAAGACGGCATGCCCTGGTACCACGTTTCCGGGCTCAAAAAATGGGACGAGCCGGTAGCGAAACAATTCGGCGTAAACGCCGTGCCGGACAATTTCCTGCTGGATGCGGACGGCAAAGTGATCGGCCGAGGACTGAGAGGTGAAGCGCTGTATAAAGCGGTGGAGGAGAAATTGAAATAATTCAAATGCCAACCCTATGATAAAAAGGTTGCAGACCGTTTGGTTTGCAACCTTTTTCAACTTATAACGGCCTCATTTGTTAGTAATAGTACTCAAACCACCGCTATGCAACACAAATGGCCCGTACTGGATTATATGGCGTGGAAAGACACCCTCGCCACCGTTCACCTCTGGACGCAGATCGTGGGAAAGATCAGGCTGCGGACAATGCCCTGGCTGAACCACTCCTGGCATGTAACGCTGTACGTAAGCCCCCACGGCCTCAGCACCGGCAGCATGCCCTACCGTGACGGCATTTTCCAGATCGATTTTGATTTTGTGCAACACCGGCTGCTGATCTCCACCAGCGTGGGCTGGCAGGAGACGATGGAGCTACGGCCAATGTCAGTAGCAGATTTTCACCGTGAACTGTTTGAAAAAATCGCTGCGCTGGACATAGACGTGAGCATCTACGGCGTTCCCAGCGAACTGGAAAACGCGATCCCCTTTGCCGAGGACCACCAGCACAAAACATATGACGCCGTGCAAATGGAAACTTTCTGGCAGGCGCTGGTGCAGGTGCATAATGTGTTCACCCGCTTTCGTACCCGTTTTACCGGCAAGTGCAGTCCCGTGCATTTTTTCTGGGGCGCCTTCGACCTGGCCGTAACACGCTTCTCAGGCCGGGATGCGCCACCACACCAGGGTTCAGCACCGAATATGCCAGCTAAAGTGATGCAGGAAGCCTATTCGAAAGAAGTGAGCTCCTGCGGCTTTTGGCCCGGTAATGACCAATACCCGCATGCGGCTTTTTATTCCTACGCCTATCCTGCCGCGCCATCGTTCGGCACGCAGCAGGTTCGGCCCGAAGGGGCTTTTTACAGTAATGACATGGGAGAATTCCTGCTGCCGTATGATGTAGTGCAGCGATCAGCCAATCCTGAAGAAACTTTGCTGGACTTCCTGCAATCCACCTACGAAGCGGCGGCAAATACCAGCCAGTGGGACCGGCGGGCGCTGGAGTGCGACCTGTCTTCCCTCGAAACGGAATTCGGCTGTTACCGCTAATTTTTGGGAGGGGCGGTTATCCTCAGCTTATTCACCAGGCTGTCGATAGCCGGGGCCGGCGGCATGAGCAGCTTTACGCGCTCTGCCCATAGCAATGCGTCTGCCAGCGCAGTATCTCCTGCATCAAGGGAAACGGCAAATGCGGTGGCGGTTTCATACAGCACGGTGCTGAGCTTACGGGAATACTGGTTGATGATGAATTGTTTTTCCTCCTGGAAACCCGGCACCTTCGTACTGTCCTGCTTACCGGTCAGAAATGGCTGCATGATCTGCTGGTATAGCCTTTCATCTTCGCGGCGGATCGAATCCATCGGAATATCCATTGTACGGCCCACCATGCGGTAACCTGTTTCTTTCAGTTTCGCCAGGTCTTTCACCATCCCGTAATACAGCATCTTCGACTTATTGATGCCTGCATGCTGCGGAACGGAAAGCACAGGTTCCAGCATTTCCATGTAAGTGATGACCTGTTTCAGTTCCAGCGGCCGCCCTTCTTTCCAGGCCATGCCGGCGGCATTGTAAAGCGTTTTGGAATAGAGGCTTGCTGCTGTTTTCTTTTTCTGTTCAGCAGGCAGCGAATTGTAATGATCCATCAGAAATACTAACGCGTTTGAACGAATGCCGGAAATATTTTCGCCCAGGTATGCCAGCTCTTCCGGTGAAGCAAGTTTTGCTGCGGGCATTGCTTCCACGTAAGCGTTCAGTACGGTTGTATTGTCCAGCTCCAGTTCTGCCAGGCGTTTGAGATAACCTCGCAGGAAAACGGGATCGCGTTTCCCCTCCTTAAATTCCTTCTCCAGAGACGCGATGCTGCTCCCTCCTGCGCCGGCAGACATGGCGCTGGCCGCATGCGCCGTAAGTGAAGCCACCGGCTGAAAGCCAACCGCACGATGCAGCAGCGTGCCTTCCGCATTAAGGTAGAGATAGGTGGGATAAGCCTTTACGGAATACTTCCCCGCAATGGCCACGCCTTCGCCTTTTTCAGCATCCAGGCGGTAGTTGAGGAACATGCTGTTGTAAGTATCGCCTACTTCTTTTAAAGGGAATATCTCCTTGTCCATTTGTTTGCAGGGCGGGCACCAGTCAGTATATACATCCACGAAAATGAGCTTTCCCTGCTTTTTGGCGGCGTCCAGCAATTCCTGCCAGGAACCTTCAAAGAATTGCATGCCTTGTTTCGGTACGGCGTTCGCGGCAGCTGTTGTAGTGAGGCAGGTTAAGAAGAAGATAAATATAGTGATTGAGCGCATGGATCCGGGTCTGTGTTTGTACATCTAAAAATAACAAATGCACCGTAAAAACAAAAGCCGCTCATTTCTCCGCAGCCTGGTACGTGCGTGCGATCACTTCATCCAGCGCTGTGGTATTTTCCAATGCGCCCCAGGTGAGGTTCCTTGTGCCGGCAAGCCTTGCTTTGCAGAACAGCTGTGCAACTGCGGGCGGCGCTATGCGGATCAGTTCTATGGCTTGCATGGCCAGGGCCATTTTCTCCACGATGATCCTTGCTTTGAATTCGTAGTCGCTGGTATTGGATAATAACTGCTGCAGGCTGCCGAGGTGTGAGTCAAGACCAGCGTCGAGGCCGCGGGCGGAGCTGAAATAATTCATCAGCGCTTCCATGCTGCGCGGCTCTTTGTGCATGGCGCGCAGCACGTCCAGCGCCTGCACGTTGCCTGAGCCTTCCCATATGGAATTGACCGGCACATCGCGGTAGAGCCTGGGCATGATGAATTCTTCCACGTAACCGTTGCCGCCAATGCATTCCAGCGCTTCACCCACGGCAAGCACCGCGCGTTTGGTGTTCCAGAATTTTCCAACGGCGGTAGCAATGCGGGTAAAATGCATGGCTTCCTCATCATCCGGCGCATCGTCGAAACCTTTGGCCAGCCGCATCGCCAGCGTAGTGGCCGCTTCGCATTCAAGGCCCAGGTCCGCCAGCACATTCTTCATCAAAGGTTGGTCTATCAACCGTTTCCCAAACGCGCTGCGGTAATGGCAATGGTGGATCGCTTCAGCCACAGCCCGGTGCATGGTGGCCGCGGAACCGATCGCACAATCCAGCCTCGTATGCCGCACCATTTCCATGATATTGGGAATGCCCCTTCCCTCTTCCCCGATGATCTTTCCCCATGCTTCGTGGAACTCTACTTCGCCGGATGCATTGGAACGATTGCCCAGCTTATCTTTCAGCCGTTGGAAATAAAGCCTGTTCTTTTCTCCCTCCGGCGTGAATCGCGGAACAAGGAAACAGCCCAGCCCCTTTTCCGTTTGCGCCAGCACAAGGAACGCATCGCTCATGGGCGCGCTACAGAACCATTTCCGCCCGGTGATCTTATACACGCCGCTGCCGGCAGGTTTGGCGAAAGTAAGATTGGCCCGCACGTCGCTACCACCCTGCGGTTCGGTCATGGCCATGCCGAACGTAACGCCTTTTTTGTTGAAATAAGGTATATGCCTTTCATCGTATTCGTTGGAGAGCACCAACGGCAGCCATTCCCGCGCTATACCCGGCGCAATCTCCAGCGAAGGCACCACGGCGAAGGTCATGGTGAGCGGGCAACTGCTGCCCTCGTCTATTTGCTGCTTGAGGTAGGATAATACGCTGTGTGCGAGGTAACGCCCTTTTTGAGGGGAAGTCCAGGCGATGGAATGCACCTGCCCGCGTATGGCTGCTTCCATCATCCGGTGGTAAGCGGGATGATATTCCACCACGTCCAGCCGGTTGCCGAAGCGGTCGTGTGTTTTAAGCATGGGCGTATTCCGGTTGGCAAGATGGCCTGCTTCCTGCATCCCGTGGCTTCCCATCAGCGCCCCGAATGCAACAGCGCGTTCGTTCGTCCACCCCCCGCCATAGGCGTTCAACGCATGCTGCAGCATCGTATTCGTTGTAAATGCGTTGAAATTTTCCAGGACAGGAACCTGGTTGAGGGAATGCTGAAAATCAAAACCGGGAGAATGCATAAGCAGGGTTTTTGATACTCAAATTTACCTTAATGCTGCTTATAACGGGCCAATATGACTCAAAAACAAAAGCCGGAAAAAATTCCGGCTTCTAGCATATGCACATTTGCCAAAGTTGAGGTATACGTATTGTTCAGGTTCACCGGCCATGACTGGCAGGTACTTAGATTCCGGTTATGGTCAACATAACCTGTCCAATAGTAATGTCTTTTATGATCAGTCGGTATCTTACCATTTCACTTTCAGTTCCGAACGCCTGTTGGCCCTATATTCTTCTTCGCTGCAGGGTACACCGTCCTTGCACCTGTTCACCGGTTCCAGCTCGCCTTTGTTGGCGTAATACAGG